>JAXGZF010000001.1:0-14366 GCA_040771865.1 Desulfobacterales bacterium
CGGGGTAGGGGGGATGACAAAAGCCGTTGCCGGACGGCAGAAATTGCGGGTGATTCCGTGGATATGAGTTGCTGCCCTTGCCAATCGCGTCTTGTGCGTATATGATAAAAACAATTGCGGCGGTGAAAAAGAAGGCGGGCAATATCTTATGACCGAGTCAAAGCATCCAATACAACCGGGACAGGTCACGGACGTCATTCTGGAGAGCATCTCGGAAGGGGTGTTCACGGTGGACAACGAATGGCGGATCACATCCTTTAACCGGGCTGCGGAAGTGATTACCGGCGTTCCCCGAAAGGAAGCCATCGGCAAGCATTGCTGGGATGTGTTTCGCTCCAACATGTGCGGCGAGGACTGCGCGCTGCGCAAGACCATGAAGCTCAAAAAAAGCCTGCTGGACACATCCACCTATATTGTCAACGGAGATGGAAGGCGGACACCGGTGGTAGTCTGCACGTCGGTTCTCAAGGATGAAGAAGGCAGAATTCTGGGCGGCGTGGAAACGTTCCGTGACATGAGTCTGATTGAAGAGTTGCGCAAGGAAATTGACGCCCGCCACCAGTCGGGTGACATGGTGAGCACCAGCCCCGCGATGCTGAAAATTTTTTCCATTCTGCCGCAGATCGCTGAAAGCGGCTCGTCGGTGCTGATTTGGGGTGAAACGGGAACGGGAAAGGAACTACTGGCCCGTGCCATCCATCATCTAAGCCCGAGACGCAAAAATCCTTTCGTAGCCGTTAACTGCGCGGCTCTTCCGGACACGCTTCTGGAATCGGAACTTTTCGGATACAAGGCGGGTGCGTTTACCGATGCGAAACGCGACAAGGCCGGAATTTTTGCTGTGGCCCGGGGCGGCAGCCTTTTTCTGGATGAAATCGGCGAGATTAGTCCGGCGTTTCAGGTTCGCCTGCTGCGGGTTCTTCAGGATCAGGTTTTTCATCCCCTGGGCGCGACCCGCGATGAAAAAACCGACGTGCGCATCATTGCCGCAACGAACAAGAATTTACAGGAAAGGGTCGGAGACGGAGCCTTTCGTGAGGACTTGTATTACCGGATCAACGTGGTGAGTCTGTACCTGCCGCCGCTTCGCGAACGCCGGGAGGATATTCCGCTTTTGGTTGATCATTTTGTCCGTAAAAAAAATTTGCTGCGCGGCAAAAAAATTTCCGGTCTGGAGCCGGAAGCGCTTGCCGTCTTGATGGCCTACCATTTTCCGGGAAATATTCGGGAGCTGGAAAATGCCATTGAGCATGCGTTTGTTTTGTGCCGCGAGGGACGGATTACAGCGCATTGCCTGCCGGATTCAATGTTGGGAAGTTTCGGAGGCGCCACAACACCGCTTGCACCGACCGGAGCCGTCAGAGCAATGGAAACCCGCGCGATTTTAGAGGCTCTCACGCGCAACGGCGGGAACCGGGTGGCCGCCGCCCGAGATCTGGGCATGCACAAAAGTACGTTTTTCCGGAAAGTCAAAAATTTGGGCATCGAACTTCCTTCAAGAGACGGGCGGTCCCGTTAAATTCATTTGTAATCGTCTCTGCAATGCGACTCTATCGATTGTATCAGTCGCATTGATGCGACTATAAATGTGAATCTTGAAGGTTCCCTGCAAAAGTTTCTAGCTTTTAAGTATATGTATTTACTTATCTATTATATATCTGTGTAAATAATCAGGACCTGGCATATATAATGCTACTTGTTGATGGTGATGAACGGATACCGTCGAACAATTGCTTTGGCCGTGTGGGGTGACCTGATTTCACCCGTTTTCGATTCAGCGCGAACGATTTTGCTTGCGCAGGTTGAAGACGGGAAGGTGGTTTCCACGAGAACGGAGCCCATGGGGCCGGAATTGCCCTATTCGCGTGCTTCGAGATTATCCGAGTGGGGCACGCAGGTTTTGATCTGCGGGGCGATTTCGACGGACTTTTCGAGGACACTGGAAGTTTCCGGAATCGAAGTGATCGGGTTTGTTTCCGGTAATGCACGGCAGGTTTTGGAGGCTTACTTGAGGCAAATGCCGATCGGCCAGGCCTTCCGGATGCCCGGTTGCCTCGGCCAGGGCCGCCGCAGACGATTTCGCGGCGGAAGAGAATAAGGATTCATCAACAAAGAAGGAGGTTTATATGCCAAGAGGAGATCAAACAGGTCCTGCAGGGTTAGGACCGATGACGGGAAGAGCCGCGGGTTTTTGTGCGGGATATGCAACGCCCGGATTTGCCAATCCGGTTTTAGGCCGCGGATACGGCGCGGGCTTTGGCCGGGGCCTGGGGCTGGGGTTCCGGGGTGGTCGCGGCGGTCGCGGCGGTCGCGGCGGCTGGGGCGGACGCTTCGCGGCGCCTTATGCCGGCTATGGATATGCCGCGCCGGCGGTAGCGCCTGCCTGGGCGGCGCCAACGCGCGAGCAGGAGGTCAGCGCGCTCCAGGGACAGGCGAAATATTTTGAAGACGCGCTGGCGGATATCAAAAAGCGTCTGGCTGATCTGGAAAGCGAAAAAAACGTTAAGTAGTAACCTTCCTTTTTGCAAACAGAAATTCGAAAACCGGTCGCCGGAAATCCGGCGGCTGGTTTTTGAATCAAGGAGAGAAATTTTATGAAAATTGCTGTGACCTCCAACGGTCCCTCGTTGGATGCTGTTGTCGATGCGCGATTCGGACGTTGCGCTTATTTTTTGGTGATTGACCCGGAAACGTTGGAATTTGAGGCGATTTCCAACCCCAATATTGCTTTAGGCGGGGGTGCGGGCATCCAGTCCGCGCAACTTCTGGCCAACAAAAGCGTGGAAGTCGTGCTGACCGGAAACTGCGGCCCTAATGCGTTTCAAACCTTCGGCGCGGCCGGCGTCCGCGTCATCACCGGCGTGAGCGGAACGGTACGGCAGGCGGTTGAATTGTATAAAACAGGAAACCTGTCCGGCGCGTCCGAGCCCAACGTCCAAAGTCACTTCGGTACCGGCGCAGGTGCGGGCCGCGGGATGGGTGGCGGCAGAGGCCGTGGAATGGGCGGCGGCGGTAGAGGTGGCGGAATGGGCGGTGGCGGCGGAAGGGGCTTCGGCGTTTAATGCTTGCCTAACTGAATGCTTAAAAAAGATTTGCCCTGACACAGCCCCTTTGAAACAAATGTCTCATAAAGCTATTCTGATTCAAAGACGGGCATTTTGAAGAACAATAAAACAAAAAAGGAGAAAGCGTATGGCCCTGATGAATGCCAATCAGTATGAGGATAGCTTAAGAAAGTTGCATCTGGATGTCTGGATGTTCGGGAAAAAAGTTGAAAATGTGGTGGATGATCCCATCATCCGGCCGTCCATGAATGCCGTGGCCCTGACTTACGAATTGGCGCACAAACCCGAATACGAAGACCTCATGACGACGATCTCTCCCCTGACCGGAAAAAAGGTCAACCGCTTCTGCCATATTCACCAAAACACCCAGGATCTGGTCAAAAAAACAAAAATGGGCCGTCTTCTGGGATACCATACCGGCTGCTGTTTTCAGCGCTGCGTCGGAATGGACACACTTAACGCCCTGTCGATTACGACTTACAATATCGATCAAAAATACGGCACGGAATACAACAAGCGTTTTCTTACATATCTTGCGTATGTGCAGGACAACGACCTCACCTGCTGCGGGGCCATGACCGACACGAAAGGCGACCGGTCGCTTGCTCCGCATCAGCAGAAGGACCCGGACATGTTCCTGCACGTCGTTGAAGAACGCAAGGACGGCATCGTGGTCTGCGGCAACAAAGACCATCAGACCGGCGCGGTCAATTCCCACGAGATCATCACCATGCCCACCATCACCATGCGGGCGGAAGACAAGGACTATGCGATTTCGTTTGCGATCCCCAGCGACACGAAAGGCCTGACCTACATCATGGGCCGTCAGTCGTGCGACACCCGCAAGCTCGAAGGCATGACGCTTGACCGCGGCAATATGCACTACGGCGGCCATGAGGCGCTGGTGGTGTTCGATCACGTATTTGTTCCGTGGGAACGGGTATTCATGTACAAGGAATTCGATTTCTCCACGGAGCTGGTGGAAAATTTCGCGGCCTACCACCGCCAGAGCTACGCGTGCAAAAGCGGCGTGGGCGACGTGCTGATCGGCGCCACGCAGACCATCGCAGAGTATAACGGTGTGGAAAAGGCGGCGCACGTCAAGGACAAGATCGTGGAAATGAATCACCTCAACGAAACGCTTTACTGCGGGAGCATCGCCTGCGCCTCCGAAGGGCACAAGGAGGCCTGCGGAACCTATCTGGTGGATGTGCTTTTGGCCAATATCAGCAAACACAACGTCACCCGCTTTCCCTACCTGATCGCCCGACTCGCCCAGGACATTGCGGGAGGTATTATGGTCACGCTGCCGTCGGCGGCGGATTTCGATTCGCCCGAAGTCGGCAAGTGGCTCAAGAAATATTACCAGGGCAAAGCCGATGTCAACACGGAAGACCGGATGCGCATTTTAAGACTCATTGAAAATTTAACCCTGGGCACGGCCGCCGTGGGGTATTTGACGGAATCGATGCATGGCGCGGGCTCGCCTCAGGCGCAGCGCATTATGATTACCCGGAGGATCAACTTAAAGGAAAAACAAAAAATCGCCAAGCAGCTTTGCGGCATTGAAAAGGGGGATCAGCTAACCTGATAAAGGCTGACGGGTAGATTTCCGGGCGGGAAAATGGTTTTCCACCCCCAAAAGGAGATGTGAGTTGTCCAAAGGCGCATTCGAGCTCGCAAATAAAATCAGGATTGGGCTGAAGTATTGCGGGGGGTGCAAACCCGAATATGACCGGGTGCAGGCGGTGGTGTTGATCAGGGAACGCTTGCAGGAAGAAATCGAACTGGTTTCGCACGAGGAACCGGACACGCATGGAACGCTCGTCGTCGCCGGCTGTCCGACTGCCTGCGTCGATCTGACGCCGTTTGCCGGGCGTCCGGTCTGGGTGGTGACCAGCCTCTCGGACGTTGAGGAATTTGTCCAAAGGACCAGATTGTCGCCATCCTGGATAAAATCTTTCTCTCAGGAGGTAGAAATGCGGCCAACATGCAAGGCCAGTGAAATTGAAACAGGTTATCACCCGTCGGGGTTCAGAATTGATAAGACGGGGGCGCCCTTGGATCGCTATACCCAGTGGGAAATCGACGCAAAAGGCCGCTGGCACAGCGCCAAACCCGTCTGTTTTCACACCTTGCCTGAACAGGGTTGGATGAAAGACGACCCTGCGGCAGACAAACGTTGAGGAAATCACCGGTTGGAAAAAAATCTCCATGCCGCCGACGCTTTTCGTAATCATCCGGGCGTTTACCCCCGGTGTATGAGCGTCATCCGTAATCATCCACTTTTGGTGTAAATTATGAAAATTCTACTGGCCTATTATTCCCGCACCGATTGCACAAAGAAGGTGATGGATAACGTAAAAGACAGGCTGGTCAGACTCGGTCATTCGGTGGAAGTCGAACATTTACAGGTGATGCGGGAATCCTCCTGTGTCGGTGAAATCTGGAAAGATCTGCACCATTATCCGCTTATTTTTCTAAGTTCATTCAAAGCCTCCTGGCGGAAAAAGTATCTGGCAAGCTATACCCAGATCGAAGAGGATATCGCCCCCCTGCGATATCCAGATGTTTCGGCGTTTGACCGCATTTGCATCGGTGGCCCCAAGTGGGCGCAGATTTCGTATCCCGTGGCGCGATACCTGCGCACGGTTCGGGGCCTGGCGGGAAAGAAAATCGGGTCGGTGGCCACGTTTGGCGGCCCGCCGCTGCCGTTTTTCGAACTGGCCATGATCGAAAAAGCAATGACCCGGATGGCAAGCGAAAGAGGCGCCTCCATCATCGCCCATCTTGGCCTTTCCAGCGCGTATCATGAGCTGGGAATCATGCCGCTGTTTCGATGCGCAAGCCGCCTCATTTTACATCAACCTATCGAGTCTTTTATGATCGGATCAGATTACGCAAACCATTTAACGCGGCAATTCTGTGACAAGATTGCCGGGACGCAGGAGGAAAATCCATGTTTCTAAAGTTATGGATGGATCGTCAGCGGGCCGAAAAAGAACGCAACGCCCGGAGTTATTCGCGCATTGAAAATCCCGGATCCGTCGCGTCCCTGACGGTTTTGCCGCTGGTCGATTTTAAAAGCACGTTTCCGGAAGCGAAGACGGAACCCGGCGTCTCGTATCTTCTGACAGCGGGAAATTTTAAAGTACTGATGGATGTCGGCTACAACGCCAAAGGGGAGCATCCCTCCCCGCTGATCTCTAATATGAAGCTGTTCGGCGTTAACCTGGCCGACATCAATGCCCTGTTTGTCTCGCACCATCATCTGGATCACTTAGGCGGCAGCAGGGATCAGAGAAATCATACGTTCAGCCTCTCCAACGGCCCCGTCGATTTTCCTGCCGTACCGGTCTATTCTCCGCTGCCGATTAAACCCTCGCCGATGAACGCCAACCCCGCCTCGGAAATTCGCGTGTCGCTGGATCCGGTGGAGCTGGCACCCGGGGTGTACGGCATTGGCAGCATTCCCCGCGCCCTGTTTCTGATGGGATATACCGAAGAGCAGGCCCTCGCCGTCCACGTGGCCGGAAAAGGCCTCGTGTTGATTATCGGGTGTGGACACCAGACCGTGGAGCGTGTCGTTGAACGGGCCAAACAACTTTTTGATTTGCCGATCTACGGCATTATCGGAGGTCTGCATTTTCCCGTCCACGGCGGACGCATCATGATCGGCCCCATCAACGCCCAGGCCCTTGTCGGCTCGGACCGGATGCCGTGGGACGGCATCAATGAAAACGATGTACGGCAGGCCATTCGCGCCATTGCGGAGGCGAAAGTAAAATGCGTATCTCTGTCCGCCCATGACAGCTCCGACTGGGCGATCGACCAGTTTAAAAAAGCCTTCGGGCCGGCCTATGTGGATTTGTCGGTGGGAACGCCCATCGAAATATAAACCATTCACGAAGGGAGGGGCTTTAGATGGAAGAACAGAAGAGAGAGGGGAGGAGGACATATGGTTCTGGTAGATAAAAATCAATGCGTCGGTTGCGGAATTTGCGTCTCTGTCTGTCCGGAAGCGATCACATTGAAAACGGAAAAAGGGTTTGCGGAAATTGTGATGGAAAGGATGGACTGTCTGTGGAAAGTGATGAAGGCCTGCCCTCAAAACGCCATTAAGGAAATCAAAGACCGGTTGTTTTTTGCCATCGGGACCGATGATCATCAAACCATTAAATCAAACGATCATGTGGGCAAATCCGCTTATTTTGACATTTTTGAATATTTTGAGGGGACGTTGGTTTTCCGGGAAACCCGGGAGAATCCCAAATACAGAGAGGATGAGACAAAAGTTCACGGCGACCCCGGCAAAGCGAAAGCGACGGTTTCCGCCCTGGCGGGCGTGGATGTGCTGGTCGGCCGGCTGATGGGGCCCAATATCGTCCGATTGAAAAATAAATTTGTATGCGCGATTGTCAGAAAAAAGGAAATCGCCGAAGCAAAGAATGTCATTGTGGAAAATATTTGCGCTATCATCCATGAAAAAAGCAAGAAAGACGGCAAAGACCGAAGGGGCATTATTCTGACCTGACTAAACGGGCTCTTTGACCGGAAGACATAAGAGATGATCATCAAAATTTTAGGCGCCGAATCTCTGGGGTGTCGCGGACTGTCCTGTCTGGTGGAATTAAAAAATCGGAAAATCTGCATCGATCCGGGCGTTGCCTTGGGCTGGTCCCGCTATGGTTTTCCGCCGCATCCTTTTCAGGTTGCCGTTGGAGCGGCCATCAGGGAAAACATCATTGATGCATTAAAAGAGGCGACGGACGTTGTGATCAGCCATTTCGACGGCGACCATTGTCCCCTTTTGAATCCGAATCCCTACCAACTGGGGATAGCGCAAGTGAAAACAAGTCTGGCGCATTGCCGGATCCGGGCCAAGGGGCCCGACGACTGTCCATCCATCCAGCAGGAACGAAGAAAGGAACTGGCCTTTGCGCTCGGCAGGGAGCTTTCCCCTCCGGAAGGCGCAAAAGAATTGGGCCTGGAATTTTCTTTGCCGGTTCCCCACGGGGGAAGCGCAAAAACACAAAACAGCGTGATGATGACCAGAATAGAAGAGGAAGGCGAAACCTTTGTTCATGCCTCGGATATTCAACTGCTCGAGGAAGAGGCCATTGAAAAAATTCTGGACTGGAAGCCGGATATCGTTTTAACTTCGGGACCGGCGCTCTATCAGGAAAACGATTTATCCGCAGCGGAACGCACAAAGCGCGCATGGAATAATGCGTTGATCTTGTCCCGAAACGTTTCTACGCTGCTCATTGATCATCATCTTTTGAGGTCGGCCGACGGGATGATCTGGCTTCATCAATTAAAGCGTGCCGCTCAAAATGAAATCCTTTGCGCGGCGGAATTTATGAAAAGAGAGCCTCTGCTTTTGGAAGCCTGGCGAAAAGAACTCTATACATGGCTTCCCGCGCCGATCGATTGGCGAGAAAAGCACAAGACGGGAACAGTTGACGTCCGTGATTATCGCATCAGGGGTTGGGATGTTTTAATCCATCAGGGAAAGATCAGGCCGTGCAAATGGTACTTTGCCTGCCCCATAAAAGAATATACGGAAAGGGGAAAACTGGAAAGATACTGGATTGAAAATTATTGTCTGGTGAATAACCGGCGTTGCATACGCTATCAAATGGAAGAAGACCGACAATCTCATCCGGACAACCTGTTGCCCGATGGAAAAATCAGAAAAACGCTAGAGTAAAAGAAGGGTTATTATGATTGCGGAAAATGTAAAATTGACGCTAAACCGCTCATCCAGGAAATTTCAAAACTGCGAAATGTCAGAATCATGGGTCTGATGACGACGGGGCCCGGTTCGGAGATCCTGAAGATTCCAGACCTTATTTCAGGGAAACGAAAGAGATATTCGATCAGATTTAAAAGATGAATCTATTTAATGCAGATCAGAAAGAGGAGTAAAAGATGTCCGACACTTTTACATGGATGGCTGTATTCGCCATTTTTTCAGCATTGATCAATGCCGCAGGCATCTTTGCGATTGTCAAATATAAAAAATGGGCGGAAAAGACCAAGTCCTATTTTATGTGTTTTGCCGCCGGCGTTTTGATTTCAACGCCCTTGATGCTGGCCTTGCCTCAGGCGTTGCAAAAAAACCCTTACGCGGGATTTATGGCGGCGGGAGGATTTCTGTTCATGGTCTTTTCCAATAAACTCATCAGATACCATGCGCAAAAAGAAAATCTGGCCTTTGGCATTGTAGTTGCGGAAGGCATTGGGATTCACTCTTTTGTGGACGGCGTGATTTATGCCGTGACGTTCAGCGTCAGCATTCTTACCGGTTTTCTTTCCGCCACGGGCCTGGTGGTGCATGAATTTGCCGAAGGGGTCATCACCTACCTGGTTTTTATGCAAGCGGAAGTCAAACAAAGAACGGCCATCTTTTATGCGCTTTTGATCGCTTCCTTCACCACGCCTCTGGGCGCGTTTATCGCGTACCCTTTTATGGATAAGTTATCGTCAAGCGGCTTGGGATTGACGCTGGGATTCATCGCCGGCGTATTAATTTATATTTCCGCTTCGCATCTTTTGCCTGAAGCCTTGGGCGACAAAAAGCAACACTCCATCTTTGCCTTTCTGGGCGGTGTCGGATTGGCCGTATTTATTGTCTTGTCTAAATTTCTTTAAAGATCACCTGGCGGGATGCCTGTGCGGGTCGGCGGAAAATCAAAAGGCGGGCATCATGCGCTTCTCCCAAAACAGTGCGTCTTCGTAAGGGCTCGCATAGAGTCGCATCACCAAGACTGTTATTAATAAATTAGTCGCATTTACGCGACTATGTGTTGGTATCCGCCTGATTTCCGCAATTTTGTTATCAATATATATGTTTGTAATGATTGTTATTATTACTAATTCTGATGATTTTTGCTCTCTGGTACATATAATGCAATCATGTAAAGTAGGAATGGAAATTTCCGGAAAATTGTCTTGGCGGTGAGGAGCGAAGGAATGGTGTCGGTTGCTAAGGCAAATGCCGTGGGCCTATTTTCCCGATGCCCGGTTGCCATGGCGCGGATCGTCGCGTTTTTTCCGCGGCGGCTAAGATTAAAGATACATCAGTAAAAAAGGAGGTTCTTATGCCAAGAGGTGATCAAAAGGGTCCTGCAGGGTTAGGACCGATGACAGGGAGAGCCGCGGGTTACTGTGCGGGATATACAGTGTCCGGATTTGCCAATCCGGTTTTGGGCCGCGGATACGGCGCGGGATTCGGCCGGGGTCTGGGACTGGGATTCCGGGGCGGACGCGGAGGCCGGAGTGGACGCTTCGCGGCGCCTTATGCCGGCTACGGTTATGCCCTGCCGGTTGCACCTAACTGGGCGCCGTCGACACGCGAGCAGGAAATCGACGCCCTTCGAGGTCAGGCGAAATATTTTGAAGACGCACTGGGCGACATTAAAAAGCGGTTGGCCGAATTGGAAGCCCCCTTGTTCTAACCGGGACGGCAAGAAAGGCCAGGCGCAATAAACAAAGGGGAAACCCATCATGAAGCCCTCCGATGCATCACTGGATTTGCAAGTTTATCCCGCTGAGGTTTTGAGGAAAATCTGTAAACCGGTGGAACAGTTTGACGCGGAGCTGCGAGAAATGATCAACGCAATGTTTGTCCTCATGCGCCAATGCGAAGGCATTGGTCTGGCCGCGCCACAGGCGGGACTTGCCAAACAATTTTTTGTCAGCGGCATTAAAAACGAAACGCTCGCGCTTGTCAATCCGGTCATTCTCGAAACCGGAAAAGAAACGCAAATGGTCGAAGGGTGTCTGAGCCTGCCCGGCATCTGCGTCAACGTCAAAAGAAACGACCGGATTTATGTCGCCGGACTGGATGGGCGGGGGAAGAGAATACAATATGGACTCACCGGTCTGTGGGCGCGCGTGGTGCAACATGAAATGGATCATCTCAAAGGCGTTTTAATCTGCGACCACGGCGAACCGGTAACCGAGGAAACCCCGGAAACAACACGGGAAAACACAAGCGAACGTTATAAGATTTAAAGTTGGAAACGGCAGGACGCAAAATGCCGATTCCAAAGGGAAAGGATAAGTGAAAATGCGGAAAGAAAGATTAATCATTGTAAAAATTGATGAAAGCAAATGCACCGGCTGCGGGCTGTGTGTCGATGCCTGTCCTGTCGGAGCTATCACCATTGTGGAAACGGCAAAAATTGACGCAGGGCTTTGCACCGCTTGTTGCGCTTGCATAAACGAATGCCCAAACGATACCATTTATACCGAACGCAAAGACAAAGCAAACGAGACCACATCTCCTCAGCCTGCGGCATCACGCACCCCCATTACCTCAGCCTCGACGTCTCCGCTGCATGCGCCGTTTGCCGCGAGAGTTTCAGCTTTGCAACCGGCGCAAATGGGCGGTCTTTTGGACCGGGCGCTGAATTTTCTCTCCGGCGCCGCCCCATCGGGTCAAAGCCGGGGCAAGGGCCGGGGCGGAGGACGTGGCGGAGGACGCGGCGGGGGCCGGGGCATGGGCCGGGGTGGGGGACGCGGATACGGCAACCGGAGACAGTCCTGATAAATGCGCAACCAACCGGACTAAAAAGAACCGCTGACATAAAGTTCGGCCGCCCTCCGTCGGGGTACAGTATTGATAACGGCCCCGTTCGCGGATATCGCCGCGCCCGGTGGGATGTCGATCCGGACGGCAGGCGACTCCATACCTTCTCGCTACGACGTTGCGGGAGCCTGCTGCTGGATAAAAAGCCATAAGGCCATAAAGCGCTAATGTCTCTTGACGGAGCGATCCGGCGACATTATCTTTAACCAAAAGAATCAGAGGAATGGAAAGGAAAACGTTTTATGCCGTTTTATGAATATCAATGCAAAGATTGCGGCGAACACTTTGAACAGCTGGTATCAATTTCAGAGGCTTCCCGCAAACAGGTATGTCCCCATTGCGGCAGCAAAAACACGGCAAAACAACTTTCTGTTTTTGCTGCGAAATCGCCTTCGTCCTCACTGTCCGGACCTTCAAGCGGAAGGGGATTTACGTGAGGAACCAGCGGTTGCTGACCGCGGTCGCGGTCATGATGGGTTCCCGATGACCCCAAAACCAATCTCGGGATTGTCCAGCGTATCTTTTGTATAAAAACAGCCGAAATTCCCTATTTCAAATTCGCGGGGAAAATTTCCGTGCCAGCCCCGAGAGGGATGAAGCGCTTCGCATATTCACGGGCGAAAAGCTCCCTGGCTCTTTCGCCGCTGCAATGGGATGCGGCCGCATAGCGGACCCCGAGGGATTTGAACTGCGCGATGATCTTTAGAATTTCTCCCTCGCTGTCGTCGAGCAGATGAAATCCGCCCATGACAAGCGCAAGATGGTCATTTGGTAAAATCCTTTTTGCGGTCTGAATGATGTGGACGATGCCGGGATGAGCGCAGCCGGTAATCACAATGACTCCCGCAGGCGTTCTGAACAACGCCGCCTGCTCCCGCACGGGGCCGTTCAATTCGCCGGTGGTATAAAAGCCCGGGAAAATTTCCTGCGCTCCGTCAGCTTCCATCACAGGGACGCCGTAGCGTTTCATGTCTGCCTTGAAATGGGCAGAAAAAGAACGGGGCACCAAAACCCGAAGATCGCGGTTGGCGTCCAGAACCGAATAGATGCCGCCGGTGTGGTCCCAGTGTTGATGTGAAATCATCAATAAATCAATTGCCGCGGGATCTAGACCCAGCCGCGCCATGTTTTTCGACAGAACCATGCCGTCGCAGCCGGTGTCGAATAAAATGTTTTTGCCGCCGTGCCGGATAAGACAGGAAAATCCCCAACAGGCTTCCAGATCCTCCGCGGTCTTGTAGTTGTCGCAGACAACGGTGACGAGCGGACGGACGTCTTCGGGTCGGGAAGGCTTCATTGCGCTTCTGTCCTTTCTTCGGAACTTGTCATTTTTGGGATGCCGGCAAAAAGCTCCCGGATGAAAGGGGTCTCCGGCAGTTCTTTTTGCAGCCGGCCGATCAGGTCGCGGGAAACCGCGATCTGCCGGGATGAAAAAAAATTGAAATCGTAAAACCAGAAAGCCAGCATCAGCAGAAAGTCCGCAACCGTTCCCAGATGGCTTGTGGAGATGGACCTGTGTTTTTGAAATTCCTCCACGACGGAGGGCGTCAGTTCCCGGCTTAAGCGAATGTGGGGCAGCATGCCGGGGAGGTCGCGAAATCCGTCGCGGGCGACGGATTGCAAAACCAGATCCATGATATCCAGTTTGTCCGCGTCCCGAATGATGTTCAGCAACTGCCGGGCATTTTCGGGAAGGTCCGCGGGCAGATCGTCCGTTTTCCGGTTGTGATATTCGACGGCGCAGGCAACACGCTCCCACTCATCTTTGTTCATCAGAGACGGCACGCCTTCGGCCTCCAGCGTCTTTCGGCCGGCCAGGCCGTGGTCCAGCGTATCCGCGTCCCGGAAAGTGCCGAACCAGCTGTATTGCGGAAACCGTCCGATGTCGTGAACCAGTCCGCAGATTTCCGCGAGCTGAATTTCCGACTCGTCGAGCTTCAGGCCGAGGGCAATAAGGCGTGCGTTCTCCGCGACGCGCCGGCTGTGGCGGTACTTGAGCTCCAGCGCGGCAGGCAGCAAATCCACCGCGTCTCGGTAGCGCGCCGTGTACCGTTCGAACCATTTGATCAGAAGCCGTTCTTTGGGGGTCATGTCTCTCCTGTGTGCCGAAAGGAGGAAAGGATCATTTTTTCTTTCCAACGGCATAGTCCCGCAAAGCTTTGTGAAACGTGTTGGCGGCCAGCAGGGCGCAATGCTCTGAATCTTCGGGCATGCCGCCCAGGTGCTCCAGGATCGAACTCTGATTGATTTTCAGGCACTCCCGGACCGTTTTTCCCTTAGCCATGACCGTGGCGGCCGTAGCCGCGGCGTGGGACGTCATGCAGCCGTCCGTCGTATAGGAAATATCATCAATTTTATCGTTTCGAATCTTGAGAAACATTTCCATCGTGTCGCCGCAGGGGCCTTTGATTTTGGCGTAGCCGTCCGGTTTGTCGAGGCTTCCGTAATTGCGGGGGTTGTTTCCGTAATCCACAACCTTTTCGGAAAGACCGCCCGTGATTTTTTCCATGAGCAGGTCGATCATTTCCTGTTTGATTTGCTCATCGCTTTTTTGTTCGCCTACCATTTTACAACTCCTTCATCATCTTCTTTTCCCGGAGACGGGGCTTTAAATTCTTCCGCCTACCGTTGCTTACAGTATCTTTTTACCTGCGTCGGGACCGCTTTTGATAAGATAAACATCCGTAATTTTTCCCACGACG
>JAXGZF010000002.1:0-1775 GCA_040771865.1 Desulfobacterales bacterium
GATGTGGCGGAATTGATCCGCGCGGCAAGGCGCGCGTCCGCCGCCGTCAAAATTATCGTGACGTGCCGCAGGAAAGAAGAGTCTTTGCTTGCACAGGAAAACCTCCCGGCCCTTCCCGTAAAAGAAAGAACCAGTGCGGCCAAAATGAAGCTGCTTGAAACGGCTGTTTCATCCGGTGCGGATTTCATTGATATCGAGCTTGCGGAAGGGGAAAGCGCCATCTCCAGAATGCGATCCCGGTGCCACAAGCGGCCAAATCCCGCGCGGCTGATCGTTTCCTGGCATGACCCGTTCAAAACCCCGTCTCTTGCCTGTTTGAAGAAAATCTTTGACGCTTGCGTACAGGTAGGCGCGGACATCGTGAAGATGGTCCCGTATGCCCGAAGCCTGTCCGATAATGCCACCGTTCTGAGCCTGATGGATTACGCGAAAGATCAGGGGCGCGAAATCATCGCCATGTGCATGGGCGAGAAGGGGCAGATCAGCCGCGTGCTGGCGCCTTCGCGGGGAAGTTACCTGGGATTCACCGTTTTGCCGGGTGGCAGGGTTTCCGCGCCCGGCCAGTTGACGATCAGTGAGATGAGGGTATTTCAGAAACTTTTGTCCGGCCGTCAACGATTTTTTGAGCCGCCGCAGGGGGATCTCCATTTTGTTCTTCTGGGAAACCCCGTCCGTCAGAGCCTGTCGCCGCTGATGCATCAGTCGGCTTTCCGGGCGATGAAAGTGAATGCTTCCTACAGCGCTTTCCGCGTCGGCGATCTGGCCGCCGCTGTCGCCGGTATTCGGGCAATGAACATTCGGGGCGCATCGGTTACAATTCCGTTCAAAACGGAGGTCATGGACTATCTCGACGAAATAAACGCGGACGCGGCCGCCGTGGGGGCGGTCAACACGATCGTGAACGATGACGGCCGGCTGATCGGCCATAACACCGACTGGTCGGCCCTGATGGATGCGTTGCGTGCGGAGACACAGATGAAGGGCAAGAAATTTATCATTCTGGGAGCGGGTGGAACAGCGCGGGCCGCCGCATACGGAATCACAAAAGAAGGCGGAAGGCCGATCATTGTGAACCGGACGCCGGAGACGGGCAGGGAACTGGCCGCCCGGTTCGATTGTCCGTTTTATCCGTTGTCGGAAATCGATAAAGTCCGGGCCTTCGGCCTCATCCATACGACGCCGGTTGGCATGTTTCCGAACCTTCATTCATCGCCGGTCGATTCGTCCATTCTGGCCAACTACCGAGTTGTAGCGGATGTTGTTTACAATCCACTGAAGACCAGATTGATTCGGGATGCGGAGTCGAAAGGATGTAGGGTTGTCCCCGGGCTGGAGATGTTTGTTCGGCAGGGAGCGCGGCAGTTGAAGTTATGGACGGGCGGAAAAGCTCCCTTGGCCGTGATGAGAAACACAGTCCGCGAAAGGTTGATGCGGCATGAATCCTGAAGCTAAATTGTCAAAACCTGTTTCAAGCGTGGAAGTGCCCGGCTCGAAAAGTCTGACGCAGCGGGCTTTGATTGCCGCCGCTCTGGCCACGGGGAAATCGTTGATCCGGGGCGCTTTGATTGCTGAGGACACCCTGCGCCTGATGGAAGGTCTGAGGCTGCTGGGTGCGAGGCTGGAACAGGATACCAATGGCATAAAAGTTATCGGCACCGGTGGGGCGATTGCCAAATTGGACCGTGAAATCTTTTTGGGAAACAACGGCACAGCGCTGCGGTTTTTAACGGCGCTGGTTTGCCTGGGACGCGGTATGTATGTTCTGACTGGGGAGC
>JAXGZF010000003.1:0-322500 GCA_040771865.1 Desulfobacterales bacterium
GCGTCGCATCGGTTGACAAGCCAATGCTTTGGCTCTATGATCGGGTTGTTTTCGTCGGCCGCTGAAGCGGCAAGAGGAGATTTCCGACGCCGGCGGACCGAAATATGCGGATCCCAACAGTTGATATTTCGGGGAGTGACCATGCCGATTTACGAATTTTACTGCTGCCAATGCCATACCATCTTCAATTTTTTTTCATCCCGTGTGAACACCAGCGCGCAACCGCTTTGTCCGCGATGCGGCAGGCAGAAGCTGGATCGCCGGATTTCTCTTTTTGCCATTGCGGGAAGGTCTGAAGAACAAGGTGAATCCGGGGATTATTCCGTCGATGGATTCAGGATGGAGCGGGCCATGAATGCCTTGGTTCGTGAGGCCGACAGGATGAATAAGGAGGATCCCCGGCAGGCAGCCGATCTGATGCGCCGGATGTCGGATATAACCGGCTTGAAAATGGGGCAGAGCATGGAAGAGGCGCTCAGGAGAATGGAACGTGGCGAAGATCCTCATCAGATCGAGGCTGAAATGGGGGATCTTTTAAAAGCCGAGGACCCTTTTGCGCCGGATGCAAAAAAAATCAGAAGTATTTCCGGACCCATGCGCCAGCCGGATCGGGACGAGACTCTTTATGAACTGTGATTTTGATCAGAAATCGGAAATCAGCTTAACGAGGCGTTAAAAAACAGGAATCAGGCCGTCAGACAAGACGTGCGAGGTGCGACAAGCGCTGCATATTCAAGCATATGTGAGCATTGGCGGGAGCCGTACAACGCTGCATCGCAGCCTTAGGCGCAGTTTTTTCAACAACCTGTTAAAGAAATGGAGGTAACCATGGATCCGAAACTGCGCGACCGGATGGAAATTATTCAGGGCGATATCACAAAACTGGATGTGGATGCCATCGTGAATGCCGCCAATAAAACCCTGCTCGGTGGCGGCGGAGTAGACGGGGCGATTCACAGGGCCGCCGGACCGGAGCTGCAGGCCGAATGCCGGACCCTTGGCGGATGTCCGACCGGGGAAGCCCGGATCACTCGCGGCTATAAGCTTTCCGCGAGGCATGTGATCCACACCGTTGGACCGGTGTACAGCGGAAAACCAGCGGACAGCCGGCTTCTGGCCGGTTGTTACCGGAACAGTCTTGAGCTTGCCGCGGAGCGGGGTCTGAAAACCATCGCCTTTCCCGCCGTCAGCTGCGGAATATACGGATATCCGATTGAAGAGGCCTGCAAGATTGCAGTTCGGACCACCGCAGAATTTCTGAAATCCCATCCTGACATCGAAAAAGTATTCTTTGTTCTGTTTTTATCCGGGGACTACGAAGTTTATCAGCGTTGTCTGAAATCCCTGTAAGATTCACGAATCCGGTTTTCGTCGAAAGCGTTCTGACCCTGAAAAGCATATTGTATCGGGCGGTTGATGTTAAAAACACGCCTGGAATTTTTGACCGTTGCGCTTCGATTTCCGGGAAACGCCATTGACAAACCGGATAGGGAAGATTAATTTGCATTTACACGATAAATCGTGCGGACCCGGAAAACGGGGCGATTTTTTTACAGGAGGGTACCAGATGTTTGAAGTAACACAGTCGGCAAGCGAGCAGATTGCCGCATATTTTGAAGGCAAAGAGGTCAAACCCATTCGGGTTTTTCTGAACGAGGGGGGCTGAGGGGGGCCGTCACTGGCCATGGCTCTGGATGAGCCTAAGGATACGGATTCTTCCTTTCAGGTGGACGGATTCACCTATCTGGTTGACAGTGCTTTTCTGAAGAAGGTCCAGCCGGTCAAGGTGGATTTCATCAACTATGGATTCAAAATCAGCGCGGGTGTTGAATTCGGCGGCGAAGGCTGCTCTGGATGTAAAAGTTCGGGATCCTGCGGATAATACCTGAATTTGGTTGGTTGTGAACAAAAGGCGGTGTCTTTGAAGACATCGCCTTTTTTACGCGCTTTACGGCCCGAAATGCCTCTGGCGATGTCGCAGGATTGCGGTTGACGCCTGAAAAATCGTATGATAATTTTACTTCTGATCCAAAGGGTTATACCAAGCGAATCAAAGACTTCTATCTTCGGAGGCGTCTGAATGGCACTGGTGGAATATACGATGGATGAGCACGTGGCGGTCATATCGATGAACAGCGGCGACAACCGCTTGAACCCGCAATTTCTGGAAGCTTTTCATGACGTCTTGAATACGGTTGAAAAGCAGACCGACGCCAGAGTCCTGGTGGTCCGCTCGTCCCATGATAAGATTTTTTCAAACGGTCTGGATCTGGACTGGCTCTCTCCGGTCATTGCAAGGGGCGATCATGAGGCTGTGAAGGATTTTTTTGTGCTGCTCAACCGTTTTTTCAAGCGGATTTTGCTTTATCCCGCCATTACCATTGCCGCGTTGACCGGGCATGCATTTGCCGGCGGCGCGATTCTCGCCTGTGCCTTCGATTTCCGTTTCATGCGCTCAGATCGCGGATTTTTCTGTTTTCCAGAGGTTGATCTGGGAATTCCTTTTTTCCCCGGCATGCTGGCCTTGATCAAAAAAGTCGTTCCCATGTACAAGTTTGAGGAAATGCAGTACACCGCCAGGCGTCTGACCGCTCAGGAATGTATGGACCATCACATCGTACACCAGATTTTTCACATGGATCAGCTGATGAGCGAGGTCCTTTCCTTTGCCAAAGACCTCAACAAAAACAGGGAAATCATCCGCGAAATGAAAAAACGCCTGTACAAGAATGTCGTGCATGCGCTGGATGTAGAAGATACACCCTATATCGAAGCCGGAAAATTTCATATTTAATGGCGCCCTGATACAATTCAAGAAACCAGGCCGGTCGGCTTAAGATTCCGGGTTTTGAGAAAACCGGGCCGGTGTCTGTTTTCTGATTGAAAGGATGACGGCAATGAAGATATTTATTGCGGGCGGACTTGGATTTGTCGGTACGGCATTGACCCGATATTTTCTTGAAACCGGTCATCAGGTGGTTGCTACCGGCACACAGTCCAGACAAAATCGGATTTTTCACGACCGTTTTTTGTATATTCCGGCCGATACCACACGTCCGGGGGCCTGGCAGGAGGCGCTCAGGGACATGGATGCCGTGGTGAATCTGGCCGGGCGTTCCATATTTCAGAAATGGGATGCGGCTTACAAAAAATCGATTTATGACAGCCGGATTCTGACCACCCGCAATCTGGCGGAGGCTCTGGCTGCAAATTCAGGCAAACCGACCTTGATCAGCACTTCGGCGGTCGGGTTTTACGGAAACCGGGGAGACGACCTGCTGACCGAATCCGATCCGCCGGGAGACAGCTTTCTGGCACGGGTCTGCAGGGACTGGGAAGCCGAGGCGTTTCGTGCCGAGAAGAACGGCGCGCGGGTGGTGACCACGCGCTTTGGTGTGGTTCTGGCCGGCGACGGCGGTGCTCTTGCCAAGATGATTCAGACTTTCCGTTTATATGTAGGGGGTCCGGTTGGATCCGGACTTCAGTGGTTCTCCTGGATTCACCGCCATGACCTGATTCGCGCCATGGACTTTGTTCTGAAGCATTCCGATATTCGAGGACCGGTCAATTTCTGCAGTCCGGAACCGACGCGAAACGGTGATTTTGCCAAAATATTAGGGAAGGCGCTTGGAAAGCCCGCTTTTCTGAAGACTCCCGGCCTGATGCTGAGCCTGGTGCTGGGCGAATTTGGTTCAACATTGCTGCAAAGCCAGCGGGTGATCCCGCAAGCACTCATGAATGCCGGATTTGAATTTCAATTTCCGAATGCTTCCGCAGCTATTTCAAATCTGGTTCGAGCTTAATTTTATTCTTTTTCCCTTGGATTTTCTTTCGGGCTATCAGCAGGCATCATTGAAAGCCTGAAAAGGAACATTTTTTGGGTCGTGATTTCAGATCATCGGGACCCTTTTCAGAGACCGCTATGGCCCCCAACTCCCTGATTCATGAAAAAAGCCCGTACCTGCTTCAACACGCGCACAATCCGGTCGACTGGCGTCCTTGGAATAAAGCGGCTTTTGACCTGGCTCAGGCCGAAGCAAAACCGATTTTTCTTTCCATCGGATATGCTTCCTGTCACTGGTGCCATGCCATGGAAAAAGATTCGTTTGAAGACGTTGGCATGGCCGCTATTCTGAACGATGCCTTTGTATGCATCAAGGTGGACCGGGAGGAACGCCCCGACATCGATGCGATCTATATGGCCGCATGTCAGATGTTGAACAAAAGTGGAGGATGGCCTCTAACGGCGTTTCTCTCTCCCGACGGGAAACCGTTTTATGTTGCCACCTTTATTCCCAGGGAAAGCCGGCTGGGGCAGACCGGTCTTATGGAGCTTTGCCGGAGGATCAAGGGCCTCTGGGCCGATGAGCGCGAAAAGATTACTGGCGCGGCCGAACAGATCGCCGCAGGTCTGAAAGCAGCCTTCAAATTTGAGGCCGGCCCGGCGCCGGACGCGGAATCGCTCGATGCGGCCTTTAACCATCTGGTCCAAGGTTATGATCCGGTCTTTGGCGGATTTTTGCCGGCGCCGAAATTTCCGACCGTTAGCCGGCTTCTTTTCTTGTTGCGATTTTTCCGGAGCACCGGCAATCCCATGGCCCTGGAAATGGTCGTGCGGACCCTGCGGGCGATGCGAATTGGAGGCATCTGGGACCATGTCGGCTTCGGGTTTCACCGCTACTCGGTGGATGAAAAATGGCTGACTCCGCATTTTGAAAAGATGCTTTACGACCAGGCCCTGGCGGCAATGGCGTACCTGGAAGCCTGGCAGTGTTCCCGGATTGAGCTGTTTTCACAGACCGCCGAAGAGGTTTTTGCTTATGCCCTTCGCGACCTGAAATCCGAAGAAGGGGCCTTTTATTCAGCTGAGGATGCGGACAGCGATGGCGTGGAAGGGGCCTTTTATCTCTGGGGGCTTGATGAATTTGAAAAGCTTTTTTCTTCGAGTGAGGCGGGCTTGTGGAAGTCTGCTTTCGGGCTGAGCCGGGCGGGAAATTTTACCGATGAAGCCCTCGGTCGGCAAACCGGGACCAATATTTTACGTCTGAACGCGCCCTTTGACGAGCTGGCCGGCGATCTCGGGATGTCTGCGGAGGCCATGCAAAATCGCTGGCGAGAGGCGCGAAAGATTTTGCTCGCGGCTCGAAAAAAACGGGTTCGCCCTTTTCGTGATGAAAAAATTCTGGCCGACTGGAACGGGCTGATGGCTGCGGCTCTGGCCGCAGGCGGACGCATACTCGACAGGCCGTCGCATGTTGCCTCGGCCCGAAAAACCGTGTTTTTTCTGATCAATCAGATGAGAGATGGCAGAGGGGGACTGTATCATCGGTACTTTCACGGCCAGGCCGCAGTGGAGGGTTTTGCCGACGATTACGCTTTTTTGATACTGGCCCTTCTGGAGCTTTACCGGGCGACTCTGAATCCGGATTACGGCATTCTTGCCGAAGATTTTCAAAAAAAGATGGTGGAGCGGTTCTGGGATTCCCAAAGGGGCGGGTTTTTTATGACCGCCGATGAATGCGGGATTGTCCGTCCCAAGATCCTTTACGGCGGCGCGGTTCCATCGGCCAATGCCGCGGCCTATGCCAACCTGCTCCGTCTGGCCCGGCTGACGCGAAATCCACTCTGGAAGCAGAAGGCCGGGGAAATGGCCGCCGTCTTTGGCCCAAGCATCAGTTCCGGTCCCGAGGCGTATGCGGATTTTCTGGCAGGCGTGGACTTTGCGGCTAATCCTGGAACGCAGGGCATTCTGATCTGTCCGGCGCAGACACAGGAGATCAGGGCTCTGTTACAACTGCTGAATACAGTGTATGCGCCCAACAGCGCCATCTGGTTGAAAACTTCTGAAAATGCCGATGCCCTGGGCCGGATGGCGGATTTTACAAAAGATTTTCCCTGCGGTCAGGCCCTGGAGAGCCGGATTTTCGGGCCCGAAGGGCAGTGGAATCCGGTTTCGCCCGATCAATGGGTTGCGGCGTTTGCGCGATCTTCGTTTGTTTGATAGCAATATCGTTGAACCGCTTTGAACTTTCCGCGATCGTAGACCCTTATCGATTTAACAATCGCGGAATGGATGCTTGAAAGAAAGTGAGCGCAATGATTCGTGCGGTGCTGTTCGATTACGGAGGGGTCCTGGCCAAGGAGGGTTTCAAGGCGGGGCTTTTTCATATTGCCCGGAACAACGGCCAAAACCCGGATGAACTGATACGGACGGCCTTTTCTCTGGTATACGAGCTTGGATTTGTCACCGGCATGACAAGAGCCGATCGATTCTGGAGCGCCCTGCGCGATCAGACGGGCATTGCAGGCGAGGATGAGCAGCTGACCGAGGCCGTGCTTTCCCGGTTTGTGCTGAGGCCCTGGATGCTGGAAACGGTTCGCATCTTGAGAGAGAACGGGGTGATTACGGGGATTTTAAGCGATCAGTGCCACTGGCTCGATGAATTGAACGATAGAGACGGGTTTTTCAGCTCTTTTGATTTCGTGTTCAATTCCTTTCATACGGGACGGACCAAGAAAGATTCGGGAACCTTTGCCTTCGTGCTTGAAAAGATCGGTTCGAAACCTGGTCAGACGGTCTTTGTGGACGATCACCAGGCCCATGTCGAACGCGCGCGGTTGCAGGGATTAAATACGATTTTCTATAAAAATCGGCGGGAGTTTTTTCAGAGTCTTCGAAAATTTTTTCCCGAAACAGACTTTACATCAGCTGAAAAATTTAAATTGTACAATCCTTCCGCTGATAAAATTGATTGAATTGTCCAGGATTAAGGATTTATTTTATACTTAAATCCTTTAACAGGCTGTTGAAAAACTGCGCCTGAGGCCGCCATTCAGCGTTGCACGGCTCTCGCCAATGCTCACATATGCTTGAATATGCTGCGCTTGTCGCATCGCCGCGCGCCTTGCCTGACGGCCTGATTCTTGTTTTTCAACACCCTGTTAACACCCTGTTAATCAAATAATGTGGAAAAAGAGATTCGCAGAATAACAGGAGGCCGTCATGAGCATCAAGAAACAGTACCTGAAGAACAAACCCGTTTGCAAGGTCACTTTTTGCCTTCCAAGGGAAGCGGCCCGATCCGCCAACCAGGTCTATATCGTCGGAGAGTTCAATGACTGGAATGTTCGCGCCACGCCGATGAAAAAACTGAAAAACGGCAACTTCACCATAACGCTGGATCTGGAAGCGGGCAGGGAATATCAGTTCCGTTACCTGGTTGATGAAAAGTACTGGGAAAACGACTGGTGCGCCGACAACTACCTACGGTCGCCTTTTGGAAACAGCGACAACTCGGTGGTAATCGTCTGAAACGCTTTGTCTGGACGATAGAGGGAATATCAGGGGGCTTCAGGTTTGATGTCCCGTCATTGATCATTCATATTCACGCGGGTGCAACCTGCCCCGGTCGCTAGCTCGAAACTGCAAAGGGTTCCATTCCGTTCTATGCTCCGCAGCATTTTTTGAATTTTTTCCCGCTTTCGCACGGGCACGGATCGTTGCGCCCGATTTTAGGAGCTGGTCGGACAAAGGGGGCGGTTGTCGGCGCAGATCCATCGAAAAAATACCAGCGGTCGTCGGCTTTCTTGAACTGCGCCAGCTCATGGTGTTCGGTTTCCCTGCCGTTTTCGATGTAGCGGGCAATGAATTCCACTTTTCCATCCGTATCCTGTTCGCTGCCCGCCTCGATATCCAGAATTTCCAGACGCAGCCATTGCGCTTCTCTGGCCCATTTTTCGATGGAATGGACATCAAAGCTTTTTCTTTTATCCGGGTGAATGGTGTCGGCAATATACTGAATCCGGTTTTTAACAAATGCGCTGTAACGGGATCGCAACAGGGCCTCAGCGGTACCGGCCGCCTGCCGGCCGCTGATCATCGGTTCGCAGCAGCTTTCATAGGGCTGTTCGGATCCGCACGGGCAGTATTCCATGGCGCATTAATTCCTTTCTATGAGCTATGATCATGCAATATGGCGACACCTTTTACAGGTTCAGGAATTTTTTTTCAAGACGCTGATAATGCGATCGCCCGACGATTTCAAACATGGTTTCAAAAGAAACCCGGTCTTCATGCAACGCCGTGGCATCTCCGGTCTCCTTGAGACGGCCCAGAACCCGCTGCATGGCCTTGATGGCGGCCGTCCATGCCGTGGTGGGATAGATGGCGATTTGAAAGCCCATGGTTTCGAGTTCCTGTGCCGGGAGCATCGGAGTCTTGCCGCCGTCCACCATGTTTACCAGCAGGGGAACATCGGGCAATAATTCGAAGATGCGCTTCATTTCGGGGATGGTATTCGGTGCCTCTACAAAAAGGACGTCTGCGCCGGCTTCTGCGTAAGCCCGTGCACGCTTCACCGCATTTTCAAAACCTTCCACGGCGATCGCATCGGTGCGGGCGATCAGAACCAGGTCCCTGGATTGCCTGGCTTCCTGAAACGCCTGGATCTTTTGAACCATTTCCGCCTTTTCGATCAGTTGCTTTCCTTCGGTATGACCGCAGCGCTTGGGCGTCACCTGATCTTCGATCTGAAGCGCGGCGACGCCGGCGGCCTCAAATTCGCGCACGGCGCGCATCAGGTTGAGGGCGTTGCCGTATCCGGTATCCATATCGCAGATCACCGGAATGCCGACGGCATTGACAATATTTCTGGCCGCATCCAGCATTTCGGTCATCGTGGTCAGACCGATATCCGGAACCCCCAGACGGCTTGAGGCCACCCCGGCGCCGGTGACATACAAAGCGGAAAATCCCGCCTGCTCGATGAGCCGGGCCGAGAGGGCGTCAAATGCGCCGGGAGCGATGATCAACCGCTTTTCGCCGATCATTTTGCGAAGCCGGGCTGGCTGTGTGGGCGCACTCATCCTTTATCCCCTTAACCTAATAACCAGTTCGGCAACCCGTCTCCCAAGCAGACCGGCATTCTTACGGCTGCCGGCATCCGGGGCGCCTACGCAGGATGTGCCGTAGTGGCCGGTGGCGGAAAGGGGATCTCCGACAATCACCATCCCGTAAATCAAAAGTGCCTGAATGATCGACATCATCGTGGTTTCCTTGCCGCCGGACGGGTCCGCCGAGGTGGCAAAGGCCGCGCCAACCTTGCCCTCCATCTTGCTTCGAACGCCTACGAACCGGTCAAACACGCTTTTCAGTTCGGCGGCCATGGACCCGAAATAGACCGGAGATCCTGCAATGATACCCTGGGCTTCCAGAAAATCCTCCTTGTTGACTTCCTGGGAATTTTTCAGAACGGCTTCAATGCCTTGAACCGAATTAACGCCCTGGGCGACCGCCTCTGCCAGTTTTTGGGTGTTTCCGCTTTTGGAGCAGTACAACACCAGAATTTTCATGTCACGTCTCCTGATGAAGGTTTCGAAATGGTGTCACTGGGCTGAAGTTATCAACAGAGCGTCCTGCTGACAACAGAAAAAGTTTTCTGAGTGCGGATTCGTAAAAACCGCCGTGGCTGAATCACGGGGAACGAAGAAGGTCCCCGTTAAAGAAGCGATACTGAGAAGGTATTGATCATGACCGGCGTTTGCTTTTCCTTGACGGCGCCGGAAGAATTGTAGGATGCTACAATCATTGTTTCAGAATCCGCCAAACCGGATTACTCATGCCCGGAGGCGTTCAGTCTGTCCCGTCCCGCTCATGTTTCCGAAATAATGATGGGAAATGAACGAAAATATTACGGAAAGGAGTTGTTCCCATGAAACCCATAAAATCGCGACAAATTATAATTGTGATCTGCATATTTGCCAGCGCAACGGTGCTGTCCGGCCTGCTGTCTTTTCTCCATGCCGAGGCCCCCATGGCCAGAACCCAGGCGCCGGGCTACTATCGCATGATGCTCGGTCAGTTCGAAATAACGGCGCTTGTGGACGGCTTTATTGATCTGGATATGCAACTGATGAACAATGTTTCCGAAACAAAAATCAGGAGCCTGCTGGACCTCAATTTTTCGAGCTCTCCCAAGATGAAGACGGCGGTGAACGTCTATCTGATCAACACAGGATCCAAGCTGGTACTGGTGGATGCCGGCGCCGGAAATGTATTCGGGCCGACGCTCGGGGGCGTCGCAGGCAACATGAAAGCGGCGGGTTATGATCCGGTACAGGTCGATGCCGTATTGATTACGCATATGCACGGGGATCATATAGGCGGTTTGCTGAATGCGGAAAACAGGCCGGCTTTTCCAAAGGCATTTGTCCATGTCTCCAAAGCGGAGAGCGACTTCTGGTTGTCAGCAGTCGAGGCGGCAAAGGCGCCGGCTGAGATGAAGGCGCTGTTTAACATCGCGCACGATGTTGCCGATCCTTATATCGCCCTGGGGAGATGGAAGACATTCGAAAACGGCGATTTGCCGATACCAGGCATTCAAGCGGCGCCCATTCCGGGGCACACACCCGGACATTGTGCTTTTGAAGTTCGGTCGGGCATCGATGCCTTTCTGATTATCGGCGACCTGGTACACAGCATGGCAATCCAGTTCCCGCTTCCCGAAGCAGCGATTTCGTTCGACAAGGATCAGAAGGAGGCCGTCTCCGTGAGACAGGACTTTTTCAGGCGTGCGGCCGACAGCAGGATATTGATCGGCGGCATGCATATTCCTTTTCCAGGCATCGGCCATATAAGGTTTGAGGGCGAAAAGGGTTACGCCTGGGTGCCTATCGAATTTGCTCCGATCCCATAGCTGATTCAAAAACAAAGCAAGGGAGCGCGATTTGCATGAGACAGATTGATCGCAGCGCGGTTTTTGACCCAGTGCCGATGGATGATTGCCCCCTCGCTGTAATAACCGGCAGACTGATCGGAACAGTGACGATTTTTTATGGCTTCCTTTCCGGCTGAATCCGCTTCGGCAGGGGGTGAGACGCGCCGTCATGAAGTTTACGGAAAGATCGGCATGATACTGAAAGATGAAATCATGGTTTACCAGGGCTTTGAGCAGGGACCGATTCGTCCTCCCAGCGAGGCCGAGAGCCTGCTGATCCGCATCGCCCGGAACTGTCCGTGGAACCGGTGCTTGTTTTGTCCTGTCTACAAGGGAACGCGGTTTTCCATCCGGCCCGTGGCCCACGTCCGGCAGGACATCGATGCGGTGGCCCGTCACGTTGAAACCCTCAGGGAGATTTCCGAAGGCGCCGACCGGATCAGCAGGGCCGAGGTTCGTGCGTATGGCCAGAAGCTGCCCCCGAATGAGATCGACGCCTTTTATGCCGCATTCAACTGGTTTGTCGGCGGCATGAAATCCGTGTTTCTTCAGGATGCCAACAGCCTGATTGTCAAACCGGCGGACCTGATCGAGATCCTCTGCCATCTGAAAGACCGGTTTCCATGGATTTCCCGCATCACCTCCTACGCCAGATCCCATACCATCGACCGGATTGCCGATTCCGACCTCAAGGCGATTCGAGATGCCGGCCTGAACCGGATCCACATCGGCATGGAGTCGGGTTCGAATGCGGTTTTAAAGCTGGTTGAAAAGGGCGCCACGCAGGAAATTCACATTCGCGCCGGGCTGAAGGTCAGACAGACCCGGATGGAGCTTTCCGAATACGTGATGCCGGGCCTGGGCGGAAAAACCCTGTCGGATGTCCATGCCCTTGAAACCGCCGATGCTCTGAACCGGATCAACCCGGATTTCATTCGCCTGCGGACTCTGGCGGTTCCGGACGGCGTGGGCCTTTTTAACCTGCTGAAAGAAGGCCGGTTTGAAAAGCTCACGGACAGGCAGACCGCACAAGAAATCCTCAGGTTCATCGAGGCTCTGGACGGCATCACCAGCTTTGTGCAGAGCGATCACATTCTGAATCTGCTTCAGGAGGTAGAGGGAAGTCTTCCCGAAGACCGGGAGAGGATGACAGCGCCGCTTCGCGCCTTTCTGGCAATGGATTCGGAAAATCAGTGCCTGTTTCAGGTGGGAAGAAGGCTTGGCATCTTTTCCGGCCTCAAGGACATGAGAGATGCGTTTCGCATGGAAAAGGCAAAGAAAGTCAGCCGTCAGCTCGGAATCACTCCTGAAAATGTCGATGCGATAATCGACGAATTGATGAAGCGCTTTATCTGAGGCGCTGCTTTCATGCTTCATCGAAGACAGTAATTGATTTGGACCAGACAGGGTATCTATTTTCGATTGCCTTGGCATGACATTCTGCTGCCACGCTCTGAAACGGATAGAAAAGCATGAACGCAAGGGCGTTATGCCCTCATATGCCATCATCTATTTTCTATCCAACTCTTTTCTCACGGCCAGCCCCAGTTTTTCTATGACATAGGGCTTTCTCACATAGGCGCCTGCACCCAGAGCCCGGGCGGCGTCCACGCGATCCGTTTCCGAAAAGCCGCTCACGATAATCGCCTTCTGTTTTGGACGGATCTCAAGGACGCTCCGGTAGGTGTCCAGCCCGTCCATGCCGGGGTCCATGATCATATCCAGAACGATCAAATCAACCCGGTGCTCCTTCAGATACGCCACCGCCGCTTCACCGCTGGATACGTCCTTGACGTTGTAATTTAACCTCCGAAGCATTTCAGCAGCCAGAGCACGCTGTTCCTCGACATCATCCACGATGAGAATAGATTCGCCTCTACCCGTGTATTCGGAAATGGAAACGGCTTCTGAGGAGATGTCTTCCCGCGTCACCGGAAAATAGAGGGTAAAAAGACTGCCTTTACCTTCTTCGCTCTGAACGTTGATGTATCCATGATGATCCTTTACCGTTCCCCAGACAACCGCGAGTCCCAGGCCTGTTCCGCTTCTGCCCATGACCTTCTTCGTATAAAACGGTTCGAAGATGTGTTTCAGATCGTCTGCGGATATGCCTTCGCCCGTATCAGAGACGGAAAGGACAACGTAATCTCCTTCCCTGACCTCGTCATACCCCTGAATCGGTTTGTCGAGATACTGATTGGCTGTTTTAATGGTCACCATGCCGCCGGTCGGCATGGATTCAATTGAATTGGAAACCAGATTGAACAATGTTTTCACCAGATGTACCGGAGAACCGGAGATGTTCAGCAGATCCGGCTCAAGATCGGTCTTGATCCTTGCGGAGGTATGATGGAGGGAGAGATTCTGATACTCGGGCGACAGCTGAAAGTCAGAGATGATTTGATTCAGATTGAGCACCTGTCTGCCGGAGACCCCCCTTCTGGCCAGTGTCAGCAGATCCTGAACAATCGCGGCAGCCCGTTCTCCCCCTTTCATAATATGCTCGAGACGGGGCCGGATCGGGCTTGACTTGTCCACGCTGGAAAGGAGTAATTCTGCATAACCGACGATGACGCCAAGCACGTTGTTGAGATCGTGGGCAACGCCTCCGGCCAGGGTACCCAGCGCCTCCATCTTTTCCGCCCGCTGCAAGCGCGCCTCGCTTTCCTTAAGCAATTTTTCAGCCCGCAGGCGGTCAGAAATGTCAATAAAACTTTCAAGATAACAATCCCGACCCTTGATACTAATAGGATATACGGTTTTCAGGATGTCTTTTTGCCGTCCGTCAGCATGGATGAGTTTGCGTTCAGATTGATCGATATGTTGGCCAAGATCCTTGACGGGGCATTTGCCCGCCTCAGCAGGACAAACCAATGAGTGACATATCTGTCCGATTATTCTTTCTTTGGTCTGCCCGGCCATTTCTGCTGCAGCCTGATTCGCTTCAATAATGACCTGGGTAGCACTGTCAATGATCAGAATCCCCGTTCCGACATTATTGAAAATCGTCTGTAGTTCTGCCTCGCTTTCCTGCAATGCCTTCTCTGCCCGTTTGCGATCCGTGATGTCCAGCGCCGTCCCGAAAATCGAAACAAGATCACCATTTTCATCGTAGTTACCCTGAAAAGTCGAGCAGTAGTATCCAATACTCTTATCAGGTCGCAGAAATTTTTGTTCATAGGAACCTTGTTCATGACTCTCTATCGCCCGTTCTATCAACTCTTGGCCGCGCTGATGATTTTCCTCCCACGGCGACAATGCCAAGATTGAATCAATGTGCGGAGTAAATTCTTTCGGATCAAGGCGAAAAATCTTGAATACTTCCTCTGACCATTCGACATCGCCCGTCTTGACATCCCAGTACCAGAAACCCAGATGAGCCATTTTTTGTGCTTCTTTTAATCTGTTCTTGCTTTCCTGCAATGCCTTCTCTGCCCGCTTGCGATCCGTGATGTCCTCCGAGATTCCAAGCAGAAACTCGGGTTCTCCGTTCACGCCCAGAATCGGCACTTTCTTGGTGCGCAGGATGCGCTCTCCCCTGTTGCGGGTCTGTATGGGTTCTTCCGGGATATCCACAATCCTGCCCTCGTTCAGAACATTCCGGTCATTCTCCGTAAAGAAGTCTGCCTGTTCCGGTGTGAAGAAATCATAATCGTTCTTTCCCAGAAGATCATTCCGGGAATAGCCCAGCAGCTCCTCTCCGGCACGGTTGAACCGGACAAACCGGAGATCCCCGGCATCCTTGACGAAAATCATGTCCGGGATATTCTCGACAATCGAGTCGAGAAACGCGGTTACCCGGCGCAGTTCCTCCTCCTGATGCCTGTTTTCCGTAATATCTACGACAGCGCCCCGGATTCCTACGATTTTACCGGCCCTGCGGATTGCGCTTGATATGATAATCGCAGGGAAAACAGATCCATCCAGCCGTTTTAAGGTATATTCGGTGCGCCCGGTGCGCCCTCCCTTTATAAGTCTTTGTATGTTCTGAGCCGCTTTATCCATGTCTTCCGGCAAAAGTATCTGCCATGCCTTAAAACCCCTCTTTAAATCCGCCTCCGTGCCGCCAAAAGTTTCATAAACCGCCCGGTTGGCGGAAACAATATTGGCCTCCAAATCAATCTCGTAGATCGGGATCGGCAGAAAATCATACAATTCATGGTATTTCCTTTCGCTTTCCCTCAGTTTTTCCTCGGCCTGCATGCGGTCGGTGATGTCCAGCAGGGAAGCAACGCTTCTTTTGGAACCCGGAATGATATCGATGGTTAAGAGGATATTCTTCAGACCGCCGTCTCGGTGCACGAGTCGAAACTCATAGCTTTTTGCCGCAAGACCCGGATCCGCCCTTCGCAACTGATGCTGAATCACCATTCTTTCCAGGTCGTTTTTTTCAACAAATTCCGTCCACTTTCTCTTCCCTTCGACTTCCTCCCGTTTGTAACCGGTCAGGCCTTCAAATCGGTCGTTTGCAAGGGAAATCGTCATGTCCTCCTCAATGATCACCATGGCGGTTCCCGTCGTTTCGAAAATAGTCTGATATCGGAGCTCGGAAATCCGCAGCGCTTCCTCTCCCTGTTCATGCGCCGCCACAGTTCTTTCCAGTTCCTGAATTCTCTGCTTTAACAAGGCGTTTTCTTGAATGATTTCCTGATTTTTTCTGAGCAGATCCTGCATTTGATGCTCCTCTGTCTCGGCAAATCGTGCGGACTTGAAAAAACGAACGATATTTTTTATTTGAATAAAAGTCTTTAAAATTTAGCGGATACTCCATGTCGCTGTCAAATGGAAAGTTCACCGGCACATCGCCGAATACGCATCGAAGCCCAACCGATGCTACTTCATTTTTGATTTCAGCCGGATCTATTCTCCGGCAACCATGAAGCTGCCGCTTCAGAGATGATGTATCGTCCGCGGATTTTTTACGGCCGGATCGATTCATGCCTGGATGACCTTCAGGACAAACAAACAGTGCCCGGCCACACGACACTCGAGGTTGGCATAACACGCTTCGATAAGAGGCGGACCGACTTTCGAAGCCGGCACGGGCGTGAGGCGAAACGCCTAGAACTTGTCTGTTTTCGCGCCCAAGGCGTTCGCGACCTTTTCGGCTATTTCAACCTTGGGGATGTTGATCACGCATTCACGGATTTCCTTCAGCAGGCCGAAGGAATGGTTGTGATTGCTGACGACGCAGCTCATCAGCGGCGGCTCAAAATCCATCATGGTATGATAGGACGTGGTCATGATGTTCGGGCGCTCCTTGCTGGCGGTTGTGACCAGGACGACCGGGCCGGGCTCGTGCAGTGCGTAGACCCTGGACAACGAAGAAGATTTTTTTCTTCACACGGATCATTCACCTCTTGACAACGATGGATATCGACATCCGTTATGCCCAAAGACGGTCTGTCGAATTGTGAAGTTCCTGCAACGCGAAGCGCGGCCGGAATCCTGATTTGTCATATGCTCTGGGCAGGATCCCTGAAGAGATTGTTTGAATTCACAGCGAGATTCCGTTTGTCGGATCTCCTTCATCAAGCATGTCTTTCATGACCTGTTTTTCCCGGACGCCCGGAACGATACCGGTCAGAACGCCTTTAAGAACGATAAGGCCATTTTCATTTGTAAACGCCGCCTCGGCTTTTGCATGGCCTTCCGCATCCAGTTCGACAATCGTGAAATCGCATCGAATGGTATTTCCGAAATGAACCGGTTTCTTGAAATCGAAGCTCATTCCGGAAGCCAGCCATCCGATCTGTCCGCCGATTTCAGTCAGCAAACTGGCAACGAGCAGGCCATGACAAATTCGACCGTCAAAATTTTTCACCTTCGAGAATCTCTCATCAAAATGAACCGGATTGTAGTCCCGGGAAATGTCTGCAAATTGAATCACGTCCAGTTCACTGAAGGTGCGGGAGACGGAAAATGTATCGCCTGCTTTCAATCCTTCAACCGCTTTTTTGCGAATGTGCGACATTATGGATAACCTTTTGATACGGAGTAAAAACCGATATTCGAAAAATCCTTGACCGATCCGCCGTTAGAATCCGTGGGGCGAATCTTTCCGCAGCCATGGAGCGCGGGCGATCCGGCAGCCCAGGGCCAGCAGGAGGTAACATACGGCCAGGCTCATGTGCAGAACATTCATGGCGATCAGCAGGGGCAAAGGATAAACGACCCCGGACAGATTTTTTACGGCCATGGCCAGTCCGGTCAGCAGCGCCAGCCCCAGTACAACGGCCCGGATTCCGCCGGTCCGCGACAGGCGCCGGCCCTCTTTTCTCAAAAAAATCCAGGACACGATAAAATAAGCCGCCAGCGCCAGAAGAACGGCGCCTGCCATGTAGTGAACCTGTACATTGATCATGAAATTACCGGCCCAGCCGAATCCCGGCAGGTCGGTGACATAATAGCGCCGGTAGAGCGGCATGTTGCCGAAACCGGTGAAGAAGACAGCGGCCATGGCAGCCAGGTAGAGCCATTCGAACAAACGGTTGACCTGATTCGGCATCATGACGGTTTGTCCTCCTTTTTCTGGGTTTGCCCGGCCGTCTGTTTAAAGCGGGCCAAAGCGCCGATAACACCGGCGACCGGGGCGATGGCCAGCGCACGCATCCAGCGGTTGGCATCGGCCATGACATTCTCGACCGGTTGCAGCTGCGGCTGGCCCGGCCCTTTTTGAATGGCCTGGTTGAGAACGTCAAACGGGACGGATGAGACATAAATCGTATGGGTGCCGCCGTTTTCCACCAGGCCGTAAATAAACCCGCCGGTTTTTTCAGCCAGGTCGTGTGCTTTCTGAACGATTTCATTCCTCGGACCGATTTCCTGAACGTTTTCCGGACATACTTCGATGCAGGCCGGCAGCCCGCCATCGGCCACCCGGTCATAACAGCGGTCGCACTTGTACATGACGCCGTTGCCGGCGTACTGCGGCAACAGGTCTATGTGCAGTCCCACGCCGGATTGCCGCTCGGGAATATTCCAGGGGCAGACCATTTTGCACTTGGCGCCGCCCATGCAGACACCCGGATGGATGCGGACGATGCCGTTGCGGAGCTGATAGGCCGCGCCAAAGGGACACAGCTTGGAGCAGGGGGCATTACGGCAGTGCATGCAGCGTCGGGGAATGTTCAATTCAAAGGGCCGGCCGAGGTATTCGCCCTGAGCGCGCTGGATAAACAGCCAGTTGTAAGGCGTCAACCGGTCGGTGACGGCCCGTTTTTCCGGGGACGACCAGTCGGCGGTTTTGACCCGGTCTACCGGGCGCATGACCGGAAACGGTTTCCTGGGTTCCGGGAATTTGTGGCCGTTGACCTCCCGGCAGGCGTGTACGCATTCTTCACAGCCGATGCATTTGCTCAGGTCCAGCAGGGTGCACAGTTCCCTTTTCGGTCCGGCAGCGGCACGTGCGGCCGATGCCAGGCCGGATCCGGCGGCGACAGCGGATCCCGCGGTGATCAGGCCGGCCTTGAGAAAGGATCTTCTTGAAATCGATAATGACATGGTGGTTTCTCCTCGTTTGACGATCTGATGCCTGTTTTTTAAAATGCTGTCAGGTGAACGGCCGTACCTTACACCCATATTTTGAATTCAATTTCTCTACAAAAACAAGGGGATAAAAAGCAATATACTTTCTTTTTCATATAGAATATAAAAATTGTCTTCTATCTTTCGGGGCCCATACCAGACGTTTCGGCCGGACAGGCGCCAGGAGCGTGCCCAAGGTCGCCAGCCTGTTCCTCGCGGCGATTGCCGTCATGTTGATGAGAAGGGGCATACTCGAAGCGATTGTCGCGGCAGGCAAATAAGACCGGTTATTCACTCCTGCTGACAGATTCTGGCAAACTCGCCGCTGGTCAGCTTCCGCAGGTCGTCTGGACTCAATTCAATCTGCAGCCCTCGACGGCCGGCGCTGACGTAAATCGTTGAAAAATTTGCGGCCGAGGAATCGATGATGGTTTTCAGCTTCTTCTTTTGGCCCAGCGGGCTCACCCCTCCCAGAACATAGCCGGTTGAACGCTCCACATCGGCGACTGTCGCCATGTCCGCCTTTTTTGCGCCGGCAGCCCTGGCGATGCGTTTCATATTCAGCATGGACGAAACAGGAACCAGTCCGACCGCCAGATCCCGGCTGTCGAGGCTCACGATCAGTGTTTTGAAAAGCCTTTCTTCGGGCACCCCCAGTTTTTCGGCGGCCTCGGCGCCATAGGATTCACGAGAAGGGTCGTGAACGTATTCATGCAGCCGATAAGCGATTCCGGCATTCCTGACGATCTTTAAGCATGGCGTCATATGAATCTCGCACGTCCTTTATTCATTCCGCAGAATCCATCTTCCGACCACCCTGTTTTTGCTGTCTTCCCAGGCCGCAAAGACTTTTCCGGCCGCATCAATCGACAGGGTCCGGCGGCCGTCCATTCCAGGGTCATTTCCCAGAACCAGCGGCGCCGACCAATCGTCGCCTGTATTGAAGAAATAGCACATTGCGTGAGCGGAGCTCCAGAATCCAATCTTCGATTTGATGAGAATAACGTGATGATTCCCATTAATATCGTTTCTGATCAGGGCGCCCCGGTCATGGATCCAGGAACAGCCCGATTCGGGAAGGTCTTTTGTTGCCAGAATTTCGAAGTGATCAGCCCAGTGTCCCTCGCTGAGCGTAACATCGATCCACGGATTCTCGGAATATCGCATGTGATGTATTCCGTCATTCAATTCCAGATCATATATCTTGATCAGACCGCCAAGATCACCCGTATTCCTGTTTACGGCGAAATGGCTGTCGAGCGGGCCGATCAGTCCAGGGCTGGCTGATCCGGTATTTGCTCTAAGGTACGGAATAGGAGCCAGAGGCATCCCGTGGATTGGTTTCCAGGGGATTGGTGCGTTGCCTTTCCCATCTTCTTTGCTGACGTTATTATTGATGTCTGACAGAAGTTGTTCGTATTTCACCTTGGCGTAGCGGATTTCCCCAACCTCGCCCGTACCCCAGGCACCGCCGCCGCCAGGTCCAAAGGCAACAATGAAAGCGCGACCTTTGCCTGAAGCATGGTATAAGAAATGCAGAAAGCCATCCCTGTCCGTCCCGGCCATAAAGTCCGACCCGGCGCTGAGCTTTGTCTCCGGGTCGAAGACGGCGCGAATAGTCCATCCGTTCGGGGTTTCTTGGGCGAGGACGAGTTTGTCAGCAATCCTGTCCGACCAGAAAGCTATGGGAATCAGGATGAACCAGCCGACGGTCCAGTCTCTTCGCACGGGGGACCCGAATTCCTTCCCATTGGCAACGAAGGCGCAAAACAGGTCATCGCCCGCCGCAATGAACCGGGTGCATGGATTCCCCCTGATCTCCTGCCATTTTTGGTCCGAGGTTGATCGGATAAACTGCCTGTCGCCGGCAAGCACGCGAAGACTGCCTGCGGGGTGCTCGACGACGTCCATCGCGGCAATGTCACCTTCAATCGCGCCCAGAATTTCGTGCAACATAACCGCATTGCCGAAGACCTCGACATGGTGTATTCGATTTTTCCTGTCGACCGCAAAGAGGTGGGCCCGGCCGTCCACGCCGATGATGCTTTTGAAACTGGATCCATCCGCGAACCCCTTTTCTTCCAGAAGAACGATCTCCGGGCTCAAATGGACGTCCGGAGGCCGGCGCGCCTGGATGTCCGGCAACAGGCCGTGTTCGGCCATGGAGGCACATCCCGCGCACACCATGACTGAAAAGAGAAAAACGGCAACCAAGCTCTGCTGAAGACCCGTCCGAATATTTTTTCCTTTCATCGGCAAACGCGTTGCTTCTTGACAACGGCTGTCGTCATATGCCTTGATTAACGCGCTTAATACATGGAAACGCCGTAGTGCGCGGGTGCAAGCCTCGCTTACTTCTTGTTCGGATTGTGTTTTCTCGGTTTTCCTTCTATTCTTTCAATGGGATCATTGATGTAGACCCTTCCCAGTCCGATCGCCGAAGTAATGATTCCGCCTTTTCGATCCTCGCTGATGCCCTCTGTATATCCGAGGTCCACCGGCACCTTGCCTCTGCCGCCCTGCGCATCCACGACATAGGTCGGGCGAAGAAACCCGGTCGTGGCGCCGCAAAGGTTTCTGCAGATCTCCTTGCCTTTGTAGATCGCGGTTCTAAAATGACCCGTGCCCTCAACAAGATCCGCGTAATAGAGATAATATGGCCGTACGCCGATTCTGCCCAGACCGTGCACCAGATCTCTCATGACATCGGTGTCGTCGTTGACGCCCTTGAGCAGAACACTCTGGTTGGCGATGGGAATGCCAAGCTCACGTAAAATTTTAACAGCCTGAAAAGACTGGTTGGTGATTTCATTCGGATGATTAAAGTGGGTATTGATGTAGAGTTGCGGTTCTTTCAGCGACCGGGGCGCATGTTTTTTCAGCATTTCGACGAATTCGGCATCTTCAATGATTTTTTGCGGCCAGACGCAGGGGACTCTCGTGCCGATTCTCATCAGATCGAGGTGGTGAATGGCTCTGAGTTTTCCAAGGATTTCATCAAGCCGTTTGGTCGGAATCAGCAATGGATCTCCACCCGATATCAAGACGTCTCGAATCTCTTCGTGCGAAGCAATGTATTCAATGCCCTTGTTGATATCCTCCAAAGTTGGATTTTTCCGGTTGTCGCCGACTTTTCGTTTCCGGGTGCAGAATCGGCAATACATCGCGCATTCGTTTGAGACAAAGAGCAGAACCCTGTCCGGATACCTGTGAATGATCGTCCTCGGGCCGCCAAGCGGAATATCTCCTTCCTCATCCAGTGGATCTTCCGAAAGGTCCATATAGCGCTCAAGCTCCTCGACATTCGGAATTGCCTGTTTCCAGATGCCGTCATTGATCTTTTCAATCAGGCCGAGGTAATACGTATTGACCCGCATGGGATATCTGGCAATGACGTCCTTCAGCTTGGGATCCACTCTTGCCTTCCGCCCCTTGAGCCATTTCTCCAGATCTTCATATGTCCGTATGCTGTTTTTTAAAACATCCTTGTATGCCATTGAGAGTTCTCCTTTGCTTCCAGATGAACATGCAGCAGCGCGGCATCTTCGGGGCATTCTGAATATCGTGGCACGGCGCCCGTAATAGCTGCTTTTTGCAGGCATTATAGCGCAGCTTGAACAATTATGCACATGCTCGTTTTCCCGGCCCGGATCTGACCGGTTTTCAAGGGAATTTCCAGAATTTCCAGTCAAATCAATAAGCCGACCTGCACTCGATTCCCCATCTCATACAGTCGTTTGCGATCCGGTTTCCAATCATTTTGAAGTAAGCGTCGGCATTCTTCTCTTTCCACCCGTGTTTTTCGTAGATCCTGTCGGCGTGGCGGTAATTCATGCGGTCGATGATGATATAGTCTACTTTCCCCGCCAGCATCGCGGTCAGATTCTCGGCTTCAGGAAGCATCGGCGCAATCATCGCGTAGGTCCTGATGCCGTTTTGATGCAGCGACTCAACCGCTCTCAGCCGTTCCATGATAGAAGGTGCATTGGGTTCAAATATTTTTCTGATTTCATCATTTGCGGTGGTGATGGAAAGCCCGACTTCGATCTCTTTGGATCTCCTGAATATATCCATATCCCGAAGCACCAGGGGGGATCGCGTCTGAACGACCGCCGGCCAGTCGTTTTGAACTAGAATATCGAGACATTTTCTCGTAATTCCGTATTTTGCCTCCAGAGGCTGGTACGGGTCGCACACGCCGCTGATCCACACGGTCCCCTTCCTCTTCTTACGTATTTCTTTTTCCAATAAATCAGGCGCGTTGATTTTGATATCCACAAAATCTCCCCAGGGCTCCCTGTGCCCGGTGAATCTCTTCATGAACCTGGCATAACAGTAAGAACACGCATGCTGGCATCCGACGTAAGGGTTGATGACGTAGTCGAACACTTTTGACGGGGAGAGAATGGATTTTGAATATATTTCTGCTATCTTCACCGCTGGTCGCAACTCCTGTGGCGGCCGCAAAACTATCTAACAGGCTGTTGAAAAACTGCGCCTGAGGCCGCCATTCAGCGTTGCGCGGCTTTCGCCAATGCTCACATATGCTTGAATATGCTGCGCTTGTCGCATCGCCGCGCGCCTTGCCTGACGGCCTGATTCTTGTTTTTCAACACCCTGCTAATACTATTTGGGGCCGGATTGTCTGACGCCACCTGGTTTGAGCTGGTACTACCATATCATTTTGGCGGCATAATGTTACGATTTATTTCGTAATGTCAACGGGCCGGTTTGGTCCGCCCCTGATCCCACCGCAAACCAGAAGGCGAAAGAATGCACGCAGACAGTAAGTGAGCGCACAAATGTCTCATTCCGCTAAATTTTGTTGAAAAATTCGGCATTGTATCCACACGCACAGGGCTTCACGGCGCCTGTCCTGCGAGTTTAAACGGACATCAGGAAATCAAGCCCGAATGAATTTTTTTTATTGGACGGCTTTCGGAAAAATTCTACGAAGTGGATGTTAAAAGGAGCTCCTTCCTGATGCGGCCAGAAATCGGACTTTCTGAAAGGACAGGGATCCGGAAATTTATTGACTTTCGAACCCGGATTGTCAGAGGATATGGCGCTGAATGGATTTCTTCTAAAAGGTATTGCGTGAGGCAAGATTCCAACAGAACTCAATGATAAAGGGAGTAAAAGGACATGAAAAAATGTTCGAAGACCGAGTCCGGGGGAATGACCAGAAGAGACGTGTTTAAGCTCTCTGGGCTGGCGATGGGGGGCCTTGCGGTTGGAGGCTTAACGAGCGGCTGCGGAAACGGGGCTCATGCGGAATCGACGGATGATCCGACACAGCGATATACCTATTTTGATGAACTGCCTGAGTGCCAGCCAGGCGAGCCTCTTGACGCGGATGAGATGCGAATCACCTTTCTGGGCTCGTGGTATGCTCCGCGGATCGCCCAGGCATGCAACAGCATCTTTGTCGAGGTGGGCGGCGGCCCCGGCGGAACGGCTGCGGACCAGTTCATCTTTGACTGCGGATCGGGCGTATCGGCCAAATACAACGCCATGGGCATTCCCATGTCGAAAATGAATAAGATTTTTCTCACCCATCTGCACGGCGACCATATGAGCGATCTGACGCACATCTACTGCTTCGGTCCCTCCTACGATCGCAAATCGCCCCTGTACGTCTGGGGCCCGACGAATTCAGGCCTCACCTATACCGATCCTTATCGTAACGAGGTGCGTGGACCATATGAGGACGGGACGAGAGCCTATTGCGAAAACCTGCGGAAAGCGCTGCGCTGGCACACGGAAAGCTTCAGCTTTCAGTCCACCGCCATAGTCGGCTTCATGCCTCCCACGCAGCAAGACTGGGGGCTTCCCGCTGCCCCCATTCCGGTTGAGGATGATGACGCCGCAGACGCCTATGCGCTGATTCCGATCGAACTGGACTGGAAGACAGAGGGGGGAACGGCTTACAACAACCCGTCAACCGGTGTGAAAATCACGCATTTTCCTGCGGTGCATTGCCGGCAGGGCTCGATCAGCTACAAGCTGGAATGGAAAGGCCTTTCGATGATTTTCACCGGAGATACCAGGCCCAGCTACTATGTCGTCGACCAGGCAACGGCCGGTGTGGATGTGCTGATCCATGAGATCACAACCTCTGCGGAGGTCTGGGCCGAAAATTTTGTGGGAATTGATCCAGACAATCCAGCTTGGGAACTGGTTGTTGAAGACCTGCAGAATGTGCAGGATTCATCGCATACGCCGCAAAAGGCTTTCGGCTATATTCTCAGCCAGCTCGAAATTCCGCCGCGGCTGGCCGTGTGTACTCATTTCCCGGCCACGGACGATACGGTAAATGCCGCTCTTTCAGATATCCGGCTCTGGTATCCAGCAGGCGAGGTCACAGTGGCTACGGATTTCATGGTCATCAATGTGTCGAAAGGGGGAATTCAGCAGCGCAGAGCCGTGGTTTCGAATTACGCATGGCCCAACGTTCCCCTTCCGCCTTCCGGGACAGAGTACGCCGTTCCTAAATATAACGACGGAGCCAGTTCGGATCCGCTCGCGCAGCTCGACCCGGACGCAGATGTCATCCCTGCGGAAGCATACAATGCACGATAACGACCCGTGAGACGCTGTTTCAGAATAGTCTTGCGCGTGGTTGCCGCCTTCGGAACCGGTTTATAGCCGCCAAACTGAACGGCCAAGATCATTTTGGCGCCGCATTAACGATTTGTTTCGGAATGTCAACAGGCTGGTTTGGTCCGACCTCCGATTCCGATCCTTGATAAACAAACAGCGCTCAAGCCATCGGCCTCAATCCAGGGACGCTTCACTGAACTCGTGTCTCAGATCTTCGACGTGGATGCCTTCGTACACGCCTGGAAGCGTGGCCTCCTTAAGGATATTGTCCCTCGATCCCCAGTACCAGGCAACCGTGTACGTGAAGGGGACGATTGCCTGGTACCGCTTGAGCGTCGAAACCGCGACGATCTTCCTGCCCGGCGGCACCCTGACGGGAACAGACCAGGACACCTCTTCCGTGCTGGTGTTTTCGTACGAGTTGCCCAATTCGGTGGAAGCGGACGCTTCAAAGGTCGCCTTGGCGCCGACCGCTCCCGGCAGTCCCGCTGAAACCTCGGCGCCAAACTTCAATCCGAACGCCGCCTTGAATGTCAGAGTTTTTGTCGTGGTGACCTTCTTCATGTCTTTGTAGGTAACGGTCTGTTCCACCGAAGTTCTGTTGGGTATCTCCTGCTGCGCCAGCCGCTCCGGAACCGCCTTGAGACTGGCGGCCTCGAGCGCGGCGAGGTCGTACTTAATATCCTTGATGTAGCAGGGCGCGCCGAAATGAAAGGTCATGCTGGTGACGGCGCGGCTAATGCTTTTTGCGCTGTGCCTTCTCTGGTTGACATGTCCGCTGATGGTTCTCAACCCGCCGATGCCGGATTCGCTGACAACAAACGGCTTTCCGAACACTCCCCCGAACCGGGGAGATGCGGAGCCTCTGTCGGTGAAGAATCTAAGCCGGCTGATATAATGCCCGGCGATTTCTCCTTCAATGCGAACGATTCTCTCACCTTCCGGGACCTTCCATACGGACCGGCCGGGAAGCTCGTTTTCTTTTGGGCCGATGTGAAAGAGCCCTTGACCATCCCGGCCGTAATAGAGGCGAATCCCGTAAATGAACCCGTTGGAAGCCACTTCGACCTTGGTGATCGGACCTTTGCTGACAATTTCTTCCGGATCACGGAATTCCACACAACCCTTATGGATCGTCCCGGTAACCGTGTATTCATTCGGCTGGTACACTTCCGAGAACCCGCGAAAAGCGCCGTCCTGGCTGCTTGCACAGCCGCATACGGACGGGAGGATGAACAGAATTGCTAAAAAGATCCGTGACATGATAAGGTTTCCTTTTCTCTTGAAACGGCAGATATTCCTTCAATGCTTCAGCTTCCACCTTTGACAAAATCCGGGCAGCAGCACCCGACTCGGCGTTGCGGCCGGATGCAATCAAGGGGATTTACTGGTAGAAGTCATCCCAGGGAACTTTCTCAATAACCGGCGCTTTGCCGCCCGCTTGTATGGTAATCTTCGTCGTAACCGGCTGCGCAACGTGACAGTCGCCGAATTCAAACTCATGGCGGGGCAGCACTGTTTCCGAGTTTCGTCTCACTTCGGCCCAGGCGGACATGAAGCCGCCGCATCTGCCCTGAAGGTTGGCGTTGCCGGGCAATGCGCCGATCGTGATATCGTAGATGCCGTCACTGAGTTTGCACTGGCCGTGGACCGTTTTGCATGAAGCGATGCAGTCTCCGTTCTTCCTGTCTTTAACCACAAGCGACCAGGGATCCCATTGGCGGGAGCCCTTGTTCTTCACCAATTCCTTTCCGGCCTCGTCATGAGCGCCGACGTACGTGAGAATGACCGCGTCCGCCTTCTCATCACATTCATAGCCTGCCAGTTTGCAGAAGAAGTCCGCGTGAGCAGATGCGGTCGACAATAAGATGAAGGCAATTACGAAAAAGGATTTCATGAGCATCCTCCAGCGGAGCATTTGCCATGGCAGAACGATATGCCGTTCATTACCATCTCTAGTTGATTATGACAAGCCAAACATCGATAAGACCGGCCCGTCCTGACGGATATCAAGGTTGAGACTCCGTCAGGAACCCTTTGAATTCCGCTTGCATACGAAAGGGTTGTTTTATTTCGAAGCTGTAGTAGAAATGAAGGGAAAAGCGCCATCCATAGGGGAACAACGTGGCCTTGAGACGGATGCTCCGGCGGATCTGCACGAGGGCGCGATCGGGAATTCCGAGTGAATGTGAAGGAGGTGAATTATGTTGCGTGCATTGCTTGTCTGTTCGATCATCGTCACAGGTGTTTTGGCTTACGGTGAACCGCCTTTGAAACCGGTGCATCCCGATGAACCGGCCAGCCATACATTCGAGGAAAGGCTTTCCGCCAGGCGTTCGCTGGAAAGCCTGGCCGCAATTCAATCCGCGCTGGACAGCTTCAGAGAACTCACAAAGGCGTCGGCTGGTAAAATACCCGAAAAGAAGCTGGCTGAAATCGGAAATACCGGCTGGGAAATGCAGAATCTGGGGTTTGTCAATCATGTGGAAACTGTGAGAGGAACCATACTGAAACAGGACTATCTGATCAAGAAACTGACCTACGAGCTGGCGCAGAGAAAATTGAAATCAGGGGAGATTGATCCAAAGAGTCTGCTCGAGGTCCAGGGCGAATACGAAAATGCGGAAAAGCGGTTTCAGGAATTCTGGAGCGCTTTCGGCATCGCGGATTAAGTTTGCCGCGTCGATGGTCGAATCGACCCATGTCGTTGTAATTACGCGTTCATGACCGTCGATCCGGCTCGCGCCATTGGCGTTATTTCGCTTAAATCGTATTTTTACGATTTATTTCGTTATGTCAAGGGGTTGGTTCGGTCCGACCCCGATTCCCGCCCCAACGTCCGAGTTGGGCGGCGGCCGGCTCACAGCCGAGCCAGATATCCGGGTCCGCCCAGGGCTCTGACTGCGGCCTCGATTTCAAAGGCCCGCTTCCGGACGTACTCAGAAGGACGGAGCGCTGACATGCGTTTCGGGCTGGGAAGCACGGCGGCCAGAAGCGCTGCCTCATGGGAGGTGATTCGGCTCGGGTGCTTGCCAAAGAACAATCGACTCGCTGCATCAACTCCGTACACTCCTGGGCCGAACTCCACCACGTTGAGATAGACTTCGAGAATGCGGCGCTTCGGCCACGTGAACTCTATGAGCACGGTGAAATAGGCTTCGAGAGCCTTGCGAAGCAAGCTCCGGCCGGGCCAAAGGTACAGGTTCTTGGCAAGCTGCTGGGAGATTGTGCTGGCCCCGCGCCGGTGTCGACGATCTTCCTGGAGCGCTTCCGAAAGCGACTGAAAGTCGAATCCATGATGGTGCGGGAACTTCTGGTCTTCGGCCGCAACAACGGAGATGGGAAGAGCGGGGGAGATCTCATTCAAGGGAACCCACCGCTGGTGGATGCGGCCTTTATGGTGCAACCGGTCCTGAAGGATGAAGGCGGTCGTGGGTGGTGCGATCCAACGCCAGGGAAGGGTCAGCGCCATGCTGAAAAGCATTACGACCCCGAGCGCCGTTGCGGCGTACCGCCGAAAACGCCTCCCTTCCAATCTGTTGCTACTTTTTTTGGAGGACACGCATTGATATATTGGCATAAATCATTTCGGAACCTTGAGGTTCTTGTCTCTTACGATCTTTTCGCCCCGTTTGACCGATTGGCTGGCCGTGGGTTGAGAAATGCCAAGCCTTCCGGCCAGTTCCACCGTGCTTAGACCAAGCTCCCGAACTGCCCAGTAACATAGCACGCTGCGGGCTTCGACCGTGTCCGGATACCTTCCCGGCCGCGCAACAACATCCCGCTCTAAATCCAGCAGGGTTGCCACCTGACATGTCAGCCAATCCAGATCATGCCCTTTGGCCTGATGATGATAACGGCGCTCGAACTGCTGTCGGCAGCCATTCAACACATCTTGCACAAAATCGCCGTTCCCAAGGATGCGTTCGTCCCCCTTAATGTGTTCTTTGGCTTTTCGCAAAGCCTTTGCGGCCGACCACCCGCCCAGACTTCGTATTAAACCGCCGCCGACCAGATCCGGCCTTTTTCCTTCGACGATGCCTTTCTCGACAAATTTGACGTACAAACGCCGCGCCTCGGATGCCTTTTCCCCGAATAAGGACAATACATACTGGGTGTTTTGCCAACCATTTTGGCACTTGCCGGCCAAGGCGCAATGCCCGCCATAGACGAATCCCTTCAAACTTTTATAATCGGGAACTAACCTGGCTCGCAAGGGGTTCAGGTGAATATAGCGGACCAGTTCCTTCAGATAGGGGTCTTCCTGGCAGAGAATGGACTTGTAGCGGTTCTGAAAAACGTGGCCGTGACGTCGATGCCGCCGGTTGAACTGGACGGCGTATCCCGTCAGAAGCCTTCTCATGACTGTGGCAATTGGCGTAAGACCGGTGCGCAATAAAAGATGCGCGTGATTGGGAATCAGAGCCCATGCAAAACAATCGGTATGCGTATCGATCAATACCCGGCCGAACCGGGTTAAAAAGGCGTTGCGGTCCGTATCGTCGTAGAAGATTTTGCGGCGCTCGATTCCGCGAAAAATAATGTGATGCAAGGCGCCTGGAGCGTCAATTCTGGATTTTCGTGGCATGCTGATTTAAATAGACGAAACGTAAAATCATGTCAATCAATATATCAATGCCCGTCCCCAAGTACGCCCGTCCCCAAGTACGCCCGTCCCCAAGTACGCCCGTCCCCAAGTACGCCCGTCCCCAAGTACGCCGTGCCCGTCCCCAAGTACGCCGTCCCCAAGTACGCCCGTCCCCAAGTACGCCCCGCCTGCCGGAAGCCCACAGGTTCAACGACAGGAATGAATTGCATCCGTGTTATCCCGACATCGTCGCGCAGAAAACGGTAGACATCGAGCGGCTGCTTTCCGGTGACTCGATTCACACAGCTCAATGTGGCAAAATTGACCTTGTGTTTCTTTAGAAGTTTTGCCGCCCTGAATGCACGGTCGAAGCTGCCCCGACCCGACCTGTCTTTTCGATAATGGTCGTGAAGCGCCTTCGGACCGTCGAGCGACAGACCCACAAGGAAATTATGTTCCTGCAAGAAGCTGCACCACGCTTCATCGAGGTTTGTTCCGTTTGTCTGCAGGTCGTTCTCGCACCGAACATGGGGCGGACAATATTTATCTTCGAGGATGACCACTTTTTTAAAGAAATCGAGCCCCAGCAGCGTCGGTTCCCCTCCCTGCCAGGAGAAGATAACTTCCTTGCAGTTCTGACCTTCAAAGTACTGCCTGATGAAAGTTTCGAGAACATCATCTGATATGCACGACTGTTCGGGCTTGCCGAGCAGCTCTTGTTTTGAAAGGTAGTAACAATACTCACAGTTAAGGTTGCAGAGAGAACCGGCGGGCTTCACCATCACATGCATTCGCTTGATGGGCTTGCCTCGCCAGAGGCGGCGGTCCGACGGTTGCCCTGTTATCATGTTTGCCTCTACATATTATTAATTCATAGATGTCCCCATTTTGTACCTGTCAATCAATATATCAATGCCCGTCCCCAAGTACCCGTCCCCAAGTACCCCCGTCCCCAAGTACCCCGTCCCCAAGTACCCCCTGCGCTACCAGAAATCCTGTCATGTCTTCGTCTATATTAACTGGTGCGCTTCAATTGGAATTCACCTCCAAACTTGCTTTCCCACTGTTCTATGAGCGGAGTCACCAAGGGAAGAGCGCCCTCGCAGCGTTCTCTAAGGCTATCAAGATCAGGCTTTGGGTGAGCCAACAACTGAGCGATTAAGCTCAAAGAGGGGGCAAAGGCGCTCTTTGCGTTTTCGAACCTGAATGCTACGAATCTCCATTCTGTCCCCACGCGGAGTTCGTCGTACCGGACGGGCTTTTTGTAGCCTGCTGGTGGGTGTACCGACCAGTCACGCCACTTGAACAACTTGATTAAGTGACCACGTATTGTTGAAAAGCCTTTGGGGCCAATCAAGAATCCTCGCCTCAAAACCTCTGCTATTTGCTTCGGTGCGTATTCCGGGCCATTCCGGCCACCGATTCCGGGCGAAAGCGGCCACCCATTCCGGATGATTCCGGCCACCCCCTCATATTAGAATCTGACAGCTGACAGCGGCGCTGGTTAAGGTCTCATTAAACCGGTAGGATGTACCTCTAATTTTGCATATCAGGAGGTACAAATGCCAGCGGAGAGATTAACCATGCGCAAAACAAGGGAAGTTTTTCGTTTAAAATTTGACTGTCGCCTCAGCAACCGTAAAATCGCCGAAAGTTGTCTGATCGCCCGAAGCACGGTTGCTGAATATCTGTCTCGTTTCCAGCAGGCCGCTTTAAGCTGGCCATTGCCCGAAGCAATGGATGATGCCCGGCTGGAAGAGCTGCTTTTTCCTTCCACACCCCTTGCATCCGATGTTGAGCGGCCCCTGCCGGACTGGCTTTATATCCACAACGAACTGCGCCGCAAAGGGGTCACCCTGTCCCTGCTCTGGCAGGAACATAAAGCGCAACACCCGGCCGGCTATCAGTACAGTCAGTTTTGTTACTGTTACCGGCAGTGGGCCAAAAAGATCGATCCGGTCATGCGCCAGGAACACCGTGCCGGCGAGAAACTCTTTGTCGATTATGCCGGCATGACCGTCTCGGTCTATGACCGTCAGGCCGCCAAGACGCGGGAGGCTCAGGTATTTGTAGCCGTTCTGGGCGCCTCTAATTATTCTTATGCCGAAGCCACCTGGACCCAAAGCCTTCCGGACTGGATTACCTCCCACGTCCGTGCCTTTGCCTATTTGGGTGGTGTGCCGCAGATCGTGGTTCCTGACAATCTGAAAACCGGCATTACCAAAGCCTGTTATTACGAACCGGACATCAATCCCACCTACCTGGACATGGCCAACCATTACGGCACGGTCGTAATCCCCACCCGGGTGCGCAAACCCAAAGACAAGGCCAAGGTGGAAACCGGCGTACAGATCGTCGAACGCTGGATCCTGGCTCGGATAAGAGACCGCCAGTTCTTCGGCCTTCACCAGCTCAATCAGACCATCAGCATTCTGTTGGAAGAACTTAACCAGAAACCCTTCCAGAAACTTCCCGGCAGCCGCAAGTCGCTTTTTGAGGACCTGGATCGGCCGGCTTTAAAGCCGTTGCCTATTTGCCCCTATCAATATGCCGAGTGGAAAAAGGCCCGGGTCCATATCGACTACCACATCGAAGTCGAACGGCATTACTACAGTGTGCCCCATCAGCTGATCACAAAACAGATCGATGTGCGCATCACGCCCGCTGCCATCGAGTGCTTTTACAAAAACAAACGGGTGGCCAGCCATATCCGCAGCTACCGGCAGGGACACCATACCACCGTCAAAGAACACATGCCCAAATCCCACCAGAAATGGGCCGAATGGACACCGCAACGCTTTATCCATTGGGCTGAAAAGGTCGGACCTCAAACGGCCCAGCTCATCGAATCCATCCTGAACTCGCGATCTGTGCCCCAGCAGGGCTTCAGAAGCTGCCTGGGAGTGCTTCGCCTGGCCAAAAGCTACGGCGATCAGCGCCTGGAAGCCGCCTGTAAGCGGGCAGTCGCCATCGGAGGGAAAAGCTACCGCAGCGTCGAGTCCATCCTCAAGCATAATCTGGATCAAAAACCGCTACCCGATGAAACTGCCGCTGTCACTCCCATCAGCCACATCAACATCCGCGGGGCTCGCTATTACCAATGAAAGGAAATGAACGATGCTGACTCATCCCATTCTCGACAAACTGCAAACCCTGCGCTTTCACGGCATGCTCACAGCGCTTCAGGAACAGATGCAAATGCCCGACATCGAAGGGTTCGCCTTTGAAGAACGTTTAGGGTTGCTGGTGGACCGCGAAATGACCGAACGAGAAAACCGTCGCTATAAAACCCGCCTGAGCAAAGCCAGATTAAAACAGCAGGCCTGCCTGGAAGATGTCGACTTTACCCAGAAAAGGGGCCTTGACAGAGCGCTTATCCTGCAGCTGTCTGCCTGTAAGTGGATCAAAGAGGCCCATAACGTCCTGATTATCGGTCCGACTGGCGTCGGCAAGACCTACCTGGCCTGTGCTTTAGCCCACAAAGCCTGTCAGCAAGATTATGCAGCCCTTTACTTTCGAATGCCCCGCCTGCTGCAAGAACTCGAAATCGCCAAGGCCGACGGCCGGTATGCAAAGATACTCAAAGGCCTTGCCAAGGCCGATCTGCTCATCATTGATGACTGGGGACTTAAAAAATTTGCCAAAGAGCAAAGTTACGACTTCCTGGAAATCCTCGAAGATCGTCACAGCTTCAAATCAACCCTGATCACCAGCCAGCTGCCCGTCGATCACTGGCATGAAATCATCGCCGATCCCACGCTGGCCGATGCCATCCTGGATCGGCTGGTTCACAATGCTTACCGAATCAATTTGAAAGGAGAGTCTATGCGAAAAAAGAAAACCCATTTGACTTAAAAACCATAATCTGAGATCCATAAAAAAACCAGCGTCGCTTCGCTCCGATACCCGGCCGCTTTCGCCCGGAATCGGTGGCCGGAATCATCCGGAACAGGCGGCCGACTTCCCCGGAATGCGCACTTCGGCCTCGAAGTTCGATTATTGCGCCATGCCTGAATGACTTCTTCAGGAATATGAACTTGGTCACGCACCATAGCGTAAAATGCATCTACTGCAATTGCGGCTGCGGTAATGCATTGCAGACTGGACGAGAACTCCCTCTCAAGCCATTGCCCTCCTTCTTGTTTGTCACCACGGCCCCACACAGTAAGTAGATGCCTGTGGGTTTCCTGTGACTCAATGAGATGTGTCATGGCTATTTCGAGCCAGTAAGCAAATAGGTCAATTGATATTAAAAGATCAGGGGGTGGTGAATGCACTTTACCGTCACGGTCGATACTTATGCCGAGACCGCTCAAACGCAATTTCATGCCCCGAGACATGTGGATGCCGCGCCAATCTTGAGGACTGTCTGCATCTGGCTTGTTCACATCACTTCTTTGCATCTATATTATGTCCAACGGTAAGCTGTGAGGCGGCAAGACCCTCGCCCTCCCCACCAAGGAATTCTTCAGTGTGCTTGGGGACGGTCATTGAAATATTGATTGCTATAATGCCGCAAAATTTTCATCAAAGCGCTTTACATTTCAAAACAAACGGTTAACCAACTGGTCGATCGGGACCCAAAAATCGTAAAAGACCTTGGCATCTTGGTTCCGAAATGATTTATCTCAATATATCAATGGGCGTCCCTATCCATGACTATGACTATCCCTGACTTGCTTTTCTTGGCATAACCTTCCATCAAAAAATAGGTTGCCTTTGTCAATTTTTTTATGTCCCAAAATGACCCTAACGTACTATGAATCTTTCTCTGCCAGAAGTTTCTTTGCTTCTCTGAGGTCAATTTTTGCATGATGACCGTGTTTTTCCAATAAATGTAACAAGTTTGACCCATTTAATAAGGTTAGCGGTTTGTCTTTTGCAAATCCATATGCATCTGGGCCATAATCAGCGGTAGAAACCAAGATGCCTTTGGTAGCGCCCTCATTTACCACTGTGCCATATAAATCTCGAACAGCAGAAACACCTACTGTGTTTGTATATCTTTTTGCTTGAATTACGATTTTTCCACCCCTAATAGGATCGGGGTCAAATGCAATTGCATCAACACCGCCGTCCTTGCTTGCTTGAGTTACCCTAACTTCCCCTCCATTGCTTTCAAATTCCTTCTCGAATAATTCTCGAATTAAATGTTCAAAGTCTTCCCAATCCATCGCCGCCAAATTTGTAGTGTGATCAATTTGATTTGCAACAGCGTAGCTTTCAATAAATCTTTTATCAACTCTGCTAATTTGCATAATCGGTTGAACGGGGGTTAAACTGCTCAACTTGCTACTTGCAACCCCTTTTAGCTTTTTAAAACAAGACTTTGGATCAACATTTGACAAATCAATTGATAAAAACTCGCTCTTCTTCGTTTGTATGCTTAGAATGCAATTATTCTCCTCAATGCCAGTTGCCCTGTTAATCGCTTTCACCCAACCATTAAAAGAAATAGCGTCGATTGCATTAGCTACATCCGCTTCAAATATTTCATGGATGGTTCGCAGGGTAATTTTATACATCGAATCATCAAACATCTTATTTAGTTGAGATTCCGATATAAATGATTCTTTGAGCTCATTTTTAGATGACACGAATTTTACATCTTTAATCTTTGGAAAGCACTCAATTGAAGGCAGTTCGTATTCTATAACCAATATTTTGTTGCCCGAATTATATTCAAGTTCAAAGTTTTTTGGAAAGGCATCCGGATATTCGGAATTGTTTATTACCATTTCGCAATATTCAATAATAGAATCAGTGTCCTGACTTAAATATGATTCTTTCATTTTGTCTATTTTTTCATTAAAAGCAGCTTGTTTTTGAAGAAAAATATTTTTTCGCTCATTCCATGCAACAACGTCGGTTTCCCACTTTTTCAGTTCATCGTCGTATTCTTTATCCAGCTGATTATTAATTCGATCAATGGAGGATAGTAAGCTTTCCCAGTCCGAAATGGCGGCTGTGTATTTGTCTTCATATTCTTTTATTTTTCGTTCTTTTTTAGAGCGAAGTAATTTTTCAAAAAAAGAAAAAACAGGGGTAAATTCCACAGATTGTTTGTCCGGCTTGGGCGGGGGTGCTTTTTTTCTTTTTTGAGGAGGTTTAACTGGTATTTTTTCAGGAAACTCCTCTTTATTTTTCAAGTTCTCCCAATTCACTGTATCGTCGATGGATAAAGTGTGAATTAGCAGGTTATCAATTTGTTTTAGGGATGTTATAGCCGCCTCTGTTCTGAAATTTGCTTCTTCAAGATTTGCTTCTTTTTCTCTATTTATACGACATTTTGTTTCGAGTTGATTCCACTTTTCAGCCCATTTGTCAGCATTTAACCTAACCTTATTTTCCAATATGTCTGTATCGGGTGCAGAAATTAATTTATGCTCATTCAGACCAATATGATACATCTCCCTAGTATATTTCAGACGACGTGTTTTAGATGCATTCCAGCATTCTTGAACCGGACCGGTTCGTATTTGATTTTTACTCATTTTATAGCCCTCCGCATTGATTATCCCTATTTCAGAAAACGATCATTTGGCAGAACAATTCAACAACCCAATTTCACGCCGCGGAAGGAGATTTCGGGCGCGTGTTCGAACAATTCAAAATCAGGTGGATCGATGGTGCGTGGTGCGAATCAAAGAATATCCATAGCGGAAGATCTGCGTTTCGTAAAGGAAATTTAAGCATCAGCAAAATTTAACCGCGAACTCCGACCTTTTTTGTTGAGACCGTTTCCGGGGCATCTTTCCCTGATTTTCGGTCTTGACTTGTTTTTCCGGATACATTAAGTTTGCCACCGTGTGCGCCCGTGGCCCAGGGGATAGGGCGTCAGCCTCCGGAGCTGAAGATCGCTGGTTCGAATCCAGCCGGGCGTACCAAAATGAAATCAAGGACCTGAATGATTCAGGTCCTTTTTTATTTTGGCGCGCTTGCCTTCATCGGCGGACGGGAAAGAGCGACTGTTCTGCGGAATCATGTTGGCCGTTGTTTCCGGTGAATTTTCAGCAGGGGAGGGCGTTGTCCTGAATCTTGCGGCAAAAAGGCATTGACAGGCATACTCGAAAGGCATAAAAATACGCTATTTTATGAATGAACATTCATTAACAAGGATATGGAAAAAGATTGGCCATGAAAAAATCGGACAAACGGAATGATATTCTGCAAACCGCCCTGGAGCTGATCGCGGAGCAGGGCTTTCACGGCGCTCCGATGGCGATGATCGCGGAGCGGTCCGGAGTGGCGGTCGGCACCATATACCGGTATTTCGAAAACAAGGACGTGCTCATCAACGAGCTGTACAGCGAACTCGAAGGCAAGATCGTGGAGGCCCTGCGCAAAGGCTACTCGATCAAAAAACCCTTTCGGGAACGGTTCCTTCATCTCGGCAGGGCGCTTCTGAGGTACTTCATCGCCTTTCCGCTCCATTTCCGTTTCGTTGAGCAGTACCACAACTCCCCTTACGGCGTTTCTCTGCGGCGGGACCGGCTGATTGGAAAGGCGGGGGATCATACCCTATTCACCGAGCTTTTTGCCGAGGGGGTCGCCCAGCAGGTGCTGAAGGATTTTCCCTTTATCGTGCTTTTTGCCCTCGCTTTCGGCCCCCTGGTTCCGCTGGCGCGGGATCATATCCTCGGATTTGTCGTTCTGGACAATTCCATGATCTCCAGAACCGTGGAGGCCTGCTGGGACTGCGTGAAAAGATAGCTGAAAACGTTCGGTATTTATGAACAGGCGTTCAGAAAAACAGGGCGGATTTTGATGAGAAGATTACCTGCGGCCGGTCGACAGCGGGCGCAAGCCATTCAATTCAAGAGACAGAGGTGGAATATGCAAATTCACGGCACGATCAGGCCTGTGGTCCTTATAGGCGTTCTGGCCGGATTTCTGATAACTTCCGGCTGCGAAAGGCAGCCCAAAAATGCAGCGCCCCAGGCCGGGCCTCCCGAGGTCTCCGTGGTGACGATGCAGCCGGAAAGGGTGACCATTACGACCGAACTTTCCGGGCGGACATCCGCCTATCTCGTTGCCGAGGTGCGGCCCCAGGTCAGCGGCATCATTCAGAAACGCCTCTTCACGGAAGGCGCGGACGTCAAGGCCGGGGACGTTCTCTACCAGATCGACCCGGCGCTTTACCAGGCGGCCTGGGACAGCGCCAGGGCGTCCCTTGCCAGGGCCGAAGCCAACGTGACCTCCATCCGTTACCGGTCCGATCGCTACAAGGAGCTGGTGGCCATCAAGGCGGTCAGCCGGCAGGATTATGACGACACGGTTGCCGCCCTCAAGCAGGCCGAAGCGGAAATCGAGGTCGGCAAGGCGGCCGTGGAAAGCGCCCGAATCAATCTGGATTACACCCGCATCACCGCGCCCATTTCCGGGCGGATCGGCAGATCGCTGGTGACCGTGGGCGCGCTGGCGACGGCCGGACAGGGCCTGGCGCTGGCCACGATCCAGCAGATCGATCCCGTCTATGTCGACGTCACCCAGTCGAGCGCCAGCCTGCTGCGCCTTCAGCAGAGCATGGAAAGCGGCATACTCAAGCGGGACCGTTCCAACCGGGCCAGGGTCAGGCTGATTCTGGAAGACGGCACGCCCTATCCCCTGGAAGGGGCCCTTCAATTCCAGGACATTACCGTGGATCCGAGCACCGGATCCTACATCCTGCGCATCGTGTTTCCCAATCCCAGGCGCATCCTGCTGCCGGGCATGTACGCGCGGGCGGTTCTCGAGGAAGGCGTCAACGAGCAGGCCATCCTTGCGCCGCAGCAGGGCGTCGGCCGGAATCCGAAGGGGGAGCCTGTTTCCCTGATCGTGGATGCCGAGGGCAAGGTGCAGCAGCGGATGCTCACCCTGGATCGCACGGTGGGGGACAAATGGCTCGTCTCCTCGGGGCTTGAAGCCGGAGACCGGGTGATCGTCGAGGGATCGCAGAAGGTGAAACCGGGGGTTTCCGTCAAGGCGGTTCCTTTCAGCAAGGAAAACAACAATGCGGCTCAACCGGCTGCGGAATCGAACTGACGGAGGCGCGGGATGCTATCGAGATTCTTTCTGGACCGGCCGGTTTTTGCATGGGTCATCGCCATCGTCATGATGGCCGCGGGCGCGCTGGCGATCTACAACCTGCCCGTATCGCAGTACCCCCCAATCGCCCCGCCGTCCATCGCCATCACCGCCTTCTATCCGGGGGCCTCGGCTGAGACCGTTGAAAACAGCGTGACTCAGATCATCGAGCAGAAGATGACCGGCTTCGACAAGCTGCTCTACCTTTCCGCCAGCAGCGATTCGTCGGGCCAGTCCCGCATCGAGCTGACCTTCGCGCCGGGAACCGATCCGGACATGGCCTGGTCCCAGGTGCAGAACAAACTCCAGCTCGCCATGGCGAGCCTGCCCGAGATGGTCTCGCGGCAGGGGGTCAAGGTCAGCAAATCCACGCGAAATTACCTGATGGTCGTGGGCATGATCTCGGAAGACGGCAGCATGGACGGAAACGACCTGCGCGACTACGCGCAATCCAACCTGGAGAAGGTGCTTTCGCGCGTGCCGGGGGTGGGCGAGGTCGAGATTTTCGGCAGCCAGTACGCCATGCGCGTCTGGCTGAACCCCGACAAACTGACCGATTACCGGATGACGGTTCAGGATGTCATCACGGCGATCGGGACCTACAACGTGGAGGTGTCCGCCGGACAGTTCGGCGGATCGCCGGCGGTGAAAGGCCAGCGCCTGAATGCCGCCATCATCGTTCAGAGTCTGCTCAAGACGCCCGAGGAGTTTGCCGCAATTCCCCTGCGCATCAACCCGGACGGCTCGGTCGTGCGGATCAGCGATGTGGGGCGGGCGGAACTGGGCGCCGAATTCTACGACATTCAAGGGTATTTCAACGGCAAACCCTCCGCCGCCATGGCCATCCGTCAGGCCGCCGGCGCCAATGCCCTGGAGACGGCCGACAACATCCGGAACAAGCTGGACGAGATGAGCCATTACTTTCCCGCGGGCATGAAGATCGTTTATCCCTACGACACCACGCCCTTTGTCCGGGTGGCCATCTACGAGGTGGTCAAGACCCTTTTTGAGGCGATCCTGCTGGTTTTTCTGGTGATGTATCTGTTCATGGGAAATTTCCGGGCCACCCTGATTCCGACCATCGCCGTTCCGGTGGTGATTCTGGGAACCTTCGCGGTGCTGGGGTTTTTCGGATTTTCCATCAACATGCTGACGATGTTTGCCATGGTGCTGGCCATAGGCCTTCTGGTGGACGACGCCATCGTGGTGGTGGAGAACGTGGAGCGCATCATGAGCGAGGAGGGCCTCTCGCCCAAGGAGGCCACCCGGAAGTCCATGGAGGAGATCACCAGCGCGCTGATCGGCATCGGGCTGGTCCTTTCCGCAGTCTTCGGCCCGATGGCGTTTTTCGGCGGGTCCACGGGGGTCATCTACCGGCAGTTCTCCGTCACCATCATCGCCTCCATGCTGCTTTCCGTGGTGGTGGCGCTGATTCTGACGCCCGTGCTCTGCGCATCGCTCCTCAAGCCGGTGCCGGAGGGGCACGAGGCGGACAAGGCGATCTTTTTCATGCGCCCCTTCTTCAGATGGTTCAACAGCGGCTTTTACGGCTTAAGGCGCCTGTATGTGAACCTGGTCCACCAGACTTTTTCCAAGAGGCTGCGCTTCCTGGTCGTTTTCCTGATGATTCTGGCGGGCATGGGGTATCTGTTCCACCGCATGCCCACGGCCTATCTCCCGGACGAGGACCAGGGGATCATGATGGTCCAGGCCCTGCTTCCGGCAAATTCGTCCCTGGAACAGACCGAGCGAGTCATGCGGGACGTTCAGAAGTATTTTCTCGAGCAGGAGAAAGAGGCGGTCGAATCCCTCATGACGGTTGCTGGCATCAACTTCTCCGGCCGGGGACAGAACGCGGGGCTGGCCTTCGTCAAGCTGAGGGACTGGGAGCTTCGGGACCGGCCGGATCTGAGGGTGGGCGCCGTGGCGGGAAGGGCCATGGGATATTTTTCCAAGCTCCGCAACGCGATGGTCTTTGCTTTTGCGCCGCCGGCGGTTATCGAACTGGGGCAGGCAAAGGGATTTGATTTTCAGCTGCTGGACCGGGGCGGTCTCGGGCATGCCGAGCTGATGGCGGCCCGCAACCAGCTTCTCGGCATGGCGGCCATGGACCCGGCATTGACCAAGGTTCGGCCCAATGCGCTGGAGGATGTGCCCGAATACCGGATCGATGTGGACTGGGACAAGGCCGGCGCGCTGGGAGCGCCCATCAACTCCATTCACAACACGATCTCCGCGGCCTTCGGCAGCGCCTACGTCAACGACTTCATTCAGGCCGGCCGGGTCAAGCGGGTGTACGTACAGGCGGACGCCCCCTACCGCATGCTGCCCGACAATCTGGAAAAATACCATGTGCGCAGCAGCTCGGGCAAGATGGTTCCCTTTTCCGCCTTTGCTTCCGGCAACTGGGCTTCCGGTTCTCCGAAGCTGCAGCGCTACAACGGCTTTCCCTCCATCAACATTCAGGGCGAGTCGGCGCCGGGCAGGAGTTCCGGCGAGGCGATGGCGGCCATGGAAGGGTTTGTCGAAAAGCTGCCGCCGGGAACCGGTTTTGACTGGACCGGGCTGTCCTACCAGGAACGGATGTCGAGTTCCCAGGCGCCCCTGCTGTACGCCTTTTCCGTTTTCGTGATCTTCCTGTGCCTGGCGGCGCTTTACGAGAGCTGGCCCATTCCCATTTCGGTGCTGCTTACCCTGCCCCTGGGGGCGATCGGCGGCGTCATCGCCTCAAGCCTGAGAGGGCTGCCCAACGACGTCTATTTTCAGATCGGACTGCTGACCACCCTGGGCCTGGCCACCAAGAACGCCATCCTGATCGTTCAGTTTGCCAAGGCCGGGCGGGGCCGGGGAATGGATCTGATCGAGGCCACGCTGGAGGGCGCGAAACTGCGGTTCCGCCCGATTATCATGACCTCGCTGGCCTTCGGCTTCGGCGTTCTGCCGCTGGCCCTGAGCACCGGGGCCGGCGCCGGCGCCCAGAACGCCATCGGCACCGGCGTGCTGGGAGGCATGGTAACGGCTACCGTTCTGGTCGTGATTTTTGCTCCGCTCTTCTACGTGCTGATCGAAAAAATCGTGAGCAGACTCAAGGGGCCGAAGGCGGCTGCGGCGTCGGATGAAACGCGTTCCCACCGCATCGGCGTGATCCACCCGGACCAGACCGATGAGGGAAAGACAGCCGCGACAGAAGACAGAAATCCATTAGAGGATTGATGATATGAAAACAAACCGGTTTCTTCTGCTGGGTGCAATCGTCGCCCTTCTTGGCGGGTGCTCCCTGGCCCCTGAGTACAAGCGCCCCGAGGCGCCCGTTCCTGCCGACTGGCCCACGGGAGCGGCCTATTCGGAAACGGCGTCCGCCCATGCGTCACCGGCGGCGGAATTGCCCTGGCGGGAGTTCATTGTCGATGAACGCCTGCAACAGGTCATCGAAACGGCCCTGAACAACAACCGCGACATGCGGCTGGCCGCTTTGAACGTTGAGCGGGCGCGGGCGCTTTACAGGGTTCAGCGCAACGAACTGCTGCCGTCGGTCGAGGCGGTCGGCAGCGGGATTAAGGAACGCCTTCCGGCTGACATCGCGTCCTCCGGGCGCGCGACGACCCGGGAGCAGTACAGCATCGATTTCGGCATCAGTTCCTGGGAAATCGACTTCTTTGGCCGCATCCGCAGCCTGGAAGACCGTGCTCTGGAAGAATATATGGCTACGGATCAGGCTCGCCGCAGCACGCAGATCCTCCTGATATCAGAGGCGGCCCGCGCCTGGTTTACCCTGGCCGCCGACTCCGAGAACCTGGAACTCTCCCGATCCACCCTCGAGGCTCAGCAGGCCTCTTACGATCTGATTCAGAAACGGTATGAGGTCGGAATCTCATCCGAGCTGGATCTGCGCCAGGCGCAGACTCAGGTGGATACGGCCCGCAGAAACGTCGCCGTTTACACCCAGCTGGCGGCCCAGGATCAAAACGCCCTGAATCTCGTGGCGGGGACGCCCCTGCCGCCGGAGCTCCTGCCGGCGGAGCTGAGCGGCGTCCAGCCTCCGAAAGAGATTTCTCCCGGCCTGTCCTCCGAGGTGCTCCTGTATCGGCCCGATGTGCTGGCGGCGGAGCACCTGCTCAAAGCAGCTCATGCCAATATCGGCGCGGCCCGGGCGGCCCTGTTTCCCCGCATCGCGCTGACGGCCGCCATTGGAACCGCCAGTGCGGATCTGTCCAGGCTTTTTAATACCGGGCAGGATACCTGGAATTTCGCGCCGCGGATTGCTGTGCCGATTTTCGATGCCCGCACCTGGGCGGCGTACGATGTCACAAAAGTGGAGCGGGAGATTTCAGTGGCCCAGTACGAGAAGACGATTCAGACGGCCTTCCGGGAGGTGGCGGATGCCCTGGCTCAGAGGGGTACCGTCGGAGAACAGCTGGCGGCCCAGGAGTCCCTGGTAGAAGCCACCGCCGCGACTTACCGGCTCTCCGACGCCCGCTACAACGGCGGGATCGACAGCTACCTGAATGTTCTGGACGCCCAGCGCTCCCTTTTCAGAGCCCGGCAGGTGCTGACCGACCTTCGCATGATCCGGCTCGCCAACCGTGTCGCCCTCTACAAGGCGCTGGGGGGCGGAGCGCCGGCGGATTTCGGTAAAGAATAGGCGGAATCTCGTACACTTGCCGGCAAGGGGCCGGAACAGCGGGTTTCTTCTGTAAAACCGGAGGAGAAAAAACATGAAATCGTACCGAAAAGAGTTATGGATCGAGATTCCGAGCAGAATGGGTTTCCTGAATATCACCGAGCAGGTTGCGAAATGCCTTGAGGAAAGTGAAATACAGGAAGGTTTTGCACTCATCAATGCGAGGCATTTGACGGCTTCCGTATTTATCAACGTGAATGAACCGGGCTTGCTTCGGGATTATGAAACCTGGCTGGAAAAACTGGCGCCGTACGAGCCGATCACCCAGTACCGGCATAACGATACCGGAGGAACCAACGGAGACGGCCACCTGAAAAGGCAGATCATGGGAAGGGAGGTCGTTGTCGCCGTCACGGATAGTGCCCTGGATCTGGGACCGTTTGAGCAGATATTTTATGGAGAGTTCGACGGCCTTCGAAAAAAGCGGGTGCTGGTGAAGATCATCGGCGAATGACCTTTTTATTTTACCATGAAGGCCGCGAAGCGCACGAAGGTTTAACAGGCTGTTGAAAAACTGCGCCTGAGGCCGCCATTCAGCGTTGCGCGGCTCTCGCCAATGCTCACATATGCTTGAATATGCTGTGCTTGTCGCATCGCCGCGCGCCTTGCCTGACGGCCTGATTCTTGTTTTTCAACACCCTGTTAAAGGAATGAAGGCCTTCATTTTTCCCGTCCCTTGCTGGGGGAGCGGCCGGCCGCTTTTCTTTGATTTTTCCCCTGCTTGATATTTCATCAACGGGTGATTATAGTTTCTGAACATGGAACCCAAAAATGAAAAAATACCCAGCCCGAATGAGCTTGAGAAGGAAATCAGCGAATTTCTTTCCAAAAAATTCGGCGGCAATGTCAAGGTCGTCTCGCCGGTCGTGCAGCCCATGGAAGCGGAAACCGAAGATCCGGGCGAGCTTGTCAGAAAATCAAAACCCATCGACTTCGATCTCAAGCCTGAAGAGCTGATCGCCTTTCTGGACCGGTACATCGTCAAGCAGGACAGTGCCAAGGCGATTCTGGCCACCAAGATCTGCACGCATTTCAACCGGATCAGCAGGGACCGGTCGTCCCGGTTTTCACCGGACGACATGGTCGGAAAAATCAAGAGCAACGTGCTGCTGATCGGCCCCACCGGCGTGGGCAAGACCTATATGATCAAGCTGATCGCCCAGAAGATCGGAGTGCCCTTTGTCAAGGGAGACGCCACCAAGTTCAGCGAAACCGGCTATGTGGGCGGCGATGTGGAGGATCTGGTCCGGGATCTGGTCCGGGAGGCGGACAACGACATCGAACTGGCCCAGTCCGGCATCATCTACATCGATGAGATCGACAAGATCGCTTCGAGTCGCAACCTCGTAGGACCGGATGTGTCGAGAACCGGTGTTCAGCGAGCGCTTTTAAAGCCCATGGAGGAGACCGAGGTCGACCTGAAGGTGCCTCACGACCCGATCTCCATGATTCAGGAAATCGAAAGGTTCCGCAGGACCGGAAAACGCGACCGGCAGTCGGTGAATACCCGGAACATCCTTTTTATCATGAGCGGGGCTTTCAACGAGCTCGACGAGATCATCCGGCGCCGGATCGCCAAGCAGGCGATCGGGTTCGGCGCCAGCGTAGGAAAATTCAAGGATTCATCCGTGGTTCTGGCTCAGCTCAAATCCGAGGACCTGGTCGAATACGGATTCGAATCCGAGTTCGTGGGCCGGCTTCCGGTCCGGGCCGTGCTGGACCGGCTGACCGAGGAGGATTTGTACGAGATTCTCAGGAACCCCAATAACCCGATCATTCTGGGAAAGAAACTGGATTTTGCCGCTTACGGCATCACGGTGAAATTCGAGGATGCCCTGCTTCGCCGCCTGGCCAGCAGCGCATATGACGAAAACACCGGCGCCAGAGGGCTGGTCAGCACGGTTGAAAAAGCCCTGCTGCCCTTTGAAAAGCACCTGCCCTCAACGGACGTCAAAAATTTCCCCGCGTCCCTTGAAATCGTTCAGGCGCCGGATTCCAGTCTGGCGGCTCTGGAAACCGACTCGGGCCGGCAGCACTGGAACCGGATTTTCGATGCCCTGGTTCTTCAGGAGCAGCGGGACATCATCTCGTACGTAACGCTTCACAAACAGACGCTTGCCGGAAAATACCGAATCGACCTGGTTCCCTCGCGCATCGAAAACATTGCCCGTTTCTACGGCCTTCACAACACGGACATCGAGACCGTGGTCAGGCAGATCAAGGCGTATTACGACGAGGTCAAAAAGCTCGAACTCTTCGTCTTTCAGAAGCATCACATCAACATCGTCCTTGAAGACGACGCGGTTGATTTCATCATTGAACAAATCGTGAATTTTGGTATAGACCTTGAAAGCGTTTACAAACGGTTTTTGCTGAATTTCGAATACGGGTTGAACCTGGTCCGGGACAAGACCGGAAAAAACCGGTTTTTCCTGTCGAAAAGCGCGCTGGAAAATCCGGAGGCATTTATCGCCGATCAGCTCAAATAAAGGATGGGCGCTGCCAAACTCAAGAAGGAAGGTATGTAAAATTCAATGATTGGAATATCCAAACTTTACTGCGGAACGGTGGAGCCGTCGGACGCCCTGCGCTACGGTCGCAGGTCTTCAGAACTGCCCTCCCATCTGCTTCAGTTTTCCAAAGACAAGCGCCCGGTGGTGGTCTGGAACGTCACGCGAAGCTGCAATCTCAAATGCGTGCACTGCTACGCCCATGCCAGGGATCAACAGTTTGAAAACGAGCTTTCCACGAAGGAAGGCAAGGCCCTGATCGACGATCTGGCGGCATTCGGTGCGCCGGTCATGCTGTTTTCCGGCGGAGAGCCCCTTGTGCGGAAGGATCTTCCCGAACTGGCCGCCTATGCGGTTGAAAAAGGCATGCGGGCCGTAATCTCCACCAACGGCACGCTGATCACGCCGGAGCTGGCACGGACCCTGAAAGCCATCGGACTTTCCTACGTGGGCATCAGTCTGGACGGCATGGAGGCGGTCAACGACAGGTTCAGGGGCGTCAAAGGGGCCTATAAGGCGGCTCTGGACGGCATTCGAAACTCCCAGGCGGCGGGCATCAAGGTAGGGCTTCGCTTCACCATCAACAAGTTCAACGTGTCCGAAATTTCCAGCATTTTCGATCTGCTCGAGGAAATGGACATTCCACGGGTGTGCTTCTACCATCTGGTGTACGCCGGGCGCGGCTCCAAGCTGGTCGAGGAAGACTGCGACCATGATGAGACCCGGGCGGCCGTGGACCTGATCATCGACCGGACGAAAGCGCTTCACGACAAGGGTCTGGACAAGGAAGTGCTCACCGTGGACAACCACGCCGACGGCCCTTACGTATATCTCAGGCTGCTGAAGGAGAACCCGGAGCGCGCCGGGGAGGTGCTGGAACTGCTTAAAATGAACGAAGGCAACAACTCGGGCCGCGGCATCGGCTGCGTGAGCTGGGACGGCCAGGTGCATGCGGACCAGTTCTGGCGGCATTACAGTTTCGGCAACGTGCGTGAGCGTCCGTTCTCGGAAATCTGGACCGATCTTTCCAATCCCTTGATGATGCGGCTGAAGGAAAAGAAAAAATACGTGACCGGAAGATGCGCGAGCTGCCGCTGGCTGGATATCTGCGCGGGCAATTTCAGGGTGCGGGCTGAGGCGGTGTACGGCGACGTATGGGCGCCGGATCCGGCGTGCTATCTGACCGACGAAGAAATATCCTGAAAGGAGCGAACCATGCTTTTTCCCGACTACCGCCCCAGGCGGCTGAGACAGTCCGAAGCGTTCCGCCGGATGATCCGCGAGACCGTTCTGACCTGCGACGATCTGATCCTTCCGCTTTTCGCCGTCAACGGCAAGGGCGTTGAAAACCCGATTCCCTCCATGCCCGGGCACAGCCAGCTTTCCATCGACAAGCTGGTCGTGCAGGCAAAAAAAGCCTTCGAACTGGGCATTCCGGCGATCATTCTCTTCGGAATTCCAGACAAAAAAGATCCGCTGGGCACCGGCGCCTACGCCCCCGGCGGCATCGTTCAGAAGGCGGTCAAGGCCGTCAAGGACAAGGTTCCGGAACTGGCCGTGATCACCGATGTCTGCCTGTGCCAGTACACGGATCACGGGCACTGCGGCTTTGTGGATAAAGACCGGATCGACAACGACGCCTCCCTGGATCTTCTGGCCAGAACCGCCCTTTCCCACGCCAGGGCCGGCGCCGACATGGTCGCCCCCTCGGACATGATGGACGGTCGGGTCGCCGAAATTCGGGAAACTCTGGACGAGGCCGGTTTCAGCCATGTTCCGATCATGTCCTATGCGGCCAAGTACTGCTCATCGTATTACGGACCTTTCCGTCAGGCCGCGGACTCGGCCCCGCAGTTCGGCGACCGCCGGACCTACCAGATGGATCCGGCCAACGCGATCGAGGCTATCCGTGAGGCGACCATGGATGTCGAGGAGGGCGCCGACATCATCATGGTCAAACCCGCTCTGGCCTATCTGGACATCATCTGCCGGGTCCGCCAGGAAATCGATCTTCCCGTGGCCGCCTACAACGTCAGCGGCGAATATTCGATGATCAAGGCTGCTGAAAAGCTCGGCTGGATAGACGGAACCCGGGTGATGATGGAAACTTTGACCGCCATCAAGCGGGCCGGCGCGGACATGATTCTGACCTATTTCGCCCTGGACGCCGCCAGAATTCTAAACGCATAGAAACGGTTGAACCATGACGCCTACCCCACCGTATCCTCATCAGAAACACGGACATCCTCATGGAAAACCCGGAGCAGCGGGACTGTCGACGCTTCGGCTGGTGGCCTGGGAAACCACGAGAAACTGCAACCTTTCCTGTGTGCACTGCCGGGCTGCGGCCACCCAGGGCCCCTACGATGGAGAACTGGATACCGAAAGCTCTCTGCGGCTGCTGGACCAGATCGCAGAAGTCGGACAGGCCATCGTGATTCTCACCGGCGGAGAGCCCCTGCTCAGGCCCGATATTTTCGAGATCGCCGCCTACGGCACCCAAAAAGGGCTTCGCATGGTCATGGCGCCCAACGGCACCCTCATCGACGCCGCGGCGGCCGGGAAAATGGCCGAATCCGGCATCAGGCGCATCAGCATCAGCCTGGACGGTGCTTCCAGGGAGGTGCACGACCGGTTCCGGGGCGTGGACGGCGCCTTTGAGGGCGCGATCCGCGGCATTCGGGCCGCCAGGAATGCGGGCATCGAGTTTCAGATCAACACCACGATCACCCAGGCCAATCTAGAAGAGATTCCCAGGATTCAGCAGCTCGCCGTGGATCTCGGGGCAGCGGCCCATCATATCTTCCTTCTGGTTCCAACCGGCCGGGGCAAGTACATTCTGGATCAGTCCATCACCGCCGAGCAGTATGAAAATACCCTGAACTGGTTCTACGACCAGCGGGATAAAACTCCGCTTCAGCTCAAGGCCACCTGCGCGCCGCACTACTACCGGATTCTGCGCCAGCGGGCCAGAGCGGACGGGAAAACCGTCAGCTTCGAGACCCACGGCCTGGACGCGGTCACCCGCGGCTGCCTGGGCGGAACGGGGTTCTGCTTCATATCCCATCGGGGCGTGGTTCAGCCCTGCGGTTTTCTGAATGTTCCCTGCGGAGACGTGACCCGGCAGTCTTTCGCCGATGTCTGGAAAAGTTCCGAGGTATTTCTGGCACTGCGGAATCTGGAAAACCTGAAGGGAAAATGCGGAAAATGCGAATACAAAAGGGTTTGCGGCGGCTGCCGCGCCAGGGCCTTTGAGGCCACGGGCGATTATCTGGCCGAGGAACCCCTGTGCAGTTATCAGCCCTCATCAATGCTGTAAGCGCAAAAAGGAAGCGGTTATGAAAGTCAAATCCCTGATGATCACGGATCCCATCACGATCACCGAAGACGTTTCGATTCAGGAAGCCATCAAAATCATGCAGACCCATTCGATCCGGCACCTGCCCGTGGTCGGCGACCGCAATATTCTCAAGGGCTTTATTACCCTGAACGATTCCAAGCTGGGGCTGATTCCGTCGATGCTCGGAGATGTCACCCTGAAGGACCTGATGGTCGCCAACCCGGTCACCGTGGGACCGGAAGACGACATCGAGACCGCGGCCCAGCTGATCTATCATCACAAGATTGGCGGCATGCCGGTTGTTTCCGGGGAGAAGCTCGTCGGCATCATCACGGAAACCGACATTCTGGGGGCGTTTATCGATATGATGGGCATCCTGTCCGGAACCTCGCGGCTGGACGTGGTGATCGGCGATCAGCCCAATGCGCTGGAAACCGTTCTGAACATCATTGAAAAGAACGGCGGAGAGGTGATCCACGCCGGACGGACCGGGCAGCGGACCGGCAAGAAAATCTTCTATTTTCGCCTGGGCCGGTGCAACACCCGTCTGATTCGAAAGGCGCTTGAAAAAAGCGGATTCGAGGTCGTGTCGGCCCAGGATTGAGGCCCTTTCAGACTGTTGAAAAACCACGCCCGGCCATTTTATTCGACCACGAAGGTCGCGAGGCTTGCGCGGGTTGTTTTACCACGAAGTCCGCCGGTTCTGTTTGAAAATACAAGGTCCCGGCCGCTGCTTTCAGCGGCCGGGACCTTTTTGTGAAATTCGCGTTTTCCGCTTTTTGGGGGTCCGCGGGGTCGGGGTGAACCGTCTGCCTTCGGCCCTCAGTTTTCGGCTCTCAACTTTCGGATTGTTCCAGCGCATTGAGCAGAAGGGTCAGGGGCCGGATCTCCTCGCTTTTTTCATCGAACTGGACGGGACCCGGATGCCGGTATTCATCGGCTTCGAAGGTTGCGGCCAGCCATTTTTCACGAAAGGCCTTGGCGGTCTTGAAGGCCATGGCGTTGACATCCACCAGGCTCTTTTCCAGCACCAGGGTCAGTTTGCCCTTTCTGTCTTCCAGATGCATCAGGGGCGCAATCGGAATCCCGATGGGCGTCCACTGGTCAAAGGGCTTTTCCAGATTCCGAATGGCCGCCATCTGGCCGGTGGTCCCGTTGGCGATCAGGCTGAAAACCGTCAGGCCCAGGTTATAGGCATAGGCGCTGTCGAACCAGGTCGGATCGTTGCCCCTGCCGTCATACCCGTAAAAATGAATCTGGGATTTGAACTTGGGAACGGATTTCTGATAGATCTTGGAAATCGGACCGGAAATTTCATCGTCCTCATCCATGACCCCTTCCTTGACCAGCATCTGGGTCAGGGTTTTGACCGATATGATGTTCCCTCGCATCAGCAGATACCGGTCTCCGTAGTTTTCAAACAGAATCGGTCCGTAAAAGTCCGGATCTAGCCCCCCCTCGCGCAGGGTCTTTTGAAAATACCCGCTTTCAATACCCACCCGGAACAATCCCTCCTCCCGAAGAATTTTCAGGTAGTCGGTCACCAGCCCCATGAGCACCTTGTCGGTTTCCACCTGGGAAAACTGAAAGTTTCCATGGCTGTCTCTTTCCATGAGCAGACCTTCCTGAAAAAACTCCGGAATATCGTTGAACAGGTCATCGTCCCGAGTGTTCCAGATTGAAAAGGCCTGATCCTCCCGGGAATGCCGGGCCAGCCGGCGCAGATACTCGAGCTTGTCCTCGAGCTGGGGAAAGGCCGTGTGAAAATCCGTATCATGCGTGGCGTTGTAGTCGGCGATGATGGTGTTGAGCTTGATGATGAAAATCTGAATCTCGTTGATGAATTCCAGAATCCCCTCGGGTATGACGATCACGCCGTAATTCTTGCCCACGGCTGCCCGCCGGACAATGCCCTCGCAGATCACCCGGGACAGGCGTCGCAGGGTCATGCCGTAGGCCGTATAATCGACGCCGTCGGCTTTGTTCAGTCGTTCCTTGTCGACATAGTCGGCCAGTTCCTCTCCGATCAGGGTCATGTTGGCATGGGTCTGAAGCGCCGTCTCCAGGGCCAGATGGCTGGCCACCCGGCCCATGACCTTGCAGATATGCCAGTATTTGACATCCGAGCTGCTGTCCGTGCACAGGCTGGCGATGGCGTTTGAAAAGGCCATGGCGGCGGTATGGAATCCGAAGGACATGGCGCACAGGACCCGGCCGTCGGCGTCACGGACCTGAATGTCTCCGTCGATGGTCTTGGGAACGCCGATGACCTGAATTTTGTCGGCAAACATCTCCTGAGCCAGAAAGGCGGCATTGGTGTTGGAATCATCCCCGCCCACGATCACCAGTGCGTCGAGGCCGATTTTTTTACAGGTCTTGCGAGACAGGTCCATCTTTTTTTTGTTGTCGATCTTGGCCCGGCCGGTCTTGATCATTCCGAAACCGCCCAGGTTCCGGTAGGCATCGACCTTTTCACCCGTCAGGGGGACGAACTCGCCCTCGATGATCCCGTCCGGTCCCATCAGAAAACCAAAGATTTCATTCTGATCGTTGGCCTGCCTGGCGGCGTCGTAAAGACCCGCGATGACGTTGTGGCCGCCGGGCGCCGGGCCTCCGGAAAAAACGATTCCGATTTTCCGGGGACGATGATAGCGCTCCTTCAATGCCGGGTCCGGATTCTCAACCGCCACGACCCGCTGCACGGGATTGCCGATGATATCGGGAAGCTGCCGTCCGGCCTCACGGTCGATCTTGAAACGGTAATGCGCATCAATCTCCAGGGCCGTGACCGGGGAAGTGAAAACCTTGCATCGGGAGGGCATGATCTTCCTTCGGTTCATCACATCGTTCGGCACGCTGTCGACAATGCTGCTGATCTTGGGATTATTGACAATGGTTTCATCAGGACTGGAATTTGACATCAGCATCCTCCGCGATCGATGACGGGATTTCGAAATATGGGTTTGAAAGCAGAAAGCGATCTTTCATGAACAGACGCAAAAATAATACCGGCTGCAAAAGCCCTGTGTCAAGACGATTTGCAGAACCGGTTTCCGGCGGGTTCGAATCCGGCGACCGTGCATCCGGTTAAGGCATTCGCAAATCCCATATATTGTATCATATGCCATGTCAGTCCACTTCAACTTGTGTTTTCTGTTTACAAGCCATTCGTTACCTGCTATTGAGAAAAGAATTTATCACGGCATGAACGGAATCGGCCGTTCGGTGCGATCTGGACACAGGGAAATTCACGCGGCATGAAACTGAAGAAACTGGAACTGTCCGGTTTTAAATCTTTTCCGCAAAAGGCTGGCATCGAGTTCCCCGAGGGCATATCTGCCATTGTCGGCCCGAACGGCTGCGGGAAAAGCAACATCATCGACGCCATCCGCTGGGTCATGGGCGAACAGAACGCCCGCAACCTGAGGGGCAAGGCCATGGAGGACGTGATTTTTTCCGGCGCCAACGGAAACGCCCCCCTGAACATGGCCGAAGTGTCCATGATCCTGTCCAACGACAACGGCAGCGCCCCCGAAGAGCTGAAAGATTTTACGGAACTCATGCTGACCCGCCGTCTTTACCGGTCCGGCGAGAACGCCTATTTCCTCAACAGGCACCCCTGCCGCCTCAAGGACATTCACAACGTCTTCATGGGAAGCGGAATGGGCGCACGGTCCTATTCCATCATCGAGCAGGGCAATATTGGAGCGATCACGGATGCGGGCCCGGAGGAGAGGCGGTTTTTCATCGAAGAAGCCGCCGGCGTGACCCGGTACAAAAGCCGGAAAAAAGAAACGCTTCGTAAGATCGAGGCCACGCAGCAGAACCTCCTGCGCCTTGACGACATCCTCTCTGAAATCAAGCGTCAGATGGGACGGCTCAACCGTCAGGCCAAAAACGCACAGCGTTACAGGGAATACCAGCAGCGGATCGACCGGCTCGAGATCGCCATGGCACTTTGCCGATACGACCGCGACTCTCAGGAACACGGCCGGATTCAGGCCCTGCTGCAATCCCTCAAGGACTCGGACCTGCAAAACGCGTCCAGAATCGGTTCCCTGGATGCGGCCGTGGAAACGCTCAAACTCAAATGTGCTCAAAAAAACGAAGAGATATCATCCGCCAAGGCCCTTCTGTATGAAGCCCGGCGACAGGCGGACCGGTCTGAAAGCGAACTTTCCCATCTGCGCGGGGAAGCGCAGCGCCTGGGTGTGGAGCTGGAACACCTTAAAGCCTCTCACGAGGCCCTGAATGAGAAGCACCAAAATCTTGAATTCGAAATCAACCAGACCCGGCGTCAGTTTGAAGAGATGCAGCAGGAACACGCCGAAGTCCGGGAAACCCTGGTGTCTGAAAACGCGGCGTCCCAGGACCTTCGAGGCAGGCTGGAAACCCTGAACCGCGAGGTGGAGGCGGCCAGAAAAAACCTGGCGGATCTTTCGTCCCAGGAGGCCAGATGCCGCAACATTCATCAGAACGCCGCAGTCAACCGGCAGAACCTTCAAAGACGGCTGAAAAAAATCGACGAGGAAACGGTTCTGGCGGAAAGAAAGGTCGCCGACCTCACGCTTCAGGAACAGGAAGCCCGAAACGGCATTCAATCGGTTCAACAATCCATTGCCGCTGTGGAAGAGCAGATTGCGGCTCAGCAGGAACAGGCAACTCGAAGCCGTCAGGCGCTGGCCCTGCAGGTCCGGCATGTTCAAGAACTCGATCTGGAACGAAATCAGCTGCGTTCCCGGTATTCGGCCCTTAAAAAAATGGACGACAACCTGGAATGGTTCAAGGACGGCGTCAAAACGCTGATCAAAGCCTTCCGGGCTCAGACCGCCGCGGACGGCGGCCCGGATTCAGACCGCCCGGCGGGCATTCTGGCGCTTACCGCCGATGTTCTGGATGCGGCGCCGTCTTATGAAACCGCCGTGGAGACCGTTCTGGGCGACGCCCTTCAGTATCTGATTGTCGAGGATCAGCAGGCCGGCCTGAATGCCGTCGCCTTCCTCAACGAACACAAGGCGGGCCGGTGCGGATTCATTCCGATTTCCGGCCTGCGTCCGCACTCACCGGCCGGGGCCGACCGGCTGATCGATCACGTATCGGTCAAGGCCGGTTTTGAATCCGCCGCCGAAGCGCTTCTGGGACACGCCCTGGTAGCGCCGGACCTGAAAGGCGCCATCGAGATCTTTCAGCGCAACGGACACGGCTGCGCGGTCGTCACCCCGCGAGGCGACATGATTACCCCTCAGGGCCTGATCTCAGGGGGAAGTCCGGATCATGGCTCGGGAATTCTGGCCAAGAAACAGGAGCTCAGATCCCTGGGACACCGGGTCTCCATTCTCGATGAAAAGCTCAAGGAACAGCGCCGGATTCTTTCCGATCTGGAATCCGGGGCCCGGGAGACCGAAATCCGGCTTCAGAAGCTTGGCGAAGAGAAAAACGACCTGGTCAGAGCGGAAATGGAAGCCGAAAAATCCCATTTCAAGGCAATCGAATCCCTGAAGCACGCCCGGCGCCATCTGGAGGTCACGCTTCTGGAACAGGAGCAGCTCATGGGCGAGGAAAGCGACATCGACGAAGAGATCAGCCGGCGCCGCCTCGCTTTAAAAAACCTGGAAGAACAGGTGAAATCGGCGCAGAGCGAGGCATCGCAGGCCGCCTCAGCCGCCCGGGACGCCGCTGCCAGGATGGATGTCTTCAACCGGAAAACCGTGGATCTGAAGCTTCGGCAGACCGCGCTGGAGGCCCGCATCGAAAATACCGGCGCCACCCTTCGAAGGCTGGTCGATTTTCAACGCGAGGCAAACAACCGTCTGAATCAGACCGTTGCCGACATCGAGGAGAAGAAACAGAGAATCATCGACGCCGGCACGTGCATTCGAGAGCTGGAGAGCGCCGTCAGCGGTTTGTATGAAAACCTGGCGCGTCTGCAGGAGGATCTTCAAAACCGGGAATCGGAATACCGCGGCATCGACGAAGACCTGAAAAATCACGATCAGACCATCGGCGAATTGAAAAGCGAGCGGGACAAAACCCTGCAGAAGATTCATCTTCTGGAAAGCCAGAGCGCCCAGCTGGAAATCAAGCAGGAGCATGTCATCGGCATTCTCAAGGATCGTTACCAGCAGTCCGTCGGTCAGGCCCGGGCCGTTTCCGAGGGGCTGGAGCTTTCCGAGGATCAGATGCAGGCCGAAACAGCCGAGTTCCGCAGGCGAATGGAATCCCTCGGAGAAGTGAACCTTGCAGCCATCGGAGAATATGCCGAACTCAAAAACCGGTTTGAATTTCTCGACGCACAGAGGAATGATCTGACCCGGGCCATCGCCGATCTGCACAAGGTGATCCGGGAGATCAACCGGATCAGTCAGGAGCGTTTTACCCGCACCTTTGACCGGATCAACGAGAAGCTCGCCGAGGTTTTTCCGAAACTGTTCAACGGCGGCGCCGCACGACTGGAACTGGCGGATGCCGGCGATCCCCTGGAGGCCGGCGTCGAATTCATGATCCATCCTCCGGGGAAAAAACTCACGCGGCTCAGCCTTCTTTCCGGCGGGGAAAAGGCTCTTTCGGCCATCGCCTTCATCTTTGCCATATTTTTGATCAAACCCGCCTCTTTCTGCCTGCTCGATGAAATTGACGCACCCCTGGACGATGCCAACGTGGCGCGGTTCAATGAAATGCTCAAAAGTATCGGGGACCAGTCCCAGATCATCATGATCACCCACAACAAGAAAAGCATGGAATACGCGGACAGGCTCTTCGGCATCACCATGGAGAAAAAGGGCGTCTCCAAGGTGGTGTCGGTCGATCTGAACCGCTGATTTTCAGGACGGCAATGAAGCCAGACATCACCGGTATGACGGGGATCTGGCGGGATTCAGGACCATGCTTTCCGCGCGGTCGTCAACCGGGTTGAAAAAAACTTTACAAAATTCCGGAGCGATACTATGGTGGCACCGTTTTATAATGCGGCGAACATGTGAAAGCGGGATGGGAGCAACCATGGCCTTCGGCTGGTTTAAAAGAAAAAAAGACAGTCATCAGGACATTCAAGATTCAAATATCAGCCTGCCGGGCGAGATGGACGGCGCCTGCCCGGCGGCGAAGACCGCTGAAGCCGTGGGCGAATCCGGGGAGTGTGAAGCGAAAATTGACGGCGAAGAAAATTTCACCGGTGTTTCACCGTCGTCGCCGGAACCGGAAAGCTTTTTCACACGCCTGAAAAACCGGCTTTCCCGTACGCGAAAATCTTTTTCCCAAGGCTTGGATTCGCTTTTCGCCGGAAAACCGGGCGTCACCCCCGAGATGCTCGATGACCTCGAAGAGCTGCTGATCACCTCGGATCTCGGCGTTGAAACCGCCACGGAGCTGATCGGCCGCATTTCCCGAAAAGCCTCCGGAATTCCCGACGCCAATGCCCTGAAGCTCGCCCTGAAAGAGGAGATCCGGTCACTGATCGTTATTCCGTCCGAAAAACAGGCCCGAATGAAGACCAGACCGCATGTAGTCCTGGTTCTGGGCGTCAACGGGGTGGGCAAGACCACCACCATCGGAAAACTCGCGGCCAGGGCGTCCCGCGATGGGAAAAAAGTGATCATTGCCGCGGCCGATACCTTTCGCGCGGCCGCCGTCGAACAGCTGACCATATGGGCGGAGCGCTCCGGAGCGGATATCGTCAAACACAAGGCCGGCGCAGATCCGGCCGCCGTGGCCTATGACGCCGTCGAAGCGGCCAGAGCCCGAGCTGCGGACATCGTACTGATCGATACGGCAGGGCGGATCCATACCAGGACCAACCTGATGGAAGAACTCAAAAAGATCAAACGTTCCATCTCAAAAGCAATGCCGGACGCGCCGCACGAGATATTGCTGATTCTGGACGCCACCACGGGACAGAATGCCATGTCCCAGGCCAGGCTGTTTCATGAATCCATCGGAGTTACCGGAATTGCCATGACCAAGCTGGACGGCACTGCCAAAGGCGGCATCGTGGTCGGCATCTGCAATTCGCTGAAAATTCCCATGCGATACATCGGAATCGGCGAGCAGATCGAGGACCTTCAGGAGTTTGATCCGGACCGGTTTGTAGACGCGCTTTTCTGATGCGGCGCTCAGCATGATCTGTTTGAAAAAATCTTGTTGACAGCCTTGTCAGGCTGAAGTAGACGATGAAAAGAATGTCAACCTATTAAACAAGGGGGTTTGCACATGACGAAAGCAGAACTGATCACGAAAATGGCTCAAGATGCACAGATTACCAAAGCTGCGGCCTCTGCAGCGCTCAATTCCTTCATGGACGGCGTCGCGAAAGCATTGAAGAAAAAAGAGGGCAGAGTGACGCTGGTTGGATTCGGCACCTTTTCCAAAAGCCGGCGCAAGGCAAGAAACGGACGCAATCCGCAAACCGGCGAGCCCATCAAGATCAAGGCCGCCAATGTGGTGAAATTCCGGCCCGGCAAAAAGCTCAAGGAAAACATCTAATCGCGAATTGAGCAGCACGTTTCAGAGGCGGTTTATCGTCACGATAAACCGCCCTTTTAATTCCGCTGCAATCCGATTCGATGCGGCGTCATTTTAACACCCTGTTAATACCGTATTTCAAAGCCGCTGAATTCCCCCTGATATTTTTCCCATATCAGATCCATGTCCGTGACCGCCGCAAAGGGGGGGCCGCTGCGGCACCATTTCAGCATCTCGTCCACGGCGCCCGGATTCGACTCAAACACCGCCTCAACGGTTCGGTCCGGATTGTTTTTAACCCAGCCGCGAATTCCGAGGCTTTCGGCCATGTTCCGGGTTTCGGCTCTGAAAAACACGCCCTGCACTCTGCCGTGAATGATTACATGCGCTCTGACTCGTTTTTCCAAGATTTACCTCGCAAGGGTTTTCATGATCGTAAATGTATTTCTGACGGCGATGCGCAAAATTCGGACATTTCCTTCGACACGCGGATTCCGGGTCTTCAGGTCCGCAATTTTTGGATCAGATCGTCGTACTCGGCCTCGGTGAGAATCCGGGTTCCGAATTCTTCGGCTTTTTTAAGCTTCGAAGCGCCGACATTTTCGCCGCAGATCAGAAAATCCGTATTCCGGCCGACCGCGGACTGAACGTTAGCGCCCAGGCTTCGGGCCTCGGCCTGCATCTGATTCCGGTCACCGCGGATCATCCTGCCGGTAAAGACCAGAAACTTTCCGGCAATGGGATTTTTCGGAATCTTCGATTCGCCGGCAAGCGGTGTGCGTCTAAGGTTAAATTCCAGGTTCAGCATGTGCCGAATAGTCTCCCGCCACCTTGCGATATCCTCTGTGATGGCCCGGCTGGTAATCGGACCGAACCCGTGTATCTTCTCGATATCTTCGGCCTGTGCATTCAGAAGATCTTCCAGGCGGATGTGCGCCAGTATTTTCCGGCTGTCTCCACTGCCGAGATCCGAGATGCCGAAAGCCGCCAGAAACCGCCAATCCTCGACCGGCTGGGTTCTGCTCAGCACAAGGGCCTCGGCGAGATTCCTGGACTGAACCGGCCCGAAGCCCATGGCGGCAAAATCGCTCTCCTCAAGCTGATAGATTTTTTCCAGCGTGTCCCGGCCGCTTTCCACGATTTTTTCAATGGTTTTGATTCCGAACCAGTCCGCCGTTGCCAGGGTTTTGAACCAGTGGCTGATTCGCTGCACCACCTGGGCCCGGCACAGGAAATTGCCGCACCTTAAAAAATCGTTGTTCCATTCAAGGGACTGGCCGCATGAGGGGCACTGATCCGGAATGAGGACCTGTGCGGCTTCGGAAATCACGCCTTCGAGTTTGGGAATCACCTCTCCGCTTCGAATCACCTCGATCTCGGATCCGGGTCCGATGCGGTGCTTTTTGACCAGACCGGCATGATGCGCGGTGACATGTCGAATCGTGGCGCCGGAAAGCGATACCGGCTCAATTTCCATCACCGGCGTGACATTGCCGGTTCTGCCCACCTGCCACCGGACGTTCAGAACCCGCGCGACCGCCGTGTCGCCCTTGGTCTTGACAGCGATCTGCCAACGGTAATGGTGGGCCGTTGCACCCATGGCCTCCCTGATCCGGTCGTCGGTCGCCTCGACCACAACCCCGTCCACCGGGTAATCGGTCCGGGCGATCAGATCGGCGGCGATGCTTCTGATCCGGGACAGCAGTTCGCGGCCTGTTCCGGTCCAGCAGGGCGCATCGCTGTACGGAACAAAGCGAACGGCCTGTGCGTCCAGCGCCTTTCGAGCATTGGGATTGACCGTGTCCGAGGAGACGATGCCCACAACCATGTTTCTGGGATGTTCAAATGCATCCGCCAGATGCTTGTCAAAATAGGATTTGACGACCACCAGCTCGCCAAGGCCTCTGCCACGGCCGCCTGCGGCAATGACGCCCTTGTCGAATACGTTGCTGATCTCATAGCCGACCTCGCCGTTTCCCCGGGTGACAAAAACCGATCCGTCGTCCCGGCCGGCCAGCCCGTCGAGCTTGGGCGTGACCTTGAAGCGCACCTCGGCCACGCCGATGGCCTGCGCTTCTTTTTCAACACGGACGACAAAGCGTTCCAGGGCCGCTTCGGTATAGGCCTTTTCCGTTGACAGCATGGGAACCGGATGCCGGACCTGCTTCCGGGATTCGAATTTTTCGGGTTCGACCGCGTGCAGAAAGGGATGGGCGGGATCCAGGCGGCGAAGCTCTTCAACCAGCTGGTCGTAGTACTGATCGCTGACCAGCGGGTTTCCGCTTCGATAGGCCTCGTTGTATTTTTTCAGATCCGCGGCCAGCGCTTCGATGTCTTTGATCGCGTTCAATTCACACTTTTCCAGCACCGGATTGTCCGACAGGGGGCAAAAGCCTGTTGACGGCGGCTGTCGGGGTTTTTTCGAAAAGGCTTTGAAGGAATCGGCAGCCGCATTACAAAACCGGCTGAAAAACTCAGAGGCTTCGGCACAGGAGGCCGATCAGATCCGCAGCGCGCCGGCGGCTGTCCCTGAATCGCTTTTCCTTGAATCCCGGCCGCCAGGTCAGATCGGAAAGATCGTCTGAAACCACCAGCACGGCCCCCACATCCACGTTCCGAAACGCGCCGATGGTGAAAAGCGCCGAGGTTTCCATGTCCACGGCCAGAACGTCCCGGGACTGATAATGCCGTATCTTTTCCTCCGTTTCCCGGAAAATGGCGTCCGTGGACCAGACGCTTCCCTCGTGAAAGGCGAGGCCTTTGTCGCTGAGCGTGCTGCGGACTTTCTGGAGTATATATCCGGAAGGAGCGGATTTCTCGCCGGCCTGATCATTGTAATGCCGCGAGGTTCCTTCATCGATAAAGGAGCCTGCAGGCAGAATGATGTCCCCGATCCGGACCTGTGGGGCGATCGCACCGCACCACCCGAAAAAGATGATTTTCCGGGCGCCCCAGGCGATCAGTGTTTCCAGAATGATCGCCGCATAAGGCGCGCCGATGATCGGGCCGGTAATCGAGATGTCCGGCACATCCTGGCACAGGTATATCTTTCCCATCAGTAAATCCGAGAAAGAATCGCTGTTGACGCGGGCCGCACGGCAGAACGTTCGAAGATCCGCATCGCTGCTGACCATGACGGCCACGGGTCCCAGATCCGGTGCATTTTTCCCTTTTTTCGGGTTTACAATCGCGCTGTTCTGACCGCTCATCGTTTTTATTTTGCGTTAACGGTTACCGGTTAGCATGCATTTTAAGTGAAGAACGGCCTCAGATGGGCCGGGTCACTTCGGCCAGCGCATCTTTGACCTCATCGATGATGTCGTAAAACCACATCAGATCCTCCATCGAGAGCCGTCCGGCGCGGACCTGGGTTTCCTTGCCGTCCCTTCGCAGAATTATTCTGGGGCCGATTTGAACCTTGGGCTGACCCTCCCCGTATTGATTAATGGATATGACCAGACCGGTGTCTTCGCATCGCCAGGATTTTAATACCTTGTCCTTGCTGGGATCAAATGGCGGCATACCTTAAACCTCCAGATACAATCAGGTGGATATTTTCGAAAAATCGGCGATCATGCCAAAAAGAGCCGAAATCCGCCCCAGAAGGGTCAGGCGGTTCCGGCGCAGGGCCTCGTTCTCGCTCATGACCATGACGCCGTCGAAAAACGCATCCACCGGTTTTCGAAGGGATGCGATCTCCTCCAGCGCGGCATCAAACAATCCATCAGCAAGTTTGTCCGCCACTCTGGAACGAACCTGCTGAAAGGTCCCGTACAGTGCGCCTTCGGTGGCATCTTCGAACAGGCTTTGATCAATCTTGTCGTCCCTGCAGACATCTCCGGCTTTTCGAATGATGTTGACCACCCGTTTGAAAGCGACGGCAATCGAGTCGAAATCCGGATGGGCCTTGAGCGCCTCCAGAGCGCGGACCCGTTTCCACACGTTGGGAACATCGTCCACCGAAACGCCGGCAACCGCCGCAATCACATCCTTTGAAAAGCCCTCCTCAGCCAGAAGATGCGAGATGCGGCTGCGGAAAAACTCGGTTATCGCCTCCGAGCAGTCGCCCGTCTCAAGGCCGGAGAACAGGTCAAGGCTCTTTTGAATAGCTTCGGTCAGTGAAAAGGAAAAACCCTTGTCCAGCATGATCTGGACCACCCCGATGGCCTGACGCCTCAGGGCGTAGGGGTCCGATGCGCCGGTCGGAATCAAGCCCGCGCCGAAGCACCCGCAGATGGAGTCGATCTTGTCGGCAATGGCCACGATGGCACCGGGAAGCGTTTCCGGCAGCGGGCCTCCGGAAAAGGTCGGACGGTAGTGCTCTTCAATAGCCGCAGCCACAAGCGGATCTTCTCCGGCCTTTTGGGCATAGACCCGCCCCATGATTCCCTGAAGCTCCGGAAATTCTCCGACCACCTGGCTGACCAGGTCGGCCTTGCACAGATCCGCAGCGCGTCCCACCTGAGCCTTGAGCCGTGAATCACCGGAAATAGCGGCGCACAGATCCTCGGCCAGCTGTCGAATGCGCTTCGTCTTGTCGAACATGGTGCCGAGCTTGGCCTGAAACAGGACTCCGCCGAGTTTTTCTTTCCATTGATCCATGGAGTCGGACAGATCGCTCTTGAAAAAAAACCGGGCGTCTTCCAGACGGGCTCTTAAAACCCGTTCATGCCCTCTGGCCACCAGTTCCATGTCCCTGGCCGGCGTGTTGTTCACGGCGATAAAACAGGGCATCAGGCGCTGTTTTGCATCCACCACCGCAAAATACTTCTGATGCTTGCGCATGGCGGTAATCAGCACCTCGTCGGGAACCTCGAGATACTTCGCCTCGAACTTACCGGCTGAAACCGCCGGAAATTCCACCAGGTTGTTGACGATATCGACCAGTTCGGCATCCTCTATGATGTTTCCGCCCAGAGCGGTTGCGGTCCTGCGCACCTGATCCTCCACCTGGGCCCGGCGCTCGCTCGAGTCCGCCAGCACGCTAGCCGAACGCAGTGCCTCGACATACTGGCCGGAATGATCGATGCGAATCTTTTCGGGGCTGACAAAACGGTGCCCGCAGGTAAACCGGCCGCTTCGAATATCGCCCAGTTCAAAGAAAACGGCCTTTTCTCCGAGAAGCGCCAGAATCCAGTGAATCGGCCGGGCAAACGAGATGCTCAGATCCGCCCAGCGCATGCTTTTGGGAAAGGGCGTTGCCAGAATCGCGGCTGGAAGCATGGTTTTAAGTATATTCAGGGTCGGGCCTCCGCGTTCGGTTTTGATCGCGCAGAGGTACCGGCCCTTTTCGGTTTCCTTGATTCGAATCCGGTTGACCGGAACGCCGACCTTTTCGGCGAATTTAACAGCCGCCATCGTGGGCTTTCCGCCGGCGTCAAATCCCACTCTTTCCGGCGGTCCGACGACCTCTTCGGTCAGCGGGGCCTGCCTGGGGGCCACATCGTCGATTTGCACAGCCAGTCTTCGCGGTGTTCCAAATACCCGGCACGGGCCGTGGTCGATTCTGGCCTCGGCCAATCGCTGATCCAGGGTCGAAGCCAGGGATTTGAGCGCAGGTTCGATGTAGCCGGCGGGGATTTCCTCGGTTCCTATCTCCAATAACAGATTATCCATAATCACCTCGATGATATCTTGAACCGCTTTTATAAAAATGCGTTCAGACCGGTTTCCGCAGCAGCGGATAACCCATGGCTTCACGCTGCTTGAGATACGCCACGGCGCACAGACGGGCCAGGTTTCGAATCCTTGCAATGTAGCCGGTGCGCTCGGTGACGCTGATCGCTCCACGGGCATCCAGAAGGTTAAAGGTGTGCGAGCATTTCAGGCAGTATTCATATGCCGGAAGCACCAGTTCCTCTTTGATGATGCGGATGGATTCGGCCTCGTACTTGCCGAAAAGGTCCAGAAGCATGGCAACGTCGGCTTTTTCAAAATTGTAGGTGGACTGTTCCACCTCCTGCTGGTGATGCACATGTCCGTATTTGACATCCGGGTTCCATCTCAGATCGTAGACGTTGTCAATCCCCTGCAGATACATGGAGATGCGCTCCAGGCCGTAGGTGATTTCGACGGATACGGGCCGAAGCTCGATGCTGCCGGCCAGCTGGAAATAGGTGAACTGGGTGATCTCCATGCCGTCGAGCCAGACCTCCCAGCCCAGTCCGGAAGCTCCCAGGGTCGGAGACTCCCAGTCGTCCTCCACAAAGCGGATATCGTGTTCAAGGGGATCAATGCCCAGTTCTTTCAGGCTTTGCAGATACAGATCCTGAATGTTTCCGGGAGAAGGCTTCAAAATGACCTGAAACTGGTAGTAATGCTGAAGGCGGTTGGGATTTTCGCCATACCGCCCGTCGGTTGGACGCCGGGACGGCTGGACATATGCCACCTTCCAGGGCTCGGGTCCCAGGGCTCTTAAAAGTGTGGCGGGATGAAAGGTGCCAGCGCCCACTTCCATGTCGTACGGCTGAGCCAGAACACAGCCTTTCCTCGCCCAGAATTGTTGCAATTTGAGAATGACCTGCTGAAAATCCATCGTTTAACCTCTTCAAATGGTTGTGCCGGTTGTTGGATCAACCCTGATTTATCCGGTTCTGTCAATAAATATCAAATGCGACGGTTTTGTCAAAATTCAAAAGGCTTTGCCGTACAGACAACACCTTTTGAATCGATCAGAAAATCCAGCATTCGAGCGTCTTTGCAGGGGGCGAGCAGCTTTTCCCATTTATCTTTCAACCGGGCGACATCGGCCGGTTCACCCAGGGCCCACACGCATCCCCCGCCGCCGGCGCCGGCGATTCGGACCCCGCATTTGCATGCGGTTCCGGTGGCAGCCAGCTGACGGCCGGTTTCGTCAAGCACCTCGGGAGTCAGGCGGCTTCGAATCTCCATTTCCCGGTTCATCATCCCGCCCGCAGTTTTGAAATCCTTATTTTTCAGAGCCTCGACAAATTTTTGCGTGAAAATGACGACCTCGGCCCAATCCGACCGGCTTTTGCCGGCAACAAACTGTTCTACCCACCGGCTGTTGACGTCTTTGGAGGCGTGGGGCGCGCCGCAGTAAGCCAGAAGCATATTCTTCTCAAGCATTCTGTATTCCGATACTCTGAACAAAGGCTCTCTGCCGAACGGCGGATGCTGACCGGCATGCCAGCGCCAGAGGTGAACTCCGCCATAGGCTGCGGCCAGCTGATCCTGAAGCCCGCAGGGAACGCCGGCCACGCTGGATTCCAGGCGCCATGCCAGCAGGGCGATATCCCGCCTCGACAGGAGCTTTTTCCCCAGCGCACCGGCTTCGGCCATGGACAGAGCGGCAATCAGGGCGACAGCGGCGGTCGATGATCCTCCCAGGGAGCTTCGGGGCGGAGAGGATGAATCGATCATGATGTGAACGCCTTCGGCTCTGAAGAAGGCGGCAATCGAAAACATCAGGCCCAGCGGGTGATTAAAAGGCGCTTCCATAAGATCGAAATCGGCGCTGTCGAATCCTGCCGATGAAACCTTCACCCTGCCCGGCGTGTGGGGCCCCAGAACCACACGGGTTCGCATGCTCAGGGCGATATTAAACGTACAGGGTTTCAGGTGCCGAAGGGGATAATGGAAGGCGCCGATATCCACGGTGCCGCCCATGTCGATCCGGCAGGGCGCCGATGCCTCGATGATCTGCTTTGCCGCAATGCTTGAAATCGCGCCGCACATATTCACGGGTTTCAACTTTTTTTCGATCATCCATCATGCCGCGGCTGCCTGAGCTGATGCAGCACGCCCAAGCTTCGCGGGATTTTTCCGAGATGATAAGGAACAAAATTTTCCAGAAATTCCAGCCCCTGTTTCAAAGCCGCATCCGTGCACCGAAGCCGGCCGACCGCTTCGTTTTCCCGGCTGGCCATCCATATCAGCTGCTTGATCGTTCCCTTGGTCAGGACCGCGGTCCGGGTCGAAGCCTTCTTTTCACATTTCTGGCATATCAGAGTCCCCCTTGAAAAATCAAAGAGAATCTCCGGCCCGGATATTTTTTCCAGTTCGATCCGACAGACTCCGCAGCGCTCCAGATCGGGTGTAATTCCGGAAAGTTTGGCAAATTTGATCTGAAACAGCATGCTTAACATGGCATCGGATGACCGTCCCTCGTCCAAGGCCGACAGCATATATTGCAGCAGGTGATACAGGGGCGCATGGATTTCTCCGGGCTGAGCGCCGTCGTTGACCAGTTCGGCCCAGTAGCTGGCATAGGCTGTTTTGACGATATTTGAACGAATTCCCTCAAAGGACCGCTCGACGGATGCCTCCTGAAGCACCGTCAGATTGTCCCTGCAGGTCCGGCTGCAGACGATTTTCAACGTTGAGAACAATTCGAGAACGCCGGCGAATCGTTTGACGCTTTTCTTGGCGTATTTGGCGATCACGGTCAATTTGCCGTGCTCCAGGGTCAACAGGGTGAGAATCAGGTCGTAATCCGCGTAATCGGTCCGGCGCAGCAGAATGGCGGGGCTTGAGAAACCGGTCATGCCGTCAGATTCCCAGAAGTGTTGAAGCGATTTTGAAATAAAAGTACACGCTGATGATATCGATGGCCGTGGTCACAAAGGGACCGGTGGCCACCGCCGGATCGATGCTTGCTCTGGCGAAAAGCAGGGGTGCCATGGACCCGACCAGGGTCGCGATGGACATGGAACAGACCACGGACAGTCCCACCGACAACGCCAGCCCGGCGATGCTGTAACTCATCTGGGCAACGATGCCGATCAGGCATCCGTAAACAGCGCCGAGAATAAAACCGATGACAAGTTCTCTGGAAACGATGGGCCAGAAGTCCCTGACATGAAAACGTCCCGTTGCCAGGCCACGGACCACGATGGTTGCCGACTGAGTGCCTACGTTTCCTCCCATGCCCATGATGACGGGTATGAATGCGGCCAGGTAACTGAACCTGTTCAGACTTGTCTCAAAGCGGCTAATCACGAAAAATGCGGCAATGCCGCCGATGCAGCTGGCAAAAAGCCACGGAAGACGGATTCTCGCGCTTTTGGCGACGGATTTTCCCTCGATGAACTCCTCGCTCACACCGGCCATCTTGAGCATATCTTCCGCAGCCTCCTCCCGAATGATGTCGATCACGTCGTCCACCGTCACGATTCCCACCAGACGGTTGGTTTCATCCACCACCGGAACGGCCAGAATATCGTACCGGGCAACGATTCTGGCCACCTCTTCCTGGTCCGTGTCGGTTTTTACCGACACCACATCAGTGCGCATAAAATCCCGAAGGGGGGCCTCCGGGGGTACGACCACCAGCTGACGCAGAGAGCTCACTCCGACGAGTTTCTGATAGGAATCCACCACATAAAGGTAAAAAGGCATCTCGACATGCAGATATTCCTTCTGAATCGAACCGATAGCCTCGGCGGCGGTGGCGTTCTCCGGCAGGGCGATAAAATCCGGCACCATGATGCCGCCGGCCGTATCATCGGGATACTGGAGCAGGCCCTCGACCTCCTCGGAGCCCTCCCGCTTCATCTTTTTGAGAATGGAATGGGTGGTATTCTCGGGCAGAGGGGCGATCAGGTCCGCCACATCATCGGTGGGCATGTGCTCGAAAATATCGACCACCTCGTCGATATTCAATTCCTCGACAAAATTCTTAAAGGCGTCCTCGTCCATCTCGATTAAAAGCGCGCCTTTTTTCTCGGGATCCTCGATGAGCTGAAAAAGCTTGTGCTGGCTGGCCAGAGGCAGAGAACGGAAGGCCACGGACAGATCCGCCGCATGTGTCCTGTTCATGATCTTGCGCAGATGCGAGGTTGCGCCGCGCCTGAGCAGCCGCTGAATGCTGTCGATCAGTATCTTGTTGCCGTCATTTTGCATGCAAGGCTTTTACCGGCCGGGGAAAGGGGTTGTTTTACGAAATATCCGGTTCTTTAAAAAACCGAAAATCCTGGCACGACTAACGTATGATCTTGATATGAGATCGCCGCTTGAGCGCTTCAAGCCACGCCTGAAACTTGGTGTCCACGATCTCTTTGTAAAGCTGATCCTGAATTTCGGCGGCGGCCTTCTCGAGTGTCTTGTCCTCGCCCGTCTCGACCGCTTCAACGTAAAAAACCTGAAATCCCTGATCGGTACTGAGAATCGGCGTGACATCGCCTGCATTCAAATGAATGAGATGTTCCTGTAGCTGGGGAGAAAGCTGATCCAGACGAAAGAATCCAAGATCTCCGCCCTGGTCCCTGTTCGGAGCCTCGGAATACCGCCGGGCAAGGTCCTCAATGGACTGTCCGGACTTGTACTGGTCCAGAACCCGGTTGAATTTTTCGGACACGTCCTGTTTTGTGGCCGGATTGTCGGAAACCGGCACCTTCATCAGGATGTTTCGAAGGTGATACCGTCGGGCCCCCTGAAACAGTTCCGGATGGCTCTCGTAATATGCCCTGACCTCCTCCGGGGTCACGACGACCCGCGAGCGTACCTCGATATTGACCAGCTTTGAGCGAAGAATCTGCTCCCTGATTTTTTCCCGGTACTCTTCGAAACTCATGCCCTGTGAGGCCAGAATGCTTCTCAAACTCTCATCCGTATAACGATTGATATTTTTAATCTGTTCGATCGTCGCGTCGATTTCCTTGTCGGAAACCGAAATCCTGTATTTTTTGATTTCCTGGTCGGTGAGTTTCTGTTCGATCAGCTGATTGAGCATATCCTCGCGAACCTTGAAGAGCATCTGCCCCTGCTTCTCGTCGGTATAGCCCATGGCCAGAATCTGGCGTTCATAAGGCGCCAGCACCTGATTCAGATCAAACAAGGTGATCACCTCGTCGTTGACCACGGCGACAATTCGTTCCACCACCTGCCCGCCATGGACGTTGATTGCGCCCGCGGCCGGCCATATAATCAGACATGCCGCCAGTAAGGCAGGAAAAAATCTTCGAGACTCAATGCGTTTTGTCATGAAATTGTTCCAAATTAAGGGCCGAAGCCCGGATTAGGGATTATTGATTGACCAGCCGGGACCATGCCTTCCGGTTCACTTCCACCGGATACTTTTTGCGAAGGCTCGAAATCCAGGGACTGTAAGCGGCTTCCAGTTTCAGGCGCCGCAGATTTGCCACAACCGCTGTTTCCAGCTGCTGGGGATCAGACTGAATATTCGAACGCAAATCTTTTTTCTTATAGTGTTCCTGATGATATTTTTCAACCTCTTCCACCGTTATGTTCACCTGGCCGGCCAAATCCTTTTCCACCAGTTTTTCCCGGAGAAGCTGCATCCTCAGGCGGGACTTCCATGCCTTCAAAGAAATCGCATGTTCCAGCGCAATACTCTTGAAATAACCGGGTGGATATTCCTCGCAAATGTTCAAAAAGGCCGCTTCAAGCTCCGAATCGGCGACCTGAAGATCGAGTTCGCGGGCTCTTTGCATCAGAACCAGATCTTCCACCATCTGGTTTAAAAGCCTCATGCGCGCTTCCTGAAGAATCTGCGGGTCCTGCAATTCGGACGGAGCGTAGGCGGTTTTAAATATCTCGAATTGCTGCCAAAAATCCGAAACAGTTTGAATTTCGTTCCCGATGCGGACCAGGTATGCGTCCTTTGAACCAACCGGTTTGAAGCATCCTTCCATGACCAGTATGCACGTCAGAGCGAGGCCGGCGGCAATTATAAGGCGCTGTTTCATTTTCCGAGAATCCAGTCAAGACACCGCCGTTTTTCCATAAACGGCGGCGCCAAAAATTCCAATTAACATCACATTTTCATGCGCTCAGGCGTTAACATGTTGATATATATACTGCAATATGTTTTTCGCTTCAAGCGGCTGTCCGGTCCGCCGAAACAGGGCGGCTGTGTCAATAAATGCCGAAGCAATGGGGGAGCGGTTTGTGGAATCTCTGAAAGAGCGCTTAAAGAAGATATGACTGAGAGAAACAGGATGAAGTCGGGAGGCATTCCGGCACAGGATGGCTTCTGAGCGCCCGGCACTTCGGTCTTCCGATACAGCTGGCTGTTCATAAAGATTTTCTGGCCAATTGGAATTGACAGTCGATATTTTTTTTCTTATACTTTGCTAAAAAATATTGTACCAATACCGCATCGGCTCGGACAGCCATGTTTCGGAACGTTCAAGCCCCCGGGAGAACATCTATGATCCAGAACAAAATTGTAGTTCGGTATCAGGACGGACGCGTGATCAAAGGAATCACCAGAGACTTTTTCCCCAATAAGGACATTTTCCATCTGGTGTTGATGGACGCTCAGCCCGGAAGCAAACCGCTTGAGGTGCGCACACAGGATCTCAAGGCGGTCTTCTTCGTCAAGGACTTCGCGGGCAATCCTAAGTATGACGACAAGAAGGAATTCGACCCGACCAAACCGGTGGTCGGTCGCAAGATTCAGGTAATCTTCAAGGACGGCGAACTGATGGTCGGCACGACCAACGGATACGACCCGAAACGGCCGGGGTTCTTCGTCATGCCTGCGGATTCCCAGTCCAACATCGAGCGGTGTTTCGTGTTCACGCCGGCAACCCGCGAAGTATCCTTTATTTGATGGTAAAAGTGCTCATCCCTGCCTCTTGCTGCGTTCATTAGAAAGGCATCAGTATCCATGCCTGTCCTGCTTTTTCGAACCGGGCCGGGGGTTTTCAAGACACGTGCACAGTGATATCCTGTATTTTGCGCATTCAGTCCCATATTCACGCGCAAAGACCTTTCAGCCGCGAAACGATTTCCCACGAAAAGCCCTCTTTCCGACAGGGCAGAATGGCGTTGTTGGAAAACACCGGGTCGGCTTCCAAATCGTAGCGGGAGCTTTGAACGGCTTCCTTCCAGAGCGCCGTATGGGGAATCGGCGTGTAATAGGCCGGAATCGGCGTGATGCCGCTTTGCCGGACCATGGAAATGGATGCTGATACGGCGTTCATGTCCTGGCCGGGAAGGCCGACGAGCAGGTAGGCACCGATCTGCTTTCTTTCAAACCCGGCGGCTTTGAGATCGTTGACGGCGCGGATGAATTCATCGGCGCAGACCTTGGCGTCCAGGTTATGTCTGGATTCAAAGGCTGTGGTTTCAAGACCCAGACGGATGGTTTCAAATCCGGCGTCAAACATCAGCCGGGCCGTGGCCAGGGTGATCTCCCGAATATGAAGGGCGTTGGGGGTGTGAAAGCGCAGGCGGTATCCGCTTCGAATGATTCCTTCCAGTATCGGCGCGGCATGGTTTTCCGAGTCCGATAGAAAGGCGTCGTCGTACAGGGCGAAATCGCGCACATCCTGGTCTTTATGGCGCAAAGAGATCTCGTCGAGAACCGATTCCGCGCTGCGGCGCATGTGCCTGGGGGTTAAGAACCTGGAGGCGCAATAGGCGCAGGAAAACGGGCATCCCCGGGCCGTGAGAATCGGAGCGTAGTTGATCTTCCGCTGAAGTTCGAGGGCCGGGTACGGCCAGACGTCCGGATCTTTTGAATCGAAGCGCCGGTCCGGTGAAAACCCGGTATGGCGTTCAATCAGATTAAAAATACCTTCTTCGCCGGGTCCGGTGAAAATCTCGTCGGCGCCGCTGGTCCGCCCGGCGTGCTCCGGGCAGAGCGTGGCGTAGATGCCGCCCAGAACAACCGGGGTATTGGGGAAAATTTGGCGGATTGCGGAAATGGCTTCCGCCACGCCCGGATGCCAGTAGGTCATCAGGGAGGTGATCAGAATCAGGTCGGGCCGGGGCGTGTTCAGAAGGTCCTGGCGAAGCCATTCCGGCAGGATGCCGTAGCGGGAATAGGTGCGCGGAACGTCTTCCAGGCCGGCCGGTTTGGGGACCGGGGTTTTCAGATACGGGCCGCGGCCGTTTCTGGCGAAAGGGTCGGTTTTCGAAGCCCTGGGATGAAACCGGTCCAGGCAGTCGATGTAGGATACGGCAAGACCGCTTTTTTTCAAAAATGCGGCCAGGGAAAGCAGGCCCAGGGGCTTGGCCCAGAAATCATAGGCGGCAAAATCGCAGATCCACGGATTGACCAGAAGGACGCGGGGAACATCGCGGCCGAAGGTTTCAGCTGGGGTCATCTTCAGCAAAATACCTCATCGAGGTTTTCTTGAGCTCCCGAATGCTGAAGAGCATGGCGTAGTCGGAAACCCCGGCGGCATCGGAAAGCGCCCGTGCGATAGCCCGGCAGTCATCCTCGCTCTTACCGTGAATCATCGTATACAGGTTATACGGCCACCGGTTCACGGGGTTTCTCCGGTAACAGTGCGAGACCCGGCTGTTTTCGGCCATGAGGACGCCGACCTCCTCTATGCGGTTCTCGGGCACCTTCCAGGCGGTCATGGCGTTTGCCGCGTATCCGGACTTCTGGTGCTTCAGGGTGGCGCCGAAACGGCGGATCAATCCCCGGTCACGGAGGCTTTTGAGGATTTCCAGAAGTGTGTCTTCGGAGATGCCCATCTTCTGGGCGATTTCAAGATAGGGGCGTTCGCAGACGGGCATATCCCCCTGAATCTGCGCGATGACCTTTTTTTCCAGTTCCGTGAGCATGCTCTGTCCGAGTATAATTGATGAAGCATTTCCACTCTGTCCCGGTCCGTCCATTTTCGTGAAAACAGGCCTGACAAAGACATGGGCGATTTAAGAAGCTTTGCCGAAAAATGTCAAGGGGTTTTAGGCGATCTTCCGGCCGTCGCCGGTTTCGGAAACAGTCGTCGAATGTCTTGTTCATCCGCCCGGCATATCCCGCGTTCGGTAATAAAACCGGTGATCAGCCGGGCCGGGGTGACGTCGAAGGCCGGATTGGCGGCCGGACTTTTCTCCGGCGTGATGCGCACCCGCACCGGGTCCTTTCCGTCAAAACCTTCCACAAAGCGCACCTCGTCGGCGTTCCGGTTTTCGATGGGAATCTCCCGTGCGCCGTCCCTTATGTTCCAGTCAAAGGTGCTCGACGGCAGGGCCACATAAAATGGAATGCCGTTGTCCTTTGCGGCCAGAGCCTTGAGATAGGTTCCGATCTTGTTGGCCGCATCCCCGGCGGCCGTGGCGCGGTCCGATCCCACAATCACCATGTCCACCATTTGACGCTGCATGAGATGCCCTCCGGCGTTGTCGCAGATCACCGTATGGCGAACCCCGGCTTTTTCAAGCTCCCAGGCGGTCAGCCGGGCGCCCTGGTTCAGGGGACGGGTTTCATCCACCCAGACGTGAACATCCATGCCCAGTTCGTGGGCCGCATAGATCGGCGCCGTGGCCGTGCCGTATTCCACGCAGGCCAGCCAGCCAGCATTGCAGTGGGTAAGAATGTTGACGGCGGCGCCATTTTTTCTCCGCGCGATCTCCTCGATCAGTTCCAAGCCATGAAGGCCGATCTGCCGGCAGTTTTCAACCTCGAATTCGGTTATGCGCTCGGCCTGGTTTCGTGTGATTCGAATTGTTTCCTCCCGGCTGGATGCTTTCTGCGCTGCGGCCAACACCCTGTCCACGGCCCAGAAAAGATTGACCGCCGTGGGCCGGGCCGCTTTGATGCGCCGGCCGGCGGCTTCCAGGTCCTCCCCGGACCGGGCGGCCAGGTATATGCCGTAAGCGCCGGTCACGCCGATCAGGGGTGCGCCGCGCACCGTCATGTTCTGAATGGCCCGGACCGTGTCGGCGACGGTGCGAAGATTCTGAACGACGCACTGGTGGGGAAGGCGCCGCTGATCGATCACCTGAATGGTTTTCAGGTCCTTGTCCAGCCATATGGGACGAAGCACTTTCATCAGTTCTTCTCCTCCTGACAGGTTATGGGGCGGTCAGCGGAACAATGCGAAAGGCATTGACGTCCACCAGGCCTTTGTCGGTCAGCTTGAGTTCGGGAATTACCGGAAGGGCCAGAAAAGAAAGCATCATGAACGGGTCCGAAGGCTTTGCGCCCAGAAATCGCGCAGCCGACAGAAGGACGTCCAGCCGGTTCCGAATGTTTTCCACCGGCTCGTCCGACATCAGTCCGGCGATGGGAAGAGCCAGGCTTTCGATGATCCTCCCATCGCAGGCGACCGCCAGACCGCCCTTCATTCGAATTACGGCCTCGATCGCGGCCCTCATGTCCGCATCGCTTGCCCCTGCCACGATGATATTATGGGAATCATGGGCCACGCTGGAGGCCAGTGCCCCGCGTTTCAGGCCGAATCCGTGAACCAGGGCCTTTCCGATATTTCCGGAGCCCCTGTGCCGCTCGACCACGGCCAGCTTAAGCAGATCGCGCTGAGTATCGGCGATGATCCAGCCGTTCTCGACCCTTGGCATTTCCATGCGCTGGCGGGTGAGTACCTGGTCGGAAACCAGTTCGATCACCCGGACCGGTCCGAAGGACGCCGGAATTGAAAGGTCGATCGCATCGGAAACATGCATGGATGCCGGCAGGGCGACGGCCGAGGGCCTTTTGACTTCGGGAAGCATCTTTCCGTTTTCGGCGATCGGCTTTCCCTCGAAAAACACCCGCTCCGCCTGAATCTTGTTCAGATCGGAAAACACCACCAGATCGGCCCGGTATCCGGGGGCCACGGCGCCGGTTCGGGGAAGATTGAAATACCGTGCCGGATGCAGGGTTCCCATCTGAATGGCCGTGACCGGGTTCAGACCCAGGTCCACTGCCTGGCGGATCATGGAATCGATATGCCCCTTTTTGATCAGATCGTGGGGGTGGCGGTCATCGGTGCACCACATCATTCTGTGGGCTGTTTTTTCGCTGACCAGGGGGAGCAGGGTTGCAAGGTTTCTGGCACTCGTGCCTTCCCGGACCATGATGTGCATGCCGGACTCAAGCTTTTCCCGGGCTTCCTCAAGCCCCGTGCATTCGTGATCGCTGAAAATGCCGGCGGACAGATAGGCGGAAAGGCCTTTTTCGGAGAGCCGAGGGCTGTGGCCGTCCACGGGTTTCCGGCAAGACCGGGCCAGCTTTATTTTGGCCAGCACCTCCGGGACCTGAAAGATCACGCCGGGAAAGTTCATCATCTCGGCCAAGGCGACAATCCTCTCATGCCCCATGAGTTTGCCAAGGTCTTCGGCGGAAAGCACGGCGCCGGCGGTTTCCATATCCGTGGCCGGAACACACGAGGGCAAAGCGAAAAATATGTCGGCCGGCTGGCCCCGGCTGCTGCCGATCATGTATTCGATGCCAGCTCTGCCCAGCACGTTGGCGATTTCGTGCGGATCAGCCACGGCGGCCGTCGTTCCCCGGCAGGCCACGGCCCTTGAAAATTCGGTCACCGAGGTCATAGCGCTTTCGATATGCACATGGGCGTCGATAAAACCGGGGCAGACGTAGCGTCCTTCAAGATCGACGATCTCATCGGCCGCATAATCGCCGAATCCCGCCACATGGCCCTGGAAGATAGCGATGTTCGCAGGAATGATCCGGCCGGAAAACACGTTGACGACCCGCGTGTTGACCAGCAACAGGTCGGATTTTTTCTGCCCCCGGGCGGCTTGAATCAGATCCTCGATGCGCATGGGATTCTCCAGTCCTGAATTCAATTCGATTTACAGGCGATTTTTCGGGCCGTCTGACCGGCCGCAGCGCATACGCTCTCAATATCGATAGTCTGAAGCTTGCGGTTTCTGACCAGAAAACGGCCCTGCACCATCACCTCGCGCACATCCTCGCCCCGGGCGGCATAGACAAGCTGAGAAACCGGGTGATACAGGGGAACCAGGTGCGGCTGGTTCGTGTCCACGATGATCAGGTCCGCGGCTTTTCCAAATTCCAGAGAACCGACGACATTCGAAAGGCCGACAGCCCGGGCGGCTTGAATGGTGACGGCTTCCAGGACGCTTCGCGCGTCCATGACCGTTGGGTCCAGGCTTTGGACCTTGTGAAGCTTGGCCGTCATGTCCATTTCCTGAAACATGTCCAGATTGTTGTTGCTGGCGCATCCGTCAGTGCCCAGCCCCACGGCGAGACCGGCCTCCAGCATGGCCGGAACCGGTGCGACTCCCGAGGCAAGCTTCATCTCGCTTTCCGTGCACACGCTCACCCTGCTGCGGCGTTTGGCCATCAGCTCGATGTCTTTATCGTCAGCCCATACGCAGTGGATCAGCAGGGTGTTTTCATCGAGAATTCCGATTCTATTCAGGTAGCCGACGGGCGTGGTTTTGTGCCGGCCCAAGATTTCCGCCTGCTCGGATTGAGTCTCCGAGACATGAATCTGGAAAAGAACGCCCAGGTCGGCGGCTGCTTTTTTGGCGCGCTTCAGGGTGTTTTCAGAGCAGGTCCAAGTCGAATGACAGAAGATCGAGGGGGTGATGTGACCGGACCGGCCCTTCCATTTTTGGACGAAATCCACGGCCGCGGAAACATTTTTTCCCGGATCCGGGACCCCGGGCGCGGGAAAATCGATCACCCCCTGGGCCAGAACGGCCCGCATGCCGGTTTGGTTCAGCGCTTCGGCCACATGGTCTTCCAGAAAATACCCGTCGCAGCAGCAGGTGGTTCCGGAAAGCAGCATTTCGGCACAGGACAGAAGGGTTCCGGTTCGAATTGTCTCGGGCGATATATGCCCTGCTTCAGCGGGAAAGATGTGGTCGGTCAGCCAGGTCTTCAGCGGCAGGTCGTCGGCCAGTCCCCGGAACAACGACATGGGAAGATGACTGTGGGTGTTGATCAGTCCGGGAAGTACGATGCCTCCATGAGCGTCGAGATATTCTCCGGCCTGCGGAAGCATGCCCCGGGATCGTTTTTCAACCGTTTCAATGGTTCCGGACCGAATGCCGATGATTCCGTCGTCGATGATCTCGAAGCCGGGGTTGACGGTGATGATGGTAGCGTTGTGAATCAGCGTATCGAAACTCATTTGATGGATCCAAGGGTTGGCGCCGGTTTGCCTCATTGACCGATGCGGTACCATACCGCAAACGCAAAACAGAGTCAAAATGTCTTGGCAAAACCCGAATGAGGGGATGGGTGTATATTTTCCGATGATTTCAATCCTGATGACGGTTCGCATCCAGGATTTGGAACACAGCTGCTGTTTTTTTCATGCTCTCAAGAATCTGTGTTGCTTTTGGGGAAAATGGTTTGTAAAAGGTCCCCGAGGCCCTGCGATGGGCAGATGGCCATTTTCCAACCGAAAACCATCAGGAGACATATATGAAGATTGAATTGAACAAAACCGAATTTCGAGCGCTTCTGGAGCTTGTGGAAATAGCCTCATGGGTGCTGCACGCTCACAAGATCGATGAGCCGCCGGAAACCGAGGCTTACCGAAAGGTTGAGCAGAAAATTTTTTCCCAGGCCAAGAATTTCGGGTTAGAGAATCTTGTGGATTATGACGAGGACCTCAAAGAGTACTTCCCCTCCGGAACCTTTGAGGAAGAGAGCCCGGTGATGGAGTTCATCGAAGATTTCGAAAACGACACCTTCTGGGATCAGATGGTCGACCGGCTGGTAGAAAGAGACATGATCGAAGCCGAAGGAGAGGATGCTTACCTGGCCATGGAACTCGAGGATCGATTCGGCAAGGAAATGCCCCTTCGCGAAAAATACGCCGAAGAATTCGAGGCCAACGGCCTGGGGAACGTAAAGGTCGGATAACCCTCCTGCTATGCACCTGTGGGGGCCGGTTATCCGGATCGGCCCCCGGCCTTTGTTTCTGCTTCGAAAACAGATTCTCCTGTTCCCCGAATCTCTTCTTCATCAGCCGATCGGACACGAGGGCGCCAGATCCCGATCCAGATCGATTTCGTATTTTTTAATCTGCTTCCATATGGTGATCCGGCTGACGCCTAAGATTCGGGCCGCCTCGGATTGATTGCCCCCGGTTTGGCGAAGGGCCTCGATGAGCTTTTCGCGTTTTTGCATGCACGATGGATTCAGGCTGCAAACGGACCGGGCGCTGGTCTGAGGCGAAGCGATTTTCGGGGGCAGGTGATCGACGTCTATGGCTCCGCCGGGACAAAGGACAAAGGCGTATTCAATGGCATTTCGAAGCTCCCGAATATTGCCGGGCCAGTGATGGTGAATCAGCCGGTCCATGGCTTCGGGGGTGATGCCGGAAATTTTTTTTCCGTTTTTGACCGAGTTTCGCCCGATGAAGCTCTGAGCGATCAGGGGAATGTCCTCGCGCCGCTCGATCAGGGACGGACATTGAAGCGGAAACACGTTGATCCGGAAATACAGATCCTCCCGGAACCCCCCCTGTTTGACCCGCGCTTCCAGATTTTTGTTGGTGGCGGTAATGATCCGCACATCCACCGGAATCGGCTTGTGGTCTCCCACGCGTTCGATGGTTTTTTCCTCCAGCACCCGCAGCAGTTTGACCTGAATGGACAGGGGCATGTCTCCGATTTCGTCCAGAAAAATTGTTCCCTCGTGCGCCGCCTCAAAACGGCCGATGCGGTTCCGGTCGGCGCCGGTATATGCGCCCTTGACATGCCCGAACAGTTCGCTCTCCAGAAGATTTTCGTTCAGGGCCGCGCAGTTGACTTTTATATACGGCTTGTCCCTTCGGGCACCGGCCATGTGAACGGCCCGGGCGACCAGTTCCTTGCCGCTGCCGCTAGGACCCAGAATCATCACCGGGGTATCGGTCTGGGCCACGTTTTCGATCAATTCAAAGAGGTTCTGCATGATTCCTGACCTGCCGATGATGCCGTGGTACCCGTCGTCCAGCTGAAAGGTTCTGCGCAGAGAATCGATTTCCTGCTGCTGCCGGATGCTTTCGGTGACGTCCGTCAGGGTTTCCACAGCGCCGATCACCTGCCCCTTCTCATCGTGAAGTACGGTTGCACTCTTGATCACATGGACGGTCCGGCCGTCCTTGTTGATGATCAGGCATTTCTTGTTCCAGACCACCCCTTCGGAATACAGGCTGCACCATTCGGCGCCGGGGCCGGCGCCTTTGATCTTGCATCCGGTGCAGTTCAATATCCGGCAGGAACGGCCCATCAGTTCTTCGGCTGCATACCCCGTTATGCGTTCGGCGGCCGGGTTGACCGCCAGAATTTTTCCTCCTGGATCGACCACCATCAGTCCGTCCTGAAGGGTGTCAACGACTGTCTTCCAGTGTCTGGACAGATCCATGCGCAGGCGCTCCTTTGTGTTAACACGTTAACTTAACATTATTAACTTAAACAGCAGATCAAAAATATCAAGCAATAATTTTGAAAATTTCAATAGCGCTTAAAAAAACAAGATGTTATGAATAAGTTGATACCTGCCTGAATTCTGGCATGCGGATTGCCATAGATATGAAGCAGTCAGTCGGGGATGCAGTGAAATTTTCGACCCGCCGGGTGAAATGCGGTTCCCAAACCAGCGGGCCAAAGTCGAAAATACGGCTCCGTCCCGGCCGCTCCGACCGATATGATTTGATAGAGATATGAACCACATACAATGCAAAGGAGACTGCGCAATGAAAAAATGGATTATGATCGCACTGACGTTTGTTTTTGTTTCCGGCGCCATCGGCATTGGGTTTGCCATGGAGCCGACAGGCAACGACCGCAAGGGTAAATACACTTATCGAAAGGTTTACAAGGCCTGCATGGCGCGTGGTGAGGTGAATTCCGAAACGCCACCGGTAAGCCCGATTGCCAAGACCCAGGCTGAATGGGCCCGGGTTTTTGAGGCAAAAGATTTCGCCGAGTTCGGTTGTGCGCCGGAGTGGAAAGCGCTCGCCGATGAGGATCTGCTCGATATTTTTACCTATCTGTACAACCATGCCTCGGATTCGCCTGCGCCCGCAACCTGCAAATAAACGTCGATCCTCAGAAGGGCGCGAAAATGTCAGGGCTGTTTTTATATCACTCCATGAACATTTTACATAAGGAAGGATCATATGAAACTTATAAAAGCAATCAAATGGACCATCGGATTGACGCTGCTGCTGGCCGTCGGCATGGGATATGCCGCCCAGGAGAGCGCGGAACCGGGTGCCGCGGACGTTTCCTGGCGGTTTCACGATATCGTCGACATGGAATTCGTGGCCCAGCACGTCAAGGTTCCAATGGACGAAAAAGTGATGATCATAGATGCCAGGCCCAGGCAGACCAAGTATGACGCAGGTCATATCCCCATGGCGGTGAGCATTCCGGACACTCAGTTCGAGAAGATGACCGACAAATTGCCCAAGGATAAAAACGCGCTTTTGATTTACTACTGCGAAGGTCTGGACTGCCGGTTGAGCCACAAGTCCGCCAAAAAAGCCGAGGCGCTGGGTTACACCAACGTCAAAGTTTTTGCCGAAGGCTATCCGAAATGGATCTCGGTCAAGGGCCATTATCCTTCTGTTTCCGTAGAATGGGTGAAGAAACAGATCGACGCCAAGACCGATATGGTTCTGGTAGACTCCCGGCCCCGTCGCACCAAGTATGACGCAGGCCACATTCCGACCGCCGTCAGCATTCCGGATTCGGAATTTGACAAACACATTGATCTGCTTCCACAGGACAAGGGTAAGCTGCTGGTTTTCTACTGCGAGGGCCTTCAGTGCAAGTTGAGCCACAAATCCGCGGCCAGGGCCATTGAAATAGGTTACACAAACGTGAAGGTTTTTTCCGAGGGATATCCGGCCTGGGCGGCCCATCTGAAGGCTCAGGGTCAGGCGCCTGTTACAGTGAAGGCCGGCAAGAACGAGGGAAGCATCGATCCGGCCGAATTCGAGAAAATGGTATCCGATAATCCGGAGAGCATTTACCTGGTTGACGTCCGGGATCCGGATGAATATGCGACCGGAAGTTTCAAGACCGCGGTGAACATCCCCATTGATGACCTGGAAAAGAAGCTGGATACGCTTCCGACCGACAAGCCTGTCGTATTTGTCTGCGGAACCGGCGCCAGAAGCGGAGAGGCTTATTACATGGTTCAGGATCTGCGGCCGGCCATGAAGAACGTCTACTATCTGGATGCGAAACTGACTTTTAAGAAGGACGGCTCCTTTGTCTTGAAGAAGCTTCCCGAATAATGCGCCAGAAGAATGCATTCCGGAAGTCAGGCTTCGGGATGCCAAACCACGAGGGGAATCGACATGATGCCAATCAGATGGATGCGCATTTTCTGCGTCGTGTTTGTTCTGTGCGCTCTAGGTGTCCTGGCGCACGCCGCGGATGACACCGCCGCCAGGTCGGCTCCTGGAAGGATCATGGCCCGGCAGGCAACTCAAGAGGTGCATGGCTGGACCACGGTGGATCACAGCCGGCTCGATGCACTAAAAAAACCTTTTGTCTCTGGAAAGCAGGTGACCGAGGCGTGCGTTTCCTGTCATTCCGAGGCGGCCTCCCAGTTTCATCAGACTATTCACTGGACCTGGCTCGGCACGGACCCGGATGCGGAAAAACGAATGGGCAAGGCCGGAGACTCGTTGAACAACTTTTGTATTTCGGCCAACAACATGCAGGATAAAAGCTGCAACGCCTGTCATCCGAGCTGGAACGGGCAGGGGACCAAAGGCGAAGTCAACTGTCTGGTCTGTCACGGCCGGCAGCAAATCAACTGGACCGAGGCATTTGACGATCTGAACGCCTTTTCGGGCTCCGATGATCCGGAAGAGCAAACGATTGCGGCGGATATTCAGACCAATATTCAGCAGGCGGTCCAGAGCGTGATCCGCCCTGCCCGGGAAAACTGCGGATCGTGTCATTTCTATGGCGGCGGCGGCGACGGGGTCAAGCACGGAGACCTGGATTCCTCGATTGCGCAGCCCCTCAAAACCCTGGATGTCCATATGGGTGTTGACGGAAAAAATTTCCAATGCACCCGGTGTCATACCACGATTCGGCACAATGTGGCCGGCCGGATTTATTCCCGGCCCGCAGCCGCGGATCGAAAAAGTCTGATCGAGGATGACCTTATCGCCAAAATCACCTGCGAGTCCTGCCACAGCGCAACGCCGCACAAGGCCGGTTCAAAGGCCAATGATCACACGGACAGAGTCGCCTGCCAGAGCTGCCACATTCCGCTGTTCGCCCGGCAGAATCCCACCAAGACCTGGTGGGACTGGTCCAAAGCCGGAATCCTTCAAGACGGCAAGAAATACAAGGAAAAGGGCGAGTTCGACAGAGATGTCTACATGACCATCAAGGGCGAGATGAGATGGGAAAAAGATGTCAAACCCGAATACTTCTGGTTCAATGGCTCCATGAACACGCTGACGATCAAGGACTTCATCGATCCGGAAAAAATCGTTGCGGTCAGCGCACCGGTAGGAAGCCGGGAAGACAAGAACGCCCGCATATTCCCCTTTAAGATTCACCGGGGAAAACAGCCCTACGATACAGTCCAAAAGGTTTTGCTGGCCCCGATGCTGTCCGGAAAAGACGGATATTGGGAGACCCTGGACTGGCAGAACGCCATTGAAAAGGGCATGCAGGCCCTGAACGCGTCTTATTCCGGATCATTTGATTTTGTGGAAACCACCTATGCGTTTCCCATCACCCATATGGTGGCGCCTAGAGACAATGTGGTTCGCTGCGCCGAGTGTCATACAGACCAGGGCGGACGGCTCGCCAGTCTGACCGGATTTTATATGCCCGGACGCGACAGGGCCGGCTGGATGGATACCTTGGGATGGCTCGCGGTTCTCGGGGCGTTGGCCGGTGTCGCCCTTCACGGACTGGGGCGGGCTTTTTCCCGCAGGAGCGGAAAGGAGAGCTGACCCATGGCTAAAAATCTGATCCCGATTTATCTGTATACCCGATACGAGCGGTTCTGGCACTGGTTTCAAGCGGCAATGATCGTCGTTCTTCTGATCACCGGTTTTGAGGTACACGGGCTTTTTCGCCTGCTCGGTTTTAATCTTGCCGTCAAGGTGCATAATTTTGTGGGAATTACCTGGCTGATCGCTTTTGCATTCTTTGTATTCTGGGTGTTCACCACTGGAGAGTGGCGCCAGTATGTTCCCACCACGCAAAAAATGTTCGCCGTTGTGCGCTACTACGCGTACGGCATATTCCGCGGCGAGGCTCACCCGGTTCCAAAGCGTAAAGACGCCAAGCACAATCCGCTCCAGCGCCTGGTCTATCTGATGCTGGCCGCCACGCTGCTTCCGATTCAGATGCTCTCCGGGTTTCTTTACTGGGGATACAATTCCTGGGCCGACTGGGGACTGGACTGGCTCGGCCTCGAACCGCTTGCCCTGCTGCACATGGCCGGCGCTTTTTCCATTCTGGTCTTTCTGGTGACGCATGTGTATATGACCACCACGGGCCACAGTATTTTTGCACATACCAAGGCCATGATTACCGGTTGGGAAGAAATAGAGGAAGGCGAGATTCAGGACTGGGAAAGGTCCGTCAAGCCGACCTGCGAAACCTGACGTCAGCCAAAGCGCGCCATGCAAATTCGAGGGCCGGTTCTTCAGAAAAGGACCGGCCCTTGTTTATGGTTAGGGTTGATGTCGTCCTTCCGAAGAAAAAGCTTGACAAATCTGTTGCACAACAATACCGTTGTACAACAGATTTGTTGTGTATATTAACCCAGCAATGGGAGGCCTATTCATGGAACTCACCCAGTCCCAGCTTGAGAGCGTCAGAAACCAGATTCCGGAACCCTATAATACACCACAGAGATTTGGCGAATTTATCCGTCAGAAGGTTCAGCCGCACAAAACGCTTTGTACGTTGGTCATGGCGGAGATCGACAAGATTTTGGCGCCTTTGATCCAGCAGTATGAAAAACGTTTCTTTTGCAGAATCGACGACAGCCACCAGCTAAAGACGCCGGAAAGCATTATCGATAAGATTTTTCGGCCTCCCAAGAAAAATTCAAAGGCCGGAGAACCCATACCGTCCATATATGATCTGAAAAATTTTGATAGGACCATGACCGATCTTGCGCGGTTTCGAATTGTCTGTAATTTTTTGAGCGACGTCAAGATCGTTGAAGAAGCCATCTATAAATCCGAAAAGTTGAATCAGAAATTTAACATCAAACACGAATCCACTATCGATCAGAGGCCAAAATTGCGCAAATCCGGTGAACGGTCCGTGAAATTTGTGCTGGAATATAAAAATCAACCCGGGTTGTTCCTGGAAATCCAGGTCATGACCCAATTGCAGGAGGCATGGGACAAAAAGGATCATTTTCTGGTTTATGAAACCCGACGCCGTGATCCGGAAAGCGATGAGGAAAATTTTTCGGATTTCCTGGATGCCAAGATGAATGCCATGTCTGAACTTCTCTACGTGGCGGATAATTACTTTGAAGATCTGAGAAGTTCCCGCGAAGAACTTGGAAAAAACAAGGGGGGCCGATGAAACTTCGAAAAGAAACATTCCATACAGGGCATTTGCTGGCTTTTATATCCAAACAGGACGCAACCGATAATTTTTCAATATTTTTTCCAGTCCAGGGACTTGACCAATTCGACAGCCTTTTGAAAATTACCCGGGGATTTGAGCGTTGCTTTGATCATTACCGGGAGCGATTTGAGTTTGTTGAATACTCCATTGCGGATTTTGGGCGAATTGAAGAGGCCTTTCAGAATGTTGACAGAAAACGCCTTGTCGTCTTTGACCAATCCAGCTTTCTGGACAGTGATCTTCAGTTTGTCGAACGCCTTGGAAGCATTGTGCTTGAAAGGCTTTCCGGACAATTTGATCCGATTTTTCCGAACATTGTGACTGGTGCAAATGCAACCGGATCAGATTTCTATGACCGCCGGCAGACCATTGAGAAAATCTTTGAACTTTTGGATGAGGGAAAAAACATCCTGTTCAGAGCGCCCCGGCGTTATGGGAAAAGCAGTCTCCTGAAACATATCGCAAAGTATCCGCCAGCCAGCTGGCATGTCTGCTATATCGACCTTGAAGGTGGAAAGTCCTGCGAGGATTTTGTGGAGCAGATATTAAAAGGGCTGCTATTTAACCCTTCATGCAGTTATTGTCTCCCGGATGAAATTTCCGTCCAGAAAATCGGCGAAAAGTCAGAGATGGAAAAAATGGATTTTATCCGGAAAGAGCGGAACAAGATCCGAAAAAGTTGGAAATCTTATGCAGAAAATCTTTTTAAATCGGTGAATAACAGGGCCGGTGATAAAAAGATTCTCCTTGTTTTAGACGAGGTGTCTTTTCTCATTGAAGACGTTCTGGGGCATCCTGAAGGAAACAAACAAGAGGTCCAGGAACTTCTTGTTTGGTTTCGGGAGATTCGGGAGCAAATGGATCGTGTTCAATTGATTCTTTCAGGCTCTGAACATCTTCCGACGTTTTTAAAAGGTTATGAAATTGATGAAGGCCTTCTGGCTGATCTAATACCGGTGAGCCTGGATCTTTTCGATGCGCAGACAGCCGAAGATTTCATTTTTTTGACGCTGGCCGGTCAGAAAATCGGGGTTGTACGGGAAGAGATCAATCATATGCTCGGCTTAATCGGCAAACCGATACCGTATTTTCTTCAGCTCTTTCTGGATGCGATTTGTCGTGTTTGTCGCGAAAAACATCAGAATCTTACCTGTGATGATCTTACGGAGATTTATTATCAGAATTTATTGGGGGCGGACAGCAAGCGCTATTTTGAATCCATTCAAAGGCAACTCGACCGCTACCGCCGGTTTGGCGTTAAAGGCAGTTCGGCTGCCTTGCGCATTTTAAATGAGCTTGCCAATACAGAAACGCGATCCATAGATCAGTTGCAAGTCCTTTGGCAGGTGGAAACCGGATCAGTCGAGCGATTTGAAGTCATGATGGGAATTTTGCAGGATGATTTTTACATCCGGATAGAAAACAATAATACTGCCTCCTTTGACAGCAAGCTTTTAAAGGACTGGTGGAACCGGCACGTCCTGCCTTCAGCTTAGAGCAGCAAACTCTGAAAGGAAAACAGCATCAATGGAATCCTTGTATCCCTATACTCCCAGAAAATCGAGTTTTGAAGATTTAAAACACACTTTTGTGGCCCGGCAGGTGCTGCTCGATGAACTGCTGGAAGCCGTTTCTACGCAAAGCGGGATGGACTCGCTCCAGCATTGGATGATTCTGGGCGCCAGGGGAATGGGAAAGTCTCATCTCATCACCATGGCCTATCATATGGTAAAGCGCGATGAGAAGCTATCGCAACAATGGCTTCCGGTGCTGATGAATGAGGAAGAACATGGCGTTTTTTCATTACATACTTTGTTTATTCGCATATTGACCAAGCTTGGCGAGGAGCTTTCAGACGCTGATAACAAAGCCTCTGAAGCGATTATGCAGTTTCTCGACAAGTTAAGGGATTCGGGGGGAACTCAGGATGAAATCCTTGAGAACGTTGTGGCTTACCTCAAGGATTTTGTGAAAAATTCCGGCAAAAGATTGCTGGTGTTGCTGGAAAACGCCGATGAACTTTTGACCCGGTATCTTCCCCGCAAAAACGATATCAAGAAATTCCGCCATATCCTTCAGAACGACGCCTTTCTCATGCTGATCTGCACATCGCCGACTCTTTTCGAAGGAATCAGCAGCAGCAAGGCGCCGCTATATGATTTTTTCCGCATCCGCCAGCTGGACCTTTTAAACTACGAATCGTCGGTGGATTTGCTGAACCGGTGGGCAGAACTGGAGGGAAAATCAGAGGCAAAGCAAAAGCCTTCCCTGCGTTTTCGGGAAAACGATTACAGGCTGCGCGTACTCTATCATCTGACCGGCGGAAATCCCCGGATTCTCCTGTTTTTGTACATGGCCATCAGCGGGCAGGACGGGATTCAAAGCGCTGTGGATACCTTCAGCAAGCTGCTTGAAGAAGATCTGAGCAGCTACTATCTGAGCCGGATGCGCGATCTTTCCAATCAGGTTCAGCCCATTGTGGTTGCCCTTGCGGAAAGCTCAGGGAGTCTGACCCAGACAGAAATTGCCAGGCTTACGTTTTTGCCGGCCAAGAGCATTGGAACGGCAATGGTGCGATTGGAACAAGACGGCTTAGTCAGAGCAGTATCCGAGAAGAAAGGCAAAAACACCCTCTATGCCTTGACGGATCAGTTGTTTCGACTGTGGCATCAGTGGCGTACGCGCACCGATGAGCGTCGGGTCATCAAAGCGGTGGTGGAATTTCTGGCCGTTTGGTACCGCAAAAGACAGCTCATTCAATGGTCCGGCGATGAGGGAATATCAGGGGCTTATTGCAAGGAAGCCTTGGCCTTTCGTGAAAGTCAGGGTTTCCGAAAGGTAATAGAACCGTTTTGCCGGGATAGCGAGAAATATATTGATGAACATCTTGCTCGGAAAGATTATCCGGCGGTTTTTGATGCCTTAGATCTTTTGAAAGAATATGGGGTTTCGGTCGCAGATTTGTGGAAAAGCGCATTTGCGAGAGTGAAACAAGATAAAGGAATTGACGATGCTGAAGAATATTTCCGGCAGCGCATAAAAAAAGATGAAAGCGATCTTGAAGCGATTTTGGGCTTGGGACGGCTTCTGATTGCGAAAGAGAATTACGCAGGCGCTGAGGAGGCTTTTAGCCGGGCCGTGGAACTGTCCCCGGAAGATGGGTCCTTATGGGGTAATTTAGGGCTGGCGCGAGGGCGTCAGGAGAATCACGCAGGCGCTGAGGAGGCTTTTAGCCGGGCCGTGGAACTGTCCCCGGAAGATGGGTCCTTATGGGGTAATTTAGGGCTGGCGCGAGGGCGTCAGGAGAATCACGCAGGCGCTGAGGAGGCTTTTAGCCGGGCCGTGGAACTGTCCCCGGAAGATGGGTCCTTATGGGGTAATTTAGGGCTGGCGCGAGGGCGTCAGGAGAATCACGCAGGCGCTGAGGAGGCTTTTAGCCGGGCCGTGGAACTGTCCCCGGAAGATGGGTCCTTATGGGGTAATTTAGGGCTGGCGCGAGGGCGTCAGGAGAATCACGCAGGCGCTGAGGAGGCTTTTAGCCGGGCCGTGGAACTGTCCCCGGAAGATGGGTCCTTATGGGGTAATTTAGGGCTGGCGCGAGGGCGTCAGGAGAATCACGCAGGCGCTGAGGAGGCTTTTAGCCGGGCCGTGGAACTGTCCCCGGAAGATGGGTCCTTATGGGGTAATTTAGGGCTGGCGCGAGGGCGTCAGGAGAATCACGCAGGCGCTGAGGAGGCTTTTAGCCGGGCCGTGGAACTGTCCCCGGAAGATGGGTCCTTATGGGGTAATTTAGGGCTGGCGCGAGGGCGTCAGGAGAATCACGCAGGCGCTGAGGAGGCTTTTAGCCGGGCCGTGGAACTGTCCCCGGAAGATGGGTCCTTATGGGGTAATTTAGGGCTGGCGCGAGGGCGTCAGGAGAATTACGCGGGTGCTGAGGAGGCTTTTAGCCGGGCCGTGGAACTGTCCCCGGAAGATGGGTCCTTATGGGGTAATTTAGGGCTGGCGCGAGGGCGTCAGGAGAATTACGCGGGTGCTGAGGAGGCTTTTAGCCGGGCCGTGGAACTGTCCCCGGAAGATGGGTCCTTATGGGGTAATTTAGGGCTGACGCGAGTGTCTCAGGAGAATTACGCAGGTGCTGACGAGGTTTATAGCAAGGCCGTGGAGTTGTTCCCGAAAAATAAGTATTATTGGGGAGGCTTGGGATTTGCGCGAGTGTCTCAGGAGAATTACGCAGGTGCTGAGGCGGCTTATAGCAAGGCCGTGGAGTTGGCACCGGAGGATGCGTATTTGTGGAGAATGTTGGGCGTGGCGCGATCGGATCAGGAGGATTACGCAGGTGCCGAGGAGGCTTTTAGCAAGGCCGTAGCCTTGGCTCCGGAGAATGCGATATTTTGGAGCAATCTGGGCGAGGTGCGATTGGCTTTAGGTGATAGTATGGGGGCTGAAAAGGCATTGATAAAGGCGGTGGAATTAAATCCGACGCCCAAAACAAAGGCTCGTATCGGGTTATTGCTATCTTTTATAAACGTAAAAAATCAGGATAACGGTTTATTTAAGAAGAACGTGAGCGAAGCGGTTTTTATTTTAGATCAGACCGATGCGTTAAAAGAAGAAGATCAGCAGGCTGTTATTGGAGATATTTTTGACGTCCTGACAGCTGTTTTAAATCAGAGCAATATCAATGCCATTCGCACTTATCTCGCAGGCATCCGAGAGGCATCTGAAGATCTTGGACGGATATTCAAGCCGTTTGATTATGTTTTGGATTACTTTGATGCGCTTTTTGCAGCGCAAGCCGATAAAAAAGCAACCGCCGATCGCGCCCAGCGAGTGCTGGACAGCGTGGCCAGCGAAATCAAGGGGCCGGTTGAAGGTATGATCGAAAAAATAAAAAATCGCCTGAACCGTTCTGATTAAAGCGGCTCAGATGTTGCGGTTCAAAATCTTGCGACGCTTGCGGGGGCAACCGACTTGTAGGCGAATATCCCTTTGACAGTCCCAAGCATTCTATTTTATAGAATTGACGTTTGACGGCTTCGTAAAAAGCCAATTTCTGCTGCAAGTCCATCTTTGCCAGGCTGTAGAAAAGCAAGAATCAGCCTGTTGAAACCGGCAACCCATTTTGAACAAGGAGTGTGATCATGGCCATACATCAGCCCATGAAGGATCTGTATCTGGTGGATCTGGACCAGTCTCTGGAAGGGTTTCGAAATTTTATCAGCAGCTGGGTGCTCAAGCGCCAGGGGAAAACCATTGTGGTGGACCCCGGCCCCAGGGCGACCATTCCGGTTTTGACGGAAGCCCTCAAAAAGCTGGATGTGAAAAAAATCGACTATATTCTCCTGACCCATATTCATATCGACCATGCCGGTGGAACCGGGCTGTTGATGAAGGATTATCCGGACGCCCAGGTGATCTGCCACGACAAGGGAATCAAGCACATGGTCGAACCGGCAAAGCTCTGGGCCGGGTCGCTCAAGGTGCTGGGCAAGGTGGCGGAGGCATACGGAGAGATTGCGGCCATTCCCAAGGACAACATTCAATATCAGCAGAGCGTCCAGGCCGGTCCCCTTGAGTTCGAGGTTCTGGAAACGCCGGGCCATGCCGTGCATCACATCTCGTTCAGGCTCGATGATCTTCTCTTTGCCGGAGAGGTGGCCGGCGTCAGTTATCCATTTGATGACGGCCTGTACATCCGGCTGGCCACGCCGCCGGTTTTCATCTACGAGGTGTTTAAAAGTTCCATCGAGAAGGTCGCGGCCCTGAATGTCTCACATTTCTGCTTCGGCCACTACGGATACCGCCGGGACGTCAAGGCGATCTGCGATACGGCCCTCAATCAGCTCGACAACTGGATGGCGGTGGTGGAAAAACATCACAAGGCCGGAACGGAACCGTTTGCGGAAGCCGTTTTTGACGAGGTGTTGAAAAACGACCGGGGGCTTTCCCTGTTTTCAAAGCTTCCCGCGGATGTTCAGCAGCGCGAGAAATACTTCTGCTTCAACAGCTTTAAGGGCATGCGGGATTATTTCAAGGAAAAATAGGACGATTTTGTATGCAGTCAGAAAGCCGGCCGGACCTTTCCCGGTCGGCTTTATTTTTCGGAAGTGTCGGCAATCGGGTGAAGCTCCCAGATGGGAAGATCGGCTTCGCCCTGTCTTTTTTCTGCCCGCCGGGTTTCTTCCCGGTGAACGCTCAGCGAAAGATAGATCAGGGCGGCCCGCACCATCTTGAGGATCTGCAGGGTCTTGGCCTGAAAATCCGTGATCGATACCGAAAATACGAGCTGCCCCTTGGCCGGCTTGGCGGCCGACGTTGAATCCTTTTGCAGCTTGAAATACCGGTGCTCCATATAGTTTCGAATGCCGTGAAGTTTTCGGGCCTCGGGTTCAAGGGCCTCTTCGAATCCGGGTTTGGCCTCGTAAAGATCCTTGCACAGCCAGTACAGCCCCCGCAGCGGCCAGTTCTGAAGATCCGCCAGCTGGGGACGCAGGGTTTTGACGCTGCCCGTGGGTTCGTGCCACAGGGTTCTGGCGTTGATCTTCTTGTCCGGAACGTCCAGGCTCAGATAGTTTTTCAGGAAAAACGCGATCTTGTCAAAAATGGCATAGGCCACGCGAAAGGCGATCTTGACCTTTTCGGCGGCAAGGCCGTAGACCGGATGGTCCAGGGTGTCGTACAACAGCACGTTCCGGTCCGAAAAATGGGTCTGGTCGCAGATGATTCCCTCATAATACAGCCATCGGGCCGATACGAACTCCTGTTTCATCAGGTTGAAAAATCCGTGATAATCCGGCGCGTCTTCCTGTCTGACCACCATGGCCGGCAGGGACAGGCTGTCCGAGGCCCCCGTCCGGCCGGGCGTCAGGTCGTTGAGCGGATTGATGAACAGTCGGTTTTCCAGACACCAGGACCGGTATTCCGCTTCCGGTTGCGCCGCTTCGGGATCGCCCCCATCGAGGTCCGGAAAGGCTGCCGAATGCCGGTCAAACACGGACCGAAGATCGAAGAGGTATTCGGAAAACAGGGCTCTGGCCGATGGGTTCAGGTCCTGCTTCAGGGCCTGGTCCAGGTCTTCCATGGCCTTTCGAAGAAAAATCATGGCCTGGGTTTCGTCATATAGGCTGTGGGCATAGTGTATCCGCACATACCCGCGGTTTCCCCGGGCCAGGGCAAAGCCGGGGTTTTCCGACAGGGCCCGGTCCCAGTAAGCCAGTGCCTCGACAAACCGGCCCACATGGCTCATGGTTGCGGCCAGGTTCGCGTAAACCGGGCATGGATTGATTTTGCCCCGCTCCGAAGCCGCCATGGCCTGATAGACGTTAAGGGACCGGCGAAGCCAGATCATCTGCTTTTCGACCGCCTCGTCGTCCCAGCGCCAGAGATCCGTGTCGTTCCGGATCGACAGTTTATGCAGGTTGCCCCAGATATTGGAAACATGATAATAGAAGATCGTCTTTTGCGCGTCGGTCAGGGGCCGTTCCGCCAGCTGATCGGCCAGAAGGAGCGCCTGCCTGAGGCCCTTTTCTTTCCTGGCCTCAAAGGCGGCGTCGGCCATCAGGCCGATATGGGCCACGGCCTGATCCGTATTCAGGGCGGAAATATTTTTGATGCTTACAAGTTTCTGGTATGAATTCATCTTTTTCGGCAACCCGCAGCGTGTGTATTTTACCCGTCCAATGTACCCGGATGCCGAATTCGGCGCAAGCCCAATTGTGGAAGGATGATCCGGCCGTTTCGGGTTTTTGAATTTTGCTGGTTGTTTATTGAGTGATACAGAAAGGCGGTTTTGATGCGTTCCGGAATGAAAACCTGCATCTTTGACGTTAACGGGGTCTTGATCGACTCCAATACGGCCAACGCTCAAGCCATGGCCGAGGCCTTCACCGACCGGCCGGACCTGCGGGAAAAGATCGCCGGCATCTACCTGACCCTGACCGGCATCGACCGGGGGACCAAGATACGGCACATTCAGGAGCGTGCCATCGGGACGCCTTTCGAGGAAGGCGAATTCGAGCTGAGGTGGCAGCGGTTCAAGTCCCTTTCCGGCGCGAGCATGCGCAGAGCCGGGCTGACCCGTGGCTGCAAGGCGGTTCTGGATGAGCTGGGACGCCGGGGGATCCGGCGCGTGGCCCTTTCTAACACGCCCCTGGAAGAGCTTTCAAAAACCGTGGCCGCCAAAGGAATCAACGCATCGCTTGACGTGGTGCGCGGCGGCGGGGACTGGTCGAAAAGCGAATCCCTGCGCCGGCTTTTAAAAGAATTTGAAATGGACCCGGATCATTGCGTGTTTGTCGGAGACGGCCGCGGGGATCTGACGGCGGCTCAGGATTCAGGGGTCTTTTTTGTGGGCATCGATCCGAACACGGGGGAATTTGACGGCCGAAGCGGTTTTGACGGCCCTTACCCCGCCCTGGCGGACTGGGCCAGGGAATGGAAGATCCTCTGAAACGATTTGAGCAGACGGCGAAGCGGAAGCACTTTCATTTTCCCGGCGGTTGAAAAACAAGAACCCGGTTGTCGGGCAAGGCGTGCGGAGATGCGACAAGCGCGGCATATTCAAGCATTTGTGAGCGTTGGTGAGAGTCGCGCAACGCTGCATGGCGGCCCTGGCGCAGTTTTTCAGTTAAAACCCCAGATCCTCGTTGATCAGCACCACATGGATCCGTTCCCTGGGAAATGATTTTTCCGTAATCGTCCAGGTGTTGCAGATGCGGTCCGGGCTGCTGCAGCCCATGCAGCGGCCTGTTTTCATGCACGGGGTTTTGAAGTTCACATGCCGGATCGCATTCACCGGCGCGGCATAGGATCGAATCCGCTTCATCGCCGCATCGACATCGGCAACGAGCTTGTTTCTGCCGGCCAGTATCACGACATGTTTCGGACCGAAGGCGATGCCCCCCACGCGGTTGCCGATCATATCCAGATTCACAAGCTGCCCCGCCTCCGTCACCGCGTTGCTTCCCGTAAAAAACAGGTCGACCCGCAGGGCCTGCCTGCGGCGTTCGATTTTTTCTTCAAAGGAAAGATCCTGTGCAAAGGTTTCCAGCACTCTGATGTGAGGATTTCGCCGGATTTCATTCAGAACCCCGGTGGCGTGAAGGGTGATCGAATCTCCCCATGAAACGCTTTGAACCGGAACATGGGGCAGAATCTGTTCTATGACGATGCCTCTGGCGTCGTCGCGGTTTTCGGCAAGCCAGGCGCCGAAGTGATTGTCTTTCAGCGCTCGAATGCATCTTTCAAGCCGCAGCTTCCAGTATGTGTTCAGATCAGTCTTCATATCGCGTCGGGTCCTGTTTGGGTTTCGATGCCCGTCATCCGGCGTTCACACGGTGATAGATATCCTGCAACATGTTTTTCGCCTCAAGCAGCCGCCCGGCCAGGGTGCGCTTTTCCAGGACGGCTCTCAGGCTCTGGTCCGGCGTAAAGGCGAATTTTTTCCGGTCGGCGAGGGCCATTTCCACAAGCCCTACGGGGTTTTTCTGATGGGCCTCGGAAAATGCCAGAATCAGACAGGAATCGGTTAGGTCCAGCCGCCGGACTCCCGCTCGGACCGACAGGATCTTGAGCATGAACTTGAGAAAGAGGTTTCCCGCTTCCTCGGGAGGATTTCCGAAACGGTCGATCAGTTCGGATTTTAAATCCGCGATCTCCTTGAGCTCGGTCATTCTGGACAGCCGCCGGTACAGGGAAAGCCGCTGATCGATGTCCGGAACATAGGACTCGGGAATAAAGGCCGATATGGGCACGTTGATTTCCGGCTCCAGGGGCTCGGGCGCGGCTTCGCCCTTGAGCTCGGCCACGGCGCTTTCCATGAGCTTGAGATACATGTCGTAACCGACGGCGGCGATATGCCCGGACTGGGAAGCGCCCAGAATGGCGCCGCCGCCCCGGATCTTCAGGTCGCTCATGGCGATCTGGAACCCGGCGCCGAGATCCGTGTGCTCCATGAGCACCTTGAGCCGCTTCTGGGCCTGTTCGGTCAGGACGGTGTCTCTGGGAATAAAAAGATAGGCATAGGCCTGCTCGCCGGCGCGTCCGACCCGGCCCCGAAGCTGGTAGATCTGGGCCAGCCCCAGCCGGTCGGCCCGGTTGATCAGAATGGTGTTGGCGGCCGGAATGTCCAGCCCGGATTCGATGATCGTGGTGCAGACCAGCAGATCGATCTCCCGGTTGATGAACCGCAGCATGGCCTTTTCCAGCTCGTCTTCGCTCATCCGGCCGTGAGCCACCTCCAGCCGCACCTCGGGCACGATATCCTGAATGCGCCGGGCCACGGACCAGATCGAATCGATCTGGTTGTGAACAAAGAATATCTGACCCTTTCTTTCGATCTCTCGGCGCACGGCATCCCGAATGATCGCGTCGTCCGGCTCGCAGATACAGGTCTGAATCGGCCGGCGCTGTTCCGGCGGCGTGTTGATCAGGCTGATATCCCGAATTCCGGTCAGAGACATGTGGAGGGTGCGCGGAATCGGCGTGGCGCTCAGGGCCAGCACGTCCACGCTGCTGCGCATTTTTTTGAGTTTTTCCTTGTGCTTGACGCCGAAGCGCTGCTCCTCGTCGATCACGACCAGGCCCAGATCCTTGAATCCCACGTCCTTTTGAAGCAGACGGTGCGTGCCGATCACGATGTCGACCTTACCGGCCTTGATATCCTCGACGATGGCCCGCTGCTGCCGGGCCGACCGGAACCGGCTCAGGCATTCCACGCGCACGGGATAACCCTCGAACCTTGCGGAAAAGGTCGCAAAATGCTGCTCGGCCAGAACCGTGGTCGGTGCCAGGACCGCCGCCTGCTTCCCGTCGTTGACCGCCAGAAAAGCGGCCCGAAGCGCCACCTCGGTCTTTCCGTATCCCACATCCCCGCAGATCAGCCGGTCCATGGGAGCCGCCCTGCGCATGTCAGCGATGACCTCCTCGATGGCGCGAAGCTGATCCTCGGTCTCGTCGTAGGGAAATCCCGCCTCGAAATCCCTGAAATAGCTGTCCGCGGCGCTGAACGCATGCCCCTTCTGAATGGAACGGGCCGCATAGAGTTTCAGCAGATCCGCGGCGATGAGCTCGACCGATTTTTTGATTCGGGTTTTCACCCGTTCCCAGGATTTTCCGCCCAGCTTGTCCAGAATCGGCGTATACCCCTCAAGCCCCATGTATTTCTGGACCAGGCCCATCCGCTCCACGGGCAGGTAGAGCCGGTCTTGGTCCCGGTAGTTGAGCTGCAGAAAATCGTTTTCAGCCCCTTCGACCTTCAATTTGACCAGCCCCTCGTAGCGCCCGATGCCGTGATCGACATGCACCACCAGATCGCCCTGCTGAAGCTCCTCGAGGTTGAGCACATCGGCCCGGACCCTGGGCCGCGTCGCCTTTCCTATGCGGTGCGCGGGGCCGAATATTTCGGCCTCGGTAATGATGCTCAGACCTTCCGATGGCCAGACAAACCCCGAGGAAAGCCGGCCCAGACAGCCCTGGACCCGGTCAGACCTGAAACCGGATTCCGGCATGCGATCCGCCCACTTCATGCGAATTCCGTAGGGAGAAAGCAGGTCTTCCAGCCGTCCGGCCTGAAGCCGGCTGGTGCATGCCACCACCGGCGCCGATCCGGCCTGGCGCTGTTTCTGAATCCACTGCACGAGCGGCAGCAGCAGATGCTCCTTTTCCCTGCGGTTTTTGATGTCCGCCCGAATGTCGGCATTGTCGCCGATCGAAAATTGAAAGACCGGCTCGTCTCTGCGTTCGACGGCAATGGCCTGAATGGAAAGACGTTTTTTCCCGGCCGCCTGTTGAAGGACTTCCGGCCAGTTCAGAAACCGCTTTTCCGGCGCTGCGCAGATTCGCTGCTCCGTGCGGCCTTCCAGAAAGTGCCTGTCGGCCTGATCCAGGTATTTTTCCACGGAGGTTTGAAGGGCATCCGGCTCGACCAGAACCAGGATGGCATTTTCGGCCAGATAGTCGAACAGGGTTCCCGGCTCCGGGTAAATCAGGGGCAGCAGGGCTTCGATGCCCGGAACCGCGTCCTGCTTCTTGACGCGGTCGATCAGGTCACGAATCCGGGTCAGGGGAATCTCCTGCTCGGCCGCCTGATGCCGGATCCGGTCCACGATTCGCGGAATGTGTTTTGGGGAAACAACGGCCTCCCGGGCCGGAAGAATGACCGCCTCATCGGCGTCTTCAAGCTTTCTCTGACTGTCCGGGGCAAAAAACCGCAGGGAATCCACCGTATCCCCGAAAAATTCCATGCGGACCGGATTCGGATACTGGGGGGAGAACACATCCAGGATGCCGCCGCGCAGGGAAAACTCGCCGGGCTCCTCGACAATGCCCGTCCGGGAGTATCCTCCGGAAACCAGCTTTGAAACCAGCGCATCCCGGTCGGTCTCCTCCCCGGCCATTACCAGCTCGGCAAAACCGGTCAGTTCGCTTCCGGGAATCAGCCTCTGAATGAGGGCCTCCGCCGGCGCGACCACTATGGGAACGCCGCCGGACATCAGCCGGTAGAGAACGGATATTCTCTGGGCCGCGATTTCGTTGCGGCCGGACATGAACTTGAACGGCGAAACAGGATAGGCCGGAAAATACGCCGCGGCCGTCCGGCCGCCTGAAAAAAACTGCAGATCTTCGATACACCGCGTGGCCTCGGCCGCCGACGGCACAACCACCAGGACGGGCCGGCGGGATTCCCGGTAAAGCCGCTCGACCAGCCAGGCCCTTTCGGAGCCCCGAAGCCCCGCGCACCGGGCCGCGTCGATCCGGGCGGGAAAGGCCTTGAGCCACTGGGCTATTGAAATTTCTTCTTGATTTTGCGCCATAAACACATTATGGATCACTTCTGTTGCCGGCGTAGCTCAGCAGGTAGAGCAGCTGATTCGTAATCAGCAGGTCAGCGGTTCGAATCCGCTCGCCGGCTCCAGACTTTATATCGTACTTTCCTCTGGTTGTCTTCCCTCAACGGTTTTCCGCCGCTTCTTCAAATCCCCGCAAACTCCGGCATTTTATAGCCAGTTTGCGCTCCAAATGCGAACACGGTTTCGGGGCGCATTTAACCGGTTTCCCTCGCCGGTGTCAACAAACGAAATCATCCTGCGGCCGTTTGCGGAGAACTCTGCAAGGGCAACGAAAAAAGATTCGACAGGGCAACATACCATTTTGTAAAAAATTTTCTTGACAGTCAAAAAGGTGAATTGTATCAAACCTTTTTGCACCATCAACGCTCCACAAGATTTATCAAACCGGCCCGTTTCAGTACGGTTTTTGATCGAAGAAATGAAGGATAAAGCCGGGAAACGCGCGTTGATTGAATGCAGTATATTAAACGACAGAGATGGAAGAAGGGGTCGAGCTGTTCGGCGGGCGGGAAAGAGCCGGTCGGTCTTTGGGCGGGGATGTCATTTTTCATTGAACGGATTCAACGCCTGCCGGGCGGATCATTCGCCCGCCCAAAACAGCGAGACCATGAGAACACGCAATTCCATGAGCCTTTCCAAAAATAAACCACTGAATCCAGCGGAGGAATTATGCTGAAAGAAAAATTGCACAGCGTTATGGGCAGCATTGCAAGCGCTTACTTTCTTTTACTGAGCGTTTCAGTTTTAACCTTTACTTTTGCCGTGAATGCTTTTGCCCTGTCTAATTCCACATTGAACGGCCAATATTACGGGGTAAGCTTCTACGCGGACAATTGGACTTGCTTTGGAAGCGGCTTCTGTGATGGAAACGGCTCTTTGACCTATCAGCAAATCCAAACTTCTGACGGCATATTGGAAAACGGACAAGAATCTTATTCGGTAAGCCCTGATGGAGCTTTCACGATGGGCAACAATAGAGGCGTGGTCAGTCCAGACGGCAACCTTGCTTTTGTGGTGGATTTAGCAGGAACCGTTGGAATGGATATTCTGGTTAAGAAATCATCCGGTCTGTCCAATGCCACATTGAACGGCCAGTATTACTGGATGCAATTCTCCGAAGATGATGGTCAAACGCTTTATGGAAGCTGCGTTTTTGATGGAAAGGGGTCTGCGACCTATCAGATAATCCAAGCTTCTGACGGTGAATTGGGGAGCGGAAAAGAATTTTTTACGGTGAGTCCCGATGGGGAGTGTTTGAGCGGAAACAAAAGAGGCGTGGTAAGTCCCGACGGCAATTTTGCTTTTTTGGTGAGTGGAACTGAAAGCGAACTGCTTATTCTTGTTAAGAAATCATCCGGTCTGTCTAATGCCATATTGAACGGCGAGTATTACGATGTCAATTTCTTCGCGGATGATTGGACTGGTTTTACAAATGTCGCCTTTGATGGAAAGGGGTCTGCGACCTATCAGGCAATCCAAACTTCCGACGGTGAATTGGAAAGCGGACAAGATTTTTATTCGGTGAGTTCCGATGGCGCTTTCACGGTGGGCGACAACAGAGGCGTAGTCAGTCCAGACGGCAACTTTGTTTTTATGGTGGATTTATCAGGAACCGTTGGAATGGATATCCTGACAAAAAAATCATTGGCGGATGATGATCCCGGCGACTTTGATGAGGAACAGTATCTGCTCAACAACCCGGACGTGGCTCAGGCGGTATATGACGGATATTTTGCCAGCGGATGGGAGCATTACGACTTGTACGGTCGAGCCGAGGGCAGGAGCTATGCCGCGCCGTCAGATTCCGGCGACTTCAACGAAGCGCAGTATCTGCTCAACAACCCGGACGTGGCTCAGGCGGTATATGACGGATATTTTGCCAGCGGATGGGAGCATTACAATGCGTATGGTCGAGCCGAGGGCAGGAGCTATGCCGCGCCGTCAGATCCTGGCGACTTCAACGAAGCGCAGTATCTGCTCAACAACCCGGACGTGGCCCAGGCGATATATGACGGATATTTTGCCAGCGGATGGGAGCATTACAATGCGTATGGTCGAGCCGAGGGCAGGAGCTATGCCGCGCCGTCAGATCCTGGCGACTTCAACGAAGCGCAGTACCTGCTCAACAACCCGGACGTGGCCCAGGCGGTATATGACGGATATTTTGCCAGCGGATGGGAGCATTACAATGCGTATGGTCGAGCCGAGGGCAGGAGCTATGCCGCGCCGTCAGATCCTGGCGACTTCAACGAAGCGCAGTACCTGCTCAACAACCCGGACGTGGCCCAGGCGGTATATGACGGATATTTTGCCAGCGGATGGGAGCATTACGACTTGTACGGTCGAGCCGAGGGCAGGAGCTATGCCGCGCCCTGATCCTTTTTTGCAGGGCATCAACCGAATTGGTAGGGGAGTTCATCGGCAATGTCTTCGGTGTTCCAATCTCCACCGGCGGCATTTAGAAATTGGTTGATCGGGTTTCAGCGGCGCTATACCCGGTGCATGCGGCGATCGGCGACAGGGCGCGTCGGGCGCTGGTCAACCATATGGGGATGAGACCGGCAAACTGGCCCGCGAGGCGCTTCGGGAAATAGACAGCCTGTGGGTGTTTTTGGATGAGGCCGGGGTCGAGCCGACCAATAACCGGGCCGAACGGGCGTTGCGCTTTGCCGTATTGTGGCGCAAGCGTTCCAACGGTACCCAGAGCGATAAAGGCAATCGCTGGGTGGAGCGGCTTTTGAGCTTCCGACAGACCTGCCGGCTGCGGGCGCAGGCCGCCTTCCCCTTGCTGGTGGAAATCTTGAAAGCCTATTTATAGCTACACCCCGTGCTTACTAATTTTTAGCATACATGATAAGGAGATAGAGTAATAATGGCATCCAAATGGCTAAAAGCTTTCTTGGGATCAATTTTCATTTTTATTCCCTTATTTGCATATGCATCCACAGATGTAACACAGAATATTTTCAAAAATACTACATGGGATGTGGCAGGCAGTCCTTACTATATCAATAAAAATATTCAGGTGTATCCTGGCGTCACCTTAACCATAGATCCGGGTGTTGAAGTAATAATCGATCTTGAGTCATCTCTTATTGTCGGGGGCAAACTGATCGCTAGGGGGGATGCTGATAACCTCATTATCTTCAGGTCTGATGTTACAATTCCCGCAAGAGCTTATCCTTCAGCGCTTATATTTGGGGCTACCGCTGACAGTGCAAAATATAAAGGTGGATTTAGTCCCATATTTTCATATGATCAACTTAATCGGGAGATAAGTTTAACATATGAATCCGGCAGTATTGTTGAGCACTGTGTATTTTCGGCTTTGCCGTCAGCCATAGAGCTTAGGGGCTCATTCCCTTGTATTGCGCATAATCATATTACAGGATGTAATGGTGGCATTGCTGCAAGCGGACAAGAAACCTGTCGTACTCCGCAATGGCTTTTTTTATTCAAAAATACTTTTGAAAATAATGCCGGAACGGTAATAGATCTTGAATTTTATTCAAATTTTTACGACTTGTTTACGCTTCTGGCCGGAAATATTATCGAAAACAACACTATAAAATATGGGCAGGTGGCTGTAAATTTACCTTCGGCAAGCAATTTTATATTTTTATTCAATAATAAAATATTAAATAATAATGGAACGGCGCTCGTAACTCGAAATGGACCCAGTTTTCTTTACGCTGATAGCAACGTAATCGATGGTAATAATAGGGGGGTTGCTGCAAGCAGCGCACTGCTTTTACATAACACAATAACCAATAATCTATGCCCTTCGGGATGGGCGAGCAACAACGCAGCAGGGGTATATTTAGAAGGGTCCAGAGGCGTTTTGTCCCACAACATAATTCAGAGAAATGAGGTTTGTTCTTCTGGAGCTATGGGTGATAACATCATGTTGGATCCTTGTGAATATTGTCTATATACAATTAATTATAACGATCTTGGAGATTCAAAAGGAGATTCAATAGATATTTCTATATGGAATATTGATAATCAGCAATTTATTTGTGAAAAAGCACAAAAAATGGTTGTTGATGCGACTCGTAATTTCTGGTTGAATCGTGATACGAATGATCTCTCAAAGTATATCTATGATTTTTATGATGATTATTGCTTGGGAACGGTGAATTATGAGCCAATATTGCCATATTCGATGAAACCAATTAAATTGTCAGCTTTCTCTAAACTTATTTCTCCTGAAAATAATGCATTTAAACCTTCAACGCTATCCTTGAATTTTTCTTGGGAGCCTGTTCCAAATGCTACAAAATATCTGTTAATAACAAAAGGGATGAACGCTGGGGGTATGGAACCAACCTTTCAAGGGATTAGAGTATTGGAAGTGGAAAACACAACATCTGCTGAAATTACCTATTCTCCTTTTACTTCTTATCTCCAAAAAGAAATCTATTGGTTTGTTGTTGCAGGAAACGATAACGGCTGGGGTCTACCATCAGAAATTCGAAGGGCCTATTTTAGTGAAGACCCTCTTTTGGTAAGCGGAAAAGTATCTGATGAAAATGGACCCGTGCCGAGCGTTATCATTGATAAATGGGAAGGTGGCGCAAGCGTTTTTTCAGATGACGATGGAAATTTTAAACTAATTACGCGTGATGCCTATGAGAACGGATTTACGCTATTCAAGGAGGGATACCCAACTACTTATACGTTTTATCGATGGGGGCAGTATACTGAGAATTTTAAGAATCTACTTATGCTCTCGACAACTCAAATAGACGCAATTTATGCTGCGAAAAGTAAAACTGGAGATATAAATAAAGGCACTGTCGCAGGTATAGTTATTGATAGGTATGACCAACCGATAACCAATACAGAAGTCTTTATCAACCCTCCTTCAGGTATTGTATGTTACCTTAATGACAAAAATTTTCCAGATTCATCCTTAACTAAAACAGGTGTTTCAGGAAAATTTGTAATTTTGAATGTTGCGCCAGGGACCTATGATATTTCTGGAAATCATAACGATTGTACTTTTAATTTTACCTCTTCCGAAGGAAACCATAACCATATAGGTCCGCAAATCAAGGTGGTTGCAGATGCGGTAACGTTTGATTATCTCATAGGAAACGGAAGTGATAGTGGATCTGTTCCTCCCGGCGACTTTGACGAGGAACAGTATCTGCTCAACAACCCGGACGTGGCTCAGGCGGTATATGACGGATATTTTGCCAGCGGATGGGAGCATTACGACTTGTACGGTCGAGCCGAGGGCAGGAGCTATGCCGCGCCGTCAGATTCCGGCGACTTCAACGAAGCGCAGTATCTGCTCAACAACCCGGACGTGGCTCAGGCGGTATATGACGGATATTTTGCCAGCGGATGGGAGCATTACAATGCGTATGGTCGAGCCGAGGGCAGGAGCTATGCCGCGCCGTCAGATCCTGGCGACTTCAACGAAGCGCAGTATCTGCTCAACAACCCGGACGTGGCCCAGGCGGTATATGACGGATATTTTGCCAGCGGATGGGAGCATTACAATGCGTATGGTCGAGCCGAGGGCAGGAGCTATGCCGCGCCGTCAGATCCTGGCGACTTCAACGAAGCGCAGTACCTGCTCAACAACCCGGACGTGGCCCAGGCGGTATATGACGGATATTTTGCCAGCGGATGGGAGCATTACAATGCGTATGGTCGAGCCGAGGGCAGGAGCTATGCCGCGCCGTCAGATCCTGGCGACTTCAACGAAGCGCAGTACCTGCTCAACAACCCGGACGTGGCCCAGGCGGTATATGACGGATATTTTGCCAGCGGATGGGAGCATTACGACTTGTACGGTCGAGCCGAGGGCAGGAGCTATGCCGCGCCCTGATCCTTGTCTTGAATGAGACCTGCGGGCTGCGGCTGAAGAGATCTGTTCCGGCAAAGTGTTAGGTGCCAAGTCTTAAAGCTGCTCAGTAATGAAACCATGCCGGAGCAGCTTGTGTCATAAATCACTAGTGTCCGGTTAAGCTCATCGAAAATTGCGTTAACCAAATGATATATAAGCCAATATTAACAAAAAACAGCGGGAACCCTCTTGAATTTCGAGAATTAGGCCGGTACACCCCTTCGCATAGAACGACAGGTGGTCTGGGTTCTTCGGACAGGAAACAGGGGTTTATAAGTGGAAAACCGCCCTGATTTCATGTTCACGCCGCAGCTTGGTTTTGCTGTAGTGAATCGAAGTAAACCATAGCCGGGGTCTTCCTGTCAAAGTTTTGGTGCCACCGTTCTTCATTGTAAAACTTGAAATAGTCGGCAAGTCCTTTCTTCAACTCCGCCATTGATCCGTATGCTTTCAGGTAAATATCCTCGTATTTGACGCTTCTCCAAATTCTTTCTATAAATACGTTGTCCATCCATCTGCCCTTGCCGTCCATGCTGATCGCGATCTTTTCCGTATTTAGAACGTTTGTAAACGGATCCGAGGTAAACTGGCTTCCCTGATCCGTGTTGAAGATTTCAGGGCGGCCGTATCTGCCAATGGCCTCTTGCAGGGCGTCCACGCAAAATGAGCTGTCCAGCGTGTTGGACAACCGCCAAGACAGAACCATCCGGCTTGCCCAGTCCATCACCGCCACAAGATAACAAAATCCTTTTGCCATGGGTATGTACGTAATGTCGGCGGCCCACACATGGTTGGCTCTTTCTATCTCAAGGCCCCTCAGAAGATAAGGATATTTTACATGCTCTGGATGCGGCAGCGACAGCCTCGGCTTGACGTACAACGCCTCTACGCCCATTAGCCGCATCAAGCGCCGCACCTTGTCTCGGCCCACGTCATAACCTTTTGCCCACAGCTCGTTGCGAATCTTCCGGCTTCCATAAAACGGACGCTTCAGATGAATTTCGTCGATCTGACGCATCAATTCCATGTCTTTCTCGCTCAGCGGCGTCGGCTTATAGTAAACGCCGGATCGATTCAATTCCAGAAGCTTGCATTGCCGCGTTACAGACAGTTTTTCCTTTTTGTCGATCATCTCCTGGCGCTCGCATCGCCTATGCGACCGAGCGCGCCTGATAAAAAATCGTTCTCCATCGACAACTGCCCGATCTTGGCGTGAAGCTCCTTGACGCTCGGCCCCTGCTCGGGCTTTCTGTCCTTGATGAAAACCTCTTCAGCGCGCTCCAGAAGCTGCTTCTTCCACTCTGTAATCTGGTTCGGATGGACCTGATAGCGCTGGGACAACTCAACGATCGTCTGATCGCCCTTCAGGGCTTCCAACGCCACTTTCGCCTTGAACGCCGGCGCATGATTTCTTCTCGGCCTCCTGCTCATAATCGCTCCTTTTTTTCGTTCATTATAGAGCAGTTTTTACACTTATGCACCTGTCCAGTTTTCCCAGACCAGCTCTGCACTGGCGCAGCATTCGCACGAACAATCCTTTGGAGAGGTTGATGCGGGAGATCCGTCGCAGGACGCGTGTAGTAGGCGCATTCCCGGACGGACAATCAGCGCTCATGCTTGTAGCGGCAAGGCTCAGGCACGTTTCAAGCACGAAATGGGGCGTTCGGCGTTATCTGAACATGAAACGCATGCAAGAGGATGCAACGGCAAGCGAATAGGCCGACGCTCCAGGGGGCCATGGCCCCCTGGAGCGTCCCAGACCCCGGATCGGGGGAATGCGCAAAATCAAAAGTGCGAAAAATTCTTTACACTACCTGAGTTCAGGATTGTTGTCGTACAGAAATAAAAGTCAAGGCGGTTGCGGGATGGCGGGCAGAACAGTCAGTGGCGCAAAACGATTCTGACAGGTTGCGCCGGAGTGTAATCAATCAAAAGGTATAATGAACTCACCGGACATTTGTACAAGTCCGGTTAATCGCTTTTTTCACCCGGAATGCTAAGATGGGTGAAGTTTATTGCAATCGCTGCCAAAGAACCGACATATTTTTTATCCCAAAAGTTTTTCCTGTCGTTCTTCCTTGGATTTACAATCAATGCACTGGGTAGTGACCGGTCTTGCCTTAAGGCGTTCAATGGAGATTTCATCCCCGCATGTTTCACAGATTCCAAAACTGCCGTTTTCAATCCGTTCCAGAGCGGTTTGAATTTTTTTAATCAGACGGTTTTCCCTGTCTCTGATTCGCAGCTGAAAGTTGATATCGGCTTCCGCTGCTGCCTGATCTGTAGGATCGGCGTAATGGTCCTCCTTGCCTTTTAATCCGGAGACTGTGCCGTTGGCCTGGTTGAGAAGCTCTTGGAGACGATCGTTTAATAGTTTTTTAAAAAACTGAATATCTTTCTCTTCCACTTTTCATACCTCAGCATTTCAAATTGATGATTTATCCCTGTTAATTTGCCGGTCTTAAATAAGCAATATTCATTCCTATAAGGTTATATTTCCGTTTTTTATTTGATAAATTATAAAAAAACCTGATATTCGTAGTGCACCTGATTAAATCGGTGCGGCAAACAAGGCAAACGCCACGATTTTCGTGATCAGGACTCGGCGAAAGTAGCCGCTTTTTTGCTAAAAATCAATAGCTTCTCTTGACATTTAGTTTTGTATTGTTCTAATAAATCGATGTTTCTAAGGATTCAACAGACGAATATATAAAAAATTAAGAGGTTGCGTTATCGAAATCATCGCTTCCGCTAAAAAAATGCAGCACCGCGCCGACCGGCTTCGAGGAGAAGGCAGGACAATCGCTTTTGTGCCGACCATGGGTTTCCTGCATGAGGGGCATTTGTCCCTGATGCGGGAAGGGCGTCGACGTTGCGACGATCTGGCGGTCAGTATTTTTGTCAATCCGACACAATTCGGACCCGGCGAGGATCTTGAGGCCTATCCGAGAAACCTGAAAAGGGATCTGGAATTGGTGAAGCAGGAAGGGGTGAATGCTGTTTTTACCCCCTGTGCCGAGGAGCTCTACGGGAAAAATTACCAGACATACGTTTCGCTCGAAAAGCTTCCAGGCCATCTTTGTGGACTGTCCAGGCCGATCCATTTTCGCGGAGTCGCAACGGTAGTATCAAAGCTCTTCAATATCGTCAAACCGCATGTGGCCATATTCGGCGAGAAGGATTTTCAGCAGCTCGCCGTGATTCGGCAGATGGTAGAGGATCTGAATTTTGATATACAGATTATCGGTTTCCCCACGGTGCGGGAAGCAGACGGTTTGGCCATGAGTTCGCGTAACTCCTATCTGACCGCAAGGCAGCGTAAATCGGCCTTGTGCCTTTACCTTTCAATGCAAAAAGCGCAGGAAATGGTTGCCGCCGGCATCCGTAACGTCAGACAGATCATCGAGGATATCTCATCTTTTATCCGCTCTTTTCCTGAAACGCAGATCGATTATGTGTCAATTTGTGATCCCGCAACCCTGGATGATGTTGAAATGATTCAGGGCCCCTGTGTGATGGCGCTGGCGGTGAAGGTCGGAAAAACTCGCCTAATTGACAATATGATCTTAAAGCCGTAAGCACCGGGTAGATATTTATCCGTTATTTCGAATACATCCAAAGGAGCATTTATGAGCAGCAGGAGATTTTTATTTACGTCAGAATCCGTTACCGAAGGGCATCCGGACAAGGTTGCCGATGCCATTTCGGATTCCATACTGGATGCCATCATGGCTCAGGATAAAAAATGCAGAGTGGCGTGCGAAACTTTGGTAGCCACCGGACTGGCATTTATTGCAGGCGAGATTACCACCGATTGCTATGTGGATATGCCGCAGATCGTTCGAAACACCATACAGGATATCGGTTATTGCTCTTCCCAGATGGGGTTCGACTGGCAGACCTGTTCGGTGATTACCAGCATTGGACATCAGTCCCCGGACATCGCTCAGGGAGTCAATGTCGGCGAGGGGCTTTACAAGGAACAGGGCGCGGGTGATCAGGGCCTGATGTTTGGGTTCGCATCGGATGAGACCCCGGAATTAATGCCCATGCCCATCATGTATGCCCACAAGCTCTGCCAGCGACTGGCAACCGTTCGTAAAAACGGGGCTCTGGACTTTCTCAGGCCGGATGGAAAGTCTCAGGTTACTATTGAGTATGAAGACAGCATACCCCGGCGGGTCGATACGGTGGTCATCGCCGCTCAGCACAAACCGGACGTCACCTATGATGAGCTTCGCGAGGCAATCATTGAAGAAGTCATCAAAAAAGTGATCCCTCGAAACATGGTTGATGGCGATACCCGGTATTTTATCAACAGTACGGGAAAATTTATCATCGGCGGGCCGATGGGAGATTGCGGTCTGACGGGCCGGAAGATCATCGTGGATACGTATGGAGGACAGGGCAGCCACGGCGGCGGTTGTTTTTCGGGCAAAGACCCCTCCAAGGTCGATCGTAGCGCCTCTTACATGGGACGGCATATCGCCAAAAATATAGTTGCTGCGGGAATTTCAAAAAAATGCGAGGTTCAGATCGCCTATGCCATCGGTGTGGCCCATCCTGTTTCGGTCATGGTCGACTTCATGGGGACCGGTCGCATTCCTGAAAGCCGTATGAGCCAGATCATCAGCGAGGTCTTTGATTTAAGACCTGCTGCCATTATCGAATACCTGGACCTTCTTCGCCCCGTCTATCGGAAGACTTCCGCTTACGGGCATTTTGGAAGAAGCGAACCCGAGTTTACCTGGGAAAGAACCAACATGGCGCCGTTGCTTAAAGATAAGGCGGGAATCTGAAGCGTTTGTTGAATTCTTGAGGAGATTTTATGCAGTTTGATATTAAGGACATAAACCTGGCTTCGTCCGGGGCGCTTCGAATCGAATGGGCCAAGCAGAGCATGCCGGTGCTGAACCGCATTCGCGACCGGTTTGAGAGGGAAAAACCTTTGAGCGGCATTTGTCTCGCCGCCTGCCTTCATGTGACAACGGAAACTGCGACTCTTATGCAGGTGCTTCAGGCCGGCGGCGCGAGGGTGGTGCTTTGCGCATCCAATCCTTTGAGCACTCAGGACGATGTGGCGGCCTCCCTGGTGAAACATGACGGCATACCGGTTTTTGCCATCAAGGGCGAAGACAACAAGACCTATTACCGTCATATCCATGCGGCGTTGGATTTTAAGCCGCAGTATACCATGGACGACGGGGCGGATCTGGTTTCCACGCTTCATTCCGATCGTTCCGAATCGCTGGATATGGTCCGCGGTGGAACGGAGGAGACGACAACCGGCGTCATCCGCCTTAAAAGCATGGCGGCTGAAGGCGTGCTTCGATATCCGGTGATTGCGGTGAATGATGCGCGCACCAAGCATTTTTTCGATAATCGTTACGGTACCGGGCAAAGCACCATCGACGGGATCATTCGCGCGACCAATCGGCTGATTGCCGGCAGCGTGTTTGTGGTCTGCGGTTATGGATGGTGCGGAAAGGGCCTTGCCATGCGCGCCAGGGGGATGGGCGGCCATGTGATGGTTACCGAAATCGATGCGGTGGCGGCTTTGGAGGCCGTAATGGATGGATTTACCGTTATGCCGATTGCCGAAGCCGCCAGGATCGGCGATTTTTTCTGTACGGTTACCGGCAATATCAACGTGATCCGCCGGGAGCATTTTGCCGTGATGAAAGATGGGGCCATGGTGTGCAATTCCGGCCATTTCAACGTCGAGCTCGATCTGAACGGCTTGCAGTGCGTCACGAGGTCCAGAAGAATCATACGGCCGTTTGTAGAAGAGCATGTTCTTGAAAATGGCCGGCGAATCAATATACTGGGCGAAGGAAGACTGATCAACCTAGCTTCCGCCGAAGGGCATCCCTCCAGCGTGATGGACATGAGCTTTGCCAATCAGGCCCTGAGCATTGAGTATATGCTGCAAAACGCGGATTCGCTGAAGAATCAGGTATATCCGGTTCCAGAAGCCATCGATGCGGCGATAGCAAAGGAAAAACTGGCGGCCATGAATGTGGTTATAGACAGCTTGACCGAAGAACAGAAAAAGTACCTGACTTCCTGGAATATGGGAACCTGAGGTGTTTTCAGTATCCATTTTGATCAGAGCGGGGCGAGCTTAAAGCTTGCCCCGCCATCTTTGAAGCATCTTTTTCCCCACCGAAGGAAAACGGCCGGATCGCCTTACCACCCGGCCTTACAACGATCTGCTGCATGGACCGCACTATGCAGGCATCATGCTCCACGGATAGCCTGAGCTCAAAAAATAAGTTTCTTCAAAGGGTTTTGCCATGGTTCAAGGCTATGAAAACGTCAACTATTATGAGACCTTAAGAAGGACTTGATTTTATAAGACTCCGTTGATCGTGGTGACGCCATGGCCAGTCCGTCCGCCGGCCGCGATATTTTTAACCCAGCAAGATGGATTGCGCGAAAAATGCGTGGGTGATTATGGTGCTGCTGGCTTCTTTTGCTTGTCTGCTTTGAATATTAAGCTGATCCGGATGGACGTAAACAATACTGAAATGTATTTTGATCACTTAATTTGAATAGCTCAGGGAGACAATCTTGGCGCCTTGGTAATAGTATTTCAAGATGTCCATATATCCTATGCCTGTGGCCGCCATTTGTCGAGCGCCCCATTGACTCATACCGACGCCGTGACCGTACCCCCTTCCCCGGAATATCAGCCTGTCGGCTCTCGGCACAATATCAAACAGGGTACTCTTGATCTGATTGGCATCCATTTTGATTCGGAAATTATTGCTCGTAATTTCAGAGAGTTCGGACTGGCCGGCGACACGGATCTTCAGTATCCGACCGGAAGCGGTCCGGCCCTCGGGAAAGAGCGCTTGAACGCGGCCGATATTGAGACCGAACCGGTTAAGCCGTTCCGTGATGGCGCTGTAGGTCAGAGAAATTTCCCAGGAAGCATCGCAGGTCTGATTGCTGTAAGGATCGGGGATGCCTTTAAGATACGGAATATCTGCGCTCCATACGTTTTTGGCGTCTTCGGTATGACCTCCGCTGTTGGAATGAAAATACGCGATGATCAGGCGGCTGTCATAAGACAATACCTGGCCATAAGTTTCATCAGTCGCCTGATTGGTTTCGGTTTTTTCAGCATCATATCCTCCGTAGACCTGTGACGCCGTAGTGGATAAAACGTCGTAAGATTTTTCTCCGCTTTTGTGTTTGATATAAAGCGCGTAGGTTCGGGCCGCGACAGCCTGAGCCATCAGAGCGGGTTTGGGCCATTTGTGGGGCATTTCCTTGGGAACTACGCCGTAAAGGTATTGCTCAATATTGACATGATTTACGGCGCGAAGCCCGTCGGCTTCGAAGGTGATCTCAACAGCGCCTCGGTACTTGCGGCCGTTGATGCTGATGGGCCGGTCTGAGTTTGCCCGCAGGGCGTTTTCCTGAAGCATGTTTCCGTTGATCGCCAGAGCGTTTCTGTAACATTCTATAGTCACCGGCCCCATGCCGCCGAAAACAGTCTTCCCTGAAGAGGATACGGAAAGGGTTATCGGGGCAACGGATTCAATGGTGAGCCGGGGCGTTTTCTCCTGAATCAGTACTCTGATAGTGGGATCAGAGATAATCATGTTTTCCCAAGGTTGTATCTGGGGCGGCACTTCGGCCATCAGTGATCTGGCACTGTCGGCCCAGACTTCTGCAGACTGACGGCGGACGCCCTTAGGGTATTTTTGCAGGTATTGGATAAAAATCTGATGTGCCTCTTTGAATCTATTGGTTTCATACAAGACCATGCCGGTGTTGAAAAGTGCATCGGGAGCTGCCTGGCTCAGCGGAAAGTTGCTCAGTACTTTTTGATACTGGTCTATCGCCGCATTCGGCTGGTCCAGGTAAAGCCCAAATGTGGTTCCCATAAACAGCAGGGCCCTGGCGCGATTGTTGACGTTTTTGGAATAGTTGAAAATTTCCTGGTAGGTTCCGAGCGCTTCTAGGTACATGCCTTTGTTTAAAAAATCCGAAGCCAGGCTGAATTCGCGTGCGTCGTCGTACGCTGCATTCACAGAAACAGCGGGGGACAGGAAGCAGCATGCCGCCGAAATCAGGATATAACGCAGAACATAAACGGCACGATTATATTCAAGATTCATGAGGCGTTTCCTTCGGGCTTTTGATCTGGGAAAAATCGATTTTTTTAAACTGGAAATTGAACACAAGAGGAAGCAATATTTAATACATTATATTTAATACATTATTATATAAATCAATTGGTTAATTTGATTGAACAGGAAATTCTGCCTCGGGGATTTGTACCACAAAGGTTGTAGAGTTTTCAAGGTGTAAAGGTCGTAAAATTGCAGAAAAGTTCGGTTGTGGTGATATCATTCGGGCGAGAGCGTTCTGCTGACGTTGTTACGAATTCAAATCCTTTGAAGTGGTCTAGAATTTTTCTGGTATCGGTTCGTTAATCAAAAAAATCGTGAAACCCCTCTGCATAAAGCTTGTTCTTGACTTCCGGAATGCGGACGTCTACATCCATTGAGAAAACTGTACTGCAACAAGTTCTGAGACGACTGAGCGCTTGTTAAAAAATTACAAATACGATTCTTCAATAGCAATCAGGCAAGGTTTTGAAGCCTTCAGGGCGCCTGAAAGACAAAATCTACAAACAACTACTGATATCTGAATGGATACGACGGGCGGGAAATGAAGATCACGGCGAGTGAATCCGGATTGATTCTGGATGTTCTGAAAAAGGCGTTGGGGACCGACTCAAGTACCCGGATTCGAAAATACATTCGGCATGGGCGCGTGGTTTGTAATGGCCGGAAGGTATTGCGGACGGACATGAACGTCAATTCCGGAGACGTCCTGGAGTTGACCCGGGATCCATCGGCAGGTACGTACCGCGTTGAATCTCCTGTGCCGATACTCTATGAGGACCAGGACGTCATAGCCGTTGAAAAGCCGGCAGGAATGCTGACGGCGGGGCCCGGATCGGAGAAAAATCCCTCCCTTTACCGGTTGATGAATCTCTATGTTCGTGAAAATGCATTTCACCGGGCCGACGTATTCGTGGTTCACCGGCTCGACCGGGAAGTATCGGGAATCGTCATCTTTGCGAAAAGCCGGGAAATTCAGATGCGTATCAAGGAAAACTGGTCCACGACCGAGAAGCGTTATTACGCACTGGTGGAAGGCCAGCCGCCGAAGTCCGAGGGAACCATCGAAAGCTGGGTTGCCGAAGACGGGCAGCAGAAAGTCCGATCGGTTCCAAAGTCTTTTCCCGGGGCACGAAACGCCGTGACGCATTATCGGACGCTCAAGTCGCTCGGGGATCATACTCTTCTCGAGATTCTTCTGGAAACGGGCCGGAAAAACCAGATACGTGTTCATATGGCCGATATCGGCTGCCCTATTGTGGGTGATCGGCGGTATGGCGCTTCCGACCGATTTATTCGGCGGATACGGCTTCACGGGTTTTTATTAGCGTTTAATCATCCGGCCAACGGGAAACGGATCCGTATTAATTCCCGGATGCCGGCAGGATTTTTGAAGCTCGGACAGCAGGATGAAAAATACAAGTGAATTTTTTCCCGGAATCAACTCGAGCCCTCCGGTTTCAAACAGAAAGCGCTGAGCGGATCACCCTCGACCCCTTTGCTGCAAAGGGAGCATTTTAAGGCCGCAATGGCTTCCGGCAGATACCGCCCGTACATTTTGATCGGCAATTCCGGAATGTGGACGGTGGGCGATGACGCCAGCACGAGCAGATATTCAATCAGGTAGCCGGCGTTCTGGGCGATGGGGCCGCTGTACGCCTGTCGCTGCCGGAGACGCAGCACCCGAAGTTCATGGATCGAACGGCCGAATTCCGATTCCATGAGTTCTTCATAAGTGGTGAGAATGATCTCGACCCGGACCGTCCTGGCCCCCCGGACCGCATAGGAGACAGCATTCCGACGCAACTCGTCGGCATCCATACCGTGCCGGATGGCGATGGACCAGTCTATTTCCGCCAGATGGGCCCCCAGCGCCTCCGGCTCCGGCAGATCGATGTCTACCAGCAGGTTGACCGCATTGTAATCACCGATGTGTCTTTCGGTCTCTACAAGGGTGATTCCGGGTTCAAGATCCAGCAACATCGGCAAACGTTCGATCATCTCCGATTCGCCGATAATTTTGAGGCCGATAATGTCATTGATGGCCAACGCCTCGCGGGCAATGCGCACGTTTTTGTTCTTAAAACGGCGCGCCACTGCCGTTTCGGCTTCGATAAAATCGTTTTGCATGGCTGCTGGAGAACTTTCGAGATCGGCCAGCATCACACCGGCCGCAGTGGCCCTCTGTCCGGCGATATGCCGAGCTTCGGCCTGGATTTCCTTGAAAAGGGCATCCACCAGGCGAAAAGAAACCTTTTCGGCAATTCGGGTCAGGCGCTTGATCCGGGCAATAGCCGAAAGGCTTGAGCCGGAGGCAGTTATCAGGGCCGCGTCGACAGGAAGGCGAGGGAAGAAATATTCCGGGTTTTCTTCAAAATCCTGGATCAACTGACAGATCCGATGGTTACGGAAAGGCAGGTGACGAATGATTTGATCGCGTAAAGCCTGTTTCTGGCGAACCCTTTGTGCTTGAAACGAACATCCCGTCAACCTGCTGAGAAAAGCGATCAAGCGATCGACGACAAGGGATGAAATGGCGCTTTCGAACAGAAATATCCGGGTGACGGCTTTCCCGTCTTCAGGATTGAAATCATCGTTCATCCATCGCAGGGTGATTTCGAAGAGCTCATCCCGATGGGTCATGGCTGAAAGATACATTTTATCCTCCCGGTTTTAGGTCTGTTTTTCTTTTGAATTGAACGGGTATTGGCTGATTAACGCGGCTCATTACTTGATCCTGGGTATTTTTGCGAACATCTATTCCCTTTTATCCATCTACCGGTCGTGGATAGCGAAATTTTCAACCTCGTTCGGATGCCTTTCTCTCGCAAAACACCAGATTTCCCCACTCCTTTGATGTATCAGCGATGCAATAAATTCCTCTACCCGGAAGGTGCGGTTCATGCCGCAAGTGCCATGGAATGCACCAAGTTGATAAAGTATGATATTCCGACGTCCAAATTGCAAGTTCAAAACCAGTGTTGAGGAAAATGCGATATACTTTCACGCATCCACTGTCAAAGTGCATAGAATTCAGGCATCAGACTGTTTCTTAATATCGATAACAATTTGATATCTATCCCTATTCTGGATTCCCGATCAGCCGACGCATGCCAATTTTTTTCAGGAACGAATCGGGCTTTTCTCATGGGATTCTGACTCTGAGTTTTATTCTTCTGATAATCAACTGTTTTGACAACCGTTGCTACTTCGGTTAGAATTATTAAAAATAAATTTTCAAAATGGCCGCTTCAGGTTTTCGACCAGAGTCCGTTGTGTAAGGATTTATTCGGCAATTTTTGAAACCGGGTTTTTATGCGGAGGCAATCATGAGCGTTTTTCCCCGTTCAAAATGTTTTCTTGCGGTTCTGATCGTCACCCTCCTGAGCGCATGCCTTGCAGGATGTTATTCAAAAATTAAAGGCTGGTCCGAGGAATCCTTCCGCCGGGGATCATTCACAGAATCGGTTCTCAACCATGAGGGGCTGGCGCTTCTTCCGGTGATCGTTCTGATGCGACCCGTGGAGATGGTGCCTGAAAAGGGTGGTGAAATCGCTTCCGCCCCCTACGCGCCGGGAAAGTCGGCCGAGAAACTGGAGGAAAAACAGGGCAATATTTCCAGCGCCTACCGGATCATTCTCAATGAAACACTGCTCAGCCAGTTTCAATCCAAGCTGCCTGAAATCCGTCTCATTACACCCGGCGACGCCTTGATTCGCTTCAACGACGCCGGCCTGGCCGCCGCCTACAGCAAGTTCGATACGGAATTCACGCAAACAGGCCTGGATGCCATCACACTTCAAAGCTTTGGGAAAGCATTGAATTCCCGTTTTCTGTTCATCAGCATCGCTGTCGTATCCGAATACAAGACCGATGCCTCCATGACATTGATCTGGACGATTGGCCGGAAATCCGAGTTCAGATCGGTAAAAATCTCCGGACAGATCTGGGACACCGAAACATGTCAGCACCTTTGGGAGGGTTCGGGCGTGGGATACAACCGGCTGGCTCCCTTTGAAGGAAGCCCTTTGCTGGAAGAAATGTCCAGCCAGGCGGTTAAAAGCCTTCTGGAAGCGATTTTCCGATAAGCACCAAAATGCTGAACTGTTTTTTATCCTGTGCTTATTATTGGTCAGAGTTCAATCTTTCATATCCAAACGAATTCGGCGAACTCGGTGAGAAATATCAAGATGATCATTCCATCCGAAAAGGGGTAGTAATGATCATTTTTTGTTTCGGGCGACATTTCTCGAAAGGAGAGCACGATTGTGAATGAAGCTTCGAGGAACAAGATTGCTTCATACATCAATGAGAGGATGGGACGATTCACATTTCCTTCGCTGAATCTCAGACTGACCCGGGCCTGGAAGTTTCTCATTGCCGGCATCGCCCTGGTTTTTTTCGGCTTCAATCTCTTTTTTGTCTATATTCAGCCGGATGAATACGGAATCAAAGTGGCCCGGGTGGGAATTCACCGGGGTGTACAAAAAAAGATCCATCAGGCGGGACTGGCTTTTGTCCTGCCTTTCGGACTCCAGCAGATGTACCGGCTTCCCAAAGGCATTCAGGTTCTTGAGCTGACCAATTTTCCGGAATCCGCATCAGTGGCGGCCAGAAAAGACCGGGCGGCGCACATTCAGACGTCGGACGGTTTTTTCGTAGATGTTGACGTTTCCTTTCTCTATCATATTAAGGATCCCTACCTGGTTTTTACCACCATCGGTCCCGGTACTCTTTTCGAAGACAACGGCATCATTCCCAAGGCCGAACCGGCTTTGAAGGAAACCCTGGGAAAGCTGACCACCGAAGAATTCTACAACAGTCCGATGAGGGTGCGGAAAACCGAAGAAGCCAAGCAGAGACTCAACAGTGAATTGAATTTAAAGGGACTCGAAGTAGACCAGGTTCTGGTGCGATATTTTATATACAGTAAGGAAATTCAGAAAAACATTGAGGAGAAGAAGCTTCAGGACCAGATGGTCTTTACCAATCAGGCGGCGGCCCGCGCCGCCAAGGAGGAGGCCGAGTTGAAGAAAATCGTTCAGGAAGGGATGGTCACCGCCGCCGTTGAAATTGAAAAGGGCAAGGCCTATGTGACCCGCAAGCTCGCCGAGAAGGATCTTTACGTTCGCAAGAAAAAAGCGGAAGCCGACCTGCTGGTGAAGCTGGCGGAGGCGGAACGCGTGCGCCTGAAGAATGAGGCTCTGAAAGGGATCGGCTCCGAGCGCATGGTGGGGCTGAAAATGGCCGATGCATACAAGGGTCTGGAGATGATCATCCTGCCCAGCGACGGCCCCGTCGGCGTCAATCCCTTGAATCTCGACAATGCTCTGCAATTGTTTGATGTGCGCAAAGGAGACGGCAAATGAGATGCTTATTCATTCGGGTTGCTTTTTTGACGGTCCTGCTCGCCGTGACCGGATGCGTTCCCCATACCACCGGAGAGACAGAGGTGGGAGTCAGAACCCGCAAAATTGCCTTTTTCGGTCCGAAAGGCGTTGAAGACCGGATCTACGCTCCGGGCGCGACCTATTTTTTTCTTCCCTTTATCAATGATTGGCATGTTTTTGATACCAAGCTGCAGAACCTGGAAATGACCTATTCGCAAATAAAAGGAGACCGCCAGTCCAGGGACGATCTGGTGCTTAAAACCATCGACGGCAACGACATCAGTCTGGATGTGATTATTGCCTATCGCATCGATGCGGACAAGGCGCCCTACATTCTCCAGTATATCGCCAGGGATGCGGCATCCCTGCAGGACAAGGTGGTGCGCACCGTCGCTCGAAGCAGGCCGAGGGACATTTTCGGCGAACTTAAAACAGAAGCCTTTTATGTGGCCGACGCTCGCGAAGCCCAGTCCGAAAAGGCCCGCAATGCTTTACGGGAAATTCTGGAGCCCATGGGCGTCATCGTCGAAAAGGTGCTGACCAATGATTATCGGTTTAACCCCGAATATCAGAAAGCCATAGAAGACAAGAAGGTGGCCGATCAGCAGGTGGAGAAAAACAAGTCCGCCCAGCATGCGGCCCGCGAAGAATATAAACGCAAGCTCGAAGAAGCCCGCGGAGAAGTCAACAAGATGGTGGCTGACGCCGATGGTCAGTATCTCAAGGAAAAAATCGAGGCGGATGTTTACCAGGAACAGCAGGAGCTACTTGCCAAGGCCATTCAGGCCGAAGGCATTGCGGAAGCCAACGGAATCCGGGAAATGAACAATGCCCTGGCAGGTGATGGCGGCGAGGCGCTTGTCAAGCTGAGAATCGCGGAGGCGATTCAGGGAAAGCGAATTATCCTGCTTCCGGTCTCGGAGGGCGGAATGAATTTAAAGACCACCGACATCAACCGGCTGATCGAAACGCTGGGCGTTCAATCTCTCTCCGGCCGGAAATGACGGCGGGGTTATTCAGCCTAAAATGCATACCGACGGAAGGACGTGATGATTCCGCAACACCTTGATTTCGAGTCATTTTCCCTGTAAGTGGGTGAAAATATTTTTTTTGAAAGCGTTCCGCCATGTTTCGAATCCGGCGAATTTTTGATGATGTACATCCCGCCAATCAGCACGCCATCGGCCAGATTCGGGAAATTCTGGCAACTCAGTTTCAGGCAGTTAACGGCGCCAAAATTGACAAGATTCCGGAAATGCTGAAAAATCCTTTCAAATATCAGCTCCGCTCCATGATCTATGTCGCGGAGAGCCTGGGCGGAAAGGTCCAAAGCTTTGCGCTTCTTTCGCATGATCCTGAACTCGGCTTCTGCTATCTGGATTTTTTATCCGCGGCGCCTGATGTGCGGGGTCGCGGGATGGGCGCCTTGCTTTACCAGCAGATCCAGGAAGAATCTCTTTCACTGGGCGTGATCGGCCTGTTTTTTGAGTGCCTGCCGGATGATCCGGCACTTTGTAAAGATCCTCAAATGCTTCTGAAAAACAGGGCTCGTCTGAAATTCTACGAAATGTACGGGGCAAGACCCATCATCAACACCGCCTACGAAACCCCCTTGACGCCAGAAGGCGACAACCCCCCCTATCTGGTATTCGACAACCTGGGACAGAACAAGCCCCTGAGACGGAACCTGGCCAGAAAAGTGGTGGCGGCGGTCTTAAACAAGAAATACAGGGAACTGTGCAGCCCGGAATATGTGAAGATGGTCGTCGATTCCTTTCAGGACGACCCGGTCCGGCTGCGGGAACCGAGGTATGCGCGGAAAGAGGGCTCGGTCATCGCACCGTCCGGCCGTCTGAAACGCATCGTCCTCGTTGTAACCGACCAGCACCAGATCCATCACGTTCACGAGCGGGGGTATGTGGAAAGCCCGGTACGAATTCGATCGATTTTAAAGTCCCTTGAAAAAGCGGACATCTTTGAACGGGTGTTGCCGAAGGAATTTTCCGACAGACATATTTTTGCGGTTCACGATGTCGGCTACTACAAATACTTCAAGCGGGTATGCGCCGCCATAGATCCACAGCGTCCGATATATCCTTACGTTTTTCCGATTCGAAACGCCGCCAAGCCCCCCCGAGAACTGGCCGTTCGGGCGGGATATTACTGCATCGACACCTTCACTCCTATGAGCCGAAATGCATTCACCGCCGCCAAAAGAGCGGTGGACTGCGCCCTGACGGCGGCTTTCAAGCTGATGGAAGGAGCGCATGCCGCCTACGCGCTTGTCCGTCCGCCAGGCCACCATGCCGAGCGCCGGGCTTTTGGAGGATTCTGTTATTTCAACAATGCGGCGATTGCTGCTGAATATCTCAGCCGATACGGCCATGTCGCCATGCTGGACCTGGATTACCATCACGGTAACGGGCAGCAGATGATCTTTTACCGGCGAAGGGATGTGCTCACCGTTTCAATCCATGGCAAACCTTCCATTGCCTACCCTTATTTCAGCGGATTTTCCGAAGAGCGGGGCCAGGATCAGGGATTGGGCTTCAACATCAATTATCCGCTGCCAGAGCAGGTGGACGGCAGCAAATATCTGGAGATGGTCGATCAGGCCCTGTACCGGATCAGGCGGTTCAAACCGGCGTATATGGTCGTATGCCTGGGGCTGGACACGGCCAAAGGGGACCCGACGGGTACCTGGTCTTTGACGGGAAGCGACTTTGAAGCGGTGGGCAACCACATCGGGAATGTGAAGCTGCCGACCTTGGTGATTCAGGAAGGCGGATACAAAAACCGTTCCATCGGCACCAATGCCAGGCGTTTTTTCATCGGGCTCTGGCGTGGGATGTTTCAGGACGTTTCCAGAATTCCGACAAAATCCAAGGCATCATGAAATGCAAAATCTCAAGCCGGCTTCCATCCATTCTGTGGCAGCCGGCCGGATTCGGTCTTCTGGGGACAGGTTGCCTATGAAATTTTTTCCATCAAAGTCAAGGCCTTTTCAGCATGTTTTCTGGTTTCATTCTCAAGTCTTTTTAAAACTGTTTTCATGCGGTCGTCCATTGCCTCAAAACGGGAAAATACATTTTTTTCAAGAAGGGATTTTTCCAAATCCAGGGTATGGGCAACCGCGCTTTTGAAATCGATTTCGTCGTTTTCCGCCTGCACGGAAAGGCCTTTGACATGCTCAATGAAGATCGAAATGCTCTGCGCTGTGATTTTTCCCTCTCTGAAAGAGACCCAATCCTTTTTTCCGGCCTGATACAATTTTTGGATCAGCTCGGCATGCCGGGCTTCCTCTCCGGCAAGATCGGTCCAGAAATCCGCGTATTCGGCAAACCTGGCGGCAAATATCTGATAAAGCCTTCCGAGGATCGTTTCCTGTTGATATAGTAACTCGACGAGTCTCTTTTGGTCGGGTTCGCGCATACCTCACCTCCGCGATCGGATTGAAAGTTATAATAAACCTACGACAAATACCTGATAACCCATGCATCTGGCCTGTTTGAAGTGTTTTTGAATTTATCAGAACGAAACCGCCCGGTCCAACGGTTTCCTCAATTTGGCAGATCCTTCTGGACGGAGGTCGGGATTTCCGATTTTACTGACATCGTTCAATTTAATTCATTTTCCAGATCATATTCCAAATGAGCTGTTGACACTCTCATACCTTTTCCTTTATGATTTTTATAAAAAGAAAGTCTTTCAGTCAAAATCTCGAATCAACCGATATTCTTCAATACCTCTGATTCTGAAGCGGATCATATCAAAGCAGCCGGTCAGCTCTGATGCAACAGAACACTTGAACTGGCTTTGAATTTTCTCAGACAGGCAGACCAGAGCTGTTTTGCGATTGGATTGGAAATTTTTCGAGTAATGATTTCGATGCGTTCTGGTGTGTTGAAATCAAAGTTTTTTTTCCGGATATGCCCGGAATCTGCGCTCGGATTTCAAATCTTCTATTGCCGGGGGCTTTTACTATGCCCCTCCCGGAAAGCTTCTGCGGGGAATTTTGCATTATGATCAACAACGTCAGCAAAGGAGGTCATTATGTTCAACAAAATTCTTGTACCACTGGATGGATCCAGAATGGCGGAAAAGATTCTGCCGAAAGTCATTGAATTCGCCAAAACCAGCAATGCTAAGGTTGTTCTGCTGCACGTCTTTTACGCGCCTGTTACCGCGATCGCAGCACAGATGCCGTCAAAACTGGAAGAAGAAGCCAAGGCCACTGAAATTGCTCAGTGCTCCGGCTATTTGGGAGAAATCGGCAAACAGTTCCAGGCAAAGGGTATACCTTTTGAAGTCAACTGCGTGAAGGGTCTGCCGGCGCGGGAAATCGTCGCCTTCGCCGACAAAAACAAGATGGATCTCATTGCCATGGCAACCCATGGAAAAGGAGAGGTGGCATGGACCCTGGGAAGCACCGCCGAAAAGGTCGTTACGCACGCAACGGTTCCGGTGCTGCTTTTTAGAGTGCTTGGGCCCAAGGTTCCTCTACTCAAGGCCGATGTTTCGCCCATGCCCTGAATGCAAGCCGGTTTATCATTTCCAATGCGACGCCTGCGGCTGCCGGAAAGAGGCTGGCGGCTGCAGGCCGCAACGCGCCGGCTGGTGGATCGCGATATTAAGGCAGGCGATCCTTCCGGCTGTTTCGATCATAAAAGAAGATGCCGCACGGAATCCGTCAGGGCCGGTCTTTCTTCATCCTAAGCCAAATGAAAGCGTGGTCGTTTAAAGTTTTGCCGCCTTTCGAATATCCGCAGCCTGATCACTCCCCGTTGATCTTGACTTTCTGGCTGCTCACCCTTTTCACCCAGTCCGGATCACTCTGAAGATAGAGCTCGGCCAGACGATTCCATTCCCGGGCCTGACGAAGGTCGCCCTTGATAAGCCACGCCTCGGCAAGGTAGTAATAATTCCGGCCGTTTTCGGGGGAAAGATTCACGGCCCTTTCGAAAACAGTCATTGCTTCATCCACTCTGTTTTGTTCAAGAAGCATTCGGCCCTGTTCCGTCAATTCCAGGGATGCCAATGTGCGGGGATCGGGTTCCGCGGGTTTTGGTGCCGGAAGTGTTTCTTCCTCTATCGGATATGCCTTCCTGGGTGCTTTTTCCGCCGGCAGCTGTTGGTTTTCCTCAAGGAAGGGGGGCTTTTTCACCGTGGTTTGACCCGGTTCGATTTTCACTTTCGAGGGCGTCTTTTCAGGCGGTCTTGCATACGGATCGATCCTTGCCCGTGCGCATCCGGATGCGGCGACTGCTATCAACAGAAGGAATACCGCCAGCCATACCCATTTTTTATCAGCCATAACTTTTTCCTTAAAAAATCCGATTCAGAGTTCCCGTCTGATGCATTTCGCAGGGATCGACGGGCACGTTCGTCGACAAAAAAACCTCTTCCATGGGTTCGGGACAGACGCCTTTAACGGCCAGCGCGCCGCTCTGCGCGCAGATGGTTCTGAAGACGATGTCCGGCGGCTGCCGGAACCAGTTTCCCGATGCATACTGCGGAAGCTGCCGCATCAGTTCCGCCCATATCGGAATGGCGGCAACGGCGCCTTCGGCATGGATTGAATCGCCGTTGTCGAAACCAACCCAGACCAGGGCGAGAATATCCGGCGTATAACCGACAAACCAGGCGTCCCGGTAATCATTCGTGGTGCCGGTTTTGCCTGCCGCCGGAAAATCAATGCCCCTGAATGCCAGTGAGGATGCGGTACCCTCGGTCACCACGCTTCGCAAAAGGGAATTCATGATATAGGCTTTTTCCGGAGAAATGATTCTTTCAATCCGCATGTACCGCTGCTCCAGAAACTTGCCGGTTTCGTCCGTCACCGTCTTCATGGACAGGCAAAGAGGTTGCACGCCCTCTGCGGGAAAGGCGCAGTATGCCCGGGCCAGCTCCAGAGGGATCACCTCATAAGCGCCGAGGGCCAGAGAAGGCTGGGGCGAAATCGGGGTGGAAAAACCGAAGGTTGCGGCCGTTTCCACAATTTTATGAAGTCCCACTTTCATGGCCAGATCCACGGCGGCCAGATTGTCGGATTTTGCCAGGGCGGTTCTCATTCGCAAACCGGACTTGGACGGTGCGTGCGTATTCCGTGGCTTCCAGGGCTTCCCATTGACCTGATATGTTTTCGGTTCATTGGAAAGCAGAGACGAGGGGGTAAACCGGTCCAGTGCGGAAAGATAGACAAAGGGTTTGAAAGCGCTTCCCGGCTGCCTCACTGCCTGGGTGATTCTGTTGAACTGGCTGACCGTATAATCTCGCCCGCCAGCCATGGCCAGTATATAGCCCGTTTTCGGCTGCATGACGATCACGGCGCCCTGCAATTGCTGATCAACCTGATTCCGTTTCAAAGCTGGATTGCTTTTTTCCAGCCGGGCCAGTCCCTTCTCCAGGGCGCTCTCCGCTGCCGCCTGCACCTGAGTATCCAGGGTGGTGTAGATGGAAAGTCCCAGAGATTCTAGATCTTCCGGCGAATACAAATCCGGAAGCTGTCCGCAGAGATAGTCGATAAAATAGGGAGCTTTTTTTCCGTAAGCCTTGTAGCCAGCGGATTTGATCGGGGATTTCAGGGCGTCATTCTGTTCGGCTTGCGTGATCCATCCGTTCTGGCGCATTTCCTTCAAAACGGCATTCCGGCGTTCTTCGCATCGCTTGGAATCCACATAGGGCGAATACCGGTTGGGGCCCTTGATCAGGCCGGCCAGGGCGGCCGCCTCAGCCAGCGAAAGCTGTTCGACCGGTTTCGCAAAATAAAAAACCGAAGCCTCGCCCACGCCGCAGACCGCGATCGATCCTTTCTGGCCCAGATAGATTTCGTTCAGATAAAGCTCAAGTATTTCGTTCTTATCAAACATGGTTTCCAGGATCAGTGATATGAAAAGTTCCTTGAACTTTCGCCGCAGGGTGCGTTCCGGGGTCAGGAAATAATTTTTTGCCAGCTGCTGGGTCAGGGTGGAACCTCCCTGGCGGATTTCTCCGTAACGGATGTTTTTATAAAGCGCTCTTAAAAGTCCCAGAGGATCCACGCCGAAATGATTATAAAAGCCGGCGTCTTCGGCCGCCAGTACGGCGTATTTCAGGGTATCCGGAACCTGATCGATCGATACGAGGTGACGCTGTTCCCGGTTTCCGCCGAAGAGAAGCATGACCGGTTCGGGTTCAAGCTCCAGGATGGGCAGCTCCTGCTGAACATCCGTTCTAACGATGGATGCGATCCGGTTGCCTTGAAAACGGATTCTGACCCGAAACCCCTCCCGCTGCTTTGCGGGCATGACCAGATCGTGAAGATACACATCCCAGAAAGCCCCGGACCTGTGAAGTTCGCCCTTGAGCCGGGGTTGACCCGGCACCTCCCGGTATTCCAGATCCCTGAGTTTTTCGAAGAACAGGTTCGGATTCAGCGTCTGACCAGGATAGAGCAGCATGGAGTCCGAATAAACCTTGGAAGGCACGCTCCAGCGCCGGGCGGCAAAGCGGTTGTCGACCATGGTGAAAAGATGCCACACATAGATTGCCAGCATTACGGCGGCAATTCCCAGCCCCGCAGCGGCAAACACGGCAATGCGCTTGAATGCGCTCTTCTTTTTGATCCGCTTTTTCTTTCGTCCCATGGGATACTCTAATAAATCCGGACCGGATATATTGCAAGTGACATGACGGTATTTTCAAATTGACGCTTTCGGCTGATGAAACGAAGCATGTAAGCCAGTCCGGTCGTCAGATCTTTCCAACCGGAGCCAGGTACACGGCAAACTCGTCTTTGCCGTCGATTCCAACCAGTTCGTCGAGCTGTTCCTGGTCGTAGGCCCCGATTGCGCAGGTTCCGGCGTGAATGGCTTCACACGCCAGGTAAAGGTTCTGGCATACATGTCCCGCATCGATCAGGATCACCCGGTGCGCCGCTAGGGCGTATCTCCATTCCATGCGATAGGGAACAGCGGCCCAGACAAAGGTGGCCGCTCCTTTTGCAACAAAATCCTGCCCGAAACAGGCTCTGGAAAGTCGTTTTTCCATATCTTCCACCGAGCTGATCCACAGCAGCTCGTTTTCAAGGGGAAGATAACGGTAAAGCCCCTGGGAAAGGCCATTGACGCGCATTGCAAACAGGTAGGTCTCAAAGCAGTGACGGGCTCCTGCGGACGGCACGATCCGGTAGGTAAAATGCGTATGCGCGGGCTGTCGAATTCCCTGTGTGGCCCAGAGCAGAAAGGCCAGTTCATCAAAGTTTATACTTTCGGACGTATATCTTCTCCGACTTTGTCTGTTTAACATCGCCGTTATCAGATCTTTTTTGGGAATATGCGGCATCCACTGGTCGGACGACGGCAGCCGAACGCGAGGCGCTTTTGGATCAAAGGGCTTTTCGACCGGCGGCGCCGGAACGCCCAGGCTTTGATCCGTGGTTCGAAAATCAATGGTCTTGCGGATACTGTCCTTGAGAAAATAGCGATAAAGCTCTGTTTCGTTCATACAGGGCTCCCTTTCCGTTTTTGACGCGTCAGGGATATGAATCGGATTCCTGACGCATTTCGGCCATTTTGCGGTCTTCCTCGTTCTGGTACTGGGGAACCGCCACCCGGGGCTTTCGCACATCCTGAGGCCGAATGGGCTCGGATTTCCAGGATGCGTCCGGGCTCCAGCAAAAGGAAAGCCTTTTCACCGCACCGGGGGTTTGAAGTGCATCGAAGGCCTGAAGCGCCTCCCGAACAATGGCTTCCTGAAGCGCGGAATCACCGGGCTTTCCACAGATGTAGCCGATGGGAAAATCCAGAAAAGCGATCCGTGGCGGATTCACCGATCGGGTGATATCCAGTGCGCTGGTCAGGCACAGGGTACTGATGCCATGTTGCTCCAGATGTCGGGCCACGATCGCCGTGGCCTGATGGCAGACCGGGCAAACCGGAACCAGCAGGGCAGCTTCGGCACGGTCTGCAAGCAGACGTTCGGTCAAAGCCGGCGCCAGTTCCTCGGAAACCTTTCTGGCCGAGTAAATGCCGCCCATGAACGTGTATGCATATTTGGTCAGAGAGCCGATTTTGCCTTTCTGAACCAGGCGCTTCAGGGCGGCCAGGGGAAAGACGATGCCGGGATCTTTTCGAGCCTCGGTCAGGTCAAAGGCAAAATGGGTGACGCGAAGATCCGCCGGTGCGACATCGACCGGAATTGTTCGATAGGATGTATCGTCCTTGTAGTGAAAGGCTCTCTGGCCGGCGGCGTAAATTCCGCCCGAGGCCACGAGGGCCAGGCGGGTTTGGGCAAGGGGCCGGACCATGGAATTCCAGGGCGGCGCATCGGCATTTTTCGTCCACTGGTAGGCCGAATATCCTTTGGATGTGTACTTTTCACTGATCAGCGTAATGTAATCAACCGGTTCAAATGCGCCCTTATCTGAATCCTTCAAATCACTTTCTCCTGTTCCAGTTGCCGGATCTGTTCGGGGCCGTATCCCAGTGCCGACAGGATTTCATGCGTGTCCTTCCCGAATTCCGGGTGGTGCGCGTGCAGCCTTGTCGGCGTTGCGCTGAGCCGAATTGCGGAGCGCAGCACCTGCCGTCCGTTGAGTTCACTTACAAGCCCTCTTTCTTTGAAGTACTTTCCGGTCAAAACCTCGGCCGGACTTGAAACCCGGGTGATGCATACCCGCAGTGAATCAAAGACGTCCAGCCAGTGAGCGCTGGGCTTTTCGCTGAAGCGTGCCGCAAAAAAATCGATCAGTTCCTGCCGGGATTTGGAATCAAACTGAAGATCGATATATTCCGGAACCTTGAAATAATGGCAGACTTTCTCCCAGAACGCCCTTTCTATGGCGGCCAGGGCCAGGTGCCTTCCGTCCGCGGCCCGGTAAATGGAATAGCAGGCAAAAACGGGGGAAGCGATTCCCTTTGTGGTCATAGGCGCAGGTCCCAGAGCGTCGGGCCATTCGTCGGAAACCGGCAGAAGCGCGGCCAGGGCATCGGTCAGGGCGATTTCCACCTGCTGACCCATGCCGGTTTTCTCCCGGCAGAGCAGGGCCAGCAGAATTCCGGAAAAGGCGTTCAGAGCGCCAGCCTGGGCGGCCAGGGCGATGCCGGGAATCCTGAAATCACCGCGCTGCATCAGATCCAGCGCCCCGCTCTGGGCCATAAAATTGATGTCGTGACCGGGGCGGTCGCAAAAGGCGCCGTTCAGGCCGTAGCCGGTGATCGAACAATGAATCAGCCCGGGATGGACGGCCTTCAGAGTTTCATATTCCAGATTCAGTCGTCTGGCAGTTGCGGGCCTGAAACCGCAGATCACCACATCGGCGGTTTTGACCATTTTAAGAAACACGGCCCGGCCTTTCTCGCTTCTTAAACTCAGCGACATGTGTGCCTTGTTGCGGCTGAGCTGTGCCACGGGCAGAAAAGAGCGTTTTTCGAAGATCCTGTCTTCAATGCAAACAACCCGGGCGCCGTGGTCGGCCAGCATTCCGGCGCATAGCGCTCCCGGCAGAAGCCGGGAGATATCCAGCACCGTGAAATCCGTCAACACGCCGTTGATCATGCAATTCCTGTTGTTTATTGTCTTCAAGAAAAAATTTAAAAAACACAGCAAAAGGACAGCCCCAGGCCGGCATCTTTCGCGGAAACCTGAATCCGAATGTTTTGTTTCAGTTCCTGAATGAAGCCCCGAGCCTGTGCGCGGTTGTATTTGTGGGCCGCAGCAACCGCGCCGTGGACGTTTCCGGCGTAAAATCCGAATTCCACAAAACTGATCACAGCGCCCAGAGCATATTGCTCGTTGTCAAAGGATTCCACCGCGGCCCAGATCAGGGCACCGTTGAGCAAAAACGCCACCAGGGCGTCCTGGTACCGTTCGCAGTAAAGAAACCCGCCGCCGGGAACCACCGAAAGAATGCCGGCGGTTGTCGGGTCTTTCATTTCAAGGGCGTCTACACGCGCAAGTTCGCGGCCCAGGTCGTCCAGCCGGTACAATGCCCTGTTTTCCGGACTGATACGGTCAAAATAAGATTTCGCTTTTTCCCACTGCCCGTTTTCGACCTGAATCCATCCCAGTCGGTAACGGGCCCGGTCGATGACCGCCTGATCATCGGAAAGCGAAATCAGGTTGAGCATTACGGCCTCGGCGGATACCGGATCACGGCGCTGCATATGACAAAGGCTGATCTGAAAAAAGGCGTCCGCGGCAAGCTTCGTATTTGGATAGCGGTTGATCAGCTCGGAAAACGACTGAATCGCCTCATTCGGGCTTCCGGCCTGAAAATGGGACTCGCCGATTCGAAACATGGCCTTTTCCACACGCGGGTCATTTTCGAAAAAATGGATAAAGCGCTGATATTCAAAAACCGCCGACGAGTAGTCCTGCTTTGAAAAAAGGGATTCCGCGAAGGAAAACTGCTGGTCCGCATCAATCTGAAGGGTCTGAGAAAAAGCTGGCGGACCCAGGACTTCAAGAAGTGCAACCATGCCAACAGCAATCAAAAGGGATTTTGTCTTATTTGCGTTCATAAGAATCTTTCCACCAGAAATCATTAGCGCTGACCGGATCATAACAGCGTTTTTCGCCGTTGATCCATATCGGAGAAGCGATGGAGACCTCGTCGCGGCCGCAGCGCATCAGACGGTCACAGCACATGATCCAGCCCGCAATGGAACCGTGCTTTTCGATCGCTTCCACACAGTAGGCCGAACAGCTGGGGTTCATAGCGCACCGATCCCCATCGGCCCCGGAAAGATATTTCTGGAAAAACCTTACCGGCGCCGCGCTCCAGGCACCGGGGGCCGTATCCACTGCGGCGGGGTTCGGGGAAACCGAACAGCCCATAAATAACAATGCCGCTATGCCGATGAGCCGGCACCGTCTCAGGTTCATAATCGGGTCTATTTCCTCAAACCGCTTCACTTCCAGGCCCCTGAATGGATCTTCTTGTGCATTCTTTTATTCCCCTGCTTCCTACCAGAAAACGATGCTGAAAACAAATCGGATTGCCCGTAAATTCCACAGGAGCTTGCCCGGTCATGTTTTCATGTGAAAAATCGGCAATTCCGGAGCAGCCGGCGGTTCTCAGCAGGCTATAACGGGGAAAAAGGCCATTGGATTTTCGAATGCGGGGATTGGTATTCCGGGGCTCTTTGCGCACGGCTCATTCAGGAGACGAATACGCATGCCTATTTTTGGGTGACCCGCAAAATTTCTTCAATGGTGGTCAGACCGCTTCGAACCTTCTGTATGCCGTCCTGACGAAGCGTGATCATGTTCTGGGCCACAGCCTCGCTTTTGATGAGGTTGGAATCAAATGTCTTGAGAATCAGGCTCTTCAGGCTGTCGGTCATCACCATGATTTCAAATATGGCAAGCCGGCCCCGGTATCCGGTGTGAAAACATTTTTCGCACCCTCTGGCACGATAGACGGCGGCATCCCGAATCTGATCGGGTTGCATGCCGATGGTCTTCAGGGCCGCAGCGTCCGGAGCGTAGGGCTGTTTACACTCGGGACACAGTACGCGTACAAGACGCTGGGCGATTACAGCGATCACCGACGAGGAGATTAAAAAAGGCTCCACCCCGATGTCCACCAGTCGGGTGATGGCACTGGCCGAATCGTTGGTATGCAGGGTGGAAAAAACCAGGTGGCCGGTCAGAGCCGACTGCACGGCGATTTCGGCGGTTTCCAGATCCCGTATCTCTCCGACCAGAATTACGTCCGGATCCTGACGCACGATGGACCGAAGGCCCCTGGCAAAGGTCAGATCGATCTTCGGGTTTACCTGAATCTGACTGATGCCCTTGAGCTGGTATTCCACCGGATCCTCGATGGTGATGATATTGATGTCCGGGGTGTTGATGGAGGACAGAATCGCGTACAGGCTTGTGGTTTTGCCGCTTCCCGTGGGCCCGGTGACCAGAATGATCCCGTTGGCAGAAGAAACCAGTTCTTCGAAAAGCGTCAGTCTTTCAGGTTCCAGCCCAAGTTCGGAAAGGGAAAGAATTGAACCGGATTTATTGAGAAGCCTCAGGACCACCCGCTCTCCGAAGGTGGTGGGAAGGGTTGAGACACGTACATCGATATCCTGGTCTCCCATGCGCACGTCCAGACGGCCGTCCTGGGGAAGACGCTTTTCGGCGATGTTCATCTTGGCCATGACCTTGATTCGGGAGATCAGGGCCGGCTGAACCCACTTGGGTGGGGTGAGCAGATCATAAAGAATGCCGTCCACGCGGTAACGGATCTTGAAGCTGTCCTGATAGGGCTCTATATGAATATCACTGGCCCGCGCCTTTATGGACTGGGTGAGCACGTGGTTGACCAGTCTGATGATCGGCGCATCGCTGGTATCGTCGAGAAGATCGGCCGTATCCTGAATCTCGTCCAGAATCATGGAGTCGCTTTCTTCCATGTCCTGCACCAGTTGTTCTGCAGAATCCCGTCCGCCTTCGTAAATCAGGTTGATCATTCCCAGAATCGATTCCCGGGTCGAAAGCACCACCCGGAAGTCTTCCGCGCCCAGCAAACGGAGCAGATCATCCAGGGCCTGGAACCGGCTGGGATGATTCACCGCAATGGTGTAAACGGTTTTTCCTCCGGACTGGGCGCTTTCCGCCGTTTCTTGCCGAAAAGGGGCTATCAGATGCTTCTTCAAAAACCAGGAAGGGACCTGAAGCATCCGATCATCGACCTCGGGAACCGGCAGCATCCGCTGGAAATCCATGTCATACACCCTGGCGTATGCCTCAAGCAGAAGATCTTCGGAAACCAGCTTTTTCTGAAGCAGGGCCTCGCCCAGATCCATGTCCTTTTCCGCGCAGGTTTTGAGTACGTCCGCGTAATCGGTATTGGAAATATTCAGAGCCTCTTTTAAAGCTCTGGATGGATGCATTCTCATAAGCCGGCCGTTATCGCTGCTCTTCAATGGTTTCGACTCCGGATTGATTCCCGGGGGCCGATGGTTTCAAATAAAGCTTGATGTTGTTTTCGCGCACCGAGTCGTAATGGGCCTTTTTATCCTGATAGACAGCCTCGGCTTCGGCCGGGCTCTCGATCACCCTGGGTGTGAGAAATACAAAGAGATTGGTTTTGGAGTTGCCTTTGGCCACGGATTTAAAAAGATATCCGACCAGCGGCACATCCCCGAGACAGGGAACACGGTATTCGGTATTGGTGATGTTGTCGTCGATCAGCCCGCCGATGACTACGGTATTACCGTCTCGGACGATCACCGTGGTGTCCACGGTGCGCTTGAGCGTGGTGGGCCGGTAATCCGTTGATGATTCCAGGTCCGTGACCTCCAGAGAGATGTTCAGCCGCACCATCCGGTCCTTGGTGATCTGGGGCGTTATTTTCAGCGTTTTTCCGACATCCTTGTATTCAAAGGAGTTGTAGGTATCGTTGTCTGTGGTCGAGGTGCGGGTTTGAAACGGCACGTTCTTGCCGACCGTGATTTTGGCCTCCTGATTGTCGGTGGTCAGCACCTGCGGCGTGGACAGAATGTGAACGTCCTTGTCCTTCTTGTAAGCCTGAATCACCGCCCCGATGCTGGGAAATGAGATGCCGCCGATAGACAGCGCCTCTCCGAAGATGCCCATGGAAAAACCGGGGGGAAGCGGTACGCCCTTTTTTATCGTTGTCGTTCCAACCACGGTCTCGGTTGACAGATTCTGGTAACCCTCATCCCCGCCGGAAGCGCCGCCGCTGAATCCGCTGCCATAAACCGCGTCTCGATTGTTAAAGGTCGTGTCATCGCCCACCGCCCATTCGGTTCCAAGTCGGAAATCCTTGTCCACGTTGACTTCCATGATCAGACTTTCGATATAGACCATGGCGCGGGGGATATCCAGCTTTTTGATGATGTCTTCGAAGACCTGGTAGTCTTCCTTGTCGGCCATGATGATCAGACTGTTGGTGGCCTTGTCCGAAGTGATGCGAGATTTCTCAGACACCACCGGCATGTTCTTGGCAGCCGGCTCCCCGCTTTCCTGCTGTTTGGAGGGAATCTCCTGAAGCACCTTGGCCAGATCCTCTGCATTGGCGTTTTCAAGATAATAAACACGGATCCTTTCGCTTCCGCGGGGAATCTCCTTGTCCAGCGTGGCAATCAGGTCCTTGATCTTCAGAGTTTTATCCTCTGTGGCCAGAATCACCAGCGTGTTGGTGCGTTCGTCCGCTTCAAACCGGATCGTATCCTCCGGATTGGTTTTGGTCCGGGGTCCGCCCTTGGTATCCTCGAAGATCGACCGGAGCAGCTTGACAAAATTTACCGCATCGGCGTATTTGAGCGGAATGATGGAAAGCTGGAGGCCGATACCTTCCACGTCAATGGTTTTCAGTATGCGCATCAGCCGCTGAATGTTGGAGTGGACATCCGTGATGATCAGAAGGTTACTGGGAGTATAGGCCAGCATGACGCTGTTTTTGGAAATCAGCGGCGCCATGAGCTTTTTGATTTCTTCGGCATCGGCAAATTTGAGGGGAATCAGCTGGGTGACCACCTTGTCTTCCGGAGATGTCAGCTCCTGATGTAGCCGGGTTTCGATGTTCATGGCCCGGGCGTCGGGGGAGGGAACGATCTTGATCACCTCGCCGGCAGGAACCGTTGCATATCCGTTTACCTCAAGAACGGACTCAAAAACCTTGTATGCCTCCTCGACCGAAATCCGGGTGGGCGAAATAATCGTGACCTTGCCCTTAATCCGCTGATCCACGACGAAATTTTTTCCGGTCAGCTCGCTGATGAACTTGATGAAGACCATGAAATCCACATCGTTAAAGTCAATGGAAACAAAGCGTTCAGAGGCTGCAAGCGTTTTGTCGGAATCCGGCCGCATAACCTCGGAAGGCTGGGCCCAGGAAACTGTCGTAGTCAGGCAGAAACACAGAAATGCCGCCGTCCGCACCATCCAACCCATATCCAAATGTCTCATGATTTGCCTCAATTTGTTACCTGTGTCCCTGTTTTTGGATAATCGCATCCGCCCGCCTCACTGAATCCGGTATTCAATCGCCTGCTCCTGCCCCTGACGCACAATCTGAAGCTTGACTCCTGAAGACTCCTTCATGCCCTGGTAAAGCTGCAATGCATCATCTACGGATTGAATCGGGTTTCCGTCCACACCGACAATCACATCTCCGTTCTCCAGGCCCATGTCGCTGAAAATCGAGTTCTCCTGAATACGGGTGATGACCAGGCCGGCGGGTTTGCCGTCCTGAAAATGGGGCCGGATTCTGGCCTGTTTCATGAGCTCGTTGATATTGCCCGTTGCATCATCAATGCGTGTACGCGGCATGCTGACGCTTTCCGGACTTTCCGGTCGGGTTCGCGACCCTTCCGCCGGTCTTCCGGGTCCTGCACCGCTCCGCTCTTCCATCTGCAGGACCTCATCCCGGCCGTTGACATTCAGGACGACCTTTTCCCTGAATATCATCCGGATCTCGGCGCCCTGAATGCTGTCGCCCACCCTGTAAAGGTCCTGGGTCTTTCGGGAGCGGTCCTCGATCACGGCATAAGCACGCTGACTGCTGCCAGCCACCGTTCCCCAGAGTCTCAGGTTCAAATCCGTCTGTTTGAGCGCTTCGAGGTTAACGGACCTGGATTCCGGTTTGGAATCGGCCTCTGTCTGAAAAAGATTCCGGGAAACGATGGTTTCATACCGTTCCATCGAAATTCTGGTTCCATCGCCGGCCGCCTGATTCGACCGCGGGGGTTCGGGCGCGCCGGCTTCCGGATCCGTCATCCGTACGGCCATCAGCTTGTAGATTCCGCTGATGCCCAGATATATGATCCCGGTAACCAGAAGAATGTTGATCAGGGTAAGATATCGTTTCATGACCATCGGCCTGTCCGTGATTTTTTCCCGAAAGTGCTACCGGAATGAAAACCGGGGCGTCTCCAGGGTATTGTAAAAGCGAATCGGTATTCCATTTTTCCCGGTTCTTTGGTTGTCCAGCAGCTGCAACGGCAGAACCTGACCGACCTTTGACAAAAAAACCGGATGCGGCTGAATGGTTCCGGAAACCTTGATAACGCTCGTTCCAATCGGATTTTTCAAGTCAATCGTTCCGCTGAATCGGGCATCCAGATCGCTTCCCTTTAATTCGCATCGGGTGATCGCCAGCTCTGCACCCATGACCGTCATATCCGCCTCAAGGCTGCGAAAGCTTATGAGATCCAGATCAAAAAGCGGCGGTTGAAGGGCTATGGCGGCATCAATCGCCTTGAACGACGCGTTCCCCTTTCGTTTGTCCGGGCCTTTCCCGTGATAATAAAATGTGCCGTCGACCTGTCCGGACAGTTTGTGCGTCATCAGTGTTTCTACTGCGGATATCCTGGAGATCTGGAGCCCGGAAAGCGTTCCTTCGACCGAAGGTCCGTCTTTCCCCAGACCAATTCGACCGGATACAATTCCGTCAAAGACTTGGGCTGAAAAAGGAAAACGGCCGGTAAACGCCGATGAAATTCCCACTCCGATTCTCAGGTCCGCCGCATCCAGCACAATCCCTTCCTGATGGTTCAGCCGGGCGGACTCAAAAACAATGCTCAGAGGAAATCGAAGTCGCGCATCGGACAACACCACTCGAGATTGCGTACACAGCCGATTGACGCGTGTTTCTATGTAACTGCCGACGACCTCCGATGGGAACAGACGATACGCAAAAAAAACAGCGGCGGCCAGAATATAAAGGCTCCACAAGAGCCTTCGATGCATGGGTTTCATTATTCCTTCAGATTCACCCTTCCGGTATGGAAAGCGACAGTTTTGGATCAGAGTTCCATAGTTTCCACCTGCAGAACCCAATCCACCGATTTTTCATTTTTTCCTTTTTTGGTAATCGACATCCGTTTAACCGAAACCATCTGATCGGAAGCCTCGATCCTGTACAGATAGGTTGCCAGCTGCTTGAGGGTGATGTCCTGCAGCTTCATCTCCACCTGGGAAATCTTGTAGGGGCTGTCCTTCTGTTCGGTCTTCGCGGGCTTCATGTACGCAATATGTTCCTTGATGCGGGTTTCTCCAGCCAACTGATCCATGAAGGCAAACAGGGTGAAATTCGGACTTCTGCTTTCGTAGCGTCCGAGGGTCAGATCTCCCCGGGTTCGCATGGTCTCGTATTCGGCCCTCAACGCCGTGATCTGATCAAGAACGGCGGTCTTAACTTCAACACCCCGCATCAGCCGGGAACGTTTCTCCACCAGGGGAAAGATTCCGAACTGAACGATTATAAACAGGCCGAGAAATCCGGCTGCAGCGTAAACGATGATTTTTTCCCGCCGGTTGAGTTTTCTCGTCATGCGTTGCATTCCTTAAAATTGCAGTTTCAGCTTGAACTGAACCCGGTTGCTGGTGCGATCCATGTTGGCGGCGGTGATGGTCACGGTTTTGAAGAGCTCTCCCTTTTCCAGGCGGTTCTTGATTTCATCCACCGCGTTGAAGGTATCAGTGGTTCCGGAGACAACCACACCGTCGCTTCCGGACACGAAACTGGTCAATTCCACATCCACGGATGAGGGAATCCGGGTGCTGATTTCATTGAGCATGTCCAGGTGCCGGACTGGGTTTTCGCCGGATTGCGGAACGGCATATCGGCTTCGAATTTCATTGATCTTCTGCTGCATCTGCTGAAGGGGATCCACGATCCGGGTCACCTCGGGAAAGGTTGAGGCAAACTGGGCATGGATGCGGCTGTCGAGCAGGGTCATCCTTTTTTCCAGGCCATGTAGGTCCGTGAAGATATTGATGCCGGCCAGCAGCAGAACCACACCCGCCAGAATGCCGGTCTGAATCAGGGAGTTTTTGTGTTCCGCCCAGCGTTTTTTCAGAGTGCTTCTTCGAAAACTTATTCCTTCAAAGCGATTGTGGGCGGTCAAAGCAAGAGCAAGGGCATAATCCATCTGCGGGCTTTGCCAGGGATCAGTCCGGGACCGGCTCAGTCCGTGATCAATGTCCTGAAAAAGATTCAAACGGGCAACCGGACAGCCCATGGCATCGGAAAGCGGAATCAGGTTTTCGGCCGAATCGGAATCACCTCCGCACCAATAGATTTTTTCGCAGGCAGCTTCTTTGAATCCTGCCTCTTCAAAGGCGCTCAGGGTCTGAAGGATGCTTCGGCGAATGATGGCCGTCCGATCCGATTCAAAGGGCAATGCAAATGAACGCAGAACCGCCAGCTGGGCCCCGGAAATTAAGGCCAGAACTCCATGAGCGGCCTCAGTGCACAGGATCAAACAGTTCTGGGGAATATTCCCGAGATGCATCAGGCACTGAACCATCGCATAAGCACGGGGAGTGATGATTTCAGGTTCAAGACCGGCATTGCGGACCGGCGCCAGAAAGGACTGAAGCCTGGATTTTTCGATGGCCGCGGCAATAAGCCGGTTATGATCGGCGGATTTGACTAGGTGGAAGTCAATGACCAGTTCATCGACGGGAAGGGGGAGGTACGCTTCCAGCTCAAAAGGCAGAATCTGTCGAATCTTTCGGGTCTCCTTGAACGGAACTCGAAGATTGCGAAAAAAAACCTCATGCGCGGGAAAGCCCGTTGCGCACAGGCATTCGGCCGAATTCAGACCGGTCGAGACCCCCTTGAGACATTCGGTCAATCCTTCCGCTTCCGGAAGGTTCGAAGGAAGGGTAAAGCTGGCTTCGAAATCAATCCACGAACCTTTCAGGCCGCTCTTGATGATGACCGCCGACACGGTGTTCTTCTGAATGTCCAGCCCCAGTATCGATTTATTCATTCAGTTTTCCGAATTCAAAAATATCCGCGATAAATGATGGCATTTCTGCCTATAAAATAAAATCACTGCCATTGCAATATCCTGCATTGCCATACGCCGGTTTTCGAATCCTGCTGCCGTTCGACCACGACGTCGGCGGCATAACGCATTCCGGGCAGCTCGGCCGTGGCTCGAATTCTGAAAATATCGCTTTGCGTGGTGATCAAACGGGAATCGATCTGAATGTCGCTGCATCCCGGAACATCCTTGTACCAGGTGGGCGATGTCAAATCATGAGTATAAACGCCGCCCGAATTTTCCAGGCGGTATTCGTAAATGGCAAGGGCCAGGTCCTGGTTTTCTCCGGGCAGCAGAGCGGCCAGTACGGGCATGTCAGCGGTATTGATATTAATTTTTCCTGAATAGGAAAAGCGGTCTTCGAAGACCGCGGCCCCGTATACCGTGATGAATTCGGAAATGCCGGGAATATCTCCCCGTCCGTAAAAAAGTTCGGGGAACACCCCTTTGACCTGCAGCAGTTCTCCAACATGGGTAAGCGGACCGTTGCGGCAGGAATAGGGAGGATTCAGGGACTGATAATATTCGGACTCGGCCCCGCTGAGTCCGGTGAGTGACCCTCCTTCCCCGGAATCGATCCAGTCAATCAGGGAATTGACGATGGCTGTGGGCGAACTTTCCTCGGGAAGTTCTTCATATGGAAAGGCGGCGATTGTGAAGGCCTGTTCCCAGATCAGGCGAAGAGCGCCGTCGGGATCCGTTCCCTCGGGAAACATAACCAGTGCGTTGACCTGAAGTCTGGCCATCTCGTCGCTGATGACACAGCGGACCCCTCCTCTTTCAAAGGAAAGCACATCCAGGGCCTGCCGCACTTTTTCGGGATCTGCCCAGTCTTCCTGAACCGAATCGATATCCGATTCCATCCGGTCCTGAATCAGCATGCCCATGGCCGCCTGAACTGCCGAAGCGGCCATCTGGCCAAGGATCAGCCGGTCTTTGACTCCGGCCCCCCTGATTGCGGTTTCCCGCGACTGACGATGCAGCTCCAGAGCCAGACTGACCAGAAGGGACAGTATGCCCAGGGTGATGATCAGGGCGATGCCGCGGCGATTCCCCAGGGTCTTATGAATCATTTCAATGGCTCCCGGATCACGGGCAGATGGACCCGTGTCTGATAAATCTGCGTATTTTCCGAATCTCCGATTTCAAGACGGATGCCGACAGCCGAAGGAGTTGCATGTTTACAAGCATCTGATTCAGAGTCCCAGGCATCGAATTCCTGTCCTGTATGGTCATAGTAGGTCAGCTTGAAGCCCCGCACGTGAAAACACAGCGCAGGATCATCGCGGTCCGAATCTAGGGATTCATCCCGAAACAGCCGGTCCGACCGTTTCAGGACAAAACCGTTCCGCACGTCATTTTTCACCTGATAGACGATTTCGGCCACCCCTTGCGGGAAATCCCTTCGTGAGGGCACATGCGAAACAGAAGCGAACTTGAGACGCGAAAAATTTTCCCGTCCCTCCGTAACCTGATCCCCGACAACGGCATAAGGATCTGCGTTGGCGTCAGAATTCGAGTGCCTGTATTGCGGGGGCAACATGACGTGAATGCCGGTCAGATCGATAATGATCCGGTCGAGGCAGTTCCTGGCCATTTCAAAGTCCGTGCGGAACTGCTCCAGCGTGCCGGCGTTGGAAAAAACCGCCCTGTAAGCGCCGAAAAGCGTGGTGACGATGATCGCAAGAATAAAAACCGAAATCATCAGCTCCACCAGCGTAAAGCCAGCTCTGCCGAGGGCGGCGGGTCTTTCCGTCTCGAAGTCGCTTTGGGTCTGTTGAAAGATGATCATCGTGCGCTCAGGGCAATATGTATCGATAGGTCCGCAGTGCGTATTGATCTTCATTCGGATTCCGAATGAGGATATCGATTTTTTTCAAACGCCAGCGGGAGTGTTCGGAAAGATTCGAGGCCGCATCCTCAACAAGGATATGCCAGGAATATCCGGAAAATTCTTTTTCAAAAACACCCGATTCAACTGCCGGAATGCTGTTCTCGATCTGAGCCAGCTTTTCCTGGGCCAGCAGGGCGGCAATCGTATAAAATTTCGCCTGGCGATCGACAAACAGGGTCTGCGAATGCATCCGCAGCACGGCCGTCAGCACGATGGCGAGAATGCCGAGCGCCACCATGGTTTCCAGCAGGGTAAAACCCGATGCCGTCCGTTGAGGCATTTGTTCATGCAGCGTTTTACAGCCCAAACCCCAGATAGCCATCATGCTGTTCCACATTATTGAGAAAGGTTTCCACCAGAAACGAACGTTTGCGGTCTTCTTCTGCCAGATGAATCCATGCCCGGTCCGAAAATCCCCGGGAATAAAAACAAATTTCAGCGTTCCCGCCGGACAGGACCGGTTCTCCCGGAAACTCTACGTCCAAGATTCGAATGCTTTCGGATAGCCGGAAACCCTCCTTCCGGGCGGCATCGCGCTGCTCGTCGGTCATATCGGGGCTGGAAACCCAAAGAATGTTGTCCCGCATATCCAGATGAAGCGACAAATCGATCTGCTGCTGAATGGCCTGTTCCTTTAGACGGGGGATATTGATGACCAGCCACTGGGAGGCTTGCCGCATATTCCCGGCCGTATGAATTTTTTCCAGGCGGGGAATGCTCAGAAACAGAACCAGGCTGATAAGTGCGCATACCACCACCAGCTCGATCAGGGTAAAGCCACGGTTATCGGGCGTGGGCTGATCCATGTTCTTCACGAGCCCCGGCTATTCGATCTCCCAGCTGTTGATGTCCATGTCGGCATCTTCTCCGCCCGGAACGCCGTCGGCCCCGTAGGAGATGATGTCGAATTCGCCGTTCACGCCCGGGCATAGATAGATGAAATCATTCTTCCACGGATCCTTGGGAATTTTGTTCTTTTCCATATATCCGCCCTTTCTCCAGGCCCTGGGAACCGGCGGCGAGGCGGGCATTTCCACCAGAGCCGCCAGGCCCTGTTCGGTGGTTGGATACATATCGTTGTCCAGCCGGTACATCTTTAATGCGGTTTCGAGGCTCTGAATCTGCATCTTGGCCTTCAGCTGCTTGGCCTCGTCCGGGCGGCCCATGATTTTTGGCAAAAGGACTCCGGCAAGAATGCCCAGAATCACAATTACCACCATCAGCTCGATGAGGGTAAACCCGTACGGATTTTTCAGTCTCATAAAGGTCTTTTTTTTCATCCGGCCTCCAATCAATCCATTGAATATTCACTCTCAAATCAACCCCCCCTTCAGGGATTGCCCAGAGTATCATATCCCTTTACGGCATGCAAACCGCCCCTGCCGCAAGTGTAATGACAAAAAGTGCAGTATTTCCAAGTACATGAACCACAATGGGAACTATCAGGTTCTTTTCAATTTCATAGGCAACGGCAAAGGCAAGTCCTCCGATAATCTGAGTGACCGGAACTTCTGAGAATGAGTGCGCCGCCGCAAATGCCGCCGTACTGCCCAACAGCGCCCATCCGAACCCCCAGGATCTGAGATATCCGTAAATCACGCCGCGGAAAAACAACTCTTCCGCCACAGGTCCGAGCAGGCTTCCCACAACAAAAAACAAAACCATGCCGGCGGCCGGAAACCGCACATGAAACAGCCGAAGTGGATCGATATGAAACAGCGTCAGGCACAGCGCCAGCAGTCCGGCAAAAACGGCAAAACACGAAGACCAGAGCAGCCCTCTGTAAAGTCCGGTCAGAATCCGGTCTTTCGTCAGCCCCAGGCATGCCAGATTTCCCGTTTGAAAACGAACAATCCCCGCCAGCAGCCCGGTTTCAACCATCCGTGCGCCGGCAAGAAGCCAGAGTCGATATCCAGACAGGCGGAAGGATGCCGTCGTAAGAATGAGCTCGATTGTAAATACAGCGAAAACGCTGATCAGGAGGATTTTTGCATCAATATGGCGGGTTTCCATCCCAGGCTCCTTAATGCCTTGTATGCATACCATTGAACATAGTCATGCCGCAGGCCTGAGATTCTGGAGACGATGACTTCCACCGATCGTGAATTACCGCGCCTCCCCAAGGCCTGAAACGCCATGCAAGCCACATTGGCCTGAGGATCGTCGAGAAAATTCTGAATCAGGGCAAGGGTCTCCGGTTTACGGCTGACTCCCAGACATTTGACCAGCCAGTAGCGTTCGACGGCATGTTCACTTGAAAGCAGACCTGTATAAACGGGGTAGTCGGCGATTTCCAAGTTTTTTCTGGCAACCGTTTTCAGCGCCGCCACCCGGTTCCGCAGCTGTGAAGCTCCCAGAGCGTCCGGTATCCGATCGTTGTCGAGATCTCCGGGCCGGCTTGCGTAAAAAAAAGCCAGAAGGACCACTCCGGCTCCCAGGCAGACACCGGCGGCCCAAAAGGAAGCGTGTCCGGACTTCAAGGTTCGGGCGATCATGGCTGCCGCACCGTAGATGCCCATATAGCAGAGAACCGGCAACCCGATCAGAACGGTTGTCAGGGTAAATTGCCTGTAAAAAAGCCATTGATCGGTTTTTTCTGAAAACTCGGCGATGATGCGAGAGGTCTTTGAAAAAAAAGTCTGAACCGGGGTCTGAACCACCGATCTCGAGTCGTGTTCCAGCACCAGAAGATCCCCTGCCTGCCGGATCCAGAGATCGCAGAAGTCCGGATGCCGCATTTTCAGATAATCGAAATTGACAAGCCTTTTTTCAATCTCTGCCTGCAAAGCGGGTTCCACGCCCGCATCAAAGCCGACGGTTTTGATCAGTTTCTGATTCATCGATTTGAAGACTTCTGCGGGATAAAGGGTGTAACGGTAATAAAAATCGTTTATATCCCGGCCCAGGGAATTCGACAGCAGCAAACCGTCACGGAAATCGATCATCATGTGCGCGTCCATCTGACTCAGCCACATTCCGGCCAGTATCGCCGCCGGAAGCACCGCAGCGGCCAGACGCCTCCGGTCAAGCCTTTCGGCGGGCATCCACCGGATTGCGGACAGAAAGGAGACGGCAGGGGCTGCCAGGAAAACGGCCGTAATCCAAGGGCAGAATCCCTTTGCGTTGGCCGCACAGATACAGACAACCCATGGCAGGCACAAAGCGCTCAGCACCATCCGTCTTCGGCCGCCCAGCCGATCCCATACCCAGGCTCCGGCCAGAGCGCCCAGGCTCAGGAAAGCGCCGACGCTCAGGGAAAAAAACAGGGCTCCGTAAAAAGCGGAATCGATTCTCGTCAGATTGAAGGCGGTTGTTGCGTTGGGAACCACCAGATACCCGGCATCGGCCATCGCCTTGATCCGTTCATAAAGCTTGTGGTTTGCAGCGTATATCTGCAGGAAAAAAAGCATCTGGGATGTCAGCAGACCGGCTGCAAGGCTCTTGGAGACGTATATGCCGCTTCGTGTCCTCATGAAGATTCTGTTCCGCAAATGAATGAATATTTCGGGAGCGCCGCCGAGAAACCGTTGAAAACCTAACACGCTTTCAAGCGGCAAGCCACTGATTTTTAGAAAAGACCCATTGACGCCGGACTCCTGAAAATTTTTCGCTGAAATGGCTGACGGTCTTACAATATTTTATTAAAACCAAGCCACACACATCAACCCATCAAATCGGACAAAAAAACCGGGAAGCAGCATCTGCTTCCCGGCCAATGTGTTTTGATTTGTTACTGAAGCGGGCGTTATATGTCCGGTTACCGGCCGCCGCCGCCACCGCCGCCACCGCCGCCGCCACCGCCGCCACCGCCGCCACCGCCGCCGCCGCCGCCACCCGATGACTTGCTTACGCTCTGGGCGGTCTCACCGCGACTGATTCCAGCCGCATAAGATTTGGCAAGCTGATGGACTGAGGAGGAACGCGCCTGGCTGACAAAGGATTGCCGCAACATTTTCGTATCTGCGGCGCTGTAACCATTCCGCAGGCCATTGACCATCATGTTGACCGTCATATCGGCAGGCACGCCCAATCGCATCATGTCGCGGGTCGCCAGCATGGTTTGAACACACAACTCGAATGCCTCGGCCTGATTGCCCGTCATCGTTTGGACCCGGTTTTCAAGCTGGGCCACGATGCGTTCCATGGATTGGGTTGTCAATCCGGCTGCCATGGCGTCTACGGAAATATTGCCGATTCTTTGAACCGTGGCCTGATCTTTTGCCAGATTTCGTGCAAATTGATATGAAGCAGCATACCTGGATTGAACCTGCTGCATGGCCGCAAGGATCGCCTGCGCATCCACCTGTTTGGCCATGCCTTCGTAAGCCTTGTTTATGATAGCCCTTTCAGGTAATATCTGTGTTCGAGCTTCCATCACAATCCGTTGCGCCGCTATGACCTCGCGTTCCTGAAAACGGTTCTGAATCATGGCCCGGGTCATTTTGATCGCGTCCTCGCTGTCCACGCCGAAACGGATCATGGCCCGGGTATTGGTTCTGAGCTGGTTGCTCACCGGCTCGGGCAGCAGCTGATCGACTTCGTCGGCCCATACGGCAGCAGATAAAAAGAAAAGCACCGCCGTAACAGTTGCAAATATGTTTTTCATGCTTCCCCCTTATTTTTTTGTTATTTTGCTTTTCTGCCTTGAGAACGATCCTTAGACGGAATGGTTACGGTATCGGCGCGTAAATACAGTTTTTGGATCCAAAATCATCATATTCCGTATACCTGCACTCAGTCGGCAGAAAAATACGTCCGTCAACCCGGTAAAAATAGCTAAATTCGGTCTTGTCGGGTACGGTGACCCGCCAGAGGTTTTTGCTCTGCTGACAGGCCTTTTGTGGCTGGTAATTGTCCAAGGATGAAAAAAAATAAACCTCGTGCGCCTTGGTGCGCAGAAAAATATCCGCAGAATTGCCGGAAACCCTGTAATAATGGCTTGCACATCCAGTAAGCAGCAATACTGCCGCAATCGTCCAGAGTTTTTTCATGTTTTCGCCCCCACATGTAAAATAGAGTTTTCACCTCCAAAATCATCTTTTTCCCGGGTTAAAATGGTCGGATCCGGCAGGCGCCCGATGCCTTCGATCAGATACGAAAATCGGTGCTCTCCTTCGGGAAGATTCAGCACAATCTCCCAATAGCCGGTGGTGCCGATCCGGTTCATGGGCGTTTTTTTCCACTGGGTGAAAGTGCCCACAATGTCGGTCTGGCTTGCCTGGGGCTGATAGATGACAAACCGGCAGGGCAAGGCTGGGGCGCTGGGTTCCCTTCCGCTAACGAGCATGAAAAACAACAGCACAGCCGCTGCGGCCGCCAATGCCGGCACAAGGGGCCACAGCCGGCGCCATTCGGCAAACCAGTTCCGCTTTTGTGGAAAAACGTCAAAAACCGGTTCCCGGTAAACAAATTCCTGCCGCAGGGCTTTTTCGAACTGAATGAGTTCAATTGTTTCGTTTTTAAAGGACCGGTCGCCATGAACCTTTTCCACAAACTGAATTTTCTCATCCATGGTCAGTTCATCGTCTATGTACATGCTGATCCATTCTTGCATGATAAAACTCCTATAGATCAAGAATCTGTTTGAGTTTCAGGCGTATCCGGTGAATTCTCACCTTGATGTTCGCCTCGCTGGTTCCCACAATGGCAGCGATGTCCCTGTAAGACAGATTGTCGCTGACGGCCAGGGAAATAATGTCCCGATCATCAGGTTTCAGCTGCTGCAAACCGTCCAGAACTCTTCTGTATTCCTCCCGCACCACCATCTGGCGCTCTTCGTCAGCGTCGTCGAGAATATCCTGTTGAATTTGCGTCTGCCGGGCATGCTTTCTGAAATAATCGAAAAGTGCATTGCGCGCGATCGTATACAGCAGTGAGACATGGTTGTTTTTGTGATCCCCGTAATGTTCCAGATGCCTTGCGAAGCTTTCCTGCACGATGTCGCCGGAAAGCTCGTAATCTCCGGTCATTCTCATCAGATACGAAAATAGCTTCGACTTGTACTGGATATAAAAGGCCCTGTATGTATCCATTGCTTTAATTAAACGTGAAATAACGGAAAAAGTTACATGTTCAGCCTATCAGCTCTCAAACGCCGTTCACAATAAAAATCCATGGCCCCGGGGCTTGAGAGTATTTTCATCAAATACAGACGCGATTTAAATAAGCATGTTGTCCGCGATCATTCGATTTCTATCGGCCGGTTGCTTTACAATCTGCCGGAATATCTGGTAGACAGAAATAATATTTCATGATCTGAATTGGTTGCAAAAATCCCCACGGACTCGCCGTGAATCAAGGAATGGGACGATGAACGCGGAAATCCTAAGCGTATTGATCATCCTGCTGATTGCCACGATTTTTCTGGTCTTCGAATGGATCCCTGCCGAGATCACAGCGCTGCTGGTCCTTGTTTCGCTGACTCTTTCCGGCGTGATTTTGCCTTTTGAAGCCATTTCAGGATTCGGCAGCCCCGCCGTGGTGACGATCTGGGCGGTTTTCATTTTGAGCGGCGGCCTGACGCGCACCGGCGTCGGAGATCGCATCAGCCGGCTGGTGCTCAAGTTTTCAGGCCGCCGGGAGCGGGTGGTGGTTCTGATCATCATGCTCAGCGCCGGCGTCATGTCGGCCTTCATGAACAATACGGCCGTAGCGGCCCTGATGCTGCCCGTTGTCGCCGATATCGCCCGCCGGACCGGGATATCCCCATTCCGCCTTTTTCTGCCGCTGTCTTACGGCTCTCTGCTGGGGGGGTTGACCACATTGATCGGAACTCCTCCCAATATTCTGGTCAGCGAAGCGCTGGTCAGCCAAGGGCTGAAACCGTTCGGCTTTTTCGATTTCACGCCGATCGGTCTCTGCGTGATGTTCGTCGGCATTGTTTTCATGACTCTGGCCGGTCCGTATCTGCTTCCGGAACGGAAACTCCCGGCGTCGCAGGCCTGCGAACCCTGTCTGGAAGATCAGTACGGCCTTCAGGACCGCATGTTTCTGCTCAGGGTTCCGGAAGATTCCCGGCTTTCCGGAAAAACGCTGGCTGAAATCCGCATTGGCGCTCTGCTGGGTTTAAACGTAGTCACCATATACCGCAAGGATAACGTTGTTTACATTCCGGGTCCGCATACCCGGATTCAGGCGGGAGATCGACTGCTGGTCACAGGCCGCATCGAACAGCTTGAAAAACTGCGTAACTGGCTGAAGCTGACCATCGAACCGGCGGAAATCACCTTTGTTGAAATTATGACCGAACCGATTCGGGCCGCCCGTGTTGCCATCGCCGAACAGAGCGGCCTGAATGGCCAGTCGCTTTTCCAGGCCGGTCTGCGAGACCGGTTCGGCATTCAGGTGCTGGCGATTCTGGAATCCGGACACCCGAGGCAGGGTCATTTTCAGGATGGCCCGCTTAAAGAAAACGACGTGCTTCTGGTCTTTGGACCAGAGGATCGAATGAAGGAGTTTCTGTCTCAGCCCGGCTTTGTCGGCGTCCAGCGGCTGTCGTCCCTTGAGTTGTCTCAGGCTTTCGGTCTGGACCGCCGCCTGTTTTCGCTGCGGGTGCCGCCGGGGTCCGCGCTTGCCGGAAAATCGCTCCGCTCCGCCCAGTTTTCAAGGGCGCTGGGAATGCAGCCCGTGGCCCTGATTCGAAAAGACGGCATCTTGCCGATGCCGGACCCCGATGAGACAATCCTGGAAGGCGATCGTCTGGTGATTCTGGGAAGAATCGAAAATATCCTGTTGCTCAAAGATCTGGAAACGCTTTCCGTTCAGACCGAAATACCGGATATCAGCGCGCTGGAATCCGGAGAGATCGGCATGGTCGAGGCTATTGTTTCTCCTCACGGACGGCTGGCCGGAAAGACCTTGCGTCAGCTCAATTTCCGGGAAAAATACGGGCTGAATGTTCTGGCTTTCTGGCGCGAGGGCAGGGCCTTTCGAAGCGAGCTTGGCGACATGGCCCTTCGTTTCGGAGACGCCCTGCTGCTGATCGGGCCCCGGAAAAAGCTTCAGATGCTGGCGGCGGAAAAAGACCTTATCGTCCTGAACCCTGCCGTGCAGGAAGAACCCCGGCGTGAAAAAGTACATGCCGCCATTGTCATTATGGGGCTGGTGCTGATTCCGGTGCTTTTTGGCTGGATTCCCATCTATGTTTCGGCCGTTCTGGGCGCATCCCTGATGGTGATCAGCGGTTGCCTGACCATGGAAGAAGCCTACCGGTCCATCGAATGGAAGGCCGTGTTTCTAATTGCCGGCATGCTGCCCCTGGGAACGGCGATGGATCAGACCGGAGCGGCCCGGTTTCTGGCGGAAAATCTTTTATCCGTCCTGGGACAGTTCGGCCCCATGGCTGTGATGGCCGGATTGATCGGCATCACTTTTCTGGCCACCTGCTTTATTCCCACGTCGGCCTTGGTGGTGCTCATGATTCCCATCGTATTGACCACATCGGTCGATACCGGCATGTCTGCCCAGGCTCTGACCATGACCGTCGCCATGGCGGCTTCTTCCAGCTTCATGACGCCGATTTCGCATCCGGCCAACCTGATGGTCATGGGTCCCGGAGGGTACCGTTTTCTGGATTATTTAAAGGCGGGACTTCCGCTGACCCTGATCGTGACGGTGGTTCTCATGGTCTTGCTGCCGGTCTTCTGGCCGCTTTTTCCGTAAGAACTGCCCCGGTGTCTCAGCGGGAATTTTGCCCGAAAATCTGTGTATAACGGGTGTGGACAAGCCTGTTGAAAAAGGGTAAGGTGCAGCCGTTTTAATGCTCTGAAGAGGTTTTGACGGACGGAACTTCCGGAAAATCCTGAAACGGACCTGAAACGTCTGAATTCAGAAAAAACCAGACGCCCTGCGGCATTTTCTGAATGAAATCCCTTACTTTTTCCTTTATTGAGTCCTATGATGCCTTTTGAATATCAACGAACCGGCCGATTCTTCGCCCAGGTGTCTGAAGATCTTAAAGATATCGGCATTCGGGAGCTGTCTGAAAATCAGGCCGGAAACATTAAACCGGGTTACGCCGGAATTTATTTCTCGGCGGACAAGGCCGATTTTTACCGGATTCATTACACGACCCGGATTCTGACCCGGATTCTGGCCCCGCTGGCCGTCTTCACCTGCCGGGACAAGGATGATCTTTATGCGAATATCAAACAACTCGCCTGGCCCGAAATTTTTTCGGTCAACAACAGCTTTGCCGTATTTGCCAATGTGTCCAACCATCCGAACATCACCCATTCCCATTATGCATCACTGTGCCTGAAAGACGCCGTGGCCGATCATTTCCAGCAACGCTTCGGAAAACGGCCCTCGGTTGACGCACGGGCCCCGGATCTCTGGATCAATCTGCATATTCGTGAAAATCAGGCCACCGTCAGCCTGGACACCTCGGGCGGATCCCTGCACCGCAGGGGATACCGAACGGCTCAGGTGGATGCGCCGATGCAGGAGAATCTGGCCGCCGCCATTATCGAGCTTTCCGAATGGGATGGAATCCGGCCCCTCTATGATCCCATGTGCGGTTCGGGAACCCTGATCAGCGAAGCCCTGATGCGTTACTGCCGGATTCCTGCCGGAATCTTGAGAAAACACTATGGGCTGGGGTATCTTCCGGATTTTGACGCCTATCTCTGGCAGAACGTCGTAAAGAAGGTCAACGAAGCCATCCGCCCCCTGCCCGTCGGACTGATCGGCGGCAGCGACATATCCGCCAAGGCCCTGGCCGCGGCCCAGACCAATTTGCAGAATCTTCCCTTTGGCGGAAGGATCCGGCTGGAGGTCAAGGCATTTGAAAAAATCCGAAGCCTGACCGACAGCCTCATCGTGACCAATCCGCCTTACGGAATCCGTCTGGGAGAAAAATCCGATGCGGAAGCGCTGCACGAATCCTTTGGGAACTTTTTAAAACAGCGATGCAGGGGGTCTGTGGCCTATGTCTATTTCGGAGACCCTGAACTGATCAAAAAAGTCGGCCTGAAACCAAAGTGGAGAATGCCGCTTTCCAACGGCGGACTGGACGGCCGTCTGGTCAAATACGAGATTTTTTAAGGAGGTTGAACACCCCATGGCGAATGAGCCCAACAAGATCATCTACTCCATGATGCGGGTCGGCAAGCTTTACAACCGCAAACCGGTGATCAAGGATATTTCCCTGTCTTATTTTTACGGCGCCAAGATCGGCGTGCTGGGACTGAACGGGTCGGGTAAAAGCTCCCTGCTACGGATCATGGCCGGCGTGGACCGGGAGTTCGAAGGGCAGGCGGTTTTAAGCCCCGGATATACGATCGGGTTTCTGGAACAGGAACCCCGGCTGGATCCGGATAAAACCGTCCGGCAGATCGTGGAGGAAGGCGTTCAGCCCATCGTGGATCTGATCGGGGAATACAACCGGATCAACGAAAAATTCTCCGAACCCATGTCCGACGCGGAAATGGACAAGCTCATCGAACGCCAGGGCGAGGTGCAGGAAAAACTCGATGCGCTGGATGCCTGGGATCTGGACGCTCGTCTTGAAATGGCCATGAACGCGCTCCGGTGTCCGGCCTCAGACACCCCGGTCCGGGTGCTTTCCGGCGGTGAAAAACGCCGGGTGGCCCTGTGCCGCCTGCTGCTGAAAAAACCCGACATCCTGCTGCTCGACGAGCCCACCAACCATCTGGACGCCGAAACCGTGGCCTGGCTCGAAAACCATCTTCAGCAATACGAAGGCACGGTGATCGCCGTTACCCATGACCGGTACTTTCTGGACAACGTGGCCGGATGGATTCTGGAACTCGACCGGGGATACGGCATTCCTTGGAAGGGCAACTATTCGTCCTGGCTGGAGCAGAAGCGGCAGCGGCTGTTGCAGGAGAAAAAGGCCGAGGGTCAGCGGCAGAAAACCCTGGAGCACGAACTGGAATGGATCCGCATGTCTCCCAAGGGACGGCACGCCAAATCCAAGGCCCGGATCAAATCCTATGAAGCCCTTTTGAACCGGGAAACCGACAGGCAGGCCGGAGAACTGGAGATCTACATTCCGCCCGGACCGCGCCTGGGAGATGTGGTCATCGAGGCTGAAAATGTCTCCAAGGCCTTCGGCGACCGGCTGATCATGGATGATGTGAGCTTTACGCTTCCCCCCGGCGGCATCGTCGGCATCATCGGCCCCAACGGCGCGGGAAAGACCACGCTTTTCAAGATGATCACCGGCCAACAATCGCCGGATGCCGGCAGAATCCGTGTCGGAGAAACGGTAAAACTGGCCTATGTGGATCAGGAGCGGGACGACCTGGATCCGAAAAAGACCATCTGGGAGGTGATCTCCGACGGTCAGGACACCATCGCCCTGGGCAGCATTCAGGTCAACTCCCGGGCCTATGTGGCCCGTTTCAATTTTTCAGGCACGGATCAGCAGAAAAAGGTCGGAGAGATTTCCGGCGGCGAGCGCAACCGGGTTCACCTGGCCAGGATGCTCAAACAGGGCGCCAACGTGCTGCTGCTCGACGAGCCCACCAATGACCTGGACGTCAACACCATGCGAGCCCTGGAAGACGCCCTGGAAAACTTTGCCGGATGCGCCGCGGTCATCAGCCATGACCGGTGGTTTCTGGACAGAATTGCCACCCACATACTGGCCTTCGAGGGAGACAGCAGGGCCGTCTGGTTTGAAGGCAACTACTCGGAATACGAGGCGGATAAAAAAGCCCGGCTGGGAGAGGATGCCCTGATTCCCAAAAGAATCCGCTATCGCCAGCTGACCCGCGGATAGAAGGATTTGATGGCGCAAAAACGCCTGAGAGCAGTTGAACCAGTCAGCCGGAACTTCGGAACAGACGTCCCGGCCTCTGTTTCTGAAATGCCTTGACGTGCCGGCTTCTTTTTGCCTTGCCTTGACTCACCTTGGAAATACCGGCTTTCAGGGCCAATGTCATTATCAACGCGTTCTTTAACGGAAGAAAGCGGCTTTTTAGCCTTGATCAGAGCATACTTACCCTGCTGATGCCATCACTCGATTGCTGATGCAGCGGCTGATTCGGCAAGGCCGGATGAGTTCGGTCAGGTCGTTGCGGCTTTCCGGAAATGTCCGTATCGGCAACACGCCCCCGTCTGACATGCATCAACGTAAAATCGCGACACCCTTCGCAACTTCGGCCCAGCATCGTCAATTCCATGGACAACTATTCTTTGACATGAAAACAGTTTTACTTTATAGTTCAACATTAAAAAAAGAAATTGTCATCAATTCAATAAATGACTTTACAATTGATGAAGAATATTGCAGCCGAAGGTGTGAGAATCTTGAGCGTTAAATGCCCATTTGAACATGAAAACGATCTTGGTTTCCATGCCCAATGAACGGGAAATGAGACAATAAAGAAGGTCTGTTTTATGAAGCAATTGAACGGGAATATCCATTCCAGGTCGGGTATCAGGAAGAAGACATTCAGAAGCAGCGCCCTTTTTTCTTTGTGTAAACTTTGCTCCACAAGGAGAATGTCATGAAAACCCTGATTGTAGAAGACGATTTCACCAGCCGCCTTCTTCTGCAGGAACTGCTGAAGATCTACGGCCCGACCCATATTGCCGTCAACGGCAGGGAGGCGGTTGATGCCATGCGTCTGGCCCGTGTATCCGGAGAACCCTATGACCTCATCTGTCTGGACATCATGATGCCGGAAATGGACGGACAGGAGGCTCTGAGCATCATTCGTCAGATGGAAGCATCTACGGGCGCCCGAAGGGAACACTCTACCAGAATTGTAATGACAACCGCCCTGGCGGACAGGGCAAATGTTATGAAAGCGGCTCAACAGCGATGTGACGCCTTTCTGGTAAAGCCCATCGAGAAAGCAAAACTGATAGAAGCATTGCACAGGCTCAACCTGATTTCATGACCCGGAAATATGAACCATGCGTATTCTGATAGCCGAAGATGAATTCACACTCCGCGTCCTGCCGTTCCAGACCGCATGATGCCGGAGATGGATGGACCGGAGATTTTGCGCCACGCCCGCACCCTCATGAAGCGGAATGAGCCACGGAATCGGCTGAAGTAATGAAGAAGCTGTATTTCGAACATTGCAAAGACGGTGATGACGAAACCGAAAAGGGACGACATGAAAGAAGACATTTCCAAACCTGCCGGCACGACCGCCGTGGTGGTCAATGACGATGCGACCCAGCTCAACCTTCTGTCCGGACTGGTGCGCAAGGCAGGTCTCGAGCCGATCGCCTTCGCTGGGGCTGAGGCCGCCCTGGCCGCCATGAACCATGAGCATCCGCCCGCACTTATCGTGACAGACCTCTACATGCCGGGCGTTGATGGCTGGCGATTCTGCCGCCTGCTGCGTTCGACCGAATACGCCGCTTTCAACAAAATCCCCATTCTGGTGGTTTCGGCCATTTTCGCGGGCGATGAGCCCGACAGGATTGCCGCCGATCTCGGAGCCGACGCCTTCCTTTCCTCTCCGGTGGATGGCAAGCACTTCGTCGAGCAGGTGCGGGCAATTCTTCGCGGTGAGCGCAAGCCGACACCCCTGCGCGTCCTGATCGTCGAGGACAGCAAGACCCTGGTTGCTGTATTCAAGAAGGCATTTGCGGCCGAAGGCTGGCATGCGGACGCGGCGCTTACGGCCCGCGGGGCGGTCCAAGCCTTTTCTGGAATTGCCTATGACGTGGCTGTACTGGATTACAATCTGCCCGATGGTACGGGGGACGTTCTGCTCGATGCGTTTCGGGCGCAGCGGCCCGCCTGCGTATGCATCATGATGACCTCGAATCCGGGGCCGATGCTGGCTCTGGACTGGATGAAACGGGGCGCTGCCGCCTATCTGCGCAAGCCTTTCGAGCCTGCGTACCTCATAGAGCTGTGCGTCCGGGCCCGTAGGGAGCGCGCACTTTTGCGCGCGCAGGAACTGCTCGAAGTTCGAACCCGCGAATTGCGGGAGAGCGAGGCCTTCGTCAGATCCGTCATGGATCATCTGCCCATAGGCCTAGCTGTGAACTCGGTGGATCCTGCTGTGGAGTTCACCTACATGAACGACAATTTTCCCAGGATATACCGGACGACGAGAAAAGCGCTTGCCGGCCCGGATGCGTTCTGGAATGCCGTCTATGAGGATCCTGTTTTCCGTGAAGAAATTAAGAAAAGGGTATTGAATGATTGCGCCAGCGGCGACCCGGAACGCATGCATTGGGAAGATGTCCCGATCACCCGCAGGGGGGAGGACCCCGTCTTCATCTGTGCACGCAATATACCTTTGCCTGAAAAACAGTTGATGATGTCGACCGTTTGGGACGTCACCGAGCGCAAGCGGGCGGAGGAGGCCCTGCAGGCCAGCGAAAAACTCTATCGCAGCGTTATTGAAAATATCAACGACACCTTTTACCGGACCGATTTTAAAGGAAACCTCGTGATGGCAAGCCCTTCGGTCAAGAAATTGCTCGGTTATGATTCGGTTGAAGAAATCATCGGGCTCAACGTCGCCGAAGAGTTTTATTTTTATCCCGAAGATCGTGACATTCTCCTGTCGGCAGTTGAAAACCAGGGAGCTGTTACAGATTATGAGATAACACTCAAACGCCGTGACGGCACTCCGGTAGCAGTGGCCACGAGCAGTCATCAATATTTTGACGAAGATGGAAATCTGCTTGGAATCGAAGGGATCCTGCGGGATATCACGGAACGGAAGCAGTCCGAAAAAACGCTGCGCGACAGCGAATCCAAATTTCGCGCCCTTGCAGAAAGTTCATCCTCCGCGATATTCCTTGTTCAGGGTACAAAATATATTTACACGAATCCGGCATTTGAGACGGTTACCGGTTATACGACGGATGACTTTGTCGACATGAATTTCTGGGATATTATGCATCCGGATTTTCGGGAGCTGGTGAAAAGCAGGGGAATCAATCGGCTGAAAAAAGAGAGCCCGCCATCCAGATACGAGATCAAATTCATCACCAAGAATGGCCAGGTAAAATGGGTCGATTACTCCGCCGCGCTCATCGACCTTGACAATACGCCGACGATCATGGGGTCGGCTTTCGACATTACCGAGCGCAAACAGGTGGAGGAAGCCCTGCGGGAATCGGAACAGCGGTTGTCTCATATTATTGATTTTTTGCCGGATGCCACGTTTGTGATTGACGGAACCGGGAGAGTTGTCGCCTGGAACCGGGCCATCGAAAGGATGACCGGGATCAGTGCGGCCGATATGCTCGACAAGGGTGATCATGAATATTCCCTGCCGTTTTACGGGATTCGCCGGCCCGTGCTTGCAGATCTCGTGTCCCAATCTGTTGAGGAGATCAAGAAGCACTATCATTCCGTCAGAAAAGAAGGGGACATTGTTTTGGCCGAGGTGGAGGTGCCCGTAAAGGGACATACCCGTGCCCTCTGGAGTATCGCCAGACCTTTATACGACAGCGGGGGTCATGTCGCGGGGGCCATTGAATCCATCCGCGATATAACCGATCAGAAAAAACTCCAGATCCAGCTCCGCCAGGCCCAGAAGATGGAGGCCATCGGCACGCTGGCCGGAGGAATCGCCCATGATTTCAATAATATTTTGAGTTCCGTCATCGGCTACACGGAAATGGCGCTTGAAGAATCCGATGCGGACGGCCGTCTCCGGCGCTACCTCGAGCAGATTCACAAGGCGGGCGGGCGGGCAAGGGATCTGGTGAATCAGATTCTTACTTTCAGCCGCAAAGAGGGACAGATCCGGAAACCCGTTCTGGTTGCATCCATCATTGATGAAGGAATAAAAATGCTCCGGTCTTCCCTGCCTTCAAGCGTTCAGATTACCCGGCGCATTACACAGGCGCCCGCCATGATTCTTTCCGATTCAACGGAGATCCATCAGGTTCTGATGAATCTCTGCACCAATGCCGCCCATGCGATGCGTGAAGCAGGCGGGATATTGGATATTCAACTGACGCAGGAAAAGGTGGACCTTGACAGAGAAATGTACCCCTTCAACCTTGCCGCAGGCAACTATGTGAAACTCATTGTCAGCGATACCGGGCATGGAATTGATTCGTCCGTTATGGAACGGATGTTCGACCCCTTCTTTACCACCAAGGGTCCGGGGGAAGGAACAGGCCTGGGTCTTTCCGTGGTGTATGGAATCGTCAGGGATCACGGGGGCGCCATCGATATTGTGAGCGAAGTCGGAAAGGGAACGACCTTCAGCGTGTATTTTCCGCTTGAAGAAATGGAGACGCCTATGCAGGAACATGCGCCCGAACAGATTCCCGGAGGCAGCGAGCGGATTCTCTTTGTCGATGACGAGGCGGCCCTGGTTGAACTGGGGGACATCATGCTGACATCCCTCGGTTACCAGGTAACATCCAGAACGAGCAGCGTCGAGGCACTGGAGCTCTTTCGCGCCCTGCCCCATGATTTTGATCTGGTGATTTCAGACATGACCATGCCGAATATGAGGGGAAACGATCTTGCAAGGGAGATGCTGAAAATACGATCCGACATTCCGGTGATTATCTGCACGGGTTTCAGCGAGATGATCACGGAAGAGAAGGCAAGGGCTCTCGGCATTCGCCGGCTGGTCATGAAGCCCATCTTCAAGAAGAATATCGCCCGGGTGATCCGGGACGTTCTGGACAAAGAATAGTGGATGGAATTGCCCGTAAAGCCGGACCGTCCGAAAGCACCCGCCAGCCAATCCCTCCGGGCCGATCCGCAATCGGTTGTTGACAGATTAAAACAATTGTTTTAAAAAAGACGCATTCAGCCTGTTTCCCGGGTCTTGTTGTTTAAAGGAGGGCATATGGAAAACAGACCAGGCGGCACGCGGGATCGTATTCTGGATGCGGCCGGAGCGATCTTTGCCCAGCGCGGGTTCAAGGCGGCCACGGTCCGGCAGATCGCCGAGGCCTCGGATGCCAATATCGCCGCGGTCAGCTATTATTTCAGGAGTAAGCAGGGTCTTTACCGTGCGGTTCTCGAGGATCTGCTGGCCGGCGGATTTGAAAAGTTTCCCGCGGACATGGGCATTGATGCGTCCGCCGGACCGGAGGACCGCCTGAGAGCGTTTGTCCGGTCGTTTCTTTACCGGCTGCTGAGCCGCGAGGGATGGGGCGGCTATGAAGGCAAGGCCCGGCTGATCGCCAAGGAATTTTCAGATCCGTCATCTGCCATGGGCAAGGCGGTGGAAAAGCATATTCTGCCCCACAAGCGGATGCTTGTACAAATCATATCAGATCTTCTGGGACCCGGCGCCGGGCAGGAAACGGCGCTGCGGTGCGCTTTCAGCATCATCGGGCAGTGCCTGTACTATGTGCTGGCCCGGCCGGTCATTGACCGGATCGCGCCGGAGGGGGTGCCCGCCGAGGACCGGATCGAAGATCTGGCCGAACATGTGATCTGCTTTTCGCTGGGCGGCATCGCCCGCCTCAGAACTCCTTTTCAAACCGCTTCGCAACAGTCCGGAAAGGGAAGGGCATGAATAAGCGTTTGCGGATTATTCTTCCGGTGCTGCTCGCCGCTGCGGCCGTTGGCGTCTATTTCTGGGTCGTGAAAAATCACCGGAACGCGGGACGGCTGATGGTCTCCGGCAACATCGAGGCGACCCAGGTGCAGCTTGGATTCAAGATTTCAGGAAGATTGATCGAACGGCTGGCGGACGAGGGGGACAGGGTCGTTGCGGGTCAGAAGATCGCGGTCCTCGATGCGACGGATCAGCGGATCGCCTTGGCCCGCGCCGAAGCCGAGCTGGCATACCGGAAATCGATTGCGGCCGAGCTGGAGGCCGGAAGCCGGCCGGAGGAGATTCAACAGGCCGCGGCCCGGTTTCAGCAGGCCCGTTTCGCTCTCGATGAGCTGGTTCGCGGAAGCAGGGTTCAGGTGATCGCCGATGCCCGTTCCGAACTGGACCGGGCGCTTGCCGCCGAAAAGGCCGCCGCTTCCGAGCTTGAACTGGCCAGAGCCGACAACACCCGGTATGCCGTTCTGGTGAAGGAAGAAGTGGTCAGCCAGAGGGACTACGATGTCGTCAAAACGAGGCTGGACGCGGCATACAATGCCTGGCTGGAAGCTCAGGCCAGAGCGCAGAGCGCCAGGGAACGGCTCAGTCTTGCTCAGGAGGGACCCCGGACCGAACAGATTCAACAGGCCCGTGCGGCCCTGAGGCAGGCCGAGGCCGAATATGCGCTGGTTCAGGCCGGCCCCCGGTCCGAAACCATCGCTCAGGCCTTGGCCCAGGTCGTGGTTGCCGAACAGACCCTGAGCCATGCCCGGCAGCAGCTTGCCGAAACCGAGCTTTTTTCTCCCATCGACGGCGTGGTGCTTTCCAAGTCGGCCGAGCCCGGCGAGTTTCTCAGCCCGGGCGCACCGGTGGTCATGGTCGGGGACCTGATCAACACCTGGGTGCGGGCCTTTGTCAATGAGAAGGATCTGGGCCGAATCCGGCTCAACCAGCCGGCCCAGATCACTACGGACGCCTATCCGAAGGAGGTTTTCAAGGGAAAGATCCGCTTTATCGACAGCCAGGCGGCATTTACCCCCAAATCGGTTCAGACCTTCGAGGAGCGAGTCAAGCTGATGTACCGGATCAAGATAGAGGTCATGAACCCGGACCTGAAGCTTAAACCCGGAATGCCCGCTGATGCCCTGATCCTTCCGGAGCCCTGAGATCATGACATCTCCCGGAATTTTCGCCGACGCGCTGACCCGGTGCTTCAAGGACCTGGTCGCCGTGGACCGTCTCTCTCTGAGCGTTCATCCCGGAGAGATCTTCGGGCTGGTCGGCCCGGACGGGGCCGGAAAAACCACGACCCTGCGCATGCTGGCGGGAATTCTTTCGCCCACGGAAGGCGTGGCTCGGGTCGCCGGGTTTGACACGGAAAAAGAGCATTCGGCGGTCAAGGACAACCTGGCCTACATGAGCCAGCGTTTCGGGCTTTACGGGGATCTGACCGTTTACGAGAACATCCGGTTTTACGCTGACCTTTACGGCATGCCCCGCAGGGATCTGGACCGGCGCGTCGATGAGCTTCTGGATTTCAGCGGCATGACGCCGTTTCGAAAGCGCCGGGCATCGGCCCTTTCCGGCGGAATGAAGCAGAAGCTTCAGCTGGCCTGCGCGCTGGTGCACACGCCGGGGGTACTTCTGCTCGACGAGCCGACCAACGGCGTGGACCCGGTCAGCCGCCGGGATTTCTGGAAGATTCTCTACCGCCTGCTTCGGCAGCAGGTGACCATTCTCGTGACCACGGCCTATCTGGACGAGGCCGAGCGGTGCAGCCGGGTGGGCCTTCTGGACCACGGCCGAATGCTGGCTTCGGGACCGCCGGGCGAAATCCGGCGCATGATGAAGGAAACGATACTGGCGGTTCAGAGCTTTGAGTCCCGGGCGATTCGAAACCTGCTTCGAAAACACCCGGAAACGAGCCGGGTCGTGCTTTTCGGGGACCGGGTTCATGTGGTCTGCGAGGATTTTGATAAAACTGCTCAACAGGTGAGGCGGATTCTGGACGACGAAAAGATCGCGTATGAGGATATTCGCGAACGCGATCCATCCCTGGAAGACGTTTTTGTCAGCGCGCTTTCGAAAGATCAGGATTCGAAGGCGCATCAGGGCGGATCGGTTAACGAAGGCAGCCATTCCGGCCCGCAGATGAAGAGCGGAACTGCTGTTTCCGTGAAAAACCTGACCCGGCGGTTCGGCGATTTTGTCGCCGTCGACCGGGTGAGCTTTGAGGTTTCCAGCGGGGAGATTTTCGGTTTTCTGGGCCCTAACGGAGCGGGCAAATCCACCACCATTCGAATGCTCTGCGGCCTCCTTTCGCCCACTGAAGGCGAGGGAACCGTTGCCGGATTTGACGTGAGAACCCAGCCCGAAGAGATCAAGCGCAACATCGGCTATATGAGCCAGAAGTTTTCCCTGTACGAGGATCTGACCGTGGCCGAGAACATCGACTTTTACGGCGGCATATACGGGCTTTCCGGAAAGCGCCTGGAAGACCGGAAAAACTGGGCCGTAACAATGGCCGGGCTTTCGGAAAGGCAGGACGCCCTGACCTCGGTGCTCAGCGGGGGCTGGAAGCAGAGACTGGCGCTCGCCTGCGCCATCCTGCACGAGCCGCCCATACTCTTTCTCGACGAGCCCACCAGCGGCGTGGACCCCTTGAGCCGCCGCCGTTTCTGGGACCTGATCTACGAGATGGCCGACCGGGGAGTGACCGTTTTCGTCACCACCCATTACATGGAGGAGGCCGAATACTGCCACCGGCTCGCCCTGATCTACCGAGGGAAGATGATCGCCCTGGGAACGCCCCGGCAGCTGAAATCCGGCATCGGCGACCGGATCATCGCCGTGTCCTGTCCGGATCCTCAGGCAGCCATGGAGGCTCTGGAAGGTCTTGAAGAAATTCAGGAGATCGCGCTTTTCGGCGCGGGTCTGCATGTCACCGCGCCGGATGCGGACCCGGCCCGCATAGCGATTGAAAAAAGGCTTTCCGAGCGGGGCGTTGCGGCGTCCTCCATCGAACCGGTTGCGCCGGACATGGAGGATGTCTTTGTTTCCATGATCGAAGCCGCGGATCGAAACCGGGCGCAGTCGACATAAGGAAATGTCCATGTTCAACCGCCAGCGGCTTTTCGCTGTGGTGCATAAGGAATTCATTCATGTTTTCCGGGACTGGCGAAGCCTTTTTCTGGCCATCGCCATTCCCATGACCCTGATTATGCTTTTCGGCTATGCCCTGAACATGGACCTGAACCAGGTTCCCACCGGCGTCTGGGACCGGTCCATGACTCCGGAGAGCCGGGAATTTCTCAGCCTGCTCGACGGGTCCGCCTATTTTTCCCTGACCGGGTTTTCCCAGGGATACCGGAAACTTCAGACCGACCTTGAGACGGGAAAGAACCTCCTTGCCGTCGTGATTCCGGGTGATTTTGCCGAAAAGATCCGATCCGGCAAGAGCGTTTCCATTCAGGTGATCGCCGACGGCAGCGACGCCAACACGGCGCGCCTGGCCCTGTCCTATGTCTCCGCTCTTGGAATGATCTACAACCGGAACCTTGCGGTCCGGCGAATGCATGCGGACGGAAAGGGTGATCCGGTTGTTCCGGCGGCGATGGAAAACCGGGTCTGGTATAATGCCGATCTGAGAAGCCCCAGCAGCATCATTCCCGGCATTGTCGCCGTGGTGATGGTGGTGATCGCCGCCATGCTCACCAGCGTGACCGTAGCCCGGGAGTGGGAGACCGGCACCATGGAACAGCTGATCAGCACCCCGGTCCGGGGGTCGGAACTGGTTTTCGGAAAGGCGGCCCCCTATTTCGTGATCGGCATGGCGGACGTGGCCATTGCCGTTTACATGGGACAGTGGCTGTTCGATGTCCCTTTGCGGGGAAGCACGGCCCTGGTCTTTGCCATGGCGGCCGTGTTTCTGACCGGAGCGCTTTTTTTCGGCCTGACCCTGAGCATCGTGCTCAAGAACCAGGTGCTGGCCAATCAGGCCGCGCTTCTGGGAAGCTATCTTCCCACGCTGATGCTCAGCGGATTTGTATTTGCCATCGAAAACATGCCCGTGCCGATCCAGTGTCTGACCTATATCGTGCCGGCCCGGTATTTTATCGCCCTGCTGCGGGGAATTTACCTGAAGGGAATCGGCCTGGAAATTCTCTGGGTCAACGCCCTGCTCCTGGCGCTTTACGGCGCCGTCATGGTGCTGGCGGCAAACCGCCGGATGAAGCTCAAACTGGAGTAGAAGATGATCAACCGCCTGCGATGCATGCTGATCAAGGAATTTCTTCAGATGCTCAGGGACCCGCGCATGCGGGCGATCATTTTTGTCGCCCCGGTGGTCCAGATGATGGTCATCGCCTTTGCGCTGACCACGGATGTCACGCATATCCGCACCGGCCTGGTGGATCTGGACGGCACGCCGGCATCGCGCGAAATGGTCGCCGCCTTTACCGGAAGCGGTCATTTCAACCTTCTGGAACAGGCCTTTTCATCTTCGGAGATTCAACGGATGCTCGATCAGGGAAGGGTTCGGGCCGTGATCCATCTTCCGGCCGGATTTGAATCGGATCTGCGCGCCGGAAGAACCGCCTCCCTTCAGCTGATTGTCGACGGCACGGACAGCAATACCGCCGCCATCGTCTCCGGATATGCAACCGCCGTTGTCGAGACGTTCAACCAGGCGGAACTTTCCGGCAGGGCGGCGGTTTCCGGCGTTCAGATCGAAACACGGGCCTGGTTCAACCCGAACCTCGAGAGCCGGTATTATTTTGTGCCCGGCCTGATCGCCGTCATGCTGATGGTGGTCAGCCTGATTCTGACCAGCATCGCCATTGTCCGGGAAAAGGAGATCGGCACCATGGAACAGGTTATGGTAACCCCGATCCGGCGGCTGGAGTTCATTCTCGGAAAGACCATTCCCTACCTGATCACCGGGTACATCACCATGACCCTGATGTTCGCCGCGGCCATGCTGATCTTCGGCGTCCGCATTGAGGGAAGTTCACTGCTTCTTTACGTTCTGGCCGGTATTTACCTGACCGGCAATCTGGGCATCGCCCTGAGCGTGAGCGCCGGCGCCGCCACCCAGCAGCAGGCGCTTTTGACGGCTTTTTTCATCGTGCTTCCCGGCGTGCTGCTCAGCGGGTTCATGTTTCCCATCCGCAACATGCCCCAGCCGGTTCAGATCATCACCGTGCTCAACCCCATGCGCTGGTTTCTGGAGATTCTACACGGAATTGCCTTGAAAGGTGCCGGAATACAAACACTCTGGCCGGCCATTGCGGCCTTGACAGTCCTTGCCCTGTTTTTTATCGTGCTGGCCGCGCTTCGGTTTCGAAAAACGCTTGATTGAACCGATATGCCCGATTTGACATCAGATATTTCCCTTGATTTTCAGGATGTTAAATTTTTTGTATCGGCATGAGGATTTTGTTGATTTGACGAACGCCTGCGATTATATAAACATCCGGGTTCGAAACCAGAACCCGTTCAGTGAATTTTTTTTCTTCGAAAAGGATTTTCCCATGAATCCCCCGGGCGCAAAGAGGCAAAGATGCATATGGTTGATTGTTATTTTTCTGTTTTCACTGGCCGGCGCCGGCCATGCGAGGACCCGTGATTTTCGCCTCAGCCCGCAGGATTGTTCGCAGATCGAGGATGACGAAGCCCGTCTGCAGTGCTATGACCATATCTTCGGTCGCGGTTCCGATCTGCCCGAACTCGAGCCGGCCGAAGAAGAGGGGCCGCCCCCGCTTGAGGATGACTCCTATCTGGCCAAAGTCTGGGAACTGGATGAAACCGGACCCCGGGGTAAATTTGCGATCCGAATGCACCGGTCCAATTACGTTCTGCCGGTTTCCTACAATTCGGCACTCAGCGGCAGCCGCTTTAAAGAGGGCGATTCCGCGATGGATGTCAATGAAACCGAGGTGAAGTACCAGATCAGCATCAAGTCCAAACTCTGGCAGGATGTTCTGGGAAAGGACATGGATCTGTGGTTCGGGTATACCCAGCGGTCATTCTGGCAGTTTTACAACTTCGACGACTCCGCTCCTTTTCGCGAGACCAATTACGAGCCGGAGATCCTGCTGAATTTCCGTACGAATTTTGACGTGCTGGGCCTCAAGGGCCGCATGGTGAATGTGGGGCTCAATCATCAATCCAACGGCCGTTCCGAACCGACCTCCAGAAGCTGGAACCGGATTGTGGGGAACGTGGGATTTGAGAAGGGCGATTTTGTTCTGCTGCTCAGCGCCTGGTACCGCATACCGGAAAGCGAAGAGGATGACGATAATCCGGATATCGATGATTACCTGGGACCCGGCGAGATTCAGGGCTACTATTTCTGGAACCGGCAGCGCTTCGGCGTGATGCTTCGCAACAGCCTGGATTTCGACGACAACCACGGCGCCGTGCAGCTCGAATGGAGCTTTCCGCTTTTTGAAAAAATCGGCGGATATATTCAGTACTTCAACGGCTACGGGGAAAGCCTGCTGGATTACGATTCGAGCTCAAACCGGATCGGAATCGGCTTTATTCTGACCGACTGGAATTAGCGCCCGGCCTTTAAACAGCGGGCAACGCTGGATGACAACCTCAGGCGCAGATTTTTAAAGCTCTTTTTCCGTTGCAAGGCAGAGCCTTTCCGCTCCAGCCGCCTTGGCAAGATCCATGACCTTGACCGCATGGTTCAGGATCACGGCCCTGTCCGCCTTAATGACCACCAGTTTGTCCTTTTGCCCTCCGATGAGTTTTTTCAGCTCGGCAAACAGAATGTTCAAGGGGGTTTCCTGGTTCATCAGGTATGCCCTGCCTTCTCTGTCGACGTAAATCGTAATCTCCTGCTGGGTTTGAGGGGCGGCAGCCTTTGCCTGCGGCAGTTTGATCTTGATCCCCTCGTCGACCATGAAATTGGTGGTCAGCAGAAAATAGATCAGCAGCATGAACACGATATCAATCAGCGAGGTCAGGGGCGCCTGAATCTGGTAAGGCTGTTTCTTTCGAGACAGTAATGCCATGTGTTATTCCTTTAAAGGAATGCAGGGTTGAAATTTCAGACCGCAAGACGATCATAAAATCCATCGAAGCCGCGGCGGTTCAGTGGATCCGGCCGTTATTCGAAGCCATCGAACCCCTGCCGAATGCCTTGATAAAAACAACCGCTCCGGCCTGCAACCGGGCCTCGTATTTATCGATTCTGGAAATCAGGTAACTGTGAGCCACCATGGTGGGAAGGGCTACGGCAAGTCCCAGAGCCGTCGTGAGCATGGCCTCCCATATGCCGCCTGCCAGAACCGCCGCATTCACCTTTCCGCCCATCTGCTGAATGACCATGAATGCCTTGATCATGCCCAGAACAGTTCCCAGAAGGCCCAGAAGGGGGGCGATATTTCCCATCGTTGCAAGGGCCTGAACATAAGATGAAAGGCTTCGGACCTCTTCGTCCGTTGAATGGGCGATAACGGTTTCCAGAGTCTCCCGGTCCTGGTCCTTGACCTCGATTGCCTGCGCCAGCACCCTTCCCATGGGCGAGTTGCTTTGAATCAGCATTTCGTACGCTTCCTGATCCTGTCCCGACTCCATCATGGCAACGGTTTTTTCAGCCAGTCCCGCGCCGCGGCTTCGAAGCCGGGTGAAACGGATCAGCCTTTCCACAAAAATGGCGAGAGAAAGAACGGAACATAATAAAATCGGGATGACTAGGACCCCGCCTTTTGATAAAAATTCGAGCATGTATTACCTCCGATAGTGTGTTTCAGTTTTTTTGTTCCGCCAGTATAAAATTCCGATCATGTCAGCTCGAACACGACGGCCAGAACCAGCCGGATGGGCTGATTCTGCGTGAAAATGGTCGTGGGCGGCGCCGGAAAAGGCGATGCTTTTTGAATGGCCTCAACCGCCGCATCATCGAGGATTTTGTGGCGGGAACTTATTCTGATTTCGATCGATGATACCGTTCCGTCGGGATCGATGGCAAATTCCACCGTGATGCGCCCCTCTATGTGGCGACTCTGGGCGGAAACCGGATATTTCTTGAATTGTTCGATTTTCAGCCGGACCATCTCGAAATAATCTTCCGCGGTTCCGAAGTCGCCGCTGGCAAGCGGCTCGGCCTGCCACCGTCCGATTTGAAGACCCGGAAGATTCGAGACCGGATTGTCGGCGGATATGGATTCAACGAGGCTGTCGGGCACCGTTTTGTCCGCAGGATCGAGGCGGATCGGTTGAATGGCCGGAGGAGCGATGCGGTTCATTTTGATTTCTTCAACCACTTTCGGACGGATATGTGGATTCGGGCGATGCCTCGGCCTTGGAATGTTGCGGACCTCGGGCGCCGATATGTTTCGAATGGCAATCTCGATGCAGCTGACGGCGTTTGAATGATACAGGCCCGCAATATGCAGAAAAATCACGAGGTGGAGGCAGACCGAGGGGATGATCAGGCCTCTGAGCAGCCAGTTGGGCTTGGTTTTATGATGGGATTCGATCTGCATACGCCGATTTGTCAGAATCTTTTTTCCTCTTCCGCCGCTGAATGCGAACCGGATTTTGCAGCCGAAGATTACCGCTCCACATCGGGCGTACCGTCGAAATCGAGATCTTTCGATTGCCTGACCAGCGTTTCGGATTCATCATATTCTTCCCAGAGATCCGGTCGGCCGTCCTTGTTCGTATCTTCTTCCAGTTTGCAGAGCCGGTTGTTCTCGTAATAAAACCAGATATCCGTTTTCCCGTCTTTATCGGAGTCTTTTTCGGCTTTATAGGCCTGCCCGCTGTTGTCATAATGCCAGGTCAGGTTCATGCGGCCGGTAAAGCCCTCGTCTTCCCTGCTTTGAATCAGACGTTCCCGGTCGTCGTAGCTCTCTTCCAGATCCATGATTCCGTCGCCGTTGGAGTCGATCTGTTTCACCACCAGGCGCTGATCGCGGTAAAAAAGCCGATGCTCGGGTTTTCCGTTGAGATTCGAGTCCAGCTCGATGATGGTCGACCATTCCGGCTTCTGAAGCCACTGGGTGATCTCGAACCGGCCGTCATAATCCCTGTCTTCAAGGATTTTAAATGGTTTTCCATTTTCGTGGAAAACCTTGAGATCGGTTTTCCCGTCATGGTTTTGATCCTTTTCCGTACGGATCATGGCTTCGTTTTCGTCATAAAACTGTTTTGCGTCGAACGCGCCGTCCAGATTCGTATCGGATTCCATGAGCCGGCGTTTTCCGCTGGTAAAATGTATCCTGACATCCGGGGTTCCGTTCCGGTTCGTATCCCGGGTCTGAAGATGGATCTCGGAATTCCGGTAAAGGGAGACGGACTCCCGGAATCCGTCCCCGTCTTCGTCCCATTCCACGCGAAGCGGTTTTCCGGATTCAAACGTCCGGATCCGGTCGATATTCCCGTCGTTACGGGTGTCTTCCCGTATCTCCTGAGGAAGACCGCCCCTGTCGAACCGGACAAAACAGTCCATCTTTCCGTCCAGATTCGTATCCTTTTCCATGGCGGCGGACTTTCCGCTCGTAAATCGGGTGACGATGTCAAAGCGCCCGCTTCCGGTCGAATCCTTTTTCTGCTCGGTTATGACGCCCTTGCTGTAGATCCGGATCGTTTCCATGCGGCCGTCCTTGTCCAGATCGTGACGGCTTTCGGCGGGAAGTCCGCCGGCATCGTAGTGAATGATTTTTTCCGGCTTTCCGTTCCCGTCGTCATCGACCTCGCACTGCTCCGGCTTTCCGTTCCGGTAGGTCTGGCGAACATTGGGAATCCCGTTTCCATCCGAGTCGCGGGTGTAAAGCACGGTTTTCCCGTTTTCCAGGTGATAGACGGAATCCAGGCGTCCGTCGCCGGTGGAATCTTTTTCAATGCGCCGGGGCTGCTCGTTTGAATCAAACAGGATGATCCGGTCAATTTTTCCCGACTCCGCATAATGCTCGTGGCGGGAACGTTTCTGGTCTTTGAATTCGTCGCGGCTTTGGATCTGTCCGTTTGCACGGGTCTTTTCAATGCGGGTCAGAACGCCGCGTTCGTAATGCTGAAACTGGTCCATGATCCGGTCATGATCGCTGTCCAGCTCCAGTCGAATCAGGTTTCCCGAGGCGTCGACATGGGCGATCTGATCGATATGCCCGTCATGATTCAGGTCTTTTTCGATGCGCCGCTCCGCACTCACAGCTGCGGGAAGCATCGGAACAATAAGCAGGGCAAAGGCAATGCCCCAGAATGACAGACCGGACTTCATGGGAATAAAGTTTTTCCTCCGCCCCAGAGAACATGGGTTACGCCTTGAACCATTCGAAATGAACAGCCCGAGGCGATGCATATTTGGGCCGTCGGTTTATCGCTGACGATGCTTCCCGCGAGTGCACAAAAACCCATGCGAAACAGGACCCGCGCCATCGGAGTGCTGGGGCCGACCATAATTTTTACGGCATTTGAAGATATGTGTGAAAGAATTTCCCCCAGCGTTCCGTTGGCCAGCGTGGTAGCGGTGATGGCCACGAGATCGGACTGAGGCAGCACGTCCGGCGACTGGCCGGCGTCGATGTCTCCGGGCCGGGGGTATTTTTCGAGCACCCGGAATTGTGCAAACTGGTCTCCCATCTGCTCAACAAAGGGAAAATGTCCGATCACGGCGACATTTTTTCCTTTTCCGTATTCGAGAATCAGATCCGAAGCATTGCGGTCGATCAATTCGGCGGCGGGCGGATCAGGCAGCAGCGAATTGACGGCCGCCAGCCCCAGAGAGGCACGAACCGGATCCGGACTCAGCAGAAAACGGGCCATTTCCTTGGCTGATTCGGGCAGGCTTCTTTCAGGGAAATCATCGACCGAAAGCGGATGTTTTCCGATCGCCCATGTGGCGATTCCCATCTTGGCACTTTCAACGGCGACGATATGGCTGCCCATGATTAGGTTTGTAACCGGATGATCCGGAATCGGATCGAGTTCATCCAGTATGGCGTTCAAGATGTCCTGGTGTTTCATGATGTTTCTCCAGAATTCAAACACGCGGTATCTTCTGGCAGGTTTCCAGTATTAAATTCAAAAGCCTGTCCGATGCATTCGGTTCATCCGCCCGGACCTGGGGCGGTCGGTCGAGATTCCAGATTCTGCAGACATCATTCACCAGTCCGGTTCGAACCACCCATATGTGGATCGCATCTTTCAATTGAAGCAGCGGCGTCAGAAAAGGCGCCCATCCCATTCCGGCGATTTCCAGGCGACCGACCTCATCTACGACAATAATTTCAGCCCCGGCGCAGGATTCAACGGACAGGGCGCGCCGGCCGGCTTTAATGCCGGATGAAAAAAACTCGAACGGAACTGTATTCCGGCCGTCGTTTATGACGCGACGGGCCAGCGGAACGCTTTTCCCGTATTTGAGATCGATCAGAATAAATCCGCTTCGAATGTTGCTTTCCCAAAGCCCCCTTGCCAGAATGCCTGCGAGTTTCAGCTTTCGCTGTTTCAGAACCGGAATCAGCCCCTCGATAAAGGAGGACTTTCCGCCTTGCGTATTTCCCGTGACAAGGATGATTCGGGGGCCTGAATCTTCGAAATGCATCACGGCAGCGACTCCCGGTCCTGATCCTGCGGTACGATGTCGGCCGGCAGGAATATCTGTACCGCGTCCGAGAGGCCGATCTTCTGCGTTTTGGAATCATACAGCTCGCTGACGTTGAAACTGGTCATGACCTCCTCGGTTTTTCCCTGAGCCACAATGCGTCCGTTTTTCAGCATGACCACCTGGTCGGAAAACAGCAGGGCCAGGTTGGGGTCGTGCATGGTCGCGATAATTCGGGAGCCCCTGTCCCTGCAAAGACGCTTCATCCGGTCCAGCATGCGGTACCGGTGATTGAAATCAAGATGATTGGTCGGTTCATCCATTAGCACGGTGGCAGAACTCTGAAGCAGGGCTCTGGCCAGAAGGGCGATCTGCCGTTCTCCTCCGGAGATCTGATTGTAATTCCGTTCGGCCAGAAAACCGGCGTTGAGGGTTTGCAGTGCGTCCAGGGCCATGCGGTAGTCTTCGGGACCCGGGCCGGCCATCATTTTCAGAAACGGGGTCCGTCCCATGACGACGAAATCGATGACGCTGAACGGAAAAATATCCGTATGCTCCTGCGGCACCATGCTGACCTGCCGGGCGATCTGCGCCTGAGAGACGGTTCCCAGATCCATGCCGTCTAAGGAAATGCGCCCGCGGTACGGTTTCAGAATGCCGTTGAGGCAGTGCAGCAGGGTGGTTTTTCCGGAGCCGTTCCGCCCGAGAATGGCGCAGAAGGTTCCTGTTTTGACTTCAAAGCTGATGTCTTCCAGAACACGGCGGCCATTGTAGCTGAAAGACACGGATCGGCACAAGAGCGTCATATCCATCCACTCCTGCGGTTTTTGTACAGCAGATAGACAAACAGCGGCGCTCCGGCCAGGGCTGTAATGATGCTGACCGGAAGTTCCGCGGACGTGATCGAACGGGCGAGCATGTCTGCCGCCAGAAGAAAAATGCCGCCGATCAGCATGGTGATCGGAATCATTCTCGAATGATTCGGCCCGACCACGGTTCGGGCGATATGCGGAATCACCAGTCCGATCCAGCATACCTGTCCGCAGGTGGAAACGGTGACCGCCACCATCAGCGAACTGATGGAGATGAAAATGATTCGATACAGGGTCGGATTCATGCCCAGAGACCGGGCCTGAAGGTCTCCCAGAGAGAGCACGTTCAGCCGGTACCGAAGCGCATGAACCAGAATCAGCCCGATGCCGATGGTCGGCATGATAAGGTACAGGTCGTTCCATTCCACCCGGCTCAGGCTTCCCATGATCCAGAACACGATGGCCGGCAGTGCGCTGTAAGGATCCGCCAGGTATTTGAGAATCATGAGCAGTGCGTTGAACACCGATGTGGCCACTAGGCCGGCCAGGATCAGCACGAGAATGGGTCTGACGGCGACCATTCTGGCGATGCCGACGGCCAGGAATACGGCCGCCAGTCCGAAAACAAATGAGAGTATTCGGACCAGCAGAAAGGAGTTTCCGGGAAGAATCAGGCCCAGGGCCGCGCCGAATGTGCAGCCCGCCGATACTCCCAGAATGTCCGGAGACACCAGCGGGTTTCGAAACAGGCCCTGATAGACCGCGCCGGAAACCGACAGTCCCATGCCGACAAATATCGCCAGCAGTCCTCTCGGAAAACGGATCAGGGTAAACACCTGGGCCTTGGAAAGAAGTTCTTCGGGAACCGGGCTCCCGAACAGGGACGAGCCGACAATCGTCATCGCTTCGCTCAATCGGATATCCAGGCGTCCGACCATTAGTGAAAGCAGAAACAGTCCCGCCAGCAGAAAGACCAGCAGAACGGTCAAATACCGCGTGTTGTGAAAAAAGCCCGCAGCGGGTTTTGAGTCGGAGACCGGTTGTGTCATATGCCTTCAATATCAGGAGCCCCTTCAGCTGACGGGGCTGCCTGTAAAAGTTCAAAAAATTACGGGCCCAGGACGTCGTCCAGCCGGCCCCCCATTTCCGTAAAGGATCTGGAAAACAGAATTTCATGAAAACCATCGATTTCTTTGATTAAATCAATATCATGAAACCGGTCCGGATACAGTCTCTTTCCGGCCCAGAGCACGCCCAGCACGGACAGGGGGGATGGAAAGTCCCACGGCGCAAGACTGGATGGAATGCAGAAAAATTGGCCGAATTTGACGGCCTCGACTTCGGCCAGTTCGGGTTTGCCGAGATATTTTCCGGCGGACGATCGAATCTCCCGGCAGGCAAACACCGCATCCGGGTTCCATTGAACGAGCTGCTCCGGGGAAATGGACTTGAAAAAACCGGTCAGGTCATGGGCCGCGTTGATTCCGCCGGCTTGGGAGATCATTTCATCCTGAAGCATATCGCCGGGGGCGGTCGTGAAAAACCCCTCCGGCCCAGCGTAATACACCGTTTTGCGCTCTTGGGCTTTCAGACCTGCGGTCCGGGTATGGACCATGTCCATGACATGATCGATCGCCTGAATCACCGTATCCGCCCGTTCAGGGCAGCCCGCCGCGCGGGCGATGATGCGAAGCGTTTCCTCGATGCTGGCCAGGCTTTCCGGCAGAATCACGATGGCCGGAATTCCGGACCGGACCAGCCGGTCTGCCGTCAGAATTCCGTCTTTCTGGGCGTAAAGGATCACCAGATCGGGCTTGAGAGATATTACGGTCTCCATGTTCAGGCCCGTGGAGCGGTTGCCGATTTTCGGAAGCAAGCTCATGGCCGGATATACCGCCGTGTTGATCCGGACCCGGGGCGAGAAACTGTCCACCGCGACCAGGCGGTCGGCCAGCCCCAGAGACAAAATGCTGAGCGTGGCCGGCTTGAAGGTCGTGATGATGTGCTCGGCCCTGCCGGAAAGGGCGACGTTCCGGCCGGCCATATCCACGATCGTGTATTGGGTTTGGGCGAGTGCGCTTACGGTAATGCAGCAGGCGATCAAGCCGGAACTCAGAATGCCGAGCAGCCATGTCCTTAAGTGGCATCCGGCCGATGACTGGATGGTTTTTTGAATCATCATGTTCGAATCAAACCCTTGTTTTTTTAATAGGTCCATTTTCTCTTCGGAAAACGTCTGAACCGGAATTTCCGCCTGAGCGGAACCGGCTTTCCGCGGTGTTATAGAAAACCGGTTCCGTCTGGAGGAATGACATCAGAATGTGGTGCGCACCAGCGCAAAAAAGGTGCTGCCTTCTCGAGGATATCCGTTTTTATACATGTAATCCTCGTCAAAAAGGTTCTTCACCCCGGCCTCAATGGTCATGAATTTTGCGGGCTTCACCATGATCTTGGCGTCCACGGTCCAGAACCCGTCGATGGAATCAAATTCGCCGTCGCTGTTTTCCTGATACCGTTCGGAGTTCCACTGGACTCTGGCAAAGGCCGAGAGCCAGTCGTTGAATTTGTAATGATCGCTTATGTAAAGCTGGTGTTCGGAAACCTCTTCCAGTTTGTCGCTGATCCGGTCATCCGACCGGTTTTCGGCGTCCAGGTAGGTGTAATGGCATTCAATCTCGTTCTTCGGAATAATGCCAGTCTTCAGAATCAGCTCGAATCCCTGGTACCGGGCCTCTCCGATATTCTGATACTGGTCGGTACCGTCCGAAAGTTCTTTTTGCACGATCTTGTCTTCGACATCCGAGAGGAACAGATTCGCCTGAAAGAGAGAATCCGCCGGCAGGGGTTTTTCGATGCCGACCTCGTAGTTGGTCGCTTTTTCGTTGGCCAGATCGGGATTGGGCGTATTGCCGCCTATTTCACTCGAATACAGCTCATGCATGGTCGGGAAACGGGTTTTCTGGCCCACGGATGCATGCAGCACGGTATCCTCGAACACGTTCAGGTACAACCCGGCCTGGGGATTGTAGGCGTCCTCATCGTCCCGTACAGGTTCGCCGTTGGCGTATTCCGGACACTGAAGGTCGTAGCTGATGCCCAGCACCAGAGAAAGCCGGTCGTTGAACTTGATGTCGTCTTCCAGACCAAGGGAGTACATTTCGGTCTCGTATTTTTCCCAATCGTCGCCACGATCGCCCTGAGCCTCATGAACGTCCTTCTTGTAATGAAAAGCGGCGCTGATGGTCTGATTGGCAAGATGCCGGGACCGCAGCGTCAAAGATCCGCCGTCGCTGTGATCGTCATAGATGCTGTGGAAAGCATATCGTTTTGTCTGAGAGCTGTAGGTGCCGTCATCATAAGAATCCAGCACATTGTAGTATTCGTCGTGAAAGGCCCTGATTTTGGCGGAAAATTGTTCCGTGAAGTCGATGTTGCCGATCAGGTAATAGGTATCTTTGTCCCAGTCGGTAAACCGCCAGTACCGGGTTTTGTCGGCCAGCGACGCCGACGGAGGCAGCCCCTTTTCCATGGATACGGTGTTGACGCCGATGGCGTATTCCTGATTGTCGGTGGGCGTAAAGCCGATTTTTAACGCTCCGCTTTTCTGCTCCACATCCGAATTGTCCCGAAGGCCGCCGTCTTCAATGGCGTTCGCATCAAAGTCGTCTGAAAGCCGGAATCCGTCGGAATTCAGATACCCGCCGCTGAGCATGAAATAAAATTTATCCAGCCTGGATCCCAGGTTGATATTCGTATGATACGCTTTTTCTTCCGCGTATCCGAATTCCATCTCGCCCTCGATGGCTTTTTGCGGTTTCATGGTAACGATGTTGATCACGCCGCCCATGGTGTTGGGACCGTAGAGCGCCGAGCTGATGCCCTTGGTCAGCGTGATTTTCGACAGGCTGGAGGTGGGCAGGTTGCCGGTGTCCACATAGCCATCATAAGGTATGTAAATGGGAATGCCGTCCAGAAACGTCGGCACATAGCGTTCGTTGAACCCCCGGACGTTGATGTTCTGCTCATTCTTGGAACCGACCGACACGGTCACGCCCGGCAGGGATTCGAGCGCGTCTGAAATGTTCTCGGCGTTGATCAGATCGATGCGATCCTGGCTGACGGTTTCTACCGTCGATACCTGGGTGATGGTTTCTCCCTTTCCCTCCACGACGACCTCGCCGATATCAAACGTTCCGGCTGAATCCGAGACCGTTGCCGTCTCCTGGGACTGAGCGGTTGCTCCCCAGAAGCATAATAGCGCCAGGGAGAAAATCCATAACAATGCCTTGCGTCTCATTTCGTGTTTCCTCCTGATGATGTTGATGCGTTTTGTTGATAACCGGGCTGTTTCCAGGTCATGATCAGGTAAACGGCGATGCCGACAATCATGAGTGGAAACAGCGTGAACACAACATTTTTGGCCGGATTTCTGGATATAAAAAGAATCGTCCCGGCGGTCGACGATTCCGGATCGGTTTTTCCGACTGAAGGGGGCGGAGTGAAATTTTTCAGCGTAAACTGGATGCCGTCGAGAACCAGCGGTTTGAGAAAAGACAGGCGGCCTGATTTCAGAAACAGGTCATTTTTGTACAGGGAGACCTGAACACAATTGGATTCAAAGCTGAATTCGTCCGATGTCATGGCTTTGATGGGTTTTGTCAGAACGGAGAAGTCGTTTACGAAATGGATCGCATTGGCTGTTACCCGGTATCCGTTTTGCAGCTCGAAGGACTCTCCCTGCCGGAGCCGGACATTTGCATACCGGAATCCGACCATCAGGCTGGCAAAATGGCATAGAATCACCAGTCCGAATACGATATGAATGGCCAGCATGAGCATGGCCGGTTGGTTCATGCGTCTGGAGGTCATCTTGAGAAACTTGTTCCAGGAGCAGAAAATCAGATTGATGCCAAGGGCCGCCGCCACAGCGCACAACCCAAAGAACCAGAAGCGGATCAGCGGCGATTTACCATGGGAAACTGAGAGCCAGTCCGGCATCAGATAGTTGTTCATCTGCTGAAATATTTCGTAATAACCGGTAGTTGTGAGAACAACCGCCCAGGTGAACCAGACACTCAGAATGATCAGAAGCCAGAGGGAGAAATGAAGGGAGGAGAGAAAATCAATCAGTTTTTTCACAGCAGGCTCCGAATCATCGTCATGGTCAGAAGGAAAACCCCGCTCAATCCGCCGAGCAGGGAACGAATTCGGGCTGCATTTTCATTTCTGCCGGGAATGTGAAATGCGATCATGAGATACAGCAGCACCAGAGTGGATTGAAAAAAAACATTGCTCCAGTGCCAGAAGTCCCCCCAGCCCTGCTGGCACCAGATCATTCCGGAATATTCGGAGATGAGAAAGCAAATGGCGCCAAGGATCAGGTAGTTTCTGCCCCGATGATGCCATGCCGGGTCTGAAAAGTGTTTTCGTCCGGTTTTCCGGTGCTGAAAGAAGTGACAGGATGAAAACAGCATGAGGGCCAGGGAGATTCTTCGAAATGCGTGAAAGAGAATGACCCAGAGGTGGCGATATTGGTACTCGTTTTGACCATTGCTTTGGGGACAGAACAGGCAAAAAGACAAAAGGATTAAAATAAAAACATATCCCCAGCGTCTGAGTTCCGTGTCTGAATCGTCATGGGAGGTACCAAATGAAATCAGGATGCCGAGAATGAAAGTTACCAGCAGCATGGATTCGAAATCCGTGAAAACGGGAATGCGGCTGCCGGCGTAGGTCATCGCTGCCAGGGCCGATGCGGAACATGCGCAGCCCGCCCACAAGGAATATTTTTCCAGCGAAAACCGCCTTGTGTGAAGGCAAAACAGAGCCGATACGAAACAGATCAGGGTCAAACAGAAAAAAGATACCGGCTGCATGTTCGTGTCCTCAAACAGTCTCATCCGAACGATCGGTTTATTCCGGAAACCAGCGCCATGGATGCCCTTATGTTCCCAATGAAAGGGCATCGTACCCGGTAGACGGAAAGCGTCCTGACATGAAGTGTTATTAAAAGAAATTTTTAAAGCGTTTATTACTGTTTTTGTCAATATATATTTAAATAAATCTAATAAAAACGAATTCTAACTTAAAAGAACAAAAAAGGGGCTTCTTTTTTGAATGAACGCTGTTTGTTTGGATTTTCGTCTTTTATCAGGCGCTGGATACCTGCACGTTATAACGTTCGTTTGCAGCACAATGCCCGTACCGCCCTTTGACCCCTTCCGGAACGCAGATATGGCCGCCTCCATCCAGATCCATGACCGTGATGCGGGTGTTGTACAGGTTGTACAGATTGAGTCGATTGACCTTCTGCGAGGCGTCTCCGTCCGCAATCACTCTTCCGTCTTTCAGCATGACGACGCGGTCTGAAAACCAGAGTGCGTGATCGGGGAAATGAGTGGTTTTGATGAAGGTGTACCCATGATGCGCAAGGTCCGTAATCCGGGACAGGAGCCGAATCTGGTTGCCGTAATCCAGGCCGTTGACTGGTTCATCCATGATGAAAATGCCGGCGCCCTGGGCCAGTGCGCGGGCGATCAGCGTGAGCTGTCGCTCGCCGCCGCTGATCTCAGTGTAGGGCCGGTCCCTGAGGTGAGCGATAGAGAGCCGTTCCAGGGCCTCAACGGCCGCCTTTTCGTCGTCGTCGCTAAAACGGAAGAAAAACGGCTTGTGCGGCATTCTCCCCATCAGCACGACGTCCAGGACCCGGTAGCCGAATGAAAGACGGTGAAATTGAGGAACGTACGCGATGCGTTTGGACAGCTGTTTCGGGGGAATGTTGCAGACCGGCCGGCCTTCAAACAGCACCCGGCCTTCCTGGGGACGAAATAATCCCAGCAGCAGTTTAAGCAGAGTCGTCTTGCCGCTGCCGTTCGGCCCCAGAAGCGAGACGATTTCACCTTGGTGAAAATCGACCGAAATGTCGTTGAGAACCGGCTGGCGGGAATAGCCGTAGGTAACGTGATCGACTGAAATCAGGCTCATCTGTTCCATCCTTTCCTGGCGTTGCGAAGCACCAGGGCGAAAAAGGGGATGCCCACCAGAGAGGTTAAGATTCCAATAGGGATCTCCACACTGAACATCAGACGCGCGATATTATCCACTATCAGCAGATAGGCGGCGCCGATCAATGCGGTTGAGGCCAGTAGAATGCGGTTGTCCGGCCCGACCAGCATGCGGGCGATATGCGGAATCAACAGGCCCACCCAGCCGATGATGCCGCCCATGACTACTGTCAGCGCGCTGATAACGGTGGCCAGAAAGATAAATAAAAGACGGAGAAAACGGACATTGACGCCCAACGAACGGGCTTCTTCATCGCCCATGCTCATCACATTCAAATATCCGGAAAGCAGCAGCAGAATCAGAATGCCGGCGGAAATCGGGCCGAATACGGCCAGAACCGTTGCCTTGTCAATGGCGGAAAGTCCGCCCATGAGCCAGTAGGTTATGGCCGGAAGCTGTTCGAACGGATCGGCCAGGTATTTGACCACCGAGAGCAGAGAAGTAAACAGCGCGCCGCTGATGATGCCGCCCAGTATCAGCATCAGGAGCTGATTCCCGCGATTGACGGCAGACATTGCCAGAGCCGCCAGCACGGCGATCAGGCCGAATGAAAGGGCGCTCAACTGAACCACGAGCCAGTTGTTGGCGACGACCATGCCCAGAGCGGCGCCAAAGGAAGCGCCGGCAAGAACGCCCAGCAGACCTGGAGAAACCAGGGGATTCATGAACATGGACTGAAAAACCGCGCCGGATACCGAAAGGCCTGCGCCGATCAGAATGGCCGCCGAAATGCGCGGCAGGCGGATGTCAAGCAGGATGTTTTTGAGGAGCTGGCAGCGGTGCTCGTTCATGACCGGCTGACCCGAAACCTGGAGGGAAACAAATCGGACCAGGTCGCCGGCGCCGACCGGATAACGTCCGACAGACAAGGAAACCAGCGCCGTCAGGCATAGTATGACAAACAGGACCGGAATCATCATGGATCGTTTCATGGCTGCAGAAGCTCTCGGGTTGCCGCCTCGTCCAGAGAGATATTCAAAAAGAGCTTGTAGAAATGGCGAGTCTCGGCTGCAAGATCGAGCGGATAAACCGAAGGATAGAGTTTGCATGTGAGCCAATGGAGGCCAAGCAGGCGCATGAAGGACGGGGGACGGTCAAACCAGTTCAACGGTTCCTTTGGAATTCTGTACACGCGGCCGTCCTGAACGGCGCGGATATTTTTCCATCTGGAATCGGATGCGACCCGGTCGAGAAACGATGCGTCATGAGATACGATCGCCCGGGGGTCGTATTGCAGGAGCTGTTCCATGGATATCTTCTGCATGCCGTAACCTCTTTCATTGCTGCAGCGATGCACGTTTTTCCCGCCGCTCAGGTGAATCAGCTCGGCATGCAGCGACGCATGGCATTCGGTGCTCAGGCCGTCGGCGCTTTCGGCATAATAGACCGTGATCCGGTTTTCTTCCGGAATGGCCGCGCGTATCCGGTCTGTTTCATCAAGAGTTTTCTGAGCGTACCGGCTGAGAATGTCCGCTCTTTCATGTCGCTTGAGCAGTTGCCCGAGGAACTGAAAAACGGCCGGATAATCGTACAGATGGTCCACGGTAACATGCACCACCGGAATCCGCAGCGGCTTCAGGGTTTGTTCGATTTTTTCGCCGACGGCGGTTTCCTGCCATGTGCTGTCGACGATGATATCGGGTCCGACCTGCAGCAATGTTTCCAGGTTGGGGGTCCGTCCCTGGCCGAACCAGCCGCCGATTACCGGCAGTTTTTGCAGGCGCGGGTCCAGCATCCGACGCTCCGGCGGATTGAGGGGAACATTAAGTCCAGACAGCAGCCCGGGATCCATCGCATACAACAGACAGGTGGATGACGGCGAGGTGCAGTACACTTTTCGAATCTCGTCCGGAACGGTCACCCTTTGGCCGGCCATGTCGATGATCTCCCCGGCTGCAGCATTTGGACCGAAGGGAGTGATGATGAAAAGCGCAACTAAACAGAAAACGCGGATTTTAAGCATTAAGTCTTTCTGTCTTCCGGTCATGCCCCCAATTCCGGCATATTCATGTTTCAGCAAAATCTTCATCCGGAACGTCCCACCAGATGACGGCCCAGCGCACCGGCGGCACGTCCGGCAATACCCAGCTGCCGTTTTGCCGGACCAGATGATCCTGGAAAAAAATCCTCAGCCGCTTTTCCTCATCAGGCGTCATATCGTCCACCATCCACCGGCTTTTATTCAGCGCGTCCTCGTGGTCCGCGTAGGTCCGGTTCACCGGATGGAAGGTAAAGGAAAGATTGGCGTAGATTCCCATCTGATGCAGGAGATTCAGGATGTAGATATAACCGGGGCTGGGGACATAATCCCGGCCGGCGGCGTTGATGATGCGCCGGACGGCGGGACCGTCGCCCACGACGGCGGAAACATAGACGCGTTTGCGGGCAAACCGGTTGAGTTTGATGATGGCGCTCTTTAAATCCTCGATGTTCACGGAGCGGGATGCGATTACCACATCGTGCGAGTCGATTCCAATACGCTCCCAGTCGTCTTCCCAGGCCGCCAGAACGGGTTGAATGTTTTTGATGGTTTTCGTCGCGCATTCCTGTCTGAGTATGGAAAGCATGCTTTCCGAAAAATCCATGGCGGTGATGGAAGCGACGCGTTCCGCCAGCGGAATGGCGATCGTGCCGGACCCGCAGCCCACGTCCAGAATGCGCCAGGCCGGATCGGGGTCCAGTATCCTGATGAACTGATGCGGATAATCGCTTTTATGCGCCTGATGATCCGAAAAGTCGCGGGCGCGTCTGTTCCAGTACACCGCCCCCTTGGGTGCGCGGTTCAGACGTTTCCGGCGTTGCGCGGCCCGCCAGGCAAGGTTCCAGTCGATTTGATCAATATCTGTTTTCATGATTGAGAAACGCGTTTCACTGGAAAAGTATTTTTAAAACTACATTAATACGCTTATAAACGACAAGAAAAACCTTCTAACACGTGCCGTGTACAGGTGTCAAGATGCAATTCCATTCCAAAAACCACGTTCGGCGTTTCTCAGACGGGTAATACGCCTGAATCGGTTCAAAATGCAGTCCGGACGGATAGAAGCGGCATGGAGATACCGGTTCATCAGCGCAAGTTTTTTGGAACCTGTTTATGCTTGACGGCGAAACGGGAGGGGTTGTCGGAGATGCCTTGCGCCATTCACGCGCACAAAGAATCATAACCCCGAAACATCGCAGTACTGGTTTGAATCCCTGCAAGGCGAATCATGCGACTTTTTATCTGTGTCTTCTTGGCGACGCAGCCAATCCGCTTGTCATCAGTGTCATGATTCTGGGCGCATGTGCCTTGCGTTCTTGCCATCAGACGGGTTCCCGGCGTTGCCGGGCCCGAAGTGGTGTGGACTGATGGAAGTTTTAATATCAACGGCGATCAGAGCGGATACGGAATGCTCGGCCCCTGTGTTTTTATACCGGTCGGCGCCGGCCTGCTGCTGATTGGGGGGCGCAAGAAAGGTTAAAAAAGCCGCTGTTCCAGGAAACGCGACTAGAGTTTCAGTTTTTCCGCCAGATATTCCATGTAGCGGGATTTTACCTGTTTGCCGGCCGTAATCCTTTTGACGGGGGGCAGACGCAGAATAACACCTGTGACCGCGGCAAGGGCGCGATGATTCCACATCACGCGGTTGTCAAAAATCATGTGCTGAAGAGTTCCGCGTTCAATGGCCATCATAACGGTTTTATGCACCGAATTCACCGGCGTGATGACCCGTTTTCCGCGTGCACGAAGCGAGATGGCTCCCTGCGGGCAGGCCCGCGCACACACGCCGCACCCCAGACAGATCTCTTCGTTGACGCGCGCTTTTTTCTTTTTCGGCTCGTGCGGATCATTCGCAGATACCAGACCAACGGCCTCCACCGGGCAGGCGGAAACGCACCTGCCGCAGCCGCTGCACCGTGAGGCATCCACAAACGGAATGAAATTTGAGGTATGCACCGGATGCAGCATTCCAAATTTTCTGGCGGCAATCATGGCTTCGCAGCAGCATCCGCAGCAGTTGCAGATAAAGTTCACGCTCTTTCGAACATTTTCTCCGAACTGAACCAGTCCATGCCCATAGGCCTGCTGCAACAGATCGAGCCCCTCGCCGATATCGACTTCCCGTGCGAACCCATGCTTTATCAATGACCGGGCCGAGGTGTTGAATGTCATGCAGATATCCATCGGCGCATCGCAGTTGCGGCCCAGATGCCTCATTTTGTGACGGCAGTAACACATGCTGATTCCCCGATGAGTTGCCGTGCGGATCACCTCGCTGGCACGCTCGTAATCGAGCACATGCACGCCGTTTTCGGAAGAAAGCATGGACTCCTGTACGAAAATCCGGCCGATCTGGGTTTCTCCATTGACGAACAGGCTGAGAATAAACTCCTCTTCAACATTGATGTACTGGTAGAAAAGTTCCGCCAGGAGATGCTGATCGATGTCGCCGCGTGTCCTCATCATGGAAAATTCAAAAAAACCGGCCATGGGCGGAGGCAGAACATAGGTGGTGCGGCCTTCGCATTCGATATCCACCAGCAGGGCGCGACCGGCCAGATTGTCCAGAATCGCCCATGCCTGCGCCGGTTTCATTTTCCATGCTTTGGCTGCCTGTTCTGCGGTGAACGGCTTGATGGGAAGCAGAGCGATCAGCTCCGCTTCCCGTTCGCTGAAAAGAATTTTAAGAATCCTGTAGAGGGTCTCCGATGGCGGCGCGCCCTGCGGAAAACGATTCAGGCGGTCGACCAGCTCCGAGTATCCGGATCGATGTGAAATGTGCGACATGACAAGTTATATGCTGTTGAATCCAAACACGCTCAAACGGTTCTGGTTTTCAGGAGGCTTCAAACCGGGCCATCATTTCAGGAAGCCCTGAATAATCCGGTTTACCGCCTCATCATAAGTCAGCCCCAGGCTCATCAGCTTGGTCAGTTGATCGCTCGCAATCTTGCCGATCGAGGCTTCATGGGTTAATTCCGCATCGGGATGGCCGGCTTTGAGCGACGGCATGGTTTCATTGGTGCCGTTATCCATAATGATCGCATCACATTCAATATGACCGAAACATTTGTTTTGCGCATCTATCGTCGCGTAAAAAGTCTGTTTGGAGTCGCCCTTCATCACGGAGCGTGAAATCATGTTGGCCCGGCTTCCCGCGCCTTTTAAAACAATATTGTTCGTTGATACGGCGGTCTGATTTCCATCCGTCAAAACCCTTTCCGTGATCAGCAGCAGACTGTCCGCTGCCAGCACCGCCTCATTGGCCCGGCTGGCTTCATCCACGCCGGCAATCTGGGTCAATTCCATCGCCGCCTCCGCGCCTTCGGCCAGAAACACCCTGGTGGTCGGATTGAGCGTCCGGCGGCCCCTGCCGTCGCCCGAGGCATAATGTTTTTCAACATAGGTCACCTTCGCCCTCTTGCCTACCTGGAAATCATGGATGCCCGCGTGGCCCTCAGGCTCGGATGTGCCGCAGTGAATCCCGCAGCCGGCAACAATCGTCACCTCGGCATCTTCCCCGATAATAAAGGAATTATGGACCACGTCATACAGACCGGCCTGACTCAGAATAACGGGAATATGAACCGATTCGTTTTTGGTCCCCGGTTTGATGGTGACGACAATGCCCGTATTGTCGGCGTTGGTTTCGATATCGATATTTGCCGATACCTTCCGGCTCAGGAGTTTGCCGTTTTTCCGTATGTTGTAGGCGCCTTTTGGCAGCCCTTCCAGATCGGCGACTGCCTTTAACAACGATTTATCTAAAGCATTGAGCATCACGGTCTCCTTCACAGCTGTCCCGATAGGTGCATACACTCAAATCTTCCAGAAGCGGCAGCGCGTCTTTCAGGTTTCCGCTATAGACAATCTTGCCTGAGTTGATGATAATCACGATGTCTGCGGCCTCCAGAAAGGCTCTGTTATGACTGACCACGATGGTGGTTGTCTGCTTTTCGGCCGCTTCTTTTTTCAGCAGACTCACCATCGGTCCAATGGTCCATAAATCGATTCCCGTATCCGGCTCGTCGTATATCGCCAGGCTGGGGCTGGCGGCAATCGTCGTCGCCAGCTCCATTTTCTTGATTTCGCCGCCGGACAGCCTTGCATCCACTTCTTTATCCAGAAAGGACAGCGGACAGATGCCCACCCGCCTCATGATCCCCAGAAGTTCATTCTCATCTTCGATGCCGGTGGCAACGGTCAGAAGCTCCCGGAATGTAATGCCTTTGAACCGCGCGGGCTGCTGAAAGCTGTAAGCGATTCCCGCTTTGGCCCGCTCGGTGATCGTCCAGTCCGCGATATCCTGACCATTATAGAGAATGGTGCCTTGCGATACCGGATAGATGCCCATGATCAGTTTGGCCAGTGTGGTCTTGCCGCTGCCGTTGGGTCCGGTGATCGCGTAAAATTTCCCGGCTTCAAACGTGAAATTGACTCCGTCAATGATGTTGAGCAGATCCTCTCTGTTTTCTTCACTTTTCGGTACGGAGAAAAATACGTTTTTTAATTCCAGCATAAGTATGCCTTTTCTTTAACATTTGTAAGCTGACGTTTGATCGTTCAGCGCGTCTCTATTATTGTCTGTGTACCATCCCTTTGCCTTTCCGGCAATGCGCCGTCGCTTTGAGATTCCGGCGCAACAGTCTGCATCCATGAAAAGGGCCGGCTGAAACCGCCGGCGGGCCGGATGTCCGCGATCCGGCAGGATGAGATTCAAAGCTGGTTCCCCCCGTGTCGAGTTCCGGACGACATGGTGTTCTATCAATTTCTGCGGATCGGTTCCCGTATTCGATATGGCAATATTATCATAATTGCAGTATTTTAAAAGAAATATTGCTTTTTAAACATGAACGGACGGCATTTCTAACGGGTTGTTGAAAAACAAGAATCGGGTCGTCAGGCAAGGCGCGCGGTGATGCGACAAGCGCGGTATATTCAAGCTTATGTGAGCATTGGCGAGAACTGCGCAACGCTGAATGTCGGCCCTGGGCGCAGTTTTTCAACAGCCCGCTAACCCGGACTTTTCAGGAAAGGAGGTTTCCATGAAGGTACTGGTCGTTTACTATTCGATGTATGGACACGTCTACAAGTTGGCACAAGCGGCTGCCGAAGGGGCGCGGTCGGTGGAGAATGTGGAGGCCATGCTCCGACGGGTTCCGGAAACCCTGCCCGAGGAGGTGTTGGAAAAGATGGGCGCCATTAAAGCTCAGAAACTCCAGGCCGATGTGCCGGTGTGCACTGTAGACGAGCTGGGCCAGGCCGATGCAGTCATTTTTGGAACTCCGACCCGGTTCGGCAATATGTGCGGCCAGATGCGGCAGTTCCTCGATGCGACGGGAGGGCTGTGGGTGAAGGGAGCGCTGGTCGGGAAGGCGGGAAGCGTGATCACCAGCTCGAACACCCAGCACGGCGGACAGGAATCCACGATTCTCAGTTTCCATATTACCCTGCTGCATCACGGCATGGTCATTATCGGCCTGCCGTATGCGTTCCAGGGGCAGATGACCATGGATGAGATCAGCGGCGGTTCTCCATACGGCGCATCCACCATCGCCGGCGGGGACGGAAGCCGTTTTCCGAGCGAGAACGAGCTTGCCGGCGCCCGTTACCAGGGAGAACGCGTTGCACGAATCGCAAGAAAACTGACGGCGTGAGCAAAAAAGCGCTAACAGGGCGCAGTACCGGCGGCAACAATAAACCGCTGCACGAAAGGAATAAGCGTGAAATACGTACTTAGACCTGAGGACGGAAGAAATGAACCGATCAAAGATCTGGACAATGCAACCCGAATCGTACTGGTGGACAGGGACACGGTCGGCGCGCAAGATATCACCTTTGCCTACTGCCGGTTTGAGGCCGAAACATCATCGCACAAGAAACATACCCATCAGAACGCCGAAGAGGTGATTTACATCCTTTCCGGAAGAGGAATCAGCGGGGTTGGCGAAAAAGAGGTTGAGATGAAACAGGGGGATACGATGTTCGTCCCGCGCGGCGCGGTCCACTGGTTTTACAATCCGTTTCCGGAGCCGGTCGAGATGCTGTTCGTCTATACGAGGCCGTCGTTGAAATCGGCCGGGTATCGAATCGTCGAGTGAAAAGCCCTCGCCGGGCGACGGAGGATCGAAAAATGCAAGAAGAAACCGTCCGATGTCCGGAATGCGGCTCGAATGAAATCGTTTCAATTGTATACGGTTATCCGTCCAAGGAACAATTCGAGGCCGAGGATCGGGGCGAAATTGCCTTGGGCGGTTGCTCGGCGGATGTCTTGAGACCGGTCTGGCAGTGCAAAAACTGCCGGCACATGTTCGGGAGGATGATGTGGAAATGAGAAACCATGTGCCTGGATCGTATAGAATAGCCTTCCACGGAAAATGTATCCCTTGATGTCGGAACAAGAAGGTTTATAGGAAATATTTTGCGCCACAAAAGCACCACAAATATTCATCAATTCATTTTGTTGGCCTGAAAATACATATTTCAAAATGTATTGGCATGAACCAATACCAAGAACAACCAGAAACGGAAAATAGAGGGCTTGATATCTTTTTCAAATTTTTACAACGAAAAGCAGTGGCATCATAACTTTGACAGGAAGGCCCCGGTTGTGGTTTACTTCGATTCAATATATAAAAAACAGACTTCGGCATGAACATGAATCCAGGGCAGTTTCACACTTATAAATTCCTGTTTCCTGTCTGAAGAAACCAGACCACCTCTAATACGGGCACCAGTCAAGAGGCAGCACTCGTATCGTGTCGCCTGCCTTTACGACAGACCCTTCCGGAATAATTGCAAGAGAATTGGCCGATGCCATGGAAGCCAACGGACCCATTTTCTCAGAAATATTGAGTGTTACTCGATATTCTCCTTCCATCTCCTGTAAATGTGTATACTTTGCAAATACCATTGTCTTCTTGTGCTTGATCGAGTCCAGTGCAGTTGCTTCAATCAAAGGATGAATAACTTTTGTAAACCCAAGCATCTTGAGGAGAGCAGGCCGCACTAGTGTTTCAAAGTTGATCAGACATCCCGCAGGGGGGCCAGATAGGGAGAACATGGGTATTGCGGCACCTGCGCCAGCGGCGGCGGAGAATCGCTTAATTACGCCAAAAGTAACCGCTGCTCCCGGAGTCATCTTGATTCTGGTAAACACAAGTTCTCCGATTTTCCCCAGCACAAGCCGGACTAAATCATAGTCACCTTTGGAAACACCGCCGCTGGTGATGATGGCATCAGCAGTCATTCCTTTTCGTATTTTAGAGATAAGAGCGGGTTCTTTGTCACGGGCAATCCCCAGAATTTTCGGTATGCCGCCATAATGTGCCACTAATGACGCAATCGCAGCCGAATTGCAGTTATAGGTTTTACCGGCAGCCAACGGTTTCCCAAGATTTATCAATTCATCACCAGTGGCTATTATCGCAACAACAGGGCGACGAATCACCTTAATCTGTATTTTCCCAATAGATGCAAGGGCAGAGCATTGCATTGGACCGATTAGCCTTCCTTCCGGTACGATGAGCGTCCCTTTTCGGACATTACTCCCGATCGGGCGTATGTTGGCTCCCGGCGGCATCGCAGCGTATATTTTTACCTCTGATGGATTACTTCTATTGGGTCCATTTTTGTCTCCAGGCTCATCCGTATCCTCAAATCGGACAACGCAATCGGCGCCTCTCGGCAGTACGGATCCGGTCATGATACGAATGGCATTTCCTGGCTTTACAATACAACTGGACAGATGACCTGCGCGAACCGATGCAATGATGCAAAGGACTACAGGATTATTTTGAAGGGCGCCTTTAATGTCCTCAGCCCTTACGGCATATCCGTCATAGCCGGAGATGGCCGATTGGGGCAAATCATAATCAGCATGAATATTTTCAGCCGATATTTGACCGATGGATCCGAGGAGGGGTTTCTCCTCAATCTCCAGACGCGTGATGTTCTTGAGTAGCTTCTCCAGAGCCTCTTGATAACTTATCATTCTTTCTCTCTTTATGTATTGAATGCCATGGCAGCGATAACACTTTCAGCGCCAACACATCACCAACGGATTACATATATGGTTTCACTGCTGTCCGGTTAACGTTTTTTGAATCGATATTAACATGCTATAATTATTTAAAATATAGCTAAATTTCAAAGGAAACGATTTGAATTTGGTCCGATTTGGTTGATACCCTCCTTCTCGGCACTCGACGACCAAAGGAGGGTTTCAAATGAATCAAGGCCAAACCGTTTTTTCTCAGATCATGCATTATCTACCACACAAACAATTCCGCCAATGCGTCGACCGCTACAAAGGCAATCAACGTGTCCGTTCTTTTACATGCTTGGATCAGTATCTATGCATGGCCTTTGCGCAACTGACGTACCGGGAAAGCCTTCGCGATATTGAATGCTGTTTGCGTGCTTTTGCTTCCAAGCTCTACCATATGGGCATAAGGGGTCATGTCTCCAGAACAACTCTGGCCGATGCGAATGAAAACAGAGATTGGCATATTTACCGCGACTTCGCCCACATTCTTATCCAACAGGCTCGAACTCTTTACAAACAAGACGATTTTGGCGTTGAACTTGACCAGACCGTCTACGCCCTCGATGCTTCCACAATCGATTTATGTCTTTCTCTGTTTCCATGGGCCAACTTCCGCAGCGCCAAGGCCGCTGTAAAACTTCATACGCTCTTGGATTTGCGCGGCAATATCCCCACTTTCATCGAAATCACCGATGGCAAAGTTCACGATGTAAACATCCTGGACATCCTCATCCCGGAACCCGGAGCAACCTATGTAATGGATCGCGGGTACCTGGATTTCCACCGGCTTTATAACATTCATCAAAGCGGCGCTTTTTTTATTATCCGAAAAAAGACCAACGCCGTTTTGCATCGGCTGTATTCACGACCAGTTGACAAAACAACAGGTCTGTACTTTGACCAGACCGTGACGTTGGTCAGCCCGAAGTCGAAAAAGGATTATCCGCAAAACCTGCGACTGGTGAAATTCCACGATCCTGACTCCGGGAAAAAGCTGGCCTTTTTAACCAATCAATTCTCTTTACCTGCCTTTTCCATCGCTCAACTTTATAAATGCCGATGGCAAGTGGAGCTGTTCTTCAAATGGATCAAACAGCACCTTCGTATCAAAGCGTTTTACGGCCTATCTGAAAATGCCGTTAAGACTCAAATCTGGATCGCGGTTTCGGTATACGTTCTTGTGGCGATCATTAAAAAACATCTTCGAATCGATTTGACTCTCTACACAATTTTGCAAGTCTTTAGCGTTACATTATTTGAGAAAATCCTGATTTCACAAGCCTTGGCGCCAGACTTCTACAAACCAAGAATTACTAGTGGATGTATCCAATTGAAATTATTCGATAGTTAACCGGACACTTGTGATATGGTTTATCCCATAATTGCGGGCAGTAGCCTATTAAGGGCGTGAAGAAACGATGCTCATCAGCCGGTGATAGGGGGGACCCGAGCGTAGCGAGCGGTCCGCCCTATCAGCTAGTTTTTAGCATTCGTTTCACAAGCAATCATAAACCTGGAGTTTTTAACGCACCGGTGATATTGTATTAGAAATTATAGATCAAGGTAGCGTAGAAATTGCGTCCGGGATAAGCATATGCGTCATCGGGGACCTTGCCCATATAGGAATAGGTTTCGTTAAAAATATTGTTGATACTCACCTTCAGCTCCAAGTTACCCTTGTTCCCAAATTCTAACAACTGCTTGCGCAGACCCAGGTTGGCTACGGTAAATTTTCCGAAACCTACAAGAGGTCCATCGCTTACGTTTGCCCTGCCGCCGTATTGCTCGCCATAGTAGCTGAAATTAAGGTTTGCGGAAAATTTCCAGTCGAAATGGGCAAAGCGGATACCGTAACTCATCGTGGTGTCCGGCATCCGGGTGATAGGCCACCATTTCCCCAGCAGACCTGGTCCGCCTTCAACGAGTACCTCTTCTTTTTCAATCATGTGAGTAATGTTGAAATACGGGCGCAGTTCGAAGCCCTCATACCCTAGAAGGCCGGCCACATTTGCGTTGGTCTGAAACTCAAAACCTTTTTGGATGCGTTCGTCGGCGTTAAAAAGTATCCGCCCACTCGCACTTGTTCCATCAGCGGTAACAGCCGGATAAATATATACGTTGTTCTCTACATTGTAATAAAAATAAGTGCCGGAAAATCTCAAATGGTTACGGGCTATATCAAATCCGGCTTCATACGCATTCGTCAATTCAGGCTCAAGCCTGGGATCGCCCGGAGCTCCATAGTCTTCATAAAAACTGCTGGCAAAAAGTTGACGCCCTGCAGGCGCTCGCCAGCCCTGGGTGTAATTGGCCCGCAATTTAAGCCAATCCAGAGGCAGATAGGTTACACCAAAGGTCGGCGAGAGATGGTCAAAGTTTCGGTGGGTGGGCAATTGGTCGCGGGATGTTATTCCTCTGCTTTTGAAGTATGCGACCTTATTATAGTATTCATCACCCACCGACAAATCTTTGGCCGTGGCATGTTCATATCTCAAACCACCTGAAATATTGAGAGAGCCTTCCATAAGTTTGAGCGTGCCCACCATATAAGACCCCAGAATGGTGGTGGTGCTGGTGGGGTGCATAGGGTAGCCGATCCCGCTATATTCCGGATCAAGCCCACCTGGTTTTAAATACGTGCCTCTGGCAGTGGAAGAATTTTCAAGTTCGTATTTAATGTAGTCAACACCCCCGGTAATGTCGAACAAGCCTGCATTATACGTCAAGCTGCCCTGAGCCCGATTTGTTTCAGCCTCCTGTCCCTTGGGGTATTCAGAATCTGACTGGTAAGTTTCGTAAGTGTCTTTGCCGTGTCCTACATTGGCCTGCCATGAAAAACGGTCATTTTCGGTGGCGCCTTCATAGTTCAGATAAAACAGCTGAGTTTCCCGATCCGTGTAATTATTTTCTCGAACCACGCCCTCTTCGTCAACATAAGTTGGTCTGTGAGCCTTATCCACATTATAGTAATAGCCATCTATGCCGATGCGGTGTTTCTCGTTCAAAGTATAACCCACATTAAAATTCACACCGTTGGTGCCATCAGTCTTGGTGTTTTGAACCTGATCGCCATTGCCGTCTTTATAATCATCACGCACGGTGCTGTATTCGTAGCCCAGATAGTAATCGAAATTGTTCGCTAGACCATTTATGTCCCCGCCAGCTTTCCATGCATCATAGCTTCCGTATCCCGCTCTGGCGGATCCGGAGAACTGTTCCGGGCCGCCACGCTTGGTGATGACGTTGATCACCCCGCCGGGAGAACCCATGGAGTATTTAAACATTTCAGGGCCTCGCAAAATTTCAACTCGTTCCACATTATTCAGGGTAATTTGTCGGGTACTGGCCACGCCGGAACGCCGGCCATCTATAAGTATAAGTAATTTACCATTGGCTTCCGTCATCAGGTGCTCGGTATGAAAGCCACGGATCAGGGTTGTGTTTTCTCCGTGATCAGTAGGGGTGGCCTCAACCGCAATACCCTGTTCAATCAAAAGTTCACTCAAGTTTTCGGCACCGGAATTTTTGATTGTCTTCTCGTCAATAACAAAACCGCTTGTGGAGCTCTCTCTCTCATCCCCAATGAAATTATCGGAACTTACTATTATTTCAGATAAGACTGCGGTGTCGGCGGTTTGGTCTTGGGCCAGAGCAGCTGCGGGCAGAAAAATCATAGCCCCAAATAACGACAAAAATACCAACAAATAATAACGCATTTTCATTCCTCCGATTGTTATCCATTCGTCCTGTAACGTAACATCATAACGTATCATTTATTTCTTTCTTTCCCTTTTGGCCGCATGAGGAATGCGATCTTTGTTTCATCTTTGTGCTTTTTTGCTATCTTCATATAGTGCGAGCCGGACCAGCGCAGAGCCGCTGTCGGATTGCAGCATCACTGAGTCGTGTTCTTTTCCTGTTTGTTTACAAATGTGGCCGTTATTCGGTGTTTCCTGACAGAATCCATTGGATATCCGTGTCAGACAATTCATACTCGAAAAAACGGCGGTAAAAATTGCGCACCTCCTCCTCCATACTGATGTGCCTGAATCTGTCGGGAAAAAATTTTGTCGCCGCCCATAAAACGGTCAAGGGCTGCTCGACAGTTCTTTGACCCCAAGAATGAACACCCATCGGCATGGAATATACCCTCTTGTTCTGAACTGCATTGACCATCGAAATTCTCTTTTCCCGGTATATCCTTGCTGTTTGTTCCGGTGCGGATACGATCATGATATCCGGATTCCACAGCAATACATGCTCATAAGAATAGCTGATGGTTCCGGTCCTTACGAATTTGGCTGTAACGCTCTGTCCTCCCGCTTCCTGTATCCACCAGTCTGCTATGAGCCGAGGTGTGGTCATTGAGTTTGAGTTGAAAAAGAGCACTTTGGGCTTGGATGCCTCTGAAATGCCTTTCAAACTGCTGCGAACGCCATCCATTGTGGCTTCAAAGTAACGCAAGTACTCTTCGCTTCTCGGTGTTCGATCCAGAGCGCGGCCAAGCACACTCATGTTTGACTTGATATCGGATGCATCACTCCACTCAATATAGAGCACCGGAAGTCCTGCATTTTCCAAAGCCGGTATCCTGACTTTGTCCATGGTAATAACAACATCCGGACGAAGTAATAGAAGGGCTTCTATGTTGACATCGCGATTTGACCCTTGCAGCATCGTTTGCCCGGCCAAGTGCGGTGCAATAACGGTCTGCAGCCTCCACTTCTTCGTCCGTGCGAAATGCGGGAGGCCGTTAACAATTTTTCTCCCCTCACCAAGAGCAAAAATATAACTGTTGATGACAGGAACCGGGCCGATGGTTGCGATGCGATCGATTCTGCGCGGTACAGTCACTTTTCGGCCCGCCATGTCTGTAACGGAAACCGTCTGCGAGGGGATGACAGCAATGTGACCTTGGAATTCGACTGCCGCGGCTGCGCCATAACACATGCTGCAAACGCATCCCGCCAGTACCCATTTCCAGAAAACGGTCTTTGAATCGTTTTTCGGCATTTAAACCTCCCGGAGATAGTGACCGCCACACGACTCCTTCAGCAACTCGGCAGCACTCAACGCGCATGCCCGTTCCCTGAAGCAGTTTTAACTAGATTGCGCCAAATTCGTTCCTCTGATCATAACCCGGAGACGGATGCCATCTTGGTTCCATCCCCACAGGACTGATGCCGACGTATTTCAAGGCGAATCGCATTCTTGCGATTATTCTTGCACTTTTAAGTTGAGAACAGCTCGAATGATTCTCCATCGGAATTCCGTCGTTCTTACTAAGCCGATTATAAGTGTATGGACGATATTTTCAAGCTTCGAGTACATTTAAATACAATAATATCAAGTATTTAAAACAAACTACATGTCTATAAACTTATGATCTCCTTAGTATTTGTTTTGCGTCGGTTGGTAATCGCTTTTTTTCATGCAGTCCATCCTTACAAAGAAATAGACGGGTTGCCCTTCAGTCCGTTTTTATTTTTTCTGATCAATGACTATACGTTCGGCTGATTTCCCGTAAAAGTGGTAGCCGGAACCGGCTTCGGACAGCGTATCGAGCAACCTGTCCGGATCGGTCACCGAGATACCGCCGATCGCCTTTATTCCGCGGCTGAAAAAAGCTTCCGGAAGCATACTGGCTGTCGGGCCAACCAAGATCGCTTCCGTACTGCCTTGCATCTGTCTAAGGATGTCTTCAAGTGTGTTGTTGATTAGTGTAGTGCCGGTAATGATCAGCAGGTCGGCGGATGCGATGCATTCTCGGGCCTTTTCCTGCGGGCAAAAATACGGCATCTCATCCGCTTTGAGCGTGCGGGGATCTTTTTCCAAGATATGGAATGGTTGTCCGCGCGTCTTGAGCAGACGGATATAGGGTACAAGGGCGCCGATAACGACCACCTTGGCATCGTCGGAGATAATCAAGTTTTCAACCGGATCAGCGCCTATTTTCAAATTGTAATCGGCGGGATGGTTGTTGCGCCAGCACGTAGAGGAAAGGGCGTTGAGTACCGCAATCCCCAGAGCCTTTTGTAATGGACCGCCATTCTGCAACCGATCGATATATTCCGCAACCGGTTGCCCAGCTAATTTCCCGGAGTTAGGCATCGCTCGCGCTGAACTCGGGCAACAGACCGCTTCGGGAATCTCTTTGACAGGCGTAAAACAGATGCCGCCTTCACCGTTGGACAGCTTTACGCCGGAGAAGAATATCCCGATTACGGCTCTTTGCACATTGATGGTCTCCATCTTCGGTCCGATGATGAACCGGAGACGGGCCGCCGTTTCCATTAATATTTCATCTTGAAAAACTCGCCCTGATTTCAATTGCGGCCTCCTTTTTGTTGGATAATCAGCGGCAACAGCCAGAAGATGGAGATGAACATTCCGGCTGTTGCGATTCCTTGACAGCCAGGTGCAGACGCGAAGAGCCGAAATTGCATGGTAAAACAGATTTGGAGAGTATCTTGAATCCATTTTTATAAAAAAGCTTATCAAATTCTTCTACATGACAGAGAGGATGTCCGAAACTCCGCATCGCTTTTGACAATTCCTGGACGCCGCTGTTGATCAATTCACATCCCGGGGCACAGAACCAGTGGTTGGTGACCAGTAATCCTCCGGGATTGAGGGAGGAGCAGACCTTGCCGAAGACCTCTTCAAGGCATTTTCGAAACTGGTAAAACAGATGAGAAACAATGACGATATCAAACCCGGAGCCCGAGCCGTCGCTGCCGATATCACCAGTCTGAGCAGACAGACGGTCTTCCATTTGATTGTCCTTGATATAACGTATCGTGTTTTCGATAAGATGCGGTCTGTCAAGGACAGTGCCATTAAGGTGAGGATGAGTCTGGCACAGGGCGATGGCATACAGCCCGTTTTCCCCACCAAGATCCAGCAGGCTTTTGGCGCTATAAAAGCCGTCCCAGTTCGAGACGGCTTCCGTTATGAATTGCAGCTCTCCCCGCAAGGCTCTGCGACCGCAGGCGTCCATGAAAGATGCGCTGCCGGCTTCATGGAATTTGTCTGCTGCCGGCTGTTCGCAACGCAGAGTCCCCGATAAATTGTTCCAGTGAGAATCCTCTCTGGCTTTTTGCACAAAGTTTCCCTGAAAAAACGGGCTGCGAGTGATGAGAAAATCAGTAGTTGCTTTGGTGTTTGCATATTGTTCCCCGTTTCTGGACAAAAAACCCATATCTACTAGAGTGCCGAAATAATCTCTGGAGAACATTCCGTTGATGCCTATCCCCTGAACAATTTTATTTCTGTCGCTGGGTCCTTCAGTATCTATGAATTCAAATAATCCCAGGTCCAATGCAGCCAGTAAGGCTTGATAGGTCTGATAGCCTTCGATGATGCGGTCTATTTTTTCTATGCCGTTCGGCAACCGCAAGTTCATTAATGAGATTCCTTTAATAGACATTGTTACCCCTCTTGAGTGCTTGATGCTTAGTTTAATGAGATTATGCTATGATAAACAAACTTACTCATAACAAGCCACAGGCCGATATCGTCGCCGTGTAAAATGGAAAAGGAATCAATACCGGCCGTCTGCAGCGCCGTCTCGAACCGGCTGCGGGTTTCAGGACCCAGATTTCGGCGCACTTTGTTTCGGAATTGCTCGTTTCTCTGGTTGCGGGATGACATTTCACGTTCTATGGATTCTTTCAATTCCCGAGACCCAAAGTCTCCACCGATATAAGCCCACCCACGGGGGGCCAGCACCCGGTGAATCTCCCGAAAGGCCTGGGTCAAATCTTCCCAGAGAAAAACTGATCCTCGGCTGACGGCCAGATTCACGGATTCGTCCGGAAGACCAATGCCCGTGGCATCCCCCTGTAGCGTGTCGGACCTTTCCTGCAGGTTGTTTTGCACAATTGCCCGTTTGGCTATGGCGAGCATTTCTTCCGACCGGTCGAAAAAGTGGATAAACAATTTGCTGAACCGGGCCAACGCTGCGCCCAGATAACCCTATCGCAGCCGACATCCATACAGATCCCTTGGGTGACGCCGGTATGTGTGATGATCTGGTCTGCAATGAGCGGGTAAACGGGTGTAAAAACCGTACAGGCGATGTAATCAAATTTTTCAGCGTCGATTTCCATGTAAATTCCTTTCGATTTATCAGCGCGCTTCCCTGTGGAATATCCCGGGATGTGACGGCAATGGCGGTCAAATTCCCTATGCGCTGCCAAGTAATGTAATTTATAAACATAATATGTCTGCTAAAACATACATAGTTTGGTGTCATAAATTACGATTTTTGAAAAGTCAACCTAAAATTTGGCTCAGGAGATAATGGTGAACCGGGACCGGCTGGACGGATTTTTCGGCAAAATCTTCCCAGGATATTGCGCGGGTCTTTGAAAAGTTGAAAACTGAATTGATTCAGCTTGAAAAACAGACAATCAAATGATGTATCTTGGCCAAGCGAATCCCAAAAGCAAAACTTTCCAGAAAGGGAATCAGCGGGGTTGGCGAAAAAGAGGTTGAGATGAAACAGGGGGATACGATGTTCGTCCCGCGCGGCGCGGTCCACTGGTTTTACAATCCGTTTCCGGAGCCGGTCGAGATGCTGTTCGTCTATACGAGGCCGTCGTTGAAATCGGCCGGGTATCGAATCGTCGAGTGAAAAGCCCTCGCCGGGCGACGGAGGATCGAAAAATGCAAGAAGAAACCGTCCGATGTCCGGAATGCGGCTCGAATGAAATCGTTTCAATTGTATACGGTTATCCGTCCAAGGAACAATTCGAGGCCGAGGATCGGGGCGAAATTGCCTTGGGCGGTTGCTCGGCGGATGTCTTGAGACCGGTCTGGCAGTGCAAAAACTGCCGGCACATGTTCGGGAGGATGATGTGGAAATGAGAAACCATGTGCCTGGATCGTATAGAATAGCCTTCCACGGAAAATGTATCCCTTGATGTCGGAACAAGAAGGTTTATAGGAAATATTTTGCGCCACAAAAGCACCACAAATATTCATCAATTCATTTTGTTGGCCTGAAAATACATATTTCAAAATGTATTGGCATGAACCAATACCAAGAACAACCAGAAACGGAAAATAGAGGGCTTGATATCTTTTTCAAATTTTTACAACGAAAAGCAGTGGCATCATAACTTTGACAGGAAGGCCCCGGTTGTGGTTTACTTCGATTCAATATATAAAAAACAGACTTCGGCATGAACATGAATCCAGGGCAGTTTCACACTTATAAATTCCTGTTTCCTGTCTGAAGAGACCAGACCACCTCTCTGTGATGAACACCCGATCCTGCTTAAGGTGTGAAGAATTCCGCATTTTCCGGAGTAAAAAAATGGAGTAGAAAAAGGGAGCGTCTATTGTTCTTATTTTACAATGACTGAGATTGACCAGCGTTCCGCCGAACAGGTCATGACGATCAATTAAAAATCCCTTCTCATATTTCAATTCATTTGATAACTTTCATTTTTGTTTCTTTGCCTGACAAAATCCATTGGGAACCGGAGCGTCCATTCCGTTCTGTTGAAAAGGATCCGAGGCCGGTTCCGGCGTCAAGGAGTAAAGATGGGGTTTTATGAAGAGATGATCCGGCGCATTGCCGCCGCAGCAGATACAAAGGCTTGCATCGAGGAGATCCGCATCTATGCCAACTGGGTCCTGGTCAGGGCGGGGAGATGGTCGCTTTCAACCTTTTTCCGCGGCATGCCCGGCTTTATCGATCCCGTGGGCATGGGAACCTGGATGGGGGACTGGATCGGCCGGCCCGCGCGCGCTGCCGCGCTTGAACTTCTGGGCAGCCGTGAAATCCTCAAGCGCAGCGTCGGAATGGCATGCCTCAAGTCTCTGCTGCCCGATCCCGCAGCGTCCATTGCCGGGAGCGCCATCGATCTGGTCGAGCCCGCCGCCGCTCGCGTGCCGACCTGTTTTATCGGCTATTTCAAGACGGCGGCGTTGTGGCGGGAGCAGGGCTATCCGGTAACGATTGTGGAGTTGTTTCCGCGGCCGGGCGATGTCCACTGGGATGATGCCGGCGAAGTTTTGAGAAAGGCCGAGCTCGTGCTGATGACCGGGCTTACCGTTGTCAACGAAACCCTCGAGGCCGTGATCCGGCGCACCCCGTCGGCCAGGCTGCGGATTATCATGGGGCCCACCGTGCCGGCCAGCCCGGCGCTTTTCGATTACGGCATCGACGTGCTGGGCATCACCCAGATCGACGATGTGGAGCTCATGTCGGGCTATGCGCTGCTGGGCGGAGGCAGCATATCGAATGCCCCGGCCGGGGCTCTTAGAAGCCTCAATATGGTTGAAGACACTGGCGGCGTGCGGGAACGGCTTTCCGAAATGGCCCGTTGATTTTCCAGTGCATGCGGGATGATGACGGCGGCGCGGACAGAGCATACGGGTATTGATATTAAACAGAGGAGGCGGCTATGTGGCTTGAACGTCTGGTTGAATGGCGGTCAAAGGGTATTCCCTGCGCGATCGTGACGATCATTGCCGCGCAGGGTTTCACCCCGCGCAAGACCGGCGCCAAGATGGCGGTGAACAGGAACGGCCAGAGCGCCGGATCGGTGGGGGGAGGCACGGCCGAGCAGCAGTGCATCGAACTGGCCCTCAAGGCGATTGCGGAGCGGACCTGCATCACCCAGCGCTTTGTTTCCCTGGACGAAGGTCACGAGTGGGTTGCCGGGGATCGCCCGCTGGGGGCATGCGGCGGCGCGCTGACCGTCTTTATCGAACCGGTTGTGCCCGAACCCGAACTGGTCATCTTCGGCGCCGGCCATATCGGACAGTGCCTGGCGCGTCTGTGCGATGCCGTGGAAATGCCCTTCCAGGTCTATGACGACCGGCCGGAGTTTCTGACGCCCGAACGCTTCCCCGGCGCCGCGGCCCGGATCTGCGCCCCCTTCGATGAAATTTCCGCGCACATCGAGCTTTCGGCTCTGAGCTACTGCGTGATCATGACCTATGGCCACGAGCATGACGAGGTCGTGCTGGAAGCGCTGCTGCCCGACAGGGATATTCCGTATATCGGCATGGTGGGAAGTCCGAACAAGGCCCGCGTGCTGATCGAGAACATCCGGAATCGCGGCGGAATTATCGATAATCGGCTCTATTGCCCGGTGGGACTGTCAATCGGCCGCAACCAGCCTCAGGAGATCGCTTTGTCGATACTGGCCGAAATCATCCTTGTCTGCCGAGGCGGCAGCCTGACCCACATGCGCCGCGACTGGACCAAAAAGACCCGTTCCTGACGCCAGGATTGAAGACCGCCATTCTGTTTCAGTTTTTGCGGCAGGCAAACGCCATGTTTCCGAAACCGCCGGCGGCAGATCGTGCAATCAGGAATATTTTAAAGTGGAAGGGTATCCGTGAAGACCGAGTTTAACGAGATTGATGAAGGAACCGGATATATCGGCTACGGGGAAGCTCTCGATATCATTCGAGCCAGCGTCCGGCCGGCAGGCGAGGAAACGCTTTCGCTCGACCGGTGCGTATGCCGGGTTGCCGCCGCCGACCTGACGGCGCTGGTGAGCTATCCTTCCGTGGATGTGTCGCTCAAGGACGGCTTTGCCGTCAAATCCGCCGATGTGGTTTATGCCGACAGGCGAAAACCGGTGCGTCTGAAGGTGGCAGGCACCGCATTCGCCGGCGGCGGATACGAGGGGCATGTAGCAGACGGCTCTGCGGTCAAGGTTTGTTCGGGCTCGCCGATACCGGACGGAACGGATGCCGTGGTTTCCATCGAGTTCTGCGAGAACGCATCGCCGGAAGCGGTCTTCATTCAAGCGGATGCCGGGGTGGGGCGGAATATACTGCGCGCCGGCGTCGAAGTGGAAGCCGGAACGACCATTGTCAGGAAAGGAGAAAGGCTTTTGCCCGGTCGCCTGGGGCTGGCGGCGGCAGCGGGCATCGCCGGGATAAGGGTTTTCCGTCGGCCGCGGGTGGCGATTGTCAGCGTCGGCGACGAGGTGGTGGCGCCTGGTGAAAAACTGCAAACCGGCCAGCTTTATGCCAGCAACATGGTCACCATAAAAGCCTGGCTGGATTTTTTCGGCATTTCCTGCGTGACTTCCATCGTGGCGGATCATGAAGACGCCATCGCTCGGGATCTGCAAAGGCATTTGCCTGAGACGGACGTCATACTGACCAGCGGAGGCGCCCTGGGGAGCGAACGCGACCTGGTCATCGGGGTGTTGAACGCACTGGGCTGGCAAAAGCGGTTCCACTGCCTTCGCATGGGCCCGGGCAAGGGCAGCGCCTTCGGAATATGGGAGAACGTGCCGGTATTCTGTCTGCCGGGCGGGCCTTCCAGCAATAAGATGGCCTTTCTCCAGCTGGCATTGCCCGCGCTGTTTCGCATGGGCGGCGAAACCCGGTTCCCGCTTCAGATTGTGCCCGCCAGACTGACCGAAGATGTGAAAAGCCGTCACCCGGCATGGACGGAATTTAAGGATGCCGTCATAACCCCCGACGGAGGCGGCCATTATACGGTTTCACTCTATCGGAACAGAAGCCGTCTGCAGGCGATTGCCGGCGCCAGCGGCCTTGTCTGCATTCCGGAAGGCCGGGATGCCTTGCGCACCGGCGATGTCGTGCCGGTCCAGCTGCTCACGCCGGGGCTGAATGATTTGTAACCGAGCCGTTACCGGCAAGGGTTAACAAGTACCGGCAGGATTTTCTGAAAGAAGAGATCGGGTCATTCAGAAAACACGAAAAAACCGGGCGGACTTTGGAATCGGGCTTTTTCATTGATAGAATTGAACATGGGCTGTATAGAGAATTCAAACGTAATAAACCGGGATTAAAGAAGAAAGACCGGTAAGGCGTCCGCGGAATTAAGCAGGCTGACGATTTGCGCAGAAACAGCAGCCAAGCGATGGAGAAGTGTATGAAAAGAACCATATTGTCCAGGGTATTCTTGTTTTTACCCGCATTCACAGCTGCAATTATCCTCACCGGATGCGCTGCTTCCATGGTACGATTCGATTACAAGGTGCCCTCATTAAAAGAAGAAGATCCGCATGCCGTCATTATAGAGGAAAATGCAACAAAAGGCCTGGTTACCTCAAAAATCAAGGGCTTCTATGTAGGCCCGACAGCTTCTCCTGAAAATTATGTAGAGCCCTATATTGCTGATTCCGACTTGAAAGCTTTTGCCAAGACAATGTACAGTATTACTCCCCACGGGATGCTCGCTCATGCAATCCACTTCAATAAGGGTCGAATGATTTCTGTTCCATCAGGCAGAATAGGTATAGTCATCAACCATCATTACTACAGAGAATTATCCCGAAAAGCAATCGGCAGTCACGTTCAGGGGAATACCGTCTACACCACATACATGATTACCTACGATGAAAATATTTGGGATAGTACCATGTGGGTAACGCTGAAGACAGAAAAAGAATACAGACTTGACCTCAGCGCTTCGAAACTCATGGGCCCGGAGGGAATCGTGCAAATCGAACAAGCGATAGTCAAAGAGGAACACAGCCTGGAAAGACAGCCCCTTGTCAAAAACGTGACTCTGGATAAAAAGGGCAATATTATTCCAGAGGAAAATTTGAACGCAAGAGACGACAAGACTCCTTAATCCAATTCCGGCGTCAAAACCGGGGCTTCAATGATTTCGCGTTTTACAATGACCGGGATGGAACGGGTCTCAAAGGATCAAGGAAACTCGGGATATGAAAAGAATCCCCATTTTACTCATCCTCATTCTGATTTCGATGCATCCGGCGGGTAAAGCGGCCGGCGATTCAGAATTCCCGGAATGGATTGACGAACTGCATTCAATTGCAGCAATAACGTTCCGGACGCAGGTCGGTGCGTCTGCGGTGAAATTGCCCGATCGTATAGAAGATGGAAGATCCTTCACGGTCTGCTTGAAGGGACAAGGCGGTCTTGAAGATATTCCGGATCCGTTTGCAGCGATGGAGAGAATGTTTTGCATGAATGGCTGGAGATATGTTCCAGTGTACCAGGCTGATGGTCACAGCAGCTCATCCTTTGCTTACGAAAAAGGGAATCACCTTTGCAATATCCATGTGAATATCGATTCCAGTTGCGATGACGAAGAAACCGGCCACGTTCCGAGTGAATTCTGGTTCGAAATATACTGTAGAGAGAAATAGCCCGGTTTCCCAGACGGGATCTCAATTCGCTCTGGAATTTTAGCGGCGCTCACGGTAATGTTTTTATGACCCGTTCTCAGCCCGGTACATAAAAAGGGGGGCAGATTTGTTCGTCTGCCCCCCTTTGCTGTCAAGGCCTCAACTCAAGAGACTGGTTATTTTTCTGATCCGGCCGTGGAAATGAAGCAGGGGCCGGAATCGTTGTCGTCATCGGCGTCACTGACCATCACGGTTACGGAATCCCAGGCATTCTGACGGTCTGCATAGCGAAGGTCTCCGACTATGTGCGCCCATATATCACGTTTGCCGCTCGTATTCGGCGTCCATATCGTCCAGATGTAGGCGTCGCCCGGGGGCAGGCCTCTGACGAGCTCGGAAGCAATCAGCGTTCCGCCCTGTTTCGGATCGCCGTCATAAAAGAGAGCGATAAAATTATGCGGGTGAGTGGTTTCAGTGTCGATGTGGACCCGCAGCCGGTAATGTTCTCCGGTTTTCAAAAAGACCGTTCCAGTGGATTTCAATCCATCTTCCGTTTCGATCGCCAATGCCTCTTCCACCATGACCGGTTTCGGGATTTCCATGGCCATGGCCTGGGCGGTTGGCTGCGGACCGACAAAAATGGGGTTGCTCCACGGAAAATATCCGATGTTGTTGCCGCCTTCGGCCTCCACGCTGAGCGCGGCATCCTTCCATCCTTCATGGATCTCGTTAACCTCGTTTTTCTCATCGATATGAACGATGAACCGGTATCCGTAATTCGGATTTCCCGTATTATTCAGACCGGTCGTATCCCAGTTGACGCAAACCTCTTTCATGGACTCGCCGTTGGGCGTGGTGACTCCGTTCAGATTCGATACCTCGGCCGTCATTCCCGTCTGAGATACCGGTTCTCCGACAATCATGCCGCTAATGGAATCCCACAAGACGTAATAAAACTTCACCTCGAAGGGGCCGGTGTCCACGAAGCTGTAATTGTAAACCCGCACGCAGAGCTGAACGATGTCGCCGTCCGAGGGATTCCCGGACAGGTACTCATGTTCTCCGGTGACGGGGTTGGCCTCTCCGTCTCTGAGAAAAAAGCCCCGGATATTGTACTTCGACTCGTTCGGATTGAGGATGTAGTAGTCCTCGAGCTCATCCCCCTGCATCTTGTGAAGCAGAAACCGGTTGGGAAGATTCAGGGCCGGGTCGGGTTTTCTCCCGTACTGCTTTTTCCACCACAGTATGCCATTTTGCGATCCGAGCGGATCGACCGCATGGGCGACCTTGAACATCCCCCCGCCGGAACTCACATAGGCGGCCGAGGTGAACGCATATCCCTTGGTTCCGTCTCTCATGGCCGGGCTGACGATCTTCATTCCCTTGGTTCCGGATGTTTCCTGTTTCGCGGTCTCACTGCCTCCCCAGCTCTGTTTGCTGTTGAGATTGAATTTGGTGGCAATGTCGACCTCGGCATTCGCGATTCCCGGAATCTTGACTTCGCTTTTGCTGCTGATGGACAGGTCGAGGCTCTCGCTGAGCGTGTTCGAGTATGATTTTTCGCTCTCGCTCCCCGCTTTGGTGGTGAATTCCATGCTCTTGTCCGTTTTGGTTCCACCCAGAACAATGCTTTCCTCTGAGTTCATGATGTCGGTAACCGGTTCTTCGCTGCCGGGGATGGTAAATGATCCCAGATCCGGCGGGGTCCAGATGCGGTTCACATCTGGATTATACGGCGGATAGGAGAGGATGTTGTGATTTTCATGAAGAGGATGGTATTCATTTATGCCCAGTCCTGCTCCTCCAAAGGGAAATTCGGCGCCGGGCACGACCACCTGGTAATAACCGTAAGGATTATCCGGATCATCGGTCATGTATCCCACGATCGGGTAGAGCCAGATGTCCAGATCCTGGTATTTCCCGGTAAGATAGTCGTCGAGTTCCGTGAATACATTTTTCGTCTCGGTAACCTCGTAGTAGCTTGAGTCGATCTGGGATTGCGAGCTTTCATACTGATAACCCGCCTTGACAGAGGCGGAAGAGGTGATGGTTTCTCTTGCGATTTTACAGAATCCCGCACTGACGGTGGCTTGATAATCCAGGCTTGCTGCGCCGCCGATATCGTAGCTGCTTTGGCTCTTCTTGGTGGTCGTGAGGGCATCCGAAGTGGTGACCCCCATCTCGACATAAAATTCCTTGCTGGTATTCACGTTGACCACATCCCAGATCCAGTCCGATTCGGGGCTGTCGGGATTGGTCGGAAGATAGTCCAGATGCTTCGGCGGTTCCTGTATCACATTGTTCAGTTGCGCAAGTCCTTTGACCGACATGTGAATCGGAGGACCGAGACGCCAGGAATCTCCGTCCGCGTCCGTGGCCACAACGGAATAGGTCTGATATCCGCTATAAGAGGCTTTCCCGCACTGGGAAGACACTGCGGTAAGCGTTTTGGCGTCCTGAGACACCGTCCATAATCTCCAGTAATGACTCGGGTACATACTTGGAGTCACTGTGCCGCAGGCCGCAATCTGCATGGTGGGAGAAGTTGCCTCGCCGCTCTGTCCGTGTCCCACAAAATTTCCAACCGCCAGCGACAGATCGGCGTCATCCTTTGAAACTCCTATGTCAGTCGGCAAAAGATCTTCCTTCTCTCCCAGCCTATTAAGGTATTGCCCGTTATATTCGAGAATTCCGACCGTAATTTTTGAATAGCTATCACACGGCCAATAGCTGCCATAGCAGTCATCCTGATTCCACTGCACGGCGTACGCAATCTGACTTCGATTGACGTCAAAGCCGTTTGCCGGATCATAGTGGAACAGACCGGGTTTGATCCGCACGCCGCCGTTCCTGTAATCGGCATAATAGCTGAGGACCAACAGGTAACTTGTTTTGTAAATTACATTCAGGGATGAGTCCGCTTCGAAGAGATACGTGCCGACTCCTTCAGCGAGAAGAAGCTGGGCTTTACCGTTTCCTGCGAAATCCCCGGCCGCCAGGTCGAGGGAGTTCCAGTCGTAATAACGGCTGAAAGTATGAGTGTAGGGATTCTGGAAATCAATGGAATAAGTTCCGGAAGCATCATGGTAGTTCAGCCTTCCCATTGCAACGGTGCATTTGGTGTAGGCTTCCTTTGTGGCGACGGCGATCTCAAGCTTCCTGTCGCCGTCAAAATCCCCCAGGGCGACCGCCACGCCGTCTCCCCTGCTGCTTCCGGGATCGGTAGCGGTGTGGTATGGAATGGATCCGACGGCAAGCGTGTTGAGGTTATAGTCGAGCACCGTCACCTGCAATACTGTTCCGCTGGAATAACTGGTCACGTGGGCAATGACGATTTCATCATGGTAGAAGCCGTTTTCATCAACGAAAAGGTCGAGATCGCCTACCGCGATATCCATAAACTCATCCCTTGCCCAGGGCATGTCCTCGGCAAGGGATGCGCTTCTTACGGGTGAATTAAATCCCTTTTTCGGATCCAGCAGCGCGATTTCAAGCTTTCCGCTGGAAAGGTGCATGACGCGTGCGACCTGGTCATGTGCGGGCTCCGCAATCCGGCCGGTTTCGATGATGCCGAGTCCGCTGTAGGTTGAGCAGTTCAGCGACTGGACTTGTTTGGTTTGAGTCCAGGAAGACAGGTCGTCGGCGCCCGGCTTTTTAAGATATGTGTCCTGTTCGCAAAGGCTGCTTACGCTCTGAAAATGCCATTCCAGAAGTTCCTCGTCACGGAATAACATGTTGCTTTGGATGGGGTTTGTATCGCCCGGATTTGTCAGTTCCTCTTCGGCCAGGGCCGGTTGGCTCCATCCTGCAGTCATCGCGGACAAACCCATTGTCAGAAAAAAGAAGAGAAATAAAAAATGACATGTCTTTGTCCGCTTGAGCCGCTTGATCATAGCCGATGAATCTGACCGCGTTTCTGAAAATCTTCTTGAAAGCCTGATCTTGATCATCATGATGCCCTCCTTAGAAGAATATATGTTGGAAATGGTCAATATACGGAAGATGGATTGACTTTCTATAATACAAAAACAATCCCATTAAACAGCTTGCATGTCAAATCAAATGCAAGTAGTTATGTACTTTATACCAATGATGATCCATCCGGCCGGCGCGCATGCTCCGAAAGCACGGTTTGCTGAAATCAACGTTCCTGCCGGCAAAAATCGATGGATGCGGTTTCTTTCCGGCAAACTTCAAACAACGGACGGGTTTATGGAACCCATGATGCTTCTGGAAACCGTGGCCGACATGGACGAGGCGGGCTGCCGCATTCAGCATCCCCATACCGAACGGTGGATCCGGATTCCGGCTGCCGATCTTTCAGGCATTCTGGATCTGGTGCCCGGTGAAATCATTGCCGCATATCGGGAAGGATCGAGCGGTTCCCGCCTGGCGTTTATCGAGGCGGTCCTGGCGGCGCGTCTGAACCGTCGTCTGCAGTCCGTCTGGATTCAGAGCGGGGACGCCATCAGCCTTCCTGCGGAAAAGACGGATCCGCCGGAAGGGTATTACTATCCGGAAAAAGAAAAGGCCGCCTTTTTTGAAGGGCATGGACGGATACCCGTGGATCCGTATCTCATCGTTCCCGTTCCCCGGCCGCAGGGGATCTTTCTGGAAAGGCTCGAGGCGGCAATCCGGCAATACGGCAGCGACCCTTACACGGCGCTGGCCGTTATCGGCCACGGAGCCTTTACCTGTCTGGTTCAGGCCAAGCGGTTAAACGGCCGGAAGCATCTGTTCGGCAAGCTCCTTCACAACGGATCGCGGTTCCTCTCGATGAACCACTGGGCGCGTGTATCCGGCTGGGATGCGGTCACCCTCATTCAGCGATGCGGCATCGATATCAGGAAGCTCCAGACCGTTTCAGAGATTGAAAGGGACCGGCTGAACGAGGCCGGCGAAGACAGGATTCCCTGAGGCTTTAACAGGCTGTTGAAAAACCGGCATCGGTTTCGGCAATCGCTCGATTCGCCGGGCCCCAAAAGCCGGGCCTGCGATTCAATCACCGGGCGAGGAACGGGGTTGAAAGGAGACTGAATGGAAACGATGATGGCCCTTTTTATCGGCATCGGCTTAAGCGCGACATGCGGGTTCAGAATCTTCGTTCCGCTGCTGGGAATGAGCATTGCCCACCAGACCGGGCACCTGGCGCTGTCTCCCGGATTCGAGTGGATCGGTTCCTGGCCCGCTTTGACTGCGTTCGCCGTTGCCGCCGTCGTCGAGGTGGTCGGCTACTACATACCCTGGGTGGACAACCTTCTGGACACTGTCGCCACACCGGGGGCGGTGGTCGCGGGGACCATTGTCACCGCATCCGTGATCGGCGATGTGTCGCCATTTTTCCGCTGGTCGCTTGCCCTGATCGCCGGAGGCGGCGTCGCCGGAGTGATTCAGGGCTCAAGCGTGCTGGTGCGAAGCGCCTCGGCAGCCTCGACCGGCGGCGCCGGCAACCCTGCCGTTTCGACACTGGAACTGATGGCTTCGATTGCCGGAACCCTCGTTTCCATCCTGCTGCCGGTTATCGCGATTGCTCTGGTCGTCCTGATCGTGTTCCTCCTTATCAGGCGGATTCTTCGCATGCGGGCCAGGCCCGCCAACCAGAGAAACGTTCAGTAACCGGATCCTGAAAACCGCCGCCAGGGTCCGCCATTCGGCGTTTGATTCGTCTTGATTCCCTGAACCCCGGCACATGCGCGGGCTTCAATATTTTCCTGGCTCGCAGAAAACTTTCAGGAGGAAATTAAATATTCCGCAGTCGCCGAGGCAGCGGATTCTGAAGTAGCCTTGAAGCGGATTTTTGGCAGGCGCAGAACCTGAAGGGCGGAGTATTGACCCAGAATAAGATTACAGCCCTTGCAGACCGCGGTAAGACCGCCAACTTCAGCCTATTCTTTCACCTCAAAGAGATTGCCGTCGTAATCGGAAATAAAAGTAACCACGCCGGAACCCTTGGGAACCTGAACAACCTTCAGGCCCGCCTTCCGGCTTTTGCTGACAACATTCATGAAATCATCCACCTGAATGCAGGAATGCGCGATCGGCCGCTCGGGCGCTTTATACTCCCGGTACACCAGTATTTCATAATGAACCGTTCCACTCCGGTAATGCATGATTAAAAAATCATCATGAATTCCGAAAATGGCCTGGGTCAGCTTTTTGTCCAGGATCGCCGGCGCTGATTTTTCCAGTCCAAGGATATCGATAAAAAAACGGTCCGCCTTTTCCTCGCTGCTGGCGGCGAGTCCGGTGTGGATCAGCTTCATTCAACCCGCCTTTCATTTTTCCTGGGGTTTGATGATGACCTTGAGGGATTCGTCTCCGGCCAGGAGCAACCTGAATCCCTTGTCGGCGTCTTTCAACGGCAGCCGGTGAGTGATGAGGTCATCCACTTGAATGACCCTGTTCGCAATCAGGTCGAGGGCCTCTTCAATATCCTGTGGCCCGCAATAATAGGACGTGCATATGCGTATTTCCTTTCTCCAGAAATCATTGACCGGAACCACCACCTCCTTATCGGGCCCGGGCACGGAGAACAAAACCACCACTCCGCCCATATCCACGGTTTCCCAGGCCTGCTTCAAGGCGGACAGGGCCGAGGCGGTAACGATAACGGCATCGGCTTTCCGGCCGTTGAACCGCAGCAGCTCTTCCGGAACATCAGCGGCCGCGTCGGCGACATGGTCCGCGCCAAAATTCCTGGCCAGTTCGAGCCTTTTTTTATTGGTATCGGTTGCCATGACCCTGCATTGTTTATGCTTGGCAAGCTGAATATGCAGGAGCCCCGACATGCCGGCGCCGAGTATGAGGACCGTCTGGCCCGCCTCGATGGACGCCAGTCTCTGCGCCCTGACAACGCAGGCCAGGGGTTCGATGAATGTCGCCTGTTCATAGCTGACATTGTCCGGCAGCCGATAGACGCCGTTTGCAACCAGTTCTTTCGGCACCAGGATGTATTCCGCAAAGCCTCCCGGCAACCGGTCCTGAATTGCATTGCATTGAGGGTAATGCCCCTTCAGGCAATAAATGCATTTATGGCAGGGCACCTTGGGCGCGATGAAGAGCCGATCCCCTTTTTTGTACTGGCTGACTCCGGCGCCCGTTTCCACAACCTCCACCCCCGCCTCATGGCCCTGAACTAGGGGGGCGCGGGGCAGACGGTACCACTCGACCACGTCGCTGCCGCATAGCCCGCAGGCCATGACCTTTACCAGCATCTCGCCCGGTCCGGGCGAAGGGGTTGGCGCTTCTTCCAGCCGTATGTCTTTGTTGTTGTACCACATGCATACCTGCATATTGTTCCCACGCCGCCTTGTTAAAAGCGCCGGCAGGGCGCTTTACTGTTTCAGAGCGTTATAAAGATCAAAAGCCTTTTCAGGACTTTCATTGTCATGGACCACCGCTCTGACCGCCTGAATCATCGCGACGGGCGAAGCGCTCTGGAAAATGTTCCTGCCCATGTCCACACCGGCGGCGCCTGCCTGTATAGCCTGTCTGGCCATTTTCAGCGCGTCCAGTTCGGGCATCTTTTTCCCGCCGGCTATTACAATCGGCACCGGACATGCCGCTGTGACCGTCTCAAAACCTTCGGGGACATAATAGGTTTTGATATACTGGGCGCCCAGTTCGGCGCAGATGCGGGTGGCCAGCCGGAAATATTTGGCGTCTCGCACCATGTTCTTGCCGACAGCGGTTACCGCCAGAGTCGGTATGCCGCAGCGCATGCCCATGTCCACCATTTTTGTCATGTTAATGATGGTTTCCTTTTCATATTCGCCGCCGATAAACACCTGCACCGCCATGGCCGAGGCATTGAGGCGCACGGCGTCCTCGATATCCAATGCCAGGGCCTCGTTGGAAAGTTCTTTAAGTATGCTTGTCCCGCCGGAGACCCTGAGAACAATGGACTTTTGCGTATCCGGAGGAATGATGCTCCGCAGGATGCCGCGGGTCAGCATCAGCGTATCGGCATAGGGCTCCAGGGGCAGAATGTTCAGGTCGATTCTTTCCAGCCCCGTGGTCGGACCTTGAAAATAACCGTGGTCAATGGCCAGCATGACTGTTTTGCCGCTGACCGGGTTAAATATCCTGCCCAGCCTGTTTTTCATGCCCCAGTCCAGGGAGTCCGACCCTTTTAAAAAATACCTTTTCGCTGCCTGCGGCACATCCGCATAATACTGCTTGGCTTCGTTGATTCCATCAATGTCCGGCATATTCAATCTCCTTATGTTTATAGATTCTGGCGGCTGAAAACACAGGCGGTCCGGGTTCTTCGGACAGGAAACCGGGATTGATCAGGGGAAACCGCAGCCCGTTCCCGCTGTAGCGAATCAAATAAACCATAGCCGGGGCCTTTCTGTCAAAGTTTAAGTGCCGCCGCCGCAAAAGAACGACTCAGCGCAGGCGGCTGCGTTTCGAAAGAAATTTTCTCTTGACGGCAAAACCAGATGAATTGTAGGAAATGCTTTGCACCATTCAAAGCACCACAAGATTTATCAAACCGTTCCATTGCAGCACAGTTTTTGATCCTGAAAACGCAGGGCCAGGTCTTTCGTATTTATGGTGCGTATTTGGCGATCCGGACAGGACTGATTTTAATAAACCATGCTGGCAAAGAGAATACAGGACGGAACGAACTTGCCTGCGTCGATTGGTCGATGCGGCAATTCATAACTTACTTAAATCATTGTTTATAATGAGCTATGACGCAGTTGTGTTATACAGAGCGCCGTATATCACATGGGCCGCAAGAAGAGTTCAACCAATTGAAATTAAAAACATATTTAAAAGAAATTAGTTATTTGATATCTTCTTGTTTTGTTGGGAAATCAAATTAAAAAACCGGACGTGATATACGGCCGGCCACCTAATATACTGATAGGTCGGACCGTTGCGCGCTCCGACCTATCGTCTGCCCAATGGAGCTGACTGCGGTGGTTGGCCGCCGGCATGTCTTCGTCATGCCGCGACTCAACCATCCTTGCAGCTCATCCGGCAGACGTTGGGCGTTTGATTCTGACTGCAATAAGGAGGAAACTCATTGGAAGACATTAACGAAAAATACAAGCTCTTTCAACTGACTGATGATTTGCGACAGCATTTGCTTCGTCTATCGGATTCGAGATTCCCTCTACAAAAGCCATCCGCGCGGGTGCTTGTAGAAACGCTCATTATGCAGGATGGCGAAACGAAGGTTATGAATAAGGAGGAACAGGATGCCTAACTGGTCGCAGTTGGTTAAAGAAATAGGGCAACTCGGCAGTCCTTTTGACATTCTTCGCCGTAAATACATTAACGAACTGGCAGCATATACAGGACGAAATGTGATTTGTTACTACAGCGGGTGGTTGCAGAAACCGGAGCTAGGCACTGCCGTTGGAGTCAACGATACCGACAAGAACGGACTGATGACAACAATCAACGGCCTTGACGTGGAAAAGGGTCTTGATCTTGTTCTGCATACCCCCGGTGGCGATACGGCAGCTACAGAATCAATCGTTGACTATCTGTGGAGCAAGTTCACCGGTGACATACGATGTTTCGTTCCCCAAATGGCAATGTCCTCGGGAACTATGATAGCTTGCTCCTGCCGTGAAATATGGATGGGGAAGCAGTCCTCGCTCGGCCCTATTGACCCACACTTCAAGGGTATCCCAGCGCATGGGGTCATTGAAGAGTTTCAAAGAGCATACAAGGAAATCGTAAATGATCCTCGTACGATCCCGGTGTGGCAGCCTGTCATTGCAAAGTATTCTCCAGCCTTCATAGGCGAGTGTGAAAAGGCTGTGAAATGGTCAAATAGCCTCGTCGATGGTTGGCTCAAAAGAAACATGCTTTCAGACACGCCAAATGCGGCTACGGTCGTTGGCAATATTATACGAGAACTTGGTGACCACTCTGTGAGTCTTGCCCATAACCGACACCTATCGCTTGCCAAGTGCAAAGAGATCGGCCTTGTAATAAAGGAACTTGAGTCAGACCAAGAGCTTCAAGACCGGGTGCTCTCGGTTCATCATATCTACTTTCATACCCTTGCCAGCACTGCGGCTTTCAAGATAATTGAGAATCAGAACGGCATGGCCTTCATACTTCAAGCACAGCAGGTATTAATGGCCGCTCCTCCGGTTCAGCAACAGCTTGGTGCCCGGCCGAACCAATCTCAACCACAGGGGACCGAAATCCCTGAAGGCTAACGACCGCATGAACCCGATCGTGTCCCTGGCGGGCCACTCCGGGTTATGCAGGCGTTAGCCATAAAATGGAGGTCAAAATGTTACGACGAATTGTAATCGGTTGTTGTATTGTTTTCATGCTTGCATCTACTTTTGCCTATGGGCAGGAACAATCAAAAAAAGAACCGGCCACGAAGATGGAGCAGTTCTTGTCCAAAAAAGGGAAACTGATTATAAAGGATTCCCATGAAGCCGGGGTTCTAAAAGGCCAGTATGGTACAAAAATTACTGTTGATGCGTTGACTATTTATGAACCAGGTAAAGAAGCAGACAAAATCCGTGGGCTCAGAATTGAAGTCTATGAAGGAGGGCGGCTTGAACGAAGCGATATTTCGTTTTTGGATATGGATGAAGTGGAAAGTCTTTCTCAAGCAATTTCGTATATGATTACTTTATTGCAAAAGTGGCAAGGAACGAACCGGGATTACACAGAGGTCATATTTTCAACAAAGGGCGATTTCCAACTAGGCTTTTACCAAAAGGGCAGTGAAGTGAGCTCCTTTTCAAAAAGCGGCGTAATTGGTGCCGCAAGTTGTTATTTCCAAACGAACGACTTGTCGAATTTAAAATCAATAATCGATAAAGGGAACTCCCTTTTAGTACAATAGCTTTTTTCGGCTAACATCGGCATTGAGGGCGACGGCAAAAAGCCGCTGCGCCTCATGCCGGTCGTTGTTCAGGAAGAACATGACCCCCTCCTTGAGATTTGAAAAGCACGAAATTACCCGCATCGCTCGTCGATATCAATACCCGATCAGCGAAACGGAACTGATGGTACTGAAGGCAACCGTGAATCAACGCGGCCACCTTACGAAGGACGAGTTGGCGGTCGTCGCTTACTGGAAAGCTCCCCGGAGTTCCGGACATGCACGAAAGAACTCCGGAGATTACGTGGCGGAGATAAGCGGTTTCGCCCTCAAGACCAACTGCGAAAGGGCGAGAATCGAGAGCTTGACGATCCTGGATGGCGTCTCGTGGCCTACGGCATCGGTCATCTTGCATTTGTTCCACCACGACCCATATCCGATTCTCGATTATCGGGCGCTCTGGTCCGTGACTCTTGAAGTCCCCGCCCAGTACAGCTTTGGCTTCTGGTGGCCGTATGTAGAGTTCTGCCGCGCCCTTGCAGCCAGTGCAGGCGTGGACATGAGGACACTGGATCGGGCACTCTGGCAGTATTCCAAGGAGAATCAATGAATTGCACAATCAAGGGCTCAAGCGGACCCGTAACCACCCGCGGCACATTTTGTGGTGCAGCCCGGAAGCTCATTGGCCGCCTGGTCCCGGGCCGCTTAGCCCCATCGGTCCCCTGAATAAAAGGAACTAAAGGCGCAATGATTGGAAAACTAAATGAAATTGTCCCCGAGAAGCGGATCATAAGAGCCATAATGGTCGTTCGTGGTGAAAAGGTCATATTGGATTCCGATCTTGCCGCGCTTTATGGAGCCGAAACAAGGCGCCTCAACGAACAACTTCTTAGAAATATTGATAAATTTCCTGAAGATTTCATGTTCCAATTAACCAAAGAGGAGTTCGACAACTTGAAATCGCAAATTGCGACATCAAGTTTCGGCTGGGGCATTCGTTCGACTTCGCGAGATGATTCTGACAAACGAGAAACTTTCCCATAAACTCGATGACCTGGAAAAACGCGTCAGCGATCACGATGAAATTTTGATCGACTTGATTCGAGAGATTCGAAAGCTTATTGATGCACCAAAACCAAAAGGCAAAAGGCGGTTAATGGGTTTTATCCTGCCTGAAAAAGAAGACGATAAGCTGTAATTCGGAGAACAAGGGCGTTTGGCTGTGCAGAGGGAGATGCGAAATATGCAGATTCGTCATTACGAGGACGCGGATAAGCATGCCGTAGTTGCCTTTTGGCGCGAGGTTCAAGTCGATAGCGCCCTTCGCAGCGATACGGATTTTTATCGTATTTCGGACCTGTAAATTGAGAACCGGCTCGCATCAATTCGGCGCGCCCGAAACAAAATTCAACTGGAGCGTGGTAAAACAAACCGATGAACATACCGAATCCCGAACTCCGGCTGGCCGAGGAATTTGTCCGGCACACCAACTGCAATATTTTTCTTACAGGCAAGGCAGGCACCGGCAAGACCACCTTTCTGCATGACATCCAAAAAAAGACCCGCAAGCGGATGGTGGTGACGGCCCCGACCGGCGTTGCCGCTATCAATGCCGGCGGCGTCACCCTGCATTCCTTTTTTCAGCTGCCGTTCGGTCCATTTGTCCCCGGCGGCGAAGCATTCATCGGCCAGCACAGAATCCGGAGGGAGAAACAGAACATCATCCGGAGCCTTGATCTTTTGGTCATCGATGAAATCAGCATGGTCCGGGCCGACCTGCTCGATGGCGTGGACAGCGTCCTGCGGCGCTACCGCCGCAACGAGCTGCCTTTCGGAGGGGTGCAACTGTTGATGATCGGCGACCTGCAGCAACTCTCACCGGTGGCCAAGCGCGATGAATGGCGGATCCTGCAAGAATATTACGATTCACCATATTTTTTCAGCAGCGCCGCGCTCGGCCGGACCGAGCTGATTCCCATAGAACTCAAGCACATCTACCGCCAGTCGGACCGTCACTTCATCGAACTCCTTGGCTGCGTCCGTGACAACCGGCTCGATCCCCCCACCCTTGAAAAGCTGAATTCCCGCCATATCCCGGATTTTTCCCCGGGGGACGGGGATGGATACATTACCCTGTGCACCCACAACAGGGGCGCCGACACCATCAACGAAGCTAGGCTCAACGCTCTGCCTGGTAAAAGGCGCTGTTTTGATGCCGAACTGGGGGGTGATTTTCCGGAGCACGCCTATCCGACCGCCGGCGCCCTGGAAATCAAGATTGGAGCGCAGGTCATGTTCGTCCGCAATGACATGTCGGCCGAGAAACGCTACTTCAACGGCAAAATCGGCAAAATCACAGGGCTGTCGAGTGATGCCATCGAGGTGCGCTGCCCGGGGGATTCGGACAAGATCACGGTGGAGAAAACCACCTGGGAAAATATCGAATACGCCGTCGATCCGAAAACCGCCGAGATTTCGCAAAAGGTCATTGGCACGTTCAGCCAATACCCCCTGAAACTGGCCTGGGCCATCACGATCCACAAGAGCCAGGGACTCACCTTCGACCGGGCGATCATCGACGCCCAGGCCGCCTTCGCCCACGGCCAGGTGTATGTGGCCCTGAGCCGCTGCCGGAGCTTCGAGGGAATGGTGCTCAGCTCGCCGCTGAGCGCACAGGCCGTGAAAACCGACCACACCGTTCAGAGATTCGTGAGGAACCTGGCCGGTCAGGCGCCGTCGCCGGAAAAAGTCACGGCCGAGAAAACCCGCTACCAGCGGCAGCTGATGCTGGCGTGTTTCAGTTTCGAGGGACTGAATCGGTTGCTCGGCCGCCTGACGGGGCTTTTCTGCGGCAATTCCGGCGTGATTCATGTCTCGGGTGTGGGCGATATCATGGAGATGCAAAAACGGGCGGCGGCGGAGATCTGTGCCATCGGCGAAAAATTCAAGGCTCAGCTTCAGGGAATGTTCACCGATGACGCTCAAACAGCCGATGATCCTGTAATCCTGGAGAGGCTCGCCAAGGCATCCCGCTATTTTCAGGAAAAGTTCGATACGATCCTCTTGCCTTATCTTGAGAACATCGCGGTGGAGACGGACAACAAGGAAATTCGAAAGAAAATCAACGATGCCCTCAAGCATCTGAGAGAGGAAACCGCGGTGAAGCTGACCGCGGTACGATCCTGCCAGGACGGATTTTCACCGGAAAAGTATCTCCGGTCGATTTCGGCCGCGGTTATGGACGTCGGGAAGGCGAAGCCGAAAACCCGAACCGGCATCTATTTCGAGGAGGACGTGGGCCACCCCGAACTATTCGAAAGCCTGCGGAAATGGCGCAAACGGAAGGCTGCCGAGGAAGGAATCGCTCATTACCGGGTCCTGCACCAAAAAACGCTGGTGCAGATCGCGGTCCGCCTGCCCGATTCCATTTCCGCCCTGAAAAAAATCAAGGGCATCGGCAAGCGCCTGGCCGAGAGATACGGCGAAGAGCTTGTGAATATGGTGGCCGACTATCTTCGGAAGCACGGGATTGAAGGAACGGCCCCGCCCGAACCGGCGACTATCGAGCCCCCGGAAGGGCCGAAAGCGCGGCCAACAGGGAGCCGGGACACCAGGAAGCTCAGCCTTGAATTATTCGATCGGGGGCTTTCCATTCTCCAGATCGCCGCTGAGCGGAAACTGACAGCCTCCACAGTCGAGGGGCACCTGGCATTTTTCGTTTCAAAAGGCGAACTTGAAATCGGCCGGGTGCTTCAGGATGAAAAGCGGCGGATCATAGAGCAAAAAATCTCAGAAATGCCGGGAACGCCATTGAAGGAGCTGAAAACGGCCCTCGGAGATGCGTATTCCTACGGTGAAATCAAATTGGTCCTCGCCCACCTCGAACAACAACAAGGGGCGTTTGGGCATTGATATATTGATTGAAAGACAGGCGGTCTGGTTTTTCCCGACTGGTAATCGGAATTTGCAAAGGGGGAAACCGCAGCCCGTTCCAGCCATAGCGAAGCAAAAAAACTACAGCTTGGCCTTCCGGGTCCGGAAAAACCATGCCGGCCAAACGCCTGCCCCTGTCCTGCCGCCGTTGAGCTTTGAAGCCATCGAAACAACCCGCTTTCATTTTATTGAAAAACAGTATATGGAAAAAAATTTAAAAGGCTTCAACAGGCTTGTCCGTCAGCCTTGAATTCAGGATCGTTTCCGTTATTCGGCTTGAAATCAGATGCGTCGTTCAAGGCCGGGCAACCGGACCGATTCATGGAAAGGAAAATATTGTGATGACATATCAGGGCCGAATGAATTGCGGGGAACTGCAGATTTCCGATGCCGGGCGGGAGGTCCGTCTCGCAGGGTGGGTGGACGCCCTGCGGGATCACGGCGAGGTGCTGTTTATTCACCTGCGCGATCGAAGCGGAATCGTGCAGGTGGTGATCAGCCCGGAATTCGCTTCCCAGGAAGTCTGTCTGGCGGCCGCCGGGCTGAAAAACGAATACTGCATTTCCGTGCTCGGCCGCGTGGTCCGGCGCGAACCGGGAACCGAAAACCCGTATATTGAAACCGGCGGCATTGAGGTGATGGCCCTGGATCTGAACATACTGAGCTCTTCGGCCCCCCTGCCGTTTTCCATCACCGAAAAGGCCATGGTCGCCGGAGGCGGGGCGAGAGCCGCGGACCCGGTGGCGGAAGACATCCGGCTTCAGTACCGATACCTGGATCTGCGGAGGCCGACCATGCAGAACCATCTGATCAAGCGCCACCGGATCAACAAGGCCATCCGGGACATGCTCGACGAACGCGGGTTCATTGAGATCGAAACCCCGATGCTCACTCGAAGCACGCCGGAAGGGGCCCGCGATTACCTGGTTCCCAGCCGGGTCCATCCCGGCGCTTTTTATGCGCTGCCGCAGTCTCCCCAGCTGTTCAAGCAGCTGCTCATGGTCAGCGGGTTCGAACGGTATTACCAGATTGTCCGGTGCTTCCGGGATGAGGACCTTCGGCCCAACCGCCAGCCCGAGTTCACCCAGCTCGACTTGGAAGCCTCCTTCATCGACGAGGAGTTCATCTATGAAATGATCGAGGAACTGGTGTCGCGGCTGTTTGCGATCGGCGGCATCGAATTCGCCCGGCCTTTTCCGCGCATGACCTATCAGGAAGCCATGGACAGCACGGGTTCGGATCGTCCGGATCTGAGATTCGGAATGTTTTTCGTCGATGCCACGGACATTTTTTCCGATACCGGCTACAGCATCTTCAGGCAGATTCTCCGCAGAGGGGGCGCCATTCGCGGCATCAACGTCAAGGGCCAGTCTGAACAGCTGAGCAAAAACGTGCTTCAGAACGAATACGCCAAGGAAATCGTGCCCGGATTCGGCGCCAAGGGAATGACCTGGATGCGGGTGATCGACGGGGGCCTGGAGTCCAATATCGTTCAGTTTTTTTCCGAAAAAGAGCGGCAGGCGATTCTCAGCCGTTTTCAAGCCGAAAACGGCGACGTTATTCTGATGATCGCCGATTCCTCCCGCGAGGTGGTCCTCTCGGCCCTGGGACAGCTGCGGCTTCATCTGGCTCACCGGCTCAACCTCATTCAGCCGGACCGGTTCTGCCCGTTGTGGGTTACGAATTTTCCGCTTTTCAAGGCCTCCGAAGAGGGAATCGTCTCCGAACATCACCCCATGACCGCTCCGGATCGTACGGACTTCGACCCCGCGAATACCGAGCAGCTTCTCGGGCTGACGTCCAGGGCATATGACCTGGTGGTCAACGGCGAGGAGCTTGGCGGGGGCAGCATCCGCATTCATGAAAAGGAAACCCAGCACAAGATTTTCAAGGCCCTTGGGTTGTCCGAGGAGGAGATTCAGGAGAAGTTCGGCTTCTTTCTGGAGGCATTTGAATACGGTGCGCCGCCCCACGGCGGCCTGGCCCTGGGCATGGACCGGGTGGTCTCCATGATTCTGGGAACCGCTTCCATTCGTGAGGTCATTGCCTTTCCCAAGAACCGGAGCGCCTTTTGCCCCCTGACCAAGGCCCCGGCCGGCGTGGCCCGGGAGCAGCTGGCCGAACTGGGCCTGCTGGATTCGGGGGGTGAAAAACAGCTCCCTGGCCAGAGTGCGCAATCGGACCGGATCGATTCCCTGTCCTGGGTTTCCCGAATCGGGGTTTCAGAAAAGGAGCGGCCGGTGATCACTGAGGCCGTTGACGCGGCCGTTCGCATGGCCGAAATCGTATCCGGGCGGGCCGGAGCGGAGCCGCCCATGTTTTCCCCCGGCGCCGGAACCGGCCGGAACCGGATTGATTCAAAGCCCGCGGTCAGTCCCTTTGCCTCCCGGGGCGAGGTGCTCAAAAATGCGCCGGCGGTCAAGAGCGATTTTTTCAAGGTCGCCAATATTCTGGAATGACGGGTGCAAACCGCTCGTCATTTTTTGCGGATTTTTGACAAATCAATTTCAAAAAATTGAATTCAAAAGGATTTTGAAAGGCCTATATATGGATGCCGAACTCTTTGCCCATCTGAATCCATCGGCCGAGGCGGCCTCGGACGGGCCGCTTGCGGGAAAAACCCTGGTCGTCTGGCCCAGCATATCCGTCCGGGGATGGCCGGCCGAGGCGGGTTCGACCGCGTTGAAAGGCTTTGCGGCCCTTGAGGACGCCACGATGGTCGAGCGCCTGAAAAAGGCCGGCGCCGTTCTGGCCGGAAGTTCGCGAATGAGCGAACTGGGTTTCGGCCTGGCCGGGGATACGGCGGCTTTGATTCTGGATCAGGGAGGCGCCGATGCGGCCCTGGTGGTGGACGCCATGGGCGAGGCGCGCGCGGCCGCGGCCCGTGTCCGCCGGTTCGGATTCAAGCCCACCCACGGAATGATTTCCAGATGCGGCCTCATCGGTCTGATCCCCTCCATGGAAAGCGCCGGAATTCTGGCGGACTCGCCGGCGGACATCTCTCGAATCCTGGCTTGCATGGCCGGGCTCGACGAACGCGATCCTTCCATGCTGGAACGGCCGGCGCCCGATTTTCCCCGGACATCGGAAGCGCGCGGAGTGGTCGGCGTGATTCAGGAAAGCGAAGAAAAGCTCTCCCCTGAGGCATCGGCCGGATTTCAACAGGCCCTTTCAAAGCTGGAAAGCCGCGGATTTCGAATCGTCCGGACCGGACTGGCCGATTTCGAACTGTTTTCGACCGTTCACAATGTCGTCGGGTCGGTCGAGGCCTCTTCGAGCTGCGGAAAATACGACGGGGTCCGTTACGGTTACCGGGCGGCCGGCGCCAAAAACTGGAATGAGATGTACATTCGAACCCGGGCTGAATCCTTCGGCCTTCTAGTAAAATCCTATCTTTTTCAGGGCGCCTACTTCCAGTTTGAAAACTACGGCGCCTTTGAGAACGCCTGCCGGATTCGCCGCCGTCTGGTCGAGGGGATCGAGGGAATTTTCAAAACCGTGGACATGCTCGCCTTTCCGGCTCTGAACCGCGAATGCAGGGCGGATGAGGCCCGAAGCATCGAATCGGTTTACGATGCGTTTGCGCTGACCCTTCCGGCCAACGTGACCGGGCATCCGGCGCTTCAGGTTCCGGGTCTGGCCGTGGATTCAAAGCAGGATTTCGGGCTTCAACTGGTCGGACCCTACGGCTCGGATGCCGGGCTTCTCAACCTGGCTGACCGGATGCTTGCCGATCGCTGAGAAGGGCATGCAACCTGGAATGAAAATGCCCGGGGTCGCTTTCATATAAAGGAATAACGGTTATGAATTTTGAAGCGGTTATCGGTCTGGAGATACACGTTCAGCTGTCCTGCGCCACCAAGCTGTTCTGCGACTGCCCCAACAGTCCGGGCGACGCTCCCAACATAAACACCTGCCCCATCTGCCTGTGGCTCCCCGGCGCGATCCCCCGGCTGAGCGAAGAGGCCGTGGAAAAAGCGGCCATGGTCTGCCTGGCGCTGAACTGCCGAATTCAGAATGAAAGCGCATTTGACCAGAAGGTCTATTATTACCCGGACCTGCCCAAGGGATACCAGCTTTCCCAGCATCACAGGCCTCTGGGGAAAAACGGATGGCTGGAGGTGGCCGGAGCGGACGGAAATTCCAGGCGGCTGCGGATTCATCACATTCACATGGAAGAAGACGTGGCCAAGCTGGTGCATGAGATCGAGGGCCGAACGCCGATCAGCCTGGTGGATTTCAACCGGGCCGGAACCCCGCTGGTGGAAATCGTGACCGAGCCCGACATGCGAAGCTCCCAGGATGCGATGGGCTTTCTGCGGGCCCTGCGCGCGCAGATACGCTACACCGGCAGTGCGGAATGCAGCATGGAACAGGGCTCCATGCGGGTGGACGCCAACATATCGATCCGTGAAAAGGGAAGCGATCAGTTGAACACCAAGGTGGAGGTCAAGAACATGAACTCCATTCGAAACGTCTGCGATGCCATTGACTATGAAATCCACCGTCAGATCGCCTGCGTCCAGTCGGGGGAGCCGATCGTTCTGCATACGCGGCTCTGGGACCCGGACAAACATGTCACCACGGCCATGCGCGGCAAGTTCGCGGGCCCCTGCATTCCGGACCCGTCGGTTCCGCACATCCTCATTACCGAAACCCGGCTTCAGCAGTTAAAGGAGAAACTTCCGGAGATGCCGGATCAGAAAGCCCGCCGTTTTGTTCAGGACTACGCCCTTCCTCAGGAAACCGCCGCCCTGATGAGCGCGGAAAGAGATCTTTCGGAGTATTTCGAGGCGGTGGTCAGGCTGGGGCCGTCTTCAAAGACAGCGGCCTACTGGATTTCCGCCCACCTGTTGCCCGCCATGAAGGACCATGGACAGAATCCGGCCGACGCCCGGGTGACTCCCGAACGCCTGGCCGGGCTTCTCGTCATGCTTGAAAAAGACGAGATCAATGCCGGTTCGGCCAAAAGCGTTCTTTCGCAGATGTTTGAAAACGATCAGGCCCCTGAACGGATCGTCGAGCAATCCGGTTTCCGTCAGGTTTCCGATGCGGATGAACTTCAGGACATCGTTCTCTCGGTTATCGAGAAGAATCCTTCGGCCGTCGAAAACTATCGAAACGGAAAAACCCAGGCCGTGGGTTTCCTGATGGGACAGGTCATGCGGGCCACTCAGGGCAAGGCTAATCCCAAAAGGGTTCAGGAGATTCTTCAGAAAGCGCTGGCGGCCTTGTAGCGGTTTGGATCATTTCGCCGTTCAAAGGAATCCCCCTGCCAAAACGAGACAGGGGGGATTCTGCGTTTTTCAGAATTCAGGAAAGCCGGTTCCGGTAATCTTCGTATCCGAAGGTTCGAATGATCCGGACCTTCCCGGTCCGCGAGTTGAACACGCCGATCGAGGGCAGGCGAATGCCGTTGAAGGTATTGTTTTTCACCATGGTGTAGTGGGCCATGTCCAGAAAGATCAGTTTGTTTCCTGCCTCAAGCGGCCGGTCAAAGGAATAGTCCCCGATCACGTCTCCGGCCAGGCAGCTCGGTCCGGCCAGTCGGAAGGTGTGGGCCCGTTTTTGCGGCTCGCCGCCGCCGATGATTTCCGGACGGTAGGGCATTTCCAGAACATCGGGCATGTGGGTGGCTGCCGAGGCGTCCAGAATGGCGATCCGCATCCGGTTTTCCACGACATCCAGAACCGAGGACACGAGAATTCCGGTGTTCAGGGCGACGGCCTCGCCGGGTTCCAGATAGACGTCCACGCCGTAGCGGGCCTTGAAATTCACAATCATTCGGCAGAGCGCCTCGACGTCGTATCCGGGTTTGGTGATGTGATGGCCGCCTCCGAAATTCACCCATTTCAGGCCCTTGAAGAATCCGCCGAATTTCTTTTCCACCGCGCCAAGCACCCGTTCCAGGACCCCGGCATCCTGTTCGCACAGGCAGTGAAAGTGCAGGCCGCAGATGCCCTCCAGGGCGTCCGGTTCAAAGTGGTCCAGCGTGACGCCGAGCCGCGAACACGGGTAGCACGGGTCGTAGATGGGTGTTGCGACCTCGGAGTATTCCGGGTTGATGCGGATGCCGCATTCGATCGGGCGGGGGGCATTTTTCAGAAACGCCCGAAGCCTTCGGTACTGGGAAAAGGAGTTGAACACGATGTGATCGGCGTATTGAATGATTTCCTGAAAATGGGCATCGCTGTATCCGGGCGCGCAGACATGCACCTCTTTGCCGAACTCCTCAAAGGCCAGGCGGGCCTCGTCGAGCGAACTGGCGCTGGCCCCGGCCAGATACCGGCGGATCAGGGGGGCGAAGTGCCACATGGCAAAGCCCTTGAGGGCCAGAAGAATCCTGCATTCGGCGGTTTTCTGAACCGAATCTAGAATTTTCAGATTGTCTTCCAGGGCGACCTCGTCCACCAGATAACAGGGGGTCGGCACGTCCTCGAGACGGATGTTGAAATGCGTCCGGGTCATCGTCATTCCGCTAATTCAGGGGATTAAAGGCGTCTGCGATTCCGGCGAAATAGTCCTTTTCAGGATCCAGATCCTGTTCGTGCCAGGGCAGGCCGTGCTGGTTGAGCTTTTCCATGAAGGGATCCGGATCGAACTCCTCCACGTTGAAAACCCCGGTTCCGCGCCAGACGCCGGTGGCCGCCATCATGGCGCCGATCATGGCCGGAACGCCGGTGGTGTAGGAAATCGCCTGGGCGCCGATCTCCCGAAAGCACTCGGCGTGATCGCAGACGTTGTACACATAGTACTGCCGCTTTTTTCCGTCCCGAATCCCGTTGATCAGGCATCCGATATTGGTCTTTCCGCTGTAAGTGACGCCCAGGGAACCGGGATCGGGCAGAACCGCCTTGAGAAACTTCAGCGGAACGATCTCACGCCCCTCGTAGAGCACCGGATCGATCCGGGTCATACCCACGTTTTCGAGGACCCTCAGATGGGTCAGATATTCCTGGCCGAAGGTCATCCAGAACCGGATGCGCCGGACGCCCCTGATGTTTTTGGACAGGGATTCGAGCTCCTCATGGTACAGAAGATAGCTTTCCCTGGGTCCGATCCGGGGGTAGTCAAAGGGCAGATGAACGGACATGGGGTCGATTTCGATCCATTTTCCGTTTTCAAAGTACTTGCCGCGCTGGGTGATTTCCCGAATATTGATTTCCGGATTGAAGTTGGTGGCAAAGGGATGCCCGTGGCTGCCGGCGTTGCAGTCCAGAATGTCGATGGTATGGATGGTGTCGAACTTGTGCTTCTGGGCGTGGGCGCAGAACACGTTGGTCACGCCGGGGTCGAAACCGCAGCCCAGAAGCGCCATGATGCCCTTTGCCCGGAACCGGTCCTGATAGTCCCACTGCCACTTGTAGCAGAACCGGGCCTCGTCGGGCGGTTCATAGTTGGCCGTATCCAGATAGTTGACCTTCGTTTCCAGACAGGCGTCCATGATGGCCAGATCCTGGTAGGGCAGGGCGACATTGATCACGATGTCCGGCCGGACGCTTCGAATCAGCTCGGCTGTCTGCCGGGGGTCATCCGCATCCACCTGGGCGATCTCGATGGGCCGGGAAATGCTTTTTTGAATTTTCTCGCATTTTTCCAGAGTCCGGCTGGCCAGACAGATTCGAGTGAAAACCTCTTTTGCCTGAGCGCATTTATGAGCCACCACGTTTCCGACGCCGCCGGCGCCGATGATCAAAACCGTGCTCATGTTTCCCTCCCGCACTGATGCCTAATCGGTTGTTTCAAAAAGATTTTATGATTTTTATTTTTCACAGGCGGCCGGATTTTGCAACGAAAACGTTTACTGATTCAAGACTGCTTTGCGAAGATTTAAAAATGGCGGCAGCTCTGATAAACCCGTTGACGAAGTGCTTTGAGCTGATTTAATGTGGAAAGTCAGTAATTTGATGCGTACAGGAGGGCGCTGCTGAATTCATGAGATACGAAGGACCCATTTACCGTCCGCCCAGCGAGGCGGATTCACTTCTGATTCAGGCGACCGTCGGGTGCCCGCACAACCGGTGCGCCTTCTGCATGGTTTACAAGAACGGCCCTCGATTCCGGGTCAGAAAGACCTCGGATATCAAGGAGGATATGCTTGCGGCCCGAATGGCCTGCGGCAAGAGCCCCAGAACTTTGTTTTTTCCCGCCGGAAACACCATCGCGATGAAGACCGATGCCCTGTGCGAGATCTGCGTATTTGCTCATGCCGTGTTCGAGGATCTGGAGCGTATCACGGTATACGGTTCATCGCAGTACATTCATCAAAAGGGACCCGAAGGGCTCAAGCGCTTGGCGCAAAGTGGGCTGACGCGCATTCATGCGGGCCTGGAGTCCGGGGATGACGTTGTGCTGAAGCGCATTGAAAAGGGGACGGATTCCGCCGAACAGATCGAAGCCGGAAAATGGGCCATGGCCGCGGGCATCGAGCTGAGCGTCTATGTGATGCTGGGCATCGCCGGAAAGGACCGGAGCCGGATCCATGCGCTGGAAACCGCCCGCGTGCTCAATGCGATCAATCCGGATTTCATCCGGCTGCGGACCTTTGTTCCCAAGATCAACACCCCGCTTCTGGCCCAGGTGCAGGCGGGAAGCTTTCAGATGCTCGGACCCCATGAGGTTCTGGATGAGACCGAAACCCTGATTCAGAATCTGGAGGTCGATTCCCTGCTTTTGAGCGACCATTACACGAATTACATCGACGTGCGGGGCCGTCTTCCCGAGGAGCGGGACAGAATGCTTGAGACGGTCAAAACGGCCCGGCAATGGGACGAGAGTAAGTTTCGTCCGTTTTTTGTCGGGACTGAATAATTCTTTTTCAGACGCGGATGCAAAACCGGTCCGCAGGTTATTTCAAGGTTTGAATTGCCTGTTCATATTTTTTAACTCTTCGGAAAGAATAAGCGGATGATGGTGACATTTGAATCGCTAACAAAGGGCCAGGAACGAATCGCCGTGGTGGGGCTGGGCTATGTGGGCCTTCCCCTGGCGGTTCACCTTTCCAGGCATTTCAGCGTGACGGGTTTTGACATTTCGGACAGAAGAATTCAGGAGCTTGAAGCCGGGCGAGACCGGACCCTGGAGGTGACCAGGGACGAGCTTCAGGCCGCGGCAGTGAAATTCACCAGCGATCCAAAACAGCTTTCCCTGTGCCGGCTGATCATCGTATCGGTTCCGACGCCCATCGACGCCTCCCGCATGCCGGACCTGGGTCCGGTCGTCCGTTCCTCGGAAATCGTGGGCGATCACATGGTCAAAGGGTCGTGCATCGTGTATGAATCCACCGTGTATCCCGGAGTGACAGAGGATATCTGCGGCAAGATTCTCGCCCGAAGATCCGGCATGACCCTGGGAAAGGATTTTACGCTGGGCTATTCTCCGGAACGAATCAACCCCGGGGACAAGGTTCATACCCTGGAAACCATCGTCAAGGTGGTGTCCGGATCGGACGAAGCGACCCGGCGCCTGCTCGCCAGGGTTTACGGAACCGTGGTTCAAGCCGGCATTCACGAGGCCTCTTCCATCAAGGTGGCCGAATCGGCCAAGGTGATCGAAAACACCCAGCGGGACCTGAACATTGCCTTGATGAACGAGCTGGCCATGATTTTTCACAAAATGAACATTGACACCGCCGAGGTTCTGGCCGCGGCCGCAACCAAATGGAATTTTCTTTCCTTCAAACCCGGACTGGTCGGCGGCCACTGCATCGGCGTGGACCCGTATTATCTGACCTTCAAGGCTCAGGAGCTGGGCTATCATCCGGAAATGATTCTGGCGGGTCGGCGGATCAACGACTCCATGGGAAAATACATCGCCGAACGGGCCGTTAAAATGATGATCGTTGCCGGAAAGCAGGTCCTGGGCGCCAGGGCGGCCGTGCTGGGACTGACCTTCAAGGAGGATGTTCCGGATCTGCGAAACACGAAGGTGGTGGACATCATTCGGGAGCTTCAAGACTACGGCGTCGAGGTGCTGGTGCATGATCCCCTGGCGGATGCCGAAGAAGCGCGGAAACACTACGGCATCGACCTGACCCCCCTGGAAAGCATGTCCGGCGTGGACGCCGTGATTCTGGCGGTGCCCCATGCCTTTTACCGGAACATGGGGATTGACGCCGTATCCCGGTTGTGCGTGGATTCCAGACCGATTGTGATTGACGTGAAGGGGGCTTTTACGCCCGAGGCGGCCAGGAAAATTCAGGCGCATTACTGGCGGCTGTAAGCCGAAGACAGCGGAAAAGGGGCTGCGGCAATGAATCCGCGGCTCCTTTTTTTATGGGTTCGGCCCGCAGGAAAAAGGGCCTGATTCGGGAAAAGAAGCGGTTGAAAAAACTTCGGCTCGGCTAACCTTTGGAATCCAATTCATCCAGCCCTTATCGATACGGATCCATTCACGGATGGTGCGGTCAAATACCGGGAATGGATTTTTCCCGCAGAACATGGACTGATGAACCAGTCCGGCGGATGCTTCAGACCCGGCCCCCGCTCCACCGCAGCTTGGTCTTGAGCACGTCGAAATATTCCTGTCCGGGCATGGTGATCAGCTGAACCGGATGAGGTGATTTTTCGATGACGATGATGTCGCGGCGGTCCATTTCCAAACTGGCCTGGCCGTCGAAATTTAACAGAATGTTGCAGGCGGGTTCGGAAAGCCGGATGGACACCGACGCGCTGTCCGGCACGATCAGGGGCCGGTTGGTCAGGGTGAAGGGGCAGATCGGCGTCATGATGATGCCGGGGACATCCGGATGGATCACCGGACCTCCAGCGGCCAGGGAATAGGCGGTGGAACCCGTAGGGGTGGCAACGATCAGCCCGTCGGCCCGGTAGGTGGTCAGAAACTTGTCGTTGATATAGGTATGAATGCTGGCCAGCCGGGCCGGAGCGCCCTTGTTGATGACCGCGTCATTGAGCACGGTTTCGCAAACCCGCTCCCGGCCGTCACGGAAGACCCGGACGTCCAGCCGCATGCGCGGATGCGTGGTGAACCGGTTGCTCAGAACCATTTCCACGACCTGGTACAGGTCCTCGGCAACGGTTTCCGCGAGAAATCCCACCTCGCCGAACTTGACGCCCAGCACCGGTATCGGTTGATCGCCGATCCAGTTCACCGCGCTGAGAAAGGTGCCGTCGCCGCCCAGCACGAAAATGCACAAAAGATCGGAAGGCGCCAGCATCCGATCGCTGCCGGTGAGTTTTCGGGTCAGAGACAGGCTTTCTTTTTTAACCACATCCACATGCCTGGCCTGAAGCCAGGCTTCCAGTTCGTCGGCTTTTTTCTTCGCTTCGGCGTCTGCCTTGACGACCAGTCCGATTCGCTTCAAGTTTCACTCCGATTCGCATTTTTTATCGACTTTGTAAAACCAGATGTTTTCTACCGGTATGCCGGCAATAAGACAAGAATTTTTTGAAGAGCTTGAAAATGGACGGCATTCCAATTTCAGGCCAAAGGATTTGTCGAAATTCCGGACGGCCCGCCAAAGCTTCATCGTTTTCTCCGCAAAGCGATCCGCGGTTTCTATTTGCCTTGAAGCGCTTTCAGGCGGGCGCTGATGCTGACCGGAAAGCGCACTTCCTTGTCCAGCGATTTGTAAGCATCGTCCAGCCGTTGGAAGTTAAGAGTAAAATGCCGTTGAATATCGGAAAGTTCCGGATGAGGGCGCAGGATTTTGCCGCCTTCCATAACCGTTTCCAGCAAAGTTTCGGCGGCCTCGATGCTTTCCTCCCGGGTGCCGATGATGTCTTCAAGGTAATGCCCGGCGCTGTCGGATTGCCGGAAAACCTGTTTTTTGCCGGCCAGGGTGATTTTGCCCGGACTGAGTTTCCGGACGTCTCTGTCGGCGAACCGCACGATCTTGTAGACGATGTCCAGATAGGGTGCATCCGCGGATACGCCCATCTTGGTGCCGACGCCAAATGCGTCGATTCGGGCCCCTTCCTTCAGGACTCTGGCGATTTTGAATTCATCAAATCCGCTGCTGGCAACAATCTTGACATCATGGAGCCCTTCCTGATCCAGAATTTTTCGAACCTCCTTGCTCAGCGCCGCCATGTCTCCGCTGTCCAGCCGCACGCCGATCAGATTATTACCTTGCTGCTTCATGGATCTGGCCACGGCCGCCGCGTTTCTGGCGCCTTCGAGTGTGTCGTAGGTGTCGATCAGAAACACCGATTGATGCGGGAATGTTTTTGCGTAAGCGGAAAATGCGGCCTGTTCGCTCTCGAAGGCCTCGATATAGGAATGCGCCATGGTGCCTGACGGGGGGATGCCGTAGCGCATGGCCGCATAGACGTTGCTCGTGGCCGCAAATCCCACGATACGGGTGCATCGGGCCACCAGGTTGCCGGCGTCCCATCCCTGGGTACGGCGCAGGGAAAAATCGATGAGCGAGCGTCCCTGGGCCGCATGAATGCATCGGGCTGCCTTGGTGGCGATCAGGGTCTGAAAACCCAGAACATTGAGAATGAAGGTTTCCGCCAGCTGGGCCTCGGGCATGGGAGCGGTAACTTCCAGAACGGGTTCGTCATGAAAAAAAATGGCGCCTTCGGGCATGGCGGCAACGCTTCCGGTGAATCGAAATTGCTTGAGATAGGCCAGAAACGCGTCAGTGAAAAGTCCGGTGCTTTTCAGATAGGCGATTTCATCGGAATCGAAATGCAGATTTTCAAGCGCATCGAGCACGCCTTCCAGGCCGGCCGCCACGTAATAGTTCCTGCGGCTGCCGTCGTGCGGAGCGCGGATGAACGTCGAGAACACGGCCGGATCAAAGATGCCGTGCTCAAAATAGCTGGCCGCCATGGTCAGTTCGTACAGATCGGTAAAAAGGGGGCTGATGCGGTTGGTGTGCGTCATGGCAGAATACGGGCTCCATATATTTTTTTCATTCGTTTGAGGGCAAATTCATGGGCTTCGGGATCAAAATCCGCCACTCCCCGCACCGGAACAATGGGGGCGTAATCCCGGTCGACCAGCCCGCCGACCGTGTCCATGACGCAGATCGAGGTGCATACGCCGACCACTTCCACCTCAACCGCGCCGGCTTCTTTCAGCACTTTTTCCAGCGAGGTGCCGTAAAATCCGCTGAATCGGGTTTTGGGAAGCACGAACTCACCGGCTTGCGGGGCCAGTTCATCGATGATTTCAGCGCCCCAGGTGCCGCGCACGCCGTGGGGGGGAAACAGGTCAAATTCCTTGTCGTCCGCGGTATGGGAATCCTGAAGATAGATCACCAGGTCTCCTGCTTTCCGGTAGGCTTCCAGCCGTTTTTGAATAAAACCAATGATGTTGTGGACCGACTTCCCGCAGTAAAGCGCGCCGGATTCGTCGACAAAATCGTTGAGCATGTCAATAATGATCAAGGCTTTTTGAGTCATAGATCTTTCTTTCGATTTGATGACAGAATCAATTGCGGGCATAAACCGTTTTTCTCAGGGAAAAGGTTGATCGAATCATTTTCTTAACAACCTTGATTATTTATGATATAAATCCTTACTTGATTTCAAGAAGATTTTTTCTGGTCGCTTAATCCGTGCTTGTACGAATTCCTCCAACCAGGCTGATTCGGAAAAATTTCCATGAAGACGAAAATGATGATCTTATTGATGTGTGCGGCAATGTGTGCGGCACAGCATTCACCATGCCAGGCGGATCCGCTTCCGGTGATTGCCAGCATTTTCCCCGTGGCGGATATGGTTCAACAGGTCGGCGGAGAGCATGTGTCGGTTGTCACGGTGATTCCTGCCGGCGCAAGCCCCCATGCCTTTGAGCCCAGCCCCGGGCTGGTCAAAAAAATCACCTCGGCGCGCATTTTTTTCAAGATAGGCGCCGGCCTTGAGTTCTGGTGGGAAAAAATCGTTCAGAATGCCGAAATCCGGCCGGTGGAGGTTGTGCTGTCCGACGGAGTGAATTTGATTGAGGCGTCGCATTCCCACCATGAGCATTCGAAGGGGGCCGATGCGCCAGGAGAATCCCATGAGGGCAATCCCCATGTCTGGCTGGATCCGGTGATCGCCGCCGACATGGTCTCAAAGATCGCAGATTCTCTGATTCTGGCGGATCCGGCTCATGCAGATTTTTATCGGAACCGCTGGCGGCAATTTTTGGCGGAGCTTGAGGCCCTGGATCGTGATATTCGGGCCGCCGTTAGCCGGTTTACCAGTCGCTGGTATATCTCCGCGCATTCCGCCTGGGATTATTTCGCCAGACGATACGGGCTGGAAAGTGCAGGCGCCATCGAAGCCAGCCCCGGACGCCAGCCCGCGCCCAGAGAGATCTCCGCTCTGGTCGCGCGAATCAAGGAGCATCAGATCCGTTCGGTTTTTGCGGAACCCCAGCTCAATTCACAGCTGGCCGCTGTGGTGGCCAGGGAGGCCGGAATCCCAGTGGTTTTTCTGGATCCGGTGGGTGATCCGCAAAGCGTGGATCGAAATACCTATATCCGCCTGATGCGGACCAATCTCAGGACCCTTCAGGAGGTCATGCAGTGAAACCCGAATCCCAGGTGAAGGAAACGCATTATGTGGATCTGGAAGACATTTGGGTGGCTTACGACCATAAATGGGTGCTTCAATCCGTTTACTTCAGCTGCGGTCCGGGCGAGATTGTCGGTATTGTCGGACCCAACGGCGGCGGAAAGTCCACCCTGCTCAAGGTCATTCTCGGACTGGTGCGGCCTGATCGTGGAACCGTGCGACTGTTCGGACAAAGGCCCGGAAAACGGGCGCTTCGGGAAGTCGGCTACCTTCCACAGATTTCCCGGGCCGAGCGTTTTTTCCCGGTATCGGCCCTCGATGTGGTTCTGATGGGACTTTACACTCACATTGGATTGTTCCGAAGACCGGATCAAAAAGACCGTGAAACCGCGATGGATGTTCTGAATCGCGTCGGCATGGCCGATCATGCCGGCCGTCCTTTCGGAGCGCTTTCCGGCGGGCAGCAGCAGCGGGTTCATATCGCGCGGGCTCTGGCGCCTCATCCCCGGCTGCTGGTTCTGGACGAGCCCGCCACCGGAGTGGACAGCGTCGCTCAGGAGGATTTTTATCGCCTGCTGGCGGAGCTTCGGGACGCGGAAGGCTTGTCGGTGCTCATGGTGTCGCACGATATCGGAGTGATCACCGCCCATGCGGATCGAATCGCCTGTCTGAACGTTGAAATTCATTACCACGGTGAGGCCCAGGCCTGTATGATTCCCGAAAACATCGCCAGGGTGTTCGGCAGGGACCTGAAGGTGATGGTGCACGATTCACGCTGCGCCACCTGTTTTCGGAGACATTCGCATGAGTGAGCTTCTGGCCCTGGAGTTTATGAGAAACGCGTTTCTGGCCGGCATGCTTCTCAGCATCGTGCTGGCGGTGGTTTCGTTTTTCGTGGTGCTGCGCCGGTTTTCATTTATCGGCGTCGGCGTGGCGCATTCGGCGTTCGGCGGAGTGGCCCTCGGCGTTCTTCTGGGGGTTTCCCCGGTGCTTTCCGCCCTTGGATTTTCGGTGGCTGTCGCCAACGCCATCGGATGGGTTTCCAGAAGAAAGGACATCAGCACGGATACGGCCATCGGAATATTTTTTGCCCTGGCCATGGCCCTCGGGGTGATTTTTATCGGAATGTCGGGCCGCTACAACGTGGATCTTTTCGGGTATCTTTTCGGCAACATACTGGCCATCACGAGGCAGGAGCTGGTGATCGTCTGCGTGCTGGGAATTCTGGTTCTGGCCGGCATCGTTCTGTTTTTCAAGGAATTTCTGTTTATCGCCTTTGATCAGGAGGTTGCCAGGGTAAACGGCGTGCCGGTGACCCTGCTGGATCATTTTTTTCTGACGCTTCTGGCGGTGGCGGTCGTTATCAGCATCAAGATGGTGGGCATCGTGCTGGTTTCCGCCCTGCTGGTCATTCCCGGCGCCGCGGCCAGTCAGGTCGCCCGGCGCTACGGGGCGATGATCGGCGTTTCCGTCGCCGTTGCCGTGATTTCCACCACCGGCGGACTGGTTCTTTCCTATTATGCGGATCTGGCATCCGGGGCTGTCATCGTGACCCTCGCCGCCCTGCTTTTCTTTATCGCCTTTGGCCTGGGGCGTCTAAAAAAAACGTTTCGTTGAAATGCGGTTTGTGTATGAATGCGGAACCGGACGGATGGAGAGTCTATCAATCAAGGACTTGAAATGGCTTGTCAGACCTTCTGCTTCCTGTTTTTTTCCAATTCAGAATAAAAAGGCATCTTTTTGAGATGCCTTTTTTCTGAAGCAAAAAGTGCCGAGGGACAGAATCGAACTGCCGACACGGGGATTTTCAGTCCCCTGCTCTACCGACTGAGCTACCTCGGCACAAGACGGGCTATTCATATGGGAGTCGGCCTTTTTTGTCAAGCGGAATTTAGCCGAGATCGCCAAAAAGATGCTGAAGGATGCTGCTGGCCGCCAGGGTCGCTGTCTCGGCTCTGAGAATTCTGGGACCGAGTGAAACGGAAAGACAGCCCGATGTTTTTGCTTTCCGGATTTCATCCTCCGTAAATCCGCCTTCAGGTCCGAGCATGGCAAATACGCTGCGGATCGCTTTACCGCAGTTCAGCTTTTCCGGATAAAGCTTTTCGGATGCATTTTCCCAGAAAACGATGCGAAGATCGCATGATTTTCCCAGTTCCAGAGCCTGATCAAAGGAGACAACCGGGTCGATTTGCAGAATCCGGCCCCTGCGGCATTGCTTGACGGCTTCCCGGGCGATTTTTTCCCAGCGGGCTGCGCGTTCTGTTCGTTTGGCTTCCGGTCGGGGAACCGACCGGTGGGCGACAAAAGGAATCCACCGGTGTATTCCCAGCTCGGAAAGCGGTCGAATCAGATCTTCCATTTTGCGGTCTTTCAACAGGGCCTGTGCAATCGATATGCGAACAGGAGATTCGGATTCGGCCAGATACTTTTCGAGGATCTTGAGCGCAACGCCTTCAGCGGTTATTTGAAGAATTTGAGCCTTGTAATGGAAACCGGCGCCGTCGGCAAGCGCGATGATATCTCCCGATTTCAGGCGCAGAACAAGCCGCATGTGCGCGGCCTCTTCGCCGGCGATCATCGGGCAGGAAGCGGCAAGCTGTTCCGGGTTTATGTAAAAATATCTCATGATATTGATGCCTTCAGGAAATAGAATTTGAATCCGTGCAAACAGCGCTACTTTTTTGACTTTTGCATTGTCTAATATGTCTTTTGGAAGAAGGAAAGCGATTTTTAACAAAATCAAATAGCTTGACACGTATTGGGCCCTATGATAATTTTTAATGCAGTTTAATATTTTATATTTAAATATCAAGCAGTTGCACGAGATCGTCAGAAAAAGGCAATGCATAATGATGGATAACTCGGATTCCCAGTCTTCCTCAAATGCCGATTTTAATCAGTGCGAAATCAGCACTACGAATAAATCAGATGTTTCCGGCAGGGGGCAAGCAGAGGAAATTCTTGATCTGACCGATATTCTAATGGAGATTTCCGAGGTAAAATCGGAAGAACCGGGCGGTTCCGCTGCATATTCTCGGAAGATCGATGACCCGTCAATGGCGATTGCCAACAGGCCCGAAGCCGTGGCTGAGTTTATGGTTGAAACTCAGCTGGAGTCCGCAATAACGCCCGAGATGCTTGAAAATGCCCTGGAGCGCGTTATTCAGAGGATGTTTTTGGAAAAAATCGAGCCGCTTCTGGTTGAGGCGGTGGAAAGAGGCGTTCAAAAAGAGATCGAACGCATGCGTGCTTTTTTACTGGAGGATGTTCCGGACGCCCGGAAGCTCTAGGATGTGGACCATCCTATCGGGCGGGCAAAACAAGCATGACGGTTATGCGGGGATTAGAGATTTAATCCCCCTTTTTTTATGTTCGAATGTGAAGGATCGACCGGTATGCCTCATTCTGAATGATCTAGAATATACCGCGTCAGGTGCAAGATGGCGTCTTGAGTGGATGATGTATTGCGAAGGCTGAAACAAATGAAGAAAGGCCGGGCCGAAATGAGAAACCAGAAATGATCGGTCCCGGCTGAAATGGATGCGGCGGATTTATCCGGAGACTCAGTTACTGAAACGAGGAGTGCGATTTTATGAATTCCGGTACGATCGATAAAGGCTACGAACCCCGCAGCGTTGAAGCCCGGTGGTATGCGTTCTGGGAAAAGCAGGGGCTGTTTGCGGCGCAGGAGAAAAGCGATAAACCAGGGTATTCCATTGTGATTCCCCCGCCGAATGTAACGGGGGTGCTGCATATGGGGCATGCCCTGAACGTGACGTTGCAGGATATTTTATGCCGGTACCGAAGACTGCAGGGGGACAGCGTGCTGTGGATGCCGGGCACGGATCATGCCGGCATTGCCACCCAGAACGTGGTGGAAAGGAAACTGGCCGAGCAGGGACTCAGCCGCCATTCGATCGGACGTGAAAAGTTTATCGAAGCCGTCTGGAAATGGCGGGAAGAATACGGCAGCGCGATCATCAATCAGCTCAAGCGCCTGGGCGCCTCCTGCGATTGGGACAGGGAACGTTTCACCATGGATGAGGGGCTGAGCCGGGCGGTGCGCAAGGTTTTTGTTCAGCTTTACGAGGAAGGCCTGATCTACCGGGGCCGGTACATCATCAACTGGTGTCCGCGATGCCGTACGGCACTGGCCGATCTTGAGGTGGAACACGAAGATCTGGACGGCTGTCTGTATCATGTTCTGTATCCCTTTGCCGAAGGAACCGGCGGCATTGTGGTGGCGACCACCCGCCCGGAAACCATGCTGGGGGATACGGCCGTGGCGATCCATCCGGAAGATCCCCGATATGCGAACCTGGTCTGCACCGAGGTCATCCTGCCCCTGGTGGATAAAAAAATTCCCGTCATCAAGGATCCTTACGTGGATATGACTTTTGGGACCGGCGGTCTCAAGGTTACTCCGGCTCATGATCCCAATGACTTTGAGATCGCCGCTCGTCATCACCTTCCGATTGTGAAGGTCATCGGGGATGACGGAACCATGACATCCGACGCTGGGCGCTTTGAAGGCATGGATCGGTTTGAGTGTCGAAAGGCGGTGCTTGAAGCGCTCAAGGAACAGGAATTGCTGATTCAGATCGAGCCTTACCGCCACGGCGTGGGCCATTGCTACCGCTGCAAAACCGTCGTGGAGCCGAATCTGTCCAATCAGTGGTTTGTGAAAGTCAAACCGCTTGCCGAAAAAGCGATCCAGGCGGTTGAGGACGGCCGGACCCGGATTATTCCAGATACCTGGGCCAATACCTATTTTGACTGGATGCGCAATATTCGGGACTGGTGTATTTCCCGTCAGATCTGGTGGGGGCATCAGATTCCGGTCTGGACCTGTCTGGATTGCGATGAGTTGATCGCTTCGGTGGAGGCGCCGGAAGCCTGCCCGACCTGCCAGAGCGTCAACCTCGAGCAGGAAACCGACGTTCTGGATACCTGGTTCAGCTCGGCTCTGTGGCCCTTTTCCACCATGGGATGGCCGGATCAAACTCCGCTTCTGGAAAAATTTTATCCTACCTCTGTTCTGGTGACCGCATTCGACATCCTGTTTTTCTGGGTGGCCCGAATGATGATGATGGGGCTTCATTTCATGGATGACGTGCCCTTCCGGGACGTGTACATTCATGCCCTGGTCCGGGATGAAGAGGGCAAGAAGATGAGCAAGTCCAAGGGCAACGTCATTGATCCGCTGACCATCATCGATGCCTATGGAACGGATGCGTTCCGGTTCACGCTGGCCGCCTTTGCCGCTCAGGGACGGGATATCAAGATGTCCGAAAAACGGGTGGACGGATACCGGCACTTTATCAACAAACTCTGGAATGCGGCCCGTTTTTCGCTGATGCATCTCGACAGGGGTCGCTCGGTGATTCCAAGTGAAAATCTTTCCCTGGCCGATCAGTGGATTCTCGTCCGGCTTCAGGGCGTCAAACAGGCCGTGGCCGAGGCTCTGGATGCCTACCGTTTCAATGATGCGGCGGGTGCTTTATACCAGTTTGTATGGCATGAGTTCTGCGACTGGTACCTGGAAGCCATCAAGCCGGCGCTTTATGGAAAACTCGGCGATCCAAATAAGGAGGCATCCCTGAGCGTGCTCTGGTTTGTGCTCAGAGATACGCTGATTCTGCTGCATCCTTTTGTTCCCTTTGTGACTGAGGAGATATGGCACAAGCTTCCGGGCGCCGAAGGCTCGATCATGAAACAGTCCTGGCCTGAAATGAATCTTCCCTTTGACGACCAAACCGCCCGCGATGCCGAATCTACGATGAACCTGGTTTTCGAAGTGATTACCGCCATTCGAAATGTTCGGGGCGAAATGAATATTTCACCTTCCGTGGCCCTGTCCGTTGTGGTTCAGTCCGAAGAGGGCAGGGTTCTGGAAAAGCTTCTGGATAATCAGACGGAGATTGTCGACCTGGCCAGGCTTTCCGCCTTTTCGGCCCAGAAGCCGGTTTTGCGGCCCAAGGCTGCGGCGACGGCCATTGTTCAAGACGCCACGGTTTTCGTTCTTCTGGAGGGCATCATTGATTTTGCCAAGGAGGCCGGTCGGCTGGAAAAGGAAATCGACAAACTGGCTGCTGAACTTTCTGGCGTTTCAAAGAAGCTGCACAATGAGGATTTTCTGAACAAGGCGCCGGCTGATGTGGTGGAAAAGGTGGCCGTAAAACATAAGGAATTGATTGAAAAACAGGGAAAACTGCAGGCGCATCTGGATAGAATCCGTTCCATGATCGAGCCCTGAAGGCCGGCGGGCAATGGCGGGATTGCACATGAAAGATCAACCAAAACGTGAAACTTCTATGCCTTTATTCATGCACGGCATCGATCCGCTGATTCATCTGGCGTTGAGCGAGGACATCGGCGCCGGAGATATTACGACAGGCCCTCTGGTTTCACCGACGCTTCGGGGAAAGGCGGTCATCATTGCCAAGGAGTCACTGGTGGTTGCAGGCCTGGATGTGTCCTGCCGCGTATTTCAAACGCTGGATCCGGAAACGGATTTCAGACCCTGTTGCTGCGACGGGGACCGGGTGTCTCCTGCCGATGTGGTTGTGGAACTCAATGGCCGAATGACCACCCTGCTGACCGGGGAGCGCACGGCCTTGAATTTTCTTCAGCGAATGTCCGGAGTCGCCACCCATGTATGTTCCTATGCGGATGCGCTGAAAGGAAGCCGGGTCCGTCTGGTCGACACCCGGAAAACCACGCCGGGATGGCGGGCTCTTGAAAAATACGCAGTCCGCATCGGAGGGGGGTACAATCACCGGGGCGGCCTTTTTGACGGAGTGCTGATCAAGGATAATCATATTGCCGCCTGCGGGGGCATTGAGGCGGCGGTTTCCAGAATTCGCAATCATTTGTCGCACCTGGTCAAGATTGAGGTCGAGACGTCCACCCTGGAGGAGGTAAGGCAGGCGCTTGCTTCCGGAGTCGATGTGATCATGCTCGACAACATGAACATCGATCAGATCCGCCAGGCGGTGGCGATCATCGCCGGCAAAGCGGTGGTAGAGGTTTCCGGAGGAATCACCAGAGAAAACCTGGATGCCATGGCTCGAACCGGAGTGGATGTCATTTCCGTCGGTGCCCTGACCCATTCGGCGCGCGCGGTGGATCTGAGCATGAAAATCTATCCTCCCGAATAAGCGCATTCGCTCATGATTCCGATTCGGGATACGACGCCTTCCAGAAGTTATCCGGTGGTCAACATCATGATCATCGGCGTAAACGTGAGCGTTTTTATAGTGCAATTGGCTCAGGGGCCGGGGCTGGATTATTTTCTGTACACCTACGGCCTGGTTCCGGCCCGATACAGCCAGCCGCAGATTTCCTTTCACTTCTCTTGGCTTCAGCAGGTTTTCGCGCTGATCAGCTTCATGTTCCTTCACGGCGGATTCTGGCATCTGCTGGGCAATATGTGGTCTCTGTTCATCTTCGGCGACAACGTGGAAGACCGGCTTGGGCCGCTTCGGTACCTTGTCTTTTATATGCTCTGCGGATTGACTTCCGGCCTCACTCATCTGGTTTTGAATCTGCATTCCAATCTGCCCACCATCGGCGCCAGCGGAGCGATTGCGGGGGTTATGGGCGCGTATTTTGTTCTTTATCCAAGAGCCCGCATATTGACCCTGATACCGATTTTTTTCATTCCCTATTTTATAGAGATACCGGCCTTTTTCTTTTTGGGACTCTGGTTTCTTCTCCAGTTCTTCAATGCGGCGGCGACCTCAGCGGACATGAGCGGAATCGCCTGGTGGGCCCATATCGGCGGGTTTGTCTTTGGAATTCTCTTTCTCAAGCTCTTCATGGCGTTTCCGGCCGAACCCGGCCGGTTGCAAAGGATGACGGAAAAGAAAGGCACCAGGCGGTTGCAGGTGATTCGGCCTGTCGGGCCGGGACCGGATCCGAATTTATATGCGGTCATTTCGGTATCCCCCCATGAGGCCGCCGCCGGCGTCCGCAAGCTGGTCGATATTCCCTGGGGCTTTCACAGCCGAATGTTTCATGTGCATATTCCGCCGGGTATCCGGCAGGGAAATATACTCCGGCTGAAGGGCATGGGCAAGGCGCTTTCCGACGGCCAAAGGGGCGATCTGTTGCTCAAGGTCACGATCGCCGGAACGGATGGTCAGGGAAATGCAGGCGGGAATTAACAGGGTGTTGAAAAACAAGAATCAGGCCGTCAGGCAAGGCGCGCGGCGATGCGCTAAGCGAAGCACATTCAAGCATGTGTGAGCATTGGCGAGAGCCGCGCAACGCTGAATGGCGGCCTCAGGCGCAGTTTTTCAACAGCCTGTTAAGAAATTTTGGACCAAGGCGGCAGAACGGTTACCCGATTCCGGCCCCCCTGCTTGGACATATACATGGCCCGGTCCGCGCGCTGGATAAAATCGGTGAGATTTTCCTGGGGCACATACTCGGTAACGCCTCCGCTGACGGTAATCGAGGCGGTTTTTCCGGAATCGGTGAAAAACCGTTGTTCCGACATGGCGTGTTGAATGCGGACGGCGACGGATTCAGCAGCTGATACGTCGGTTTCGGGCAGAATCAGGGTAAATTCCTCGCCGCCGTAACGATAGCCCGAGTCGGCGGATCGAAGATGCCCTTTGATGATTTTTCCAAAACGGATCAGCACCCGGTTTCCCTCCTCGTGGCCGTAGGTGTCGTTATATATTTTAAAGTGATCCAGATCGAACATGACCAGAGCCAGATCCCGTTCATATCGAACGGCGCGGTCCGCTTCCGCAGCCAGCTGGCCGAAAAAATGCCGTGAATTGTAAAGCCCGGTCAGGTCATCCGTAATGGCCAGCTGACGAAGTCTGTCGACCATCAAACGGCACTCGCGGGCCATATCGCGCTCCCGAAGCACGCGCTTGAGCCGCAAAGCCAGTTCTTCAAGACGAACCGGTTTGAAGATGAAATCGCTGGCGCCCATATGGACCGCCTGAGTATAGGAATAGGTCTGTGAATATCCGGTCATCACGATGACCTCGGCATCATGGTCGGCCTTGATCAGCGAGGTTAATTCCAATCCGCTGATACCCGGAAGCACGATGTCGGTGATGACGGCGTCCACGGGTTCGGTTTTGAGAAGTTCGGCCGCTCTTTCCCCGCTGTCTGCGGTGAAACATGTATAGCCGGCCATTTCAAGATAGGTTTGAATCGGTTCGCGGATACTTTTTTCGTCATCGACAATGAGAACGCGCTGCGCCATTTTTGATTGTCCGGCGACCGTTTTTTGATTATAGTTTCATTCTCGGGAATGAACCCGTTTCGAAAGTGATTTCGAACAGCAGTTCAAACCGATATCGCTTACTGTTTAACCGCTGGCAGCAAGGCTGTCAACGAAGTTTTCAGAGGCACTTAACTGTCCGGAATGATCCATGACGGGATGATTCAGGACTTCTATCAGATACAATCAGAATGCAGCGCAATGGAAAATATTCGAAACTTCAGCATTATCGCGCATATTGATCACGGAAAATCAACCCTGTCGGACCGTCTGATTCAGAAAGCGGGTATTATCTCCGACCGCGATTTCAAAGACCAGATTCTCGATACCATGGAAATAGAACGGGAGCGCGGAATCACCATCAAAAGCCAGACCGTGTGCATTCCCTATACGGCCCTCGATGGACAGACCTATCATCTGAACCTGATCGATACGCCGGGGCATGTGGATTTTACCTACGAGGTCTCCCGCGCCCTTGCCTCCTGCGAGGGCGCCCTTCTGCTGATAGACGCCAGCCAGGGCGTGGAAGCACAGACTCTGGCCAATCTGTACCTGGCCATGGAGCACAACCTGGAAATCATTCCGGTGATCAACAAGATCGACCTGCCTTCAGCGGACATCGACCGGGTGAAGGCGCAAATCGAGGAGGACCTGGGGCTTGACCCGGAATCTGCGATTCTGGCTTCGGCCAAGGCCGGTCTGGGCATTGATGATGTTCTGGAGGCGATCGTTCAGAAACTCCCGCCGCCTGCCGGGGACCCAAAGGCGCCGTTGAAAGCTCTGATTTTTGATTCTCATTACGATGCGTTCCGGGGAACCATCGTGCATTTTCGCATCTTCGAGGGAACCATCAAGCCCGGAGACATCATCTCCTTCATGTCCAACCAAGCGGCCTACAAGGTCGAGGAGGTGGGCGTATTTCAGATTCAGCGGATTCCTCGAAAGCAGCTGACCGCCGGCGAGGTCGGGTACATGATTGCCGGAATCAAGACGGTCAGCGACACCCGGTGCGGCGATACGGTCACGCACAAATCCCGGCCCTGCGTTGCTGCCCTGCCGGGATTCCGTGAGGCCAAACCCGTTGTTTTCTCATCGATTTATCCGGTGGCCTCGGATGGATACGAGGAACTGGCCGTTGCCATCGAAAAGCTCAAACTCAACGATTCGGCCCTGGTTTATGAGAAGGACTCCTCCGTGGCCCTGGGATTCGGATTTCGATGCGGCTTTCTGGGTCTGCTGCATCTCGAGGTGGTTCAGGAACGCCTGGAGCGCGAATACGATCTCTCTCTGATTCTGACCGCGCCTTCGGTCCGGTATCAGCTCGTCATGAACGACGGATCCAGAATGGTGATCGACAATCCGGCTCTGTATCCGGATCCAACGACCATCGATCATGCGCTCGAACCCTTTATCAAGGCCACCATCATTGTGCCCGACCGGTATATGGGAGTGGTGATGAAACTGTGCCTGGACCGGCGCGGAATCAACCGCAATTACCAGTATCTGACCAGCAACCGCCTGGAAATGGTTTTTGAACTTCCTCTGGCCGAGGTGATCTACGATTTTTACGACAAGCTCAAATCCGTGACCCAGGGCTACGGCTCTTTTGACTACGAACTCATCGACTACCGGGAAACCGATCTGGTCAAACTCGATATTCTGATCAACGGAGAGCGGGTGGATGCGCTCTCACAGCTGATTCACAAGGATCGGGCCGTGGAACGGGGCCGGTCGGCCTGCGAGAAGCTCAAGGACGAGATTCCCAGGCAGATGTTTAAAATCGCCATTCAGGGCGCCATCGGCGCCAAGATCATTTCGCGTTCCACGATCTCGCCTTTCAGGAAGGACGTGACTGCCAAATGCTACGGCGGCGATATCACTCGAAAACGTAAGCTTCTGGAAAAGCAGAAGCAAGGCAAGAAGCGGATGAAAATGGTCGGTCAGGTCATGATTCCGCAGTCAGCCTTTCTTTCGGTGCTGAGAACCGATCAGGATTAATGAAAAAGGTTTTGCGCCTCGGCGTAGAATCCGCAGAGGGGACAGAGGTATTGCATGGGAAGAACCATTGCCGAAAAAATTTTTGATTTTCACCGCGTCGATGCGCCGTCTGATGAAATTCAGGTCATTCGGCTCGATGCGGTCTTCTGCCATGAAATCACGACCCCGACGGCCATTCTGGATCTGGTGAGCCGGGAAAAGGACCGGGTGTTTGATTCATCCAGAATCAAGGCGGTCATCGATCACGTCACCCCGGCCAAAGATTCAAAAACCGCCTTGCAGGGGAAGATCCTGCGAGACTGGGCGAGAAGGCACGACATCAAGGACTTCTTTGATATCGGCCGAAACGGCGTGTGCCATGCAATTTTTCCGGAAAAGGGATTTGTCCGCCCCGGTTATACGATCATCATGGGAGACTCGCACACCTGCACGCACGGAGCTTTTGGGGCTTTTGCCGCCGGCGTGGGCACCACCGATCTGGAGGTGGGCATTTTAAAGGGCGTCTGCGCCTTTCACACACCCAGAACGATCCGGATCAACATCGTCGGCCGACTGCCGTCCGGGGTCTATTCCAAGGACGTTATTCTTTCCATCATTCAGCGCCTGGGGGTCAACGGCGCCACCAACCGGGTGATCGAGTTCGACGGTCCGGCGGTGCAGGCCATGAGCATGGAAGGTCGAATGACCCTGTGCAACATGGCTGTTGAGGCCGGCGCAACCTGCGGCATCTGCCGGCCGGATGAAACCACGGTGGCGTATCTCTGGGAATTCATCAAAAATGAGTTCGAAAGCCCCCAGGCGGCGCTTGAGGCATTCAGGGCGTTCTGCCCGGATGCGGATGCCCTTTACGAGACTGTGATCACGCATGACGTGTCCGAACTGGAGCCCCTGACCACCTTCGGATACAAGCCGGATCAGGTCAAAACGGTCCGGGAAATGCAGGGCGTGCCGATCGATCAGGCGTATATCGGCTCCTGCACCAACGGCCGCCTGGAGGATCTGCGAGCTGCGGCCGACGTGCTGCGGGGCAGAAAAATCAGCGACCGGGTTCGCGGCATCGTCTCTCCGGCCACTCCGGACATCTTTCGGAAGGCCATGAATGAGGGCATTCTGGAGGTGTTTATGCAGGCCGGATTCTGCGTGACCAATCCCACCTGCGGTGCCTGTCTGGGAATGAGCAACGGGGTTCTGGCCGAAGGAGAGGTCTGCGCCTCGACCACCAACCGGAATTTTAACGGACGAATGGGCAGGGGCGGCATGGTTCACCTGATGAGTCCGGCTACCGCGGCGGCCTCCGCTGTTGCCGGCTTTATTGCGAATTCACCATTATACAAATCTCGAGCTTGAGATATTTGAAGGGGCGATCATGAAAGCGTTCGGCGGCAAAATTCTGTTTCTGAACCGGTCCGATATCAACACCGACGAGATCATTCCGGCAAAATACCTGACCGATATCTCCAAAGAGATATTGAAGCCCTATCTTTTTGAGGATTTGAAGATCGAGGAGTTCAACCCCAAAACCGATCTTCAGAACGTCGGCGTCATTGTGACCCGCGCCAATTTCGGCTGTGGCTCTTCCCGGGAACATGCTCCCTGGGCGCTGGAAGTCAACGGAATTCATCTGGTGATCGCTCAGAGCTTTGCGCGGATCTTCCGGCAGAACATGTTCAACTGCGGCATGATGGCCGTCGAGCTGCCCGCGCCTACGATCGACCACCTGTTCGATGCTTATTCAGCATCCGGCGCCAGTCTGCAGACCGACTGGGGAAACCGTCGTTTTCTGATTCAAGGCAAGGCCGGCATTGAAAAGATCGCCTTTACGGTCTCGAAGTTCGACCAGTCTCTGGTCGAAGCCGGAGGATGGGTGGAATATGCGGATGCGAATTACTGACGGCTTCGTAAAAAGTCCAATTTCTGCGTTGCGCTGCATCCCCCGTCATTGAGACGTACGCTGAGTGCGCCTCGTTCCTCGGGATTTGCGACGCCTTGAACTTGGACTTTTTACTTTACCATCAAAATTTTGACTTTTTATGAGACCTTCAACTACTGACCGGAAGCAGGATCGTTTTTAACCGCCTTCAGTCCGTCCTGATAGCATTTGCCGGCGTACCAGTTCATTTGCCGGCATATGCCCCGGATGATTCTGACCTCCCTGGCCCGTAACGGAAGCCGGTTGAAAAATTTTCTCATAAGGTTCATCCAGTAGTCCGGATTTTCCCGGTTGATGAAGTCGATTCTCACCAGAATATCCTTCAACTGTTCATACATCCCTTCCAGCTCATGGCGGCTGGCAAGGCGGGGAACGAAGGAGGTTTCGGCTTGCGGAAGGCTGGCGCAAAAAACCTCGTAACAGATGACCATGACGGCCTGAGCCAGATTCAGCGAGGAAAATTGCGCGGTGGGAATGTTGACCAGCAGGTGGCACAGCCTCAGATCCTCGTTGGAAAGCCCCCGGTCTTCGGGTCCGAAGACAAGTGCAACCGGATTGCTTTGGGAGACGGAAACGAGTTTCCGGGCCATCTGGAAAGGAGAGGCCAGGGCCTGCCGGTTTTCGCCCAGCCGGGCCGAGGTTCCCACGATATACCCGAACGGGGCCAGAGCCTCTTTCAGATCGGAATACACCCGGATCTTCTCAACGACAGGCAAAGCCGCATGGGTCGCCATTTTTTCGACCTTTGAAAGATCGAAGTTTTCCGGACTGACCACGAGCAGATCCTTCATGCCCATATTCCGGACAACCCGGGCTGAAGCCCCGATATTTTCTGAATATCGGGGCTTTTGCAGTACGACGGAGATGTTGTCAAGCCGGACGGCGTTCATCCGACCATTTCAAAGCTGTTGAAGAAATAACCGATTTCAAAGGCCGCGGTATCCGGGCCGTCGGATCCGTGCACCACGTTTTTCTCGATGTCCGTGGCAAACTCCTTTCGAATGGTCCCTTCCTCCGCCTTCTTGTAGTCGGTTGCGCCCATCAGCTTCCGGTACCGGGCGATGACGTCCTCGCCTTCCAGCACCATGACCACCACCGGGCCGGAGGTCATGAAATCAATCAGGCTTTCGAAAAAAGGGCGCTCCTTGTGAACGGCGTAGAAGCCTTGGGCCTGGCGTCGCGTCATGTGAATCATCTTCATGGCGATGATTTTCAGGCCGTTTTTCTCCAGCCGCCGGACCACCTCTCCGATCAGTCCCCGGCCGACGCCGTCGGGTTTGATGATAGAAAGCGTTCGTTGCATTTTACTTTTCCTTTCAAATGGTTTTATTTTCAGGGAGCAATACCAGAAGCGCCCTTGCAAGTCAATCCGTGTGCAGGGCAATCGCATATTTTTATTAGGAGTTTTGGGCTTTTCACCGGTCTTGACTGGCCCGGGGCCATGCCGTTTTTCCCGGCCTCTGACCTGTGGATCGCGATCTTTATCCGAACAGGGCAGCAGTTCAATGCGAAATTATTGACAAAGCAAGGCGTGATTGGTAGACACAAAAAACGGTGAAGGCGCGTAACTGTAATTTTGGACAGGTAAATTTCCGGAAAGGACTGAAACTGTTTTGACCAAGACGCTTGAAAAACAATTCGTCATCGATGCCCTTACCACCCGGGAGCCTTGGCGTATTTTTAAAATCATGGGTGAATTCGTTGAGGGTGTCGACGCACTTCATGAGCTGGGGCCGGCCGTGAGTATTTTTGGATCCGCCCGGGTTTTGCCCACAGAACCCTATTATAAAAAGGCGGAAAAAATCGCTGAACTTTTTGTGAAAAGCGGTTTTGCCGTTATCACAGGCGGGGGCGGCGGCATCATGGAAGCGGCCAACAAAGGTGCGGCCAAGGCGAACGGCGTCTCCGTCGGCCTGAATATCATCCTGCCGCACGAACAAAAACCCAACAAATATGCCAATACGCGAATCGAGTTCAAATATTTCTTTATCCGCAAGGTCATGTTCCTCAAATACGCTCATGCCTACATCGTCCTGCCGGGCGGATTCGGCACCCTGGACGAACTTTTTGAAGCAGTCACACTGATTCAAACTCACCGCATGAAACCGTTTCCCGTAATCCTGGTGGGCTCGGAATACTGGGCCGGAATGATTGAGTGGATTCGTTCCAGTCTGTTGTTGGAAGAAAAGATTTCCCCGAAAGATATGGATATTGTTCAGGTCATGGATGATCCTGAGGAAATTGTCAAAACGATTCAAAAAACGGTGATTGTCTGAAAAAGGCGGTCTGAAAATCGGCCCCAAACCGACCGCGCCCTGAATTCCGAATATTTTTTGTCTAAAAATTTCGGGCCGATAGGGATATTCTATGAAGCTTATTGAGTTGGCCAAAAGCAGCGGTCTGATTTTCGACGGCGGCATGGGAACGATGCTGATCATGGAGGGTCTGGCCGGCGGCAGAGCGTCGGAATGCTGGAATATTGAAAATCCCTCGGTAATTGAAAAAATCCACCGGGCTTACATTGACGCCGGCGCGGACGTGATTACCACGAACACCTTCGGCGCCAGCTCCCTGAAACTCAAAAAGGCGGGACTCGAGGATCAGGCGGAGTTGATCAACCGGACGGCGGTTGAACTGGCCCGAAAGGCTGCCAAAGACCGGTTTGTAGCCGGAGACATCGGTCCGACCGGAGATCTGATGGCCCCATTCGGTCCGGTTTCACGGGAACAGGCCTTTGACAACTTTGCCCGGCAGGCCTCCTGTCTGGCCCGGTCCGGAGTGGATCTTTTTCTCATAGAAACCATGTTTGACCTTCAGGAATGCCTAGCCGCCGTCAAGGGCGTCCGTTCCGTATCCGATCTGCCCATTTTCGCAACTCTGACCTTCCGGAAAACCGCCAGGGGCTTTGCCACCATGATGGGAAACAAGGTTGCCGAAAGCCTTGAAGCGCTTCAGGAAGCCGGCGCTGCCGCAGTCGGCGCCAACTGCACGCTGGGAAGCGATGAGATGGTGGGACTTGCGGAAGAAATTCGTGCCGCTACCGAAGGGCTGACCATCGTACAGCCTAACGCCGGCAGCCCGCAGCCCCGCGGTTCCGAGATTTTTTACCCTGAAGACAGCGATTATTTTTCGGACCGTATTTTACAAATCAAAGTCCTAGGCATTGAAATCGTCGGCGGATGCTGCGGAACCACGCCGGAATATATTCGAAAAATTCGCCAAAAAATTCAGTCCGCAACCTGAAAGGGATGATCCGATGCCGCTGGAAGCCATTACCGATCTTGAAAATGAAGACGCTGTCCGGCTGCTGCTGGATTTTTTCCACCGCGCCGTGATTCATCACGCCCTGTGGTTTACCGAGGTCCGCCATCAGATGGGAATGGAAAAGTCTCTGAAAACTCTGGGCATTGTCCTGGAAAAGAGCCTGCCCGTTCAGATGGACCGGCTGTCCAGAGCTTTTGGATTTTCCTTGAAAAACGGGCTTCCCGAACCCCTGCTCTCATTTTCCCGGCAGGATCTGGCCGGTCTGCTTCAGGCGACGGCGGTCAACTGGCTGGCCAATGACGGGATCTGGTTTCAGGCCATCGAGCAATCCCGTGGCATGAACGACGCCAAACGCTGCAATGATTCCTGCTGGGCCCGGTTTTCACCTTTCGAGGCCTGGAGCATCAGGCGCTTCCTCAATCTTTCCGACGCTCCGGGTCTGGACGGACTCAAAAAAGCGCTGAACTTCAGGCTGTATGCATGCATCAATACCCAGAGCCTTATCGATGAGACGCCGGAATCTGTCGTTTTCCATATGAATGACTGCAGGGTCCAATCGGCGCGCAAACGCCGGGGGCTGCCCGACTATCCCTGCAAGACCGGAGGGATGGTGGAATATGACTATTTCGCCCGCGCCATCGATTCCCGCATAGAAACCGAATGCATCGGATGCCCGCCGGACCCGCATCCCGACCAGTGGTATTGCGCGTGGCGGTTCCGTATTCGGCCATAAACTCAGTAATTATTCGGAGGCTTGACCATGAAGGCAATGATTCTGAATCGAATCGGCAGCATGACCCAGAACCCGAATCCCCTTGAACTTGCGGACATGCCGGTTCCGGTTCCAAATGAAAAGGAGATTCGCATCTGCATTTCGGCCTGCGGAGTCTGCCACACCGAACTGGACGAGATCGAAGGTCGAACGCCGCCGCCAGTGCTCCCCGTTATTCCGGGCCATCAGATCGTCGGCCGGGTGGATGCGAACGGGCCGGGGGCCGGAAGATTTTCCATCGGCGACCGGGTTGGCGTTGCCTGGATTTATCACGCCTGCGGAAAGTGCGCGTTCTGCCGGCGCGGAGATGAAAATCTCTGCCCTGATTTCCAGGCCACCGGCCGGGATGCCCACGGCGGGTATGCCCAATACACAACGATTCAAGAGGATTTTGCCTTTCCGATTCCCAATGTATTTTCCGATTCCGAGGCGGCGCCGCTGCTCTGCGCCGGCGCGATCGGATATCGTTCCCTGAATCTGACCGGGCTGAAAGACGGCGAAAATCTGGGACTGACGGGATTCGGAGGATCGGCCCATCTGGTGTTGATGCTGGCCCACCATATTTATCCGAAATCACAGGTTTTTGTGTTTGCCAGAAGCCCTCGGGAAAGGGATTTTGCCAGGGAACTGGGGGCGGTGTGGTCTGGCCCGACCGAAACCTTGGCGCCCGAACTCCTGCACGGCATCATCGACACGACTCCTGCCTGGAAACCGATTGTCTGGGCGCTGAAAAATCTTCAAAGCGGAGGAAGGCTGGTGATCAACGCCATTCGAAAGGAAAGCGCGGATCAGGCCGAGCTTCTGAATCTGAGCTATCCGGAACACCTCTGGATGGAAAAGGAAATCAAGAGCGTGGCTAATGTCGCCCGCAGCGATGTTGAATCTTTTTTGCAAATCGCCGCAAGAATTCCCATTCGGCCGGAATTCTCCGAGTTTGATTTATCCGATGCCAATTTGGCCCTTCAGGAACTGAAACAACAAAAAATTCGCGGCGCCAAGGTACTGAAAATCGGCGATTGAGCAGACTTTTCTGCAGCGAATCACAGCAATCTTGTTCGGTTGTTTTGAAATAACAAATGCGATACGTTTTTTAAGATGCGTGTTCCGTATTCAGTGCCGAAGCTTTTCGAAAGCATCGCATCAGGTGACCGAGAGCCTTGGAATCATGTCGCTAAACCTTATTCTTCAAAGCAAAACGGATAGTGCGTTCTGTTAAAAAAGGATACCGGTTCTTTTGGCGACGATAATTTGGCGGCACTGTTTTCTGGCACGGAAGAACAGGAACAATTGCGGGGAAAACGACGCGAAAGTGCAAGAAGGGTAGGATCGTCAACCTCTGAAAAAACCAAGATGATTGACTTCGGCTTTACGCGACCGGCTATCCGCCCAGTTGATTGGCCAGCGTCTTGATTTCATCGGCGATCTGGTTGAGCAATACTGAAACTCCCATGCTTTCCGACGGCGTCAGCGCCCTTTCCATGCCTCTGTCCTCTCGGTAAAGATCTGCCAGACCCTTGAGACGGGCGATTGGCGTGTACATGCTTAAAAAAACGGTTCTCGGATTTCTGATTTCCATCATAATTAATTTTTCCTTAATTCAAATGATAAATTATATTCAATTAATTTTTTATACTTATAAACTAATATTTTCAATTTTGTCTATAGGAAATTTAGCCTATTTTCATGGGGAAACTTCCTGAATCTCCCAACCCAATCTCTACAAGATGCCTTGACAGCAGCTGAATTTCTGTATTAGCCAGCAATAAAGCAAATATTGTGCCGGATATTTATATCGGTAGTTTATAATATGTTTTCAAGTAGTTGAAGCATATTCGCGGAATTTTTTTACACCCGGCGTGTATCCAAATTATGCGCTTCTTGTCAATTTTTCCTGCATTTTTTATAGCCCCCCATTCCGCAAAACAAAAAATTTTGGCCATAAATTTTTTGTTGAATCTTCTTTGAATGCATCCAAGCCGAAAATGCGCTGCCGTTTGATACTGGTTTTTTGGTATGCCGGCCAAGAACTGCCAACGGAAACCATCTCAAGTCTTTTGAATCAGGCATGTATTTTTATTGACATTCGTTTTGCATACGAATACAAATACCCCACTTTTTAAATTCGTTTTTCAATCTTGCCGGAAAGGAGGTTTGGGCATATGTATGTTCCAAGATATCTTTTTTTTACCAAAGGCGTCGGCGTCCATCGTGAAAAGCTGGCTTCCTTTGAAAACGCTTTGCGAAACGCACGCATCGCGCATCTGAATCTGGTGATGGTTTCTTCTATTTTTCCGCCGCACTGCAAAATTTTTGATATCGAAGCAGGTTTGTCCCGGCTGGAACCCGGGGAAATCACCCATTGCGTCATGGCGCGCGAGCAGATCAACGAAGCCGGCCGAAGAGTTGTGGCCAGTGTCGGCCTTGCCATTCCCGCTGAGCCCGGCCGGTACGGATATCTTTCGGAACATCACGGCTTCGGGCAGACAGAGCTTGAGGCCGGGGAATATGCCGAAGATTTGGCCGCCTCCATGCTTGCCAACACGCTGGGCATTGAATTCGATCCGGACAAAGACTACGACGAACGCCGGGAGGTTTACAGCCTGAGCGGTAAGATCGTCGAGTCCCAGCACATCAGCCAGGCCGCCCTGGGCGCGGAAGGCCATCTGTGGACCACCGTGCTTGCCTCAGCGGTTTTTGTAAAATAATCCATGACGATAAAACCGTTCACCCACTTCGGCGACGACGAAGTGCCGGACGCGGGATTTGATAAGGCGCGGATCATTGTTCTGCCTCTGTGCTACGAACATGCGTCCTCCTATGGAACCGGCAGCGGCACCGGGCCTTCTCACATTCTCGACGCTTCCGTCCAACTCGAACGCGTGGATGAGGAAACCCTGATCGACTGGGGGGAGTTTCGGATTCACACCCTGTCTCCGCTGAGGCCCTCTGGATCACCCGAAGAGGCGGTCGCGGAAATGAAAACTGCCGCCGAAAAGATCATGGCAAAGGGGAAATTTCTTCTGTCGCTGGGCGGCGATCACGCCATTGCAATCGGACCGGCGATCGCCGCCTCCCTGATCTATCCAAACCTGGGCATTTTACAGGTAGATGCGCATCTGGATCTTCGCGATCGGTGGAACGGCAGTCCATACAACCATGCCTGTGTGATGCGCCGCATCGATGAAGAGGCGCGGATCCCCATGGTTCAGGTGGGAATACGTGCATTTTGCGCTGAAGAGCTTGAATATGTCCGGTGCCGGAATCTTCGGCCTGTGTATGCGCACACCATCGATCCGGCGGACAATTCCTGGATTCAGGAGGTGGTTGACAGACTGCCCGAAAACGTCTACCTGAGCGTCGATCTGGACGGTCTGGACCCATCGGTGCTGCCGGCAACCGGAACCCCCGAGCCCGGCGGCCTGAGTTTCCGACAGCTTGTTTCGCTGATCAAGGCGGTCGGACGCAGCCGGCGGGTGGTAGCCGCAGACATTAATGAACTTGCCAAAATAGAAGGTTCCCTATTTTCGGAATACACGGCCGCCAAGATCGCCACCAAGATTTTCATCCACTGCGCTTATCGGGAAGCGGTTTTTCAGAAAGGTCGGAATCCGTGACGGCGGCTGTCGATTCGCTGCCCGAGCGCATGCGGCAGTTCGCCCAACAGATCACGCCGTCCTCATGGAACGTCGTGCTCCATCCTGGACAAAATCGCTGGATCGCGAGTACGCTGAACCTGCTGCTATCGGTCAAATCCGGTCCGTTTGAAGTGTTCACCGATTCCGAGGGTCGCCTGTGCGGCCCGGAAACTCCGGGCGCCGTTCCCTGTCCGGCACTGCTTCGGGGAAATCTTCTGTACACCCCGCTTGACGAAATGCAAATCAATCGGCCCGGAACGGCGGCTCATGCGGTCATTCAAATATGGCCTTGCGCCGGCGACTGGAAGGAACTGATCATCGAAGCCATGGCCCAGACGGCCGTGTGCCGGTATCTGGCCTTTGAGGCACGAATTCATCGAACTGAATTCACCACGGCATTTCGCAGGCCGGATATTGCGCCCGGCGACCCGCTGTATCGAAAAGCAAAACAGTTGTTTCAAAAACGGGCCGTTCGATTTTCAGGCGAATGATCCGCCGCTGCATGAATGCACTCGAAATCAATATAAAATTCAAAGCCATTTTTTCGGTTGATCAATCCTCGAATCTTCTTTAGGATGCCGGCTTACTCGTCACTGAAATTTTGTCGGCTGTTTCGATGAACCAGCGGCAGCATCGTCATCCTGGTGAAGCGATTCGAAACTTAGAGGGAAATGCCTGAAAATGGAAAAGCACGAAAGCCGGCGCTACCCTTCGGTCAAAGCGGCATCAAACGCAGATCGCATCAATATGGTAAAGGACATCTTTGCCACGATCACGGGAAAATACGATTTTTTAAACCACCTGCTCAGCCTGCGCCGGGATGTGGCCTGGCGGCGCCGGACGGTTGGCGCCATGCGTTTTTTCAGAACCCACCGTTTGCTGGACATGGCTACGGGCACCGGGGATCTGGCCATCGAAGCGGCCCTGGTTCATCCGGACATTCAGGTGATCGGCATGGATTTTGTGAATGAAATGATGGACGTGGCTTGGGAAAAAATCATCCGCAAAAAGCTTTCCGGCCGCATCAGTCTGGTCCAGGCCGACGCCCTTCGAATTCCGGCTGCGGAAAACAGCTTTGACGCAGCAGCCATCGCTTTTGGCATTCGAAACATTCCGGAACGTCTGGCGGCTTTAAAGGAAATGGCCCGGGTGGTGGTTCCCGGCGGCAGGGTCCTAGTGCTGGAAATGACCTTTCCCCGCAGTGTTTTTTTTCAGAAAATCTACGATATCTATCTGAATCGTCTGCTGCCTCGCCTTGCCCGTGCATTTTCCCCGAATCCGGCGGCTTATGAATATCTGGCTGACTCGATCATGAATTTTCCCACAGCCCAGCGGTTCGCTCGTCTGATGGAACAAGCCGGCCTGAGAGACATCGAAATGCACCCCCTGACCTTTGGCGTCGCCTGGCTTCATGTGGGTCATAAACCGCAGTAGCTCTCGCAGCCAAGTCAATAAAGTGGGTGCACGGAAATTACAGATTAAAATTCGGGCGCGAAAATGTCTGGATAAGCTGGGGATACGGTTCATGGCGGCATTTATACTCCGCCGAAAATTCTCGAAGACGTGCGCAGTTTGATAAAAGAATTCAATGGATAAACAGTGATGGAATTGTCCGTCTCAACCCGTTTGTACGGGCCAGCCAAGTCCACTATCATTTCTGCCTGATCCATCCGTTCCGGACGGCAACGGCAGAACCGCCGGTCTCATCGGGGCCCATGGCGCTTCAAAGCTCCGGTATTGATTATGTTTCCAGAGCGCTTTCCAGTTAATATTACAGAAAAGTTGACAATTACTACATCGCGTTTTCAAAGAACATCAAGCTGAAAACCAATGTCACCCCGTTTGTCGAGTCTGCAGCAAAAGCGACGGTTAGTTCTCTTTCCGCAAGCAAGCAAACCATCGTCCGCTTCATGAGAATATTTTTCCTCAGTTTATTGCTCTTTAACAGGGTGTTGAAAAACAAGAATCAGGCCGTCAGGCAAGGCGCGCGGCGATGCGACAAGCGCAGCATATTCAAGCATATGTGAGCATTGGCGAGAGCCGTGCAACGCTGAATGGCGGCCTCAGGCGCAGTTTTTCAACAGCCTGTTAAAGCCGGCAGACTTACTCAACCGCGGCACGGTCCGCTGTGCCAGCTTCAGGACAACCCCGCGCATAGAATACGCCGCAGTTTTCTTTTCTGTACGGCGGCATCAGCACACGGACCGCGCTAAGGGAGCTGAAAAAACCACAAAAACAGTTTGTCAGAACAGGCCAAAGACCTTTCCGGTTTTTGTGTCCACATCGATCCGCCGAAACGCCGGGTTGGATCCGGTACCGGGCATCAGGCTGATATCCCAGGCACAGGGGCACAAGAAACGGGCTCCGGAGTATACCAGCACATCTCGTATGGGAAGCTCCCATCCTTTTGGAACGCCCTTTAAACGGGGATCATGGCTCAGGCTCAGATGGGTCTTGACCATGACCGTCGCAAAATCATCGTACCGGGGATCCTCTTCCAGGCGTCTGGCCTTGGCTGCGGCGTCCGGGCTCCAGGCAACCCCATCGGCGCCGTAAATTTCTCTGGCAATCATGGCGACCCGGTCTCGCAGTTTCATCTCTTTTGGATAGAGAAAATGAAAACTCGGTTCTTCGCTGCAGGCGTCGATCACCGCGTCGGCCAGTTCCAGCGCTCCCTTGCCGCCTCTAAGCCAGTGATCCGAAACGGCAAATCGAGCCCCGGCCGCTTCGGCGGCTCTTCGTACCAGAGCGATCTCATGAACGGTGTCCGTATAAAAACGGTTCAGGCATACCACCGGATTCATACCGGATTTCCGAATGGTGGCAATATGATGAATCATGTTTTCCAGACCCATTTCCACCAAGGCCAGATCCTCTTTCAGGTAAGCTTCTGGAAGGGACAGGCCCGGGGTGACCTTGGGGCCGCCGCCGTGCATCTTTAAGGCACGGATCGTGGTGGTGAGTACCGAAACATGGGGCTTCAGACCGCTGAGACGGCATTTGACGTTCCAGAATTTTTCAAACCCGATGTCTGCGGCAAATCCGCTTTCGGTCACATGATAGTCAAACATCTTCAAGCCAATGCGGTCGGCTATGATCGAGGACTGGCCGATGGCGATATTGGCAAAGGGCCCGGCATGAACCATGCACGGCTGGTATTCCGCGGTGCACATCAGCGTGGGATTGATGGTCTTGCGCATCCAGGCGGTCATGGCGCCGCCCACTTCCAAGTCGCCGGTGGTTACTGGATTGCCGCTGCGATCAAAGGCCACGGTGATTTTATCCATGCGCTTTCTCAGGTCTTCCAGATCACGGGCAATGGAAAGGATTGCCATGCATTCAGAGGCTGGCGCAATATCAAAACGAGACTGCATGGTAAACCCGTCATGGCGGCCGCCCATGCCGATCACGATATTTCGAAGCGCCTGGGCACAGAAGTCGATTACCCAGCCCATCTCGATGCGGGTCGGGTCGATGTTCAGCCGCCGCATGCCCGTCAGTCGATCGAGCTGTTCATCGTTGTAGTTGCGTTCGTGCTGCATGCGGGCGGTCATGGCCACCATGGCCAGATTGTGGGCGTTCATGATGTCATTGATGTCGTTGGTCAGTCCCAGGGAAAAATCCGTCATGGGAATCAGCAGCGCGTTGCCGCCGCCGGCCGCCGTGCCCTTCACGTTCATGGTGGGCCCCCCCGAGGGCTGGCGCAGGGCACCTCCCACCTTTTTCCCCCGCTTGCCCAGCCCCTCCATAAGCCCAAGGGAAGTGGTGGTTTTTCCCTCGCCCAGCGGCGTTGGAGTGATCGCGGTCACCTCGATGTATTTTCCATTGGGCCTGTCCCTGAGACGATCAATGATTTTCATGAAATCCAGCTTGCAGAGCCTTCCCATGGGAAGTACCTCGTCTTTTTGAAGTCCCAGATTCTTTCGCCACTGATCTGGCATGGGCATGTGTTCTTCGGCCGCCTCGGAGATCCGCCAGTCTTCCATTTCAAGAGGATTGTATGCCATTGTATGATTTCCTGGTTCTGTTTGGTTTAAATTTTATTAAATTCAGATCGTTATCACGACAGGAAGACTTTTGACAAGAAGTTTTGCGGCCCGGAAAAAAGAAAACGTGTTGTGGCAATGATTTTGTTGAATATGCATAACACGCCGATGTCGACGCGATGAGTGCCTGAACATGCAACCGACTCATTCGCTTTGCAGGCTTTAATCCCGATTGCTGGGACTATTCGATTTCCAATCAAGCGATAAAAAAAGACTAACCGACCTGAGTCGATTAGTCTTTAAGGAAGAGAAAAAGATGAAATTTACGGTTGACTATTTTTAAAGCAAATGGAATGCCAAAATTCAATTTTTACGCGATATTTAAATTTATTTTATAACCTATTAATATTTATTAAAATTTTTCAATATCGCACTGCTGAGGATTTCCGGAAGCAGATATTTTTGCACAAAAACCTTGCCGAAAAGTTCATATTTTTAAACTTCAAATCCCTGGCGAATTTCTAATTATCTGTATTTAAAGACTTTTATTGCAATTCCGGAAAGTTCAATATTTTGAACTTGTGGCCATTATTCTTGAACTTGATAAATTCAATATACTTTTCGAGCGGCCGAAGCGAAAATAAAAGCTTGTGAAGAAGCCAAGAGACAAATGCGGTTACCGCTCCGCCGCAGGGGGTGAAGCGCATTGAATGGTCGCCAAGACCCTGAGACAGCGGGTGCTCTCTGACCGGATTTCCATGTGCAAATGCGTTCGATGGCGCCACTCCACAAAGTTCATGTTGAAAATCATTGAAGTTTTCTCTCTGGCGAACAAATGAAGAGGGTGTTGAGATAAACTCAATACCCTCTTTGAATATCGGTGGTGCCGAAGGCCGGACTTGAACCGGCACGGGCGTAGCCCACTACCCCCTCAAGATAGCGTGTCTACCAAGTTCCACCACTTCGGCACAGACGCATTATTTTTGGTCTGCGGGCTGAGCAGGCGTCTCGTGTGTTTTGGAGGTCTGATCAGCGGTTGCCGGCATTCCCGTTTCGGTGTCGGGCGCCGTCTGGGTTATGGGTGCCTTGGCATTTTCCATGACCGATTGCCTTGTCCTGTCGCTCGATATATAGGCAAGCGTCAGGGATGTCAGCATGAATACAATTGCCGCCACGGTAGTTGCTTTACTCAAAAAGGTCGAGGCACCGGTGCTGCCGAAAAGCGTCTGACTGGACCCGCCGCCAAAGGCGGCACCCATATCGGCCGCTTTTCCGGTTTGCAGCAGGACAATTAAAATCAGGGCCACACAGACAATCACATGTATTATAACCAGCACAGCTGACATTGTATTTTTCTATTATTTTTCAAATTGTATAATCTGGCTGAAAACTTCTGCTTCCAGGCTCGCACCGCCCACCAGCGCACCGTCCACATCCGGCATTCCCATAAGCTCCTTGATATTGCCGGGTTTGACGCTACCTCCATATAGTATTCTTATGGAATTGGCAAGCGGATTTAAAAAAACCTCTTCCATAAGCCCGCGCAGGAACTGGTGCACTTCCTGGGCCTGCGCGCTGGTCGCGGTTTTTCCGGTACCTATGGCCCAGACGGGTTCATAGGCAATCACAAGCGACCGAAGCTCTTCCGACGAAAAACCTTTTAAGCCGAATTGGATTTGTTTGTCAAGCACGGAAAAAGTCTCTCCGGCATTCCGCTGCTGATCACTTTCGCCTACGCACAGAATAGGAATCAGCTGATGGAACAAGGCGGCCTGAATTTTTTTATTGACAGTTTCATTGGTTTCTCCGAAATACTGGCGTCTTTCGGAATGCCCGATGATCACATACCGGCATCCGAGATCCTTTAGCATTACAGGTGAGATTTCGCCTGTGTAAGCGCCCTTTGATTCCCAGAACATGTTCTGAGCGCCCAGAGCTATCCTGCTGTTTTTGAGGGCGTCGGCTGTTTGGGACAAAGCCGTAAATGCGGGTGCGATCATAATATCCACACCATCGACGTCTTTTACTCTTTGTACCAGTTCGATGGCGGTTTGAAAGGCCTCAGGACCGGTTTTGAACATCTTCCAGTTTCCGGCGATCAGCGGCGTGCGGTTTTTCATGGCATCCAGTTCCTTTGATGTTTTGCGGTTAAGATGAACGGCTGTGCGTTTGACCGTGGCTTTTCGCTTCTTGAGAAAACTTGATCTTGGGCTCGGATAAAATACGCAACCGTTCACTCCGGCGGCCTGATTGTTTTTCTGTTTCGGGCTCGTTAAAGCTGAGCTCCGATCATGGCCGCCATTTCCACCATCCGGTTTGAATAGCCGGTTTCATTGTCGTACCAGGACAGCACCTTGACCATGTTGCCGGATACATGGGTGGTCTGGGCGTCGACAATGGACGAAAGGGGGCAACCGTTAAAATCCACGGACACCAGTGGGAGCTCGTTGAATCCAAGAATGCCGGCCAGAGGGCCCTGTGCAGCCGATTTGAGGGCGTCGTTGACATCCGTGACGGTGACGCCGGATTTTTCAACCGTGGCTACAAAATCCACGATCGAAACATTGGGAGTTGGAACCCGGATGGCCAGGCCGTTGAGTTTTCCGGAAAGCTCCGGCAACACGAGGGCGACTGCCCTGGCGGCGCCGGTCGTTGTCGGCACCATGGAAAGCGCTGCGGCACGGGCTCTTCTAAGGTCCTTGTGCGGAAAATCCAGAAGCCGCTGGTCACCGGTGTAGGCATGGACTGTGGTCATCAGGCCGTATCGGATGCCGAAATTTTCGAGCAGCACCTTTGCCACCGGAGCCAGACAGTTGGTGGTGCAGGATGCATTGGAGATGATGTGATGCTGCTTGGGTTTGTACTGGGATGAGTTGACTCCCATGACGATGGTGATATCAGGATCTTTGGCGGGCGCCGAGATGATGACCTTGCGGGCGCCTGCGGAAAGATGTTTTGATGCGCTATCCCGGCCTGTAAAGAATCCTGTGCACTCCGCGACAACGTCCACGCCATGGCTTTTCCAGTCCAGGCTGTCTGGATCCTTAATCGATGTGACGGCGATGCTGCGACCGTCGACTTCAATGCTGCCTTCACCTGCATGAACCGGGCAATTCAGCTTTCCGTGAACGGAGTCGTAAGCCAACAGATGCGCCATGACTGCCGGATCAGACAGATCATTGATGGCGACGACTTCAACTTCGGGATGGGCCATGGCGGCGCGAAATACAAGCCGGCCGATTCTTCCAAAACCGTTGATTCCAATTTTGATGCTCATAAAACCTCCTTTGGGGCGCCATAGATTAATAAGGCACAGCATTGATGCGCGCCGTAAGCATGTACAGCATTTTACCGCAGGGGAAAACATCCTGCATCACGTCACGGCATTGAAAACGGCCATGATCATGCTGCGGAAAACCGAAGATTTCTTCAGATGCCTATTTGCTTTTCTTGTTGCCCTTAAGAATTCTGCTTGCCAGAGAGATGCTCTTTTTGCCGTAATCTTCAACACACTGGGCCAGTTCTCCGACTTCCATGTTCCTTCGAGCGCTTTCAGCCTTGATTAAAACGGGAAGATTGATGCCTGAGAGAACCTCTACCCTGCTTTCTTCGAGAAAAGAATAGCTCAAATTCGATGGCGTTCCTCCGAACATGTCGGTCAGAATCAATATGCCTTTTTTCTTGTCGACTTTCTTGATGCCTTCCATGATTTTGGCCCGCAGTTTGTCGGCATTTTCCTTCAGATCAATAGAAACAGCCGTGACGCCTTCCGGTCGATGGCCGAGAATAAATTCTGTGGCCTCGATGAGTGCTTGTCCCAGCTGACAGTGTGTTACGATTACAATACCAATCATGGTACTCCTTGTTCGCAGATCGTGTTGCGCCTTGGCGATTGAATTGAAAGAGGCTTTTCATGGGAACCCTTGGCTCTCACTGGTCGATGTCCCGGTGGCTGATTTTAACACATCGTTGCTTCTGAAAGATATGATCAAAAACAGCCTCTGCTATGGCAACCGATCGATGGCGTCCACCGGTACAACCAACAGCAATGGTCAGGTATGCCTTGCCTTCCTTTTCATGCAATGGAATAAGATAGTCAAGCAGATCCAGATATTTGTCAAGAAATATGAGTGTTTCCTCGTGATTCATCAGGTATTGTTTGACCCGCGGCTCTTTTCCGCTGAGTTCTTTTAATTCGGCAATAAAATACGGGTTGGGCAGGAATCGGACGTCCATGATCAGATTCGACTCATGGGGAATGCCGAACTTGAACCCGAAGGAAAGGACGCTGATGGTCATGGGGGTGAACTGCTTGCTCTTCTGCGCAATTTCGAAAATAATCGATTTCAATTGATGGACATTATAGCGCGATGTATCGATGATTTTATCGGCAACGCTTCTAAGCGCGAGGAGTTGATTTATTTCAGCCTGAATGCTTTCGGAAAGGCCCTGATGCCTGGAAAGGGGATGGTGCCGTCGGGTCTGGCTGTAACGCTGAACCAGAATTTCCCTGTCGGACTCAAGAAACAGAATCTGGTAATGATATCCATGTTCTTTCAGCCACTGAAAAATCGAGGAGTATCCGGCTATAAAACTTTTTTCCCGCAAATCCATGACAAAAGCCAGACCGGAGATTTCGGAAGGACTTTGAATGGGAATTTCCAGGAACTTGGGAAGCAGCACCACAGGCATATTGTCGACGCAGTAATAACCCGCGTCTTCAAAAGCCGCCAGCGCCGTGCTTTTCCCAGAGCCGGAAAGGCCCGTGATGATTGTTATGCTGAGATGCTTCACCCGGAATGTCCGTAATGAGACGCTTTAAAGCGTTTTTCGATCCGCCTTTCAATCAGAATTCATCGTCATCATCTTGAATGATATCGTAAACTTCCTCTTTGCTTCGAGCGACTATCAGACGTTCCTTGAAAGGGTCATTTTTCAGAATTCTGGAAATGCGCGCCAGAAGTTTCAGATGGTCCCCCGCAGAATTTTCAGGAGTGAGCAACAAAAAGAAGATATGGGTGGGTTTTCCATCCATGGAATCAAAATTTACGCCGTTTCGGCTCAAGCCGAATCCCAGGATCAGAGAGTTCAGGCCTTTGACCTTTCCGTGAGGAATTCCGATTCCTCCGCCGATCCCTGTACTGCCGAGTCTTTCCCTTTCCATGAGAACTTCGACGAGATTTTGATGGCGGATGCCGGAAATCCGGGAGATCGGCGCGGCAAGTTCTTCAAGAATCCCCTTCTTTTCCTGAGCCTCAAGGTCGATTAGAATCGCATCCCGAGGTAAAACGTCTAAAATTTTCATTTCAAGTTCACCGGGGGCGCGGACGGCGGCACTGCAGCCTCCGGCACTCCATAAAGTGGCATCAAGCCATGGGTTCGATCAATCCGTAATGTCCGTCTTTGCGGCGGTAGATCACATTGACCTGATCGGTCCGGGAGTTGGTGAAAACGAGAAAATTATTATTCACCAGATCCATCTGCATTACGGCCTCGTCAACATCCATGGGTTTGTACTCGATACTTTGAACCATGATCTGACGATCGCTCGCATCTTCGGGCAGATTTACGGGGCCTTCCGCCATCCGTTCCAGACCGCTTTTGATACCCCCTCTTCGGTCTCTGGTTTTCTGCTTATTTTTTTTGATTTGCTTTTCCAGTTTATCCAATACCATGTCAATCGCTGAATACATGTCGCTGGTTTCTTCTTTGCCGACAATATTGAGCCGGTCGCCGATGATGTTGATTTCGGCAATATGACGGAATTTTTCGACGGAAAGTACGACATTGGCTTCTGCGGGGTTATCAAGGAGTCTGTCGAAGCGATCCAGTTTTTCCCCGACGTAAGATTTCAAAGTTTCGGAGGGGTCAAGGTTTTTAAATGTTACAGACGTCTGCATAGAACGGACCTCCCTAAAATTTTTTGCGTTTATTTGATGGCAGAATCTTGAGCATTTCCCGATACTTGGCGACAGTACGCCGCGCGATGTCGATATTCTCTTTTTTTAAAAACTCAGCGATTTTGTTGTCACTGAACGGTTTCCTGGGATTTTCGTTCTCAATGATCTGCCGAATCCTTTCCTGTACGCTGGCCGAAGCGATCGCATCGCCGTGAACGCGATTAATAGAACTATTAAAAAAATATTTCAATTCAAAAATACCCTGCGGCGTATAGGCGTATTTGTTGGTTGTCACCCGGCTGATGGTCGATTCGTGCATGTTGATGTCCAGCGCTACATCTTTCAGCACCATGGGCTTCAGATACTCGATTCCATGTTCAAAGAAATTTCTCTGAAATTTCAGAATGCTTTCCATGACCCGGTAAATGGTTTTTTGACGTTGATGAATGCTGCGGATCAGCCAGGCGGCGGAGCGCAGTTTCTCCTGAATATAGCCTTTTGCCTGATCGGGGAGATCCGCTCCCTTCTTGAGGGTGTGTTTGTAAAAAGAGTTCACTCGAAGCTTGGGAAGGCCGTCATCGTTGAGAACGATGACAAAATTATTTTCGATTTTGTAAACGTATATGTCCGGAGTGATGTAGATGGGCTCATCCTCGCTAAACTGCCGGCCGGGACGGGGTTCCAGCCCCTGGATGATTTTGACTGCGGCAACGACCTCTTCGATGTCGATCTTGAGTGCACGGCTGATGGCTTTGTAATTGTTGTTTTCCAGATGGTTGAGGTGGCTGTTTATGATTGCAGTGACGATCGTGTTGTCCAGCTTCAGATGACGCACCTGGATCAGCAGACATTCCTGAAGATTCCGGGCGCATACGCCGACAGGATCGAAAACCTGCATCCTGGCCAGTAATTTTTCGACGGTTTCTACCGTGCAGTTGCACTGCCTTGCGATTTCTTCAACCGCAATGTCCTGAAGGTATCCATCCCGATTCAGATTGCCGATGATTCTTGAGCCGATCTCCCCCTCTTCCCGGGTCGGAAAAATCATCATCAGCTGCCACATGAGATGTTCTTCGAGAGATTCTTTTTTGGAGATAAAGGATTCGAAGCTGGGAGTTTCTTTTTTTTCATATTCCGCATGAACCCGTTCCGTGGAGTTGTATTCTTCAATGTAGTTGTTCCAGTCGATATCATCTGGAATTTTCTCTTCGATGGTTATCTCCTGGACCGGCATTTCGGCAGGAGGCTGTTCAACCTCCTCAAAGTCTTCAGATGATGTGTCCAGAACTTCTTCGAGAGCCGGATTTTCCTCCAGCTCCTGGCGGATCGTATCCATCAGTTCCAGCCGGGACAACTGCAGCAGCTTAATTGCCATCTGAAGCTGCGGCGTCATGATCAGCTGCTGTGAAAGCTTTAAATTCTGTCTGAGTTCAAGCGCCATATTGCAATCTGAAATCTTCTCCTAAATAGAAGCGCCGGGCCGTTTCGCTGGCCGCAATCCATTCCGGCGGGCCCGATTCAATGACCCTTCCTTCATTGAGTATATACGCCGTATCGCATACCCCCAAAGTTTCCCTGACATTATGATCCGAGATCAGAATGCCGATACCTCTTTCTTTTAGATGCGCGATAATTTTCCTAATGTCAATAACCGCCAGAGGGTCAACTCCGGCAAACGGTTCATCGAGCAGAATGAAAGATGGATTGGTGGCCAGCGCCCGGGAAATTTCCAGCCTTCGACGTTCCCCGCCGGAGAGTTCGTTCGCTTTCTGGTTTGAAAGGTGGTGGACTCCCAGTTCCCGAAGCAGTTGATCCGCACGTTTTTCCCGAAGGGATCGGCTCAGATCAAAGAGTTCCAGAATCGCAAGGATATTTTGTTTGACCGTCAGTTTCCGGAATATGGATGTCTCCTGAGGAAGATAACCCACTCCCTTTCGGGCCCGCATATACATGGGATCATCCGTGATGTCCCAGTCGTTTAAAAAAATTTTCCCTCCATCGGACCGCACCATGCCGACGGTCATGTAAAAAGTGGTGGTTTTGCCGGCGCCGTTGGGACCGAGAAGACCCACCACCGATCCGCTTTCCACGTTCAGGCTCACCGAATCGACCACCCGCTTTTCACGGTAGATCTTTACCAGGTTGTCAAGTGATAGTTTTGCCATCCACTGATCTCAGGGCGTTTTTCCAGGCGGTGTGTGGAATTGGGCTTCCACCCGTCTGTCCCGGCCGCTTTCAACCTCGATACGACCGCTGGTTTGATAATAGGTGATCTGATCTCCGGATATCGTATCGTTCCCGCTGACAATCCTCGCCGGACTGCCCGATAAAATCAACACCTTTGTGTCGTTAATGTAGACGGCCTGATCGGCTTGTGCAACCCTGTTTTCAAAATGAATCACCACGTTGCCGGACGCGATGATTTTTTCGATCGCGGCGCTTCTGCTTTCTCCCTGCAACCCTTCCTGGGAATGAAAAATTTTCAGGCTGGCGGCGGTGATGACCCTGTCGTCCTGAACGGCCCGCACATTACCGGAAAATTCCGCCACGGTTTTTTCTATGTCGTACAGCAGCCGGTCCGAAGTGATTTCGATCCTGTTGGTTTGCACCGGATTATTCGCCGTCTCCGGTGCCTCGGCCCGTACAATTGAAGCGCCGATCCACAGAACGGCAATGAAATGAATCATAAAAGATAAGCTGATTTTAAAAAATGACTTCATTGAAGACGCCCTTTACGTTTCCGTTTAACACGGCGTTTGAGCTGTTCAAATCAATTGAAATTGTATCTGCGCGAAGATCGAGCCCCTGCCCGGAAATGGCAACCGGTTTATGAGACAGAATCGTGCCGGCCTTGAAGTTGTACAGCAGATGCTCTGTTTGAAGCGAAAAGGCTTCAGCCTCAGCCGAGATGTTGCCGGTCAGCTCGATGTCGTTGGAGTCCGTGTACAGGATACCTTTATCGGCTTTAAGCCGGATTTGCTTCTGATCTTTGAAAAAAAATACCACCGATGGCTCGTCAACGATTGCCTGATGTTTTTCATCGATAAATATTGCAGACAGGGCGTCCAGAGTCCACTGCCTGATTCCGTCTCGGGTGGCAGTATGGTGAAGCTGATTCAGCGACAGGCTGGCCGGCTCGGATTCAGGTGCGGCTTCCGGAGTTTCATGGCCGTTCGGTCGGGACTGATAGATCGAAAAAACTCTGAAAATGCCGAACAGCGTCAGAAAAATAAGAAACAGCAGAACCCACTTGAGGTGTTTTGAAAAGAGATTCGTCCTAATCAGCGGCATCTGAAAAACGTTTCAATACTTTTTCCCAAAGATTCCGGGACTGGAGCAAACACTCGCATACTTCCCGCACGGCGCCTTTGCCGCCTTTGGATTCGGTTGTCATCATCGCCGTTTTTTTGATCAACGGATGCGCGTCAGCGACGGCTACCGGAAGCCCGACGCGTTGCATGAGGGCCAGATCGGGAAGATCATCGCCGATAAATGCCATCTCTTCAAAGGAGATGTCGAGTTTTTCCGCCAAGGCGCTGACAGCCGCAGTCTTATTGCTCAGCCCCTCCAGAACGTGGGGAATGCGAAGCTCCCGACACCGGCGCCGCAGGGATTCGGATGCTCTTCCGGTGGCGATGCACACCTCGATTCCGGACTCGACCAGCAGCCGCAGTCCCAGGCCGTCTTTGACGTTAAATACTTTGATTTCATAACCATCTGCGCTGAAGATGATTCCGCCGTCGGTCAGCACTCCGTCGACATCCAGTACCAGCAGTTTGATTTTTTGCAGGGCATTGAAAACCTCGGGTTTTGGATTCATTTTGGCCTTATGCTTTCACGTAAGCGATGAATCGACGGGTTGCGCAGCCTTTCGAATGGCCTTGAGCTGTTCGAATACTGTTTCCAGCGAGTCCAGCGGCAGGGAGTTGGGCCCGTCGCACAGGGCCTTGTCCGGGTCCGGATGAACCTCCATGAAAATGCCGTCCGCCCCGGCCGCCACTGCGGCTCTGGAAAGCATCGGCGCGAACTCGCGCTGGCCTCCCGAACAATTCCCCTGGCCTCCGGGCAGTTGAATGCTGTGCGTTGCATCAAATATGACGGGCCATCCGATATCGTGCAGCACCTTGATGCTTCGAAAATCGACCACCAGGTTGTTGTATCCGAAAAAGGTACCCCGTTCGGTCAGCAGAATGCGTTCGTTGCCGGCGAAGGTGATTTTTTTGACCACATGGGCCATGTCCCAGGGCGCCAGGAATTGTCCCTTCTTGATATTGAGGGGTTTTCCCGTGCCGGCGGCGGCCAGAATGAAGTCGGTCTGGCGGCACAGAAAGGCCGGTATTTGAAGGATATCCAATACGCTTGCCGCTGCTGGAATTTCCTGTTCGGTATGAACATCGGAGAGTACCGCAATCTTGAGGTCCGACTTTATTTTATGAAGGATTTCAAGCCCGTCGGTGATTCCCGGACCTCGATAAGCATCGATCGAAGTACGGTTCGCCTTGTCGTAGGACGCCTTGAATATAAAAGGTATTTCAAGCCTTCCGGTGAGTTCTTTCAAAAAAGAAGCGATGCGGTAAGTGGTCGGGTAATCCTCGATCACGCAGGGCCCTGCGATAATGATCAGGGGATGTTCCGGTCCGATCTGAATGTTTCCAATTTTTACAACCCGAGCCATATTGTACTATAAGACCATTCATCGAAGACAATTTGTATGGTGTTTGCTGACGGCGATATCGACGCCCGCCCACCGGACGTCCGGTTGCCAGGTACGGCTGTAAATCCGTATATTTCGGATGTTTAAAGCAGTCTATCGTGCACCCCAGTAAATGTCAAGAAACGAAAATCAGGCCTTGATTAGCGGATTTTTAGCTGTTAATGTTCTAATTCAATTACATAAACAAAGACGAGATAAGGCGTTTCGGCAGGAGAAAATAAGAGCTTGAAATCACGATTATGGCTGTGGCTGGCCGCGCTGATTCTGGCGCCGATGGTCTGGATTCTGACAATATTTCTGGAAGGAGAGGCGCCGAATGCGGTTCTTGAAATGACTTCAGGCGGCATCGGCCGTTCCGGAGAATTGTCCGTTTCGGCTTCCGACATGAAGAGGGGGCTCCGTCGCTTACGGATCGACTTGCTCAAGGATGGGAAAGAGATGATCCTGTTCGAGAAGGATTTTGCGCGGTTGGGATGGTTCAGCGGCGGAACCGACCATGAGATTTCCTTCAAGGTCGCGGTTGAGCCGGGGAAATTGGGAATATCCGACGGCAAGGCGCTTATCCGACTGTCCGTTCGGGATCACTCATGGCGGAAATGGCTGAAAGGAAATCTGACTTATCTGGAAAAAGAAGTCATGATCGATACCCAGCCGCCTAAGGTGGATGTCCTTACCAGAGTCCACAACCTTGGTCAGGGTGGAACCGGTCTGGTGATTTACAGGGTTTCCGAGCCAGGAACCAACAGCGGAGTTCAGGTCGGCGGCAATTTCTTTCCGGGGCATGGCGGATATTTCAAAGACCCCGATATCTGCATGGCCTTATTCGCCCTTGGTGATGATCAGGGGCCTGGAACCACGATTCATGTCAGCGCCCGGGATGCGGCCGGAAACAGCACGATGGCCGGTTTTCCCTATCATATTCGCAAAACCCGCTATCCGGAAGACAAAATCAATATTTCAGATCAGTTTCTAAACTGGAAGCTTCCGGAATTTGCCGATGAAATTCCATCTGATGCGTCCCAGTTGCCGGTAGACCGTTTTTTGTGGGTCAACCGGAATCTGAGAAAGCAGAGTATTGAAAAAATATGCGAAATCACAAAACAGACGGATAAGGATATTTACTGGAAGGGCACTTTTCTGCGCCTGCCCAACTCCGCCACGCGTGCGGGTTTCGGGGATCGTCGCAAATATTGGTATGAGGGGCGTATGATCGACGAGCAGGTTCACAAGGGAATCGATCTGGCTTCTTTAGCGCAATCCCCGGTTCCGGCATCCGGAAGTGGAAAGGTGATTTTTACCGATAATATCGGCATCTTCGGTAAAACCGTTGTCGTAGATCATGGTTTCGGGCTTTTTACCACCTATTCGCATTTGAGTGCCGTCGATGTTCAACCCGGTCAGATGGTGGCCAAGGGGAAAATCCTCGGCCGAACGGGCACGACCGGAATGGCCGGCGGGGATCACCTGCATTACGGGGTGATGGTGCATGGCGTTTTTGTGAATCCGCTGGAATGGTGGGACGCTTCCTGGATTGAAAACAATATCTTGTCCAAAATTGAAAGCGTGAAAAGCGGATTGAACTGATTGGAAGCTGTCGGAGCGCTTTCAAGTCGAATTCGGTTTTAGCAGAAATGAGCGTTCATGAAATCGTGCAAAGTTTCAAAAACTTATCAGCAGATCAACGCCAAAATTCGTTCGGGCGAGGTCGTTGTCGTGACGGCCGAAGAAATGATCGACATCGTCAGGGACAAGGGGCCTGTGGAAGCGGCCCTTCAGGTGGATGTCGTGACCACCGGCACATTTGCGCCGATGTGTTCATCCGGTGCGTTTATCAACTTCGGTCATTCGATTCCGGGCATCAAGGCCTCCCGCGTCTGGATCAACGATGTTCCGGCTTACGCCGGCCTGGCGGCAGTGGATTGCTATCTTGGCGCCACGGAGCCTGCCGAGGATGATCCGTTAAATAAAATTCATCCCGGGCAGTTCAACTACGGCGGAGGCCATGTGATCGAAGATCTTCTGGCCGGCCGAAAGGTTTCCCTTCGAGCCTCCGGATATGGAACCACCTGTTATCCGAATCGGCGGATCGAAAAACAGATTGCGCTGGCCGATCTTCCCAATGCCGTTTTGTGCAATCCGAGAAACGGATATCAGAATTACAACTGCGCCGTGAACCTGACACGGAAAACCATTTACACTTACATGGGAACGCTTAAACCCATGGCCGCCAACGCCAATTACTGCTCAGCCGGTCAGTTGAGTCCGCTTTTGAATGATCCCTATTTCAGGACGATCGGGCTTGGCACCCGTATTTTCCTTGGCGGAGGCGTTGGATATGTGACCTGGCACGGCACCCAGCACAGATGTGAGGTCGAACGCACGCCGGAAGGCGTTCCAACCCGGCCGGGAGGGACTCTGTGGCTGATGGGAGATATGAAAACCATGAGTCCCGAGTGGATCCGGGGTGTCAGCATTCAGGGGTACGGTTGCTCGATGGCGGTAGGATTCGGGATTCCCATACCGATATTGAACGAGGAAATGGCTTTTCATACGGGGGTATCCGACGATCGAATCTTCACCCAGATCATTGACTACGGGCAGGATTATCCCAATGGAATCAACAGGAGTCTTGGAACCGTCAGCTATGCGCAGCTCAGGAGTGGAACCATAACGCTCAACGGCGAGTCGGTTCAGACCGTGCCGCTTTCCAGTCTGGTCAAGGCCAGAGAGATTGCCGGGATTCTGAAAGACTGGATCGCAAATGGAAAATTTCTTCTGGGCGAACCTCAATTTACCTTGCCCAGCATCGCGTCTCCTGCGGCGGCCTATTGATCTGAATCGGACAATATTCGGGATTTCGGGTGAATGATACGCACTTTTATTGCCATTGAACTGCCGCCCCACGTCATGGAAGTTATCGGACGGGTTCAGGAACGGCTGAAATCTTTCGATTTCAGGATCAGCTGGGTTCGTATGGAAAATATTCATCTGACGCTGAAATTTCTGGGGGATGTTGATTCCGACCGTGTTCCGGAAATCGGAAAGTTGATGACGCAGGCGCTTTCCCGGCAGGAATCCCTGGAAATTTTTGCCAGCGGTTTGGGCGTGTTCCCGGGTATACAAAGTCCCCGGGTGATATGGATCGGCATCGGTGGACAGGTGCAGCGTATTGCAGCGATTCAGGCCTCGATTGATCAATATCTGGCGGGTGCGGGTTTCGAGAAAGAAAAGAGAGTTTTTACGGGGCATCTGACCTTGGGCCGGATCAAGGGTCAGATTGACGGCCGTCGTCTTGAGAGGGCCATGAGATCGCTTGAGGATTTTAAAACGCAGGGGTTCCGTGTGGACCATGTGAGCTTGTTCAAAAGCCAGCTGACCCCGCAGGGGGCCATTTACAGCCGTCTTGTTTCAGTGCCGCTGGAAAACAGACCGTCGGAGCAGTCCGGGTCGCCGGTTGAATGATTGCCGGCGGCGATGAAAACATAAGTCGGCTTTTGCAGGAGGATTGGATGAATACTTCACCGGAGAAGACGAAAGCGGTCGAGGCCGCCATGAGTCAGATCGAGCGCCAGTTTGGAAAAGGATCCATCATGAAGCTGGGCAGCCGCCCTGTTGCGGATGTGCCCGTGATATCCACAGGATCTCTGGCTCTCGACAAGGCCCTGGGGATCGGCGGAATTCCCAGGGGACGGGTTGTTGAGATATTCGGCCCGGAATCTTCCGGCAAGACCACCCTGGCGCTGCATGCAGTTGCATCGGTTCAGAAGCGTGGAGGCATTGCCGCCTTTATAGACGCTGAACACGCTCTGGATACCGAATACGCCAAGAAGTTGGGCGTCAACTGTGATGAGCTTCTGGTTTCCCAGCCGGATACAGGCGAACAGGCCTTGGAAATTGCCGATATGCTGGTGCGGAGCGGCGCCGTCGAGATCTTGGTGATAGATTCGGTCGCCGCTCTTGTGCCGAGGGCCGAGATCGAGGGGGAGATGGGTGATGCCCATATGGGTCTTCAGGCAAGGCTGATGTCGCAGGCTCTGCGCAAACTGACGGCCAACATCGGAAAAACCATGACCACCGTGATATTCATCAACCAGATTCGTATGAAAATCGGCGTGATGTTCGGCAATCCGGAGACGACTACCGGAGGGAACGCCCTGAAATTTTACGCCTCTTTGCGGCTGGATATTCGGCGTACCGGTGCGATCAAGGACGGTCAGGATATCGTCGGCAACCGAACCAAGGTCAGGGTGGTGAAAAACAAGATGGCACCCCCGTTCAAGGAAGCCGAATTCGATATCATGTACGGTGAAGGGATCTCACAGACCGGAGATCTGATCGATATCGGTGTGGATATCGGCGTGATTGAAAAGAGCGGTTCCTGGTATTCTTTCAGCGGCGAGCGGATCGGGCAGGGGAGGGAAAACGCCAAGAAGCTCTTAACCGAGAACAGGGAGCTTCATGACGCCATCCGTTCCCGGGTGAGATCCGGTCTGGGGCTTCCCGAAATCAACGAGGAAACTGCCGCCGACAGACCGTGAAATGAAACCGGCTGAAATAAGGGGTCCATTAACAGATTTCAACGACGGAGCATTCGATGACAGGCAATCAGACACGCAGACTATTTCTCGACTATTTTGAGAAACACCATCACCGGATTATTAGAAGCTCTTCCCTGGTTCCCCAGGATGACCCGACGCTGTTGTTCACCAATGCCGGCATGGTCCAGTTTAAACGCACCTTTCTCGGAGAAGAGAAAAGAGATTATGTCCGGGCGGCGAGTTCTCAGAAATGCGTCCGGGCTGGAGGTAAGCACAATGATCTGGAAAACGTGGGCTACACCGCCCGGCATCATACCTTTTTCGAGATGCTGGGAAATTTTTCCTTCGGCGACTATTTCAAGGAAAAAGCCATCGAGTTTGCCTGGGATCTGTTAATTAACGGCTACAAGCTTCCTGCCGATAAATTGTGGGTATCGGTATATCTGGACGACGATGAGGCCCATGATCTGTGGCATAAAAATATTGGCGTTAGGGAAGACCGCATCGTGCGTTTTGGGGAGAAGGATAATTTCTGGTCCATGGGGGATACCGGACCGTGCGGTCCCTGCTCGGAGATTCTCATCGATCGTGGGGAAGCCTTTGGCTGCGGCAGCCCCGAGTGCCGTGTCGGATGCGACTGCGACCGGTATCTGGAAATATGGAATCTGGTGTTCATGCAGTTCAACCGGGATGAATCCGGCCGAATGACCCCTCTCCCCAGGCCGAGCATCGACACGGGAATGGGGCTTGAGCGCATCGTGTCCATTGTACAGGATGTACCGACCAACTACGATACCGACCTGATTCTTCCGATTCTGCAGAAGGCTGAAGCGCTTTCCGGAAAGCGTCGCGGACAGTCCGCCGAAACCGGCGTGGCCATGAAGGTGATTGCCGATCACAGCCGGGCGGCGGCTTTTCTGGTCGGCGACGGCGTCCTGCCTTCCAATGAGGGAAGGGGGTATGTGCTGCGCCGCATTCTTCGAAGAGCCATCCGCTATGGACGCCAGATCGGATTGAGCCGGCCGTTTCTGCACGAGACCGTAAAGACGGTATTCGAAATCATGAAGCCGGCCTATCCCGAACTGTCGGAGGCGTCCGCCTTCATCACCAGCGTGATTCATAACGAAGAGGTCCGGTTTTCCGAGACCCTGGATCATGGTTTGAAACTGCTCAATGAAACCCTGGCCGATATTCAGGCCAGGGGACTTTCGAAGGTGCCCGGCGACGTTGTTTTCAAGCTTTACGATACCTACGGATTTCCCGTGGACATCGTGCGGGACGTGGTGCGGGACCAGAACCTCGAAGTGGATATGGCGGGATTCGAGTCGGCCATGGCCGGCCAGCGTGAAAAATCAAGATCGGTTGCCTCGTTTTCAACGCTCGGAGATGCCTACAAGGGTCTTTCATCTCGCGGCATCATACCTGAATTTGTGGGGTATGATTCCCTGTCCTGCGAATCTGAGATTCTGCTGATCGTTGAGGATGGCAAACAGGTAGACCGGGCCGAGGCTGGCGCTTCGGTGGAGGTGGTGACCGCCGCTACCCCCTTTTATGGGGAGTCCGGCGGTCAGACCGGAGACCGCGGCACGATCAGCGGCCCGGATTTTCAGATGGCCGTTTCGGAAACGGTCAAGGACCCCACCGGTCTGATCATTCACAAGGGAGAGGTGGCGTCCGGCGCCGTCGAACTGAACCATCGCGTCACCCTGAGCGTGGACCCAGAGGCCAGGGCTGCCACTGCCAGAAATCACACGGCCACTCACATTCTGCAATCGGCGTTGCGCCAGATTCTGGGAGATCATGTAAAACAGGCGGGCTCCATGGTTTCTCCCGACCGGTTGCGATTTGACTTTACCCATTTTTCACAGGTGGACGCAGAGACCCTGAACCGGATCGAAACTCTGGTCAACGCCAGAATTCGGGAAAATGTGTCAACGGGCATCGAGGTCATGGCGGCCGAAGAGGCTTTTCAATGCGGGGCGACCGCGCTGTTTGAGGAAAAATACGGGGATTGGGTGAGGGTGATTTCTCTGGCAGATTTCAGCAAGGAACTCTGCGGTGGAACCCACGCCCGGCGCACCGGCGATATCGGTTTTTTCAAGATCGTATCCGAATCCAGCGTGGCTTCGGGCGTTCGGCGTATCGAGGCGGTCACCGGCACTCAGGCCGTTGCCCATGCCCAGGCCTGTTCAGGTATCCTGAACAGGATCTCCCAACAGGTCAGGGAAAAGCCGGATCAGCTTCCATCGCGCATCGACAGGTTGATGGCCGACCAGAAGTCTCTTGAAAAGGAACTGGAACGGTTGAAAGCCAGGATGGCCGCGAGCGAGGCGAAAAGCGCCGGCGATGAATTTCGCATGATTCAGGGTGTCAGGGTGCTGGTCAAGAAGGTGACGGCCGACAGTCCGGCCGGTCTTCGGAACATGGCCGATCAATTCCGGGACAGAATCGGTTCCGGGATCGTGGTGCTGGCCGCTTCCGCAGGGTCCAAGGCCATGCTGGTCGCAGCGGTCACCAGGGATCTGACGGATAAGTATCCGGCGGGCGATATTGTTAAACATGCTGCGACCGTTGTCGGCGGAAGCGGCGGCGGCAGACCCGATATGGCCCAGGCCGGCGGCACGATGCCCGAGAAAATCGATGAAGCTCTGGACCGTGTCTGCCAGATTCTGGAACACTGGCCCCAGTGATGATCGATCAATAAATATCAGGATATTCTTGGAAGCCGGAAAAGAATTCGAAACTGCCCAGAAAGCAGGCGCGGATACGCTGCGTCGAAACATCATGGCGCTTTTATCCGCCAAAGACGGTTTTCTTTCGGCCCAGGAAATTTCCAGACAGTTCAGGATACCAGAAAAGGATGTGTATATTCATCTGGAACATATCCGGCGAACCGCCCGTCGATCCCGGCAGGAATTAAAGGTCCTTCCGGCCGTGTGCAACATCTGCGGCTTTGCCTTTAACAAACGGAATCGGCTTTTCAAGCCGGGCCGATGCCCGGTATGCCGCCGGCAGCATATCTCACCGCCCGGTTTTTCCCTGAAACCGCGGTGAGACGCCCTTTTTCAACAGTATGGCCCCTGCCCGATGCAACGGTCAGGGGCTTTTTGATCTTATTTGAAATGAATTGCGTTAAACGCTTGATTTTTGACGTAATAGACACTAAAAAAACAAATTGCATTTCTGAAACGAGGGGTTGGCGTGTCTCGAAAAATCAGAATAGACGATTTGAAGCCCGGAATGAAACTGGCCAAGGCGCTGACTACCAGGGCCGGCATCCTGCTGCTGCCCAATGGGACGGAACTCACCGAATCCCAGATACAGATCCTGCGTACCATGAACGTTGAGAAGGTTTCGATCATCGGACCGCCCACGCCGCAGATTTCCAAAGAGCAGCTGCTTTCCGACCTGGACCGGCGTTTTCACAAGGTGGAATCCAAACCCGCGATGAGATTTATCAAAAAAATCGTTCAAGAACATATCGAGAGTCTCTATGAATCCAATGGATCCTGCGATACTGAGGAGCAGTGTTGAGACCATAGCCTCACTGCCATCCATTCCCAGCTCACTGAAACAGATTATGAACCTGATCGAAAGCCCCCGGGTGACCCTGGAAGAAATCGCCAATCTGATATCTAAGGACCTTGCATTGACCAGCCGGGTTCTCAAAGTTGTCAATTCGGCCATCTACGGGGTTCCCGAACGCATATCCTCGATCAGTTATGCGATCATGATGCTGGGGATGGATACGGTCAGGGGGCTGGTGATCGGGGCTGCAGCCTTTGAACTCATGCAGAAGGTCATGGCTGGATTGTGGCGGCACTCGATCGCATGTGCGACGGCCACACGGATCATCGCTCTGAGGAGGGATATTCGCAATGTCGAAGAAGTGGCCATTGCCGCCCTGCTTCACGATGTCGGAAAGGTTTGTTTCGGATTGAAGTATCCTCTGGAACTCAAACTGGCCATGGACCAGGCCCAGGACGAGGAGATCACGTTGCTTGAGGCGGAAAAAGCCCATTTTGCGGAAGATCATGCCGTTGCCGGCAGATGGTTGACCGAAAAATGGCGGTTTAACCGGAAAATGGTGGAAATCATCGCATACCACCACGCGCCGCGTCTTTCACGCACGGCAAGATTTGAGACCTCGATTGTCCATTTTGCCGACATTCTCGTGCGAGCCAGGGGAATCGGGTTTGCCGGTGACAAAATGATGCCGTTCTTGGACGACAAGGCCTTTGAGATGCTCAGACTTTCGAAATACGAGATCCAGCTGGTTCTTGAAGAACTCGAGGAGGGCCTTGATGCATGAAGTACGGCACGCCATGGCCGCTGCACTTCTTGATTCCGCTTTTGAGTGAAATCAGTTCAGAACCGTGCGGATCACCTCGGCGATACGGCTGCAACCGGTTTCGGCCAGCTCCGCGCTGTGCGCTTCGACCATGACTCGGCAGAGATTTTCCGTTCCCGAATATCGCACCAGTACGCGACCGTTTTCCCCCAGCCCGGTTTCAACCTCCCGAATGACGGCCGCAATCCGGGGTTCGGAAAAAATTTCGGGTTTTCTGCTGACCGGGACATTGATCAGCTTCTGCGGATAGACATCCATCAGTCGGGAAAGCGCCGAAAGGGGGCTGCCCGACCTGAGCATTGCGGCGATCAGCTGCATGCCGGCCAGAATACCGTCGCCGGTGCTGTGATGCTCCAGAAAGACGATGTGCCCGGATTCTTCTCCGCCGATAACGGCCCCCAGCCTTTGCATGTCTTCCAGCACACGCCTGTCTCCAACCCCGGAGGCATGATGCCGCAATCCGTGTTTTCTGCAGGCCAGCCTAAGACCCAGGTTGCTCATCACGGTGGTGACCAGACAGTTTTTTTGAAGCCTTCCCAGATTTTTGAGCATGATGGCGCAGATCAGCAGAATCTGGTCGCCGCTCAGCCGATTTCCGGTTTCATCCACCGCGATCAGGCGGTCCGCGTCGCCGTCAAAAGCAAGCCCCAGATCAGCTCCGCACCTTAGGGTGAGACCCTGAAGACCCGCTGTATGCTGGGAACCGCACTGATCGTTGATGTTGAATCCGTCGGGATGGTTGTGAATCACCTCCACCTGAGCGCCGAACCTCGTGAATGCTTCGGGCGCCAGAAGGCTGGCCGCTCCGTTCGAGGTGTCCATGGCGATTTTCATTCCCCGCATGGTGAGATTTTCAGGCCAGACGGAGCCTAAAAAATCCAGGTATTTCCGGTCGGCGTTTTCCAGGGGGCGTATGCGTCCGATGTTTTCAGACGGCGCCAGAAATTCGGAAAAACCCTGTTTTTGAACCAGCGCCTCGATATTCTCTTCCTCGGCATCGGTCAACTTGAAGCCCTGGCCGGAAAATACCTTGATGCCATTATCCGGATACGGGTTGTGAGAGGCCGAAACCACGATGCCGGCATCGGCGCCGGCGGCACGGGTTGTATATGCGATCGCCGGGGTGGGCAGCATGCCGGTTAGAAGCGCGTCTGCCCCCATGGAGGCGATTCCGGCGGCAAGCGCGCTTTCCAGCATATCCGAGGAGATCCGCGGATCTTTGCCGATCAGAATGCGACAGCGCCCAGAATGAAAAAAAAGGCGGGCGACGGCCCGGCCAACGGCCATGGCCGTATCCGCATCCATGGGATAGCGGTTGGCCTTTCCCCGAATTCCGTCGGTACCGAAAAGTTTAGTCATCAGCGGGCTCCATCATGGTTTTTCCATTTTTGAAAAAGGTTCAGTTCCGGCAGAGTGGCGGACGCCCTGCGGCAGTAATTCCATACCACCGCGTCCAGCCAGCGGGTTCCGTGAAAGATCGCGTCGGAACAAAGCCCCTGAATGGAGCGGATATAATCGGTATCCTTTTTTTGAAGGCAATCCTGTACGGCATTCATGAATCGATTTCGATCGATTTCTCCGGCGGCTTCATCCGCCGGCAGCTCCATGGCCCGGCTCAGCGTTTGTATGTTTTCACAGAACCGGATTCGGAAGTCGGTTTCGGACAGTGAGGCTGTTGAAGCTGTTTTTGAGATATTGTGCGCCATGGCCTGAAGACGCTTGATCCGCTCGGTTCCGGCTGCTTTCAGGATTCCCAGAGCGCCCTGAAAAATCTCTTCTCCGAATTCGCGGGATTTGAAAAACGGCCGTCGGACACATTGATACCATTGCTCCAGAGCCTGCAGGTTGGCGGCGTAATAAATGTTGTTTTCAAGAATCCGCAGCATTCCGGCGTATCGACCGGGCTTATGATCCAGAACGAGGTTTTTCAGGGATTTTCCGGAAATCAGCTTGTTGGATTCGGGGATGTCGTTGCGTAGAACACTGCCGGCTGCCGTAACATTGCCGAAGCCGACCCGCACCGGTCCCACCAGTCCGCCCTGGCCTCCAAGGAAGATTGGCGGCTGGTTGAGCATGACCCCGCGGGGCACATCTCCGATCAGGCTGGCGGTTGTTTTGTCGCCCTCCGGCGTGAAATTGAAATGAATAAAGGAGCTTCCGACCTCGCTGTGATTTTTGGGGCCCGTGCCTCCGGCCATCAGGCAGTCACAGAAGTTGATCAGGCTGCCCAGGGTAACGAAAGGAAACAGAATGGTCTGTTTCAGTCCGACGCAATGAGCGGCGCTGGCATATTCCTCGATCAGGCAGCCTTCCCTGACATGAGCGCCCATTGCCAGGGATGCGCCCATCAGAAAAACTGACTGCCGGAAATATCCGCTTTTGAGCGCAACCGCCGATCCGATCCGACAGTTGTCGACCGTTGCCACGCCTTCCTCTCCCAGCCGGACATGGGAGGACACGATCGTGTCTTTACCGTAAATCCGGCATCCCGGGTAAATCGTGACATTGTTTTCGGATATGCGATCGATGTCCACCTCCGGCCCGATGTCGACGGAAAGTGGATTGAGAATTCGGACCCCCTTTTTGATCAGCTGAATGATTTTATTCCGGCAGGCAAGTTCCATGTTCGGCTCCTGAAATACATGTCTTGGGAAGCACTATATTCACTGTATTTTTGAGAAATTGTCAATGCCGGAATTCCGGGCGGGCAGCCTGATGGAAAAACCATCTAACTGGATTTTGTATGATCTTTGTGATAAAGATGACTGCGTAAAAAAAATCGATTGATGCGTTGCGCGGCATTCCTGAGCCTGAATCCGGATTCGCGAAACCGTCAATACGAAGAGATATGATTGGAACGCCATCTTGTCGATATCACAACGATGCATTTCAAGAATAATTTCCCGAAAGACCGCCCCCTCACATGCTTCCCTCATGGACAAGTTCAGCAATGGAATGGGACGCGGCGTCGGTACCGGATAAAAGGACTGCATTCAAATGATTAAACTGTTTTTGTCGATTCAAGCGTCGACGGTTTGTTTTGTGACTCGAATCATGCCTCGGTTTTTCAAAATTTCCGGCACGAGGTTGTATTTCGGAAGATGTCCGCAGGGCATCTTCGGCCCCTGCATTGTGTTTTTTCCGGTTTATCAGAACCGCCTGTTTTGCGGCCTTTCGGGAATTGTGGCATTTAAGGCGTCCCGGAAGCCTCGGGTCCGGGCTGATTTTGACCGGTTGAAGCAGATGCTCGAAATACTGGAGCAAAAAGGAATGCAAACCTGTCTGACCTCCGGACTGGACATGACATCGGATTATCTGGGCGGCGCCTGTGCAAAGGATTTTTACCGGACGACCGCGACATTTAAATGCCGTGATCCGTTTCACGAAATTTTTACCGACAGCCGCCTGATATCCGAGCTCAAACAGATTCAGGGCCGGCTGAACGAAATCCTTGCGCGTGAAACTCAAAGCTTTGCCGAGCATATGGGCCGCCTGGAGGCTTCGGCGTTTAAAGTGGTTTCCGAAAGAATCGACACGCTGAAAGATATCTCTTGGCAGATTGGATCGGAAATTGCCGCGAATATCGAGAAGGTCAGATCCTTGATGGGCGCATATTCCGGAACCCTTTCGCCGAATGTGGTCGGTCTGTTTAAAAATATCAACGCCGTATTGAACAGCATTGACAGACTGGAGGTCCGGGGCAGGGATTCGGCGGGAATCTCACTGATGTTCGTCCTGGATAAGGCTCGGTATGAACGCTTTGAGGACGCGCTGAAGGAGGAGTTTCTGACAGACGAGTACCATGCCCGGCTGGAGTGGAAGGTTTTGGGGAATCGGTGCATCAACGTTCATGAATACGGGGCGAAAAGCCCTTCCGGTCCAATTGTCGGACTGAGCTTTGCGTACAAGATTGCCGCCGAAATCGGCAGTCTTGGCGACAATGTTCGGTTTCTACGAAAGCAGATTTCCGAAGATGACGTTCTCAAGCAGCTTTCGCAAATCGGATGGCGGCATCATACCGTGTCTTCCCACACCCGATGGGCCTCGGTGGGGGTGATCGCCGAGGCCAACTGCCATCCCCTGGACAGCCAGGTTGCAGGCAGGGGGGCGGAAGGCATCATTCATGTCTGCCTGAACGGGGATATCGACAACTATCTGGAACTCAGGGCCGAACATGAACGGCAGGGGAATCGGATTGCGCAGGAGATTACCACCGACACCAAGATTATTCCGCTTCAGATCGAGGCCTATCTTCGCAAGGGGTATGATGTCGCCGAATCATTCCGTAAGGCGGTCAATGATTTTCAAGGCTCCCATGCGATTTCCATGCACACGGACCTTGCGCCCGGCAAGTTTTTTCTGGCGCAGAAGGGAAGCGGGCAGGCGGTGTTTATCGGTATTGCCGAAGAACACTACATGCCGACTTCCGAAGTTTACGGATTTGTGGAGGAAACGTCCAGATATATCAAAATGAGCGGTGAGTCCGCGTTGAATGAAAAGACCGGAGAGGCCGGCGGGCAGATCGTCATTCTCGATCAGCAGTCCGCGGGAGAGCTTGAGGGGATTGAAGCCATGCATTACGATGGAACCCCTATCTGCCTTGTTCCGGAAGATATTCAGCAAACGCTTATTACCTCCAGGGACATCGACCGACAGGGGCATCCCCATTACTTTTTCAAGGAAATCATGGAGTCTCCGGAATCGGTTGAAAAGACGCTACAAAATCGATGGAAGCGCATTCCCGGTTCGGATTCATCCTGTGCCGTCTATCTCGATGAAGCCGAGTTTCCCGAAGCGCTTCGGCGCGCGTTTGTCGGGAACCGGATTCGAAGGGTCTTTTTTATCGGACAGGGAACCGCCGGTGTCGCAGCCCAGGTATGCGCCGATATCCTGCATTACTATTTAAATGATCCCGCACTTCCGGTCTGCGCGCTCAAATCCTCCGAACTCAGCGGATTCAGGCTGGTTGACGGCGACAACGGCACGGCCATGTCCGACACGCTGGTGGTGGCCATCACCCAGTCCGGAACCACGACGGATACCAACCGGGCCGTGGATATGGTTCGTGCCCGGGGAGCTCACACCCTTGCCATTGTCAACCGGCGGGATTCGGACGTGACCTTTAAGGTTCACGGTGTTGTATACACCAGCAGCGGCCGGGACATCGAAATGTCCGTGGCTTCTACAAAGGCGTTTTATTCACAGATCGTGGCCGGCGCGCTGGTCGCTCTTTTTATCGCGCAGCTGAAAGGCGCCCGCGATGTCCGGTTTGTCACCGGAGCCGTCCGTGAGCTTCGGGAACTTCCCGGTCATATGCGAACCATCCTTGCCGGTCATGAAAAGATCGCCGCCTCGGCAAGACGCATCGCCGTCACAAAAACCTACTGGGCCACCGTCGGAAGCGGTCCCAACAAGGCTTCGGCGGATGAGATTCGAATCAAGCTCAGCGAGCTTTGCTATAAGACCATTTCATCGGATTTTATCGAGGATAAGAAGCATATCGATCTATCCTCGGAACCGCTGATCATTATCTGCGCGGCGGGCGTGCGCGAGGCCGTCATCGGGGATATCATCAAGGATACGGCGATTTTCCGTGCCCACAAAGCCACTCCCGTGGTGATTGCCGACGAGGGAGATCATAGGTTCGATTCCTATGCCGTCGATGTCTTTCATGTGCCCCGGGTCAGCGAGCAGCTTGCACCGGTGGTCAATACGCTGGTCGGCCATATCTGGGGGTATTACGCGGCCCTGGCGATCAACGAGGGCTCCCGGTTTCTGTTTGATTTCCGGCAGGATATCGAGAAAATCATCGGGGATTATTCCAGCCGGGGGCTGGATATTTTCGAGATCATTCTCGAGAAGAGATTTCGGGAGAAGATCGCCCGGTTTGACCATGAGTTCAGGCAACGTAAGGCGGAAAAACGGTTTCCCACCGCCATCGGTTTCGAGAAGGTCGTGGACCTGACCCTGCTTCTGAAATATCTCGCCGGCAAACTTCCGGTTTCTGAATTTGAAATGGACTTCGGCGCCAAGGGAAGAGCCCTGAACATTGTCAATACGCTGATGGAGTGCATGGCGGAGTTTATTAACGCGATGGCCCGTCCAGTGGATGCCATCAAGCATCAGGCCAAGACCGTGACTGTGGGCACCAGCCGGATCAGCGAAAAGATCGAAGGCATTCTCTTCGACAAACTGGCCGAATACAACCTCGGTATTTCCCGGCTGACTCCCCGCAACGTGCTGGTCCTGAGAAACCTTCAGGAAATCGTATCGAGGATTGAAGGCGAGATTCTATATCGCATCGGCGGGCTCAATCTTCTTGGGGAGCCGACAGAGGAAACCACCATTCAGATCGTCAGAAAGTCCGGTTCCCTGGCTTTGATTCCATCCCGCGTGGAAACCGACAGTCGTCTGAAAGGAACCAAGCGCATCATCGTTCGTCAGGGAAATGTCTATATCGGAAGGGGGCGAAAGGATGATCGAAAGATCATTGTGATTCCGCTGCTTTCGGAATTTCCCGCGCCGCCGTTGATCGAATGCCTGCTGCTGCTGAATTTCGATTTTAAGGAAAATGTTTCTCTGGATGCCAGAATCAAAGCCCTGGGCGGAAAATACGAGCATATTAAAAACATTGTTCAGGAGAACAGCATCCAGTGGGATAAGGCGATGATCGATCGCGTGAAAATCGAGGATCTGTTCGGAATTTCAGCCGAAAAGATCGCCGAGCAGATCATCGTTTCATTGCGCTGAGGCCAGCGGCAGGCATAGAAAAGGGCGCTCCGGCGGCTGGGTTGCGGGTTGCTTCCCTCATGAACAGATGAAGGCCTCAGATTGATGCTTTTTTCCGCAAACTCGAATAGCTGATGGCGGCCTTTATGAAATCTCTGAACAAGGGATGCGGCTCCATGGGACGGGATTTGAATTCCGGATGAAACTGGCATCCCAGGAACCAGGGATGATCTTTGAGCTCAATGATTTCAACTAGTTCTCCGTTCGGAGACCGGCCGCTGATGACGATGCCGCCGGCTTCGAGCTGCCGCTGGTAGGCAAGGTTGAACTCATAACGGTGACGGTGGCGTTCGGAGATCTGATCCTTCCGATAAGCCCTGTGCGCATGGGTTTCGGGTTGCAGATTGCAGGGATAGGCTCCGAGCCGCATGGTTCCGCCCTTTTCCGAATGAATGTCCCGTTTTTGAATGGTAGCGGTCTGATCATCATACCACTGTTCCATCAGGTAAATCACCGGATAGGGCGTAGCTGGGTCAAATTCGGTGCTGTTGGCGTTTTCCATGCCGGCGACGTTCCGGGCCACTTCGATGACGGCGATCTGCATGCCCAGACAGATCCCGAAAAAGGGAATGCCGTTTTCCCTGGCATGCCGGGCTGCACAGATTTTACCCTCTATTCCGCGGCTGCCGAACCCCCCGGGAACCAGAATGCCATCGACTTCAGAAAGAACGGAAGCGCAGTTGTCCGCATCCAATTTTTCGGAGTCGACAAACAAGAGGCTCACTCGGCTGTCGTTGGGAACGCCCGCGTGATGCAGGGCCTCATTGAGACTTTTGTAGGATTCCGTCAGGTTGACGTATTTCCCGACAATCGCGATTTGGACCGTTTGGGTTAATGACTTGAACCTTGTGACGAATTCTTCCCAGGCGTCCAGCCGCGGCGCCGCAGTCCAGATGTTGAGCATTTCAACGATTTTCTGATCCAGGCCTTCATTGTGAAATCCAAGGGGGACCTCATAGATGCAGTCCACATCCTTGGCCGTAATGACGGCATCGACGCTCACATTGCAGAACAGAGCGATCTTGGCCTTGATTTCCTTTGATAGAAGCCTGTCCGTTCGGCAGAGCAGAATATCCGGCTGAATGCCGATGCTTCGAAGCTCCTTGACGCTGTGCTGGGTGGGTTTGGTCTTTACTTCTCCGGCCGTGCGGATATAGGGAACCAGAGTCAGGTGAATGTACAGAACGTTTTCATGCCCGATATCGGCCCTGAACTGACGGATGGCTTCCAGGAACGGCTGGCTTTCGATGTCGCCGACCGTGCCCCCGATTTCCACAATCACGATATCCACCCCGTCCGCGGCCAGCTGAATGCACCGTTTGATCTCGTCGGTGATATGCGGGATCACTTGGACCGTTCCGCCCAGATAATCGCCCCGCCGCTCTTTCATGATGACGGAATGATATATCTTCCCGGATGTGAAATTGTTGTTCCTTCCGGTTCTGGCATGGGTGAACCGCTCATAGTGGCCCAGATCCAGATCGGTTTCCGAACCGTCGTCGGTGACAAACACCTCGCCGTGCTGAAATGGATTCATCGTGCCCGGATCGACATTGATGTAGGGATCGAGTTTCTGCAGCGTTACTCGAAGGCCGCGGCTTTCCAGCAGCGCTCCGATGGATGCGGCGGCAAGGCCTTTTCCGAGAGAGGAAAGTACGCCGCCGGTTACAAAGATATATTTTGGGTTTTGCGCCATCGATCTTCCTTTAATAGTCGCTCCACATGAAAGGAGCTTCGGTGATGGGAGGTTGTCTCAGACTGTGTACTTCAACGAACATCGATTTTGCCTTTTTGGACCGCCATCGGCAGTTTATTCGTATATTTTGCCGAAGCTCTCAACAGTTTTTTAAATTTCATCAGTGCCGGCGTTATTTTGCACCTTGTGCGGATCATCAGCTCAGGGACGGAGATTCGATCTCTAAAGAGGCAAGAGACGATGCCGCAATTCCGATCATGAAAATAAAGATAAAGAATTGAATCGTTTCCACGATGCATCCATGGCGTTTGGACCGGCTTCCGAAAACCGGATCGAAGAAGGGTTCCGGAAGCCGGTGAAAGGTTCCGCCGCGCTTACTGGGCGATAAAGATGTCGTCGGCAAATCTGGCGGTTGCGCCCAATTCGGCTTCAATGCGGATCAGCTGGTTGAACTTGGCGACCCGGTCGGTTCTGGACATGGAGCCGGTTTTGATCTGCCCGCTGTTGATTCCCACGGCCAGATCGGCGATAAAGGTATCTTCGGTCTCACCGGATCTGTGCGAGATGACGGTCGTATATCCGGCGCTTTTGGCCATTTCAATGGCGTCCAGCGTCTCGGTGACCGTGCCCACCTGGTTGAGTTTGATGAGAATTGAGTTGGCAATCCCCTGCTCGATGCCTTTTTTGAAAATGGAGGGGTTGGTTACGAAGATGTCATCTCCGACCAGTTGAATGGTGCCGCCGAGCTGCTCCGTCATCGCTTCCCAGTTTTCCCAGTCCTGTTCGGCAAGGCCGTCTTCAATCGAAAGAATCGGGTATTTTTCGATTATTTTTTCATAATAATCAATCATCTCCTGGGACGACAGGGATCTGTTTTCGGATTTCAGCGCATACCTGCCGTTTTCATAAAATTCGCTGGCCGCCGCGTCCAGCGCCAGTCCGATATCGGCACCGGGCCTGTAACCCGCGTTTTCGATGGCGCGGATAATGCATTGAATCGCTTCCTCGTTGGATTTGAAATCCGGAGCGAATCCACCCTCGTCTCCGACCGCTGTGGCGTATCCCTTTTTCTTTAATATGTTTTTTAAGCTGTGAAAGGTTTCGGCGCCCATCCGGACCGCCTGCACGAGGCTTTTGGCGCCCACGGGAACAATCATGAATTCCTGAATGTCCAGATTGTTCGCCGCATGGGCGCCGCCGTTGATGATGTTCATCATCGGCATGGGAAGGCATCTGGCCTGAATGCCGCCCAGGTAACGATAGAGCGGAAGATCGTAAGCACTGGCGGCGGCGCGTGCGGCCGCCATGGAAACGGCCAGAATGGCGTTGGCGCCGAACTTGGCCTTGTTGTCCGTTCCGTCGAGCTCGATCAGGAAACGGTCGATATTGCCCTGGTCTGAGGCGTCCATTCCGAGGATTTCGGGACGGATTTCCTGATTCACGTTGCGTACGGCTGTGGCAACGCCTTTTCCGTTGAAGCGTTCGGATTCGGCGTCTCGCAGCTCCAGCGCTTCCCGGGTGCCTGTGGAGGCGCCTGAAGGCACCGCAGCCCGACCGACGGCGCCGCATGCCAGCAGAAGGTCCGCTTCAACAGTTGGGTTGCCCCTGGAATCCAAAATTTCCCTTGCTTTTACATCTACGATTTCGGTCATGCCGTTCTCTTTCCGTTGATTTGAGTTAACTTTATGATATTTTTAGATTTAAATGTATCGTGGTCCTTGACAATTTTTGATGAAATGTTACTCTTCAAAAGTTTTTATGTCAAGCTGACTGGAGACATTCTTTTATATGAAAGCAGCCTCGGGTATTTTCATGCGTTGTCGTGTTTTCTCCGGTATCGAGGTTGTTGACATGTTTAGATTCAGAGAAAATTAATCTGGAGAAAAGGTCATGAAACCAAGAAGCGAATATGAGCAGGCCCATCTGATAGTCGCGGCGATTCGGCTGTTGGAATACCAGAATAATTCTCCTCCCAGCGTGGAGGCTGTTTCCCGAATGCTGCAATTTTCCATGGAACAAACCGAGAGAATTTTAAGAAAGCTGGTTCAATCTCAAGCTGTCGACCGCGCTGAAGGCGCCTTTGGAACCCGCCTTTTTATCAAGGATCATCTGGCCGTGGAGTCGCTTTTCAAGACTGACGGGGAAAGCGGTCTGGAAATGGAGATCAAAAAATTTCAGGAGAACCGGAAACCCATTTCCCAGAAAATTGAATCTATTCAGGCTGAACAAAGAGAGAAGAAAAAAAACCTTTTTGCCGAGCTGGAGAAAAAGCTCAAGGGCGGAGCGGATAAGACTTCGACGGTGGAAAAATAAGCCTTCCGCAATCGTCGTCCTGAAAAGGAGTATGTTTTGTGAAGTTGATTCTCACCAATGACGACGGAATTGAGGCGCCTGGATTGAGCGCTCTGGAATACGCACTGGGGAATCTGGGCGAGCTGGTTGTGGTTGCTCCGGAATGCTCTCAATCAGAGATCGGCCATCAGGTCACCACGAAGGCGCCGATAGGCTTCAGAAAAATTTCATCCGCGCGTTACGGCGTGTCCGGCACGCCCGCGGACTGCGCTCGAATCGCTCTGACCGCCCTTCATCCGGATGCCGACTGGCTGATTGCCGGAATTAACCGCGGCGGAAATCTGGGTGCCGACATTTACATGTCCGGAACCGTGGCGGCCGCAAGAGAAGCCGCTCTGCTGGGAATCAAGGCGATTGCAATTTCCCATTATGTGGCTGAAAATCGCGAGGTCGATTGGGCGCTTGCAGCGCGACGCGCGGCGCCGGTTCTCAAAAAACTCATTGACAGCGGGCTTGAACCGGCCTGCTTTTTTAACGTCAATCTTCCGCATCCGCCGGATTCACTTCCGGATCCGCCTGTCTCTTTTTGCGCTCTGGATACGATGCCCCTGGCAATCCGCTTTCGTCGCAACGGGAATCAATTTGTTTACAGAGGAAACTACCATCAGCGCCCTCGCCAGATGGGACGCGATGTGGATATGTGTTTCAGCGGAAGAATTGCCGTTTCAAAGATTCCTCTCGAAATGGCGGATGCGTGTCATACGGGGAAATAGGCTGCCACAGATGATGTGCCTGCCGGCGGTGCCGGGATTACTTGTGGACAGCCGGGTCCGGCTGTGATATCAGCGGCTTAAGTTTTCAGAAATCCCCAAAGAGGAGAATCTGCCATGAATCTGTGGACGGCGGCTCTTCTGGTTTTTGCCATCAATCTGCCGTTTGGATTCTGGCGCGCCGGAACCCGAAAACTTTCCATGGCCTGGTTTTTAGCAGTTCACATTCCGGTTCCCTTGGTTATTGGAATTCGTTATTTTTCCGAAATCGGGTGGCAGCTGAGTTCATATCCCATTTTAATTGCCGCTTTTTTTGGAGGGCAGTTTTTCGGAGGAAAGATCAGGAATAGAAGCGGATCTTGAATGGGAAAATGGTCTGAGCTGTTCGAAGGAGGCTTTTCAGGGATCCGTATTTTGAAGGATTTTGTTTTTAGGCATGTTTTATAAAAATCACACATTAAACCAAAGGGGCGCCATGTATACGGTTAAAGCAACCGATGTTCAGGAAGTCGAGCGGCTGAATGCCAGAGTGAGGCTGGTTGTCACTCGAAACACCTTTCCGGGGCTTGAAGCGGCCAGTCAGGGCATGCTGTCGCTGGATCCGGGAGTTGCCATGAAGGACCATGTTCACGAAAAAAGCATCGAGATATTTTATCCGGTTTCCGGAAAAGCGGTTCTGGTCATCGATGGAAAAGAATACCTCATGGAACCCGGAATTGCGGCGTGCGTGCCCAAGGGGGTCGGGCACTATCTTCGAAACGATTCTCCGAATACGGCATTTCAGACCATCATTACGCACGTGCCGCATTTATAGAGGCCGCTTTATTTTTCAAGAAATTCCGGTGTGAAGCGAGGTTTCGCCGGGCAGGGTCCCGGGTATCAGGACTTTTTGAACGGCTTCGGAAATGCGGGCGCGGGTTAATGGCTTGGTCAATATTTCATGAATGCCGACCGATTCCGCCGCGCTTTCGGACAAGATATCGCTGTAGCCCGTGCACAGAATGATCGGTATGCTCCGATGGATCTTTCGGATTTCCGCTGCAAAATCGAGGCCGCTGATATGCGGCATGGTCATGTCGGTGATGATAAGGTCGAATTTGTCGGGGTTTTCCCGAAACATATTCAGGGCTCTGTGAACGCTTGTTTCAGCAACCACCTCATATTCCAGGCTTTCCAGCAGGTCATGGCCCACGGCGGCGAGTATGGCTTCGTCGTCGACCAGAAGGATTTTCTGGTTTTTTATCTTTGACGGAGTTATGGAGACGCTCTGCCCGCATTCCACCAGTGGAGCATCGACCTCCATGACGGGAAAATAGACCTCGAACACGGTTCCTTCGCCCGGACTGCTGGATACAAGGATCACGCCGCCATGGTTTTTGATGATGCCGTGAACAACCGAGAGCCCCAATCCTGTACCTTCGCCGGTGGGCTTGGTACTGAAAAACGGGTCAAAGATCCGGTCGATGATTTCCGGCTGTATTCCGTGTCCGGCATCTTCCACGGTCAGTTTCTGATATTTTCCGGGTTGGAAATCCGGATTCAGGGACGCTTTCTTCGCATTGATTGTCACATCCTCCAGGCTGACTTTCAGCAGCCCTCCTTTTTCTTTCATGGCATAGGCCGCATTGACGCACAGATTCATGATCACCTGATGAATATGGGTCGGATCTGTCATCACCGGAGACAGGTTGGAAGCGATATTCTGGCGGATTTCAACGGAGCTGGGAATCGATGCGCGCAGCATTTTCAGGGCTTCTTTAATGATGATGGACAGTTTGTAGGGTTGAGGCTCTCCGGGAGCCTGTCGGCTGAAGGTCAGGATTTGATTGACGAGGTCCTTTGCGCGCAGACTGGCTTTAAAAACCTCTTTCAGCCTTTTCTGCTGGCCACTTTCTTTCGGTGCTTCGAGCATTGCCAGTTCGGTATACCCCATGATGGCGCTGAGAATGTTGTTAAAATCATGGGCAATTCCGCCGGCCATGGTCCCGATGGCCTCCATTTTCTGAACGAGATGCAGCTGCTTTGACAGGTATTGATTTTCGGTTTCTCTGATTTTCAGGGATTCGGCCATCTGGTTGAAGGCTTGCGCGAGTTTTCCGATCTCATCGACGGATTCGACGGGAACGGTTTTCACCTCCCCGCCGGCGCCGATCAATTTGACCCCTTCGGTCAGTTTCTTGAGCGGCCGCGATATCCGTTTCGAGATCAGGAAAATCATGGGGGAGATAAGGACCAGAAAGATCAAGCCGATGAATATGCCGGCTGCCAGCAGTTCGTTCAGCTGCCGGGTCAGATTGGCTTTTGTCATTGATACCCGCACGTACCCGATGACGTGATCCATCGATTCGGGTCCTGAAATATCCGGAAAGGAGGTTTCCTGCTCCATATCGAAGATTTCTCCCGAAAGAACCGGAGCAAAGAAAATAAAGGATCTTGAAGCGTTACGAAAGAACGGCAATTCGGACTGGAATGCTTCCGGGGAAAGGGTGGCCTGATCCGGTTCCGTTTTTCCGGAATCGGTTTGATTGGAATCGAATGAAGCGCTTTTCAGGTCCTTCAGCAGTTTCCCCTGACGGTTGTATATCGAAACCGCATAAATATCGGGCTGCTCCATTATTCCTTCTCCAAGGGCGGTCAGCAGCGTTTCATTTTCCGAAAATACACCGATTTTGGAACTGTGGGCCAGAATCTGTGATATCAGGAGCCCTCTCTGGGTGAGATGCAGCGTCAGAGCATTGCGCTGGTATTGAAAGAAAAAAAACGTAAAGGCTGCAACCAGTAGGAAAATGCAGACGGTGAAGATCATGAAAATCCTCAGCCCAAAACTTTCCCGCGGCTGTTGAATGAAATTCAATTTCAATGGTATTGGTTCCTTATTCAACCATAATTACTTCGTTTAAAATTTTGCCCTCCAGTTGAATGCCCAGTTTGGCTGCGACCTTTGGATTGACTGAAATCAGCGGGTTTCTGGCCTCGGCTCTGGGTATGGATTGAACCGGCGTTCCATTCAGAATTCTCTGCGCCATTTCGCCGGCCTGCAGTCCCATGTCATAAGGGTCGGCACTGATCGAGATCAGTGCGCCCAGTTTCAGATACTTGTCCGAAAAAGTCAGAATTGGTATTTTGTTTTCAATTGAAAACAATATCAGAAATTCAACGGTTTTCGGCGTGACGACGGTCAGATCCGGAATCATCCAGAATACATCAACCTGATTTTTGAAGTTTTTCAGAAGATCGGGGACCTGGTTTGAGCTGTACGCCGGAGCGGACCTGAGCTGAAGATTCAGCACTACGGCGGCGGATTCGGCTTTCTGCCGCAACATGCCGGTTTGGGAGGGGTCGTATAAAAGCCCGACGGATTGAACGGATGGAATGATTTTTAAAAGCGCTGTCATCTGTTTTTCCGGCGGGATGACCATATCCACGCCCGTGATGTTGGTCGCCCCGTTTACAATGTTTTCCGGATGAAGCGCCATGACGTAAACAACGGGGATATTGCGGATATTTTTGACCGCCGTCAACGCGTTGGTGCCGATGGCCAGAATCAGATCCGCATTTGCAAACCGAAGCTCCTCCTGGATGTCCGGATTCGGAAGATCGGCCAGCGCGATGTGCGTAAACGACTGCCGGAAGAGGCTTTGAGCACCCTGGACGGCCGTTTCGTAGGGGGGAACGTTCAGGGAATAAACCGCCGCAATCTGGGATCCCGCCCACGCCGGATCCGATCCGGACACCGCCAGACGGATGATCAGGCCGATGATAACGATGATTCTTCCGAGCGTCATATCTTAATAAAGTTCCGGAACCCGTGGGGCTTCCGGATAGGGTAACTTATATATTCTTGAATGTTGATTAAAAAACTGGTAGAAGCTCCTAACATATTTTTCTTTTATGCGAAATATTATTTTTTCATCAAATACTAGACGGGTCTGAGCATGAAAGCAAAAGTTTTCATCCTTTCACTTTTCTTCTGCCTGACGCTGATTCGGTCTGCATCCGCCGAGTTTTCAGAGGAGATGCGGATTCTGAAATTGTTTTACGAGGAAAAGGATCTGGTTGTTTCCTCAACCCGCCATCCCAAGCATATTTTCGATTCCGCTGAAAACATAACGGTGATTACCGCCAGGGAAATCGAGGCCATGAACGCCCATACCGTGGGCGAGGTGCTTTCCCGTATGCCGGGGCTGTTTGTAAACTCCAACCGTGATTTCGGCGCCGCCACCCTGATCAACGCCCAGGGGGTGAGCGCCCGGCACGTGCTGATCCTGCTCGACGGGATTCCCTGGAATTTCAATTTCAACGAGACCGCCGAAACCAACACCATTCCCATCGGCATCGTCGAGCGCATCGAGGTGGTCAAGGGTCCGGCATCTTCGGTCTGGGGGCCGTATCTGGGCGGGGCGGTCAACATCATTACCAAGGATGTGGGAAGCAGCGGCATCCCATCCGGCAGCATCAGCGCCTCATACGGCAACAGCAGAAGCGGCGACTACCGCGCCCAGGTCAAGGGGACGGCCGGAATGACGGGATATTATCTGTATGCCGGGCGCCAGGTCTCGGACGGACTCGTATCCGGGCGAAGCTTTGACAATGACGGTTTTTTTGCCAAGATTTATGCGCCGGTGACCGATGCATTATCGCTTGGCGCCAGCCTGGGTTACAGTGATCCGGATGCGGATTCGGGCGATTACCCGGCCTACGGCTTTTCAAGCAATTACTGGTCTCGGGCCTTGTGGGGCAAGGGCTATCTTCGGGGGGAAATAACGGATTCGCTTTCCCTTCACGCCTCGGCCTATAAGCTGATGCGAAAAAATGTTTCGGAAAATCTGGAGCTCGGCCTTAACGGGTCTTCGGGAGACCTGCTGCTGTCCACAGACAGCGAGGAGGACTTCAGCGGCGCCAATATCGAGTTCTCCTGGAAACCCGCAAACCATTCCGTGGTGGCCGGGGGGGAATATATCCGGGGGGATTTTGATACGCGCCTCAGAAGCGGGGAATACTACCAGTTTCTGGGCGCTCCTCATCTCTCTCTGGATCAGAGCGCTGAAACCCGACAGAGTTTCTATATCAACGATACGATTCTGCTGGGGCGGTTTTCGCTGACCCCCGGTCTTCGCTATGATCACAGCAGCCTGGGGGACGGACATCTGAGTCCGAGTTTCGGGGTGACCTGCAAACTTCCGGAAAACACCCTGCTCAGAGCCTCGATCGTCCGGGGCTTTTCCCTCCCCCCCTTATCGCTTAAAAAAACCGGCGGGTTGTTTCTGGATCCCAACCCGGATCTGGATTCGGAGAGCATCTGGTCCTATCAGGTTGGAATGGAAACCGCTCAGAAATATTTCTGGGTCAAGGCGACGCTTTTTTATCATGAAATCGAAGACGGTCTTGTCAAAATCTATTATGGTGGCGGACCTCCGGCCTATGATGACATTTATGTGAACGGGAGTTCAGCTGACCAGGAAGGCTTTGAAATCGAGTGGGAAACGGTTCCGGTCTGGAATCTCTCGTTAAAGGCCGGATTTTCCTATGTCCATTACAGCCCTGCAGATATTGAATCAGGTGCGGAAAATGCCTATACGGCCGATATCTGCCTGAAATATGATGACAACCAGGGGCTCAACCTTCAGCTGATGGGATATTTGACAGACTGGGGACTGCCTGCAGGGCGGCAAAGCGAGGACGGCCGGTTTCTCTGGGATCTGGTCTTTTCCAGGCGCCTGTCCGGTTTTGGACGAATATCGCCCGAGGTCTTCGGTGCGGTTCATAATCTTTTGAATCAGGATCAATACCTCTTTCCAGAACAAAAATACCCGGATCGCTGGATGGAAGCCGGAATCCGTATTCGTTTTTAAGCCACTCGGCGGAGAATTCTCTACAGCAGGAGGGTTTTCGTTCAAATCGATCGTTTTGGCTTGCATTTTTTCATGCCTTTGCTAACCTGCCTGTAAATTCTGAAGCAGACCGGGCTGAAAAAGGAGATATTTATGAAAAAAAATCAAAAGCGGAAAAAAATAGTGGTGGTGGATGCGGGTGTCAGCTTGAAAAAGTCATCGTACCTTATCTGTTGCTACTTACCTTTATTTCCCGTGCGATAAGGCCGTCGGATTCGTTTGATTTGAGCCCCAATTTTTCGGTTTCTTATACAGCGCCGATCGGGTTGTGTAAGAGACCGAATTTTTTTTTAAACTCCGATACGGCTTTTGCCTGTGGCAACATCTGAATTCCGACGATGAACCTTATTTCAGCAGGCGGGCCATCCAAACAGTCGGACGGATATGAAACTTTCCCATTATCTGAAGATATTTGAATCCAGGGACAATCCGGACGAATGCATCGCATTTTCCACGAAGAGAGCCTCGATTGTTCAGCTTGCACGAGAAACCCTGAATGAGATCTCCTCCGGAGATCTTTGCCGGGAGGATGCCGAGCTTCTTGCCCGACTTGAGATCATTGTTCCGAATGTGGAGGCCGAAAAAAAAGCGATGCTCGCCTTTGGCAGGACCTGGGGGCGGAGCAGCCCGGTGCTCAACATCGTGGCGATTCTGAATCTGGACTGCAATTTTGCCTGCCCGTATTGCTACGAGAATGGCATCAAGGGGGATTTCTACATGTCCCGGCAGACGGCCGATGCGCTGATTGCGTTTGCCAAGCAGCGTTTCGATGCCGACAAGAAGATGCTGCTGGCGGATTTTCACGGCGGAGAACCCCTCCTGAGCCTGGCTCTGATCCGCCATATCTCCGGGGCGCTCAAACCCTTTGTGGAATCAAGAGGCGGAACTTATTCCATTACCCTGGTGACCAACGGGTCGCTGCTAAACCGGAAAACCGTGGAAGCGCTGAAAACCCTGGGGCTTGAAAGCGTCAAGATCACGCTGGACGGTCCCGCGGAGCTGCACAATTCAAGCCGTCCCTACAAGTCCGGCGCCGGTACCTTTGATATTATTATCAACCATATCAAGGAGATCTGCGATCTTGTCAAGGTCAATATCGGCGGAAACTTTGAAGAGGGTAATTATCGGCGGTTTCCCGAGCTTCTGGATGTGCTGATCGATGAAGGGCTGACTCCGGACAGGGTCGGCGTCGTCAAGTTCGATCCCATTACCGCGAGTAAACATCCGCCCGAAGCTATGGCGGTCTATCAGGGCGGCTGTGCCAGCATCAACGAACCCTGGCTGGTGGAGGCCGAGGCCTTTTTGCGGGAGGCGATTTTTACCCGCGGATACCGGACCGTCAAGCCTCAGCCCGCCTTCTGCATGGTGGAGTCGGAAAACTGTTTTACCGTCAACTGGGACGGCGGGATTTACAAATGTCCGGCGTTTGCGGGCAGGCGGCGATTTCAGATCGGGGACCTGAAATCCGGGGTTTGCAATGCTTTCGACCCATACCATGTCCGGCACTGGGAAAAAAACCAGGACTGCAGGAATTGCGAATATCTGCCCATGTGCTTCGGCGGATGCCGGTTTTTAAAATGGATCCGCGACGGCAGGATTGATGAGGTGGACTGCAAAAAGCCATACCTTGATGCGGCCCTCGAAGGGCTGATACTGCAGGAGGTTCGATATCGCGATGGCCGGTAATCCACCGGTTGTCAATCTATCAGGCTGTTGAAAAACTGCGTCTGAGGCCGCCATTCAGTGTTGCGCGGCTCTCGCCAATGCTCGCATATAGCTTGAATATGCTGCGCTTGTCGTATCGCCGCACGCCTTGCCTGACGGCCTGATTCTTGTTTTTCAACACCCTATTATAGCAGCCCGATCTCCCAGTTCCATATTCCGGGACGTTTTTTCAGCTCCATGCTTTTCGGCGTTGATTCATCTAAATGCACAAACAGTGTGTATCCGGCTTTTTGAAGCCCCGGCAGCTTGTCTCGAAGATCCAGCTTCCAGTTCGGATAAATCCAGAAATTGCCTCCCTCAGGACGGACCCAGGCCAGTTCTCTCTTCGGGCTTGAAAAAGGCGCCAGCGGTTTGAGACGGTCGGAAAGAACTCTGGATATGCACAGGGGCCAGAAGCCTTCGATGACGATTCCCAGAGGAAGGGGGCTGTGTTCGGGAAGCTCTAGAAAGTCTTTTGCGCTCAGTTCCGGGGAGACGATCGCTCCGGAAAATCCCAGGGATGCCAGGGCTTCGACGGCCAGCTCATTGGCGATGTTGCAGAAAGGTCCGGCCCAGAGATTCAAGCCCCTTTCACCCTCAAAAAAACCCGTCTGCCAGGGGGCGTTGAGTACGAAACGGCGAGCGCCAAGGCCAATCGCCTGCCGAATCATCGGCTGCAAAACAGGCTCGTCCTCAGCCCAGACCGCCGGAGACAGCCACCACCAGATATTCGGAACTGATTTTTTCCCTGCCTGCCCAAGCATTTCTTCCGAAAGCCACAGACCGCAGGTCGACCTGGCGCCGTGCTTTTCAAGGCTTCGGCAGACATTTAGGTTCATAGGTCTGGTGCGGCCTTTAAATCCGCGAGGAAGTTGAACGGATGCCGGAGCGTCGGGGACAGCGGCGGGAATCTGAAGCCTTGCATCCTGTTCGCGGATCAGCCGCTCCAGGGCCGGTTCCCGGCGGTCCACCAGAAAAACCGGCGTGCCTCTCGCGGGAACCGGTTTTTTGGAAAATTTCAGATGCAGACGGCCTTTTTTCGGCACATGCATGCCCACCCGGTATACCGCATGTCCGGGTTCATCCTCGTAGCCGATGCGAAGCACATCGCCGGGCAGAAGCGCCTCGCGGGGAATCAGGCAAGGGCTTTTCCCACTCCCCTGTATGTTTCCCATTAAAAGACCGGATCCGGTCTGGCGCTCGGTATCCACGGGATTCCAGAACCGCTGGGGCAAAAACCGGTAATGGGTTGACGGTCGGCCCAGGGCCTGGGCCAGAAGATCCATGGCCGATTTTTTCATCCGGCTGTCATCGCCGTGATCCCGAAGCATCTGATAGGCCTTGACCGTATAATAGACATAGTGCGGGCCTTTTTTCCGTCCTTCTATTTTCCATGCCCGAATCTGAGGTATCGGCAGGAGTGTTTTAACTAGAGTGTCCAGGCTCAGGTCCTGGCACGAAAAAAATCTTCGAATTCGGCCGTCCTGTTCATAGCGCCTGCGGCAGGGCTGAACGCACCGTCCCCTCAGGCCGCTTTTCCCTCCCAGATAGCTGCTCCAGTAGCATCGTCCGGAAATGCCGTAGCACAGGGCGCCGTGGACAAACACTTCAAGATCCAGCCCCGGCGGGCATGAGCCGGCCAGGACCTTGATTTCGTCGATGTTCAGCTCCCGGGGGATAACCACGCGCCGGACGCCCAGTGTTTTATGGATTGGACCGAGGGCTGCCGCAAATCCGGCATTGGCCAGGGTCGAGAGATGAATTTCTCCTGAAAAACCAAGCTGGCGGGCCAGAGATATCAGGGCAAGATCCTGAACGATCATGGCGTCCGGCCCGACGTTTTGTATAAGGCCCCGAACCAGGGATGCGGTCTGAGAAATTTCGTCGGAACGGATCAGCGAGTTGAAGGCGACATACACCCGTGCCTTTTGTTCATGGGCCAGCGCGGTCAGGCCCGAGAGTTCCTCGATCGTAAAATTGGGGGCTTCCATGCGGGCGGAAAATTGTTTCAGCCCGCAGTATACCGCATCCGCGCCGGCGGCCAGGGCGGCCAGAAACGCGGATTTGTTACCGGCGGGCGCCAGAATTTCCGGAACTGCGAACGGTTTCATCATGGTTTTCCAAAGCTGTCTGAAAAGAGAACGTTTCCTTATGGAGACGAGTTGAAATTGCATCGGGCCGATTCGGCGCTTTTCATTCCGGAAATTATCGAATATGATTCAGCATGTCCACAGGTTTTATGATTTGCAAGCCGGCCGCATGAAAAACGGCTGTATGAAAGCAAGACTTCAATAACCATGACGATGCGCAGTCAGCATTACCGGAGACGGTCCGGTGCCAAAATTGTCAAAATTACCCCCCAGGCGGATGCCAGCCTGAAGAAGGTCTTTTCATCCATCGGGGTTCCCGGAAAACGTCCTTTTAAACCGGATCCTTTCCAGCTTGAGGCGCTTGAGGTTCTTCGGACCGATGATTGTCTGGTCACCGCTCCGACCGGAGCCGGAAAAACCTGGATTGCCGAGCAGGCCATCGAGCGGATTCGCCGGAAAGGCGGCAGATCGTGGTACGCTTCCCCCTTAAAAGCGCTGAGCAATTCCAAGTATATTGAGTTTTCAAGGATATTCGGCCCTGAGAATGTCGGCATTCTGACCGGAGACCGGAAGGAAAACTCTGATGCCCCGATCGTTGTGGGAACCACGGAGATACTGAGAAACCAGCTTTACGATGCCATGCATGAAGGCAAAACCCTGAACACGGATTTCGTGGTTCTCGACGAGGCCCATTTCCTGGGAGATCCGGAACGGGGCGTGGTCTGGGAGGAGATCATGATCTATCTTCCCGGCCGCATTCCTTTGCTGCTGCTGTCCGCCACCATCGGCAACGCCCGGCAGATTGCCCAGTGGCTCGGCGCCATCCGTTCCCGTTCCTGCAGGGTCGTTGAGGAAAGCCGCCGGCCGGTTCCCCTGTTCCCCCTGTTTTTTCATCCGACCGGAAAACTCTATCCACTGCTCAATCCAGAAGGTCCCCGGCGGATATTTAAAAATGTCCGCTCCTTTATCAGCAGCCAGTCGCCGCCGGTTCTCGCCCCGGCCCGCAAGCTTCCGCCCTTTGCCGACATTCTGCGGGTTCTGAGAAAATACCGTCTGCTTCCGGCCATTTTTTTTCTCAAATCCCGGGCGGATTGCGATGCCGCTCTGGAACGGTGCATGGATAATCTCATCGAAGATTCGGACCGCAAGATGCATTTAACCCAAAGGATTTCAGAGATTATCGCCGATCACCCTCACATGTCGGCGCACCGGCAGCGCTGGCACCTGGAGCATCTCGCCGTGGGCGCTCATCACAGCGGGCAGCTGCCGTCCTGGAAACTGGTTCTGGAACAGCTGCTGACCGACGGGCTTCTGGATGCGGTTTTCGCCACATCCACCGTGGCCGCCGGCGTCAACTTTCCGGCTCGCACCGTAGTGTTTCTCAATTCAGACCGTTACAATGGCGTTGAGTTTCTGCCCCTGACCGCGACCGAACTGCATCAGATGACCGGCAGGGCCGGAAGAAGGGGAATGGACCGCATCGGTTTCGCCATGGCGATTCCAGGTCCGTTCATGGACCTGCGGCTGATTGCCCGGCTGATGGTTTCACCCCCTTCGGATGTGCTCAGCCAGATTCGCATGAATTTTTCCATGGTATTGAACCTGCTTTTGTCCCACGGTCCGGACCAGATCGAAGAACTCCTGGACAAGTCTTTTGCCGCCTTTCAGATGTTTCAAACCCAAAAGCGACCGGCAGCGGATGTTGAAACCGCTCCCAAAGCCTTGTGGATTGATTTTTTAAGGCATCTGAATTTTCTGAAGGAAACCGGTTTTGTGAAGCCCGACGGCGCCCTGACCGAAGACGGTCTGTGGGCCGCCCGGCTGCGGGTCGATCAGCCGGTTCTGATCGCCGAAGGCTTTCGAAGAAAGCTCTTTCCCGAGTCTGATTCCGGGCTGATGGCCGGCGTGGTGGCCGCATTTGTCAACGAGAAAAGCACCGACGAGGGGGCGGATCAGTCTTTTGTTCCCAAGGCCCTGCTTCGGGTTTTTCTGAAAATTAAAAAGGGGTTGAAACCCTTTGCCGCAAATATGTCCAGGCAGGGCTTTGAGGTGCGGCAGCTTTTTTTCCGGCCGGCCGCGGCCGTTTACGCCTGGGCTCTGGGCTGGCCCTGGGAAGATGTGGTTCGGATTTCGGAGATGGCCGAAGGGGATCTGGCCATGCTGATTCTGCGAACCGCCGACAATCTCCGGCATGTCCGGGCTTTGAGCGAGGCCTTCCCTGAAGCGGCTCAGACCGCCGGTGAAGCTATTGACAGGATTCTGCGTGACCCTGTGCTCATGGAGTATTCGGGGTAGGAGGTTTGCGCGAGATTCGGGCCAGATCGTCCAGAGCCTGATCGTACCGGTCGATCATCTTCGGCCAGGAAAACCGGTCCATGGCCATGGCCAGTGCTTTTCTCAGCCCGGCAAATTCGGAAAGGTGCGTGATGAAATACTTCAGCCTGTCGACCAGATCGGTCGCGTTCTGATACAGCACGTCGGCATGGAATTCTGTTGGAATGATCTCGGGATAGGACAAGCGGTTTGGCAGAAGCGGAAGGCATTCAGAATGAACGGCTTCCACCACGGAGATTCCGAAATTTTCCTGAAATGCCGTGCTGACAACGATATCCCCTTTCGAAAGCCATTGGCGGTAATCCTTCCGCGACGGGACATGGCCGTACTGGACGATCTGTTCTGAATATCTGCGCCGGGCTTCGGCAAATACCGCCGGCTGGCGGCTGAATTGCTCACCCAGCAGCGCCAGACGGAATTCCAGTCCTTCATCGACGATCCGGTTCAGGGCGTAAAAAAATGTGTCCGGATCTTTGTCAAATTCCCATCGATGATTCCAGATGATCAGGGGAGGAAGGCCATCCTCAGACGTTTCCGGGCCGGATTCCGTTTCGCCGAACTCGCATCCGGGATGAAGCACGCCGGATTTGGCGCGAATCTCGTCGACAACCCAAAGCGGCCGGAATTCAGGCATCTTTCGAATGAAGTTCGGAAGCATCGCAAAAAATGTCTGATAATGGGTTTCGGAGTTGAAGAGAATCCGATCGGCGTTCAGCGCCGTGGTGATATCGGTAAATCCGTACTGCAGATCCATCGACTCGCCTGAAGCCAGCGGATAGGTGAGCTGGTTTTCATGAAAATACACCAGAACCGGCGGACAGTTTGAACCGGCCAGGGCACTGAAGTCCGAAAGGCTCATCATGCTGGAGATGATCAGCCCGTCATACGCTTTCAGATCGGGGATCTGCCGAATGAAATGCAGGGCCGCTCCGCGCATGCGCCACTTCCAGAACCGGGCGGGCAGATGGACTAAATCGATTTCATGTCTGGAGAACTTTTGAAGCCCTTCTGCAAAATACCGGTGAGAGCCTCCGAAAAAAGGCTCCATGAATAAAAATTTCATGGGTTGCCGTTGAAATCCCCCGTATATTCTGCGGAAACCAGCTCGCCGACGAAATTGCCGATTTGCACCTTTACGGGAATTTTCCGGTGGTCGGCGGTTAACCAGAGCTTGAGTTCCGTATCCTTTGCCTTTTTAAATTCGCCCCCGACATGTTTCAGTTCGGATTCCAGCAGAAAAGCTTCAAAGCTGCCGGCCGGCACCGATACGGTTTCCTTTGATGCCACCCTGGCCGTTGCGTTCACAATTTTTTTCCCGTCGGTCGCCGGACGGACGATTTCGTCATTTTCTTTCATATCGACGGATCTGATGTAATAAAAAATTCCCAGCGGATCAAAGGTGCCGGGCTTTATCGGAATCGGCTTTTTACTTTTTCCGAAATTCGTGTAGGTGGCGGTTTGTTTTTCCCAGTCAAAGGAGACCTCGATATCCCGTTTCGAGCCGCCTTCCTGCTGTTTTTTCCGATACAGAGTCGAGTGTGAAAGGGCGGTGTCGACAAAGGCGTCAATCCGGTCGCGGACCTTGTAGAAAACGTCTATAACGGAGTTGGAACTGGCGGTGAGAACAAAATGATAGGAATCCACTCCATTGACCGTTTTGATCGGCATGACCCGCATTTCGGCTGATCCGGCCGGAATAACGCCCCATCGAATGGAAAATGACAGTTTTTCTCCGGGCTGAAGCGCCGAGGACGGATTGATGCAGTAAGCCGTATTCCGCATGGCTCCAGCAATCGTCAATGCAATGACAAGAATTTTTGCGACAGATATCATGTTCGTTGAGCATGCTTTGTTTATCATTCAGGCACTTGTTTAAAAAAAACGAAAATCATGTTTTCGTTTCATTCCCTCATAGATGGATTAGCAGGCTGTTGAAAAACTGCGTCTAAGGCCGCCATACAGCGTTGCGCGGCTCTCGCCAATGCTCACATATACTTGAATATGCCGCGCTTGTCGAATCGCCGCGCGCCTTGTCTGACGACCAGATTCTTGTTTTTCAACACCCTGTTAGGCTTTGCAACCCGCAGAGCGGGGTTCACGGCGCCTTCAAATATTTTATTCAATATAGTAACCATCGTTCGCTAAATCAAATTGAAGGTTTTCTGCATAAAGCGAAAATCTTTGTGAACCGGATTATCCGATGAAGCGCTGCATCTCAAAGATTGGAAGACAGATGGAGAGTACGATTAAACCCACGGCAACCCCCATGACAAGAATCATCACCGGCTCGAGAAGTGAGGTTATTCTCAGTACGGTCGATTCGACCTCCTTTTCGAAAACGTCTGCGATTTTGTTCAACATGGTTTCGAGTTCTCCGCTTTGCTCTCCCACTTGAATCATCTGGATGGACAGCATCGGAAACACCTTGCTCTCCGCCATGGATGCTCCCAGTCCCTGACCTTTGCCAACCGCCGTGGCTGCGGCTTCGATGGCGTCGGTGATCAGGATGTTTCCGGCGATATTTTTGACGATTTCCAGGGCGGTGAGCATGGACACCCCGTTTTCAAGCAGGGAGGCCAGTGTGCGGCTGAAGCGGGCAACGGAGAGTTTACACAGCATCGGGCCGATTCCAGGTATTTTCAACGCAGCCTTGTCGATGAAACGGCGTCCTTTGCGGGTTTTCCTAAAACTTCGTATGCCGGCCGTCGCTACAATGACAAGTGGAATCGCAAGCCACCCGTAGGATTTAAGGAAATTGCTGATTCCGATCAGAAAAAGCGTTGGCGCGGGCAGATTTTGTTTCATCTCCGCAAAAATGCCGGTGATGTTGGGAACGACAATACTCATCAGGAAAAAAAGAACAGCGGCCCCTACCAGCGCCATGAAGACCGGATAGGCCAGAGCGGAGTTTATCTTGCTCTTAAGCGCCTCCTGTTTTTCAGTCAGATCCGCGAGCCGATCCAGGACGATATCCAGGGTTCCGGAGGATTCTCCGGCTCGAATCATGTTGATATACAGCGGAGAAAAAATTCCGGCATATGGCGTTAAGGCGCCGGAAAAGCTGTTTCCCCCCAGGATGGAATCCTTGACCTTGGCGAGCGTCTTTTTCAGGGAATGGGATTTGGTCTGTGGAATAAGGGTATCAAGGGCCGATACCAGAGGAAACCCCGCTCCCACCAGGGTGGCGAGCTGGCGGGTTGTCAGCGCAATTTCTGAAGCCCGCACACGGATCAGGGCGCCGGTCAGGGGGAAAAATCGGTATTTTTTGAGAGGCGCTGAGTCGATGGCTTCCTTGATGGCTACGGGAAATATTCCCTGGCCGCGGAGTTTTTGCCGGGCGGCGGTCGCGCTTTCCGCATCCATGATTCCGGAGACGGTTTTGCCCTTTTTGTCGAGTGCGTTGTATTCGTATACCGGCATAGGATGGATGACTCCAGATCAGATGGGTGGAATGTTATTGTTCCTGCGGCCCGTCAGCGAAGTCGGCGGTTTCCGCATGAGACCGGTAATCCCTCTATCCTGATTTTCAGACCCTATATCTTTCGCCGCACATTCCAATCATTTCTGAGTCGATTGCGGTTCCGGTCCGTCGGCATTCAAGGCACGGGTAACAGTTCCGGTTCACGCGGTTGAACATTAGCGCACTTTTTGACTCTTTAAAACCTTTTTGATGCTGAATCGCGACGGAAGCGCTGAGAAAGGGCGGCAGAATGAATGCCGGGTCATATAAACACGAAAGCCGCTTATTGCGAATAAACGGCTTTCGTGTTTACTGGTCGGGGCGAGAGGATTTGAACCTCCGACCCCTTGAACCCCATTCAAGTGCGCTTCCAGACTGCGCCACGCCCCGGCAGTTTGGATCGTCTATCATTTTGAAGTTGTATTGTCAAGAGAGTATGTGATATTGAAAGAAGCAAGTAATATATTCTATAACTATCCGAAATACCTTGATAAAGAGGTTTTAATGCAATGCCGCGCAGCGTAGAAAAATCAGCATTCGTGCGGCCCGGAAGGCTGGCGCCCGGAGACTGCATCGGAATCGCCGCTCCTGCCAGTCCTTTTGACAGGCAGCGTTTTGACCGGGGCGTTCACATGCTTCAGGAAATGGGATTTCAGACTATCATTGACGATGGCGTTTTTGAAACATCCGGTTATCTGGCCGGACCGGATGAGCATCGGGCGCAAATCATCAACCGCCTTTTTGCCCAAAAACACATCAAGGCGGTTTTCTGCGCAAGAGGGGGGTTCGGCTCCATGAAGATCCTGCCTTTTTTAGATTACCCGTCCATAAGCGGATCCCCGAAAATCGTGATCGGGTTCAGCGATGTGACCGCGCTTCTGACGGCTTTGCAGCAGAAGTGCGGTCTGGTGGTTTTTCATGGCCCCATGGTGACCACCTTGGCCGAATGTCCGGAAGAGACCGTCAAGAGTCTGCTTGCCGCGCTTTGTTCGGATTGCACCGTTGAACTCGTTGCCCGTAATCCCCATGTAATCCATTCTGGAACGGCTTACGGCAGAGTTTGCGGCGGAAACCTCTCCACCCTCTGCCATCTTGTGGGTACTCCATATATGCCTTGTTTCGAACACGCCATTCTCCTGCTTGAAGAAAGGGGGGAGCCGGTCTACCGGATCGACCGCATGCTGAGCCAGATGAAAATGGCCGGGTGTTTTTCAGGACTGGCCGGGCTGGTACTGGGGGATTTCCAGGATTGCGGTCCGATCGAACCGATTGTTCGCATCATCGAGCATGTCTTTGAGGATGTACCGATACCTATTGCCAGCGGTTTCAAGCTGGGCCATGATTCCATCAATATGACGGCGCCCCTGGGTCTTGAGGCCATGCTGGATGCTCGGAGCGCCACGTTAAAATACCTCAGACCGGCAACGATCTCAACATGTGCATAAAACAGCCGGACGTCATCATACCTTGCGGATGGCATGATATCGACACGCTGATGAGGCGCGCTCTGGCGGATCGGGTTTTTCCCGGGGGGGTGCTGTGGGTTTCCAGGGAGGGTCGGGTGGAGTTTGCATGCGCCTATGGATATGCGAACATTTTTACTGCAAAGCCCGTAACTCTGAACACGGCGTTTGATCTGGCCTCCTTAACCAAACCGCTGGCGACCGGGCTGGCGGTCATGAATCTCATGGCGCGGGGCAGGCTGGATCTGGAGCAGAACATCGCTTCTGTCCTGCCCGCTTTCGTCGATTCCGGGAAAGATGAAATACGGCTTTATCAGCTGCTTTCACATACTTCCGGGCTGCCGGATTATCAACCTTATTATAAAGAGATTTCCGGACTTTCCTGGCGTATTCGAAAGCCGTCCCTGAGGCGGCTTCTTGTAGAGGAACCCCTGGTCGGCTTGCCGGGGCGGGAGAGGGTATACAGCGATCTGGGATTCATGATCCTTGAGTGGATTGTGGAGGCAGCGGCGGGGACGGGTCTGGACTGTTTTGTGTATGAAAACATCTACCGGCCTCTGGGAATCGAATCTCTTTTTTTTACGGATTCCCTGAAAGGCCACCGGCGGGAATGCGATTTTGCCGCAACCGAACTCTGCCCCTGGCGCGGAAGGCTTCTGGAGGGCATGGTTCATGATGATAACGCTTATTCCGCCGGAGGCGTCGGGGGACATGCCGGTCTTTTCGGAACAGCCGGAGACGTGCATTCGCTGCTTTTCGAACTTTTCAGAGGATATGAAAATGATCCGGCATGTTTTTTCCCGCCCGATCTGGTCCGTGAATTTCTGACACCGAGAACCTGCTTTCAGGGCTGCCTTGGGTTTGATCAGCCTTCAGCCGAGGGGTCGAGCAGCGGCCGCTATTTCTCCAAGCACAGCGTCGGGCATCTCGGATTTACGGGAACTTCTTTCTGGATGGATTTGAGCCGTTCAATCATCATAATTCTATTGACCAACCGGGTGCATCCCCGGCGGGATAACTGCAAGATCAAAGCATTTCGACCGGTTGTTCACGACAGAATCATGCAAAGGCTTTTGAGCGGCAGGTGCCAGGAATGAAATATGTAAATTTATTAATTCCAAGCGGTTCCGATTCGATGGTGGTTGCCTTGCCGATAATTTTTCTTGTCATGGACCGATATTTTTGTTAGCCATTCCGATGGAGTTTTTCAATAAAGAATTTATCTCCGGGTGTCGTCATCAAATATCTGACCGGGCGTTCAGATGCGGAAGAAAAGTGTTGACGGCTTAATTTTCAGCTTAAATGATAACGGATAATATCGCTTCCATCCTTTAAATGAGGTGTCATGGGTACATTTTTAGATTCAATTCTGGGGTTGTTTTCCAGTGATCTTGCGATAGATCTCGGGACCGCCAACACGCTGGTCTATGTCAAGGGAAAAGGCATTGTTTTGAGCGAACCTTCCGTGGTTGCCGTGCGGACCGACAACCGCATGAAAAACCGGGTTCTGGCGGTTGGCATAGAGGCCAAGAATATGCTGGGCAAAACTCCGGGAAATATCGTGGCGATTCGACCCATGCGCGAAGGGGTGATCGCGGATTTTGAGATTACCGAAGCGATGCTGCGCCATTTTATTCACAAGGTTCACAACCGGCGGACTTTTGTCAGACCCAGAATCATTATTGCGGTTCCCTCGGGAATTACTCAGGTCGAGAAGCGCGCGGTCAAGGAATCCGCCGAATCTGCGGGCGCGAGAGACGTTTTTCTAATTGAAGAGCCTATGGCCGCCGCCATCGGTTCAGGCCTGCCGATTACTGAGCCTATCTGCAACATGGTGGTGGACATCGGTGGCGGCACCACGGAGGTGGCGGTTATTTCCCTGGCGGGCATCGTTTACAGCCGATCGATCAGGATCGCCGGCGACAAGATGGATGAGGCGATCGCGCAGTATATCAAACGCAAATATAACCTGCTGATCGGGGAGCGGACTGCGGAGATCATTAAAACGACGATCGGAAATGCCTATCCCGAACCCGATGAGATCGAAACGATAGAGGTCAAGGGAAGAGATCTGGTGTCGGGCATTCCCAAGATCCTGGCGATTGATTCCGAGGAAATTCGAATGGCTATTTCCGAGCAGGTCGACGCCATTGTCGAAACCGTCAAAATTGCACTCGAGCAGACCCCCCCGGAGCTGGCAGCCGATATTGTCGACCGGGGCATTGTGCTGACCGGCGGGGGCGCCCTGCTGAAAAACTTAGACAAACTACTGCACGAAGAAAGCGGTCTTCCGATTCGAATTGCCGATGATCCTTTGTCTACCGTGGCCCTGGGCTCGGGAAAGGCTTTGGACTGTATCGAAATTCTCAAGCAGGTTATGATCACCTAACCGCATGTTTTCAAGAAAAACGCTGATGATAGCAGGGGTGCTGATCTTGATCACGATCAGCATCATTGCTCTTTCGATGACCAGTCGACGGCATGTCACCGATGAGCCCGGTCCGATCGCTATTGCATTTATACCGCCCTTTCAGAAAATTTTGACGCATTTGACGAACGCCGCCCAGGATTTATGGCGGCATTATTTTGATCTGGTTCGAACGGCCCATGAAAACGATCGGCTTCGGCATGCATTGGCGCTGTCCGTTGAGGAATCCCGAAAGTGCCGGGAAGTCGAGCTTGCCAATCAACGCCTTAGAGATCTGCTGAAATTTAAAGAAATGGAGGTCTTCGACATTCTGGCGGCGGAAGTCGTCGGCCGCGACCCCTCGGTATGGTTCAAAACAATTGTCATCGACAAGGGAAAAATCGACGGCGTGACTAAAGGGCTTCCGGTCGTCAGCGCTCAGGGAATTGTCGGGCAGGTGATCTCCTCAGGAAACCGTTATGCCAAAGTATTGCTCCTGACGGATCCGGCCAGCGCAGCAGATGCCCTGATTCAAAGATCCCGCAGTCGAGGCGTAGTCAAGGGGAATGCCGCTCCCGACTGTCTTTTCGATTACGCAGTGAGAAATGATGATATCCAGATTGGAGATTGGGTGATTTCTTCAGGCCTTGACGGCGTCTATCCGAAGGGATTGGTGATCGGACAGGTGACCAGGCTGATGCGTCCGAATGATGATCTTTTTCAGGAAGTGATCGTTTCACCTGCCGTGGATTTCGAAAAAATCGAAGAGGTGCTGATCATTTTGAATCCGGAGAAACCAGGGGAAGAGCGCATTCCATGACATATATATATTATGCCCTGATCTGTCTGACCCTGATTGTCTTTCAGACATCCGTCGTGCCCTGCCTGATGCCTTCTCACTTTTTTTATGATGCCCTGATTCCGTTTATCGTCTATCTTGGCGTTTTTCAGCCGGGCTACGGATCATTTGCTTTTTTACTGGTTCTGGGGCTGATCATGGATGGATTGTCAGGCGGCGCGTATGGGGTCTACCTGGCTACCTATGTGTGGCTGTACGCCGGCGTCCGCTTGTTGGGCAGGATATTTCGGTTGAGAAACAGTGTGATCCTCTTGATTATTCTGGTGTCGGGCGTTTGTCTTGAAAATGCTGTTTTTTGGGGATCGATTCTTCTGTCAGGACAGGGAGCGCGAATGTATTGGTTTCCGATTCAGTCTATCGGTATGCAAGTATTGTGGACGGCATTGGCCGGATTGATTTTGATCAAGATTTTTGAAACGCTGCAGAAGCTCTGGAGCCATCGCATTCGCGCCCTCCGAACCGGAAAAACCAATGTTCTCGGGTAGCGTGATTCTTCTGTTTTCAATCGTGGCGTTTTACAATGTCTGCATTTATCCGAATTTTATGAGCAGGTTTCTATGCCCTAAGCTGAATAAGTGAGATATTCATTGAACAGTTACCTGAAATCAGTGGATACGGATTGGTATAAACAGCGGCTGTCGGGTGCGATGCTCTGGGCCATGGCGGGATTTTTTCTGCTTTTTACACGGTTTTTTTATTTGCAGATCATAGAAGGCGAGGAGTTCAAAAGGCTCTCCGAAAACAACTGCATTCGTCTGCAAACCATTGATCCCCCCCGTGGGTTGATCTTTGACGCCAAGGGCAGCCTGCTGGTCGATAACCGTCCTTCGTTCAATCTTGGCATTGTTGTCAAGGACGCCCGGTTTCTGGAACAGACCCTTGAGAAACTTGCCGAGTGCATTCAGGAGTCTCCCGAAGCGCTCATGGAAAAGATTCGATCTTCCAGAGGCGTGCCTCCCCATAAGCCCGTTATTCTGAAAAGCGATATTGATCGTGATTTGCTTGCGGTCGTAGAGGTCCATAAGTTCGAACTTCCGGGGGTTGAAGTGATTGTGCAGCCGGTTCGAAATTATGCGTTCGGCAGCAATGCAGTTCACCTGATCGGCTACGTGGGACAGATCAATGCCGCTGAATTAAAGACCGAGCGCTATGCGGGATATAATCCAGGGGATTTGATCGGCAAGTGCGGTGTTGAAAACGTTTACGAACGATTTTTACGGGGGGAAACGGGGGGAAGGCAAATCGAGGTGAATGCTACGGGACGGGTTGTAAGGGTGCTGCAAACCTTAAACGCCAAGCCCGGCCATAATGTTTATCTGAGCATCGATCAAGAACTGCAGGAAAAAGCCGAAAGTCTTCTGGCCGATCAAGCCGGCGCCGTGGTCGCGATGGATCCCCGCAACGGGCGCATTCTCGTTCTGGCCAGCAGCCCTTCTTTTGATCCCAATTCATTTGTTGCCGGCATGAGCCGCGCAGACTGGGAGGCATTGATTTCAGGGGCCAACCGCCCACTGGAAAACAAGGCAATTCAGGGAGAATATCCCCCGGCGTCCACCTTTAAAATTATCACCGCCATGGCCGGTCTTGAGGAGGGCGTTATCACTGAGCACACAAAGATCTTCTGCAACGGCTTTTACCGGTTCGGAAATCGGGATTATCGGTGCTGGAAAAAAGAAGGACATGGATGGATGAGTGTTGTTGACGCCCTGGCGGAATCCTGCGATGTTTTTTTTTACGAGGTCGGCCAGCGTCTCGGCGTTGACCGTATCGCCAGATACGCAAAGGCCTGCGGTCTGGGAACGAGAACCAGAATCGGACTGGATCATGAGGGGGCGGGGCTGGTTCCAACGTCCGAATGGAAGAAGCAAAGATACGGTGTCGGCTGGCAGCGCGGCGAGACTCTGTCAGTCGCCATCGGGCAGGGATATAATCTGACCACGCCACTTCAGATGCTTTCGGTTGCGGCGGCGGTGGCCAATAACGGTCAATTGAAGAAACCTTATGTGGTGGATGCTATGGAAGCCCCGGATGGAACAATGGTCTACGGGGCGGTAGAGCATTCCGCTGGCCGGATACCGGCCAGCGAAAATACCCTGTCCATTATTAAAAAAGGGCTGTGGAAAGCGGTTAACGGAAATCGCGGCACTGCCGGAATTGCGAGGATCCATGGTGTTGAGGTGAGCGGCAAAACAGGCACCGCTCAGGTGATCGGCCGCAAGGACTCGGATTCATTCCGGAAAGTTGAAAGCAGACAACATCTGAAATCGCATGCGTGGTTTATTGCCTACGCGCCTTCGGAAAATCCGGTTATTGCCGTGAGTGTGATCGTAGAACATGGTGAACACGGTTCGAGTGCGGCTGCGCCTGTTGCCCGGGATGTCATTGCCGCTTATCTGGGAAAGAATAAACCCGCAGATGCGGCCACTCCGAAAGAAGAGATTCGCTGAATGTTTGATCGAAGGCTTTTGCAGAACTTTGAATGGAGGCTTCTTGCGCTTTGTTTCACCTTGAGCGTTTTAGGCCTTATTGCACTTTACAGCGCCGTTTCGGCCGGATCACCTGATCCCCAGATGTCGCTTTTTTACAAGCAATTGATATGGTTTGGCACAGGCGCCGTTTTGATGATTCTGGCCTTTGCCTTGAATTATAAAATTCTGGATAAATGGGCCAACTTTATTTATGTCGGATGCATCGCCTTGCTGGTCGCGGTTTTGGTGATGGGAAAATATGCCGGCGGTTCTCGACGCTGGCTGCTTCTCGGACCGGTTTCCATTCAGCCTTCGGAGCTGATCAAGCTGGTCTTGATCATCGTACTGTCCCGGTATTATTCAAAACTGACCAAGACCAACGGCTACACTCTGCGCGAACTGATTTTTCCGGCTTTTGCGGTGCTGGTACCCTGCGCTCTGATCATCAAGCAGCCGGACCTGGGAACTGCCATGCTTTTGATCCTGATCGCCGGTTCGGTCACACTTTTTGTTAAAATCGAGCGCAGATCCTTCTGGATGCTGATCTCGGGGACCATCGTGATGGCGCCCCTGGTTTGGTTTTTCCTGAAGGGGTATCAGAAACAAAGGATTCTGACCTTTCTGGATCCGGATCGGGATCCCCTGGGCGCAGGGTATCATATCATTCAATCGAAAATTGCGATCGGATCCGGAATGCTGACCGGCAAGGGGTTCCAGCATGGGACGCAAAACATCCTTTCTTTTCTGCCCGAACATCATACCGATTTTATTTTTTCGGTGTTTGCCGAAGAGTGGGGATTTGCGGGATCAGTTGTTTTGCTTGCCGGCTTTATGATTCTGATCATCTGGGGGTTGAGCATCGCTTATCGGTGCAGAGATCCGTTCGGAGTTATTCTTTCCTTTGGAATAACGGCCATGATTTTCTGGCAGGCATTTATCAATATGGGTATGGTCATGGGGCTGATGCCGGTGGTGGGCGTTCCATTGCCATTGATCAGTTACGGGGGATCTTCGGTGGTAACCAATCTGATTTCAATAGGCCTGTTGATGAATATCAGCATGAGGCGGTTTATGTTCGACTCTTAAAACGCTGCGGAGATAAAGATGGGAAAAAGAAACAATCCCGGTATCATTACGACGTTTCTGGGCGCAGAGGATTCGGTGGACGGAGAGGTCCGATTCGGCGGTTCCATTCGACTCGATGGCAGAGTCCGGGGGAAAATTATTTCCGAAGCCGGAACACTCATTATCGGAGAGAAGGCAGTTATCGAGGGGAATATTTCAGTGGGAATCGCCATCGTCATGGGGAGCGTTACGGGTAACATCGAAGCCCGAGATCGTGTCGAAATCTACCCGCCTGCCCGGATTTTCGGCGACATCGTTGCGCCGGTCATGTCGGTTGAAACTGGTGCGGAATTGAACGGAACCTGCAACATGACTCCCAGAATGGTTGCCAGACGATCTGAGGGGAATTTCTCGATGGAGTCATCGCAAGCGGCCGAAATTATTGAGGTCGATAAAGACGCAAAAAACCTTTGACAATACGAGGCGCATAATGCTATGTGATTTTCTTTGATTCTTATATTGGAAAAGTGCTTGGCTCAACTTTGAGTAGATCGGGTAATCTAATTAATGCAACGGAGGACCGCCTATGATTAAGGTCGATGCGTCTCTATTGTGGCAGATGGTCAATTTTATCATTCTGATTTTGGCCCTGAATTATGTTCTGTTCAAGCCCATTCGGAGGGTGCTGCTTCAGAGAAAAGAAAAAATTAAGGATTTGAACGATAGCGCTGTAGCGGCCGCGACCGGAGCCAAAGAGAGGGCTGAAGCTCTTGCGGCGGGCATTAAAGAGGCTAGGGAGCGCGGTTTGCAGAAGAAGGAAGAGTTGTTGCAGGCAGCTGCCAGTGAAGAGAAGGCCTTGATTGAGAAGATCAACAAGAAGGCTGTGCAAGATCTTGCGGCTGCAAAGAAAAAGATCGAATCGGAAATCGATGACGTGAGGGCTGCGCTGAAAAAGGAGATCGGAGGATTTGCCAAGGCGATTGGTGAAAAAATTCTTGGGAGGGCCGTTTGATGAGAAGATCGGGTGTTAACCGGAAGTTTTTCTGGGCGATGCTGTGCGTAATGGCGATGCTTCTGTCCCTTTCAGCGGGATCCGCTCTGGCTTCGTCTGAAGGCGGCGGGCATGGGGCAGGTCCGGCAGAGGGTGCTGTCAGCGAAGCGCAAGGCCATGAACAGAGCGCTCATGATACCGCCGAAGGCGGCGGTCACGCGGCGGAATCCAAGCACTGGGAAATAACCGACACCTACAAGACCATGAACTTTGTGGTTCTGGTTGCCGGTTTGTTTTTCCTCTTGAAAAAGCCGGCCACACAGGCACTTAATGCCAGAATTCTCGCCATTAAAGAACAGCTAGCCGAACTCGAGAAAAAGAAAGAGGAAGCCGAACTGCTTCTCGCCGAACACAATGAACGCATTTCCAGGCTGGGCGAGGAGGCCGACAGGATTCTTGAAGAGTCTATCAAGCAGGGTGAGGAAGCAAAGGCCAGAATTCTGAAAGAGGCTGCTGATTCGGCTGAACGGCTTGAGGAACAGGCCAAACGCAGTGTCGCTTATGAGTTCAAGCAGGCCAGGCAGCGGTTGCGTGAAGAAGTTCTTGAACAGGCGCTTGCAGAGGCGGAAAAGCTCATCATTAAAAAAATTAAACCGCAGGACCAGGAGCGACTTGCGGGTGAATTTTTAGAGAAGGTGGTGGCATAGTGAAAAATTTAGCAATAGCAAGGCGTTATGCCAAGGCACTTCTGTTGATCGGGCAAGAGGACGGCAAGGCGGAGGCGTATGGAAGCGAATTGCAAATACTGGCGGATTTGACCAAAGATTCAAGTCTTGGCCAGGTGTTGACCAACCCGCTCCATGATGCTTCGGCTCGGAAAAACATACTGAATAATTTGATAAAGAAGCTGAAGCTTTCCAAGGCGATGCGGGCCTTTCTCCTGTTGCTGTTCGATAAGGGGCGCATTGGATTTGTTGCACAGATCAGTCAATTCTACAACAAGCTGGCGGATGAGGCAAAAGGCATCGCGCAAGCCAGCTTGGTTTCGGCAACTGAACTTTCATCCGAAACCATAAAGAAGATTCAAGACGGTCTTTCAAAGATGGCCGGAAAAAAGGTTGTCCTGGAGGTAAGACAGGATCCTGAGCTGATCGGCGGTATCGTTGCGCGTATCGGGGACCTTGTATTGGATGGCAGCGTGAAAACGCAAATGCTGAAGATGAGGGAATCTTTAAAAAGGGGTGAGAGTGTCTAATGGAATTAAAAGCTGAAGAAATAAGCCAAATAATTAAAGAGCAGATCAAGGATTATGACAAGAAGGTCGAGCTGAGTGAAACCGGCGTCGTCTTGTCTGTTGGAGATGGAATCGCCCGCGTATACGGCTTGGAGAAAGTCATGACCATGGAGCTTGTTGAATTTCCAGGCGGCATACTCGGCCTTGCGCTCAACCTTGAAGAGGACAATGTCGGTATCGCCATCATGGGCGAGGATACCCACATTAAAGAGGGCGATACGGTTAAACGAACCGGCAGAATTGCTCAGGTTCCGGTGGGTGAAGCGGTTCTGGGCCGCGTAGTTTCGGCTGTTGGCGAGCCGATCGATGGCAAGGGACCCATCGAAGCCAAAGAATTCCGCCGCGTTGAAATGGTTGCTCCCGGCGTCATCGCCAGAAAGGGCGTTCATGAGCCATGCTATACGGGTTTAAAAGCGGTTGACGCCATGACCCCGGTCGGACGCGGACAGCGCGAGCTGATCATCGGCGACCGTCAGGTCGGCAAAACAGCAATTGCGATCGATGCCATTCTGGCGCAGAAGAACACCGATGTGTATTGCATTTATGTTGCCTGCGGCCAGAAAAAATCGACCGTGGCTCAAGTGGTGGCATCCCTTGAAAAGCACGGCGCCATGGAATATACTACCGTTGTTGCGGCCTGCGCCAGCGATCCGGCCGCCCTTCAGTATATCGCTCCCTATGCCGGTTGCGCCATGGGGGAATACTTCAGAGATACCGGTAAGCATTCCCTGATCGTTTATGACGATTTATCCAAACAGGCTGTTGCTTATCGTCAGGTTTCCCTGTTGCTGAGAAGACCTCCGGGACGCGAGGCGTTTCCGGGCGACATCTTTTACAACCATTCCCGTCTGCTGGAACGGTCCGCGAAGCTCAGCGACGAACTGGGCGCAGGCTCCCTGACGGCCCTTCCAATCATCGAAACCCAGGCCGGCGACGTTTCCGCTTACATTCCGACCAACGTTATTTCCATTACAGACGGTCAGATTTACCTTGAGCCCAACCTGTTCTTTGCCGGCGTACGTCCAGCCATCAACGTCGGACTTTCCGTATCCCGCGTCGGCGGTGCAGCTCAGGTGAAAGCGATGAAACAGGTGGCCGGAACGTTACGTCTGGATCTTGCCCAGTATCGTGAACTCGAGGCTTTTGCCGCTTTCGGAAGCGATCTGGACAAATCCACCCAGGCCCAGCTGACCCGCGGCGCACGGCTGGTTGAAATTCTTAAGCAGCCTCAGTATCAACCGCTGCCGCTCGAAAAACAGGTTTCCATCCTCTATGCGGGCGCAAAGGGCTTCCTGGATGAACTGCCTGTAGATACGTTGGCCAAGTATGAGGCAGGATTGTATCAGTTTATCGAAAGCAGATATCCCCAGATCTTCACTGAAATTGCACAGAAAAAGATCCTGTCCGATGAGCTTCGCGCTTTGATGGATAAGGCCTTGCAGGAATACGGGTCGAGCTTTAAAGATACGATTAAGTAAGGCCGAATATCAACTAAAAGCGATATAGGGGCTGATTCATATGGCAACGTTAAAAGAAGTAAAAACAAAGATATCTGCGGTTAAGAAGACGAAGCAGATTACAAAGGCCATGAATATGGTTGCTGCTTCCAAGTTGCGCGGCGCTCAGGCGAAGATGGAAAGTTTTCGTCCGTACGCGGGAAAGTTTGCCGAGGTTCTGGGAAGCCTTGCCGGAAGTGCCGCCGACGACGCCAGTCCGTTGCTGGTACCCCGAGATGAGGTCAAAAAAATCAATGTTGTTCTGTGTACATCCGACAGAGGACTGTGCGGTGGTTTTAATTCGAATCTTATTGACAGGGCCGCAAAATTCCGGGCAGCTCAGGCTGCCAAAGGGGTAGAAGTTTCATTCACGGCTTTTGGAAAGAAGGGACGCGACTGGTGCAGAAAATCAAATTTTCCGATTGTAGATGCATATCTCGGCGTTGTTGGAGGAACATTTGATTTCAGCGTTGCGAACGCTTCCGGACGGAAGTTGATTAAGGCGTTTGAGGACGGTGAGTTTGATGAGGTTCATGTCATCTACAGCGAATTTATTGGAATGGCCAGACAGATTCCCGTAGTCAGACAGCTGCTTCCGATTCCCCCTCTATCGAAAGAACCGGATTTCGAGGAAATAGAGGAAATCGGTAAAGAAAGCCATGTTGAACATATTTGCGAGCCCTCTGCAGACGCTTTGATGGGCGAACTGCTTCCCAAGAATATCTGTATTCAAATCTACAGCGGGCTGCTGGAAACGTCCACCAGCGAACATGCAGCGAGAATGGCCGCCATGGATAATGCATCTAAGGCATGCGATGATATGATGGTGAATCTCACGCTCGCTTACAACAAGGCCCGACAGGCCGCCATTACCGGTGAACTGATGGATATCGTCGGCGGGGCCGAAGCGCTTAAGGGTTAAAAACATTTGAATTGAATATTTTGAGTGCTTATAGGAGGCAATCCATGGGAGAAAATATAGGTAAAATAACGCAGGTTATGGGGCCTGTCGTTGACGTTGAGTTCCAGCAGGGTAAATTACCAGAGATATTAACTTCGTTGCTGATATCGAACCCGGCTATTAGCGAAGAGAAGGACAATCTGGTCGTCGAGGTCGCTCAGCATCTGGGTGACAATGTCGTCAGAACCATTGCGATGGACATAACAGACGGTCTGGTTCGCGGGATGCCCGTAAAAGACACCGGGAAACCCATCATGATGCCGGTAGGCAAGGCAAGCCTCGGACGGGTTCTGAATGTTGTCGGCCGCCCTGTGGACGGATTGGGTCCGATCAGTAAAGAGAAAATGTTACCGATCCATCGGCCTGCGCCGGCTTTTACCGAGCAGGATACCACGGTTCGCGTTCTGGAAACCGGCGTTAAGGTGATCGACCTCCTGGTACCGTTTCCAAGAGGCGGGAAAATGGGAATGTTCGGCGGCGCCGGCGTCGGCAAAACCGTCGTCATGATGGAAATGGTCAACAACATCGCCATGCAGCACGGCGGCATTTCCGTGTTTGCCGGCGTGGGCGAGCGGACCCGTGAAGGAAACGACCTGTATCATGAAATGAAGGCTTCGGGCGTTCTTCCCAAGGCTGCTCTGATCTACGGGCAGATGACGGAACCGCCGGGCGCCCGTGCTCGTGTCGCTCTTTCCGCGCTTACCTGTGCAGAGTATTTCCGTGACATGGAAGGTCAGGACGTTTTGATCTTCATTGACAATATTTTCCGCTTTACTCAGGCAGGTTCCGAGGTGTCAGCGCTTCTCGGCCGCATGCCTTCAGCGGTGGGCTATCAGCCGACACTGGCCGTCGACCTCGGCGGTCTTCAGGAGCGGATTACCTCGACCGACAAAGGGTCCATCACCGCAGTCCAGTGCGTTTACGTGCCTGCGGACGACCTGACCGACCCAGCTCCGGCAACAACCTTTGCGCACCTTGACGGAACAGTCGTTCTGTCCCGTCAGATCGCTGAGCTGGGAATCTATCCCGCCGTGGATCCGCTGGATTCAACGTCCCGAATTCTGGATGCCGCTTATATCGGCGAAGAGCACTATTCGGTGGCGCGCCGTGTGCAGCGAATTCTTCAAAAGTATAAAGAGCTTCAGGATATTATCGCTATTCTCGGCATCGAGGAACTGTCCGACGAGGATAAGGTCACGGTTGCGCGCGCCAGAAAGATCCAGCGCTTCCTGTCTCAGCCCTTTCATGTCGCTGAAACCTTTACCGGAATGCCGGGCGTGTTTGTGAAGATCGAAGACACAGTCAGGGGATTCAGGGAAATCTGCGAAGGAAAGTACGATGATCTTCCCGAACAAGCCTTCTATATGGTGGGTGGCATCGAGCAGGCCGTTGAAAAGGCGCAGAAGATGAAATAACACACAAGAAGACTGAGTGGCGAGGGTATAAATATGGCTGGTAATATTTTGTTAGAGGTGGTTACCCCAGACAAGTCGGTTGTCAGCGAAGAAGTGCAAATCGTGGTGGCGCCCGGTCTTGTTGGTGAATTTGGAGTGTTGCCGGGGCATACGCCTTTTCTTGCAAGCCTGAAACCAGGAGTGCTTCGATACAAGGGCTCCGGCGGAGAGGAGCGCATATTTGTCAGCAGCGGATTTGCTGAAACGCTTCCCAACAAAGTGACCGTGCTCGTTGAGTCTGCGGAAAGAAAGGCCGATATCGACGTTGCGCGCGCCAAGGCCGCTATGGAAAGGGCGCAAAAAAGGCTGTCCGGCCAGGGCGCTGAAAAGGAAACCTTGGATACGGCCCGGGCAAGAGCGGCCATGGAAAGAGCTTTTTATCGCTTGAGGCTCGCACAGTCCTGAAGACGAATTATTCGGAAAACTGTTTAAACGTCTTCCGAATCAACGATGTGCTGATTGAATTAATCAAAAAGGCATCCCACAGAAAGGGGTGCCTTTTTTTTAGATGGGCTTATACTCCGTTTTGACCTGTGTTAATCGAGTCAGAAATGAGTGAATTGCGACAGGTGGGCGAAGATGAAAGGAGACCGGAGACAATGAAGGTTGGCGGCGACCTGGCGATTATTATTCTGGCAGCCGGGCTTGGAAAAAGGATGCGGTCGGACAAAGCCAAGGTGCTGCACGAGATACTTGGAAAGCCGATGATTTTGCATGTGGTTGAGGCAGCCTTTGAACTGGCCGGCGACAAAGTTGTTGTGGTGGTGGGGCACCAGGCTGAAGAGGTCCGCCGCATCGTATCCGAGCGTTTTCATGTCCGCTTTGCCTTTCAGGAAAGGCAGCTTGGCACGGCCCATGCCGTACAGAGCGCTTTGCCATTTTTGCATCAGGATGCCAGGCATGTGATTGTGCTTTGCGGAGATGTGCCGATGATACGGCCTCAAACACTCAAACGGTTTCTGGAACATCATCAGGCCGGAGGGTTCGATGTGTCGGTTCTGGCTGTAAAAATTGACCGGCCGAAAGGCTACGGCAGAATAGTTCAGGATGAAAATGGACATCTGGCGGCAATCGTCGAAGAGGCGGATGCTACGGAGGATCAAAAAAAGATCGACATTATTAATTCCGGAATTTATTGTGTCGAGCGCGGTTTTTTGCAAGAAGCGCTCAAACTGATTCAACCGGACAATGCCCAGAGGGAGTTTTATTTTACGGATATAATCTCCATCGGACGGACCGGCTCAAGGTCTGTTGGGGCTTTTTTGGGCGATGATTTTAACGAGGTTTTGGGGGTTAACACTCTGGATGACCTGAAGATGCTTGAAACCATGATGCGTAAATGAATCGGTAAAATATCTTGACATTGCGAGACCTTAACCGTTATATTCAAACTGTAAATGAGGTGGAATAGTGGAAAAAGAGAAGCTTGTAGGGCAATTTGAAGCGGTTGAGCAGAAAGTTGAAAAACTCCTTGAAGCCTACAAGAGTTTAAAGGAGTCAAACTCAGCTCTTCTCAATAAGATAGATCAGCTGGAGGCGGAGCTTCAGGGTAAGATTGAAGCGGAAAGCAGATACGAACAGGAAAGAACCGCAGTTCGGTCAAAAATTGATGAGCTTCTGGTTAGAATACAAAATGTAACCGAAGCGCCTTAAGCGGCTTGTCGGTATATGGTTGGAATGGTATCTGTAATTCATTGGAACAGCTTGTACACATAGAATTATTTGGTCAGCTTTTTACGGTAAAAGCGCAGGCGGATGCCGGTACGGTCAGGGAAGTGGCCGATATCCTGGTAAGGGAGGTATCGCGAATACTGTCCCAGGAGGCTCCAAACGGACCCAATATTTCTAAGGTTGTCACGCTGATATTGGCTGCACTCAATATTGCCGGTGAGAATATAGAACTCAGAAGAGAAAACGCAGACTTGCAACGCATGATATCTGAGAGGACCATGGTCATGAGTCGAAACCTGGATTCATGTCTATCCGATTTCAGGATGTCAATGGAGTGACAATAAGCGTTGTTACCATCATCCGATCTTAATACCGGTAGAATCTGAAAACAGGGAGAATGAAAGTTTAACTTCCTGATTTCGAGTGGTTATGGATAACGCCCGGTAATTTATTGGAAATATACGATCCCTGCCGTGCGCGTGATTGGAAGTTGTTCTTTGACCCAACAGCCATATATCTGGGGCATGCTCTGGTTTCGGTGTGCAGGATCTGCTTGTACAGAAAAGCCTAAAGAAACTATTCAAGCCGCCGCATTAAATATATGGATCAAAGGGCTGCCAACACGGCATTGAGGCGGGGATCGCCCCCTTCGGGCAGATGCCGCGATCAATAGAATCAACCGGTCAAAACGCGAGGTCGTATTTCAAGACAGATTCCGCGAATAGCCGGTGTTGAAACTGACCGAACCATGACCTTTGATTCATCAGATTTTCTGCATGAATTGCCTGTGCGTTTTATTGTTTTCCTTTCTGAAGCGCATTTCTCAATTTCACCTGCAAAGGTGACTTGCTTGCCTGGACCCCCTCCATTCTAATTCTTCCATTATTTGCTTTGTGTCGCTGGCCCGTTGTCGCCGGTGATAAACGGATTGATTTACGGTGTTTCAAGTTGGACATATCAAGTTTCGGCTTGATAATTGGCGTTTCGCCTGAAGATAGGGTCGTCGAATTCATTTGCTATGTTGCCTGCGTGCCGTTTTCAGCTCTGAGGGCGTGGATTTTGAAATTTTGACTGAATTTGAGCGGAGCAGGAAATTACCGCGGGAGAGACGGAAGTCTGATCTCCCGCTAATGATAATAGAATGGAGAATAAAAAATGACGGTGTGGATCATATTGTCGAGCATTTTTTGCTTTGTTGCGGGATATGCCATTTCATACTGGGTTAAATTGAAGATCGCCGATCGAAAAATTGAAGAAGCCAAATCCCAGACATTGAGAATTTTAGAGGATGGCAGGCAACAGTCCGAGGCCTTGTTGAAGGAGTCGGAAATACAGGCCAAGGATATCCTGTTTCAAATGAAAAGTGATTTTGACGCCGAAACCAAAGAAACACGTTCGGAGTTGAAGAAAAAGGAGCAGCGCTTGCTCCAGAAGGAAGAAAATGTTGATCGAAAAACGGATCAGTTTGAACGAAGAGAGCGCGAGCTTTCCAAAAAAGAAAAAAAAATAGCCCGGAAAGAGGAATTTATTGAAGAAAGAGAGCTTCACTACAATGAGCTGATTGAGGAACAGATTCGGCAGCTTGAGAAGATATCGGGATTGACCGCGGATCAGGCCAAGGAAATGCTGGTACGGAACATGGAGAATGAGGCGCGTTTCGAGGGCGCCAAACTGATCAAACGTATCGAACAGGAGGTCAAGGAGGACGCGGACAAAAAAGCCAAAAAAATCCTGGCGACGGCCATTCAAAGATACGCATCGGATTATGTGGCTGAAAGAACCGTCTCAACCGTGCCGCTGCCCAGTGATGAGATGAAGGGCCGGATCATTGGGCGAGAGGGACGCAATATCCGGGCGCTTGAAGCGGCGACCGGCATCGATCTGATTATTGATGACACGCCGGAGGCGGTGATTCTGTCCGGTTTCAACCCGGTTCGCCGCGAGGTTGCCCGAATTGCCCTGACAAGACTGATATCCGACGGGCGAATTCATCCCGCCCGCATCGAGGATGTTGTCAAAAAGGTCGGACTGGAAGTCGATCAGACCATTAAGGAGGCCGGAGAACAGGCCGCTTTTGAATTGGGAATTCATGGACTTCACCCCGAGCTGGTCAAGTATCTGGGGCGGTTGAAGTTCCGCACAAGCTATGCGCAGAACGTATTGAAGCATTCCGTGGAGGTCGGGTTTCTGGCGGGCATCATGGCATCCGAGCTGGGGCTGAATGCGAAACTGGCCCGTCGAATGGGATTGCTGCACGATTTAGGCAAGGCGATTGATCATGAGCTCGAAGGGCCGCATGCTCTGATCGGTTCCAAGCTGGCCAAGAAACATGGAGAATCCGCGAAGATCGTTCACGCTATTGCGGCGCATCATGAGGATGTGCCGCCGGTGACGGTATATGATTTTCTGGTGCAGGCTGCGGATGGACTTTCGGGAGCAAGACCGGGCGCCAGGAAAGAACTGCTTGAGAACTACATCAAGCGTCTGGAAGACCTGGAGGCGATCGCAAATTCTTTCGCAGGAGTTGGCAACTCGTATGCGATTCAGGCAGGCCGGGAGCTGCGCGTTATCGTCGAGAGCGATACGGTTTCGGATGACGAGACCGTGCTGCTCAGCCGGGATATTGCCAAAAAGATCGAGGAATCCCTGACGTTTCCAGGGCAGATCAAGGTGATGGTGATTCGGGAAACCCGAGCAGTTGAATTTGCCAATAAATAAGGAAGACGAATCATGAATGTATTGGATGTGCTTCGTGAAAGAGGATTTATCGAGCAGACCACGCACGATCAGGAATTACAGGATGCCGTCAATTCAGGCCCGATCAGCTGCTATATCGGGTTTGATCCTACGGCCTCCAGTCTGCATATCGGCAGTCTTGTTCCCATTATGTCGCTGGCGCATATGCAGCGAAACGGTCATTTTGTGATTGCACTGGTCGGTGGTGGAACCGCGCTTGTCGGAGATCCCAGCGGGAAGACGGAGATGCGGAAGATGCTGACTCGGGAGCAGGTGGATGAGAATGCGCTGGGAATTCGAAAGCAGCTTTCCAGATTTATCGATTTTAACGATGGCAAGGCGGTTCTGGTCAACAATGCCGACTGGTTGACCCGGCTGGAATACATCCCCTTTCTCCGCGATATCGGAAGGCATTTTACGGTCAACCGGATGCTCAGGGCAGAAAGCTACCGTATGCGGCTCGAGTCCGAAGAAGGGCTGAATTTCATCGAATTCAATTACATGCTGCTTCAGGCTTATGATTTTCTTGAATTGAACGACCGATTCGGGTGCGCGCTTCAGATGGGCGGCAGCGATCAGTGGGGAAACATCATCGCCGGGATTGAATTGATTCGACGCACGCGGCAGAAGCCGGCATTCGGCATAACGTTTCCGCTGATCACGACCAGCAGCGGCGCCAAGATGGGAAAAACGGCCAAAGGCGCCGTCTGGCTCGATGCGGAGCGTACAGCCCCCTATGAATATTACCAATACTGGGTAAACGCGGATGACCCGGACGTGGCGCGTTTTTTAGCCCTTTTTACCTTTCTTCCCATGGATGAAATTCAAGGGATTGAAGAACTGAAAGGGGCGGATCTGAACAGCGCCAAGGCGGTACTGGCTTTCGAGGCCACAAGCCTGGCTCATGGCAGGGATGAGGCAGTCAAGGCTTTTCAGGCGGCATGCGCCATGTTCGGAGGGCGCAGCATTCCCGAATGGATTCTGCCGTCCAGCGCGATTCCCCGAGAAACTTTTCGGGAGGACGACCAGCTGGTACCGCATTCCGATTTCAATAGAAGCGAGATCGGGTCGGGCATTCCGATTTTCAAGATGTTTCAAATGGCGGGAATCGTCAACTCCAGCGGAGAAGCGCGAAGATTGATTCAGCAGGGTGGGGCATATCTGAACGGAAAGCGCGTTGAATCCTTTGAATACAGGGTTTCGGAAAACGATTTTACCGATGGGGAGATGCTGCTTCGTATCGGCAAGAAGCGCTATCATAAAATAAGATTGACCGGCTGAAAAATACGCTTGACAAACCGGATTCCAAAGTATAATAGTTTCACCCGTTGCTTCGGCAATAAGGGTTCTCTAAAAAGCGGATGAAAAAAGAGTTGACAAATCCTGCATCAAAGCTTCATGAATCACCTCTTTGAAACGCAATCAAAAAATTGGATTGTCAGCGGAAAATTGTTGACAAAATATATGGGGCGTTTTAGTCTATAATTCGCTTTTTGCGAAACGCTTGATCTTTGAAAACTAGATAGTGACGGAAAGAGTAGGCCCAGTTGATTTTGAGTCGGCGTAAGAGTCGGCTTTAGGAATAGGAGTTTAATTGGAGAGTTTGATCCTGGCTCAGAATGAACGCTGGCGGCGTGCTTAACACATGCAAGTCGCACGAGAATTCTTCTGCTTGCAGAAGATAGTAAAGTGGCGCACGGGTGAGTAATGCGTGGGTAATCTTCCCTTGAATCGGGGATAACATCGCGAAAGCTTTGCTAATACCGGATAACATCCATTTGTCTGCGGGCGAATGGATCAAAGGTGGCCTCTACATGTAAGCTACTGTTTGAGGATGAGCCTGCGTACCATTAGTTAGTTGGCGGGGTAACGGCCCACCAAGGCGACGATGGTTAGCTGGTCTGAGAGGATGATCAGCCACACTGGAACTGACACACGGTCCAGACTCCTACGGGAGGCAGCAGTGAGGAATTTTGCGCAATGGGGGAAACCCTGACGCAGCAACGCCGCGTGAGTGATGAAGGCCTTCGGGTCGTAAAGCTCTGTCAAGTGGGAAGAACCTGCATTGAGTTAACATTTCAGTGCACTGACGGTACCACTGAAGGAAGCACCGGCTAACTCCGTGCCAGCAGCCGCGGTAATACGGAGGGTGCGAGCGTTATTCGGAATTATTGGGCGTAAAGGGCGCGTAGGCGGCCGTTTAAGTCAGGTGTGAAAGCCCGGGGCTTAACCCCGGAAGTGCATTTGATACTGAGCGGCTTGAGTATGGGAGAGGGAAGTGGAATTCCTGGTGTAGAGGTGAAATTCGTAGATATCAGGAGGAACACCGGTGGCGAAGGCGACTTCCTGGACCAATACTGACGCTGAGGCGCGAAGGCGTGGGGATCAAACAGGATTAGATACCCTGGTAGTCCACGCAGTAAACGGTGATCACTAGGTGTAGCGGGTATTGACCCCTGCTGTGCCGCAGCTAACGCATTAAGTGATCCGCCTGGGGAGTACGATCGCAAGGTTAAAACTCAAAGGAATTGACGGGGGCCCGCACAAGCGGTGGAGCATGTGGTTTAATTCGACGCAACGCGAAGAACCTTACCTGGGCTTGACATCTGCGGAATTTCTATGAAAGTAGAAAGTGCCCTTCGGGGAGCCGCAAGACAGGTGCTGCATGGCTGTCGTCAGCTCGTGTCGTGAGATGTTGGGTTAAGTCCCGCAACGAGCGCAACCCTTATCTTTAGTTACCATCATTCAGTTGGGGACTCTAAAGATACTGCCCCGGTCAACGGGGAGGAAGGTGGGGATGACGTCAAGTCCTCATGGCCCTTATGTCCAGGGCTACACACGTGCTACAATGGGCAGTACAAAGGGTAGCAAGCCTGCGAAGGTGAGCCAATCCCAAAAAGCTGTTCGTAGTTCGGATTGGAGTCTGCAACTCGACTCCATGAAGCTGGAATCGCTAGTAATCGCGGATCAGCATGCCGCGGTGAATACGTTCCCGGGCCTTGTACACACCGCCCGTCACACCATGAGAGTTGATTGTACCGGAAGTTGTCGGGCCAACCTTTCGAGGGGGCAGGCGCCTATGGTATGGTCGATGATTGGGGTGAAGTCGTAACAAGGTAGCCGTTGGGGAACCAGCGGCTGGATCACCTCCTTTCTAAGGAAAGAGCGGGGTTGAAATTTTTGTTGCTATCTAGTTTTGAGAGATCAAGAGGAGTTCTCTGATAAGAAGAAGATGATAGGCTCGATCAGGCGAGGGCCTGTAGCTCAGCTCGGTTAGAGCGCACGCCTGATAAGCGTGAGGTCGATGGTTCAAGTCCATCCAGGCCCACCACACAAGCGTAGACTTGCGGGGGTGTAGCTCAGCTGGGAGAGCGCCTGCCTTGCACGCAGGAGGTCATCGGTTCGATCCCGTTCACCTCCACCAAGAGGGTTTGCGGGGTGGATTGGGCGTATCGTTTTTGGATTATGGTTCTTTGACAATTTGGATTTAAGTACAAGAAAAGGCTTGTGTCAGTAATTTTGTGGCTAAGCTATTAAGAGCAGATGGTGGATGCCTTGGCGTCAAGAGGCGATGAAAGACGTGGCAAGCTGCGATAAGCTTCGGGGAGCTGCTAAACGAGCTTTGATCCGGGGATTTCTGAATGGGGCAACCTGTTCCGGGTAATGCCGGGACATCGCATGTTGAATACATAGGCATGCGAGGCGAACGAGGTGAACTGAAACATCTTAGTAACCTCAGGAGGAGAAAACAACAGTGATTCTCCGAGTAGCGGCGAGCGAAAGGGGAAGAGCCCAAACCTGTCATATGTTAAAGCCCGGAAGCGTTGTATGACGGGGGTCGAGGGATTTGATCGGAGACAGTTCCGGCTGTTTCGGAGAGTTACCAAGCTGATTTATAATCGAAGCGTCTGGAAAGTCGCATCATAGAAGGTGAGAATCCTGTAGGTGAAATGAATCAGCCTCTCTGGATCGGACACCCAAGTACTGCGGGGCACGTGGAACCCTGTGGGAATTTGTGAGGACCATCTCATAAGGCTAAATACTACTTGACGACCGATAGTGAACCAGTACCGTGAGGGAAAGGTGAAAAGCACTCCGGTGAGGAGAGTGAAATAGTACCTGAAACCGTCTGCTTACAAGCAGTGGGAGCACCATGGGTAATGCTTCGGCGTTATCCGGTGTGACTGCGTGCCTTTTGCATAATGAGTCAGCGAGTTACTTTGCGCAGCGAGGTTAAGCCGACAGGTGTAGCCGAAGCGAAAGCGAGTCTGAACAGGGCGATGAGTTGCGCGGAGTAGACCCGAAACCAAGTGATCTATCCATGGCCAGGGTGAAGCGCCAGTAAAATGGCGTGAAGGCCCGAACCGTTGTATGTTG
>JAXGZF010000003.1:325000-585094 GCA_040771865.1 Desulfobacterales bacterium
ACGGGGCTCAGGAATATCGATGGCTTTTAAAGGGCTGAAAATCAATATTTCGCTTTATGTGATCATCCCTGTTCTGCTTTCGATGATTCTGATCCATTTTGTGCTGGTCTATTCCTTTCGGAAGGTCGTTTTAAATGAAAAATACGATCTGACGGTTTCGATCATGGCGGATGTCAGAAGACAGATTCCGGCGCAAAACGGCGCAGGCAACTGGACGCCCTCCGAAACCCTCACAAGTTTCCTGCAGGTTTCCGGAATTCGGGCAGGGGTGGTGATTTCGGAAGACGGTTCCGAGATTTACCTGCAGAAGCCCCTGCGTCCGCTTTCGGAAATGCTTTTGAAATCCGCGCATCAGGCGATTCAAACCGGAGAAAACCCAAAACGGATATTTCATGTCGGCGATTCGAATGCATTCGGCTCGCGAAGTTATTTAATCGTCTGCGCGCCGATTATTCCGAATTCCGGACGACCGGCCGTGATCGGGCTTGCGCTGGACATCACTGAAACCGCGCGCGCCCTGCGCTCGATTCGAAGAATCTCCTGGATTTATATTCTGATTAATACGCTTTTGTTTTCCTTCATCGCCATTTACAAGGTTTACCGGTTGATCGTCAGCCCTTTGCGTGTGATCGCCGAGCGTGCGGATGCCTACCGGGACGATTCGGATTTTTTTGCGGTGGATCGCGGCGATGATGAATTCGGAAAACTTTCCAAGGCATTAAACCGCATGCTGGCGAGAATTGCCGATGATCGCGAGAAGCTGTCCGAAAACGTAAAAACCCTTGAGAAACTCAATGTCGATTTGAGAAAGGCCCAGTCCGACATGATCCGCGCTGAGAAACTGACTTCCGTCGGCCGTCTGGCCGCAGGAATCGCCCATGAAATCGGCAATCCGATCGGCATTATCTCCGGATATCTGGAGCTCCTGTCCCGATCCGATATATCCGATTCGGAAAAGCGGGATTATTTGAATCGGGCGGAAAACGAGCTTCAAAGAATCAATCTGATTATCCGGCAGCTTCTCGAGCTTTCCAGGCCCGGCGGCCAGGACAGGCGCATTGTTTCCGTTCATGAGATTCTAACGGACTTTTCGGAAATGCTTCGCCTTCAGCCCCTGGCTTCACGGGTGAACATCACCCTGAACCTAGGCGCTGAAAATGACCGGGTTCGGGCCGACGCGAATCAGCTGCGGCAAATTTTCCTGAACCTGGTCATGAATGCAATCGATGCGATCGACGCCGAAAACAGGCCGGAAAAGGGCGAGATTCGAATTGAAAGTTCGAGCATTCATCAAGACGCCAATCCCTTTCTGGAGATCAGGGTGATCGATGACGGCCCGGGCATTCCGGAGAATATTCTGGAAAATGTTTTTGACCCGTTTTTTACCACCAAGGAACCCGGCAAGGGAACCGGTCTGGGGCTGTCCGTCTGCTTTACGATCATCGAAGGCATGGGCGGAAGCATTCGGGCGGAAAGCAAGGTTCATGGGGGCACGACCTTTACCGTCAGACTGCCCGCATGCGTCGATGCAAGGTAAATTTTGCCGATACAACAGAGGAACATTGGCATGAAAAACAAATCCGAGCATGAACGTCTTCTGGTGATCGATGACGAGGAGAATATGCGGCACATGCTGCAAACCCTGCTGACCAAATCCGGTTACGAGGTGGACGCGGCTTCGGACGGAAGCGAGGGCCTTCGGAAAATCACGGCCGATCGATTTGATTTCATTCTCTGCGATTTGAAGATGCCCCGCATGGACGGCATGGAATTTCTCAGACAGGGAAGGGATCGTCTGTCCGAAACCACGGTGATCATGATGTCCGCCTACGGCACGGTGGACACGGCCATCGAAGCCATGAAACTGGGCGCTTACGACTATATATCCAAGCCGTTCAAGGTCGACGAGGTGCTTCTGACCCTGAAGAAAGCTCAGGAACGCGAGCAGCTCAAGCGCGAGAACATTCGTCTGAAAAACCGGATACGCTCCATTGAGCAGGGGGAGCAGTTCGGCGGCATGATCGCCGAAAGCAGAAAGATGAGAGGGATCTTCGATCTTGCCGAAAAGGTGGCTCAGTACGATACGACGGTTCTGATCGCCGGCGAGAGCGGAACCGGAAAGGAACTCATCGCCCGCGGCATTCATTCGAAAAGCGCCAGAAGCGCCGGCCCGCTGATTCCCATCAACTGCGGCGGCATTCCCGAAAATCTTCTGGAAAGCGAACTCTTCGGATATAAAAAAGGGGCTTTTACCGGCGCCGACAAGGACAAACCCGGGCTTTTCGAGGCGGCCGAGGGGGGAACGATTTTTTTAGACGAGATCGGCGAACTGCCCCTGTCCCTTCAGGTCAAGCTGCTTCGGGTCCTTCAGGAAAACGAGATTCGAGCCCTGGGGGATTCGCGAACGAAAAAGATCAACGTGCGGGTCATCGCCGCCACGGCCAGGGATCTGGAACGGGAAATTCAGCTCGGCCGGTTCAGGGAGGATCTTTTTTACCGCATCAACGTGGTGCCCATCAAACTGCCGCCGCTTCGGGAAAGAATCGAAGATATTCCCGCGCTGTGCGCCCACTTCATCAACCGCCTGAACCAGAGATGGGAAAAAAACATTCAGGGCGTCGAACCTGAGGCCATGTCCATGCTGGTGCGGTACGATTGGCCCGGCAATGTGCGGGAGCTTGAAAACGCCGTCGAACGGGCGGTGATTCTGTCCGAAAAAAACATTCTGACCGCCGCGCATTTTTCGCTGCCTTCGGCCGCCGCCGGTTCCGGAAATATAGCGGACCTGTTTGAAGGCTTCTCGCTGAAGAAGGCCCGCAGGATCGTCGAAAGCGAACTGATTCGCAAGGCCCTGGCGGCCAGCGAGGGAAACCGCACCAAGGCATCCCGGCTTCTGGAAATCAGCCATCCGGCCCTGCTGAGCAAAATCAAAACCTACGGAATCGAGGCCTAGCCGAAGGGCTTGAAACGTTCTTCAGGTTTCTCCGGCGTTTTTGGAACTGCCGCGGTTTTCCGGCAGGGGACAAGATCCGTTTTGCGGCTCATCCGGCAAAGGGGGGTTCCGGGGCGAAAGCGCGTCGATATTTTTAACGATGCGATCGATCCGTTTCATGATGGCGTCAACTTCCGCTCGAATGTCCGAGTCGCTGATTTCTTTCATGGTCCAATTTTTTCCGGCAAGCGCCGCGCAAGGCTGGACGGCGGTCTCAGGGGCGGTTTTTCAATGGACTGTCAGGGCGGAAATATCCCGTGATGGTAGACATAGTCGAAATAGTAGTCATAAAAGGCCGGGTCTCTGGAAGCGCCATTTCCCGACGAATCTCCGGCGATGGATTGAACGTAGTTCAGCCAGAGTCCCTTTGCGTAATCATACAGGCGCTTTTGCAGCGCTTCGGAGTTGACCGCATCTTCCGGCTGAGCCTGAACAAACGCCTCCATTCCGGTGATGACGGCCTTGGCGTTGCGTACGTACTCCGTATCATCTTGAATTCCTTCAAAAAATATTCCGTACATCTTGTCGATGATACATTTGGCCGTTCCCTCGATTGCATCCACGCTATTCATTTTAATCTCCGGGTGGTTGATGGCGCTGTAAAATTCGAGTCTGCTTTTCAAAATAGAACGGATGCGCGCCGCATGTCAAGCTCCTGTTTTTAAAGAATCATTTTGAGGAGTCCATGAGTTTCCGAATCACGATTCGATGGGCCGACAGGGTATCGATCGCTCGAAGCGCATCGTATCCGCCAGCGGTTTCAAGGGCGTTTTGAATGTTTTCAAGCACCCGGTTGAGGTTTTTCAGATCCTGGCGGGCATATTTGACCCAGACGGAAAAAGGTTCCGTTTCGATGGCTTTCCGGTAAGCGGCCACGCATTTTTCAAGCCGGCGGGTCGGATGCTCGAATCTGACCGCGGTTTTCGAACCGTCGTCTTGCAGAGGCAGGACCTTGATTTCTTTTTTCCAGAGGACCTCCATGTCCTTTCCGGCCAGCCGGGCGATCTTGACATATGCTTCTGCGGCATACCGGCTGTAGAAATACTCCGATGCGATGATCCGGTAAAGGGTTTCGGCCTGTTCGTACTGTTTCAGGTGTTCCAGGCACTGGCCGCTGATCAGGATGCAGTTGATGACATCCCGGTGGTCATAATTTTTCCGGTCCCTGATCAGGGGGGCTATGACCCGGACGGCGTCCGTAAAATGCCGTTCCGCCTCCGACTGTTTTTCCTGCCTGGCAAGCGCGACGCCGAGACGGTAGCAGCGATTCCCCTCGATGTAGGTGCGGACGGGTTTGTTGCGCAGAACGGCGCCGGAAAAAATGATCAGGACGGCTGCAGCTGCGGTAGCGATCAGAAGCCAGGGCCGCAATCTGGCGGCTGCTTTTTCGGCGGATTGCCAGAATTTATGCGATGGATTTTTCAGGGTAGAACTTTTCCTGTGCCGGTTCAATCGTCGAAAGATTTCCCCCAGTACGATGAAAAATCCGCCCAAAAGGGTGACGATGCCGCCCGCCAGCTCCGCTCCGGAACGGCCGTAGGTCAGAACGACCTCCGGTTCTCGGGGAATGACCAGCATCATGTGCGGACTGACCGGATAGACGGCATGGGCCCCCTGAACCCGCCAGTTCGGAAAATAGGAGACCTTGATCAGGTGGGGCTCGTTGATGCGGTCTGTGCGGAACCGGATGTGAAAATGGTCCAGATCAACCTGAATGGAATCTTCATCCGTTCGCACCGGTTCGGGCCTTATCCGGTCCAGTTCATCCAAATCCGCAATCACGCCGGAAAAAGCCGCGCGGTCCCGCGGGTCCCTGACGAATGCGTCCGGAACCATCAGCGGCGCATTCGGGTCCGACCGCTTCAGCCAGTCATAAAACGCGTCCGGCCAGTTTTCCCCCGCATAGAGAACCGGCCGGATCCGGGGAATCTCCACGTATTGTCCCTTGCAGCCCGTATACCGGAAAACCCACAGGTTTCCGAAGACCGCCTCCTTGGAAAACCATTCAGAGGCGCCAAGGGCCTGCTTGAGCGTGTCGGTCGCCACAATGACCTGGGAGATGTTGTACAGATCAAAATGCGCCGGCAGGGCCGAAACGTTGATCTTGGACAGTATGCCGGCGCCGGGCGTCTTGATGTTTTTCGAAAATTCGGTCTGAAGAAAAACGATGCTGCGGGCCGAGAAGGCGCCGGCGTAATGAATGCCTTCCAGGGTTTGGCGTCCGGAAAACAAGGGCAGGGATTCAAACACCCGGTCTCCGCCGTAGGAACCGTATAGATCACATTTTTCGTAAGCCACGCGCGGGGCGTTCAACGGATCTTTGCCCGCAGATGGATCGTTTTCCCCGAGGTACTGGTTCACCCGGGCAAAATCCCTGTACCCGGGCCTGGACTCATAGCCGCCGTTGTTGTAGGCATACCAGTCGTCCGCCTGTCTGGGAATCAGCGTGACGGCAAGAAAGACCGCAACCCAGGTCAGAGAGGCGATCCAGGCACGGGGGGCGAGGCGTCGCTTTGCCAGAAACGGGGCGGGCGTTTCCACGGCCAGAATCATGATCAGGGCGTACATCATCGGAGGCAGGAAGCGGATGTCCGGCACCTGTAAAAAATGGGCCCCGAAGTAAACGGTTGCGCATCCGGCGATCAGGGCCGTCCAGTAAAGAAATCGGGATGGCTGAAAATTTTCCTGAGCCTGAAAGAGGGCAAGCTCGAAACGCCCGGATCGAAGCGCCCACCAGCACAGAACGGCCCCTGCGGCGATCGCGGATATAACGAGTATGCGAAGATTGAATGCAGCCGGTTGGAACTTCAAGGCGGGAACCTGTTTCTGAATGATTCCGAAAAGGGTCCAGACAAGCAGAATCGTGAGCGCCAGCATGCAGAACAACGCGGTTTTCCGGCAGAATTTTTCAAAAGCCGGGCCATTTTTCAGCGCCAGAAAGCCGAGCCCAACCAGAACCACAACCCCGGTGCCGATCGAAAGGGGCAGGGTCCAGGGCTCGGCGTGAGCGGCAAAACCTGAACCCATCAGCGCGGCCGGCATGTGCAGACCCGAATGCCAGATGTCTTTTTCCAGTAAAAGAAACTGGCATCCCAGATACACGATGGCGCAGACGCCGGAAGCAACCAATCCGGCAAAGCCCAGGCGACGGAGCGTCCGCGTTTTTTTATTCTGGTTTTTTAAAACCGTGAACGCCAGGCCCGGCCCGGTGCAGAGCACGATGATCAGCCAGCCGGCAAGGGCGAACCGCCAGCTGACGTATTCCTGCCATATCATGTAGATCGGGCTGGTGTAGGGATTCCGGTAGGCGAGAATGGGAAGAATCCAGAACGCCATGCAGATGAAGCCGACGGTCGCGACTCGAACGATATAGCGGATTTTCGCGCGGTCAAAATACGAATACGCGACCCAGATCATTGCCGGAATAAACACGAACAGGTGGCAGAGGCCGATCAGCCCGAGCAGAAGCCCGTTGGCATTCGCGCGGGTTCCGGTTTTGCATCCCCGGTAATAGGTTCCGATAAAGAGGGTAAACAGCGCAAAGGCGGTCATGTAGCAGAACTCGCCGGCAAAGGTGCTCAGGGCATTGCCGCCGAACATGGTGTAGGATTCGTTGAACAGGAACAGAAGCGAGGCCGAGGCGCCCATGACCGGTCCGGGGAAGCGGTGGCCCATGTTTCGAAGTCCGCAGTAGACGCAGGCCGGCAGCAGGAAGATTCCGCTCATGATCGACCACTTCAGGCAGACGGTCAGCGGAAGGCTGAGCAGCTTGCCGACGGCGGCGGGAACCAGAAAGGGCGGAATAAAATAAAAGGTGAAGTTGGGGTATCCGCCAAAATTTCCCATGTCCCAGCCGGTCAGGCGGCCTTCCGGCAGCAGCGTTTCCGCCAGATGATTAGCGATTCCCTGCCAGCTGGCCGTATCGCCGCCGGTAACCGTGGTGTCGAGCAAAAGATACCGCGGGTCAAAATATGCCAGCAGGAAGCCGGTCAGGCCGAAGAGCAGCAGCGCATCAAAATATCGAACCGGCCAGGAATGCCTATCGGGTTTCATCGGATGCCGCGGATGGTGAAGGGTTTCGAAAAGTCCTGTATTTCAGCGCGATTTTACACAGTTCCAGAATCATGCGAAAGGGATCACGGGTCATCCGGATGCCGGATCCCGAGTGCCGGACCAGATGAACCGGAATGCGGCACACGGAAAGGCCCATGTGCCTGGCCAGCACAAAGATCTCCACATCAAAGGCATAGCCCCGGGTTTGAATCGCGGGAAATATTTTTTGGGCCGCCGCTTCGGTAAAGCCCTTGAAACCGCACTGGCTGTCCTGAATATCCATATCCGTCAGGCAGTGCGCCAGGGTTGAAAAGATCCGCCCCGCCAGTTTGCGAAACCGGCCGGTTGGAACGCTTTGCCCGGATTCCGGAAGATACCGGTCCCCGGCGACGATGTCGCAACGAAGGGTTTGAAATTGCCGCATGGCCAGGGAAAATGCGTCCAGCCGAAAGGGCAGATCCGCGTCCGTGAAAAACCGGTACCGGCCTTTGGCTTTAAGCATGCCGCATTGGATGGCGCGGCCCTTTCCGCTGTTCTTTTCAAATCGGATCAGGCGGACGGGGTGTTGCTTCGCAAAATCCTCAAGCAGTTCCCGAGTTCCGTCCGTGCTGCCGTCGTCCACGCAGATGATTTCATGGCGCACAAAGGTTTGCGCCAGAAAGCCTTCCAGCATGTTCAATGAAGCGATGATCCGGTGGGCCTCATTGCAGGCGGGAATGACAACGGACACAAACTCCGGAAATTTTGTTGAATTCAATGGTTCACCGGCCTCAAGGGTTCAGGGTTGCCAATCGCATCGGATCAAAAGTTGAATACCGTTTAACCTCGTTCTTGTCAATTCATCAACGCTTGTGGACATAGATCGGACTAATATGCCAAGCTTCATATTTCAGAATGACTTGACAGATTTTTGTTTCCTTGTTTGACTGCATAAATAATCGGCATATAGCAACGCATTCTAAGTAAATTTAATCGGATTTACCGCCGTTTTTTCAAGGAAAATTATGTCAGCGCTCAACATGTTGGCCCGGATTAAAATTGATGGACGAATGGTCCTGGCAGTTTCTCTCCTGGCGTTTCTATTTACTGCAGCTGTTTCCTGCCTGAAGGAAGCATATTTCTGGAACAGCGCCTATGACTTCGGAATCCATGTCCAAGCTATCTGGAAAATGTCGGCCTTGAGAGGGCTATTTAATACAGTCCGAGGCTTGCCGATATGGGGCGACCATGTGTGGTTTATTATGCCGATTTTCGCTGTTCCTTATGCATTGTTCTCGAGTCCGTATACGTTACTTGTTTTACAGGCCGCATTAATCGTTTCCGGGTTTCCTGCGGTGTATTTTCTGGCTAGGAGCAGGGGACTCGGGGAACAGGCAGCCTTTGGTATTTCTCTGATTTACCTGCTGTATCCGTCGACATTCAACATGATACTGGATAATTTTCATCCCGAGATAGCAGCCACCACATTCTTGCTTTGGGCCTTCGTTGCTCTTGATCGAGAGAGGCATGGAATTTTCGCTGCCTGCATAGCCCTGGCACTTTTATGTAAGGAAGATGTGGCATTGCCGATATCGGTGTATGGGGTGATTCTTTTTCTGCAAGGCAAACGAAAGACGGGTGCAATAGTTTTCTTTGCATCGATTGTTTATTTTGCTGTTGCCATGAAGGTTGTTCTGCCTGCTATGAACGGTAACGGTTTTTTTCGATTTTCCGGCGGTTATTGGTTCTCCGATTTCGCAAATAATTGGAATAAGCCGAATTTCTATATTCGGGTGTTTCTTGATCCCAAAAGCATCGAGTATGTAGTCAAGCTTTTTGTCCCTCTCGCGTTCTTACCCCTCATCGATTTTCCAGCTCTTTTTCCGGCATTCGTCCCAATGGCAATTAACATTCTGAGCCGGACCGGGTACTTGATCAGCGGGCGCTACCATTACGAATTCACTATAATCCCCTTTTTTTTCTTAGCATTTATAGGCGCATTGGTTAAACTGGATACCCCGTTGAGGCGAAAGTTATTTTTACCTTTAACGATGGCTGCGTTGCTTGGTTTCTTCTGGAATACCACCTTCGGGCTTGACGTTGTAGGGAAAGCGCCTCAATTGTTAACTTCCCAATCCCGGCAACAAAAACTGGAAGCAATCTCCTTGATCCCCAAAGATCCTAAGGTCACGGTCAGCGCCTCTCATTGGATGGTTACCAAGCTGGCGAATCGGGATTCGATTTACATGTTCCCCAATCCATGGAAAGCTCAGTATTGGGGTATTGACGGAGAGCAATATCCATCCGGCGTGAAACCTAGCTGGGTAATTGTCGACATATCAACAATCGGCGATGAAAATGCCGCCCTATTTAAACGGATTGCCGCATCCGGTGAATATGAAGCAATATATTCGTCCGGGACGCTACATGTGATAAAAAGGGTATCCGAATGAACCCGCTATGTGCGGGACAGGGGCGGGATTGAGGGTTGCAGCGGCATCGAGGAACGGGGTTCTGTCTTCCGAAATCGGTTCCGGTGACGGCGGAAAAATATCGGTAAGGTGGCGATGTTGAAAACAGCCTGTTTTGTCGAAAACATCCAGCTTGCAACTGTAAAAAACATTAACAAGCTATTAAATAATTTTATAGTTTTCGAGAAAGCCGTGTGCCGGTGCTTTTGTCGAGTTCGTTTCATAAAAACCATTATTTCAACAGGTTGTACGGAGGGCGGCAGCGCCTTGAACGATACGAAATTACCGGCACGGAATTTGCTGAACATATTTTAAAACTCACAATCTCTACATAAAGGCAGGCTCCATGAAACATTCAAAAGGGTTTACGATGATCGAGCTGATGATAATCCTTGCCGTTCTCGCGATACTAATCGGCATCGCAATTCCCTCTTATAACTCGCTGATGCCACGGTACCGGCTCAACGGCGCGGCCCGTCTGGTCGCCACGGATCTGAGCGGCGCGCGGATGAAGGCGGTCAAGCTCAACAGGAGGGTTCAGGTGTTTTTCAGCTCCCCGGAGTATAAGATTTGCGATGACGCCAATCAAAACGGCACGGTCGCCACGGATGAAGGCGATGTTCAGAATATCGATCTGCAAACCCAGTATCCGGGCGTATCGCTTTCATCGTCCGGAGGGGACCTGATATTCCATCCCCGGGGAACCGCCGTAAACGAGGTCACCGTGACCCTGACCAATGCCAGCGGGTTCAAACAGGTTGAAGTCAACATCGCCGGGCGCGTCAAGCAGCTTTAATTCAGATGAGGTTAACTTATGAACGGCAGAAACAATATTTATGAAACAGAAAACGGCAAATCTGTGAACCGTCGGGATTCGGGGTTCACGCTGATTGAGACTGTGATCGCCCTTCTGGTTCTCACGATCGGCCTGCTGGGAATGGCCGCGCTGTCTATTTCCGTCATGCAGGGCAACAAATCCAGCAATCGGATCTCGACGGCGACCGCCGTGGCCCAGGACAAGATGGAAGAACTCAGGGGTCTGGGATATGACAACCTGCCGGCATCAGATTCCGGCGACATTGATATCAATGGCTTATCGTATAGTTGGGATGTCGAGACGGTTACAACGAGATATGACGCAGACGGTGACGTGACGACTGATCCAGATGATCCCGTCTTGACGATCACCAAAAAAGTAACAGTGACGGTTGAGTGGGAGGATGCGGAGACACATTCGGTCTCAACTCAAATGCTATTTACAAGGTGATGCATATGCAAAAAGAAAATGACTCAAAAAAAACCGATGGGTTTTCCATTGTGGAAATGCTGATGGCCGTGGCCATCGGCCTGATTGTATTGGCCGGCCTGGTGGTGACGTTTGTGAGCCAGAAGAAGGCCTACGACGTTCAGGCTCAGGTCGCCGAAATGCACCAGGGAGCCAGGGCCGCGCTGGACATGATCAGCCGGGATGTTGCTGGCGCCGGATATGATCCGACCAACTACGGTCTTGAGGCTGTTCCGGTAGCTCAAGCGCATAAAGTGCAGTTGCGCGCCGATCTCAACGGAGATGGGGATACCGATGATGACTTTGAAGACGTCACCTACGAGCTTGCGGGCACGGTGATCAATCGCACTTCGGGCGGAAGTACCGTGGCGTTTGCCGAAAACGTTGCTGCTTTGAATTTCTTGTATTACGATGCTGACGGCAATACGACCACCGATCCGGATGAAATTCTAAAGATCGTCATCACGCTTACCACGAGAACCTCCCGGCCGGATCCGTCCTTCGACGCCAACGGCGGATACCGGACCCGGACTCTCAGCTCCGAGGTCATTCTGCGGAATATGGTCGAAAACATCGCGGCATTGCCGACCGTTGCGCCGGTCACCACGATCCCTGTCACCACAAGCACTGAGCCATCGGTCACTGAGCCATCGGTCACTGAGCCATCGGTCACTGAGCCATCGGTCACTGAGCCATCGGTCACTGAGCCATCGGTCACGGAACCCACGGTTACGGAGACCCCGACCACCTTGCCGCCGGGTGGGTTTGAAGTGACGATACTAGTCTATCCAAATAATAAAGGCGCGGAGATTACCGCTGAGGTCCAATCTTCTGTTTTAATCGGATCGGCTAAGTTGTTCTACCAGGTGAATAATACGGGAGAGTGGAATGTAGTGGTGATGAGTTATGTTTCTTTTGATAAGATTGATACGTACACGTATTCCGTGACGATTAGTTTTCCAAAAGGAGCTCGTATCGACTATTATGTTGAGGCCTACGACGCGGATGAGGAATTTATGGGCAGGAGCGCAGATAAATACTTTATCGCAGAATAGCTCGGAGCTTCCGTCTGCTCATTTGACAATGCGCATGGCTTCCGGCCGGAGCGTTCGGCTCGATCAAAAAGAGATTAACCTCCCGGGAGGTGATGAAATGAGATTTGTCAAACACGTTGAAAACGAGCGAGGAATGGCGCTGGTCACGGCCATGCTGTTTATGGTGATACTGTTTTTTCTCGGCGTGGCCGCCTATATGATGACCAGTTCCGATCTGAGGATCAGCGGCTACTATCGTCAGAGCCAGGAAGCCTTTTACGTGGCTGAATCCGGCGTTCAAGAGGCCTTGGGACGGATGAAAGCGATCTATAGGAGTCAGATCCTTGCTACCCCCTCAAATAAGGATGCAAGCTGGCGTTACTATATCGGGGATTCGGCCCTGGCCACCGAACTGAAGGGTTCGAGCTGTACACCCGATGCCGCCAGCCTCAGCGGCATCGGCATGAACTATGCCGTGCAGCTCCGGTTAAAGACCGGTGCGGATCCGAATTCGTGGGGCATCGGGAACAGCAGCCAGATTCTTTACTGGAACGGAACCGCGGAAACCCCGACATATTCACGCGGCGCCTATCCGATCTTTATCGTCACCAGCCTTGGCGCCAAAGGCGACGCGCGCAGCAAGATCATTGCGGAGATGCGCGGCAACAGCACTTTTTTGGCGCCGAATGCGGCTCTTTATGTCAACGGAAATCTGACCAAGAACGGGACCGCCGGGTCCGCGATAGGCTCTTATAATGTTGATCCGCCCGATTGCCCCGCCGTAGCTGACGTGATTACCACGTCAGCCGCTGCCGCACCGAATCAAGCCTCGGACTGGCCTGCGGGTGCCAGCGTTCCGCCGTGGCTGGATCCCTATGGCGAAGTTTATATTATAGATGATGTGGTGGAGCGGGCCAGAACCAACTACGATCAACTCGTTACTTCGGGCAATAATCAGGAGTTCGGAGACTACCCAACCGATGAACCGAGAATATATTACAGCGCCGGCGACTGGACTGGCAACGGCCTGGACGGGTATGGGCTATTGGTGATCGGTCCCAATCCCGACGGATCCCCTGGAGATTTCATCACCGGCGGGAATATCGAGTGGCACGGGGTGATCATTGTGACCGGCGAGTCGGTGTTCGACGGCGGCGGCACCCAGGAGATCTACGGGGCGATGATCGCCAACGCGGTGACCACTGTCAACGGAACGCCGGATTATCTCTACGATTGCGACCTTATGAACGATTTAATGGACTCGACGCCCACATTCCAGGTTTACTCCTGGAAGGAGGATCTCTAATCACTGCATGAAAGATTCATCAGCCGGCCGCCCTGTTTCCCCTGTTGCGGGAGAAGCAAGGCGGCCGGCTTTGATGACCTGCCCTGAAAAAAATTTATTCCGTCACGGTGTGCCACCAGTCCGGCAGAACCCCGTTGTTTGCATTGCACAGTTCTTCGTTCAGCGCGTTAAGCTCCGCGGCGGTTTTCTTCTTAGCCGCGACCGCAGCCTTTATGGCCTCGCGGTCATTGCTGTTAAGCGCCTGGTTAAGTATGTCGTCGTTTATTTTGTACTGGAGCAGAATGGCCCGTTTTCTGGCCTTGTAGGCTTCGTGGTCGATTTCCGGAGGCGCCGGTTCGGTGGGAACCGCAGCCTCGGGGCCGGGTTTGGAAGGCGCTGCGGCCTCCGGCGCGCCTTCGTTTTTGGAACCGGGTTCTGAAGGCGTTGCTGCCTCAGAAGTCTGTTCAGCTCCTGATGAAGGGGTTTCCGGCGTGATGATCTCCGCTTCGACCGGAAGATCGGTTTCCGTAATTTTGAGTATGGATTCCTTTGAGAATCCCACCTGTCCGCCGGATATATTGAATTTAATCTGATTTCCCTCTTCCCAGTATTCTGAAGTCACATACTGCGATCCGTTTTTCAGTTTGATCAGATACGAGGCAAGGCCCTCGGACGGCAGGGCGATTCCGCACGCTGCAATCAGCCAGATCAAAAAAGCGGCATGTTTCATAACCGGTTCCTTTCATTGCATGTTTTGACAATTTGATTCGGATACTAACCGGCCGGGGGCATTTAGTCAACTTAAATGGCGTGAACATTCAGTTTGACAATGCGCCGGGTCAAACGCAGCTTTCTGTCCCCACACCCGTCCGAATGTGAGCATTGGCGAGAGCCGCGCAACGCTGAATGGCGGCCTCAGGCGCAGTTTTTCAACAGCCTGTTAAAACTTTTCCGCGATTTTTCGACTCTATCGCCGTGAAAGCGTTGCGATTCCCGTGGCGCAGATTTTCGAGGCGAAATCCCCCCTGTTTGATCAATATAACCCATTAATTTACATGATAATACAGGAGATTTGGCCGCCCCTTTCGTGTGTGTTCGAGCCGGGCCGCATCAATGAATATCGTCATGCGAAAATGCAGGTGTATAAAAAGGTAACACGGAGGATCGGGCAAATTGAAGGCAATTTGTAACAAAATGTAACGGTTTCGCGGTGAATAAAACGGTAACATACTGCATTTATTGAAATTATTAAATTTGGTATATTAATTGCTGAAACAATAGTCTTCGCGGCGAAAAGAAACCAGGACCGCATCCTGTAACTACCTGAAAGCAAATGTAAATAATAGAACTCATCATGATATGACCTGTGGGGAAAATACACAGCCTTGATGCAAGGTTCAAGAACATGGCGGATGACCGAAATCCGCATGACCCCGTTGCCCGCAGGCGGGCCATGCCGGTGATGCCGGCCTCGAAATACAAGTGATATCGAAACGTTCCAAAGCGATCCCTCGATAAAAACAATTCAGCCGGCATTCCGGAAGGAAGCACTGAAGGGGACATTTACCAGGGTGTTGAAAAACAAGGATCAGGCAGTCAGGCAAGGCGCGCGGCGATACGACAAGCGCAGCATATTCAAGCATATGTGAGCATTGGCGAGAGCCGCGCAACGCTGAATGGCGGCCTCAGGCGAAGTTTTTCAACAGCCTGTTACGGAAAGGTTCTTGCCTTAAACAGGGTCAGGAGGCCAGTGCGATGCGAAAAACAAATGGTTTCACCATGATTGAACTGGCGGTTGCCGTGTTGATAGTCGGCATACTCGCAACAATCGCCATACCGACCTATGTTGGCCTGATGCCGCGATACCGGCTCAACGGCGCGGCCCGTCAGGTTGCGGCGGATCTGATGAAGGCCAGGATGCAGGCCGTCAAGCTGAACACGAACGTCACCGCTGCATTCAACAGTTCCACCGACAGCTATACGATCAGTGGCGGTTCTTTCAGTGAAACCTTTAACATTCAGGGTCAGTATCCCGGCGTGGAGCTTGTATCGTCCGGAACTCCGGTATTTTATCCACGGGGAACCGCTGCAAACACGATCACCGTGACCCTGTCCAATGCCAGCGGCGTCAAACAGGTGGAGGTCAATATCGTCGGGCGTGTCAAGATTATCTGATCCAGGGAGTTATGGTGAAAAGAAACTAAACGAGGCAGGTTATGGAAAAAGGTCAAAACGGGTTCACGCTGATAGAAATTCTGGTGACATTGGCGATTCTGTCAATCGGTTTGCTGGGCATGGCCGCACTGACTGTAGAGATCATTCGGAACAACGCCCAGAGCAAGGCATATACCGAAGCGACAATTTTAGCCCAGGACAAGCTGGAAGAGATAAAAAGGATCGGCTATGGCTACAACGGGGGCGACCCGGAGGTTATCGGGCGCTTTACGCGCCAGGCGGAACCGGCAGCCGGCAGCCCCGAAACCGGAATGAAGGAGGTGGCGGTTACGGTTTCCTGGGATTCAATTGGCGGAAGATCACACTCGATGGCGCTCAAGACCATACTTGCGGAGTAAAGCCGATGTATAAAACAGATCAAAACAATGCGGGTTTTAGTATTTTAGAGATTCTGATCGCGCTTGCAATCGGCCTGATTGTGATTGCCTCGCTGGGAACGGCTTTTATTTCGCAACGCAAGGCTTATGACGTTCAGGAGCAGGTTGTCGAAATGGTTCAAGCCGGTCGCGCCGCCCTGGATATCATGAGCCGCGAGATCATGATGGCGGGATATGATCCCTCGCGTTCCGGATACGCTCCGACGCAGAAAATGCAAACCACCGATCCGAGCGCTGCAAACTTTGTCGGCATACCCTACAATTCGAATGCATCGGTCATCGACATATACGCGGATCTGGACGGCGACGAAAGCACGACCGGAACCAACGAGCATATTACCTATGCTTTCAATTCCTCAACGCTTCAGGTTACGCGAAACGCCAATACAGGAGGCGGGGCTCAGCCCATTGCGGAAAATGTGACGGATTTTTGGGTTGCCTACAAGAATGTCTATGGGAATTCAACGACGGATCAGGGGGCCATCCGCCAGGTTCAGCTTTCCATTACGGTTCAAACCAGCAGGCCGGATCCAGGTTTTCCCGAAAACAACGGTTACCGAACCATAACGCTTGAATCGCACGCGTATCCTAGAAATTTGAATTGATCGCTTGAGATCAAAATTCGAACCTGTCGTGATGGGCGTTGAAAGTCAGAACAAGGCGCCGGTTGCCGGAAGTTTGCCCGGCTTATATCAGCAAGGCTTGCAGCAGGTTGCGGGTTTTCATGAACCCGTTCAGATGGGGGGATGAAATGAAAAAAATATTTCAAAATGATGAGGGCATGGTGTTGGTCACGGCGTTGATGTTTATGGCGATTTTATTTCTTCTGGGCGCCACGGGTTATCTGATTACCTCCGCAGACCTTCAGACCAGCGGAAATCTTCGCGCAGAAAAACACGCTTTCTATGATGCCGAGGCGGGTGTGCAGTATGCCATTGCCAGGATGGAGGCAGGACTCGAAGCCGGAACCTTCTCAATGCCTTCCAGCGTTGGCGGAACCGTCGATCTTCCGATATCGGCGACGCCGTCGGGATATAATTTTACCTACGAAGGCGACGAAGTGACCATGTCGGCGGTTAACACCTATCAAATGACGGTTTATGGCGGCGGGGCCAGAAATTCCGCATCTAAACTGGATGTGAAATTTAAGAGAGCTTCCGCCATTGAATTTGCCGCATTCGGAGACGTGGAATTTGACGGCGCCAACTCCTCCTGTGTATACAGCTATGACAGCGAAGACCCGGATAACCAGCCGGGCGATTCAGATTTTGAATCCACCGGTTTTGCCGATATCGGTTCCAACGGAGAAATCATATTACGCAACAACATGGTTGTGGATGGCGATGTAGCGCTCGGCGCGGATGAGGCGGATGCAAATGCAGTGGCTACGGTCGATGATAAAGGCGCAACTGTCAGCGGTACGCTTGGAGATCCAATCGGCTGGGTGGATCCGGACCCCCTTGATGTGCTCGAATCCGGTTATGATGATCTATTTGTTGCTGCCGCGGCAACGAATGACAATGGGGCGCTGCCGACAAGTCTTGTCATGGAAGGCGCAGCGGTTACTCTGACGGCGGGCACTTATTACTTTGATAAAATTGAACTCAAAGCAAATGCAGGTATGAACTCAACCCTTACTATTGATGCCTCGGGTGGACCCGTCAATATATATGTTCAGGGACCTGTCACCCTCGGCAATGCGCAAACGATGGATATCCAGAATGCGAATTATGAAGTGAATATCAGGCTGTCAGAACCCTCCGGCGGCCTTGCGGGCCCGGACATCTTTATCGCCGACAATGGATCCATTATCAATATGAGCGGGAATCCAACGGATTTTACACTTTATTCTGATTCAGCCGCGGGGGTTCGATTTCACAACTCTTCATCATTGAGTGGGGTTGTCTATGCGCCGGATGGCCAGATAGAAATGGATAACTCATCGGATGTGTATGGCTCAATCTGGGGCAATGAAATCTTTATACATAATTCAGGCGACTTGTTTTTTGACACCCAACTGCTGACCGACAAGCTGACCAATGATCTCATCCTGGTGAGCTGGTTTAACGACCGGAATGACTGATCGAAAGTTGATGAATTCGTAAAAAAAGAAATTTCGGTTTTTTCATTCCGAGCCCGTCGTGCTTTCAGGATCATTATCAGAATGGAAAGTCCGGATCGGCGCGCGGCGCATCAATGGTTCGCACGGTTCGCCGCCGGGTCCGTACGCCTTTCTGCCCTGGAAAGCGCGGTCATCAAATTTTCAAAAGCGTTTATGCCTGAAGAACATCAAACGAAATGCTATCGACCCACCAGTTTGGAATTTTTCCACCGCTCCTGTCGGCGGCATTTTTTCTGAGCTGATCCAGTTGCTTGCGAATGTTGAGGAGGTTTTCGCGCTCTCGTTCAATGGCTTCTCGTGAACCCTGTGCTTTCGCTTTGTTGAGATTCTGCGTTGCGGTCTGGAATTTTTCAAACAGCGCATTCTTTTCAGTCAGTATGGTTTCCTTTTCCTCCGGCGAAAGGCCTTTCGGCGTCGAATCGGTTTGAGGCAAAGGCCTGGTTTCAGTTTGATCGCTTAAATTGGATGGCGCTTCGGCTTCCGAGGCGGGTTCGGTCTCTGTTGAAGGCGTTTCCGGCGTGATGATCTCCGCTTCGACCGGAAGATCGGTTTCCGTAATTTTGAGTATGGATTCCTTTGAGAATCCCACCTGTCCGCCGGATATATTGAATTTAATCTGATTTCCCTCTTCCCAGTAATCGGAAGTCACATACTGCGATCCGTTTTTCAGTTTGATCAGATACGAGGCAAGGCCCTCGGACGGCAGGGCGATTCCGCACGCTGCAATCAGCCAGATCAAAAAAGCGGTACGTTTCATAACCGGTTCCTTTCATTGAATGATTTATGAATTTGAACCTGATCCTAACCGGCCGGAAGCCACATGCGATCTCGAACGGCAGGGGCGGTTTTAGCAGGGTGTTGAAAAACTGCGTCTGAGGCCGCCATTCAGCGTTGCGCGGCTCTCGCCAATGCTCACATATGCTTGAATATGCTGCGCTTGTCGCATCGCCGCGCGCCTTGCCTGACGGCCTGATCCTTGTTTTTCAACACCCTGTTAGAAATTGTGTCTTGTTTTCAGGTAGATCTGTATTTGCGAGAAGAGACTGAACAGGCAGTTGAAAAACTGCGTCTGAGGCCGTCATTCCGCGTTGCGCGGCTCTCGCCAATGCTTACATATGCTTGAATATGCTGCGCTTGTCGCATTGCCGCGCGCCTTGCCTGACGGCTTGATCCTTGTTTTTCAACACCCTGTTAAAAAAAAGCCCCGACGGCGAGGCCGGGGCATTGAATGTTTAAAATCCGCGAAGAGCGCGAAGCCTCTGCTTTATCGCAAAGACGAGCAGTATTGAGACCAGGCCTGAAATTCTTTCACCGATTTGGTGATCAGCACCGTGGATGTTTCCGGTTCCGCGCGCAGCACCAGCAGGGTTCCGATCTCGACCGGCGGCAGCGTCACCAGCGAGGTTTTGTCTTCCGGGTTTGTCAGGGCCTGCTTCTGCTGGTAGACGCTGAAGCTCTGTCCTCTTTCAATGCCGTTGTTCTGTCCCCGGTCGATGAAGGCAATAAAGTGGTCGCCGAAAATCTGGGAGTTTTCTTCGGACCGTATGATTCTGCCGTCGATTCCGGAAGGACCGTCGATCAGTACGATCTCGGGGGATTGCGGGACGTAAGGCATCAGGGAATCCTGAAGCAGAATCGAACGCCGGAAGTTCTGAAGGACCTTGCCGACGGCGACATTGTCGGTGATTTGCGTAATTTCGACAAGGCCGCTCATCAGGTGCTGGATGCCGATAACGTCCTTGTTCGATTGATCATAAAGCGGGGGCAGGGTTCGGAATGTGGTGTATTTTTCACCCACGGCGAGGGGGCGGCCGGGAACGGTGTGAATATAGACCCTGTCGCCTTCGCTGAGCAGGGTTTTCTCTTCAAACGAGGCGAATATGGTTCCGAAAGAAGGCGCCGCTTCGCGCCGGATAAAGCCCACACCGTCGATGCCGTTGTAGACCACAACGGACTTGATTCCGGGCATTCCAGGCATCTGGGCGGTTGCGGGAACATCCTGAATCCATTCCTTGCGGAAAAGCCGAATCTTGTTTCCGGGATAGATCCAGTGCGGATTGGAGAGCTGCTGATTCTGCTCCCACACATGGGGCCACAGCCAGGGGGAATCAAAAAAACGATCGGAAATATCCCACAGGGTATCGCCCTTTTTGACCGTATAGTAGAATCCGCTCTGCTGTTCGATATTTTCAGGGCTGTCCGGCGAGGAAAGGGCCGGCAGCGCGGGAATCGTCAGCAGAATGCAAAGCAAACCGATGCCGGAAAGCCAGCGGGTGCGGCTAACTTTTTTCAATGAATGCAGTTTGAATGAAAACATATGTCCCCTCGATTCTTTGAACCATTTTTATGGGTAAAGCAGTAAAACATCGAAACCGGACTTTTGTTTGAATGGTTAAACATATTGAAAGATATCATTTTTTCTGTAGCCTTCTTCAATCGTTATGTCAAGTTTTTCCTCAACCCGGTTCAGGGATGGCAAAGAATTTAAGAAAAAAGGTTTTAAAAAAAACCGAAAAATTCAGCCGATTGTATAGAACGGTCTGGTCGGAACACGAAAATCAAAATTACTACCGCAACATATGGTGGTAGATATCGGCATTGAAAAACACATGTTGTAGCGACAAGGTTTTTCAGGTTTTTTGCGAAGCCGTTGTGCGGAATTCGTATCCATTTTCAAGACAGCGGGACGGGGCCGGATTTGAATTTACAAGCGGGGCCGTCCAATAAAAAAAAGCCCTCACGTCGAAGACGTGAGGGCTGATGACTTTATTTCGATTGAGTTATCGAGCGAAAGCGGATTACATCATGCCGCCCATGCCGCCCATGCCGCCCATACCGCCCGCGCCGCCGGGCATGCCCGCTTCCTTCTTTTCCTCGGGCTTTTCGGCGATCATGGCCTGGGTCGTCAGCATCAGTCCCGCCACGCTGGCGGCGTTCTGAAGCGCAAAGCGAACGACCTTGGTCGGATCCATGACGCCGGCGGCAATCAGGTCCTCGTATATGTTGGTGTCGGCATTGTATCCAAAGGCGCCTTCACCGGCCTTCACCTTGTCGATCACCACGGAGCCTTCCATTCCGGCGTTGTTGGCGATCTGGCGGAGCGGTTCTTCAATGGCGCGCATGACCACCTTGATGCCGAGTTTCTGCTCGCCGGAGAGCTTGGCCTTTTCCAGGGCGCCGATGCAACGGACCAGAGCAACGCCGCCGCCCGGAACAATGCCTTCTTCCACGGCCGCGCGGGTCGCGTTCAGAGCGTCTTCCACTCTGGCCTTCTTTTCCTTCATCTCGGTTTCGGTGGCTGCGCCCACGCTGATGACCGCGACGCCGCCGATGAGTTTGGCCAGCCGTTCCTGAAGCTTTTCACGGTCGTAATCGGAGGTGGTTTCCTCGATCTGCGCCCGGATCTGCTTGACGCGGCCTTCCAAGGCCGCGCGGGTGCCGGCGCCGTCCACGATGGTGGTGTTGTCCTTGTCGATGCTGACCCGTTTGGCCTTTCCCAGATCATCGAGATTGACGTTTTCCAGCTTGAGGCCCAGATCCTCGGATACGACCTGGCCGCCGGTCAGAATGGCGATATCCTCGAGCATGGCCTTTCTGCGGTCGCCGAATCCGGGGGCCTTGACGGCCGCGACCTGAAGCGTGCCGCGCAGCTTGTTGACCACCAGGGTGGCCAGGGCCTCGCCTTCCACGTCTTCGGAGATGATGACCAGAGGACGGCCCATCTTGGCGATTTTTTCAAGAACCGGAAGCAGATCCTTCATGCTGCTGATCTTTTTCTCGTGAATGAGAATAAAGGGCTCATCGATGGTGGCAACCATCTTTTCCGGATCCGTGACGAAATAGGGGGACAGATAGCCGCGGTCGAACTGCATGCCCTCGACCACCTCGAGCGTGGTGTCCATGCTCTTGGCTTCCTCCACGGTGATGACGCCTTCTTTTCCGACCTTGTCCATGGCCTCGGCGATGATGTTGCCGATGGTTTCATCGTTGTTGGCGGAAATGGTGCCGACCTGGGCGATTTCACGCTGGTCCTTGGTGGGTTTGCTGATCTTCTGAAGCTCCTTGACGACGATTTCACAGGCTTTGTCGATGCCGCGCTTGATCGCCATGGGATTGTTGCCGGCGGCGACCAGCTTCTGCCCCTGCTCGTAGATCGACCGGGCCAGAACCGTGGCCGTGGTGGTGCCGTCGCCGGCCATGTCGCTGGTCTTGCTGGCCACTTCCTTGACCATCTGGGCGCCCATGTTCTCGAATTTGTCTTCCAGCTCGATTTCCTTGGCAACCGTCACGCCGTCCTTGGTGACCGTGGGAGAGCCCCAGGATTTGTCGATCACGACGTTTCTTCCCTTGGGTCCCAGCGTGACAACGACAGCGTCAGCAAGTGTCTGAACGCCCTTGAGCATCGATTCGCGGGCCTTCATGTCGTATTTGATAACTTTTGCAGCCATGATATACTATCCTCCTTCTCGTTGATTTATTCGATTACGCCAAGGACGTCGTCTTCGCGCATAATCAGGTATTCTTCGCCTTCGATTTTCACCTCGGTTCCGGAGTACTTTCCAAACAGAATCCGGTCTCCCGCCTTGAGTTCGAGCGCGATCCGCTTTCCGTCATCGGCCAGCTTTCCGTTGCCGACGGAGATGATTTTTCCCTCGGCCGGTTTTTCCTTGGCCGTGTCGGGAATAATGATTCCGCCCTTGGTTTTGGTCTCTTCCTCAACGCGTTTTACCAGGATTCGATCGTTCAATGGTCTGAGTTTCATGATTCTTACGCTCCTTTTTTACAATAAAAAATTTAAGGTGTTTTTAATCTCTTGAAAGGGGCGACCGCCCTTTGTTTTAGCGGAAACCGGATTAAGGAACAAAAATAAGCACATATTTGGTTTTGTAAACATTTTTTGTGTGAAATTTTTAAAAACCTGCCGAATCATCAGGACGCCTTGTCCGGCGGGGGATCAGGCTGCTTCGGAGTTTTTTCGGATGGGTCCGCATCCGCGGGGGCGGATTGAGACGCGGGATTTCTGGATCCGTTCTTTGCGTAATCCGTGATGTACCATCCGGCACCCTTTAAATGAAAGCTGCTGTGAGAAACCAGCTTTCGAAGCGGTCCGGAACATGACTGGCAGGTTTTAAGCGGGGCGTCGGAGATTTTCTGCAAAGCCTCTTGCACGGCTCCGCATTTCGAGCAACGGTATTCGTAAATCGGCATCTGCTGTATCCTCCTGTTTTGAAAAAATCGTGTTGGCGCTTAAAAAACCTGCACAAATATAGTGAGCGAATTCAGGTTGTCAAGGATCGGAATAAAAAAATCATGAACTGGTCATTCCGTCAAGAGGCTGATGCCAGTGCCGGTAAAAACCGAATACTTCGAGCAGCCCTTCCATGCGTATGTCTCGAAGAATTTCATAGGTTTTCCGGTGCACTCTGGTTTCCTCGGCCATTTTTTCCTCAAAGGAGGCGTTGAAATTCTGCAGAAACCGGTTGAACCGGACGAGGTGAATCAGTTCGTGGGTGATGATGTACAGCATAAACGGAAACAGCTCCAGGGCCGGGGCCTGTCGAACGGCCGCCAGAATGGCATGGTCCTGCAGGCATATCTTGTAGAAATCATAGGCTGATGAGCCCAGAGAAGCGTCCGGGCGCTGCCCCTCGTACCGGATGACCTGGGCGAAAGGGCCCTGAACGATTTCCTCAGGGGCAAGATCGCAGAGGGTTTTGATGTCGTATCGGAGTCGAACCCACTGGCTGGTCGTCATCTTGTAGGCGTTGTTGACGAGCTCCTCCGCCATGACAACGGCGTTGTTGACGATCTGAATCTCCTGGGGGCTGAAGGTTTTCAACTGCATGCGTTTATTTTGATGGTGTTCCGTTTGTTGATCCGATCCACCGCATCCGGCTGGATCGGATTTTCCGACTTCTGGCTGCGGTAAATTAACACAAGATATCCGGGGCTTCAACCCTTTTGGATCAACACGGCATGCGGCGCCAGTCCGGCAAATGCGGCGCTGAAGTCCAACCGAATTTCACGTGTCGTCAAAAGAAAAAAATATGGACAAAGCGTCTCAAAAGATGGTAGAAGATGCCCTGTATCAGACTGAAACTATTGAATGGGAGGTGATCCGTTGGGCAGCGTCATTAAGAAACGAAGAAAAAAGATGAGCAAGCACAAGCACAGAAAGCTTCTGGCACGGACCAGACATCAGAGAAGAAAAGGCAAATAGGCGCCGGCTTTCTCTTTTCCATATGAACCAGACATCAGAGAAGAAGGGGCGGAATGCCGCCCTTCTTCTCTTTCCCATATATGGAAGCAAAAAGCATCCAGTCCCTTCGGGCTGGATGCTTTTCCGCTTTTCAGGGCCTGGAGTAGCCCTTCAGATATTTAAGAAAATCCGAATCCGTGGACAAAATCAGGGTGCTTTTTTTATCCAGCGTTTCCCGGTAAAGATCCAGGGTTTTGGTAAAACTGAAAAATTCAGGGTCAATGCCATAGGCCTTTGCATAAATCTCGGTGGCTTCCGCATCGGCCTTTCCCTTGATTTCCTGAGCGGCCTTGTAAGCCTGCGAGGTGATCCGCTGCAGATCCCGTTCCTTTTCCCCGAGAATTTTCCGCGCCTCTCCCTGGCCCTCGGACCGGAACTTCTCCGCGATCTGTTTGCGCTCGGCAATCATGCGGCCGTAAACGGATTCCCGGACTTCCTGAACGTAATTGATGCGTTTGATTTTGACATCGACCAGTTCGATGCCGAATTTCTCCAGTTTCGGCTGAGCCTGCTTGAGAATGCCTTCGATGATCTTTTCCCGGCCGGTCGTGATCGTGTAAGCGCCGGCCTGTTCTTTTTTGTCGGCGTCTTCCATGCCGATTTCAAGGGTGTCCAGCTCGCGGTTGCTCAGCCGGACGGTCTCGATGAGCCGGTACGAGGTGATGAAGTTCCGCACGGCTGGATCGATGATGTCGTCCAGACGGTTCAGCCCGCTGCGGGTGTTGGCGACGGTCTGAAAGAATGTGACCGGATCGACGATCTTCCATCGGGCGAAAACGTCCACCCAGAGGTAGGTTTTATCCAGGGTGGGAATCTGGCCGGGCTCGCCGTTCCACAGCAGAAGATTTTTGGGGAAATAATTGGTGTGCTGAATCACCGGCAATTTGAAATAAAGTCCCGGCTCCTGCTTGGGCGACCCCACGACCCTGCCAAACTGAGTGACCACCACCTGCTCGGTTTCATCGACCACGTAGGCCGTGGAGTAACCCAGCGCAACGACGGCAATAATCAACACGGCTAACCAGTTCTTGGCGTTCATTTGACTTCACCGCCTTTCCCCCCGAGGTTGAGCAGTGGCAGAATATTCTTCTGATTTTCATCCAGAATGTATTTCTGCTCCAGTTTGGGGTAGATTTCCCTGAGCGTTTCCAGATAAAGTCGCCGCTTGGTGACGTCCTTGGCCTTGGCGTATTCGTTGTAAACCGCCGTGAACCGTGCGGCATCGCCCTTGGCGCGGTTGACTCTGTCCAGGGCATAGCCTTCGGCGGCCTTGATCGTTCTTTCAGCCTCGCCTTTTGCCTGGGGAACCGCCTTGTTGTAGTCTTCCCTGGCCTGGTAGGTCAGTTTTTCCTTTTCCTGAACCGCCTGATTGACCTCGTTGAAGGAGGGCTGAACCGGACCGGGAACATTGGTTCGCTTCATTTCAATGGTGACCACGTTGATTCCCGTTTCCGCTCTGTCCAGTTCATTCTGAAGCAGCAGCTGGGCTTTTTCGGCGATTTCCTCCCGCTTGCTGATGACCTCGTTGATGCTCCGGTCGCCTACCACCTGGCGCATGGCGGCTTCGGACATGTCCTTGAGAAGCCGGTCGACATCCTGAACCTTGAAAAGATAATTATAAGGATCCCGTATCCGGTACTGGACAATCCAGGGAACGACCGCGACGTTCAGATCCCCGGTCAGCATCAGGGATACGTTGGCGGCCTCGCTCTCGGGCAGATATGCACCCGTTCGCTCGGATACGGCGCCGAATTCTGCCTTTTCGACACGGCGGACCTTGACCTTGGTCAGTTTCTCGATCCCGGCCGGCAGCTTGAAATTCAGGCCCGGCTGCGTGGTTCTCACATATTTTCCGAACCGTTGAATGACGCCGACCTCGTCGACCCCGACGGTGTAGACGCTTGAAGATCCAAAAAGCAGAAGCAGCACAATGATAATCAATATCGGCCCGCCCGGAATCTTGAAGTTTTTGAGGCTGTTCAGGACCTGATCCATTCCAGGCGGTCCGGTGCGCGGGCTGCTTTGCTGTTGCTGCTCCTTGAGCTTGTCCCAGTCCCAAGACATATGTAACGCCCTTTCTGTTGTATGATTTAATTATTTGAAATTATTTATTTAAAAATGCTCACATCCACAAGGTGCAGGCGCTTGAAAAACCAGATGAACAGGACCAGAATCAACACGGCGATCCATATTGACCTGCCCGAAGATATTAATCTGCTAAGGCCCTTTTGCAATCGACCCTGTTTCGGTGAGCCAGGGTATCGAACGGCCTGCGGTTGCTGATTTTCGGGATTGTCCCAGTCCCAGGACATTTCTTATCCTTTTGCACCACGCTGTTTAACTATTCGGAATAATTATATTAAACATATTTTATCAGAAGTTGACAGGCCATGATAACGAATGCGGCCCAAAACGTCAAGGAAGAGGAAGCCGCATTTCAGGACGGTTGTACCGAAAAAATTCTTGTGCAAATCGGGCAAACTGTTGCCGAAGCATCGGCGGTCCGCAGATCGCGGAGCATTTGTTTTTTTCTTCTTTAAATCGATTTGAAGAAGTGAAATACTGCTTTATGTGTTTCAATCTTTTTGCCGTCGGGGATATCCACCATGGGGGATGATTCAAGAGATTTTGTCCATATCGGGCAGGTGCTCAAAACGGTGCTCGGGAACTTCAGGTCCGCGGATATGCAGCTGTCCGGAGTCTGGAAGATCTGGGATCAGACGGTCGGGCCGGCGATCGCGGAAAACGCCCGGCCCCTGGCTTTCAAACAGAAACTGCTTCTGGTGCAGGTTTCCAGTCCGGTCTGGATTCAGCAGCTCCGGTTTCTGAAGACGGATCTGATCGCAAAACTCAACCAGGCACTGGGAGAGGCGTGCATCGAGGACATCAAATTCAAGGTTGGCGGTTTTTAATATGAGCGCCGCGTTTACCCAGGATGCCTTTTTCCAGGGGCGGATTCAGGTCCGGCAGTATCGGGCCGGCTACCGGTTTTCCATTGATTCGGTGATTCTGGCCCATCTGGTGGATCCCCGAGGGGCAAAACGCATTGTGGATCTGGGCGCCGGATGCGGCGTCATTGCCCTGCTGCTGACCTTCAGACATTCGGACATTCACGTGTTCTGCGTGGAAATTCAGGCCGATCTGGCGGAGCTGGCGCGGCTGAACGCGGCGGCAAATCATCTGGATAACCGGATCACGATATTCTGTCAGGACCTGAAAACCCTGACCCAGGGAAAGACCGGCGGACCCGTGGATATGGTGGTGTGCAATCCGCCCTATCACAGACCCGCTTCGGGCCGTGTCAATCCGGATAACCAGCGGGCGATCGCCAGACATGAGATCAGCGCCGATCTGGGGGATGTGCTGGATGCGGCCCGGCGGATCCTGATGACCGCCGGAAGACTGGATCTGATTTATCCGGCCGAAAGGCTGACCGACGTTTTGAGCCTGATGCGTCAGAAAGGGATTGAGCCCAAGCTGATGCGCATGATTCATTCCCGGAAAAACGAGGCGGCCGTAATGGTCTGGGTGGAGGGCGTTCAGAACGCACGGCCGGGCATCCGTATTCTGGCGCCGATGACGCTTTACCGGGAGGAGGGGGGCTATACGGACGAGGCGGCCCGCATGTTCTCACCCTGAATGAAAAACTTCGCTCAAGGCCGCCGTGCGGCGTTGCTGAATTTACATCCGCTTCAGGGGATGGATCACCAGGCCCGATATCGCCTTGGGATAAAAATAGGTTGATTTCCGCGGCATGGTCAGGCCCTCCATGGCGATCTGCTGAACCTGTTCAATGCGCGTGGGGTTGAGCAGAAAGGCGGCATCGCAGCGGCCGTCGAGTACGCGCTGAATCGCATCGCTTCGGCTGCTGGTGTAGGAAATGCGTTCCGGATTGTCGAAATCCGCCGGGGTCAGGCCCAGAATGTTTTCAAAAAACAGCCGGCTGAGGATCATCACGTCCAGGTTTCTGAGGGCCTCGGGCACGGACGGCTCAAAGATTGTTTCGATGATCCGCGGTTTCAGGCGCAGCGCGTAAAATACATTCGATGACCGGATACATATTCCCACCGCATGTTCCCTGCCGTGAATCCGCATTTCCCGCTCCAGCTGCCTTTCGGCTTTTCCGGCGTCGTTCCCTTCCAGGGCAATCGGGACGATGTCGCAATATTTTTCGGCCCCGGATATCAGGGCGTTTTTCTGGATTTCATTCATTCCGGAAAGCAGGCGGTGGGTGGGCAGAATGCGCAATCCCGGATCCTGCATGCTGCAAAGATACATCATGATATAGTTGGCCGGATGATCGGCCGAAAAGGTTGAATCGGTCCGCGCGGACCAGCTCTGGTAGTTCAGCGCGGTTTCATAGCGGTGATGGCCGTCGGCGATAAACAGCCTTCTGGGCTGCATGGCGGTTTCGATCCATTGGTGCATGGACGGATCGGTGATGCGCCACAGGCGGTGGCGCTGGTTCTGATCGTCCATGATGTTGATGTCCGGAGTCGCATTTCCGGCCTGTTCCGCCAGTTTTGCCTGAATGCCGTCTTCATCCGGATACAGGGCGAAAACCGGACTGAAATTGGCATGACAGTGTTTCATCAGCTCAAGGCGTTCGGATTTGATTCCGGAAAAGGTTTTTTCATGGGGAAGCACGATCTTCTTTTCAAACGGCGCCAGGGCCACCCGGGCGATCAGACCGAGGCGGATGGCCGGCTTATCTTCAACAACAAAGTCCGTTGCCGTGAGGTAAAGCGCCGTTTTTTCATCCTGCTTGAGAATCTCCGACGCCAGCCAGCTCTGATAGTATTCCGCGGCGCGGGTATGTGAATTCTGCGTCGAGGCGTCGGTTTCGAATTTTTTCCCCAGAATCAGGCGCACCATGCTGTTCGGATGTCGCTGGTAATACGCCGACTGGGCCTGAGGCGAGATCACATCATAGGGCGGGGTGACGACGTCGGCCAGAGATTGAATCTTTTCGGGATTGTAGAGAATTCCCCTGAATGGAACCACGGTAGCCATGCATTTAACTCCTTGATTGAGCCGTCCTCAGAAACGCCATCTGTGGAGAAGCGTTCAGGCAAGTTGCCACCATTACTAGAAACCGGATGGATATTCAAGATAAAATCTCGAATTCTTCGAACCTGTTTTTCAGAAGAAGGCGAATAGATCATTGACAGGAAACCCCAAACAGGATAAGAGAGTTAACCTGCCAAGGGGAACGTGAGGACGCTGGAGAGGTGGCCGAGCGGCTGAAGGCCCCGCTCTCGAAAAGCGGTATCCTGTCAAAAACGGGATCGTGGGTTCGAATCCCACCCTCTCCGCCATGGCGCTGCGGGCGAATTGCGGATGCTTGAGCGCCGCCTTGCATAGTAAACCTTGAGAGTCGATCAGATGATGCGGAGAGATGTCCGAGCTGGCTGAAGGAGCACGATTGGAAATCGTGTGTGCTGCCAAAAGCGGTACCGAGGGTTCGAATCCCTCTCTCTCCGCCATGCATCGACTCAAGCGGTCCCCTTTTCCGCCCCCATCTACAGCTCCAGCCATTACGGAAAATTCAGGAAGGCGGGGATGCTTTTATCCGCGCCGGCGAAGTATTTAATCAGGAATTCATTTTTTATGTCTTATCTTGTTCTTGCTCGGAAATACAGGCCCCAGGGCTTTGAGGACGTCGTTGAACAGGAGCATGTGACCCGCACCCTGAGCAATGCCATTGCCATGGGGCGGGTGGCCCACGCCATCCTGTTTTCCGGACCCCGCGGCACGGGAAAGACCACGGTGGCCCGCATTCTGGCAAAGGCCATGAACTGCGAGAAGGGTCCCGCGGCCGAACCGTGCAACCAGTGCCGATCCTGCCTTGAGATTGCCTCGGGAAATGCGGTCGATGTTTTTGAGATCGACGGCGCTTCAAACAACAGCGTGGACCAGATTCGGGATCTGAGGGAAAACGTCAAATACATGCCGGCGCACAGCCGCTACAAGATCTATATCATCGACGAGGTTCACATGCTGAGTCTGGCCGCCTTCAATGCGCTGCTCAAGACTCTGGAAGAACCCCCGGCCCATGTCCTGTTCATGTTTGCCACAACCGAGCCCAACAAGATTCCGGTCACCATCCTTTCACGCTGTCAGCGCCATGAGTTTCGCAGAATCGATCTGGAGTCCATCTCCCGGCATATGGGAAAGCTCTGTGAGCGAGAGGGAATTCGAATTGCGCCGGAAAGCCTCGCCCTGATCTCCCGGGAGGCGGGCGGAAGCATGCGCGATGCCCTGAGCCTTCTGGATCAGGTGGCCAGCTGCTGCCGGCAGGATGTCGCCTATGAACAGGTCCTGGATGTCCTCGGGGTCGTGGACCGGAAACTGATTTTCGACACGGCTGCCGGCCTGCTGGCCGGCGATGTTCCCGGGCTCTTGAACATCATAGACGATGTCTACCAGCGCGGCCACGACATGAAGCGCTATTTTGCCGATGTCGTCGAACATTTCAGGAATCTGACGGTGGTCAGAATCGGGCAGAATGTTCAGCGGCTGGTGGATGTTTCCAGAATGGAACTCGATGTCCTGGCAGAGCAGGCCCGGAGTTTTTCAGCAGCCTCCCTGAGCCAGATCTTCGAACTGCTCTTCAGAGAAACGGCCGCCGTCAAGCTTTCCGCGCAGCCCAGGCTGGCCGTGGAAGTGGCCTTCATGCGAATTGCGCCCTTGCGGCCCGTGCTTCCCATCGAGACATTGATCGAAAAGCTTGACAAGCTTCAACAAAACATTTCCGGAAATCCAAACCGGTTTCGAGGCGGCCCGCCTTCCGATTCCGGCCGTCCCGAGGGGGATGCCGGTTGCGGCGACGAAACGGCGGTTCAAAGCCATGCGCCGGTCGGAAGCGAACCCGTGAACGGAGAAAAGGGCTGGAATCGGGTGGTGGAAGCCGTATCCAGACAAAATTCTTTTCTGGGCGCAAGTCTTCGCAAGGGCGTATTGAAACAATTCGAGGGGGATCGGATTGAGCTGGAGATATCCGGCAACGGGTTTACCGAAAATACGATTCGGCGGGAACAGAACCGGAAGATTATTCTGCAAACCTGCCGGGAGGTGTTCGACCGGCCGATTGAATTCGAGTTGATATCCGTCGGTCCGGCGCCGAATGAGGAGGTCCGGCAAAAGGAAGAGGAGAACCGGTTGCGGCAGGAAGCGCTGCATCATCCGCTGCTGAAGGATGTGAAGGAAATCTTTAACGGTAATGTCATTGAAGTCAAGTTATTATAGGAGGAAAAATGCGGGGAATGGGGAACATGCTCAAACAGGCCCAGAAGCTTCAGGAGAAAATGCTCAAGCTTCAGGAGGAAATGTCCGAAAAAACCGTCGAAGCCTCTTCGGGCGGCGGCATGGTCCGGGCAACGGCCAACGGCCGCCAACAGATTACCGCTCTTGCGATCGAGAAGGAGGTCGTGGACCCCGAGGATGTGGAAATGCTTCAGGATCTGATCATCGCGGCCGTCAACGATGCCCTGAGCCGATCCCAGGAAATGATGTCCGCTGAGATGAGCAAGCTGACGGGCGGCATGAATATTCCCGGTCTGATGTAAGGGTTTTTTCAAAAATGAATCATTATCCGGAATCGCTCTTAAACCTGATTCGAAATCTTTCCAGGCTTCCCGGAATCGGAGAGAAAACCGCCGAGCGGCTTGCCATGCATCTTCTGCGCGCACCCCGGCAGGAGGTCGAAGCGCTGGCCGTCAGCATATCGCAGCTGAGAGAGAAAATTCAGCTCTGCGCGGAGTGTTTCTCCCTCAGCGACGATCATCTGTGCCGCATCTGCCGGAATCCCGCCAGGGACCCGGGCGTCCTGTGCGTTGTGGAGCAGCCGGCCGATATGGTGGCCATAGAGAAATCCGGTTCCTTTTCCGGCCGCTATCATGTATTGCAGGGCGTTCTCTCGCCCATGGACGGCATCGGCCCGGATAACATTCGCATTCGGGAGCTGATGCAGCGCATCGAAAAGCAGCCTGTCAAAGAGGTGGTTCTGGCCACCAGCACGAGCACGGAAGGCGAGGCGACGGCCTTGTATCTGGCCGGTCTGCTGAAGGCGCATCCGGTTGCCGTTACGCGAATCGCCTCGGGGATTCCCATGGGCGGCGATCTGAAATACGTGGATCAGGTGACTTTGAAAAGAGCCATGGAAGCCCGCAGAAAACTTTAACGCGACAGGAGGGGAAGAGCGAATCGGCGATGATTGGAATTTTTGATTCGGGCATCGGCGGGCTGACGGTGGTGCGTGAGTTCATGCAGCACCTGCCGGGGTATGACATCATTTATTTCGGCGATACGGCCCGCACCCCTTACGGGTCCAAAAGTCCCGAAACCGTGATGGAATACGCCCGCCAGAATACCGAATTTCTGCTCGAACACGGCGCCAGGATCATCGTGATGGCCTGCAACACCGCCTCGAGCGTGGCTACGGATGCGCTGGTGCAAGGTTACGACGTTCCGGTCTTCGAGGTCGTCACTCCGGCCGTGGAACTGGCCGTTCAGGCGACCCGATACGGACGCATCGGCGTGATCGGAACCCGGGCAACGATCAACAGCGGCATTTACGAAAAAAAAATACTTCAGCTCGCTCCGCAGGCCAAGGTCTATTCCAGGGCCTGTCCCCTGTTTGTTCCGCTGGTGGAGGAGGGATGGATTCGAAAGCCCGAAACCGCCATGATCGTGAAGAAGTACCTCTTTCCCCTGAAGGTGCGCAGAATCGACACCCTGATTCTGGGCTGCACCCACTACCCGCTGCTGAAGGAAATCATTCAGCGCAAGATCGGAAAACAGGTCCGGGTCATTGATTCCTCCGTGGCCATCACCCGGAAGGTCAGGGAGTTTCTGGACCGGCATTCCGAACTGGACAGAACCCTTTCCCGGAAACGGGTCCAGCGGTTTTTTGTTTCCGACGTGACCCCTCAGTTTGAAAAGACCGCCAATGAGCTCCTGAACACGCGGATTCAGCTGGAGTTGATTCGGCAATAAACAACTCGTCGGGCGTTCGCCTGAAAATCCGGAATTTGATTCAAATAAAAAAGGCGGCCTGAGCATTCAGGCCGCCTTTTTTCACTTCAGAACAAAACAGTTACATCACGGATGAACCGAAACTGGCTTTGATGTATTCACGGTTCAGACGGGCGATGTTGGTGATCTTGATTTCCTTCGGGCATGCGTTTTCGCATTCTCTTTCATTGGTGCAGTTGCCGAATCCGCAAAGATCCATGGTCCTGACCATCTTGATGGCCCGAATGGCCGCCTCGGGTTTGCCCTGGGGCAGCAGCGCGAGCTGGGAAACCTTGGCGCTGACAAACAGCATGGCCGAAGCGTTGGGGCAGGATGCCGCGCAGGCGCCGCAGCCGATGCAGGCAGCCGCATCCATGGCCAGTTCCGCGTTTTCCTGCTTGATCGGAATCGCGCTGGCGTCACCGGCCTGAGAGGTGTTGACGGACACAAAACCGCCGGCCTGAATGATCTTGTCGTACGGACTGCGATCCACCGCCAGGTCTCGAATGATCTTGAATGCCTTGACTCTCCACGGTTCGATGGCGATGGTGTCGCCGTCGTCGAATTTTCTCATGTGCAGCTGGCACAGCGTGGTGGCCTTCTGGGGACCATGAGCCCGTCCGTTGACGACGCAGCCGCACATTCCGCAGATGCCCTCCCGGCAGTCGTTGTCGAACTGAATCGGCTCCTTGCCGTCCAGGGTCAGCTGCTCATTGACGACGTCCAGCATCTCCAGAAAGGACATGTCGGTTGAAACATTATTGGCTTGATAGGTTTCAAACCCGCCTTTATCTTCAGCGTTTCTTTGGCGCCAGACCTTAAGTGTTAGATTGATGGTTTTTGTCACTTGTAACTCCTTTGCGTTAATTTCACGTTTTCAAAAACCAAAGGCTCCTTGTGCAGGTTAGGATCCTTGCCATAGCCGGCATATTCCCAGGCAGCTACGTAGCAGTATTCATCGTCTTTTCGAAGGGCTTCGCCTTCCTCGGTCTGGGATTCTTCCCGCAGATGGCATCCGCAGGATTCGTTTCGGTTCAGGGCGTCCATGACCATGACCTCTGCGAACTCGAGGTAATCGGCCAGACGGCCGGCTTTTTCCACGGCCAGGTTGAAGTCCTTGTCGGAGCCGGGTACCGTGCAGTTCTGCCAGAATTCATCGCGAAGGGCGCGAATCTGTTCTTTGGCCTTCTTGAGTCCTGCCTCGTTACGGGCCATGCCGCAGTTGTCCCACATGATCAGACCCATTTCACGGTGAATGTTTTCAACCGTGCGTTTTCCCTTGAGGGCCATGACTTTTTCTTTGCGCTGAACGACCTGGTCAAGGGATTCCTTGAAGGCCGGATTGTCGGTTTTGACCTTCGGCTTGCCGTACCACTGGGACAGGTAACCGCCGATGGTGTAAGGAATGACAAAGTATCCATCCCCCAGACCCTGCATCAGGGCGCTGGCGCCGAGGCGGTTGGCGCCGTGATCGGAGAAGTTGGCTTCGCCGAGCACGAACAGGCCGGGAATGTTGCTCATCAGGTTGTAGTCCACCCAGAGGCCGCCCATGGTGTAATGGGAAGCCGGATAGATCATCATGGGCACCTGGTAGGGATCCTCGGCCACGATCCGTTCATACATCTCAAACAGGTTGCCGTATTTTTTCTCAACGGTCGCCTTGCCGTCGCGTTTGATCGCATCGGCAAAATCCAAGTAGACCGCGCGTCCGGTTCCGACGCCCAGGCCCTTGTCGCACTGCTCTTTGGCGTTACGGGAAGCCACGTCTCTGGGCACCAGGTTGCCGAAGGCCGGGTATTTTTCTTCCAGATAGTACAGACGATCGCTTTCGGGAATGTCGTTCGGCGCACGGGTGTCGCCCGCTTTTCTGGGAACCCATACGCGTCCGTCGTTTCTCAGACTTTCGCTCATCAGGGTGAGTTTGGACTGAAAGTCGCCGTGAACCGGAATGCAGGTCGGGTGAATCTGGGTGAAACAGGGATTGGCGAAAAGCGCGCCCTTTTTATAAGCGCGGAAAGCCGCACCCACGTTGCATGAAGTGGCGTTGGTGGACAGGAAGAAAACGTTTCCGTATCCGCCGGTGGCCAGAACGACTGCGTCGGCCGCATAGGTTTCGAACTCGCCGTTGAGCAGGTTCCGGACAACGATGCCGCGGGCATGGCCGTCGACTACGACCAGATCCATCATTTCGCGGCGGGTGTACATCTTGACCTTGCCGATGCCGATCTGGCGGGACAATGCGCTGTAGGCGCCGAGCAGCAGCTGCTGGCCTGTCTGGCCGCGTGCGTAGAATGTACGGGAAACCTGGGCGCCGCCGAAGGAGCGGTTGGCAAGCTGTCCGCCGTAATCGCGGGCAAAGGGAACGCCCTGGGCCACGCACTGATCGATGATGTTGTTGCTGATCTGGGCCAGGCGGTAAACGTTGCCTTCTCTGGCTCTGAAGTCGCCGCCCTTGATCGTGTCGTAGAACAGACGGAAGATGCTGTCGCCGTCATTGGTGTAGTTTTTGGCTGCGTTCATGCCGCCCTGCGCGGCAATACTGTGAGCGCGGCGAGGACTGTCCTGAATACAGAAAACGGACACCTCGTAACCCAATTCCGCGAGGGATGCGGCGGCTGAACTGCCGGCAAGACCGGTACCAACAACGATGATGTTGAACTTTCTTTTGTTGGCGGCGTTGACCAGCTTTAATTCGAACCGGTGTCTATCCCATTTAGTTTCTAGTGGACCACCTGGGACCTTTCCATCAAGCTGCATATCATTAACCTCCTTATGCGATTAGCGAAACATAGATCGGAATAAAACCAAATCCCACCCCGACGATGACTGCAAATACAACTGAAAGCCCCATGATGAAGGGCATGTATTTGGGGTGATTGAGTCCCAGCGTCTGAAAACCGCTCCAGAGGCCGTGGCTGACATGGATGGCAGCGATAATCACGGCGACAATGTAGATCAGAACGGATCCGAACTGGGAAAAGGTGGTGACCAGGATCTGGAAATCATTGGTGTTGGTTTTGTCCACAAAGCGGAACGTAAACAGATGAAGCAGAACGAAAAGAATAATCAGAATGCCGGTGTAGGGCATGGTTGCTGATCCGATGGTTCGCCCGCCCGCGCTTTTGTAGGTGTTGTACCGAATCGGTCTGGATTTGAGATTCTGCAAATACAGCGTCAAACCCGTGATGATGTGGATCAGCGCCAGAGCAATCAGTCCAAATTCGGCGAGGGTGATCAGAACGCCTAACGCATGGAGGTGTTCAACATAGCCCAGGAACATCTCTTTTCCTCCATAAACGGTCAGGTTTCCGATGAGGTGCACTGCCAGGAAACCGCAGAAGCACAGCCCCGTCACAGCCATCATCAGTTTTTTTCCGATGGAACTAGTTAGGGTGTTTACAAGCCAATTCATCGTTTCCTCCATTTCCTCCCAAAATTAAAGAATTATGAAACCACAAACATGAATCCCTAAAGGTCACAGCTTTATTTATTTTTTGGCGGATTGTCAATATAATTTTTGCGCCACCAGTCGGCCGAATCGGCATGCCAAATGTTTTCAAAAAGATTTTTTCCGGTCGGTGTTTGAATGCGTCCGGCGAGGTTCCGCATCCACTGCCTCGGAGGGTCAAACCCCGAATCAGTCAGGAATTTCAATTCCAGAAGCAGGGCCAGCTGATCCGCGTCCCGGGCCAGGGAGGCTTCCATGGAAGCGTCGGCGTCAAATTCCTGAATCAGCGCCGCCAGCTGTTTTCCGAACCATACATCATTCAGGGCGTCTTCCAGAGCCCTGGTTGCGTCGGCGGACACATACTTTTTCTGGACATAATTCAGGTCTCCGGTTCTGGCTTCGGCAAGATCGTGGATCAGGCACATGGAAACCAGCCGAAGCGCATCGATTCCGGGCGTCATTCGGGCCATGATCATTCCGATAAATGCGGTCATGAAACTGTGTTCGGCCACCGACTCCCGGCCGACGCCAAGGAATCGATATCCGGTTCTGGGCGTGTGTTTCAGCATGCGGGCTTCAAAAAGCAGATTGACGATGTCCTTCATGAACGATCCTTTTCATTCCGGCGAAGCGATTCTTACGCTTCGCCGGAATGCATCCTTAATTAAAAGAAACCACATCGGGGAGTATGTCGTGTTTGAACCATGAGGTTATTACCAGCAAAGCTCTTGACACCGCAATGGATATCATATAATGACGATTCCAAATGTTTTTAGTAACTTGAAATTATTGACAGTTTGTTTTTACAATTTCCTGAATGAATTTTGATGGTCTTGTACAAGGTCAAAAAGGCGATGGCAACCCGAAAACGGGACGCTTGGCGAAGCCGTCCGTTTTGATCGACGCCGAATCGGAGCAAACTCATGTCTGTTGAGAGTATCGACATTATTTCGATGGTGGCAAACGCCGGTTTGATGGTTCAACTGGTGCTGGCCCTGCTGTTTATTTTTTCCGTCGCCTCCTGGGCCATCATCGTTATCAAATACCGCTATCTGAGAAGGGCTTATAAGGAATCCGTGGCTTTCATCGACTATTTCTGGAAGACCCGTGATTTTTCCGCCGCTTTTGCAAAGTCCAAGAGACTGGACTTCAGCCCGCTGGCGCGGGTATTCCGCATTGGATACGCGGAGCTGAAAAACCTCGGTCCGCCGTCCGGCCATGCTGAAGGGGGCTTTTCCGGAGCGGGGCTCGACAATGTCAAGCGGGCGCTGCGCCGGGCGATCAATACCGAGGTGACCATCATGACGCAGATGGTTCCGTTTCTGGCGACCACCGGCAACACGACGCCTTTTATCGGCCTGTTCGGCACGGTCTGGGGCATCATGAATTCGTTTCACGGAATCGGCCAGAGGGGTTCGGCCAGCCTCGCCGTGGTGGCGCCGGGAATATCCGAGGCACTGATTGCGACGGCCGCAGGCCTTGCCGTGGCGATTCCCGCCGTCATCGCGTTTAATTACTTCATGCACAGAATCCGTATTCTGGAAACAGAACTGCAGAGTTTTTCGTCGGATTTTCTCAATATCGTCGAACGCGACTGGAAGCGGACGAAAGGGGACGGCTGATGGCCATGGGAAGCGGGGGTCCGGACCGTTTTATGTCGGACATCAATGTGACGCCTTTTGTCGATGTCATGCTGGTGCTATTAATCATTTTCATGGTTACGGCGCCCATGATGGTGCAGGGGGTTCATGTGGCTCTGCCCGAAACCACGGCCGAATCTCTGCCGTCGGACGAGGAGACCCTGGTGGTCGCTGTCGACAGGGAAAGCCGGATCTACATCAACGATTATATGATTACGATCGATATGCTGAAGGAAAAACTGGAGAAGATTCTTCAGGAGCGTTCGGATCGCAACGTATATCTTCGGGCGGATAAGGACGTTGCCTACGGGGCCGTAGTCCAGGCCATGGCGGAGATCAAGGCGGCCGGCGTAGAAAAGCTCGGCATGATCACCCTTCCGCAAACCGGGGAGACCGAGGCAAAAAGGTCCAAAACCGACAAGCGATGAAACCGACACGTCCGATTCAGGCGCATTCATTTTATCGCGGCGTTGATCATAAAGGGCTGATTGCAATGCTTGCCGTCTCCTGCGCGGTTCATCTGGCGGCGATCGCTCTTACCGCGTTCGTGATTGCGCATAAACCCGCTTACAGGCGTTCTTCTCCATCGGTCATCAATGTCACCATGGTTTCCTTTCCGTCCAGGGGGCCTGAGGCAAAGCCAGCCGCACCCGCCGCCCCGAAGGCTGAAACGCCTGCGGAGAAAAAAATTCCGGAACCGGCGCCGAAGGAAAAACCGCCGGTCCCTGTTGTTCAGGAAAAACCGGTTCCTCCGCCCCCCAAGCCCGAGGCGGTTTCCATTGCCAAAAAAACCGAGCCTGTGAAACCCAAGGAGTCGCTCAAGAAAAAAACCTTTAAACCGGACAAGGTCGTTGAAAGCGCTGTCAAGCGCATCGAGGCCAGGGCCGAGTCGACGAAACCCGATCCTTTGGCTCAGGCTCTGGCCAGGCTCAAAAAGGATGTGGCAAAAGGCCGGCCGAATCCATCCGTTGAATCCGAATTGCCGGCCGGATCCGGTTCTTCGGCCGGAGGCGAGGGCGGCGGCGAGGTCGGGACGATCTGGGAGGTTTATGCAAACACTGTCGTCAAGGAAGAGGTTCGAAAAAACTGGGCCTTTTCCGAACAGCTTGCCGGAAACATTCAGAACGCAGAGGCGAGTCTGGTGATCACGATCGCGCCCAGCGGCCAGATCGAGGACATATGGTTTGAAACCAAATCCGGCAATGCGTATCTGGACGAATCGGCCTACCGGGCGGTAAAAAAATCCAATCCCCTGCCGCCGCTTCCGGCTGGACGCAAATCGTCCTTGAGCGTGGGGCTGTTTTTTACGCCGGCGGGCGTGCAATAATGAGGCGTCGGCAGTCAGGAAACCCGGCGCCGATGCCGATGAAACGCATTCCGGCACGGCACCTTGCCGCACTGCGGCAAAGCATGATCATGGCCGGGCTGTTTATACGCCATACCAGAAAGGATGTATTTGAACCATGAAGCGGGTTGTTGAACATTTGAACGCGAGGCTGGTTTTTGTCTGCCTGCTGGCTCTGGCGCTCGCCTGTCCGGCCTTCGGGAAGACCCCCGATGTTTATATCAATATCAGCGACCCTTTTCTGAAAAAGATCCCCATTGCTGTTCCGGTTTTCAAGGGGATTTCCGGAAACGATTCGGAACCGGCGAAGTGCGCCGAAGCAGCGGATATGCTTTCCCGGACCCTGGATTTTACCGGTTATTTCAAGCTGCTGGATCGCGGAAGTTTTCTTTTCGATCCCCGAAAGGACGATATCGTCGGGTCCGGCATCAACTTTCAGAACTGGACGACCGTCGGCGCGGATCTGCTGATCACCGGCGGCCTGCTGGTGCAGGGCGACGCCGTGGAGGCGGAGCTTCGGCTTTTCGACAGTTTCAGGGGACAGATGCGGGTCGGGAAAAAATATCGGGGCCACACCGGGGATCTTCTCAAGATCATGCGCCGGTTTGCCGGAGAGGTCATCTACAGCATCACCGGAGAAAGAGGGATATTCGATACCCAGATCGCCTTTGTTTCCACACAGACCGGCGCCAAGGAAATTTTTGTATGCGATTTTGACGGATATGATCCCAGGCCCGTCACCCGGAGCGGGAGCATCAGCCTTTCTCCGGCCTGGTCTTCGGACGGTCAGTGGCTCGCCTTCACTTCCTACGCGCGGGGGAAGCCGGAGCTTCACATCCGGCATCTGAAGGAAAACAGGGGCGCGATCGTGGCCAAAGAGGGGGTGAATATTTCTCCTGCGTGGTTTCCCGGCCAGTTTGCCCTGGCGGCCACCCTTTCATTTTCGGGCGATTCGGAAATTTACCTCTTGACGGGAGAGGGCAATATCATTAAAAGACTGACCCATAATCCGGGTATTGACGTTTCGCCTTCTTTTTCGCCTGACGGAAAACAGATGGCGTTTGTGTCGAATCGTTCCGGAAATCCGCATATATACATTCAGGAGCTTGCTTCCGGTCAGGTCCGCAGATTGACTTTTCAAGGCCGATACAATACCCAGCCCGCATGGTCGCCGAAGGGCGATCGCATCGCCTATTGCGGTTCAAATGACGGGCTGTTCAATATTCACGTCATCGGCGTCAACGCTGCGGAGTCGGTTCAGCTCACCGGGAATGCGGGAAACAACGAGTCCCCGAGCTGGTCTCCGGACGGGAATCTGATTGCGTTCAGTTCCACGCGCCAGGGACCTTCCCGGATTTACGTGATGAATGTTAACGGAACCGATCAACGAATGTTGGTGAACCTGCCCGGCGAGCAGTCCGGTCCCAGGTGGTCGCCGCCGATTATCAACCTGGAAAAACCACTGGATTAAAAAAGGAGAGATAGACATCCGCAGGGCCTTGTGGCCCCAATTGAAATGATGAAATTGTACGGAACCAATCAGAGTGTGTTGTTGAACTTGTCCGGCGAGCAGTCCAGCCGACAGGCGGTCGCCGCCGAGTATCCATCAGGAAAAATTACGGGAATTTGAAAAAGGAGAGATAGACATGCGCAGAGTGTTGTGGATGATTTTTGTTTTATGTTTTGTCATGTCAGGAATGCTTTTTACGGTTTCCTGCGCCAAGAAGACCATCAGTTCGGATGCCGCTCTTTCACAGGCCGAGGCGGATGCCCAGAGACTGGCTGCGGAAAGAGCCCGGCAGGAGGAGCTGGCCCGGCAGCGCGCTCTCGAGGAACAGCGCCTTGAGGAAGAAAGGCAAAGAGCCGCGGCCCTGCAGCGTGAAGGCATGACCGAGCGTGAAAGGTTCATCAATGAAGATATTCATTTTGATTTCGACAGCTCCGTGCTGAGCGCCGAGGCCCAGCAGATTCTGCTGGACAAGGCCCAGTGGATGCGAAAAAATTCAGAGGCTTCCGTGGTCATCGAGGGACATTGCGATGAACGCGGCACCAATGAATACAACCTGGCGCTGGGAGACAGAAGGGCTCGAAGCGCGAAGGCTTACCTGTTTGATCTTGGGATTTCCGCATCCCGTATGCAAACCGTCAGCTATGGAGAAGAACGGCCTCTGGATCCCGGTCATGACGAGGCCGCATGGGCCCGGAATCGAAGAGCTCATTTTGAAATCCGGTAATACCGGAGCTTTTAATACCGGCCCGTCGGCAAATTCATGACCGATGGGCCGGTATATTCATTTTTGCTTTCTTGACGCATCATGTATTTTCCAAATCCTTCGAGAGCGGTGATCATGAGATCCTTATCATGCTGGTTTATTTTTGTTTGGGTTTTCGGCGCCGGCTGCGCCATGCAGCAGGATGTCGCCGTGCTTCACGACCGTATTTCCCTTCTGGAAACCCGTAATTCCGAACTGGAAAAGCAGAACGCCGCACTGAAAACAAAGGCCGACGCGATCGATGCCCGCCTGGAAGATTACGCAAAGGTGCGAACGGAAGAAGACCAGGGGGTTCGGGAGCAAACCGCGGGCATGCGCGCTTCGTTTTCGGCCCTTCAGGAACAGATTCGCGAGTTGCAGGGGCGGATTGAGGAAACCGAACATGCGATCAGCCGGGGAGTTTCCGCCGGAAAGGACGGCGAACAGCCCGAGTCTCAGTTGAACCGCATGGACGATCTGTTGCGCCGGAATCAGGACCGGCTGGACCGGCTGGAACAATACCTGAACCTGGAGATCACGGAAAACAATGCGGCCAAACCCCCGGTTTCTTCCTCCGGCGGTGAGCCGAGCGAAGCGGAATTGTACAACGCCGCCAAGCAGGCTCTGGATAAGGGAGATTTTGAAACGGCCCGCCAGGGATTTCAGAATTATCTGAAAAAATATCCGGCCTCCAAGACGGCGAACAACGCGCAGTTCTGGCTGGGAGAGGTTTACTACCGTGAGAAATGGTATGAGAAAGCCATACTGGAATACCAGCAGGTCATTGAAAAATATCCCAAGGGGAGCAAGGTTCCCGCGGCCATGCTCAAGCAGGGGCTGTCCTTTTACAATATCGGTGATAAGGCCAACGGCCGTTTGATTCTTCAGGAACTGGTGAAGAAATTTCCCGGAACCAATGAGGCGAAGATAGCCGGAAAAAAATTGAATCCCTGATGAATGGCGGACCGATACGGATATTCTCATCCACATGCGCCTTGGCGTCCGAATGTGTTTTTGCACCATTTTCTGAAGACAGCCCGGCCGATAGTGCCGCCTCAGATTTTAACGTGAAAAGGATCATCAATGCGCAGGCCCATCAAGACCATCGGCATTGATCCCGGTCTGGCCGCCACCGGCATCGGCATCGTCAGCGGATCCGGACACGACATTCGGTCGCATGCTTACGGGGGAATACGGACCTCCAAGCGCGACGCCCTTCCCGAACGACTCAATCAGATCTATTCAAAGCTCGTTGCTTTGCTGAAGGAAGAAGCCCCGAATCAGATGGTTGTGGAGGACGTCTTTTCCCTGGAAAAATATCCCTCCTCGGGCATTACCCTGGGCAAGGTGACCGGCGTGATTCTTCTGGCCGGATGCCGGGCCGGCGTCTCCGTGGTCTCGATTCCGGTGCGGGAAGCAAAACAGGTGTTGACCGGAAACGGGAATGCCAGCAAAATTCAGCTTGAAAAGGCGGTGCGTCATGTTTTAAATATTGCATCGCCCATTCGGCCTTTTCATGCCTCCGACGCTCTGGCGCTTGCCCTGATCGGCATGTTCCGGGCTTTCGGAATCCCGTCGGGCCAAGGATAGAAACCATGATCGGTTATCTGGAAGGAAAACTGCTGAAATTTGACGAAGACCGGATTCTGCTTCTGACGCATCAGGTGGGCTATGAGATTCTTCTGCCGGCGGTGGTGATGAAAACCATTCGGCAGAAAGCCATCGGCGATGAGATATCGCTTTATATCTATTATCACCAGACCGAACGCCAGCCCAAACCGGTGTTGATCGGTTTTAATTCCGAAGCGGAAAAGGAGTTTTTTCAGCAGTTCATCAGCGTGGGAGATATCGGACCGTTGAAGGCGGCCAAAGCCCTGACGCTTCCGATACAAGACATTGCCAGGGCGATCGAGAGCCGGAATGTGGTTGTGCTATCCCGATTAAAGGGTATCGGCGAACGGACCGCACAGAAGATTATTGCGGCGCTTTGCGGACGGATCGACAGATTTGTTTTGGCGCACGGGCCCGAAGCCGGACCGGGGGAAGCCTTTTCCGATGCGTCCGCGCCGGTTTACAGAGTACTGGTCGAGCAGCTCGGCCACCGGCCCGCGGATGCCCGGAACATGATTGCCCAGGCCCTGAAGCGCAACAGCGCCATTTCCACTCCCGAAGAACTGTTTGACGAGGTTTACCGCGGGGAGACGCCCTGATGTCCAAAGGAATTATCACGCATTCATCGACCCGGCCCGAAATCATCACCGGAGTCAGCCTGCCCATGGACGAGACGCCCGAACTCCTGTCCCTGAGACCGGAGCGGCTGTCCGAATATGTCGGCCAGAAAGAGGCGGTGGAAACCCTGGCCATTGCCATCGAGGCGGCCAGGCTGAGAAAAGAGCCCCTGGATCACGTCCTTTTTCACGGGCCTCCGGGGCTGGGCAAGACCACGCTGGCCCATATCATCGCCAATGAAATGGGAAGCCGGTTGACCATCACTTCCGGCCCCGCGCTTGAAAAGGGCGGGGACCTGGTCGGCATTCTGACCCATCTCGAGGACGGAGACGTGCTGTTTATCGACGAGATTCACCGGATTCCCAAGGCGGTGGAGGAATTTCTCTATCCGGCCATGGAAGATTTTGCCGTGGATTTTGTTTTTGACAAGGGGGTTCACGCCCGCAGCCACCGGTATCGTCTCAAGCGTTTCTCGCTGGTGGGTGCGACCACGCGGGTGGGACTGCTCTCCGCCCCGCTGCGGGACCGGTTCGGCATCTTCCGAAATCTCGATTTTTATTCCGTAGAGGATCTGGTCGTCATCACCCGGCGGTCGGCGCATCTGCTCGATGCGGCGATTGATGACGGCGGCGCCGGAGAGCTTGCCAGACGCAGCCGGGGGACGCCGCGGATCGTCAACCGGCTGTTGAAACGGGTCCGGGATTACGCTCAGGTGCGAACCGACGGGGTGATCACCGCAAAGACCGTGAGTGAAGCACTCGCGCTGGAAGGCGTGGATGAAAAAGGCCTGACCCGGCTGGACCGCCGCTATCTTCAGACCATCATCGAATTTTACAACGGCGGCCCGGTGGGCATCGAGGCCATCGCCGCGACCCTGCAGGAGGAAGCGGACACGCTGGTTGACGTGGTGGAGCCCTATCTGCTGAAAACCGGTCTGGTGCTTCGAACCTCTTCCGGCCGCCGGGCCTCGGAATCCGCCTATATACATCTGGGGCTGCCCGTTCAGGGCAAATTCTTTCCCTGATGCCAGTGAGCGCATATGACCGGCATGATCACCCTCACGACCGATTTTGGACTGAAAGACGAGTATGTCGGCGTCATGAAAGGAGTAATCCTTTCAATTTGTCCGACAGCCACAATCGTCGACATCACCCACGGAATCTCTCCTCAGAATCGCATTCAGGCGGCTTATATTATCGATGCGGCCTACCGGTATTTTCCGGCCGGAACCATTCATCTGGCGGTGGTGGATCCCGGCGTGGGAACCGGGCGGGGGATGGTGGCCCTCAGGGCCGACGGGCATGTTTTCCTTGCGCCGGACAACGGGGTGCTGTCCTTTCTGCTGCAAAAAGACGAAATTTTTGCCGTCCGGCTGACCTGTTCCGAATATTTTCTGAAAAGCGTTTCAACGACTTTTCACGGGCGGGATATCTTTGCGCCGGCGGCCGCCCATCTTGCCGCGGGCGCGGACCTGGAAGCCCTTGGAGAAACGGTTGACTGCGGCGCGCTGAAGACCCTGGATCTGGGCCGTCCTCGAATCGGCGCCGACGGCAGGCTTTCAGGAACCGTTGTCTGGGCGGATCGGTTCGGAAATCTGACGACCAGCATCGACGCGGCGAGTCTGGACGCGTATCTTCGGTCGAAGCCCGGCAGCGTTCAGCCGGCGATTCGAATCGGAGAACACCGGATTGCCGGTCTGTCTTTGACCTATGCCGATGCCGAACCCGGCCGGGCGCTCGCACTGATCGGAAGCCGCGGGTATCTTGAGATCGCCGTCAACTGCGGCAACGCGCACAAAGACCTGGGCATCAACATCCATGATCCTGTTTTTGCGGAGTGAATCCTGTTCTAAGGACAATGGAGTCGAATGAAACCGTCTGTTGAAAATATAGAAATCGAACCGCCCGAAAAGACGAAAAAGCATTCGGGCCGTGAGCTGGAACCCGGGAAGACGCGGATGCCCAGACCTTCCATCAGATCCGCAAACTGGCGTATTTTTTTGATCGAGGACAGCGGCGCCATGATGTCCTTTGAAAATGCAAGGCTCATTGTCGCCTGCATTATTCTGATCATTCTGACGCTGTCCGGTTTGTGCGCCGGTCTGTTCTGGGTGTATCGGGGCGCTGAGAGCGAACGGCTCAGCCTGAGCCGGAGGACGGTCGATCTGGAGCGGGAGCTGGCCGAAATCCGGCATGAAAAGGACCTGCTGACCGCCCGAATCGTTCTGAACCGGTCCGGTCCGGGTGAATCCGGGGATGGGTTCGATAACAGGGCGGCGGGGAATGAACCGTCCCCCTCCGCCGAGGTCCGGCCCGAAGCCGTTTCCCCGTCCAGGGTGGTTGTCAGGGAGGTTTCGCTGATTCCGGACCGGCGCGCCAATGCCCTTGATCTTCGTTTCAAGCTGATCAACAAAGGTCAGGGCCGGGCCGCCGGATACGTATTTGCCGTTTTGAAACCGGATCCGGAGAATTCCGAAACCTGGAGGGTCGTTCCCGAGGTTGCGCTGCACGCCGGGAAACCGGCCAGCCATGAAAAGGGACATGAATTTTCCATCTCCCGGTACAAGACGATTCATTTGCGGGCGAAGAATATGGTTTCCTGTGCGCTGGCCACCCTGTGGGTTTATTCCCGGAATGGAACCCTGCTGCTTCAGCACGAGATTCCATCGACCCGATAGAAAATTTTCCGGAATTCGGATTCGAATCATCGGCCCGGCGCATCGCGTTTCGTGATTCCGCCGAACATGCAGGCGCGGTGATTTTTTGAAAGCCATCGCGGTATTTTTGGCAGGACAGGTTCAATGAAGAGCAAATCATTTTCCATCATCGACAGTGGCGTCACCCTGACAGGAGACCTGCGCTTCGAGGGGCAACTGATCATCAAAGGCAATGTCGGCGGCGTTTTGCGGGGCGAAACACTGGTGGTCGCGGAGGGCGCAAAGGTGTGCGCGGATGTTCAGGCGGATTCGATCACGGTCCGGGGCCGGCTGGAAGGCAGGATTTGCGCAGGAAATACGATCCGGGTGCTTGCATCGGGAATCTGCTCGGGTCAAATCATCTGCCGGAACCTGACGGTGGAGGCCGGCGGCGTGATCAATGCCGAGATTGTCTGCACTCAGACGTCCGAAGTATCCGCATCCGCCATCTTGAAAATTCCGCAGACCGGATAGTGGTCCGACAGGAAAATCCCGCGAACCGGTTCCTGAATCACCCGGCTCTCAACGGGAATCAGGCTTCCGCGGTGCAGAATCCAGTCGATATGCGGGCCTTCCTTTTTCCCGGTAAAACCATGATGGGTCGCCGGATAAGGAGGCTTGAAGGCAAGCCGGAAACAGGGGCCATGAACCGGTTTTTCCGCAAGCTGGCCGGTCAAAGCAAGGCCGCAGGTACTTTCCGGCAAGGCGTTGAAATCGCCGACCAGAATCGCCGGCATTGTTTCGGAAATGCCGGCGATGCGCTTCAGGATCAGCCTGGCGCTTTGCACCTGGACTTCGGCATCAAAATCCAGATGGGTGGTGCCGAAAATCAGGGCGTGGCCCTTTTTTTGAAACACGCCGATGATGCATTGCCTGGCCCAGAGACTTTTCGCCCACCGGCTGGGAACCGAGGGCGTCGGGCTCAGGTAAAAATGATCCCGCAGAATGCAGTCCCAGTCTTTTCGGTAAAAGATCAGGTTGTCCTGCCAGAAAGGCGGCGCCGGACTGCGCTGTCCGATGCAGTGATAATCCTTGAGCAGATCTTTTAAGAACTCCGCCTGGAAATCATTGGCTTCCTGAAAGGCGATCAAATCCGCGTCATGGGTTTCAAAAAATTCGGGAAATACCTGCTTGCGGCAATTCCAGCTGTTGGGGCCGTCATCGGCCAGTCCGAATCGAAGATTCAATGTGAGCACGCGGATCATGGAGAATATTCTTTCTGCTTAAGCGGATTATTGCCGGTGATCGGAAACGGGTCCTTCAAGCGTTTCGGCGTCTGCTTCAAACCGGTGCATGACCCGGGCGATGTCGAGGCTTGCTCCCTTGAAATTCTCAAAGGTCAGGTCGGTAAACGGCAGTTCGAATTCTTTTCGAATCACTTCAAAGATGGCCAGATAATTGGCGGTGATGCGCTTTTTCCATAACAGGCCCAGGCGGCCGGCCATATCCTTGATGGCGTTTTTTTCACCCTCGATTTCCAGAAAATTCCCAAAAGGCATGACATCCAGGCACAGGGTGCTTGTCTGAAACACAAAGGTTTCACGCCATTTTTCATAGACCTGTTCGGCATGGTATCCGAGCGCCTCGAGGATACGGCGCATGGTTGAAAAATCGCTGACCTCGACTTCCAGTTCTGTCAGGGTCTTGAATTCAGCGTCCGGGTCGTTTGAAGGGGCCTTGAACGTCAGACGTGTTCGGGCGTCTTTTCGAAGCCTGAGCAGGGATTGCCGCCGGATTAAATTTTTATCCGCATCTTCGAATCGAAGGTTGGTTTCGAAAATCCGGCCCGTGGATTCGGCGCTCAGGCGGATAATCATGTTGCGGACCGGCTCAATCTCTGGTAAATAAAATTTCACTTCGGTTTCAATGTGTTTCATGGAGAGGGTATCCAATCGTTTGCGGCTCGCACGTTTCTGACTGCCGGTTATATTGGAATCGCGCACGGATGTCAATGCGGCGGCTGTTATCCGGAAAGAGGATGCATCGGCGCTCAACGCCCTCCCGCGGCGAACGGTTACCTGAAGCCGGCGGAAATTGCATCCGCTTCAGGTAACCGTTTGCCGCGCCTTCTTTCGAATGATAAGCGAAATTACCCTTGACATGTTGACAAATTTTAATTAAAAGTGCCAAATTCTTTATGAACAGGAGAACGGAATACGGTGAAAAAATATACATACAACGCAAAAGCGTCGGACAACAAAGACAAATGGTTGCTCGTCGATGCCGAAGGGAAAATCCTGGGCCGTCTGGCCAGCCAGGTTGCGGCTAGACTCAGAGGCAAGTGCAATCCCCTGTACACGCCCCATGCGGATATGGGAGATTCGGTCGTTGTCATCAATGCCGAGAAGATTGTGATGACCGGGCGAAAACTGGATCAGAAAAATTATTACCGTCACAGCGGGTATACGGGTGGTCTTAAAACAATTACGGCCAGGAAACTGCTGGAGAAACGCCCCGAAGATGTGATTCGGTTTGCCGTCAGAGGAATGCTGCCCAAAAACAGCCTGGGCAGAAAGCTGATTAAAAAGCTGAAGGTCTATGCCGGCGCTTCTCATCCCCACGAGGCCCAGCAGCCCGAGGTTCTTGCGATTTAATCGTCGTTTGATGAATATTTGATGACTTGGAGTATTCAATGGAGAAAGAACAGGTATTTTACGCTACAGGCAGACGCAAATGCGCTGTCGCCAGAACCTGGCTCAAACCCGGTACGGGCAGGATCACCATCAATGACGTTCCGATGGAAGACTATATCAAGGTGGAATCCGCCAAGGCGCTTTTGTTTCAGCCCTTTGACCTGACCCATACCCGGGACAGTTTTGACCTGATGATTCGGGTTATGGGCGGGGGCATTGCCGGTCAGGCCGGCGCCATCCGTCACAGCATCACCCGGGCCCTGATGCAGTACAATCCCGATTTCCGGCCGGCGCTTAAAAAGGCCGGTTTTGTCAGGCGCGATCCCCGCAGCAAGGAACGAAAGAAATACGGCCAGAAAGCCGCGCGCGCAAGGTTCCAGTTCTCCAAGCGTTAACACGGGTTTCTGTTTCAAGTATGGCGAAGGGAACGGGAAATGGTCCTGTTCCCTTCTTTTTTGCTTCACGGCAGGCATGAGGTCAATGCTTTAAAAAACAGTGTGATTTCATGGCGTTGGTGGGTATTGACACCGGCGGAACCTTTACGGACTTCATTTTTCAGGAAGGCGGCGGCTGGCGCGTCTTCAAATGCCTGTCCACGCCTTCAAATCCAGCCCTGGCGGTGCTGGAAGGATTAAAAAGCATCGGCGCCGCCGGCAGGCAGCATGTGGTCCACGGATCGACCGTGGCCACCAATGCGCTTCTGGAACGAAAAGGCGCGCGGACGGCTCTGATCACCAACCAAGGCTTTGAGGATGTGATCGAGATCGGCCGCCAGAACCGTCATGCGCTCTACGATCTGCGTTATCACCGCAATCCTCCCCTGGTTCCGTCCCGGGAACGCTTCGGACTGAGGTGCCGGATGGACTGCGCGGGCCGCATTCTTGAGGATCTGGATTTGAATGCGGCTGAAAAGCTGGTTCAGGAGATCGAGAAGGCCGGCATCGAATCGGTGGCCGTATCCTTTCTGTTTTCATACAAGAACCCCTGCCATGAGCGGATGATGGGCCGAATGCTTAGCAGGCTCGGCATTCCGGTTTCCCTTTCCCACGAGATACTTTCCGAGTTCAGGGAATACGAGCGCGCCTCCACGACGGTGATCAATGCCTATGTGGCGACGAAGATTCAGGGATATCTTCAGAGCGTGCTCGATTTCATGAAAGACGCTCCGCTGCGGATCATGCAGTCCAACGGCGGAAGCATTTCCGCGCGCACGGCGATGCGGGAACCGGTGCGGACCATTTTTTCCGGGCCTGCGGGAGGCGTGGTCGGCGCTTTTGAGATCGGCCGGGCGGCCGGATTCAAAAGGCTGATCACCTTTGACATGGGGGGAACTTCAACGGATGTGGCCCTGATTGACGGCCGGCTTCCGCTGACCCTGGAATCGTCCATTGCCCGGCATCCGGTTCGTGTGCCGATGATCGATATTCATACGGTCGGCGCCGGCGGGGGGTCCATCGCTCGAATGGATTCCGGAGGCGCCCTGCGGGTGGGGCCTCAGAGCGCCGGAAGCGACCCTGGACCGATCTGTTACGGAAAAGGCGAACAGCTCACCGTGACCGATGCCAACCTTTTTCTCGGGCGGCTGATTCCGGACCATTTTCTCGGCGGATCCATGCGGCTGCACCCGGATAAAATTTCGGCCCCGTTCAGGCAGATGGCCGAAGAGGCGCGTCTGTCGGAAATTCAGGTGGCCGAAGGCATTGTACAGGTGGTCAACGCCGCCATGGAAAGGGCCATTCGAGTGGTTTCGGTGGAAAAGGGATTTGATCCGGCGGAGTTCACCCTGTTTGCGTTCGGCGGCGCCGGCGGGCTTCATGCCGTGTCTCTGGCAAGGCTGCTCAATATTCCCAGGGTCCTGGCGCCCGTCAATCCGGGCATTCTGTCGGCCATCGGCATGCTTCTGGCCGATGTGGTCAAGGATTATTCGCTGACCGTGATGACTTCCGGCGGCTGTGATCCGCAACGCCTCGAGGAGATGTTCGCCCCGCTTGAGACGGAGGCTGTTCGGGACTTGAACGCCGAAGGCATTCCCCTGAATCGAATTTCCCTGAGGCGGTACCTGGACATGCGGTACGAGGGGCAATCCTATGAGATTCTGGTGCCGGCCCAGGGCGGTGATCCGGTCGCCGCTTTTCATGAACTTCACCGTTGCGCATACGGGTATTGCAGTTTGCAGAAAAACACCGAGATCGTCAATATCCGCCTGCGGGCCGTGGGTGCTTTGGAAAAGCCGGTGCCGAAGAAAGGCGAACTCTCGAACGGACCGCTTTGTGAAGCCTGTTTTCTGGGAAACCGTCCGGTGGTTTTTGACGGCAGGTTCATTTCCACCCCCATTCTTTCCAGGCAGGGGCTTTGCCCCGGCAATCGCGTACAGGGCCCGGCGGTGCTGGTGGAATACTCTTCCACAATTATCCTGCCGCCGGATTCGGCGGCTCAGGCAGATGCCTTCGGAAACCTGCTGATCGAAACATGGACCGATTGAGGAAGGCGGCAGATCATGGATATCAATCCCGTACTGCTGGAAATTTTTAAAAACCGGTTTTCCGCCATTGCCGAGGAAATGGGAGTAGTCCTGAACCGGACGGCGTTTTCTCCCAACATCAAGGAAAGAAGAGACTATTCCTGCGCGATCTTCGACGCAAAGGGCCATATGATCGCTCAGGCGGCTCATATTCCGGTTCATCTGGGCTCCATGCCCATGTCCGTGCGCGCCGCCATGGAAATGCCCTTTTCCGAGGGCGACATGATCGTGCTTAATGATCCTTTCAGGGGCGGCACCCATCTTCCCGACATTACCCTGGTGGCGCCGGTTTTTCTGGATGACGAAAAACCGGCCTTTTATGCGGCCAATCGCGCGCATCATGCCGACGTGGGCGGCATGAGCGCCGGTTCCATGCCCCTTTCGTCCTCGATTTTTCAGGAAGGGCTGATCATTCCGCCCCTGAAAATCGTTTCCGGCGGCAGGATCGATGCGGGGCTGATGAAATTTTTTCTCGGCAATGTGCGCACGCCCGTCGAGCGGGAAGGGGATTTTTCGGCCCAGATGATGGCCAATCTGACCGGAATCCGTCGATTCCGGGACCTGGTGCAAAGATACGGTTTTGAAACCGTCCGTCAATATGCTCAGGCCCTGCAGGATTATTCCGAAAAAATGATGCGGCAGGCCATTGAAAGCATTCCCGACGGCACGTACCGGTTTTCCGATTGCATGGAAGACGATGGATTCGACGCCGAGGATGTCTGCATTCAGGCGACGATTCAGATCGAAAAGGACCGGGCGGTCGTGGATTTCGCCGGATCCGCCGCTCAGGTTTCGGGCTGCATCAACGCCGTATCGTCGATTACGCTTTCGGCGGTTCTTTACGTATTCCGGTCCCTTATGCCCGAAGGCGTCCCAACCAATGCCGGATGCTTTCGTCCCATTGAAATTCGAACCGAGCCCGGAACCGTTGTCGACGCGCTGTTTCCGGCCGCCGTTGCCGGCGGAAACGTGGAAACGTCTCAGCGGATCGTGGATGTGGTTCTGGGCGCCCTGGCCCGGGTCCTGCCCGGACAAATTCCGGCCGCATCTCAGGGAACGATGAACAACATCGCCATCGGCGGCGTGGACCCTCGAAGCGGCCGTCCCTTTGCCTATTACGAAACCATCGGCGGCGGCATGGGCGCCGGCGCATCTTTTCACGGAGCATCCGCCGTTCACTCCCACATGACCAACACGCTCAACACCCCGGTTGAGGCCCTGGAATACAGCTACCCCTTTCGAGTGACGCGGTACGCCGTTCGAAAGGGTTCCGGCGGCAAAGGCCTGTTTTGCGGAGGGGACGGCATCATTCGTGAAATCCGGCTCGATTGCGATGCCGAGGTGACGGTATTGTCTGAAAGGCGGAAAAGAGGACCTTACGGTCTTTACGGCGCGGAGGCGGGAAAACCCGGCAGGAATACGATTATCCGGCGCGGCCGAATCGATGTCCGGCCCTCCAAGTTTCACGAACGCCTGCGGGCAGGCGATTTGATTCACATCGAAACGCCCGGCGGCGGCGGATACGGCAGGGCGACTTCAGATGTTTAGCAGGCTGAACCGGTCGAGCTTCTCTTGAACCTGCTGGGCCTCCTTCCGAAGCAGAGCCATGGATTGTTTCAGGTCTCCTTCCGCGTCCATTCCGGATGCCTGCTGCACGGTATTTTCAAGCACGGTCATCAGGTTTTCATGGCAGGTTTTGGTTTCAAAAATCATCGACGAGATCGAATCGACCATGGCATTGATTTTTTCTGCCTCGGGTTTGAGATAATCCGCTTTTCTCAACGAAACCTTTCGCGTCAGATCGCCCTTCGCCATGCGTTCAAAGGTATGTTCGAAATTGACCATGGGGCCGCAGATCCGATGCGTGGCGATGATGATATGAATGACGATCATGATAACCACACAGACGAAGGTCGGAGCCAGCCGCGAGGTCAGGACGAGAAAGGCCTGGGCCGACTGGTACTGAACTCCGGGATCTTCGGATAGATACATATCCTGCAGCAGGGGCCCCATCGCAATAACTCCGGTGATCACCAGGATCAGCAGGGCGTAAATCACATTCAGGGCGGCCACCCGGAACTGTATATCCTTATTGACTATAAAATTCAAAAGCTTGCGATTTTTTTTTCCATTCATGGCCACTCACTTTAAGGGTTAGGGTTTGGTGGTTTCTTCAAACAGGCCTGTATTGAAACGATAGATGTACAGCTTGTCGGTCCTTTCGTGCCATCCCTGAGCGATGAAATCGGCCTGGGATTCAGGATTTCCCGCCGTTGCAAGCGTGACGCCGGGGCTGAGTTTCATTCCCGGAAAATCGGAAAGGCCTGTATAGGGCTTATACCGGTCGTGTTTCGCAAAATAAGCTTCTTCATATGTGATCAGGTTGCGAAGGTCGTATTTGGCCGATATTTCGTAAGCGTGATTCTTGGCGTGAAGATAAGTCGAAATCGCCAGGATCGACAGAATCATGATAATGCCGACAACGGTGATCATTTCAATCAGCGTAAATGCCATGGAACTGTCGGTATTCTGGATTTTTCGCAAGGCGGATTGATGGGAAAACGTTTCCGGGCGGCGAAAACGAACTCCTTTTGCATGCATGCTTCACCTCGAATGGCAGGTCCCTGTCCGTTGATCCGCCTCGAAACGGCGCTGCGTCAATGAACCTCAGATCTTTTGTTTGAAAACACTTCCTGATTTCGGCAAAAAGAAGTAAATTACTGTCTGTTCACAGATTATCGGATATTCATTTTTTTGCGTTAGCAGCAAGAAAAGAAAATTTCAAATAAAAATTGAGAAGATCCTTTTCCCGTGCGAATGGATGATGCCGCCTGCTCTGCGCCGGTTAAACGAGTTTGCTTGAAAAACCCCATGTTCTGGTGTATTTCAGCCAGATCAATGCCTGCGCGTTTTCCCTCAGGCCGGTTCGGGAGCATTCCATGGAACGATTGAACTATTTTATTCGGCGTTTTCTGCTGGTGATTCCAACCTTTGTCGGCATCACGCTGCTTTGCTTCGGCCTGATTCAGTTTGTGCCCGGGGGCCCCGTGGAACAGATGATCATGCAGATGAAGGGAATCGGAAGCGGGGATGCCGGCCACGGCGCCCAGGTGCGGGCCACGATATCGGAGGCCCAGCGCGAGGCCCTGGAGAAACATTTCGGATTTGACCGCCCGTTTCATCAGAGATACTGGAAGTGGCTGGTCGCAGACCGGCTGGGCATGCGCATGGAATCCTACAAATTTCCCAACAAAACCGCCTGGGAACTGATCAGCGGCCGGTTTCAGGTGTCTCTGATATTCGGCATCACCGGTTTTCTGCTGTCCTACCTGGTCTGCATTCCCCTGGGCATCGCCAAGGCCCTGCGGCACAACCAGCCCTTTGATCTGGCATCGAGCGTTCTGGTGTTCACCGGATACGCCATTCCCGCCTTTGCCTTCGGCATGGTGCTCAAGATGCTTTTCTGCGGCGCCGTTGAAGGCCTGTGGGATATCTTTCCGCTTTCGGGCTTTTATTCGGAAAATTTTGACCAGCTTTCGTTCGCGGGGAAAACCCTGGATATTTTCCGGCACATGTTTCTGCCGGTTCTCTGCTACATGGTCGGCAATTTTGCCGTTCTGACCCTGCTGATGAAGAATTCGCTGATGGAGCAGATCGGCAGGGATTACATTCGAACCGTGCTCGCCAAGGGCGGCACCTTTTCCCGGGCTGTCTGGGGGCATGCGCTGCGCAACGCCCTGGTGCCCATCGCCACCGGGTTCGGATCCATATTGACCGTCATGTTTGCGGGCTCCGTGATCATCGAGCAGGTGTTCGAGATTCCGGGCATGGGCCGCCTCAGCCTGGAGGCGATCGTCGGCCGGGATTATCCGGTTTTCATGGGGATTCTCTCTCTGACGTCCATACTGGGCCTGCTGGGAAACATCCTGTCGGATCTTTGCTATGTGCTGATCGATCCGAGAATCAATTTTCAGAAAAATTAGGCGGTCATGCGGTTTTTGACGGTTTCAGATCCCATTTCCCAGAAACGGTTCAGGCGGTTTAAATCCGTCAAGCGGGCCTGGTTCTCGCTCTGGATTCTGGGAATCCTGTATCTGGGAAGCCTGGGCGCCGAACTGATCTGCAACGATGTGCCGCTTTATGTGCGGTTTCAGGGCAAGTCCTATTTTCCGGTGTTCCGGTTCTACCCGGAGGATGAATTCCTTCAAAACGCAAGGCACACCCGCCCGAGCTACAAGGCCATTCATCGATCGCCGGTTTTTACCGAAGATTTAGAAAACCTCATGATTTTTGCCCCGATTCCCTTTGGGCCCTATGAGAGCATCGATCCGAATTCGATTCCAATGGCCGATCAGGTCACTTTGCGCTTCACCGCATTGCCGAAAATCGCAGCGGCCGACATCAGCCCTGAATACGTCGTCTTCCGGTTCACCGGTCCGGATATTCTGTCCGGCAGGGACGCTCAGGCCCTTAAACAAACACCCCTGAGCACCCTGATCCGCATTTCGCCTCCGCTTGAGGAGGCCGTCGAATTGCGCTTTTCAAACCAGTCTGCGCCGGCATTCCGGGAATCGGTTCGAACCGCCGACAGCCGTCAAGTTCAGATCAGCCTTTCCACCTTTTCGCCCCGGGCGGCGCCGCCGGAAACCGTGCGCATGACTTTCCGGGAAGCGGAATTCGGCGATGCGCCGGAAGTCCGGATGGTTTTCAGCCGGGATACTGAGCCGGTTCAGGATCCGGCCAAGATCTGGTCCCGCATCGCCGAACCCGAACGTTCCATTCTTCGAGAACTTGTGAATCAAAGATTTTCCGGTTCCGTGGAGCCATATTCCCTGTCGATCGACGGCGCTGAATACGGCATTTCCTTTGAGAAATCGGATGTCCGGTTTCCCTATCCGCCAGTCAGGGGCCATTGGATGGGAATTGACGCGGCGGGCCGGGATGTGCTGGCGCGGGTTCTCTACGGTTTGCGGACCTCCATGTCATTCGGGTTGCTGCTGGTGGTCGGATCCATGGCGCTCGGTGTTTTCGCCGGCGCGGTGCAGGGCTACTACGGCGGGGCCGTGGACATCGGGGGCCAGCGGTTGATCGAGATCTGGAGCGCGCTGCCCTTTTTGTACATCATGATTCTGATGGGCTCGGTCTATGGAAGAAGTTTTGTCCTGCTGCTGATCTGTTACGGACTGTTTAACTGGATCGGAATCTCGTATTACATTCGAGCGGAGTTTCTCCGCCTGCGAAGCCAGGCGTTTGTCGAGGCGGCGCGCTGCATGGGGCTGTCCTCATACAGAATCATCGCCAAGCACATTCTGCCCAACGCCCTGGTGCCGGTGATCACCCTGTTCCCCTTTTCCCTGGTCGGCGCCATCGGATCACTGGCGGCCCTGGATTATCTGGGTTTCGGCCTGCCGCCGCCGACCGCGAGCTGGGGGGAGCTGCTTTTTCAAGCCCAGCAGTACCGATGGGCCTGGTGGCTGATTCTGTATCCGTCGTTGGCCCTGTTCGGCGTGATGCTTCTGGGCGTATTCGTGGGAGAGGGAATTCGAAACGCCTATGATCCCAAGCAGTACACCCGGCTGGAATAGGACTCGGAACCATGAATAATGGAACGCTGTTGAAAATTCGGGATCTGACCGTTGCCTTTGAAACCGGGGAGGGTTCATTTCATGCGGTGGAGCGGGTCTCCTTTGACCTGAACAGAGGGGAGATCGTCGGTCTGGTCGGAGAGTCGGGCTGTGGAAAGTCGGTGACCGCCCTGAGCCTGCTTCGCCTGATACCCATGCCGCCGGGCAGGATAGTTTCCGGAAGCGCGCTTTTCAAGGGAGAAGATCTCCTCAAAGCGCCGCCTTCAAGGCTTCGGGACATACGGGGCCAGGCCATCAGCATGATTTTTCAGGAACCCATGGCGGCACTGTCTCCGCTGCACCGAATCGGGGACCAGCTGATCGAGGCCCTGCGGTTTCATCAGAATATTCCGAAGAAAACCGCCGAAGAAATTGCCCTGAGCTGGCTTCGAAAGGTGAATATTCCCGGCGCAGAGCAGAGAATGAACGCCTATCCTTTCGAGCTTTCCGGCGGAATGCAGCAGCGGGTCATGATTGCCATGGCCCTGATGATGCAGCCGGATCTGGTGATCGCCGACGAACCGACCACCGCGCTGGACGTGACGGTTCAGGCGCAGATTTTCGAGCTGATTCGGGAGATGCGGCGCCGGGAAACGACCCTTCTGCTGATCACGCACGACATGGGCGTGGTCTGGGAGATGTGCGACCGGATTCTGGTGATGTATGCCGGAAGACTGGCGGAGGAGGGGCGGCCGCAGGACATATTCTCAAACCCCCTTCACCCCTATACGCAGGGGCTTCTGCGTTCGATGCCCCGGCTGGATGTCCGTCGAAGAAGGCTGCCCGCGATTGCGGGAAGCGTTCCGTCTCCCGGAGACTATCCGGCCGGATGCCGGTTCCGGGACCGTTGCCCGAAGGTCCTGGATCGATGTGCCCTTGAGGAGCCCGGAATGGCGGTTCAGGCGGACGGCCGTCGGGCCGCCTGTTTCAGGGCCCGTGAATATCTGAAATAAAACGATGTATGGCGAACCGCCGCTTTTGCATTTCCGGAAAATAAGGCGGACAGGATAAAGAATGATTCGATGAAGAACGATTCCGTGATTCTCAGCGCAACAGATCTGAAAAGCTGGTTTCCCATTCGGCGGGGGGTTCTGGCTCGAACGGTCGGGTATGTGCGCGCCGTGGACGGGGTTTCCCTGAATATCCACCCGGGCCGGACCCTGGGCCTTGTGGGAGAGTCCGGGTGCGGAAAGACGACCCTGGGCAGAACGCTGATCGGGCTGGAGCCGGTCCGTTCCGGGACGGTCTGTTTTGAAGGAAAAAATCTTGCCGCTCTCAACCGAAGCGAGATTCGTCAGCTGAGAAAACGCATGCAGATCATTTTTCAGGATACGCTGTCCTCGTTGAACCCCCGTATGAATGTGCTGGATATCGTCACCGAGGGGCTGGCCGCGTTTCAAATGCTCAAGAAAAGCCGACGGGAACATGCCGAGGAACTGATGGCCGATGTCGGTCTGGATAAGGATGCGATTCACCGCTATCCACACGAGTTTTCCGGGGGTCAGCGCCAGCGGATCAGCATTGCCCGGGCCGTTTCCCTGAAACCGGATTTCATTGTCTGCGACGAGCCGGTCAGCTCGCTGGATGTTTCGGTTCAGGCCCAGGTCATGAATCTGCTGATGGATCTGAAAGAAAGATACGGTCTGTCCTATCTTTTTATTTCCCACGATTTGAGCGTGGTAAGCAACATCTCCGACCAGACGGCCGTGATGTACCTGGGAAAGATCATGGAATACGGGGAGGTCGAAGCGGTCATCGGCCGGCCCCTGCATCCCTACACCCGGGCCCTGGTGGATGCGGTTCCCATACCGGGGGTTCACAGGGGTCGCCGTCGCATTCTGAGCGGAGAAACCCCCTCTCCGGCGGATCCGCCCTCCGGCTGCCGGTTTCATACCCGCTGCCCGGAAGTCATGCCGGTCTGCGCACAGATCGAGCCGGAAATGATCCGCTGTTCGGGCCGGGAGGTCCGGTGTCATCTGTATGCGCCGGATCCATGAGTTTGAACCCGATATCTGGAAGCATTATGGACCAAAGCCTTCGGGAAAAATACGACCGTCTCATAGCCGTTCTTTCATCCTGCGAAAGGCTGATCGTGGCTTTTTCGGGAGGAACGGACAGCGCCCTGCTCCTCTTTGCCGCACACCAGGCCCTGAAGCAAAACGTGCTGGCCGTTACCGCCGCATCGCCGATTCATGGCGCCGAGCAGACCGCGTATGCCCGATCGCTGGCTTCCGACCTGGGCATCGCTCATGTCGAGATCGCGTCCGATGAGATGAATCTGCCCGAATTTGTCGCCAATACGGCCGACCGGTGTTATGTCTGCAAAAAAAACCTGTTTGAAAAACTCTTTGCGCTGGGTGGACAACTGGGAATTCGAATGATCGCCCACGGCGCCAACACGGATGATGCGAATGATTTCCGGCCGGGCCTTCGAGCCGCTGTTGAACTGGGCGTGATCGCACCGCTGATGGAAGCCGGACTCGGCAAGGCCGGGATTCGGGTTTTGTCCAGGGAGATGGGTCTTCCCACCTGGAACAGACCGGCCGATGCCTGTCTGGCCACGCGAATCCCTTATGGCGCGCCGATTACAAAAAACGCCCTCAAACAGATTGAAAACGCGGAGCATTTTCTGCGGAGCCTGGGCATGGACGGATGCCGGGTTCGGCATCACGGGCAGGTGGCCCGCATCGAAACCGATGTTAAACACTTTCAAATATTGCTGGATAAGGCGGTTCGCGCCCGAATCATTGCCGAATTCAGGTCTCTGGATTTTCTTCATATCGCGCTGGATCTGGAGGGCTATGTCCGCGGGGCGATGAATCGCGGGCTGAGCGTTTAGGCAACCGGATGCTTTACATTTCCGCTTTCCCCTGATAAATCCTTGACGATGCGGGGCTTTGCGCCATTGAGATCGCGGCGTTCTCGTACCCTGTCTTCAACGGTCGGCTCTGATTGAAAGGAGACCCTATGCTCAAGGTGTATCTGGCCGCCTGGTGTCCCCACTGCCGAATGACCGAGGCATTTCTTCGGGAAAACGGCATCGAGTATCTTGCCGTGGATATTGAAAAGGCCCCGAAGGATGTGGTGAAACAGGTGGTGGCGGTCAATGGCGGAGAGGACTGGGTGGTTCCCACCCTGGAGTACCGGGGAAAATGGAGGCCCGGAAAAGCGTTTGACGCCGCCGGGCTGAAATCGGATTTGATCGAAATGGGCGTTATGAAAATGAAGTAGGTTCCATCCATTTATGGCTGGACACGAGCTGAGAACGGGTTGTTGATGAACTACCGCATACACCAGTTGATTCTGCCCTTGGATTATGAAGAGAAAGACCTTCGGGCCGCCGTTCTCCGAAAACTGGGCTGTCAGGCGGACCAGCTTTCGGCCGTCAGCATCGCCCGGCGTTCCGTGGATTCCCGGCCGCGTTCTTCCGGACCTGTATTTGTCATGTCGGTTGAAGCTCGAACTTCGACCGCTATCGATTTGCCCGCAGACGGCGTGGAGGCGTTTTCACCCGAAGACTTCGAAGCGCCGCCGGTTTTGAAAAAAAAAGGGTGCCTGCGGCCGGTCGTGGTCGGCGCCGGTCCGGCGGGATTGATGGCGGCCCTGACCCTGGCCCGGGCCGGATTGAATCCGGTGGTTCTGGAAAGAGGCGCATCCTGCGATGCGCGTCTCGAAAAGGTTCGCCTGTTCTGGAAGCACGGAGTACTGGATCCGCAGACCAATGTGCTTTTCGGCGAGGGCGGGGCCGGGCTTTTCTCCGACGGCAAGCTGACCTCCCGCAGCAAGGACCGTCCCCGCGTCCGGCGGTTTCTCGACACCCTGGTGGAATGCGGCGCTTCGGAAGACATTCGCATCGACGCCGAACCTCATTTGGGAAGCGATGCCCTGATGCGCATTGTTCCAAAACTGCGCCGGCATATCGAAGCAAAGGGCGGCGAGTTCAGGTTTAACGCCCTTGTGGAGGACATGCGCGTTGAAAACGGATCGCTTCGTGCGCTTCGGGTCAACGGAGTCTGGATGGATGCGGATGCCTGCATGCTGGCCGCCGGTCACAGCGCTCGGGATGTCTTTGCCATGCTGAATCGGGCCGGCGCGGTTCCGGAGGCTAAACCCCTTGCCGTCGGCGTTCGTCTGGAGCTGGCCCAGGATCGAATCGACCGCGCTCAATGGGGAAGGTGGGCCGGTCATCCGCGACTCGGAGCCGCCGCATTCCGACTGACCCATTCGGGCCGGGACCCGCATCGGGCCTGTTACACTTTCTGCATGTGTCCGGGCGGGGAGGTGATACCCTGCGCATCGGCGCCCGGCGAAATGACTACCAACGGCATGAGTTATGCGGCCAGAAGCGGCGCCTTTGCCAATGCGGCGTTTCTGGTTCCGGTAGATTCAAAGGATTATCCGGTTGCTGACAATCTGTCCGGGGTTCCGGCCGGATGCAAATTTCAGGCTGACATCGAACGGGCCGTTTTTGCAGCGGGCGGTTCGGATTACAGTCTGCCGGCTTCGGACCTGGAGTCCTTTCTCAAGGGCCGTGTTCCCCAGGACCTGCCCCAACGATCCTGGGCAAGGTCCCGTCCCGCGGATATCCGCCGATGCCTGCCGGGTTTTGTCGCCGACAGCCTGGCCGATGCGATTCCGGCCATGCTCAAACGCCTCAGGGGGGTGGGGCCGGAGGCGGTTCTGATTTACGGTGCCGAGACCCGGAGCTCGAGTCCGGTGCGCGTGCTGCGGGGAGGAGACGGTCAGGCGCTGGGCGTCAGGGGGCTTTATCCCTGCGGCGAGGGTTCCGGTTATGCCGGCGGCATCGTCAGTTCCGCCGTGGACGGCATCATCGCCGCTGAAGCCCTGTTGCGCTTAAAAATGGATTGCGGTTAAAGGAAAATATCGAAATTCGTAAAAGACGCCGACTTCGATGAAACACTTCAAACCGTTTGGAAAAAGGATGCTTTCATGAAAAAGCTGATGGTCGTGATTCTGGCGGCCTGCCTTCTGGCGGCCGGTCTGTGGTATTACGTGCGAACGCCGCTGAAAACCGTCGATCCGGACCGAGTGCTTCCGGCAGATACCCTGCTGACCTTGGAATGCCGGGATTTAAAAGAACGTCTGGCCAAGTTCCGGTCGACTCCGCTGGGAAAGAAACTTGGCGAGATTGATTTCGTCGCAGCGATGAAAAAACTCGAGGCGCCGCCGCAATGGACGCAATCTTATGAGAACTTTGAAACCAGGCTCAAAGCCGTCCTGCAGAGCCAGCTGTTTGAGGAAATTTTCGGCCGGCGGGCGGTTCTGGCCTGGCTTCCGCACAAGGAGGCGGCTCTTGAATTCAACGATCCCCTGAATCTGATCAGGCAGGCGGTTCTGGTCGCCCAGCCTCGAAGCCGAATCGAGCTGGTGGAGCTGGCGGGCAAGGTTCTGTCCAGGGATCTGGTCTTCACGTTCGAGAAGTACAAGGAATACGAGATCCGGCGCTTTGAGCTTCAGACCGACCTTCCGGTTTATTACACGCTGGCCAAGGGGCTTCTGATCGCCGCTTCGAGCCGGGAAAACATCATCCGTTGCATCGATCAGCTCGAAACTTCGAAAGGCGCGCTGGTCTCGGTTCCGAATTACCAAAAACTGCGGCCCGGGAAAACCGGCCGGGTCAATACACTTGTATATGGAAACATAGAGGGCTTCTTTGACATTCTCAAGGCCGGGCTCAAGGAGAATGCCGAATTTCAGCAAAAAGCCGCCATGTTCAACGGGTTGAAGCATTTCGGCCTGGTCTCCCTTCAGGATGAAAGGATTCAGAATCATCTGCGGATTCTTTTCGACGCTCAGGCGCTGGATCCGCGCAACGTGCCGCTTTACAGCCGTGCGCCGGAGATCCACCAGCCCCTGGCCTGGGCCCCGGAAAACCCGCTGCTGTACTACAGCGTCAATACGATGGATCTGAATCTGAAGCTTCAGCGCGATCTGGCCGATGCGGGGGCCCGGGAAGCGTTTGCAGACGGATTCATGAAAACGACCCAGATGCATCCGGACAAGCTGATCGACAGCCTGGGGCATCAGTTCGGGCTGATTATTGACGATCTTCGGGCTGGAGAGTTTCTGCCAAGCGCCAGGATAGCGGTTTTTATCGAGCTCAACGAGACCGGTCCGATGAACCGGCTGATCAGGTCCGTGGCCGAACAGCTGAACGTCGAATTGAGCGTCCAGCAGAAAAATGGAATCGACATGCACACCCTGTCGCTTCCCCTGGCCGGCGATTTCCAGCCGACCTTTGCGTTTTACAGGGGATTCTGCCTGCTGGCCTCGAACGGACAGATGATTTCCGATATCATCGAAAAAGGGGAGAACCCCTCCGGTCTCTCGAACAATCCCGAGTTTCAGGCGGTTCTCAAGGGATGTCCTGATGCGGTTAATTCGGTTTCCTACCTGAAATTCGACCGGATGATGGATGCGATCCGCGAACTTCTGGAATGGGGCCGCCGCATGGCCGGTCTTGAAAATGCGAAACGGGCCGAACAATTGACCATTCTCACCGACGAGGTGATCTTTCCGCTGCTGGAAGGCCTGAAGATGTACCAGAGCATGGGGTCGTTTGCCCAGCTCAAGGACGGTGAAATGGAGGCTTATTCCTTCACCCGCGTGGCGTCGGAAGCAAAGTCCAAATGAACGAAAGCCCGAACGGTGAGATCCGGCCCCAAAAAAGCCGAACGCGGATCAAGCGCGAAATGATTGCGCTTCAGGAGCTTGGCGGGCGGCTGGCAAAGCTTTCCGAGGTCCAGCTTCAGCGGATCAATCTGCCGGCCGAGCTTTGCGAGGCGGTGCGTTTTGCCGCAACCCTCAAATCCCGCGGGGCGATTCGCCGGCAGATTCAGTATATCGGCGTTCTGATGCGCGATATCGATTCCGGGCCGATTCAAGAGGCCCTGGAGCGGATCGACCAGGCATCGGGCCAGGATGCGGCCTCTTTCAAACAGATCGAACTGTGGCGCGATGCGCTTGCGGCCGGAGATGCGCAGGTTCTGGAAAGGATTCTGCAGGAATATCCGGAAGCCGACCGCGCCCGCATGAACCAGCTGGCGAGAAACGCCCGAAAGGAAAAACGCGAAGGCCGGCCTCCCAAAGCGTCCCGGGAGCTTTTCCGGTATCTTCGGATCCTCTGCCAGGCCGGTCCGGCAGGCAATTCGAATGAACATCCTTCGGACGGGGCGCCTTAGGATCATGCCGGTTTTAAATGCAGACCAGATTTTGAAGCGGTCCGAAATCCTCAGGCAGAAGGTTTCCCCCTGCGAGCTGTGCCCGCGGCAGTGCCGGGCCCTTCGGCTGCAGGGTGAAAAGGGATTCTGCGGCCTGACCGATGCGGCGGTCCTCTCTCACTGCCTGCCGCATTTCGGGGAAGAGCCGCCGATCAGCGGCGGCAGCGGGTCCGGCACGGTCTTTCTTTCCGGCTGCAACGCCGCCTGTCTGTTCTGCCAGAACTATCAGATCAGCCGCCTGCGAATGGGGCGCGCGGTTTCCAGTATGGAACTGGCCGAAGCATTCCTGAAACTTCAGGACCGGGGGTGTGTCAATATCAACTGGGTGACTCCCACCCCGCATCTGCCTTTTCTGGTCGAGGCTCTGGCCCTGGCCGTCGCGAACGGCCTGAGACTTCCCGTGGTCTACAACACCAACGGATACGATCGCGTGAAGATCCTTCGCCTGCTTTCCGGCGTGGTGGACGTGTATCTTCCGGACATGAAATACGGTGAAAACCACTGGGCCGAAAGTTTTTCTCAAATGCCGGGGTATGTGGAGATCAGCTTCGAGGCGGTTCGCGAAATGGTCCGGCAGGTCGGACCGCTCGAACTCGACTCCGCCGGAACGGCCCGGCGCGGAGTCCTGATCCGTCATCTGGTGCTGCCCGAGGATACGGCTTCAAGCCGTCTGGTTTTTCAGCGCATTGCGCAGCTTGGCCGGATTCCCGTCAGCGTCATGGCCCAGTACAAACCCTGTTTCGAAGCTCGGAAACATCCGGTGCTCAACCGGGGCCTGTATCCCTTTGAGTACCGGGAGGCTTTGAAAGCCTTTGAGGAGGCGGGGCTGTCGGCCGGGTATATTCAGGATCTGGAATCCCTGGATGTCCAGGACGCCTATTTCCCGGATTTCAGCAAGGATACAGACGACATTTTCGGGCAGTCATGAGAAGGCGGGGAGAATAGCCCTTGATTTCAGGCCGCATATTCATTAGAAAATTCGAGCGGTTCGAAGAAACGTTCAAACAGGGAATATCGAAGCCGAGAATGCATAATTGAACATGAAATGCCGGCAAACCATCATATGGGCCGTTATCCTTGCGGTTGTTCTGGCCGCCGCGCCCGCGCAGGCCCGGCGAAACGTTCAGGATCAGCTCGGCCGGTCGGTGAGCGTTCCGGAGCATCCACAGCGTGTGATCGCCATGGCCCCCAGTATTACGGAAATTGTCTTTGCCCTGGGCCGCCAGTCGTGTCTTGTGGGCGTGACCCGGTACAGCGATTATCCGCCCGAGACCGCCAATTTCCCCAAAGTGGGATCCTATGTGCAGCCGGATTTGGAGAGAATTCTGGCCCTCAGGCCGGATCTGTGCATCGCGGTCAAAGACGGCAATCCCGAGATGGTGGCCAAGAGACTCGAGGCCGTCAAGGTTCCAGTTTACGCGGTGGACCCGAGGAATCTGGAAGAGGTAATGAAAACTATCGGCGATATCGGCGGCTTGCTTGACGCGAAACAGCAAGCCGATGAACTGGTCCAAAAGATGAAGACGCGCATCGATTTTGTTAAATCCCGGGCTGCCGAGGCTGCCGGCCGGCCCCGGGTATTTTTTCAGATCGGCATTTCTCCCATTGTCTCTGCGGGAACGGATACCTTTGCCAACGAGATCATCGAGCTTGCCGGAGGCGTAAACCTGGCAAGGGGAGATACGGCCTATCCGCGTTTCAGCCGCGAGCAGCTTCTGGCGCTTTGCCCGGATATTGTCGTCATCACCTCCATGGAACGCGCGGGGGTTTTTGAAAGAGCCCGGGCCGAGTGGGAAGAATGGGGAGGCCGGATTCCTGCTGCCCGCGATCACCGTATTCATCTGGTAGACTCGAACATCTTTGACCGGCCCACGCCGCGGCTGGTCGAAGCCCTGGAACTGATGGCCCGCCTGATTCATCCTGAAAAATTCGAGGCAAAACCGTGAACGATCGCGCTCCGTCCCTGATGCGACGCATGCTGGTCGTCAGCGTCCTGGCGGGCTTGCTACTGGCCGCATCCATCGTGCTGGGAATTTCCCTGGGATCAACCGGCGGGGGATCGGATTTCTGGAACTGGGCGTTTGGCGATGCGAGTGACCCGGTGCTGGAAACCATTGTGTGGAATATCCGGCTGCCCAGAGTGCTGATGGCGGCCCTGGTGGGCGCTGTTTTGTCCCTTGGCGGACTGGTGTTTCAGGCTCTGCTTCGAAACCCCCTGGCAGAGCCCTATATTCTGGGAATATCCGGCGGATCGGCTGTGGGCGCCATCATCGGCATTCTCATGGGCCTGTCCCGGTTTCCCGGCGTCAGCATCACGGCCTTTGCCGGCAGCATGGCCACGCTGGCTTTAATTTTGCTGCTGGCCTCCGAACGCTCGATCCTGAAAAAAGACTCCCTGCTGCTTTCCGGCGTCATGGTCAACTCGTTTTGCACGGCGGTCATCATGTTTCTCGTTTCCATGACGCAGGATTCGCGGCTTCACAACATCATCTACTGGCTGATGGGCGATCTGGCTTCAGCCGACATGGGGCAGGTGAAGATCGTGTGCCTGATGGTGCTGCCCTGCGTGGTGTTGATTTTCTGCCTGTCTCACGCCATGAACCTGCTTTTGATGGGAAAGGAAATGGCCCGGACCATGGGGGTCAATATCGCCGTCGTCACCCTGGCGCTGCTGACCGTCACCTCCCTGATGGTCAGCCTTACGGTGAGCGCCTGCGGCCTGCTGGGTTTTGTGGGTCTGGTCATACCCCATCTGCTTCGGCTGATTCTGGGGCCGGATCACCGGGTGCTCGTTCCGGCCTGCATTCTTGGCGGAGGCGCCTACATGGTGCTTTGCGATGTTCTGGCCCGCGTGCTTCCCCAGCAGGGCGAGATGCCTGCCGGCGTGATCACCGCCATGATCGGCGCTCCCCTGTTTGTTTTCCTGCTTAAGAGGTCCGGATCATGACCGATGCGCTGACCGTCAAGGATCTGAGTTACGATTACGCAGGCCGGCCGGTTCTGTCCGACGTTTCGTTTGCCGCAGGCCAGGGAGAGTTTTTCATCATCATCGGCCCCAACGGGTCTGGAAAAACCACGCTGATGAAGATTATGGCCGGCGTGCTTCGCCGCCCGGATCATTGCCCGAAGGTCTTTGGAAAACCCCTGGATCGCTACGGGCGAAAAGAACTGGCCCGGCGTCTGGCCTTTGTCCCCCAGTCGGTTCCTGCAGATTTCCCCTTTACCGTGCGCGAGGTGACGCTCATGGGACGATCTCCGCACCAGGGAATCCTTGGCTTGGAGAAAGACCGCGACATGGAAATCGTCGAACAGGCCATGAAATTTACCGAGGTGCGGCATCTGGCGGATCGCAGAATCGACCAGCTTTCCGGCGGAGAGCGCCAGCGGGTGTTTATCGCCCGGGCGATTTGTCAGGAACCGCAGATCATGCTCCTCGACGAACCCACCGCAGCCCTGGATCTGTCTCACCAGGTTCGGCTGATGGATCTTCTGGAAAAGCTCAAGCGCGACAGGGGCGTCACCGTGGTGATGGTGTCCCACGACCTGAACCTTGCCGCCATGTACGGAGACCGGGTCCTGCTGCTCAAGTCCGGAAAGATCGTCTGCATCGGATCGCCGGACCAGGTGATGACCTTTGACACCCTCGAATCCGTCTACGGCTGCACGCTTCTGGTCGACGTCAGCCCCCTGGGAAGCTTCCCGCGAATCACCCTGGTTCCGCAGCGATTCAAAACGCTGAATTCCGGCGGCGGCTCGGAATAAAGCCCGTTCTTTAATCGCGAAGCCGCCACCATTGCGCTGGGTTCGGTTTTTTCCTTGACCGCCTCCATTCGCGGGGTTTATAAGAAAATTTCTTATCCTTCAGGCGTATTCGCCTCGTACTTTTCGCTGCGGTTTTATGTTTCATTGTTTTAAGGCATAGATGCAAGATCAGATCGGGAAACGTTAAAATACTTGCAACCCGTGACGAATTAAATTGATAAAAATGAAAAGCGTTTTCCAAATATCGAAATTGGGTTGGGCGAAATGCTTAAAGAGCCAAGAGCAGACCTGACCCGTTTTCAGTTTTGCAGCCGGCGTTAGACCGAGTAATTCAAACAGTATGGATAATTTCGAACGCTATAAAATGCTTGATTATGGAGTACCTGAAGACATTTCATGCGTTCCGACCGAGTTCGTCCTTCATAAAGATGGTGCACTAAAAGTATTGTGGGCACCCTGCGATCACATCAATACCGGTGCCAAAATTGCTATTGTCGGGATCACTCCAGGTTGGCAACAGACAAAAATCGCTTACACAGAAGCCCAAAAAGCTCTAAAAGAAGGACTTAGCTATCCGGAAGCATGCAAACGTGCGAAAGGTCAAGCCGCATTCGCTGGAACTATGCGAAAGAACCTCATTGCAACGCTTGATGATATCGGCGTCGCTCAAGCATTAGGTATTGCCTCGACTGTTGAAATTTTTGGCAGGTCACACCCCTTACTCCATTCGACGTCGGCATTGCGTTACCCGGTTTTTCGTAACAATAAAAATTATACCGGCCACATACCAGATCCTTTGAAGAATGATTACCTGCGTTCAATGACAGAGACTATACTCACGGAGGAGCTAAGGGCGGTATCACCAGCTTTGGTGGTTCCACTTGGAAAGGCCGCGAATGCATGCGTCAAACACGCGTTATCAATTTGTCATGCAGAAGTTTCTCTTTTAGATATGTTTCCACATCCCTCAGGGGCAAACGCGCACCGCATGCGCCAGTTTAAAGAACAAAAGAAAACTCTCAAGAAAATTGTTGAAGATTGGCAACATCTGCCTAATAAGGCTAATTCAGCCGGCGCACAAAACCGCGCGGCTGATTAACGACGTTGGGCGCTCAATAAAAGTCGCGTGATTTTGGGGAATGGCATGTCATCGAAGACGGTTAGTCAAAAGGCAGTTCAAACAGCGTCACCTCGCCAGTGGATCGGTATAGTTGTGGTGTATCTCTTCATCCCACTGGCTTTATTGGTATGCGGAGGGGATTTCGGTTGGTGGCAGGCGTGGATCTATTCCCTGCTGATCGTTGCCGCAGGCATAGGGGGGCGCATTTGGGCGGAACGGCGGCATCCGGGGTTGTTGGCCGAACGACAAAATATTGAGAAGATGCAAAGCGCGAAAGCTTGGGACAAAGTGCTTGCTCCGCTGATGGCGCTGAGTGTAGGATTCCCACTGGTCATTGTGGCAGGGCTGGATCACCGCTGTGGCTGGTCCCCCATATTTCCGCTATGGCTCATCGTGCTTGGCTTCATCTTGATCTCGCTCGGATACGCTTTCGCTGTGTGGGCATTGGCAGAGAACCGCTTTTTCTCGGGCGTGGTGCGTATTCAGACGGATCGAGGGCATGTGGTGTGTGACAGTGGCCCATACCGGATTGTGCGGCATCCGGGCTATGCCGGAAATATTCTGCCACTGCTGGGTATAGTGCTGGCCTTAGGCTCGGTGTGGACACTTGTTCCGGCGGCGGTGGCGTTGATCATCGCGGTGATCAGAACCGCACTGGAAGACCGGACTCTACAGGAAGAGTTGCCGGGCTATCGAGACTATGCGCGGCGTGTGCGCTATCGGTTGATTCCGGGGATATACTGAGGGGCCTCGCCCCTTTGAAAAAGGGGAAAAGGGGTCAAGTCTGCTCTTGACCTTTTTGGCCGGCAATGATAGGCAATTGCCATTATGTCGCGTCCCCTTCGAATAGAATATCCCGATGCCTGGTATCATGTGATGAACCGCGGCCGGCGCACTGAGGAGATTTTTGCGGATAAAGAAGATTACGCCATGTTTACGGAGCTGTTGAAAGAAACCTCCGAGATGTGGAACGTTCGAATCGCCGCCTACTGCCTGATGCCGAATCATTACCACCTCCTGGTTCAAACCCCTGAAGCCAACATTTCCAGAAGCATGCGCTACTTAAACGGCATATACACTCAGCGATACAACCGCCGGCATGGCTGCGACGGCCAGCTTTTCCGTGGACGCTTTAAATCCATACTCATCGACGGCGACATCTATCTGCTTCAGGCGGTTCGATATATCCACCGAAACCCGTTGCGAGCCGGGCTGGTAGAGCGCATCGACCAGCATCCATGGAGCAGCCACAAAGGGTATATCTCCATTTCGAAGAAATGGGATTGGCTTCATAAGAATTACATCCTGTCCTTGTTGTCGAAAAATCGAAAGGACTGGTTGCGGCATTACAAACAGTGGGTGGCCCTTGCGGATGAAGATGAGGTCGGCAGGAAAATTGAGGGGAAAAAATGGCCTTCGCTTTTAGGGCCGGAAGCGTTCATCGACCGGATCAAGGAACGCTATGGGTTGAAACAGATTAATGAAGAAGTTCCTTCAGCCAAGGACCTGCTTCCGGAGGTGGATCAGATCCTTAAAACTGTGGCCGGGTTTTATGACGTTGAGCCTTCCGAGCTTTTAAAAAAACGGCGAGGAAGTCCTTTTGAGGCCCGAAGCGCTGCCATATTCCTGACCCGGAAACTGAGGCGCGACGCCTTGAAGGAGATTGGCGAGGCGTTTCAAATCGAAAAATACAGCACCGTGAGCAGCGCAATTGAACGCATGAAAAAACGAGTTTCCGAAGATCAAGCGTTGCGTCGCCGATTAGATGAAATGGGAAACTCGATCTTAAAGAGTCAAGGAAAAGGGGGCGAGTTCGCTCTTAACCCCCTAAATTGGCGATCTCGTAAAACAGCAACGGCAGAAAGGCGCGCCCGGCCCATGAATGCTCATGATTATTATGCAAGCGTTGGCAGCAGGCTGAAACAATGTTTCCTTTTCAGTGATTACGTGGTCGCCACCGGCAGCGAACTGACCGCATCCGGAGCAGACCCGGCCTTTCCGGCCACAGCCGAACCCATTGAGCGCCTTGAGGAACTGACGGTCGAACGTAGCCTTCAGGTCCATCTTCCCATCATTGGAAAGCGGTCTCAAAGCGTGTTGATGCCGATAGATCTTGAACTGTTTCTCAAGGACGAGAACCACCTGCTGTATACCAGCCCGGAAAGCCAGAAAGCGCTCTTTTCACAGCTGATTCCGGTTTTCCGTTTCCTCGAGAATTTTCTCCGTTCCCGGGGCCTTCCCTACCTGCTGGATTATACCCCCTCGGGATGCCATATTCTGTTTCATAATCTCCTGGGACAGCGCGCAACCGACCATCTGGTTGAAATCGGCTACCTGGAAGAGGACCTGATCCGGGCCTGCGACTTCCGCGACCCGAACGATATCCGCCGCCGTAACGGCGTTTCACACCCGGCGGCCCGAGCGTTCAGCGGACTGGGAAAACTGGCCGAATACATTTCCCTGGTTACCATGGAGGCATTCAAGGACAACGAATCCCGGGGAATGTTTCCCGTCTTTATCTCGGATGCCCTGGATCGCAGCATCAACTTCGACAACTCATGGAACGAGGGCTCCCCGTTCATGCGCTCGATTCGAAGCCCCTTCAGCCTTCATAAAAAGAACCTGGAAAAATACGGCATCGTGGGCCGCGGCCCCCTGGTGGATGTGATCGGCGCCTGCTTTGACGGCTCACAGGCAATTGAAGAAACTGATATGGACCGGATTCTGAACGCCATGTGGAATCTGGAAAACGCCTCGAAACATGCACAAAAATTTTCCGGCCGCATTCCCTGTTCCAATGACACCCTGATTGACCTGATTCAAGAATACAAAGCCTCCGATCTGTACCGGTTTCATGAGGAATTTGACGGACAGGAAGATATGCCTGCAGGCGAAGCCCTAGAGCACGCCAGGCGGGAGACAAGGGTTCCGGACTGGGCTGTAGATATCCTCTATCATCCCAACCCGAGAGCGCTGCAGCCGAAAAACATGATCGGTCTGATTTATGATTTCTTAATCCGTGCCGACTGGAAACCCAAGCATATCGCCAACATCCTGCGCGATCTGTATCAGAACCCCTCGTTTCAGTGGACTCAGGATTTTTTCAAGTATCCGGCCGTAGAAAAAGCCAACTTCTGGGTCAGGACCTACAGCGCGGTGACGCTATTGAAGCAGGGCCGCCTGAGCCTGTAAAGGGGTCAAGTCTGCTCTTGGCCTTTTGGGTTGATAATGATAGGCAGTTGTCGTTATGTCTCGTTCCCTTCGAATAGAACATCCAGATGCGTGGCGCCATGTGATGAACCGCGGCCGGCGCGCCGAGGAGATTTTCGCGGATCAAGAAGATTACGCCATGTTTACGGAGCTGTTGAAAGAAACCTTCGAAATGTGGAATGTTCGAATTGCCGTCACCTGCTTGATGCCCGATCATCGCCATCTTCCGGTTCAAACCTTCGAAGCCGATATTTCCGAAAGCGTGCGCCGCTCAAATGGCGTATATATCCAGCGATACAACCGAAGGCATGGCTGCGACGGACCAGTGTTCCGGGGTCGTTTTAATTTCTTGCCTTACTCAATTCCCGGCGGGACCCCTCGGAGAATGAAGCGATGACCTATTCATTTGAACCCATTGGCGTGATCCGTTCCTGCTTTCAGCAGAAGTTCGGCATTCCGCGTCAGCCGGGGCTGGTTCCGGAAGCCAAGGCCGTGCTGGAACTTTTTCCGCCTTACAACCGCATGGAATCCCTCAGGGGGCTGGAAGGCTTTTCCCACCTGTGGGTGATATTCGTTTTTCATGAATGCAAATCCGATTCTTCAAGAACCACGGTGCGCCCGCCGCGTCTGGGCGGAAACAGGCGTGTCGGGGTCTTTGCGACCCGTTCGGGATTCAGGCCCAATCCCATCGGCATGTCCGCCGTCGAAATGGAAAAGATCGAAGGCGACGACAAGGGCATCAGAATTCACCTCAACGGCGTGGATCTGCTGGACGGCACGCCGGTGCTCGACATCAAGCCCTATCTGCCCTATGCGGACCGGATCTTCGAAGCAACGGGCGGATTTGCCGACAGGGCGCCTGACAAGAAATTCGCCGTGAGCTTCACTCCTTGTGCTTTGGAGGCCTGCCGGCGCATCGAGGCCGACAAGGGCATTTGCCTGGAGCCCGTTGTTTTTGGCATGCTTTCCTATGACCCGCGACCCGCTTATTATACTCAGGATTCTTCAAAAAGCGATTTTGCAGCCTGCGTCTGCGGATTTCAGGTCCGGTGGAAAATCTGCGGCGATCAGGCTGTGGTGCAATCCATTGAGGGTCCCGAGGTCAAGGCAAGTTAACATTCTGAAATAAAAACGGTATCACTTAAAAAACGCGATTCCGATATATTCCGCAGCCGGGGCGAAGTCAGCAAACCCGGCTTCTCCTGTTCGAGAGAATATCCGCTTTGGGTGGTTGTTCGGATGCGCCGGCGGTGAATCGGAAATACTTTGGGAAAAACAGGCTTCAAAACAAGTCAATATATTGAGTCGCTGGGAGCGAGCCTTGAATTATGAATTTTTCTGATAAAGCTTCAGCGCAACATTCCGGGACGCCTTGCCAAGCGCCGCAAAATTTTCATGGAGTGCTTTGCTTTTCAAAACAAACGGTCAATCGGGGCGAAAAATCGTAAAAGACAGGGGGACTCATGTTCCCGAAATGATGGATGGCAACATATCAAGGGGCCCCGAGATGCCCGAGAGTTACACACCATCTGGAAGCTTCGATCGCATCATTTCCCTTCGATTCAACCTGCGCCCATCCACTATAAAAGTTCCATCGCCAACTGCGTGAATAGTTCGCTTCTCTTTTCGTGAACTATCGAAGTACGCAGCAACGCCTTCGAGTACGACAATATTGTGCTTTTTGACGATATCGATAACTTTACATTCGATATTTGCCAGGCATTCCTCAATTAGAGGCGAGCCGACATACTTTCCCTTCACAGGAGTTAGCCCAAACTTTTCAAATTTATCCGTGTCGGCGCCGGAACATGTTCCCACGCCAACGACCTGGTCAATTAGATCCACAGTGGGAATTGCAATTACGCATTCTCTTGATTCGCTGAGCGCGGTGTAGGAATAGTTCCAGGGACCTGTAGTTATGGCGAATATCGGCGTAAAATCAACCACCATGGTCCATGAGATCGTCATGATGTTGTTCTTCTCTCCATTATTTGTCGTAATGAGGACAACTGGGCCTGGTTCGATCAGAGTGAATGCTTTGCTAATCTGCATAGTTTTCATCACTGCACACCTCATAGTATTTGCCTGACTATTTAAATAGATGGAAAATTGTCCATCTATCACCTACATAAAACGGAAAATATTCCGCCTATGCTGATACTCTATGTTAATAAACATGGAAAAGACAGGCCATGATTTTTCCATGTTTCTGGTCGTGATCCATAGTTGACGCTTCGGAAGCCTTGATCCGCATTATTTTTGCAGAACTGAGCCCCGCAAGATTTCATGAAGCGCATTTCACTTCAAAACAAACGGGCAATCGTGGCCAAAATGATTCCGGAATGATTTATGTCAATATACCAATGCCCGTCCCTGATATGCCCCACGCAGTGGGTGGTTGACTGCAAGGATGCAGGCGACGGCGAGGAGGCCCTTGTCTATCTTGGCCGCTACCTGTACCGGGGCGTCATCCGGGAGCAGGACATTCTGCAGTGCCGGGACGGCATGGTAACCTTCCGCTATCGCCATGCCAAAAGCGGAGAAGACCGGACCAGAACCATCAAGGGCGAGTACTTCCTCTACCTGCTCATGCTCCATGTGCTGCCCCGAGGATTTCGACGGGCAAGGTCGTATGGCTTCCTCCATGCATGCAGCAAAAAGCTCGTCCGTTTCCTGCAACTGGTGCTGCGGGCCACGCCTTGGCGCTCCCTTATCCGCAACCTCAAGCAACGGTCGGCAATCATCTGCCCGGCCTGCGGGGCCGCCATGGTGATCATCGCAACGAAAATTGCCCGGCCACCGGCCCTGGCCGCTGCGTTACAGCAATAGACGATCGGAGGCAAGGGCATGTAAACGGGAGCCATGACATTACCGAGGGCAAGGGCCGGATTTCACCGGAGTGGAACTCATACGCCCGGAAAATACCCAAAAACAGCGTAAAACAACATGATACAACACTTATATCCATCTCAAAGAACATTGCAGGGGTCGCTTCCACCTTCCTACCATCCAGCCGACTGATCCAACCCCCTCGGCGCCAAAAAGCTCTTTTCTATATATGACCGCCGGGCTCGTCCAACAAACGGTTCAGATTGTGGCTCGCTACGCACGCACAATCTAACCTTATTCGATAGGCGGAGCGCGAGCGAAGCCTATCAAGGGCGTGAAGAGACGATGCTCAACAGCCGGCGATAGGGCGGACCCGAGCGCAGCGAACGGTCCACCCTATCGCCCCGCATCACCAGCTTGTCTGGTGAATGCGGTGGTTATGTGAGGATTTGTTAATCATCTAAATTAAACGCTTCACCTTTGCCATAACCTCTATCGCATGTGGCGCAATAAAGATCGGATGAAAGCGGTGAATGACATTTTTGACAAAAAAGAACGCCCGATGTTTTATGTTGCCAGACACCCGGATCGGGGAGCCAGTCGCAAGTTTTTGAATTTATTTCATTTATATAAGATTTAATAATAGATTTTTGTTTCTTTTGGAGGATAACTGATGAAAATATTAATCCAATTACTACCAATAACAATATCGAGCATATTTTTATTAACAATCCCTTGGGCATTGAATCGACAAGCGATAAAAGCCAATTTTCGGGAGGAAGAGATAGGATTGATGAACTCAGGAATACTATTAGGAGCCATATTAATAGTAATTTCCCATTTTTTATGGCGATTTTTAGAATATCTACTATCATTATACTTGCCACCTTGCTGCATCTGTTGATTTTCAACACATAACATTGTCAATAGATGGAAAATTGTCCATCTATTACCTATATAAAACTGAAAATATTCCATCTATTCCGATATTGAGTTATAAAACATGGAAAAATAGGCTTAAATTTTTCCATGTTTCCGGTTCAATATGCAAATCGTATGGAAACAGAGAGCAAATCCAAATTCAGACCGGATCCAAAATTAAAGCTGATGGTCCAGGTTCGTCAGGTGCTGCGTTATCGTCACTTACAGTCATCATGCCGCGAAAATCGATAATTGTCGCTGCCGAAGCTTATCCAATTCCCCTGGAATGTTGAATCCGGGGAGAGTTGTTCTCTCATTTTTGTTTCCTGACCTCAGCCGTGATTGCCGGGCAGGCCTTCGTCGTCTTTATATCCTTTTGCGACGACATAAAAGTATTTGCCGACGGCCCTTCCGTTTTTACGGATAACAAGTTCCTGAACATCGCCCATTTGGCTGATGCGCGAGCGGACGCTGGCTTTACTTAAATAGCGGCGTTCGGGGCATACCAGAATCAGCGGCCGGTTTTCGTTCACTTTTTCAGGAAACCAGTACCGATACATCAGGCTGTTGCCGCCAAACAGATGACAGCCGGATGTCTCCGCGACACCTTCACTCGCCGTCAGGCCATTTTTATCCTCTGCTAATTCCGGACGATAAAATGCGAGCAAACTGGCGGTTCTGTATTTATCCATTCCCACCACGAGCGGCTCCACGCCGCTTGCCAGTTCAATATCATTTTCAATCTGTTCGATTTGCTGTCCAAGATCGCTGCCTCCCACAAGCGGAAAGTTTTCAGGATAGGGAATGCCCGGAATCCCCAGGGAAATGTAATGAAGCGAAGCGGCATAGATCAGCAAACTTGCGGCAATGGTGGCGGGCCAGGCGCGTTGAACCAGATGGGCCAGTCGCCGGGATGCGATGCCCGTTTCCGGCGCCATATAGTGGGCGATAAACGGCATCAACGAGAGCCATAATGGCCCCGTCCAGTTAAGTTTGACGGGTTTTGAAAGGCTGAATGTCAGGAAAACGGACAGTGGAACCAGCAGGAGCACCAACGAAAAGGTGTAGCTGCGACTTTTTGAATGGATGGGGGCAAGAGAAGAACCCGCCCGGCATGATTTTCTGAAAAAGAGGAGTGAAACGGCGGCTGCAAACCCCGTCGGGGTGAGTAAAACAAGAATGCTGCCGATCAGCTCATGCAGGGAAAAATCAACTCCTCCGGCAACCCTGCGCGGCCCTTGGAATATAAAAGAGGCCCATTCGTGATCGAAGTTCCAGGCAATGACCGGTGAAAAGAGCGCCAGGCCGATACATGCCGCAATATATGGGTCCGGTTTCAAAAACCAGCGGCGGGATCGAGGGTCCATGACCATGAAAAGCAATGCGGCCGGGCCAAGGAGTGCGATCGTATATTTGGAAAGCATTCCGAGCCCCAAACAGACGCCGACTCCCAGCCAGGCATGACGACTCTCTTCAATCAGCGCTCGGTACAGGAAATAAAGCGTTCCGGACCAGCAGGCGATAAGCGGGGCATCGGGCGTCATTAAAAGACCCACGCTAAAGAAAATCGGCAGGATGGCGATCAGCATCAGCGTTCTGAAGGCGGTTGACTTGTCGAAAATTCGATACGCAAGTTTATAAGAAAAGAGCGCTGTAAACAGCCAGCAGACAAAAGCCCCGATGCGAACGCCGAATTCGGTGTCTCCAAAAAGCATCGTTCCCAAGTGGATGATCCAGGCCACCATCGGGGGATGATCCAGGTAGCCGATGTCCAGGTGCTGCGCATAATTCCAGTAATAGGCCTCCTGATGAAGCAGTTCCGTGGCCCCGATATAGACGCCCCTTAAAAACAGTAAATAGCCGACGACGAACATGGAGAAAATGCGCCACCGTATATTCGACTGGTTTCCGGAAGTGGCTTGGGGAAAAACAAAAAAGGCGCACCCCAGATAATTGATCCCGGCCGCGGCCCCGATAGCCGCCAGTATAGCCGCATGAACAGGCCATCCGAAAACCTGCGTCAAGGTAGCCAAAACCCCTCCTCGAAGGAATACGGCCAGAAGCGCGATCATGAGAAATGACGGGTAACGGCGGGATTCGCAGACCGCATGGGTCTCAATTTCCTGACGAAACGCCCATCTGGAATTCAGAAAATAGTTGGTCAGCGAGGCCGCAACAAAACTTACGGTGTGGGCCGCCCCTAAGCTCAGCCCACTTGAAAAGAGCGCTTGAAATATTGATAAATCAACGACAAGCCCCAGAAGGCCGACCATCATGAAGCGAAGGCCGCTGGCAGCCGAGACATTTCCGCCGGCCAGTTGTATCAACTGGTGTATATATTCCCAGATGATCCTCGGCCCGAGCTTTGAAGTTCCCATGCGGCGGTCATGAAATTCAATCGGCACTTCGACCACCCGCAGCGAATCGCCCCCGGCCGCCAGCAGTTCCAGCCCGATTTTGAAACCGGAAACGTCTCTTTGCAACTGGAGAAGTCGATTCCGTCGCACGGCAAAGAAGCCGGACATGGGATCATTCACGTCACAAAACGGCCACGCGAGAAGGGTTGCCGTACGGGAGGCAATTTTACGGAAAACCTTCCAGTCCGGTGTCGAGCCCCCGGGAATATACCGGCTGCCGATGGCCATATCGCAGGCGTTATTCAATAGCGGCGCAATAAGGGCCGTTATGGCTTCCGGCGGGTGGCTTAGATCCGCGTCCATGACAACGGCAATATCTCCGGTGGCGATTGCTGCACCGTCCACGATTGCGCTTGCCAGTCCACGTTTTTCCAAACGGCGAAGAATCCGGACCGGGAAAACGGATTGATGCCTTTCAGCCACATCGCAGGTGCCATCCGTTGACCCATCATCGACAATGACCACCTCCAGATCATAGGACCTCGATGAACAGCAGCGGGCGATTCTCGAAAGCAGCTCGTCCATATTTTCAGCTTCGTTTACAGTCGGTATAATAATCGAGACTGATTGCATCTTGGATGATTCCATTCTTTTGTTATCCTCAATAATTCCTCTGAATATCCGGGATGTTCCGGAACCTTACCGCTCCCGCCCTGTGCGTCTGCAACGTCTTGAACGGGGCAAAAATCGGGGCATCCTATGTTTTTATGCGTTTATATGTCATCAGTTCTAACTGCTTTTCCTTTTCAAGCTGTTCACCCATTTTTCGGCAAGACTTACCGCCGGCCGGCCGCCTGTGACTATATCATCCGGAGTAACTTGCGCAAGTTGTTAAAGGGGTGAACTACGTGAATCGAATCAAACAAAAAGGATCGCCTCCTATTCCATACAACTTTTGAATATAACGCTGGCAAAGGACATATCGGCCGTTTTAACAGGCTGTTGAAAAACTGCGCCTGAGGCCGCCATTCAGCGTTGCGCGGCTCTCGCCAATGCTCACATATGCTTGAATATGCTGCGCTTGTCGCATCGCCGCGCGCCTTGCCTGACGGCCTGATTCTTGTTTTTCAACACCCTGTTAAGCTCGGTAGACCGCCTGATCGAAAATGCGAGATAAACACACAGCCTCGTCTTTGACAAGATAATTTCCCTAATGCCAGACACGACTTCTATAATATATCGGCGAACGGGAAGACAAGGAGAAATTCTGCCCATATGCATCGCCATATTGTGTGTGCACGATGGGGGTATGCGGCGAACCGGAATGCGGTTCGGGCTGAATCGATTGCGCCGGCGGTGAATCGGAAAAATAGGGAAGAAGCGCGATACGAAAGAAGCCGGTGAAGCGGTGGGGCCGGACCGCGAATAATGAATTTGCCTGATAAAGCTCCGGCGCAACAGCCTTCGCATATTTTGCTTGACCCGGTATTTTCAGGCGCTTATAAAAAATCAAGGCGCCTCATTCAAGACTTGTCAATCGGCAGCTCCATTGGATTCGAATTCTGAGTTTTTAGTTTGACGCCACCAAGGGAACGTTCAGATGAAAATCAGACTCGTTCAATATTTAATCCCCGACATCAGGAAAACAAGCAGCCCGTCCTTGTTTATGGATTATTGCACCTTAAGGGATGCGCAATTGCAGCCTGCCTGCAGAATAAGGGAAAGGAGAAGAAATGAATCCAGCCAATATCGTTTCAACCCCCCTGCGGTATCTTGACAAGGCCCTCAATGGCCTGCGCGACATGGGTCTCATGCCCGCAAAGCCGGACGAGATGCCGGTCGTCGCCCTGATCAACCGGATCAGCGACCTGGACGAGGAGAAAACCATTGCGATCGCCCGCACTCTCAGCAACACCACGGTTTTCAACGAGGTGGTGCGCGAGCAGATTACAGCGATGAACGTGGGCGAGCGATATGAAGTCATCACCAATGCGTTCGACAGTATCCGCGACGACGCCAAATCCATGGTCGATCAGCTCAGCGACGGCAAAATCGACACCATGGAGAAGATTTCCAACTTCTGGATGAAGGCCACCCGCGGAGATATTCCCAGCCGCTTTCGCAAGATCAAGAAGACCTACATGGAGGTATCATCCGACACCAAGGACCAGATGGAGCGAGAGGTTCGGATTCTGGAGTCCTACCGGGATTTTCGAGGGGCTCTGAAAGAGGCTCAGGTTATGGCTTTTCAGGTGCTCAAAAAAGCCGAGACTGCAGTCGAGGTGGCCAAGGCCCGTCTGGAAGAGGCGGTCAAGGCGCTGGAAACATACACCGGGCAGGACCGGGAGCAGATTGCGAGACTGGAGCTTGCCCGCGACGAGCTTCTGCGCGAACTGCAGGTGCAGGACAAACGGTATCAAATTGCAAAGGACCTGGCCGAGAACCTGTCGGTAAGCTACAACACCACCGAGGTGGTGATGGCGCGTCTGGCCCAGACCTCCGATATCAAGGAGCGTGTTTACTCCCAGGCGGTCTCTTTCTTCGGCACCAATGAAACGGTGTTTACGGCCTTAAACGCCTCTTTTACAAGCCTGCAGGGGCTCCACGAGAGCACTGAAACCCTGAACGCCATGAAGGAGGGCATCAACAAGAGCCTCGAGACCCTGTCCGATGTGGGCGACAAGGTTCAGGAGAAGGCCCTTCGGGCCGGCTACGGACCCACCATCAAGGCTGAAAGCGTTAAGAAACTGCTCGACTCGGTGATAAATTTCCAGGAAAAGTCCCGCTCTCTGATTGCCGAAATGCGCGAACTCAGCACCCGCAACGAGCTGGAGATCCGGCAGGCGGTGGAGGACGGCAAGCGGCGTCTCGTGCAGCTGACCGCAGCCGGAAAGCAATTGGCCAATGAGTGACAACGAACAGACCCGAAAGACCGATCTCAACGAGGTCATGCTGGCCATGGACGTGGTGGACACGCTGCGGCACCAGCAGTCGCTTGTCGACCGCGAGCTCGGGGCGGAGGATCATGACCGTGCGCTGATCGAAAAGGTCCGGGACATCTACGCCGGACAGGGGCTTACCGTATCTGAAGACATTATCGCCGAAGGCGTGAGAGCCCTTCGCGAGGAGCGTTTTACCTACCGTCCTCCGAAAGACAGTTTTCAGTTGACCCTTGCCCGCCTGTACGTCAACCGCGGGCGTTGGGTCAAGCGGGGGGCGCTGGCGGTTCTGGTCCTGCTGGCGATTTACATGATGCACCACCTCTTTGTGGTCGCGCCTCAGAATCGTGTCCGGGAGCAGCAGCAGCGAACCTTGCAGGAACTGACGGCCATGCCGGCAAAGCTTGCCGAGGAGCGGGATCGGGTGCTGGCCGAGGCTCGTGAGGATGCGGCACGGAAGAAGGCTGAAGGGCTTTACGAGGATGCCATGGCCGGCGTGTCGCGTCAGGATGCCGAGGCCGCGAACAAAGGATATGCGGCGCTCAGGCAGCTTTATGATCAGTTGACCCTGGAATATCAGTTGCACATCGTTTCAAGGCCGGGCGCGTCCAGCGGCGTATGGAGAGTTCCCGAGAACAACCCGAATGCCCGGAACTACTATATTATCGTTGAGGCCGTTGCCCATGACGGCAGACGCCTTGCGCTTCCCGTCGTCAGCGAGGAGGACGGCAAAACGCATACCGTGGAGCAGTGGGGCTTGCGCGTCAAATCCGATGTTTTTGAACAGGTCAGACGCGACAAGATGGACGACGGCATCATCAATCGCAATGTGTTCGGGGTTAAAAAGCGCGGGTACCTGACGCCTGAGTTCAGTTTTCCGACCACCGGCGGCGCCATTGCCCAGTGGTAGATCCGGTTTGAGGGCTTTTGAAAACCTGCTGCGGCTGTTAAATGAAAAAACAATCCGCGGCGCTATCGACATCCGGTCTCAGCCTGCCGCCGGTTCTTCCCTGTCATCAAATGCCCTTGTTCCATGAGGAGTGATATAAAATGATCACCGGCAGAAAAACGCTAGAGGAAATCGACAACCATGTTCTGCAGGCCCAGTTCCGAATTGCCGAAGCCGACCGGGAGATGGAGGACCTGAACGCTCAGTTAAACCGGTTGCGCATCGAAACAACGGAGCAGTACCGGGGGCTGGCCAGGTTCAGGCTTGATGAGATCAGAGCCGGCAACGTGACGGACCGTCTGGATAAGGTCTATCTGGCTGTTCAGGCTTTAATCGAACAGCATAAACAGGCTTTGGAGGCGCTTGAAAAGGATATCGCTCAGGGCCAAGAGCGCCAGCAGACGCTCAATCAGCAGCGGGAAACCTGCCGGGACGCACGCGACAGGGCTGCCGACGCCCTTCAGAAACAGATCCAGAATACCAGATCGGCGCTGGAAAAGACCGAAGGCTATCGGCTTCAGCAGGAAAAAGCGGTTGCCGCTGATCGCGTCGCTCAGCGGGCTGATGAAAAAGCATCCCAGTCCGAGGCCGACCTTTCCAGCAAGGGCAAGCCTTATCAGGATGATGTGCTTTTCATGTATCTGTGGAACCGCCGGTTCCTCACGCCCGATTACCGGCACGGAGGGATTGCCCGCATGCTGGACGAATGGGTGGCCAGGCTCATCCGCTTTAAGGAAACCCGCGCCGACTATCACATGCTGAACGAGCTTCCAAAGCGCCTCAGAGAGCATGCCGTCCAGGCACTCGAGGAGGCGGATCGCCAGAGACAAATATTGCTGACCATGGAGAAAGAGGCGGCCGAGAAAGACGGTATGCCCGCACTTCAGGCCGCCCTGGATGCGGCTGAGAAACAGCTTCGGAAGGTCAATGAAGAAATCGAAATCGAGGAGAAGCGATACCGGGAACTTTTAAGCAAAAAAAACGACTTTGCCGCCGGCGAGGATGAATACACACGAAAAGCCGTCACGATGATGGCAACCGAATTGGAGCGTGAAGACATCATCGTGCTTTTTCAGCAGGCTCAAACCACGCCCCGGCCGGTGGACGACGCCATCGTCATGCGCCTTCACCAGCTGCAGCAGGAGCAAAAGAGCCTGACGGACCGGATTGCCGGGCTGAAAACCAGCCAGCTGGATCAACGAAAGGCGCTGGAGGAACTCATCAGCCTGCGGGAAAGATTCCGCCGCAGCAATTACGATGCCAGCCATTCCGCTTTTCCCACCGACCTCGCGCTGGGCATTCTGCTGGGGGAGATACTGCGCGGCGGCATGTCGTCGGGCAAGGCGTGGGACCGTATCAGCCGTTCTCAGAGATGGAATTTTCCCGGTTCCGGCCGATCCGGAGGCGGCTTCGGCGGATTCGGCGGGGGGGGATTTCGCGGAGGCGGCGGCTTCGGCGGCGGAGGGTTTCGTACCGGCGGCAAATTTTAATTCATTGTCGTCCCGATGGTTTGGGCGTTTTCGAAGCCGGGCTTTTCGAAGCGGCTTCCTTGAAGCAGCCCCTCATCGGCTCATGGGCGGCAAGAGTAATTGATCGGCGGGGAATTTTTCTATGCCGCAGTTAATGCATAATACCGGCCTTATTTACACACTGGAGACCGCCTTGAAAATGCTCCTGGAATATCAGGTGATTTTTCTGGGAGAGCGGCATGATTCCAGTGCCGCCCACGAGGCCGAACTGGGTCTTCTGACCGGCCTGTACAGCCTGGATTCGAACCTGGCGCTGGCCATGGAGATGTTTGAAAGGGATGTGCAGGAGATTCTGAATGCGTATCTTGAAGGGAAAATTTCGGAAGCGGCGTTTCGAGAACAATCCCGTCCCTGGCACAACTATCAGGAGGCTTACCGGCCCCTGATCGAATTTTCCAAATTCGAGGGCGTTCCGGTTATTGCCGCCAATGTGCCGCGAAGGGCGGCGGCGGCCGTGGCCAGGGCCAACAGAATTTCCCCGGAAGTTTTGGGCGCCGATTCGATCTATCTTCCTGAAAAACCGCCTTTCAGGTCCCGCAGGTACTGCGAGTTGTTCAAGGCCGCCGTGCAGGATATGCCGGCCGGCCCCATGGGGCCGATCAAACCCCAGGCACTTTTCAAGGCCCAGATTCTGAAAGATGCCGTCATGGCGGCCTCGCTCGAGGCCTTTCTGGACCGTCGCATCCTTTTCTGCTGCGGCCACTTTCATTCCGATTACCATCTGGGCATTCCCTATCAGCTCAAGAGGGTCCATCCAGGCATCAAGATCGCCGTAATCGCCATGGCCTTCGCCGTAGAAGCTGTTCCCATGAAAATGTTGTCCAGGCTGGCGGATTTCTTCTGGATACCGGATGAATAAGGGAAACGGGATTGCATTATTCTTGGCAGGGAGCATCATGATTGGCGCCATTTTCGTGGAACTCGCCGCAATCCGTATGTTGACTTTCAATCGGCAATCGATGCTCTCATGGACTAGAATCACAAAAAGAGAATGCGCATTTCCGGCTGATTGAGTGCCTTCGCAGACAGAGATGTTGTTTGTTTTCCAATAAATTGCAAATCGTTTCATGAAAGAAGGGAAGTTATGAAAAGAGAAATCTTGTTAGCGAGGTATCTCTTTCTTGGGATCATGCTTCTGGGGGTTTGGGGATACCAGTGCGCGCAGGCAGGCAACAACCCGAGGGAAGATCTCTTTCAGCGGGAAAATGAAAAACCGCCTTCCGGGAATTTTTTAGGACCTCAGTCATCCCGCGGGAAAGGAGAGCAACGGCTTCTCATCGTGGCAGTTCGTTTTCCGGATGTCGAACCGAGGTTTCACCTGGAAAAGATCCGGCAAAAAGTGCTGGGGGGATTGGGCAATTATGTGAAAGTTCAGTCTTATGGCCTTGCATGGGTCGCGCCTCATTTCATGGGATGGGTGAACCTGCCCGACTCCATTTCAGCGTATCGAATAAGCCCGGACAACTTCAAGGTTGACCGGAGCCGGGTCAGGAAGCTCGTCGAGGACACGATGACGGCCATCGAGAACGAGGCGGACTTCTCGAAATTTCAGAACATGCTCATCATACCGGGAGCTGCCACCCTTCCGGGAAAGGGATACGGCATGATGTGTTACTGCGCCAACCCGGGGATGCTGACAGGGGTAAGGGGGAATCCCAGTTTCGTGACCCTGAGGTCAAAGGCGGGACGTGAGTTTTCAGGGGGCATCTTCGTGGGAACGGAAAACGCTCCTTTGGGCATGTTCGCCCATGACTTTTTCCACGCGCTGGGAGGGGTTTATGCCGCCAAGCGCCTGGCACCCTGACTATACAATTTCAAGCGTCAGGCTGACGCTTCGAGGAACCATCGCTGGGAGGAGTGCACGACTTATATGGGATCATGGGATGTGATGTCTTCACACTACATCGATGTCAATTCCCCCCCGCCGGGACTTTCCTCCTTCACGAGAATCAGGCTGGGATGGATTTTGCCAGATCAGGTGATTCTGGTAAAGCCCGGTGAAACCCGGGGTGTATTTCTTTCACCCCTGGACCGGGGAGGAAAAACTCTTGCCGTCAAGATACCCTTAACGAGCGGGGAATATTATCTGGTGGAAAACCGTCAACGCACGGGATTCGACAGGATTCAGCCCGATTCGGGTCTTCTGATCATCAAGGTAAATCCGGAAGCTGAGGAAGGTTCTGGTACGGCGATCATTATGGATGCCGATCCTGAATCTGCCAATTTCTCCCATGCCACATACAGACCGGACAAGGAAAAAGGGGCCATTTTCGAAGACAAAAAGAACGACATAGCCGTCATACCGCTTTGGTTGCGGGGAGAGAACCAGGGCGCCCTCGTTACAACCGTTGAGAAAAGTGCGGACGCCCTGAAAGCGACGCGGCTCATATCAGAGATATGGAACCGCCATGACGATGGGGTTGGCAAAAACAAAGAACGAATGGATGCCTGTCTGGACGCGTTTGAGAACTTCGATTTCATGAAAAGCCATGAAATAGCCCGACAGATGCAATCAGGCAATTGAGTTGAGAAAATAATTTTGGAAAAGTCATGGTCCGGCGCCCTGTGCGTATGGACAGCGGCCCGGGCGTATGGAGACGGACATCGATATAGATTTTTCTGCTCAGGGCTTTAATTTCCTGGAGCGACACTGCAAAATCAGTTGCGCCAGAATTAGTCTGCCGCGTCTGATCCCAAATCCATCTTTCGCAATTACAATCAGTCGCATTACAGCGTCTATGAGCCCTCAATAAGTTGCATAAATGCGACCTTTTAAAACCCCCGCAATTTTTTATATTATCTTATATTTGTATTTATTACAGTAATTTATATCTGTCATGGTGAATAACGACTAAACTGGCATTCCTTTTGCTGTTAATCAGGTCAGCGATGCACGGGTTTCGATCCGAAGACAGCGTTGGCATACCGGAATCTGAAAATGAAACGCACGGAACGGATTTATATCGATTGAATTCAGACGCGCTGACACAAAAAGCGCGCAGCCGAAAAGGAGAACATCATGGATGAAAGAAAACCTTCAGGCGGCGCGGGCTCTGGAAGAGGGCCCGGCCGGGGGCAAGGCCAGGGCGGCCAGGGACGCGGCCGGATGGGCGGCAATTGCATCTGCCCGAAATGCGGCTACAAAGAACCGCATGAACGCGGCGTTCCCTGCTTTGAGCGACCGTGCCCGAAATGCGGAACCGTAATGGTAAGAGAATAATATTCTATTTTCAGGAAAGGAGGATATGACCATGCCGGGAGGAGATCGTACAGGACCCATGGGAATGGGATCAAGAACCGGACGGGGGCTGGGATACTGCTCGGGTTCCGGAATGCCCGGATACGCGAATGATGCTTACGGACGCGGGTTTGGAACGGGTTTCCGAAGAGGCCGCGGTTTTTTTGGCCGGGGAGCTTTCGGCGGCGGACGCGGAAGACGCAATATGTTTTATGCCACCGGTCAAACGGGTTGGATGCGCTTCGGCGGATATCCGGCGCAGCTTCAGGGGCCCGATCCGGAGTTGGACAAACCGGCGCTTCAAAGGCAGGCCGAAGCCTTGCAGTCGGAACTGGATCTGATCAGGAAGCGGCTGGCCGAACTTGAGGCCGGAATCAGCGAGGGTTAACCCTTGTTTGCATTCGGGATGCGGTGCTGAAGGCAGGCGCTTCATAAACCCCGTGTACGGGTTGACTGGACGTTATGCGCCATCATGCTTTGGCGCCGCACCGATTTATTCAGGAGGTTGTTGACATGCCGAAATTCGACGGAACCGGGCCGTTCGGCACGGGTCCCATGACAGGCAAAGGCGATGGGCATTGCGTGCTGAAGATGCCTCAGAACCTGGATGAACCGCAAACAGGATTTGCCGGTCTGGCCGGAAATCCGGTCATTCTGTTGCCGGACTCCGCCGGTATCGACAGCGACCGTTCGTTTTCAAACCAGCATCGTTCTGAAAACCTGCCGATCGCCAGGGTCGGCGCCGGCAGGTTTTGTTGCGGCCGGAACGGACGATGCCGCCGGCCCATGCGCGCAGGTCGATGATGGAAAACGAGGGATTTCGGTATTCCTACGGGCCAGTGCCCTCGCGCCGCCTGGGCAAAAGCCTGGGAGTCAACAATATTCCGGCCAAGGCATGCAGCTATGCCTGCATCTACTGCCAGGTCGGGCCTACCACGCGCATACAGACGGATCGGCAGTTTTTCTACGAACCGGGCGAGATTTTCATGGATGTGTGGCGCAGAGTGAACCAGGCCCGGGCCGCCTTGGAGCGGATTGATTATCTGACCTTTGTTCCGGACGGAGAACCCACTCTGGATGCGCGTCTGGGAGAATCCATAGCCGCTCTGAGGTCGCTGGGAATTCCAATTGCGGTGATTACCAACAGTTCGCTGATATGGCGCGATGATGTGAGGGCTGCGCTCGCTCAGGCAGATTGGGTGTCGCTGAAGGTGGATGCCCTGCAGGAAAGAATCTGGCGTAGAATTAATCGGCCTCATAAGGCATTGCGGCTGTCGGCGATTCTGGATGGCATGTGCGAGTTTTCAGAAAATTTTACCGGCCGGCTGGTCACGGAAACCATGCTTGTCGGCGGGGTGAATGAAAGCGAGGAAAGCGCTGAAGAACTGGCTGTTTTTCTCAACCAGTTGCAGCCCCATACGACATACCTGAGCATTCCCACCCGTCCTCCGGCAGAGCCATGGGTCCGCTGCCCGGATGAAGAAGTTTTCAACCGGACGTATCAGATTCTCAGTGCAAAGGTCAATCGGGTGGAATGCCTTTCGGGCTACGAGGGGAATGCCTTTGCCTTTACGGACAATGTCGAACAGGATCTGCTGAGCATTACCGCCGTGCATCCGATGCGAAAAGACGCCGTGTCCGCGCTTTTATTACGGGCCGGCGCCGGCTGGGAGGTTGTGGATCGCCTCGTGAGCCGGGGTGATCTGGTTCAGGCTCAATACAGAGGACACCTTTTTTATCTGAGAAAGTTCCCCCAAAAAAATAATGTCGATACATGAGATCCTTTATCGGTCTGAATTTTCAGACCCGCCTTCGGCTTCCGCGTTCCTTGCTTCACCGTGCAATGCGATCTGAAATCGTATTCGCATCCGCATCCTCGACAATTCTTCATCTCAGCATCAATATAACTGTCCTTGAATTTGAACCCGAATGCCTGGGAAACCGGCGCGGCTTCGAGCTTGCTTTTCAAAGGCACTCCGGGTAAATTAAAAAAAAGTTGCGGGGAGACCCCCCTTCACAATCGCCGGGGCTGATGACTTCTTTCGACACCGATGTACGGCGGGGTTTTGATCAGAAAATTTGTCTGAAGGCGGTTTTTTGTTGCCTGCAACGCAGCCCAATGACGAGTCTGAATTTTCGAGCATTCCACAATAAGGCGCCATACAGATGATGTTGGAACAAAAAGGCATTCATGTTGAGATACCGGGCAGTGAAACGCTGATGCTGAAACAGCTGGTTCTGGATTTCAGCGGAACCCTCTCGTGCGACGGCATCCTGATTCCGGGCGTTGCCGAACGGCTGAAAGCGCTTGCAAAAGAGCTGAACATCACCGTGCTGACGGCGGATACCTTCGGTACCGCGGCCCGGCAGCTGGATGGATTGCCTGTTGCGCTTCACCATATCGAGACCGGCCGCGACAAGGCCGACTTTATTGCCGGATTGAACCGCCGGGAAACGGCGGCCGTGGGCAACGGCCTGAACGATGTGGAGATGATTCGAAGCGCCGCGCTGGGCATTGCGGTCATCCAACCGGAAGGTTGCGCCGGAGAACTGATTGCGGCCGCCCGGATTGTCTGCAGCGATATTCTGGCGGCCCTGGATCTGATGCTCAAGCCACTTCGAATCAAGGCTTCGCTCCGGATATGAGTAAAACGATACGGCCATGGATTCCGGCTTTCAGCTGCAGGAAAGTACTGACGCCGGCCAGGAAGGCCAACAACGCATCACACCCGGAATGATCGGAAGGAATTCTGCGGAGTGAAGTCGACAGCGAGAGGATCGGGACGGAACCGGGGCGAAAGAGGAAAAGGCACTCCTCTCAGCGCTCATCGCGCTATATTTCTTGCCTGTGGAGATGCGTGATTGCTGTAAGGGCGCAAAATAAAATATATTGAAGTCATCGCAGGAGTAGATTCCAAGTCAAAAGAGCCTTGGATTCAAATGAACGGGTCACCATTTACTAAGGAGATCATAAGTTTATAGACATGTAGTTTGTTTTAAATACTTGATATTATTGTATTTAAATGTACTCGAAGCTTGAAAATATCGTCCATACACTTATAATCGGCTTAGTAACCTGGAGGGATTAATCATGAGCTTTCTGAAAGAGTTCAAGGAGTTTGCCGTAAAGGGGAATGTGGTCGACATGGCGGTCGGTATCATTGTCGGCGCCGCATTCGGTAAGATCGTTTCTTCCTTTGTAGCTGATGTGGTCATGCCGCCAATCGGAGTGCTCCTGGGCGGAGTCGATTTCACCGATTTGGCAATCACGTTAAAACAAGCTACTGCAGAAGCTCCAGCCGTGGTAATCAGTTATGGAAAGTTCATTCAGACGGTCGTCGACTTTACCATCATCGCCTTTGCCATTTTTGTCGCCATCAAAGCCATCAACTTGCTCAAGCGAAAAGAGGAAGAAGCGCCCAAGCTTCCACCGGAGCCCAGCGCTCAGGAAGTACTGCTTGCGGAGATACGTGATCTTCTGAAGCAAAAGTAAACCGTCTTCGGCATCACATCGTGCTGCGCCGTCTGACATGTCCTATCAGGCTGTTGAAAAACTGCGCCTGAGGCTGCCATTCAGCGTTGCGCGGCTCTCGCCAATGCTCACATATGTTTGAATATGCTGCGCTTGTCGTATCGCCGCGCGCCTTGCCTGACGGCTTGATTCTTGTTTTTCAACACCCTGCTATAGTTCCCCCTCAGCCCGAAGCAGGCGAAAAGCGCTTTTGACGCGCCTGCTTCGGGGCGGGGAACATACTGAAAGATTATCCCCTATACGGAGCGGGAAAATCCGTCAAACGTCTCGTAGCTGCGAAAGATTTTATAGCCCTTGTCGTTCAGCGGATAATCCCAGGATCCGCTCTGATGGATGATTCTTCCGCCGAAACCGGTTTTGAAACGGTAGAGACCATAAAACGGGTGGTCGGGGATTTTTCCGGGCGAAACCGCGCCCAGATCGTATTGCAGGCACCCCCGTGTCCGTGCAAGCTGTATCGCCGTCCAGTGGATTGCGTAAGGCGCCATTAAATTTCTTTTCTCATTGGCGGAAGCGCCAAACAGATAGGTTGCCGTCCGGCCGGAAATCACGATAATGGCGCCGGCAAGCATGTACTTGCCGTGAGCGGCGAGAAGAAACAGAATTTCGCATGAACCGGGATGCGAGAGCAATGCAAGGAACAGCGCGGAGAAATGCCGGTATTCACAGAGATTGAAGCGGTTGCGTTCAGCGGTCTGCCGGTACAGTTCATAGAAGTCTGGAAGTAAATCGGGGGTTGCGGCGAACGCCCTGACGCCCTTTTTTTGAGCCAGGTGAATATTGTATCGGGTTTTGGGCTTCATGTTCGACAGGATTTCCGCTTCGTTCCGGTTCAGATCGAGTACGAACCTGTCGGCAAATGTGAGGTCGATTGCCGCTTTTTGAAGGTTCCAGGTTCTGGTGCCGAAGTTCATGCGCAACTCCTGGAGTCGCGGTTCAGGGCACTCAAATTTTGGTGGAGAGACCGAACCGCCTGATCCCGCAAACGCGTACTGGGATTCCCAGGGAAGGTCATACCGGATAAACGCAACTCCAGGATCCAAATACGCGCTTAACGCATCGGAGAGCGCTTCCAGAAAAATACCGTACTGATCCGGTTCGGGGCGGAATTCCGGACCCTGCGGAACCCAGGCCATGGAAATTCCGGGCAATGATGTTCTGGTCAGTACCAGGACGTCGCCATGCGGTTCCGAGGAAGCCAGATCAAAAGCGAGCGGCTTCCAGCCAAGGCGTGATTTGACTGCGCTCCAGAACGGAGTCTGGAAAACAATGTCCGTAGGAAAAGCCTCCTCCGCTTCCTTTTGTTTCAAATGTATCTTCACCCTGTATCTCCATTGCCAAACCGGGAAATCCGATGCGGTTTGGGGCTGATTCTCCTGGTTTTTGAAACATCGACAGCCATGTGTTTAATTTTCTACCGGGCTGTGACGATTCAACTCGAAATAGAGCTTCTCCAGTGTTGCAACAAAAAATGGAGGCTGCGGCGTGCTTCTGAGTTTTGCAGTTACTTTTTGCGCCTCTGTGTTTATCCCATCGCAGAATCCATCCCGAAGGCTTTTCAACAGCTGAATCAATGCGTGTCCGGCCAGAATCCTCGCGTCGTAATAAATGTTGTCGTCGGCCAGAATGCTGAGCACCTGAGAAACCAGATCTTCGGAGGGCGTTTGAATCTCTCCGACTCGCTTCAGAACCGCTTCGCGAAGTCGCCAGTTTCCCTTGTACCGAAGTATTCGAATCAGACCCGGCTGACATTCTGCCAGTTCGCCTTTGTCCGCCAAATCGTGAACAAGCTCCAGAACCGGCTGGTAGTCGGCAAGGTTTCCAAATGGATCTTTTTTCATCGTGCCGCTCCTTTGCCGTGAAGCCGCTTTGAAAGAAACTTTATCATACCGTCCGGATCCGCAGCCGGCGCTTATTCATTAAAATATTCCGCATATCTTTCCATCTGCGGCTTTGTCAGATGGAGATTCCGTTGCGGCTTTCTGGGATCAAATGCAATCTGAGGTCCGAAGAGCAACCGCTCAAGGCTTTTGACCTTGCCCTCAGGTGTAATGAGCAGCAGACAGGCGCCGCCGGTATCATCGATCACGATAAAGGATTTGCCTGAAGCTTTGTTTTGGACCAGTTCCATAGAAAGCGACCCCCAAGAATGTTGTTTCAGTTCATCGGGCATATACGCATACGAGACGCGCTGAACGTCAGTCAATCTCAGTCAGAGCAAGGGCGATGCCAGAATCGATATCTGTTTATAACTATCCGATATAAAAGAATATTTTGATCGAAGGAGAGGTTCGGGCTCGTACAGAAGATGGGACAATAACGCCCTGTACTTCAGGTGAAATTGATTTAATAATCTGGAATTGCTGAGAAATTCATGGCGAGCTGAAACGCCCGGTATGGGCGTTTCTGGCACTCAAGATGTGGGCATCTTCCGAAAAAGGGCTCTTCGAGATACGCCTAGCAGGGCTGCGGCCTGGGTTCGATTGCCTCTCGTCCGGCGCAACGCCTTGGAAATGAGGGATTTTTCCAATTGCTGGACCGCTTCGCGCAGTTTGAATTCTTCCGTCATGGATGCCGTTTTGAATTCCGGATCAGGCGACAGAAATTCGAGGTGGCCAAGGGTTACATATCTTTGCAGTACATTGCGCAACTCGCGGACATTGCCGGGCCATTCGTGTTCGATGAGAATGTCCATGATGCGTCCGGGAACTCTCGCAGTGCCGGAAGCAGGTTTCATCTTTCGCAGAAAATGTTCCGCCAGCAGCGGGATGTCCTGCTTCCGATGGCGCAACGGCGGCAATTGAATGAGTATCACCTGAATACGATAGAAAAAATCCGTGCGCATCTGCCCGCTGCCGACCTTATCGTTCAGAGGGGTGTTGGATGCCGAAATAAGGCGAAAATCAGCGGAAACAGTCTCCGTGCCGCCTACCGGCCGGTATCCGGCTCCTTCGAGGGCCCTCAGCAACTTGGCCTGCATGTTGACGGTCAACTCGCCGACTTCATCCAGAAACAGGGTGCCTCCGTCGGCCATATCCAGATATCCCGGAGAATCCGCATGAGCGCTGGAGAATGCGCCTTTGCGGTGGCCGAAAAATTCCCGTTCAAATAAGGACTCCTGGATTGCGCCGCAGTTCACTGCTAAAAATCGCTTGTTTTTTCTGGAGCTGTGATCATGAATGGCGTGAGCAACCAGTTCTTTGCCGGTGCCGGATTCGCCCAATATGGCAACGCTTGCGTCCGTAGCTGCGGCCTTGAGAATCAGCTCATACACCTCCTGCATGACCGGCGAACGGCCGATAATATCTCCGAGTCGATACCGTTCCTTCAGCGAAGACCGCAGCACGATGTTTTCATTGTTTAAAAGGTCCGCCCTGCGTTGCGCGGTCATCTGCTGTTCTTTGATTTCAGTAATATCCTTGAATGTCGACAGCAGTGCGGGCCGGCCTTTAAAGGTAATCGGGCTGTGACAAACCTGTATCCAGAATGTCTTTTCGGGCCGGACAAGACGATGAATCTCTTCAATCCGGGTCTCAATGATCCCGTCCGGTCCTGATTGGTATAGACGTGCGATCTCATCGGCGTTGCCCGCGGAAAGACTCCGTACCTGTCCATTGCGCACGTCATCGGCCGAAGGAATGTTGAACATTTTGCAGAAAGCCGGGTTGACATAGCAAAATCGGGAATCTTGAACCAGGGCGACGCCTTCATCGACCTGTTCGGTCAGTATCCGATACCGCTCCTCACTTTCTTTAAGCGTTTCTTCCGAGCGTTTCAGCCATAAAACCTTGCTCAAACGCTCGCCGATCGCCCTCAACAGGCGGCCTTCTTCTTCGAGAAACGGTTCGCCGTCGACTTTCGGCGGGGCTTGAATATAATACACATCCACATCGCCGACGTGTTTGTCATTCAGCATGATTTTCGTGTTCTGGCGCCAGCAAGTCGCCTTGAAATTTCTGGAGAAATACTCCCGGCCATCGAGTATGATGCGTGCGCACGCGTTTTCAGGGTACTGCCAGGCGGTCGGAATCAGTTCAACAGCGCGCTGCATGATCCATGACAGGGAAACATCCTGATTTTCGAAAAGGTTGGATATGCCGTACAGGCAGTTCAGTTCCTTAACCCGCTCGGAAAGGGCGTTCTCCACGGAGGAAACCGGCAATGGCTTGCTGCGGTCTTTATCGGCCGGGTTTTTCTGCTGCCCGGTGCCTGTAGTTGAAACATCATTTGGATGTTCGGATTTCATTCGTGCATTTTCCATCAGGAGTATTCAAAAAATCATGTTGTACTCAAATTCAGCTCGAGCCTTATTTATTCAAAAAAGCCAGATAAAAAAAAGATTATAGAGAGTTAAGGGCTATTTGTCATCAAAATCAGTCAAACACGCCGATTCAGGGCTTCGAAGAACCGGTCGTTTCAAAAGAAATCTCGTTGAAAAAACCGGATTCAAGGTCCACGCACATCAGGCGGTTTCTGAAGACACGACCCCGGTTCAGCAGGAGCTTTACAACTTCCATGGCCTGAAGGCCGGCGATCAGGCAGGGGGTCGGCGCCGGAACTCCGAGGAAGGATTCGGCATTTTTGGAGACGGATTTCTTTGGGGGCGTTTTTTTACCGTAAAGATGCTTCAACCCGAGGTCGCCGGGCAAGATGGTCATCACCTGGCCGGCAAAACCGGCAATGGCGCCGTGAACCATGGGGATTTCATATTTTTGAGCCGCATTCTGAAGGATCAGCCGGTCGCGAATGCTGTCCAGGGCGTCGACAACCACATCCATGCTTTTTAAAATCTCGGGTGCCGTGTTACGGTTCAACGGGCAGACAAGGGAACGGACTTCTACGGCCGGATTAATTTCCGCTGCTGCCTGGACCGCCGCATTTGCCTTGGATTGACCTGTATTGGCCATGGTGGAAAGGGACTGCCGGTTGAGATTGGTTTCGTCAAACACATCGGGGTCCACCACGGTGATATGGCCCACTCCGAGCCTGGCCAGCATCAGAATCAGGTGGCCTCCCAGGCCGCCGGCGCCGATCACGGCAACCCGGGACCCGGCTAGGCGAAGCTGGTCGTCAAGGGCCAATGTATCCTGGTTGCGAATATAACGATACGGCCATATGTCCAGATTCATGGCCAGAGTGTATACTGCGGCCAGGCTGCATTCAAGGTGTTCCGCAAGCGCCAGGGCCTGGTTGTCTTTGATGACATCGATTTTCCTCCCCGCAGGATCGATGATGGTTACGGCTTGTTCGATAAGCAGGCGCGTTAAATTTTCATGCGGTTTCGAATCCGTCATCTGTTGTTTCAAACCCTCTTGCCTGAGAGCGAATCGCATAATAAGCTTGATTTAAAATCCAGTGCGGTTCGCCTGAAGTTTTTTGTGGAGGCCTGTTATGAAAATTCAAGTTCATCTGTATGCGTCCCTGACCCGGCATCTTCCGGATGAAATCAGGGGACAAGAGCCGTGGATCGAGGTTCCGGAAGGTGTTTCGGTCCGGAATCTGCTGGTGAAATGGAACGTGCCTCTGGACCAGGTCAAGCTGGTTTTCATCAACGGCATTCATGCCGAACTGGACGCCGTTCTCAGGACCGAGGACCGTCTGGGGGTTTTCCCACCCATCGGCGGCGGTTAAACCGCTATATATTCCTGATCCACAGAGGGTTCCACGAACAACTGAATCATCCGGTTTTTCAAGTTCAGAGCGTCCAGCGCTGCCGGTGTGGATTTCCGGCCATTGATTTCCACACGCTGCAGGCCTTCGAAGAGCGTTTCCGCGCAGGTCTGAAGAACCGCTTCAAAGTCGCTGCCGGCAATTTCGATTCCGTATTTCAGGAAAAAAGGGCCGATCGTCGGTCCGGTCAGGTTAAACAGTTTTACGGTCAGACTCCCCGGCCGCAGGCCCTGACCTTTACCCGTTCCGTGAAAAGAAACCGCCTCGCGAAGACCGGCATAGAATCCGGATTTTCGAAAGGCCGCTCCGACCAGACCGGGTAATGCGCCTGATAGAGAAAGGGTGCAGCCGTCTTCGATGATGCTTTGATGCAGATCGTCGATCGCCTTGCCGTTGAGAAAAACCGTCTGAACATGCGTTTCCAGAAGCTGTTCGTCGATATTCAGCTGATGGCGCAACAGATCGTAAATGCTGCATCCCACCTGAGCGTGAACCGCAACTCCCCTGGACAGCAGGGAGAAAAAGCAGGAGAGACTCTGCGGTCGGACAGTCAGTCGAAGTTCGGCATGGGGAGTTTGTTTCACGGGCATTTTTCAAATACGTCAAGGGAAAAAGGGGGAAGTCTCCGGACTTCCCCCTTATTTGCGTGCTTTACCAGTTGAACACCTTGTCGAGCTCCTCGTCGGTCACCCTGAAGGTGACGTTGTGCGGCGGCAGAGCTTCTTTCTTGAAAAATTCGGGTAGCCGGTCGTCCTTGGCGGTGAATCCGGCCCGGGCATTGAAATTTCTTTCCGTTTTCAGCACGGTTTTTCCCAGTTCAACCACGCCGTCGGCCGTCAGATTCAGGCCGTAAAAGGCGTTGATCATATCGATCAGGGCCTGAAAGGTTTCAGGCTGGTCCAGAACGGCGAAGGCGATAAACAGACACATGCCAGTGGAATCGACAGCGGCCGTTGCGATTTGAAGGTTTCGGGACAGTTCCACCTGCCCTTCGGGTGATAGAGGGTCGACCTTCCCGCCCACGCCCAGAATATTGGCGGTCACGGCGTATCCGGCGGTGTGATCCGCACCCATGGGGCTTGTGGCGTAGGTGACGCCGATGCCGTGCACACCGCGGGGATCGTAGGCCGGAAGCGCCTGGCCTTTGACAACCGGCACTCTTTCAACGCCGAACACCTTGCCGGTGACCGCCGCGCCGCTTCCCAGAATGCGTCCGAGCGGGGTCCCTTTTCCCACCTCCCTGACCAGGTTGATCGCCGCCTGGGCATCTCCGAACTTTGCGATTCCGGCCTCCATGGCCACGGCGATGGTTGCGCCCATTTCAATGGTGTCCAGTCCGAAATCGTCATCCAGGCGGTCGAGCATGGCAATGGCGTCCAGATCGTCGATGCCGCAGTTGCCGCCGTGGGCCCAGACCGTTTCGTATTCCGGCTGCTTGCTCAGATAATGGCCGTCCTTATCCATATAGATGCCGGAACACTGGATCACGCATCCCCGGTGACAGCCCTTGGTGGTTATGCCTCCGCGCTGTGTTTCCCTTTCGACCTCCGCTTCGCCGCTGATTTTGGACCCGCCTTCGAACCGTCCTTCCTTGAAGTTCCGGGTGGGGTAGGCGCCGGCCTCGTTGAGAATGTTGGTCAGCACGTTGGTGCCGTAGGCCGGAAGGGCCTGACCGGTGACGGGATGGCTTTTCAGCCCTTCGACGAATTTTTTGTTGGCGGCCTTGAATTTTTCAGGATCCCTGGGCTCGCGCATTTTCATTCCCGTGTCGTCGAGCACGATCACCTTGACTCCCTTGGAACCCATTACGGCTCCGACGCCTCCGCGGCCGGCATGGCGGGTGGGGCGGAATTCCGTATCGGTGATTGCCACCGTGGCGGCTGAAAGCTTCATTTCTCCGGCCGGGCCGATGGAGATGCAGGCTGCGGCTGTCTGGTATTCATGCCTGATCTTTTCAACCAGGTCGTAGTTGCCCAGCATGCGCAGGCTGTTGTCTTCAAAAATTCCAGCGCCGTTCTTGTTGATCACTACTTTATATAGGGAATCTTTTTTGGGTTTTCCCTCGATGATAATGGCCGCATATCCCAGACGGGCCAGAACCTGGGCACCCTGACCCCCTGCGTTGGCCTCCTTGATTCCTCCGGTCAGCGGGCTCTTGCATCCGACGGAAATGCGTCCGGAGTTTGCAGCGATGGTGCCGCTGAGAAGGCCCGGCGCGATGATGAGCTTGTTGTCCGAACCCAGGGGATGACACATCGGGGGAACCTCTTTTGAGACAACAGTTGAGGTCATGGCCCTGCCACCAAGGCCCGCATAGTCCCCGAGAGGGGTTTCTGTGCAGACCGGATCCGCATCCGGTCCCATATGAATCCTCAAGATCTTATCCACGGCGAACCTCCTTGTTTTGAATAACCGGTTTTACAGCTGTGTGTTATGGTTAAATGGTAGATAATAATTTACTGATAGAAAACCGTACTCCAAAATCCATCGATCGGGTTGCGGCTGCCGGTTGAAAAAACGATCATGAGCGAGAAATGACGTTCCCGCGACCTGAGAATATTTTATTGAATGATATTTAGTTGATAAATGAATTATGTTAAATATAACATTTTTTTTAATAAAAGAAAGTTTGATTTTGAGTCAAGGCATCCGGACGGCGAACTCGCATGTGTTTGTTTCCGGAAAAAACGGGGAATGGATAATTCAGAACGATTTCGAGCCTGTTTTTCAGATAACATGAACTGGCTTCTGTCCTTTGTCTACCTCCCGCAGATTCACTTTCGCATCGATCTGAACGGACGCCTGGATGAGATGCGCCTGCTGGAAGCCCTTGAACTTGCGGTTCGCGCGACCCCGGTTCTCAGCTGCCGCTATGTCGAGCACAGGATACGCCCTTACTGGGAGCTGAATCCTGAAGTAGATTGCCGGAGGGAGGATGTTTTTTGCATCCGCCAGGTGGACGAAGCCCGTTTTCAGGGCGTTCTGCATGATTTTCTTTCCACCCGGATTTCTGAACAACTCGGCCCGCAATTCAAGGTCATGGTGCTCCGCACCGCTTCAACCGACAGCCTGATTCTGAAATTAAACCACCAGGTGGCCGATGCCTGCGCGGTAAAAGAATTCGGTTATCTGCTGGCTTTCTTGTACGACAGGCTTAAAACCTGCCCGCAATTCCAGCCGCAGGTCGATTGCAGAAGCAGAAGCCTGCGGCAGGTGTTCGGCCCGTTTTCGGCCGGCCGGCTGCTGCGGGTGGCTGCCCGGCATGTGGCGGAAACCCTGGATAATTTCCATCCTTCAAAAAATCTTTATTTTCCGGTGTCTGGAACATTTGGTGGCGCTTTCCGATGGGTTTTCAAACGCTTCGATCAGGTTCGGGTCCGTGCGGTGAAGACGTACTGCATCCAGACCCGGGCCACGGTAAACGACGTGATGACGACGGCTCTGGTCCGGGCCTGGTCCGAACTTGGAACATGGCCGGAAAACGGTGTCATGCGCGTGGTCGGAACCGTGGACCTTCGCCGGCATCTTCCGGATTCATGTTCTGCGGGGCTGTGCAACCTGAGTTCGTTTTACTTTCTGAATCTGGGCAAAGACCCAGGTGACGATTTTTGCCAGACCCTGAAACGTGTGAAAACCCGAATGGACGCCCTGAAGTCAAAGGATATCGGGCTTGGCTTCATTCTGGGCAACTGGCTGTTTACGGGGTGCCTTCCCTTTGCGCTGCAAAAATTCTGGGTTCGAAAAGTGATGTTCAGGCTGATGCATATCGGCCATGTGCCGCCCGTTATGACCAACATGGGAGAAATCGATGAGAGACGTCTGGATTTCGGAAATCCTGGTGTCGCCGCGGCGGAGCTGATTGCCCCGCCCTGTTATCCGCCATTTTTCGGAGCGGGCCTTTCCGGCTTTCGGAATTGTCTTTCCCTGAGCGCCGGAGGAAGTACCGCATCTGATTTTGTTGATCGAACGCAGGCGTTGTTTGACTGCGTTGACCGGGAGCTTTTGCTTGAAATCCCCAAAATGCGGTGATAGGGGTTTTGATCAGGGAAAAACACAGGTCGGCGATGGAAGTTCCGCATGTATCCGGTTCTGATAGTTAAAACAGGCACAACCTTTGCCGGAATTCGAAAAACCTTCGGGGATTTCGAGGACTGGATTCTGCGCGGCATGGGCTGCAGCAGCCAGAACGCCAGAGTTGTTGACGTCTGCCTGGGCGAATCGGTGCCGGAAGGTAAATTTTCCGGCGTGGTGATTTCCGGTTCTCATGCCATGGTGACGGATCGGGAGCCCTGGAACCAGCGTCTCGTGCCCTGGATTTGCCGATGGATCGACAACCGTATGCCAATGCTGGGCGTATGTTTCGGTCACCAGCTCCTGGCGCATGCCATGGGCGGCACGGTGGGAGAGCATTCAGGAGGGCCTGAGATCGGAACGGTTCGAATCTCAATCCGGCCCGAAGCAGTTTCTGATTTTCTGCTGGTCGACCATCCTTCGGAATTCAGCGCGCATGTCACGCACTGGCAGACCGTGCTTCGACTGCCTGCCAAAGCGGTCTGTCTTGCGGAAAGTGATATTGAACCGCATCATATGTTTCGAATCGGACCCTGCGCCTGGGGAGTTCAATTTCATCCGGAATTTTGTGAAGAGGTCATGAGGGCTTATGTGGATGCCCAGGCTGATGCAATGGCGGCAAAAGGTCTTGATGCCGACGCTGTTCGCGCAGGAGTGCGGCCGACTCCGGATTCGGCCCGGTTGTTGAGCCTTTTTTACCAGTTCGTCCGGTTCCGCAGCCCTCGGGCAACTGACCGGTGATTCTCGGCAAATCACATGATATATGAAAGGTGATCCGAGTTTTTGAATTCATTTTTCGATGTGCCCGGCTTCAGGAAGATATTTCCTGACGACCTTTTCGATAAACGATATTTCTGATTCATGCGGTTTTTATGAAATTTAACGGCATTATCGACCGATATATCATCCGCGAGTTGATTCCGCCCTTTTTCGTCAATGTGGTATTTTTTACCTTCGTATTTCTGATGACCCGGCTGCTGGACATCACCAAACTGGTCGTCAACTATCAGGTCGGTCTCTGGGATGTCGCGCGGATGCTGTTCTATTCCATGCCGTTTTTCTTTGAATTCGTGATTCCGATGTCGGTGATGATCGCCGTGCTGTTGACCTTCCTGCGGCTTTCCAACGACAACGAGATTGTGGCCCTCAAGGGCGGGGGCATGAGCATTTACCGGCTGGCGGCGCCGGTGATGATTTTTGCCCTGGCCGGTTGCCTTCTCACCGCTTTCATGACTGTTTATGTCCATCCCTGGGGACGGCTGGCGTTCAGGAACCTGCTGGTTGAGGCCGCCGGATCCAGTCTGGACGCCGGATTGAAACAGCGCACTTTCATGGATGATTTCGCTGGAGTTATGCTTTATGTCAACCGTATCGATCTGAAGGAAAGACTCTTGATCGACGTGTTTATCGAAGACCGGCGCAATCCCGACACGGTCGCCACGGTGGTCGCTCCCCGAGGACAATTCGTGGCGGATTCGAAGACTCAAACCTTTCATCTCCGTTTATTCAACGGCAGCATCAACCGAACGGATATCAAGGCCCGATCGGTCGACGTCGTTGATTTCGACAGCTACGACATGCGTCTGGAAATGGAAAGAATGCTTCCCGGAACCGGGGGCGACAAGCATAGAAAGGAAATGACGCTTTCCGAGCTGAGACAGTTTATCGAGACCCGCCTGAAGAAAGACGACCGGTATTACCTGGCGCTCATGGAGTTTCACAAGAAATTTTCCCTTTCCTTTGCCTGCTTTCCCCTCGGCCTTTTGGCCATACCCCTGGGAATTCATTCGCGAATGCGTCGAAAATTCTGGGGCATCGGGCTGGGCCTGTTTTTTTTCCTGCTGTATTATATGATGCTGTCCGCTGGCTGGGTTTTCGGGGAAGCCGGAATCTACCCGCCGGGCGTGGGCATGTGGGCGCCCAATGTGGTGATGGGAGGCGTCGGCCTGTTTCTGCTGGTTCGAGCGGCCAGAGAACGCTACTTCGAGATGGACGCCATGATCGGCCGCATCAAACAGATGAAGTCAAGGTGGTTGCGATGCCGATAATCTACCGATACATTACCCGGGAAATTCTGCGGACCTTTGCCGTTGTTCTCGCGGTGGTGGTGGGTATCTATCTGACCGTGGATTTTTTTGAAAAGATTGATGATTTTATCAATGTCGGCCTTTCCGTTTCCAGGATAGCTATTTTTTTTCTTCACAAGCTCCCTTTTATTATCGCCCAGATCATGCCGGTGGGCATTCTGATTTCCGTGATCGTGTCTCTGGGTCTGATGAACAAGAGAAACGAATTGACGGCCTTAAAGGGCAGCGGAATGAGTCCAGTCTATCTGTTAAAACCCCTGATCGGCCTGGGACTGGTTTCGGGCTTTCTGCTGTTTTTTTTGTCCGAGGCCGTTGTTCCCCTGACCGTGGGAAAAGCCAATGAGATCTGGCTTCAGGAGGTGAAGAAAAAAAACGTTACCCAAACCCGGGAAAAAAACATATGGCTCAAGGGAAACCGCCGCATCAACCATATCGCCGTTTATCATCCGGAGGGCAGGTCGCTTTTCGGACTGACGGTTTACGAATTCGACGATTCTTTCAGAATCATCCGGCGGCTGGACGCCAAAAAGGCGCTGTTTGAGACCAACTGCTGGCTTCTGGAGGATGTCATGCTCCAGCACTGGACGTCCGATGGAAACTTCGAGGTGGTCTGGCATGATCAGATGCCGCAAGCTCTGGATTTTTCCCCGGACGACCTGCGTCACGTGGTAAAAAGATCCGAGGAGATGGGATACCAGGAGCTGAGGGAGTATATCGAAAAGGTTGAGGCCGAAGGATATGACGCGGCGATCTATCGGGTGGATCTTCACGCAAAGGCGGCCTTTCCCGTGGTTTGTCTGGTGGTATGCCTGATTGGATCGGGGCTGGCGCTGAAAAGAGAATTCAAGGAACACCTTTCGGCGGCGGTAATTTGCGGGATCGCGACGGCGTTTTTATACTGGGTTCTGCACAGCTTTTCGCTTTCCCTGGGTTACGCGCAGATGCTGCCGCCGCTGGCGGCCGCCTGGCTGGCCAATTTCGTTTTTTTGTGCGCGGCGGTTGTCAACCTGCTGCGTACCGACTGAAACGGCAAGGGCTATCTGAAACGTGAGCTTTTTCTATAACCTGCTTCTGTATATTCTTCTGATTCCGGCGGGGCCCTTGATCGGCCTGATGCTGCTGTTTTCTGCAAAGCGCCGGAAAACCTTTCTGCACCGTCTGGGTGTGTCGGATTTCATTCCCCGGAAAACATCTTTGGCAGAAGCTCCCATATGGATTCACGCCCTTTCGGTCGGAGAGGTCCTTTCCGCGGTTCCTCTGACTGAGGCTCTCGGCCGGCGTTTCGGCAAAGACAGGGTGGTATTTTCCGCTTCCACCCAAACCGGTTTTCAGGTGGCCTGGCAGCGGCTGGCCGGCCGGGTGGGAGGGATTTTCTTTTTTCCCTATGATCTGGGGTTTGCCGTGCGTCGCGTGGTGAAAGCGGTTTCACCCGGCCTTGTGGTGATTGTGGAATCGGATGTATGGCCGAATTTTCTGGCACGGCTCGGAAAAATAGGTATTCCCGCACTGCTGGTCAATGCACGGCTGTCGAAGCGTTCATTTCACGGCTATCGCCGGATCGCTTATTTTGCCGGGCGCATGTTCAACCGGTTTGACGCGGTTTTTGTTCAATCCGAAGCGGATGCGGAACGGTTCAAAGCACTGGGGGTTTTGTCTGAAAAAATCAGGGTTGCGGGAAACGTCAAGTTCCATATGTCCGGCCCGGCAGTATCCGATACCCAGCGGCAGGCTCTGAGAAAGGTTCTGCATATCGGCGCCGATCGGCGCATTCTGGTAGCCGGCAGCACCCACAGGGGCGAAGAGGGCATTGTGATTGAAACCTTTGTAGCGCTGCGGCGCAAATTTTCCGGCCTGATGCTGATTCTGGCGCCGCGGGATCCGGAACGCGCAGAGGCGGTCGAGCGGCTCTGCAAAGGCCATGGCCTTTCATCGGTTTACATGAGCCGGGTGGACCTGCAATCCTCTGTCAGTCTGGATGTGATGATCGTGGATCAGATCGGGGCCTTATCCAGGCTGTACAGCCTGGCGGACATCGCTTTTGTGGGAGGGAGCCTTGCGCCTCTGGGCGGGCACAACCCTCTGGAGCCGGCCGCTTTTTCCAAGCCGGTGCTGTTCGGTCCGGACATGAGTGATTTTGCGACGATTGCGACGGCACTGATCGAAGCCGGAGGCGCCGTGCAGATCCGGGATGTCGAATCCTTTCAGCGGATTGCGGAAAGCCTGCTTTCCGATTCCGCTCTGGCCCGGAACATGGGTGAGCGGGCCCTGAGCGTATTTGCCGACAATCAGGGGGCGGTTGAAAGCATTGTCGTCGAGATCGAAAAACTGATCTCCGGCCGGAGAAGACCTGAATGAAACCCTCGAGAACCGCAAACCGGGTTCGGAAGATGGCGCAGGAAATGATAAATGATTCGGGCGACAGCCCCTGGCTTTCTTTACGGTTCCTGCTCAAGGCCTTGTCCGCGGTCTACGGCGGTGCGATGGCGCTTCGCGCCGCATGCTACCGCCGGGGTATTTTACCGTCATACAGGCTGCCCTGCAAGGCGATCAGCGTGGGCAACATCACTGCCGGCGGAACCGGGAAAACCCCCATGACCCTGTATCTGGCCGATCTGCTTTCCCGAATGGGATATCGTTCGGCCGTCCTGAGCCGGGGATACAAAGGCGGGGCGGAAGCGAAGGGAGGTGTCGTGAGCGACGGGGAAAGCCTGTTGATGGGTCCGGAACAGGCCGGGGACGAGCCCTGCATGATGGCCATGCGTCTTGGCGTGCCCGTGCTGGTCGGCAGAGATCGAGTGGCCTCCGGTATGCGGGCTGTGTCGGCCTTCGCGCCCGATGTTCTGGTTCTGGATGACGCCTTCCAGCACCTTCGAGTTCAGCGGGATTTGAATATCGTTCTGATCGATGCCCGGCGCCCTTTTGGAAATTTCTGCCTGATTCCCCGGGGAGCGCTGCGGGAGCCGCTGTCCGCCCTGAGGCGGGCCGATGTCTGCATTCTGACCCGATGCGGTGGCAAACCGCCTGCCGCGCTGGAAAACCGGCTGAGAGAGCATCTGCCCGGAATCCCGGTTTTAAGGTCTCTGCACCGGCCGAAAACCGCCCTGGTTTCAAAAGGAATGCACACAAGCCGGCTGCGATTTTTTCCGGCTGAAGGCTCTCTGACCGGGTTGCGGGTTTTTGCATTTTCCGGCATTGCGCAGAACTCGGATTTTTTTGATTCGGTGAGAGCCTGTGGAGCGAACCTGGCCGGGATACTGGGTTTTCCGGATCATCATGCTTATGGAAATTCGGATTTTCAGGCGATTGTGGAAGCGGCCCGCAAGGTCGAAGCCCAGACGATCGCCACCACAGAGAAGGACTGGGCCCGCATCGGAAACGGCCGATTGTGGCCCCTGGATCTTGCCGTGATCGGAATCGATATCGAACTTGAGGATCCTCAGGGCGTTCTAATTCGATTGATTGAAAACCGTTTAAAAAATTCTGAAAAGGCTTTGTGATGGTCGATCCGCTTTGCGTGGCAGCGTTTTTTGACGGCCGGCGGGGGCACGAGAAACAGACCCGTGCGGTTTTGCAGGCCCTGGAAAGGTTTACACCGCTTTCCGTTACGACCCGAAGCGTTGATCCGGAAAATTTTTTCCAGGCCGCGGGAAACTGGGTTTGCTATGGCCTGAGGCGGATACGGCCCCTGAAAGGAAGTCCGTCTTCTGTGGATCTGATTATCGGCGCCGGATCATACACCCACATTCCCATGCTGCTTCTCAAGGAGGAGACCGGCGCGCGGGCTGTGACCTGCATGGCGCCGGACCGGTTTTTCCTGAGGCGTTTTGATCTTTGCCTGATTCCACGTCATGATCGGCCCGACACTTCCGACAATATTTTCGTGACCCTCGGGCCGCCCTGCATTCGGCCTGTTCCACAACTCAGGGACCATGCAAAAGGCCTGATTCTGGTCGGCGGCAGGGATCCCAAAAGCCACTGGTGGTCTTCCCAGAACACCATGGATCAGATTCGCTCCATTCTGGCGGCGGATTCCTTGATTCACTGGACGATCACCTCCTCGCCGCGTACGCCCCCCGACATGCGGGTTATGTTGACGCAGCTGGCAAAAGATAATCCGGCCGTTTCTTTTTTTAAATCCGAGGACACTCATCTGGGATGGCTCGAAGACCAGTATGCGCAGAACTGGTGCGTCTGGGTTACCGCGGACAGCATGTCCATGGTCTATGAGGCGGTCAGCGCCGGATGCCGGGTGGGAATTCTTCCGGTTCTTTGGAGGCAAAAGCTCAACAAGTTTCAAGCCAGCCTGGAATTTCTCATTGAAAACCGGTATGCGATGTCTTATGAGATGTGGCGGTCCGGAGCGGATGAATTCAATCCGGCGCCGCTGGATGAGGCTTCCCGATGCGCCCAGGAGATATTGAGAAGATGGTGGCCCGAGCGATTACCGTAGTTCAGATGCTTCCGGAACTTGAAAGCGGGGGCGTGGAGCGCGGCGCTTTGGAAATGGGCCGTTATCTATGCCGTCATGGCCACCGGTCCATCGTGATTTCAGCCGGAGGCCGGCTGGTCGAAAGGCTTTTGAAAGAGGGAAGCGAGCATTTCTTCTGGCAGGTGGGCCGGAAAACTCCGGTATGTCTGAAATACATCCTGCCGCTTCGGCGGCTGCTGGTTCAAGAAAAGGTGGATATCCTGCACCTGCGTTCCAGGCTTCCGGCGTGGGTCGGATACCTTGCCTGGAAGAGTCTTCCCGAAAGGTTGCGGCCGAAGCTGGTGACCACGTTTCATGGGTTTTATTCGGTCAACGCGTACAGCGCCGTGATGGCTAGCGGCCAGAAGGTAATTGCGATTTCAAGCGCCGTGGCCGATCATATTCGGCAGCGTTACCGCGTGCCGCGGGAGCGGATCATCCGGATATTCCGGGGGGTCGACGAGGCTGAATTCAGTCCCGAGGTCGTGAATCCGGAGCGTGTCGCGTTTCTGCGCGAAAGCTGGAATCTGGATGAGGATTCAGGGCCGGTAGTGATGCTGCCCGGTCGCCTGACGCGGCTCAAGGGGCATGACGTGTTTTTCAGGGCGCTGGCCGCGGCCCGATCACTTCACTGGACCGCCGTGTGCGTCGGGGATGCCGAAAATCCTGCCTATGCGGCCGAGCTTCGCTGCTTGATTCGGCAACTCGAACTTGACAACCGGGTACGGATGGTCGGATATTGCAAAGATATGCCGGCGGCCTATCTTGCTGCCGATGTAGTGGTTTCGGCCACCTCTGGAGAAGCCGAGGCTTTCGGCCGCATTGCCGTGGAAGCCCAGGCCATGGGAAGGCCCGTGATTGCTTCTGCCCACGGCGGGAGCCTGGAAACGATTCTGGACGGCGAAACCGGCCGCCTGTTTACTCCCGGGGACCCGCAAGGTCTGGCTGCGGCTCTCAGCGATCTTCTGGCCGACTCCGTTCTTCGGAAAAAATATGCCCATGCGGCACGAAATTGGGTGAAGCGGCGCTTTACTGTCGAGGCCATGTGCGGGGATACGCTGAAAGTATATGAATCGCTTCTGAACCTTGACCCCATCGGTTGAGCGATGGGTTGAAAAAAAGCGCCGATTGACGGGACGGCAGGCGGCTCAAAGCATCTGAAATAGGATTGAATGCGGAGAAACACAGGCTCATGACCCTTCAAAACACCGAACGACAGGCGCCGTATCGCCTGATTCGATGCCTGATGAGGCTGCTTTCCCATGTTCCGAGAAAGACGCTGTGCGGAGCCGCATTTCCCATCGGAAGGCTGTGGTATGCTCTGGACCGGCGCCACCGCCGTATCGCCCTGGAGAATCTGACCCTGGCCATGGGAAGTCAGATGAGTTCGAAGGAAATCCGGAGTGCGGCAAAGGCCAATTTCGTTCAGCTGACACGGACCGCTCTGGAAATTCCTGCCCTGCTCAGGCTCACCCCCGACAATGTGGACGACTATATGATTTTTTCAGGCCAGGAGCATTTTTTTCAAGCCTTGTCCCGGGGAAAAGGCATTCTTTTTCTTACCGGCCATCTGGGAAACTGGGAGTTGATGGCTCTGGCTTTTTCTTTCAAATTCGGAACCCCGTTTCATGTCATGGCCCGGGTTCTTGATTTTGAGCCCATGGATCGAGTAATGAGGGAAATCCGCTGCCTTTCGGGCAACACGGTGGTCGATAAGAATAAAAGCGCGGCGGTTGTGGCCCGTTTGTTAAGTGAGAATCAGGTGGTGGGTATTCTGCTGGATCAGAACGCCTCCTGGTACGAGGGCGTTTATGTTCCGTTTTTCGGACGGCTCGTCTGCACCAACAAGGGGGTGGCCATGTTCGCCCTGCGCTACGGGGCTTCGGTCCTGCCGGCATTTAATACCCGGCAGCCCGACGGGCGCTATCGAACTGTGTTCGAACCTCCGGTTGAACTGATCCGGACCGGAGACGTGGGCCGGGATATCGAGGAGAATACGGCGCTTTTCAACCGGATCATCGAAAAACACATTCGGGCCGCTCCGGACAACTGGCTGTGGATTCATCGCAGATGGCGAATCAAGGATATTCCCGACCGGGCGCGCAGAAAATTGAAACTGCCGCCCGAGGTCGGTGCATCATAATTTCCAGGCAGGCTTGAACCACAGGAATGCTTTGCTGTGCGAGGCGGTTTTACTAAAAATGGAATTCATCCAAAATGGCAAGATTCGGTTTCCCCGGCCCTTTGACATCTCATGGCTTGATTCTGCCGCTGTTCCTGTGTTAATACCCGGACCGGGGAAAATTCCGGGAAGCATGGGCAACCAGCGCTCTCTGACGGGGGCTTTGAAATCCGCAATACCGCATGATACGGAAGCCTGAAATAATGCGAATGTGCAAGGAACTGCTGGAATGGCTGAGATGTCCGAAATGTGGGGGGCCGGTTGCTGTGACCGGCTCCGGGGATGCACTGGCCTGTCCGGCCTGCCGGTTGTTCTACAAAATCAGAAACGGCATTCCGGTCATGCTGGTTGAGGAAGCAAAATCCATGGACTTTTGCGGAAACGGAAATCCTTGATCATAAAAGTGATGATCCAGCAATGAGCATTGTTCAGCCGGCCAGGCCGGCCAAACTGGTCGTCAGCATTCTGACGGCGCGCAAGGAGCTTTTCGGCAGGGTGCTCGACCTGCTGGAGCAAAATTACGGCCGAGCGGACCTGATCAGCGCCTGGCTTGCCTTTGAGTATACCCGGTATTACGCGGCGGAGATGGGATCGCCGCTTTTCAGAAGGATGGCGAGCTTTTCCCGTTTGATCGATCAAACCGATCTGCCGGACATCAAACTGTTCACCAACGAGGTGGAGAACCGCTTTTCCGAAAGCGCCTTGCGCCGGGTGAATATCGATCCGGGATATCTGCTTTACGAGCGATTTGTTCTGGCGACCGGAAAAAATTTTACGCATCGGATTTATCTTGGAAAAGGAATTTATGCGGACCTGACGCTGACTTACGCAAAAGGCGCTTTTCAGACGCTGCCCTGGACGTATCCGGATTATGCCGCCGAGGATATTCAGGCCTTTCTCAGGCGGGTCCGTGAAAAATACACCGTGGATTTTATGCGTTGGAACGGTGAAAACGAAAATGTTCCGGCGACTGGAAACATATCATGATCAAGAGCATGACCGGTTTTGCACGCGCCGAAAAGACCGCGGGCCCCATGGGTTGCCGCGTGGAAATCCGATCCTATAACGGCAAAGGCCTGGATTTGGTTCTGCGGATTCCGCAAAATTATCAGGCGCTGGAGGAAAAGATCAAGGCGCTGGTATCCGAGCGCATGACCCGGGGACGGCTGGAGATTCGATTCCAGGTCGAAGATCAGGCGCCGGAGTCCTTTGGTTTTTCAGTTGATTTTTCTGCGGCCAGGGCTTTTTACGGAGCACTGGTGGAGCTTCGGAACGAACTGAATCTGAAAGCGGATGTGCCGCTGGACATGATCGCTTCGGCCGAAGGGGTGATCCGTCCAAGAGAGGCGGACCGGGATATGGAGTCGGCCTGGACGCTTTTCCGGGACTGTCTCGATGTTGCTCTGAACGCCCACGATGAGATGCGAGCCCGGGAGGGGGCCTTTCTGGCCGAGGATTTTCGAAAAAGAATGGATTTTATCGAATTCAGCATGGATGCCGTTGAAGCCGCTGCCGCCGGTCTTGCCGCAGGTTATCGGAATCGGCTCGAAGAACGCATCGAAGCGCTGACCAGTGGGCTGGTGGAAATCGATCCCGGTCGGATCGCTCAGGAGGCCGCTTTTCTGGCGGACCGGAGCGATATCTCGGAGGAAATCGTCAGAACCCGAAGCCATATTGAGCAGTTTCGCCAGATCGTTGAGGCTTCCGAGCCTTCGGGCCGGAAACTCAATTTTCTGCTTCAGGAGTTTAATCGGGAATTCAACACCATGGGCGCCAAGGCAGGAAGTGCTCCCATTTCTCATATCATCGTGTCGGTCAAAACCGAACTTGAAAAGATCCGTGAGCAGGTTCAGAATATAGAATAAAAATTCAGAGCAGGTCGCTTTCTATCTCTTTTGCGCGCACAACGCATTCCGGATTGCGGCCAGGGAGTTGAATTCAATCTTATGGAACAGATTTTGTTGAACATCGGTTTCGGAAGCACCGTGGTGGCTGAGCGTGTGGTGGTGATCGTGTCTCCCAATTCGGCGCCCATTAAACGTCTCAAGGACGAGGCCCGCGATGACAAGCGCCTGATCGACGCCACCCATGGCCGCAGAACCCGAGCAATCATCGTGATGGACAGCAATCATGTCGTGCTTTCGGCCATTCAGGCGGAAACTCTGTCCCAGCGATTCTCCGCCTTGTCGGAAAAAGAATGATCAGGGAAATTCATGCCGGATAGTCCTTTCAAAACCTCGGCGTCCCGCGGGCGGCTTTTTATTTTATCGGCGCCTTCCGGCGGCGGCAAAACCACGCTTTGCGGCTTGCTGCGGCAGCGTTTTGACGATCTCAGATATTCGGTGTCCTACACCACTCGTCCCCCGAGAAGCGGGGAACGCGACGGCGTTGATTACCATTTCATTTCGCGGCAGGATTTCGAAGATAAAATCAAACAGGGCTTCTGGGCGGAATGGGCAAGAGTTCACGGCAATTTTTACGGCACATCGGCCGAATTCATTCAAATCACCCTGGCAAGGGGGGAAGACATTCTCCTGGATATCGACGTGCAGGGCGCCCTGCAGATTCTGAAGCGCTTTCCGGACGGCATTTCCATATTTATCATGCCCCCATCCCTGGAGACGCTTCGCAGCCGCCTCGAAGCCAGAGCGACCGATGCTTCGCTGGTCATTTCCACGCGTATGAGCAATGCCGAACGGGAAATGGCGCAAAAGCATTTTTACCGTCATGTTGTGGTCAACGATGATTTGAACCAGGCCTTGAAAGAACTCACGGCCATTATTGAAAGCTATCGCGACGCCTGAAACAGATCTATCTTTTTGTTGCCGGAATGCAACCGCGCTGACGACGAGACGATCATGAAATCGGAAATCCTTTACGGCATTCATCCGGTCAGTGAGGCTTTGAAAAGCGGCAGCCGCCAGTTTATGGCTTTGTACGTCGCACGGGACAGGAAGCCCGGTCGTCTATCGACGCTGCTGCACTCCGCTGAAACCCGAAAGATTCCCGTTGAGATTATTCCGGAAGCCCGGCTGACTGCCATGGCCGGAAGCGATCGCCATCAGGGGATCTGCGCCAGGGTCAGCCCATGCCCGATCTCGAATTTTTCGGAGGTATTGGAACGCTCGGAACCCGAATGCCGGCCATTTCTGCTGCTGCTGGACAACCTTGAGGATCCTCAGAATCTTGGCGCTCTGATCCGCACGGCCCTTTGCGCCGGGGTCCAGGCCGTGGTGCTTCCCAGGGATCGCAGCGCTTCTCCGACGCCCGCGGTTTCAAAGGCTTCGGCCGGCGCTCTGGAGCATATACCGGTAGATCGGGTCGCCAATATGGCCCGCACCATCCGGCTTCTCAAGGACCGGGGGATCTGGGTTTTCGGTCTGGACGCCGCCGGAGACCGGACGGTTTATGACTGCGATTTTACTGTTCCCCTTGCCCTTGTCGTGGGCGGCGAGGATGTGGGCGTCCGGCCTCTGGTCAAAAAAAACTGTGATGCCCTGATCGCCATTCCCCAGACGGGGCGAATCGGTTCGCTGAATGCCTCGGTCGCCGGTGCGGTGGCGATGTACGAGGTGCTCAGGCAGAGGATGAACTTGAAGCATCATGGAGCTAGCCTTTCATAACAGAGCAGAGACGAAGAAAGAAATCGGAATGGGAAACAAGATCACCTTCAATCCGGACGGAAGCCTGAGGGTTCCGGACGTTCCGGTGATTCCTTTTATCGAGGGAGACGGAACCGGGCCCGATATCTGGGCTGCGTCCGTGCGGGTATTTGATGCCGCGGTGGCGGCAAGCTACGGGGGAAAACGAAAAATCGTCTGGTTCGAGGTGCTGGCCGGAGAAAAGGCTTATCAAAAAACGGGGCAGTGGCTGCCCCGGGAAACCCTGGACCGTATCCGGGAATATGGCGTTGCCATCAAGGGCCCCCTGACCACGCCGGTGGGAAAAGGAATCCGCAGTTTGAACGTGGCCATCCGTCAGGAACTGGACCTTTACGCCTGCATCCGCCCTGTCCGGCATATCGATTCGGTTCCCAGTCCGATGAAGCATCCGGAACAGGTGGACATGATCATCTTCCGTGAAAACACCGAGGATGTGTATTCGGGCATTGAGTGGCAGGCCGGAAGTGCCGAGGCGTCCGAAGTGAGGGCGTTTTTAAGGGAGAAGATGGGGGTGTGTCTTCCAGCGGACGCCGGCATCGGAATAAAGCCCATCAGCGAAGCGAACACCAAGCGCCTGGTGACCATGGCCGTGGCGCATGCAATCGAAAAGAATCTGCCCAGCGTGACCCTCGTTCACAAGGGCAATATCATGAAGTTTACCGAGGGGGCATTCAGCTGCTGGGGATACGAGGCGGCCCGGGAACGGTTTGCGTCCCGGACGGTCACCGAAGCAGAGGTGAATGAGAAATACAAAGGGATACGGCCTCCGGGAAAGGTGGTCATCAAAGACCGCATTGCCGACATGATGTTTCAGCAGGTGCTGCTCCGCCCGGAAGAATTCAGCGTGATCGCCGCGCCCAACCTCAACGGGGATTATCTTTCCGATGCGCTGGCCGCGCAGACTGGAGGACTGGGCATGGCGCCGGGCGCCAATATCGGCGACAAGTGCGCCGTGTTTGAGGCCACGCACGGAACGGCGCCGAAATACGCCGGACTCGATAAGGTCAATCCCGGATCCCTGATTCTTTCTGGCGCCATGATGCTGGATCACATGGGCTGGATCGAGGCGGCGGAGCGGATTCGAAGGGCGCTGGAAGCCGCCGTCCGTTCCGGCAAGGTTACCTACGACCTGGCCCGTCAGATGCCGGGGGCCTGCGAGGTGCCCTGCTCGCGGTTTGCCTCGTGCATCATTGACCGCATGAAAGGCTAGCAGGGGGTGTCCGGTGAAATGGACCACGGTATGACAGGCAGGGCTTATTTCAAACGGTTTTACCGGGCGCTTCTGGATGCAATTTTTCCGGCCAAATGTCTTGCGTGCGGAAATTTTTTCCGGCCCGGCTTGCCAGACGTTCAGAATGTGAGCAGGAAAACCGGATTTGAGACCATTCTGGGCGAGTATTTATGCGCTTCCTGTCTTGCCGTGTGTCGCCCGACAAGCTCTCCGATGTGTCCTGTCTGCGGCCTGATGTTTGAAAGCCGTCAGGGCGATGATCATTTGTGCGGTTCATGTATTTCCAAAGCCCCCGTATTCGGAAAAGTCCGGGCCTGCGGTGTTTACGAAAAGAGTTTTCGAAGCCTGATTCATTTGTTCAAATACCGGGGCAGAATGCAGCTGGTCCGCCCTTTTTCCGATCTTCTTCTGTCAACCTTGCGGCGGCACTGGGCGGATAATGAGGTGGATCTGGTGATTCCGGTTCCCCTGCATTCAAGACGCATCAGGCAGAGAGGCTTCAATCAGGCGTTTGTTCTGATCAGAACCTGGAAGCGGCAGCCGGGGGTTGAAATCGATGGGACAGTGCTCAGAAGGGTCCGCATGACGGCGCCGCAGACCGGCCTGGGAAAAAAAAGCCGGCTGGAGAATCTGAAAGGCGCCTTTGCGGTGAGAAATGCGAACCGGATTTCAGGAAAATCCGTGCTTCTGATTGATGATGTCTATACAACGGGGACTACGGCGGAAGCTTGCGCCGAAGCGCTTTTAAAAGCCGGAGCCGGTCGGGTGGATGTGCTGACCCTGGCCAGAACGCCGTAATGGTTTGAACGGATTTAAAATGCCAATAACATCTTGCCGCAACCAGGGGGTTTTGTATTATCGATTTGCTTCCTGGTCGCATTTGGACCAGATAGTGCACGGCTTTTTCACCCGGTCCGGCGGGGCGAGCCCGGAACCGTTTCACAGTTTGAACGTAAGCCTCAATGTCGGTGACGATCGGCGAAACGTCACGGAAAACCGCGGCAGGGTGTCCCGGTGCATGCAGGTTGAAAAGCTGGTTTTTATCGATCAGGTTCACGGAAGCAGAACCGTTGTCTATTCGAACCGGCCTCCCTTTCACCTGCCGCCGGCGGAGGGTTTTGAGGATACGGCCGACGCCATGGTCACCGATATTCCCGGAATTCTGCTGACTCTGCAGGTGGCGGATTGTCAGCCGGTTTTTCTGGTTGACCCGGTCAGAAACGTCGTGGGGGCGGTGCATTCCGGATGGCGCGGCAGTACAGCGAACATTGCCGGTCGAACGGTTCGGATCATGGCCGAGGCCTTCGAGTGCCGACCTGAAGACATGCTGGCCGGCGTCGGTCCCTCCCTGGGACCCTGCTGCGCGGAGTTTGTCAACTATCGTTCTGAGATTCCGGAAGCGTTCTGGAAGTACAAGGCGGGCAATCATTTTGATTTCTGGACCTTGACCCGGGATCAGCTTTGTGCAGCCGGACTTGAATCGGGAAACATCTTATTGAGCGGTATGTGCACGCGCTGCGGTATTGATTCTTTTTTTTCCTACCGGGCCCAGAAAACCACCGGCCGTCTGGCCGCGGTGCTCGGGGTGAAAAAATCCTCGCGGTGATCCGGTCGGTCCGGAATGTTGAAAACATTGAAAAGGCGGGTGCGATATGGATGCACTAGACCTCAAAAACGTTGAGGTGCTGTGGAACCGGAAGGTGGATTCCGATTACGGCCGTATCGGAATCCGATGCGCCGGATATGCCGGCGCCCGGCCCGGCCAGTTCGTTATGCTTCGTTTTCCGGGCCGCCTGGACCCGCTTCTGCGGCGGCCTTTTTCCATTTTTCGCCTGATCGAACAGGACCGGGATGTTGCCGGAATTGAGCTGCTTTACAAGGTGGTGGGCCGGGGAACCCGCCTGCTTTCCATGGTGAGGGCCGGCGATGCTGTGGATCTGATCGGTCCGCTGGGCAACGGTTTTTGCGTTGCGCCGAATACCCGGTGCATTTTTATGGTCGGCGGCGGCATTGGTACGGCGCCGCTGGTGTTTCTGGCCGGTAGTATGAAAAAAGATCCGTTTTATGCGGCGCATATCCAGGTCTTCATTGGCGGAAAGACAAAAGGGGATCTTCCCGCCATGGATGTTTTTTCGGCCATGGGGCTTGCGGTGAATGCGGCCACCGAGGATGGAAGTTTTGGAACCCAGGGGCTGGTGACGGGCTTGCTGGAACGCGCGATTGAAGAAAGACCGCCGGATCTCATCTGCGCCTGTGGGCCCATGGGCATGCTTCAGGTTGTTTCTCGCCTGGCGCGGCAATATCAGATTTCGTGTCAGATCTCCATCGAAACGCTGATGGCCTGCGGAATGGGGGCCTGTCTGGGGTGCGCCGTGACCCGGTCGGATGCGGACGATTCTTATTTTCATGCGTGCACCGACGGCCCGGTGTTTGATGCGCTTGGCCTTCGGTTTTGACTGGTATGAAGGCTTTTTTACACAAAGTTTTTTTGTTCCGGGTCCTGATTAAAAAAATTGACTTGGTCAAAATCCTGTGTTATTGGCTTTTCTTTCAAACGAATTTTTGAGCTGATGAATGCGCAAAAGGCGTTCTTTTTCATGAATAAGAGAGAAAAAAGTCGCTACATTAAGGACTTGGCGTATTACAGCAGCCTTGGGTTATCTGTCGCACTGTCCATATTTATCGGCGTGGGATTGGGTGTTTATCTGGACAGACATTTCGAAACCAGGCCGTGGCTTACATTTATCGGTCTGGGTCTCGGAATTGCCGCTGGATTCAGAAACATCGGCCTGGCGGTTAAGAAGAGCAGGAAATTCTGACAAAGGACATTCAGTATCATGAATATCCACCAACGCATCATCCGGTTTGTCGTGCGCGCAAACTGGGCGCTGCTTTTTATGGCGGTTCTTTTCGGTCTGGTCGCGGCCCAGCCCGACTTCACCTTGGGGATCGTCTGCGGCGGTCTGATCGTGGTCGTCAATTTCCACCTGCTGGATCGAACCCTCAGGAAGGCCCTGAACCCGTCGAACCTGTCCCCGATACGGGTGGTAATCGCCAAATACTACGTTCGTTTTATCATCAGCGGTCTGATCATATTCCTGCTGATCTCCGGTCATGTCGTCGATCCGCTGGGACTTGTCGTGGGGCTTTCGGTTGTCGTCGTGAGCCTGACTCTGGCAACGCTGCTGGAATTAAAAAAACTTATATTAAAGGAGGCTATGTAAGGTGGAACATCCATTTCTGTTTTTTGTGAGACTGTTCGAGTGGGTGGGCCTTGGACATTTCGCCCATGGAAATGTGCACGTGATTTATTCATGGGTGGTCATGGCCATTTTGATTGGTTTTGGATATGTCGCAGCCAAGAGCATCAGCCTGATTCCCGGCAAGGCCCAGAATGTGTTTGAAGCTGCGGTTTCGGGAATTGAAGAATTCATGGTGGATATTACCGGTGAAGAGGGCCGCTGGTTTTTCCCGATCGTTGCCACGATTTTTCTCTATGTTTTTATCTGCAATCTGATCGGCATGATTCCCGGATTTTTTCCGCCCACCGCCAATCTCAACACGCCGCTTTCCCTCGCCCTTCCGGTATTCGTTATGACGCACTATATCGGGGTCAAGTATCACGGCGCCAAATACATTCATCATTTTACCGGCCCGGTCTGGTGGATGATTCCCATCATCATGCCCATCGAGATTATCGGGCATCTTGCCAGGGTGCTTTCGCTGACCTTTCGTCTTTTTGGAAACATGATGGGTCACGAACTGGTTCTGGGCATTCTGTTCATGCTGGCCGGCGCTTTCTTTGCTCCACTGCCGATTATGGTTCTGGGCGTGTTTGTCGCCCTGGTGCAGGCGTTTGTGTTTTTCCTGCTCTCGGTGATGTATTTTGCCGGAGCAATGGAGCACGCGCATTAACGGGGTCTAAACAGGCAATTTTAGAGCATATCGATTTTTGAATATAGGGTTCATGGAAGAAGCTTAAAATCTTAACTGGAAGAAGGAGGAAATTTCTCATGGGTGCTGGAGCTGTACAATCTTTTTTGGCGGCATGTGTGATGGCTGCAGGTTTGGGAATCGGAATCGCGGCTTTCGGATGCGGTATCGGCCAGGGTTTGGGTTTGAAGGGCGCCGTTGAAGGCGTGGCAAGAAATCCCGAAGCATCCGGCAAGATCACCGTTACCATGCTGATCGGTCTGGCCATGATCGAGTCTCTGACGATTTACGCGCTGGTCATCTCTCTGATTCTGATCTACGCGCATCCTCAGACGGAAGCCATCGTCAAGCTTTTAGGCTGAAAAACCCTAAAAGCGTAAGCTGATAACGTCAGGGCGGTTTGTCGGAAAATCCGACGAACCGCCCTGCTTTTTTATGCCCATGGAACAATTTCAGCTACAACCTTTCACCAGCATTCTTTTCAGATACCGTCCCGTATGAGACTGCGCAAGGTCGGAGATCTGTTCCGGCGTGCCGACGCCGACCACCTCGCCGCCGCGCTCACCTCCCTCCGGTCCCAGGTCGATGATATGGTCGGCGCATTTGATCACGTCCAGGTTGTGCTCGATCACGATCACCGTGTTGCCCGCATCCCTCAGACGGTTCAGCACATGAAGCAGTTTGCGGATATCGTCGATGTGAAGCCCGGTGGTGGGTTCGTCAAGAATATAGACGGTTCTGCCGGTACTTTTGCGGCTCAGCTCGCGGGCCAGCTTGATCCGCTGAGCCTCTCCGCCGGAAAGGGTGACGGCGTTCTGGCCGATTTTAAGGTACCCCACGCCCACCTCGGCGAGTATCTCAAGCCGGGATCGAATGGCGCCGATGTTGGCAAAAAAGGAAAGACACTGGTTGACGGTCATATCCAGGATCTCGGAAATGTTCAGCCCCTTGTAACGGATTTCCAGCGTTTCCCGGTTGTACCGTTTCCCCTGGCATACGTCGCAGGGAACGTACACGTCGGGCAGAAAATGCATTTCAATTCGAATGATGCCGTCTCCGCGGCACGATTCGCATCGGCCTCCCTTGACGTTGAAACTGAATCGGCCGGGCTTGTAGCCGCGAATGCGCGCCTCGGGGGTTCTGGCAAAAAGTTCGCGAATATCGGAGAAAACGCCGGTATAGGTACCCGGATTGGACCGCGGTGTCCTGCCGATCGGGCTCTGGTCGATGTGAACGACCTTGTCGATATGTTCCAGGCCATGAATATTTTCACAGGCCTTGGCGGGAACTCTGGACCGGTATAGGTGTTGGGACAGGGTCCGGTAAAGGGTTTCCAGAATCAGGGTGGATTTTCCGGATCCTGAAACGCCGGTAACACAGATCAGACACCCCAGGGGAAAAGCCACGTCGATGTGTTTCAGGTTGTTCCGGCAGGCGCCCTGAATGAGAAGATACTTTCCGGATGAGTTTTTGCGGCATGCCGGCGTCTGAATGGATTTTTTTCCGGAAAGATACTGCCCGGTCAGGGAATGCGCATCCTGAAGCAGATTCGCGGGGGTGCCGGCAAAGACCACATGCCCGCCCTGTACGCCGGCGCCGGGTCCCATGTCGACCACATAATCCGAGGCCCGGATGGTTTCCTCGTCGTGTTCCACAACGATTACGGTATTTCCCAGATCCCGCATGCGAAGCAGGCTTTCGATGAGCCGGCGGTTGTCCCTGGGGTGCAATCCGATGCTCGGTTCGTCCAGAACGTACAGCACTCCGGTCAGCCGGGCCCCGATCTGGGTGGCAAGGCGGATCCGCTGACTCTCTCCGCCGGAAAGGGTGTAGGCCGCTCGGTTCAGGGTCAGGTATTCTAAGCCCACGTCTTCCAGAAATTTCAGGCGCTGAGCGATCTCCCGGAGTATTCTTTCGGCAATGTGCCGCTTGCTTCCGTCCAGCGCCAGGTTCTCAAAAAACATGCGCGCTCCGGTTACCGTCTGAGCTGTGACTTCGGAGATATTCAGTCCACCTATCCTTACCGATAGACTCTGCCGTGTCAGCCGGGCGCCTTCGCATTCCGGGCAGGGCCTGAAGTTCATGTACTGCCGGATTTCCTCCCGGGCCTGCCCCGAATCGGTTTCAAGATAGCGGCGCCTGAGATTGGGAAGAATGCCCTCAAAGGGCTTTTCGTAGGTAAAGCGACGGGCGCCCTTTTCGAAATAAAAAGGAATTTTCTGTTCTCCGGAGCCGTTCATGATCACATTTCGAAAGGATACCGGCAGGTCTTCAAAAGGGGTATAGATGTCTGTGCCGTAGAAGCGCGTCAGGGCGTCGATGAATTCAACGAAACGAACGGTGTTCCGGCCGGCCCAGGGGGCAACGGCGCCTTCACGCAGAGACAGTTTCGGGTTGGGAACAATCAGCTCCGGATCCAGTTCTGCGCTGACGCCGAGTCCGGCGCATTGCGGGCAGGCGCCCTGCGGAGAATTAAAGGAAAACGAAGCGGGCGTAAACGGGGGATAGCTGACGCCGCAGCGAATGCAGGCGGCTTTTTCGCTGAAAACAATCGGCGTTCCGCCGGCCACATCGATGATCACCACACCGTCGGACTGGGACAGGGCCAGTTCAAGGGAGTCGGCCAGGCGGTTTCGAATCGCGGGCTTGACCACAAGACGGTCCACGACGGTTTCGATGTCATGCGGTTTAGTTCTGTCCAGCGGCGCCAGAGAATCGAGTTCATGTACGTTTCCGTCTATACGCACCCTGGAGAATCCGTCCTTGCGAAGGCGCCTGAAAAGGCGTTCAAAGTTTCCCTTCTGCGCAGTCGCCAAGGGAGCCAGAACCAGAATGCGGGTTCCCTCGTCCAGCGCCAGCACACGATCGACAATCTGATCGAGGCTTTGAGAGGCAATCGGAAGGCCGCACTGAAAACAATGCGCCATTCCGGCTCTGGCAAACAGCAGTCGAAGGTAGTCGTAGATCTCCGTGACCGTGCCTACAGTGGAACGGGGATTATGGCTTGCGGTCTTCTGTTCGATGGCAATGGCAGGGGAGAGGCCTTCGATCGTGTCCACATCGGGTTTTTCCATCTGTTCGAGAAACTGGCGGGCATAGGCGGAAAGGGATTCGACGTACCGGCGCTGTCCTTCGGCGTAAAGGGTGTCAAAGGCCAGAGAGGATTTTCCGGACCCGGAAAGTCCGGTGATCACCACCAGCCGGTTCCGTGGAAGATCCAGATCGATGTTTTTCAGGTTGTGCTGCCGGGCGCCCCGGATGATGATATGATCCAGTTCCATGATGATTGTTTCATATATCGGGTGGATTTCGGATGCAAGACCGGTTTGCATCCGCTCCGGGGGGTTCCGGTGCAATAGTGTGCAAAGAATTCCGTCGGTGAACTCAGAAACCGTTGCTTCCTGCATCTTTGTGAAACACGGACAAGAGCGGGGGATAAATATCATTCGACGAAGAGACCGCTGTGTTCGAAAAACGAAGCGAATCGTAAAAAATTCAAGAAAAATCATAATGCGTCTTTGTCAACACGCTGTTGATAATCACTGATCTGGTTAAAATGCTTATGGAAAAATACAGGAAAAAAAAGGAAGTATTTAGAGAGGGTTGATGAATATTCAAATGAAATATAGAGTTAAAATAAATAGTTACAAATGTTGTCGTCTCGATTTGAAGTATGGCCATAAAACGAATTTCTGAGATTTGACACCCTTTGAACAATCCTCTAATCAGTAGCTTCCATCGTCGCACAAGCCACTACGCCTTGCACCAACTGAGTGGCTTTTTGAAATTCAGATCAAAAGATCCCGTCAACATCCGTTAAAAATTTGATATAAGAGAAACTTCTATGGAAGAGATTTGGCAGCAGGTTAAAAATTCAGTTAAATTTCAAATTCCCGGTCACAGCTTTCGAATGTGGATCGCACCCATAGAGTTTGGAAGCGCGGATGCCGACGATATTTTTTTACTTTGTCCCAACCATTTCTCAAAAAAACGCGTCGAGGAGCAGTACGGGCCCCAGATTGCCGGAGAATTTCGGAAGACCACGGGCAGGGACTGTCGGTTGATTTTTGAGGTCAACAAGACTTGCGACAACGCCCAGTCAGACCCTCTTGATAGAGACCCGCAGCTGTTGCTGCCCCATATTCAGCCCCCCTGCGGCCGGTTGCTGCGCCGGGATTTTACCTTTGACCGGTTTGTCGTGGGCGACAGCAATCATTTTGCCTATTCCGCGGCGGTTTCTCAGGCAACCGGAAATGGTAACGGCTCCAAGGCGCTCTTTCTTTTTTCCGGTACCGGCATGGGCAAAAGCCATCTGTCCCAGGCCATCGGTAATCATATTCTGTCCCAGGCGCCGTCGCAGCAGGTTTATTATATTACCGCTGAAGACTTTACCAATGAAATGGTTCAGGCGCTTCGAACCGACGCCATTGCCGGGTTCAAGGAAAAATACCGGAATCAGTGCGATGTGCTGCTGCTGGAAGATGTACATTTCCTCACCGGAAAGGACCGGACCCAGGTCGAACTATCTTTGACGCTGGACTATCTTCTTGATGCGAAAAAGCGCATCATATTCACCGGGTGTTACTGTCCCTCGGATATTCCCAAAATGAATGATCAGCTTAAATCCCGGCTTTCCGGAGGATTGGTTTCCAGTATCGAACCGCCGGACTATCCTACCCGGATCAAGATACTTGAACGGAAAGCCCTGGACTTCGGGTATCAGGTATCCGGCGATGTGATTCATTATCTCGCCGGCGAGTTGACGGAAAACATCCGTCAGCTGGAAAGCGGCCTGATCGGTCTGACAGCCCGCTCTTCCCTGCTCAATACGTCGATTGATCTGAAGCTGGCCGAAAGCGTGGTCCTTCATCTGGCAAGAAAACGAGAATCCGTAACGATTGACGGCATCAAGAAACTGGTCTGCAGGAAATTCGGCATATCGGTTCAGGATATCGTTTCCAAGTCCCGAAAACAGAATCTCGTGCGGCCCCGGCAGATCGCCATTTATCTGTCCCGCCGTTACACTCACGAGCCGCTTCAGGCGATCGGCAGAAGCTTCAACCGGTATCACGCCACCGCCCTTCACTCCATCAATGCCGTAGAAAGAGGCATTAAAACCAGCACATCCCTGAGAAGACAGGTGGAACTGCTCTGCCGGGACCTGGAATCTTCGCAAGGCGAATGACCCGTCGAGCTTTGACAGGAGTTTCGATGTTGCGCTGAATCCAGCAGACCGCGCGGCATGTTTTGGAAAATTCAATGGATCAGGTTTTTGATAAACTCCAGGCGGTTGTCGGTAAGGCGCATTGCTCCCGGAAGAAGGAGGACTGCCTGTGTTATGCTTATGACGCCACGGGACAGATATTTGTTCCGGATGCCGTCGTATTTCCAGAATCCGCCGTTCAGGCAGCCGCAATATTCAAACTGGCCGACCAATATGGATTTTTTGTCATTCCCCGGGGGGGCGGTTCCGGGCTGACCGGGGGGTCTCTGCCGGTTCAGGGCGGCGTGGTGATGACTATGAGCCGCATGAACCGGATTCTGGACATCGACACAGACAATTGTATTGCTAAAGCTCAGCCAGGAGTGATCACCGCGCATTTTCATGCGGCCGTGGAATCCAGAGGGCTTTTTTACCCTCCGGATCCGGCGAGTTCGGAATTTTCAACCCTCGGCGGAAATCTGGCCGAATGCGCCGGAGGACCCCGTGCCGTCAAGTACGGCGTGACGCGGGATTATGTTCTGGGTCTGGAGGCGGTTCTTCCGACCGGGGAGATCATTCATACCGGCGTTCAGACGGCAAAGGGGGTTGTGGGCTACGATCTGACGCGTTTGATTGTGGGCTCGGAAGGCACTCTGGCTCTTGTCACAGAGATGACGCTGCGCCTTTTGCCGCTTCCCGAAGCCCGGCGCACCATGACGGCGGCTTTCGATCAGATGGAAAGCGCTGCCGAGGCGGTTTCCGAGATCATTCGAAGTGCCGTTGTGCCGCGAACCATCGAGTTTATGGACCGTGCATCCATTCGCTGCGTCGAGGCGTATCTGAATATCGGACTGCCTTCGGCCGGAGCGCTTCTGCTCATCGAGGTGGACGGCAAGCGGACCGGTCTGGAAGAGGATGTTCAAAAGATTCAGCGTATTTGCCGGGCCAGGGGTGCTGAGGTACGGACAGCGGAAAACACAGAACAGGCGGCCGATTTGTGGAAAGCCCGAAAGGCGGTGTCTCCGGCCCTGTACCGGTATCGTCCGGATAAAATCAACGAAGATATCGTCGTCCCCCGCAGCCGGATACCGGATATGGTTCGAAGGATAGAGAAGCTGCGGGAAGAGACCGGATTGATGATGGTCTGTTTCGGCCACGCTGGAGACGGAAACATTCACTTTACCATTATGCTCGACAGGCGGAATGCCGAAGAAGTCCACAAAGCCGAGGGGGCGGTTGCGACGGTTTTCGATTATACCCTGGAACTGGGCGGGACGATTTCAGGCGAGCATGGAATCGGCATTGTCAAGCTGCCTTTTATCGGCAAGGAGATCGGCGAGGTTGAAATGGCGCTGATGCGCGGAATTAAAAAAATTTTCGATCCGAAGGGAATTTTGAATCCTGGAAAGATCTTCGTCCGGTGACGGGCGGAATGCGTGGCACGATTACTGAATTTTCAGGGAGATGCCGTCAAAAACCATCAGTTCTTCGATAATGTCCATCTGATAATTTTCACTGCGCTCGATGGCGCAGCGAAGCTTCAGGGCGCAGTACTTCTTGCAGACCATATCGTTGCCGTCGAATTCTCCCAGACATCCGCAATGGTCGTCGCATTGAATGGCGTCCTTCAAGGTTTTTTTCATTGATCATTCCTTCCCGTTGAGGCTGTTACTGCTGATTTAGCAAGGTCATCATTTGTGCATGAATATGACCGTTGCTGGCCAGAATCCGGTTCATATCCGGCGTAAATGCATTTCCCGAGAAATCCGTAATTCTGGCGCCGGCTTCCCTCGCGATCAGCATGCCCGCGGCGGTGTCCCAGGGTTTCAGGTTCTGTTCCCAGAATCCGTCAAAACGACCGCTCGCCACATAACAGAGATCCAGGGCTGCCGAACCGAGCCGACGTACTCCCTGGCAGGCCTGCAGACAGTTTGAAAAACGACGCATCAGGGGGTCGATCATGGTTTTCAGATCGTACGGAAATCCGGTAACGAGCAGGCTTTCCGAAACGTCGCGCGTTGCGGAAACCCTTACCGGATGGTCGTTGAGAAAAGCGCCCTGGCCGGTCGCCGCGGAAAACAGTTCGCCTGAAGCCGGGTTGAATACGATGCCGAGCACGACCTGATTCTGATACGCCAAGGCAATGGATACCGAAAAAATCGGCAGACCGTGAGAAAAATTCGTGGTGCCGTCCAGAGGATCAATGATCCATTGGCAGGGACTTTTCCCTGGATTTCGACCGCTTTCTTCCGCCAGTATGCCATGGTCGGGATGTTTGCTGCGTATCGTCCGGATGATGGCCGCTTCGCATTCCGTATCCGCTTCGGTCACCAGATCGATGGCGCCTTTTTTTTCGACCCGGAATATATTTCCGAATCGGAAGCGAAGGATTTCACCCCCTTGTTTGGCGGCAGTCAGGCCGACGGCTTTCAAGGCATCCAGATCCATAGAATTTAAGCCATACTCTTTTTGCCGAGGCACTGTCAAGCTTCAATCTTGTTCGGATCAATTTTCGGTTGGGGTTCTGAAGCAGGCGGGCCTTTTATTCGAATTTCAGAAATTCTGGTCGCCATAATTTCGATCAGTCTTACCAGACTGTTTTGATCCTTTGCACAGACGGCTACGCCGTCAAGGGTTCTGCTCAGAACATCGACTGTTTCTGAAGGTACCAGATCCATCTTGTTCAAAACGCGCAGAACGGGGATGTCTTGAAGGCCGAGCTCCTCGAGAATGGTCTCCACGGATCGGATCTGCGCTTCGAACCTTGAATTGCTGATATCGATGACATGCAGCAGGAGATCGGCGTTTTCCAGTTCTTCAAGGGTCGCCCGGAATGCCGTGCGCAGTTCTTTTGGAAGGTCTTTGATAAAGCCGACCGTATCCGTGATGATCACCTCCATGTCCCTGGGGAACCTCATGCGGCGACTGGAAGGGTCCAGAGTGGCAAAAAGCCGGTTTTCTACCAGAACCCGGCTGTGGGTCAGCGTGTTGAGCAGGGTGGATTTCCCGGCATTGGTGTAGCCGACGATGGAGATGATCGGCGCCTCGCGTTTGTTGCGCCTTGATTTTTGGATGGATCGGCGCTTCCGAACCTCGCCGAGGGATTTTTCCAGGCGGGCGATGCGCTCGCGGACCCGCCGCCGGTTGATCTCGAGTTTGGTTTCTCCGGGGCCCCGGCCGCCGATGCCGCCGGTCAGCCGCGACATGGCCGTGTTTTTGAGGACAAGCCGCGGCAGCAGATACTTGAGCTGGGCCAGTTCGACCTGAATTCGGCCTTCGCGGCTTTGCGCCCGTTGCGCGAAGATGTCGAGTATCAGCTGGGTCCGGTCGATCACCTTCAGTTCGATCCGATCGGTAATCGATCGAATCTGAGACGGGTTGAGTTCCTGATCAAAGACAATCAGGGTGGCACCGGTCTGAAGGGCGGTCAGGGCGAGTTCCTGAATCTTGCCAGATCCCAGCAGATATCTGGGGTCGGTTCTGCTGCGCTGCTGAATGATGGCGTCGATCACTGAAATGCCGCAGGATTGAGCCAGCTCCTCAAGCTCGGCCAGAGATTCCATGGCTGCCTGTCTGGATTGAGTGGATACGCTCACCAGAAGCGCCCTTTCCTCGGTTTTTGATGTCCGCCGGGATAAAACGGCCTGGCTCAGTTCGGCTTCCAAAGACAGAATCAGCTCCAGGCAGCCGATGCGAAGCTCATTCGGACGTAATGGCTTCATGATTTCGCAGGGAGTTTGTCCGGTGGCGCCGGGAATAATGTAGGCCGCATGAATCCAGTCAACCTCGCCTTCTTCTGTCAGGGTTGCGGCGGCTATCATATCCAGGCGGAGCAGCGCCAGATCGCTCAAATCCTCCTGAGTGAGGGGTTCTCCAGCAAGGTGGGTGTGGACGCACCTGAGCCCTCTCAGTCGACCGGGAGCGATCCGGTAGTCGCTCAAATCCGGAATGACGATTCCCTCACGGTCCCCGACAATGATGTGATCCATGGTCCCCTGGCGGTTGATGGTGACGCCGAGCTGGCGATGGATTTCAGAAGAAAGCCGCGCCATATCGCGGATCAGCTCCGGAGTAATCAGAGCTTCCGGAGGTATCCGCCTCCGGTAGAGATTCTGAAGCCTGCGGAGTTGTCCGGCTTTAAGGCCCGCGGTGTTTCCTAAAACTGGTTTCATGTATTCCGAATAATGCGGTATGCTGATTTTTTTAATCGAATCAAACGCTTATTCATGAACGCCCGGTGCGTGACCGAAGGCCTGATTTTCAAAACGGGTACAGGAATTCAGAAAGGTCAGATGAACGGTGTCGACGGGTCCGTTCCGGTGCTTGGCCAGAATGATTTCGGCCTTTCCCCGATTGGGGTTGTTGGGATCCTTGTTGTAAACCTCGTCCCGGTAGATGAAGGCCACGAGGTCCGCGTCCTGCTCCAGCGCCCCCGATTCCCTGAGGTCGGACAGCTGGGGACGCTTGTCGCTTCGTTCTTCCAGTTTCCGGTTAAGCTGGGACAGGGCTACCACCGGAAGGTTGAGTTCCTTGGCCAGGGCCTTGAGAGACCTCGAAATTTCCGAGATTTCCAGATCGCGGCGCTCGCTGTTCTGGCGAGACTTCATCAACTGAACATAGTCGATGACGATCAGGCCCAGATTTTTTTCCATCTTCAGCCGGCGGGCCTTGGCCCGGATTTCCATGGCCGATATGTCGGCGGTGTCGTCGATATAGATCGGCGCCTTGTAAAAAACATTACCAGCATCATCTAACCTGCTCATATCGTTGTCGGTCACGAATCCGCCCCGAAGGCGACTCGAGTCGATTCTGGCCTCGGCGCAGAGAAGGCGCATGGTCAGCTGTTCTTTGGACATTTCCAGAGAAAATAAGGCCGTGGGAACCTTGGCTTCGACGGCGGCGTTTCGGGCGATGTTCAGCGCAAAGGTGGTTTTTCCCATGCTGGGCCGGGCGGCAAGGATAATCAGATCTGAATTCTGAAACCCAGAGGTCAGTTGATCCAGTTTGGTGAAACCCGTGGCAACGCCGGTGATCAGCGTCTTGTCAGCCTTACGCTTCATAATGGCGTCTATGCTTTTGTCCACCAGGTCTTTTATGGTGTAAAAGGACGGGCTGATCTTATTTTCGGCGATTCTGAAAATCTCGTTTTCGGCGAAATCAATAATATCCTCGGCCCGTTCCCTGTCTTCCAGGCAGAGCCTGACAATATCCTGGGATTTTTCGATCAGCTGACGCAGGCAGGCTTTTTCATGGACGATCTGGGCATAATGCCGGCAGTTGACCGCCAGAGGAACCGAATCCACCAGGGAGGCAAGATGGGCTGCGCCTCCGATTTCCTCGAGCTCGCCCCGCTGTTTTAAAATATTGGCCAGGGTGATCAAATCCACCGGATCATTCCGGTTGAAGAGCTCGCAGATGGCGGAGAATATCTTCCTGTGCCCGGGTTTGTAAAAATCTTCGTCCCGAAGCACGCCGATGACATCCAGCAGGGCGTTGTTGTTGATCAGAATCGCGCTGAGAATGGATTCCTCGGCTTCCAGATTCTGGGGCGGAACATGGTAGAGCGAGGGGTCTTTTTCGGGTTTTCGGGTTTCCGTCATGACATCCGTGGTGTGCGGGCGCCCCATTCTGCGCCGAAAGAAATTTCCGGCGCAGAATGGGGGCAATTTCAAAGGTTATTCAGGGTTTCTTCAGGAACTTCAATGGACTGTTTACGCAGGCACGACCTCAATGGTAATGACCGGTTTGACGCCCTTGTAGACGCGAATGGGAATCTGGTAAGTGCCCAGAGCCTTGATCGGCTCTTCCAGAAGAATCATTCGTTTTTCCACCTCAATGCCCTGTCCGGCAAGGGCTTCTGCGATTTCCCGTACGGAAACCGAGCCGTAAAGCCGGTCTTCCTCGCTGACCTTGGATTCGATTCTGCAGGTCACGCCTTCAAGACGCCTGGCCATTTCTTCAGCCGTTTCGCGTTCCCTGGCCTGCTGCAGCTCCAGTTTTGCCCTGGCCTGTTCGATCAGGTTGCGGTTCTGGGGGGTTGCCAGAACGGCCTTTTTCCTGGGAAGAAGATAGTTTCGAGCGTAGCCGTCGGCCACATTGACCTCTTTGCCGATGATTCCCAGGGATTCTACTGTTTCCATTAATATGACTTTAACCATTTTTATTAACCTCCAAAACGCCCTTGGTCGTTTTTTTGTATTTCGAGTTTTCTGAAGTTCAGCCAAATATCGAAGAAACCCAGGCCTATGACTACGATCAGCAGAAACTGCTGCAGGGAAATCAGTCCGTAGAGGCAGACTCTCGCTGGCCTGGAAAAATGTTTGGCTTCAAAATAGTAAGATACAATGGCAATGCCGTTAAAGAAATAGATGGTTCCTAAAACAATCAGTGCATTGATGCCGGTAAACATCAAAATGTCGACAGGCGTCAACGCCGCCAGACCGCTGACAATGACCAGCCACACCAGATTTTCCGGCGCCCGCCATCGGTTCAACGTTCCGAAGTCGGGAATTCGAAGCCGGAAGGTTTTGAACAGCGGTCTGGCCAGAAGCAGGGTCGACCAGGAAATCACAAGGGTTGACGCGATTCCGATGGCCGGGCTGATTCGAATCAGAACATACCGGAGATCTTCCATGGCGCCGGAAATGATCTTCAAATTTTCCTCAGACATTCCCATGGACTGATAAAAATCCAGGGTCAGCTGAATATTGGCCGTAACGTAGTCCGACACCAGCGTGAATATTCCGGTATGCAAAACCGCGCTGTACCCCAGCAGAACGATGAAGCCCGCGACGAGGACCACGGCGGTTGAAAAACCGATGGTTTTCTCGACAGGCAGATCCGTTTCAAACAGTTCGCCGAGCATGAAGCCCAGGAGCATCAATCCAGAGAACAGAACGATGTCTCCGGTGATGCCTCCGATCGCAGCCGTCATGGCGACAGCAGCCGTAATCGACAGGAAGGCTGCGGGTTTTCTGCCGAGCTTTGCGCGGAAAAAAAGAACCGGCAGCGGTATTAACAAAGAGCAAAGAAATCCGATAATCGGAAAATGCAGCGATATCGCAAAGATAAGGAGGATAATTCCAAAACCTTTAAAAACCTCCCTGGATAGGGTTTTCCGCCCCGTTTGCGACATGGTATGCAATGCCTTAGCACTGGGTCTCTCGGGTCCGTTCAGAACTCAAACGGCCCCACATAGGGCAGCAGGGCAATGGTTCTTGCGCGTTTGATGGCCTGGTTCAGAGCCCGCTGATGCGCGGCGCAGGTTCCGGAAATGCGCCGTGGAATGATCTTTCCCCGTTCCGTAATGAAATATTTCAATAACTTCTGATCCTTGTAATCAATCGCAATTTTACTATCCGCACAGAAACGGCACACCTTGCGACGATGAAAGACTCTCCGTTTTCTTTTCTTCCCATTGCCGTTTTCCTGTCTGCGTTGAAACACCATGCTACGCCTCCTCTTCGGTATCTATGGCCGATGTCTCTTTAGCTTCGGACGTTGTTTCCGAGGCCTGAAGCCCTTCATCTGCCGTTTTTCTGGATGCCGCCTCCGCCATCTCTCTGCGGATTTCCTCCAGATCCACTTTTCCCGCCAGCATCACCGACATGAATTTCAGAACCCGATCGTCAATTCGGAAAAACCGTTCCAGTTCGCTGACCAGCTCGCCGTTGCCGCAGAAATCCACAAGGGCATAATATCCCCGGTTTTTTCTCTTGATGTCATAGGCGAGTTTGCGGGTTCCCCACGGGTCCACTTTTACCAGAAAACCGTCATGCTGGGTGATCAGATCCTTTACGCGGTCGAAAAGAGGGGCGCGTCCTTCATCGGAAAGATCCGGATCGCTGATAAAAATCGTTTCGTACCTTTTCATGAAACCTCCTTTTGGATATAAAGCCCTGGCCGTCCAGAGCAAGGATAGGCCTAAAAATTAGAATATCTAACAACACAAGGCCCGTCGTGTCAAGCGCATTCACCGAATGGCCGGAACAATAAAAAAGGTTAGCTCATGCAAGCTAACCCGGCAATTCAAATTTTGGTGGGCCGTGTTGGAATCGAACCAACAACCTACTGATTAAGAGTCAGTTGCTCTGCCTAGTTGAGCTAACGGCCCGTGAACGATTAGTGTGTGTATCAGCGTTGTCCGGAGTTGTCAATTTTTTTTGCGGTCCTGCCGATTTTTTTATTCCGGCCATTCCGATTTTCCCCGGTTTGTCCGGTTTCTGCGGCGTCTTTCCTTTTTCCAGACAATCTCGTCTTTTTTCCCTTTCGGAATTCGGTTTCCGTCTTTTTGCCGGACCTTTTCCAAATTCATCAAAAAACTTCCGGGAGTTTCGACCTCTGCGGGCGCAGGGCGCACGGGTTTTGGTTTTTCTTCCGGCAGGCTCGGTCCGGTAAAACAGCCCGGGTCAATCCGGTCCGCTGTAAAAAGACCTTCGCCGGCTTCAAGGAACCGTGCGCCCTGGTCCGCGCATTTTGCAACCATGACGGTCAGCATGACGGGAGTCCGGTCGTGGCGTTTTCCGATTCGAAGGGCCATGGCCGGATCCCGGCAGAGAATCGGCTGAAAATCCGGGGATGCTTTCAGGCCGTTTTCCAGAAAATACGGGTATGCCCTGCTGCGAACGCAGGTATACAGAAGTTTGGGAAGGTTCTCCGCCGGCTTTCCTATCGGAGGATACGTCCGGGATGACGCGCGGATCCGGTCGCCGGCGATTTCGAACGGAGGCGTCTTCGATGAGATGAGTATTTCATTCAGATGCGCTGCTCGAACATGTCGCAGCCCTTCCTCTTCATGAAGCGCTTTTAACAGTGTTTTTACCTTGACATAGCCTTCTGCGTCCGGAATCAGGCCGAATTCATCCGGTTGGCGTCCCAGGGCATAGGCGATGATTTTTGCCAGATGCTTGGCGGTTTTCTGCATGGCGTTTCAGCCTGTAGCGTATTGAATTTGGCGGAAAAATCCTTTGCCCGATCGTGAAAACCCCGCTTGACCTGCCCATGGGTATCTGGTAATTTTCACGTTCAAAGGTTTCCGATTTTATTGAAACTCGGAAACAGGTCCCCTGATTATCCTTTTTCTGAAGACGGATACGGGATTTCCAGTCATGTCCTTCTTCTTCAGAAAGCGGGGCAAGGAAAAAACACTTTCTATGACTCTGTCAGGGTTTGTCAATTGAATTCTCGCAGGCTCCGGCGTAATTTCGTAGAACGACGCCTGCATGAGGCGCGGCGTCATTTTGCATCGGACCTGAAACAAAAAGAAAGGATATGTCCAAGATATGAAAACCCCACGTTCTGAAACCCTTTTTGCGCGTGCATTGAAAACCATTCCCGGCGGCGTGAACAGTCCGGTGCGGGCGGCGCGTTCCGTGGGCATGAATCCGCTTTTCATCGATCATGCCGAGAGCTGTCTGGTGTTTGATGCGGATGCAAACTGCTATATAGACTATGTGGGGTCCTGGGGGCCGATGATTCTGGGGCACCGTCATCCGGCAGTCATTTCCGCCATTGCCGGAGCGCTTGAGAAAGGCACCAGCTTCGGCGCGCCTACCGAACTGGAAATACGGCTGGCCGAGATGGTGGTCGAGGCGGTGCCGTCCGTGGAGATGGTGCGCATGGTCAATTCCGGAACCGAGGCCACGATGAGCGCCATTCGGCTGGCCCGGGGATTTACCGGGCGGGACACGATCATCAAATTTGACGGGTGTTACCACGGTCATGCGGACACCCTGCTGGTTCAGGCCGGTTCGGGAGTGGCTACCCTCGGCATTCCGGGCAGTCCCGGAGTTCCGCAGTCCTTTGTCGCCCACACCCTTTCACTGCCCTATAACGATATTCAGGATGTTGAGCAGGTCATGGCACGGCAGGGCGATGAAATTGCGGCGATCATCGTGGAACCGGTGGCCGGCAACATGGGGCTGGTGCCGCCGGCGTCCGGATTTTTGCAGGCCCTGAGGCTGCTGACGAAAAAGCACGGAGCCCTGCTGATTTTCGACGAGGTGATGACGGGCTTTCGCGTGGCGTACGGCGGGGCTCAGCGTCTTTACGGCATCACCCCGGATCTGACCACCCTGGGCAAGATCATCGGCGGCGGTCTTCCGGTCGGCGCTTACGGAGGCCGGCGGGATATCATGGAGCGTATTGCGCCACAAGGTCCGGTTTATCAGGCCGGCACCCTGTCCGGAAATCCGGCGGCCATGGCGGCCGGCATCGCGACGCTTTCCGAACTGAAAAAACCGGGATTTTATGAGAAGCTGGAGGAAAAATCCGCGCGTCTCGCTCGAGGTCTTGAAAAAGCGGCTCTGGATGCCGGCATACCGGTCAATTTGCAGCGGGTCGGATCGATGCTGGGGCTCTTTTTTACCGGAAAAGAGGTGGTAGATTTCGATACCGCCAAAACCAGCGATCTGAAAAGGTTCTCGGCTTATTATCAAAAGATGCTGGCCCGGGGCGTTTATCTGGCGCCTTCACAGTTCGAGGCCTCATTTGTGTCGGCGGCCCACGGAATCGATGCGATCGATGCCACTATTGAGGCCGCGCGGCAGACCATGGCCGAGCTGTAATAATATTTCGGACGCATTTCAGTCCGGAATGATTTCCCCCTTTCGGTTCGAAAGGGGGAAATTTTCAGGGCTTGATATTGGAGAGCTGATCGTTGGGGCCGATCAGGACCAGCGTATCTCCGGCCTGCAGCGAATCATCGGCCTTTGGAATGAATCTGAAATTTTTCATTCCGGCCTTTTTGACGGCAATGACCTGAATGCTGAAACGGTTGGAGAGGTTGATCTGGCGAAGCGTTTTCCCGGCCCATTCCTTGACGGCGACCTCATGGAGCGACACTTCCTGATCGAAAGGCAGATATTCGATGAATCCCGGAATGGCCAGGCGGCTGGCAAACTGGGCGGCGGCCATCAGCTCGGGAATGATCACCTCGTCCACGCCGATCTTCCTTAAAAGCTTCTCATGATCCGTGTTGACCGCCTTGACCCACACCGTGTGAATTCCCATCTCTTTCAGATACATGGAAATCATCGTGCTGGCGGCGATCGAATCTCCGACGCAGACCATCACGTGGTTGAGTTCGGCGAAACCGATCTGTTCCAGGGCTTTTTTATCCGCGGCTTCGGCCTGATAGACCTGAGTGAAGACATGCCGAGCCTGGCGGACGCTTTCGGGATTGCTGTCCACCCCGACCACCTCGTGTCCGATCTGAACCAGAGCGGCGCCGAAACGGAATCCGAATTTTCCCAGACCTATGACGCCGATTCTAAGTTTTCCCATATCATTTCTCCGAAAAGCCTATCCGACGAGCATGGATTCTTCGGGAAGGCGGTAGAATTGTTCTTTTTGATAGCTTTGAATGGCCGCCAGAAACAGAATCGGACCCAGTCTTCCGAGAAACATCAGCACCGTGATGATGCACTTGCCGGCAAGGCTCAACTTCGGGGTCAGGCCGGTGCTGAGCCCCACGGTGCCGAAGGCTGATATCGATTCAAAAAGAATTTCAAGGTAAAGGCCCTTTGCCTCGGGATGGGGCCTCAACCCGGCCTCGGTGAAGTTCAGGCCGAGCGTGGCGGTGAATACAATGATCGTTGCAAACAAGAGCAGAACCAGGGCCTTGTTCATGGTGGACGAATCGATGGCGAACCGCCCGATCGAGGCCTGTTGACGGCCTTTAATCTGGGCCGCCGCAAAGGCCGTCAGTGCGCGGAAAGTGGTGACCTTGATGCCTCCGGCGCAGGATCCGGGCGCTCCTCCGATAAACATCAGAATGATCATCACCAGAAGAGACACATTGGTCATCTGTCCGATGTCCAGGGTATTGAAACCGGCGGTTCGGCAGGTCACCGACTGGAACAGGGAGGTCAACAGAGCGGTCGGAGCGGACATGCTTTCTCCGGGACCGGCAAACTCTGCAAGATAGATGCATCCCCAGCCGGCTAGGACGAGAAACAGGCTGGTGGAAATTACGATCCGCGGATACCAGGTCAGGCGGAAGGGCGGGCGTTTTTTCCGGCGCAGAAATACCCACTGACGGATACAGCCGGCCGTTTCGGTCAGCACGCTGAAACCCATGCCCCCAAGCATGATCAGAGCGATGAAAACCAGGTTGACGCTCCAGTGGCTCCGCCATCGGGTCAGGCTGTCGCTGTAAAGCGAAAATCCGGCGTTGCAGAAGGCGGAAATTGAGTGAAAGACGGCCGAATAAACGCCGAAGCCCTGCGGGTCTCGAATGTATATCAGAATGGCGCCAGCCGCCTCGATGCAGAAAGTCCACAGAACGATGCGCGTTAAAAATCTTCCAAGATCAAAGGCCGGGTCGTGAAGCAGGGTCTGGCCCACGGCGATGCGGTCGGTCAGTGATACCTGCCGGCGCCAGAGGTAGAAGACCAGGCCGGTAAAGGTCATGATTCCCAGCCCCCCGAGCTGGATCAGGCACAAAATTACGGTCTGGCCGAAGCGGGTGAAGCAACTGCCCGTGTCCACGACGGTCAGACCGGTGACGCAGGCGGCCGATGTGGCGGTGAACAGCGCGTCGATCGTCGACATTTCTCCGGATACAATGCTGGCCGGACTGCTCAAGACCAGCGTGCCGATGAGAATGGCGACTCCGAAGAACAATATGGGCAGAGAAAACGGGGAGAGGTGTATTTTATGCTTCATGAAGATCTGTTCACAACTTTTCGAAATTCAAGGATATCACCGGATGACGCTCCGGAATTTGCCGCATGGATCCGCGGATTTGAATTTCAATATTTACCGATTCAGGGCTTTTTTCATGACCTGAGCGATTTCCGGAAGCGCGGTGCCGCTGGCGGATCGAATGAAACGGCCGTTGTTCTGAACCGCCAGGGCGGAAAACGGATTCTCCTCGATGTTCACGTCGATGATCATTGCTTTTTGCCTGGCCGCCGTCCATGCCACCAGATTGGGAAGATGGGTCGCTCCAGAGGTGCCGGCAATCAGCAGCAGAGCGGTTTCGGAGGCTGCTTTCAGGCTGCTGTCGTAACGGTAGTGAACCTCGTTGTAGGTCTCGTCGAACCACAGGATATGCGGTCGGCCTGCGGCCCCGCATTGAGGACAGCGAAGCAGCCGGCGGTCTTCATCGGTCAGTTTTTCTCCTTTGGATTTGGGGCAAACCCCTTTTGCAATGGGATAAAACTGTTCGGAGCACTCCCGGAAACAGCGCATGAAGAATACGTTTCCGTGAATCTGATAAGTACGCTCCAGGCTGTTTCCGGCTCGAAGATGAAGACCGTCCACGTTCTGGGTGATCAGGGTGAACCGGTCCTCAAGCAGGCGTTCCAGTTCAGCGATCGCCTGGTGGCCGGCATTGGGCCGGGCTCTCTGGCACACCCCCATGCGGTAGAGGTACCATTTCCAGACCTCGTCGGGATTCTGAACGAACATTTCGTAGGTGGCCATTTCCTGGGGATGATATTCCCTGGAACCGACGGTCCAGTATCCCTCGGGTCCCCGGAAGGTGGGAATCCCGCTTTCAGCGGAAATGCCCGCTCCGGTCAATACGGTGATACGGCCGTTCCCGATTGCAATGGCTGTGAGAATATCTTGAAGCGGCTTGTCCATGGAGGCTGCTCCTTCTAACTTCAGTTTTCTGATAGAAAGTTCGGCGTTTAAAATTCACCGCCCGGCGGCTTCCGTGCATGAGGTATAAAAAATATTAGAAAGAAATTCAAGCGGTTTTCAGATTCAGTCAAGGGGCTCGTTCAATTGAATTCCTTGAGCCCGTCTTACGAATAGGATAAAAACAGATTTTGTAAAATGCCCGGCAACATGGTAAACGGCAGGGAAATGATCGCCGGTTGCAGGAGAAAAATGACGAAGTCTCTGAATCGCATTCCCGAAAAAGTTCAATCCATTCATCTGATTGCCGTGTGCGGCACCGCCATGGGCGCTCTGGCCTGCATGTTCAAGGATATGGGGTATTCGATTACCGGTTCGGATGCAAAGGCGTATCCGCCGATGAGCGATTTTCTTCGCGACAAGCAGGTTCGGGTTTTTGAAGGGTTTGACGGAAACAACCTTTCATATGGCCCGGATCTGGTCGTTGTGGGTAATGCGGTCAGCAGAGACAATTCAGAGGTCGTTCGAATGCAGCAGGCGGGGCTCTGTTTCTGTTCCATGCCCCAGGCGGTCAATCATTTTGCCGCGGCCGGCAAGAAACAGCTTCTCGTCGCCGGAACCCACGGAAAGACCACGACCGCATCGCTCCTGGCCTGGGTGCTTTACCAGGCCGGGCTGGATCCTTCCTTTATGATCGGCGGCATCGTGAAAAACTTCGACAGCAACTACCGGGTCGGGGCCGGGCCCTATATCGTCATCGAGGGGGATGAGTACGATACGGCGTATTTCGACAAGGGACCGAAATTTTTGCATTACAGGCCCCACCGCGGCATTCTGACGAGCGTGGAATTCGATCATGCCGACATCTTCCGGGATCTGGATCATGTCCGGCAGGCCTTTGCGGGCTTTGTCGGCGCCATGCCCGAAGATTCCATTCTGGTCGCCTTTGATCAGGATTCAAATGTCGCGGGTTTGATTCAAGACGCGCCATGTCCCGTGACCGGATACGGCCCGGATGCAGGGTCTCTCTGGCATCCGCAAAATGTTCAAGCCGATGCGCCCTGGATGCGGTTCGATGCCTGTTGCGGCCGGTCGGTTTTCGGCACCTTCAGAAGCCCGATGGTCGGGGTCCACAACCTGCACAACACACTGGGCGTAATAGCCGTGGCGGAAAGCCTCGGCCTCGATTCCAGGGTTATCGGCCAGGGCCTGGAGAGCTTTCAGGGCGTTCGAAGACGTCAGGAGATCCGCGGAGTTCGAAATGGCATCACGGTGATGGATGATTTCGCCCACCATCCCACGGCGGTTCAGGAGACCCTTCGGGCGGTCCGGAATTTTTTTTCAGGCCGCAGAATTGTCGCGGTTTTTGAACCCCGGACCAACACCAGCATGCGGAACATCTTTCAGGACGTTTATCCGGCGGCTTTTGACGATGCGGATCTGATCTGCATACGAAAGCCCCCGCTGCTTTCAAAAATTCCCGAAGGTCTTCGGTTTTCCTCGGAAAAACTGGTGGCGGACCTGAGAGAGCGGAAAAAGGAGGCCTTTTATTTTCCGGACACCGATGCCATCATCGATTTTCTGATCAGAAACGTCCGTTCCGGGGACCTGATCGTGGTCATGTCCAACGGAGGATTTGACAACATCCACAATAGGTTATTGGAAAGACTGTGAATTTTCGGAAGGGTCGTCTTTTGGTTGCGTATAGGTTGCGGATTGTTGCGGATTGTCCAGTGCGTCTATCTCTGTTTTAAACCGGCCAGGGCTCCAATGTGCGTAAACATCGCAGGTTATTGTTGGGCTTGAATGGCCCAGCTGGTTCGACACGTCGAGCACGTTATGGCCCCGCATGAGCCGAATGGTGGCATATGAATGCCTGAGGTCATGGGTTCGGACCTTTCGAAGCCTTGCGGCCTGGCAGCAACGGTCCAGGGCGTTTTGAAAGGTCAGCCTGTTTAATATTTCGCCCCGATCGCCGGTAAAAACAAAATCCGAAACCGGTTTGCCGGATTTTAACGCCTTACGCTTCTGAGCTATACGGTGATCCTTCAATGCCTCTGACAGAAGGGGGGTCATATCGACCCGCCGGCGCTTTTTGCTTTTGGTGTCGGTGATCCGGCCCTTCCTCCAACTTCTCTTGACCTCAATCTGTCTGTTTTCAAGATCGATGTCCCCCCATTCCAGGGCTTGAATTTCCCCGATTCTCAACCCGGTTCGAAGCGCCAATAGCATAACCGGATAATATTTTCCGTCCATAAAACTCTTTGACGCTTCAAGCAGCAGGTGGGCTTCAGCTTCGTTGAACGGTTCAACGTCATGAGCCTTTTTCTTGAACTGCATCTTCAGGTCTTTGAACGGATTTGAACCAATGAATTCCAACTCAACGGCATAGGATAAAATCCCGCTGAACGGCGCCCGAATCAACTTCAGGGTGTTGGCGTGCAAGCCCATTGTGTACAACTTGTTGAAGAACGCCTTCAAATCCTTTCGAAGTATGGATTCAACCGGCTTTTTCCCAAACAACGGGTAAACATGAATTCTCAGAATGTCGGAATAGCTGTCCTTTGTGGACTCTTTCCAATCATGGGGAAGCGCAAGCCACATTTCAGCGCATTGCCTGAAGGAAGGCCCCCTGACATTGATCTTTTCAACCTTCAGCTCGCCAAGCACAAGCCTTGCACTGATTTTTTCGGCCGCTTTATGGGCAAGCTTTTCATCCGTTCCGATTTTTTTTGCCTTGCGGCATCCCTCATGGTCTATAAAAACCCACCAAACGCCAGATCCCTTAGGTTTTTCTCGAACTTTTACACCCATATGAAAGTCCCTCGCTTTCCGCCCTGGTGATTTACCGAAGGAGGGGGGCCAGGGAAGCCCCCTTTTCGGCGCGCGCCGCCTATCCTACGGTTTACGGTTTGCCAACTGACCTGAAAAGGTCCGGGCTCTTGGCGTCCGGACTGACATCGATGTTATTCTTTCTCAGCCAGTTGTACAAGTTCGGAAGGGTTGTGTCGTACCGTTCGGCGATAAAGGTTTTGGGGGATCCACTTTTTAAGAGGGCTTCAATCTCCAGCCGGTATTGGTCAAGCTTTGATTTGCCGGGTCCCTTTGGCCTGCCCAACTTGACGCCGGCGGCTTTTCTGGCCTTCAAAGCCTCTTTCGTCCTGGATGAAATCAAATCGCGTTCGATCTCGGCCGCGATGGAAAAGGCCATCGCCATGACTTTTGATTGAATTGAGCCGTTAAGCTCCCAGTTGCCCTTAACCGCATAGACCGATATGCCTTTTTCTTTGGCAATGGCCAGAATTTCCATGATCTCGAGCATTGACCGGCCCAGCCTTGACATTTCAGGAACGATAAGGCGATCGCCATCGCCGAGGCAGTCAATGATCCCCTTGATCTTTCGTTCTTTCCAGGTCCTGTTGCCAGAGGCCTTTTCTTCGACAAACTCAACCCTGCCAAAATCCTTCTCATTGGCTATTCGAAGGATATCGTCCTTGTTTTTCTCTGTGTCCTGATCAACCGTTGACACTCTCAGATAAGCAACCGTTTTGGGTTTTGGATCGATATTTTTTGACGCCATATTGCCCCCCTTGTGTTAAAATAAAACGAAAACCTGTAAGGTTGTTTTTAAATTAACACAAGTATATAATGAATGTCAACCTTTTTCATTTTATATATCAGTATGGGTTAAATGATCGTTTTTATTTTATTCGGTTGCCGTTTTCTCCCGTCGAACCCAGCTGGCCAGAGAAATCAGGGCGTCTTGTTGTCGGCGTTATTTTCTCCGGTCTGATCCGTTCGGCCGGAGAAATCAAGGCGTCTTGTTGCCGGCGTTATTTTCTCCCGCCGGATCAGTTCGGCCGGAGAAATCAAGGCGTCTTGTTGTCGATGCTATTTTCTCCGGTCTGATCCGCCCGGCCGGAGAAATCAAGGCGTCTTGTTATCGATGTTATTTTCTCCCGCCGGATCCGTTCGGCCAGGGAAATCAAGGTGCCGTCAATTTCACGTTCGGCTTTGTTGCTTTCTGTGTGACGTGATTCAGAATCAGCTTCTTGAGAGGCTCAGGATCATCCAGGCCATAAGCATTGGCCCCGCTTAAGAAAAGCTTGAGTTCTTTTTGAGCTTTAAATTCTTCAGCCTTTTTGAAAAACCGATCAAAAAGTGAGCCGAGTTCTTGCCTGATTTCTTCAACCCGATCGTCACAGACAAGGCTTTCCCGGTAGGTCACTATGGAAGAGCCCGAAACGCCCTTCAGATTAACGGTTGTAGCGCCTTCCCGTCTCTTGTCGGCAATTGTGATGATTTGGCCTTTTATCTCTTCGAGCTGCTTCGTAAGGCCTGATATTTTATTCTCAAGCCCCAAGCCCCTTTTGATAAGCTTTTCAAGAGCCACTTCTTCTTCCGGAAGGTCATAAATTTTTCCTTGAACCTGGGTCCTTTTAAGCTCAACTGCCTTAGCCATACCTATTCCCCTTCTTGATTATTTCCCGCCAAGCCTCACCAAATCCCGCAAAATCCCATAAAAATGTCAAAAAAACGCCACCTTTTTCCTTGATTTTCAAGGCTTTTCACAGCTCACCCCCCTATATAGAAAAAAATCGATCCCGCCGGCCGCGTCTGCACCTCACCGCATGCGAGAATGTTGCACAACCTGTCCCGCACGCTGTAAGATCACATGTTAAAACTTTCGAATGTTTTAACCAGCAAACCATAAACAACGCTCATAACTACTTGATTTTAGAGGGTTTTAAAGCATAGCCGTTTTAGTGATGCCATGTTTTTTAACATATTCAGGGCGATTCTGTTTTAACGGCAAATTGAACATAAATGCTTAATATCATTGAACATATTGACACATGCGAACCGACTTCATTCGTAAAATATACTATTTTACGAAATCCTATGAAATTCAAGCCGAGACCCTTGATAAATGGGGCTTTGCAAGCATGGTTAAAACTTTTTGCCGGTTTTTTAAAACTTTGCCGCATAACATGCCGTTATTACAGGTTTAACGGGTTGTGCATACCCACATGGTCTTCATAACTCTGGACGCTGTGCAAATAAATCATGGTCGTGCTTGCGTCCTGGTGGCCGGCCAGAAACTTAAGATCCACCAGTTCGATTCCGGCTTTTGCCAGCATGGTGAAAGCGGTATGCCTCAGAGCATGGGGACTGATCACCTGGTCGCCCCGGTCGATGCCCGCCTTTTTGACGTACCGATTTACGATGTTTTCAACGGTCTTGACCGTGATCGGTTTGTTCTTCCGCAAGCGGCGATAGTTGATCACAAGCCCGCCGGTCTGGGCGTCCCAGATAAAGCCGGCGAAAAGCGGGGAAGGGGCGTCAAACCGGATTTGACTGCTGTTCATCCAATCGTCGAAAGCCTCAAGCGCTTTGCCGTTTAAAATGATATCCGTGTCGGCCCGGCGGCCGATCCGTCCCTTTCGATCCCGTATCCATAGTTTTTGCTGCCCGTTGACCCTTTCGGTTTCAACGTCCTGATATCTGAGCTTGCAGATCTCACCCGCCCTGAGCCCATAGGTAAGCATCAGCCGCAAGACGGCATAGTCCCGCTTGCCGATAAGCGTCCGGCGGTCCGGCTTCTTCAAAAGCGCCTTGGCCTCTTTTTCGCTCAGAACGGTATAATACCCCTTGTCTTTTTTCGGCGGTACAAGCGCCAGCTTCTTGAAGTCCATCGGGTTCTTGAACTTCCGGTTCTTGGCTGCCAGGAACTTTAAAAAGCCGTTGATCGCAATGAACTTGATCCAGGCGGTTGAGCTTTTCAAACCCTTCTCTTTAAGCAGGTGATCCCGGTATCTGAGAAAATCTTCCTGGTCAAGATCCTTCGGTTCCTTATCCGCCCAGTCAAAGAAGAGGGCCACATTGCCCTGATAGGTGCGTTTCGTGCTCTCGCAAACCAGGGATTCCATCCAGTGAGAAACGGCGTTTTCGAAGGATTCGGATCCGGCGTAACGGGTCGCCTGGAATGTCTGCATGTCCCCATGATTCCGGCCGATTGGAGTCTTGAAACCCTTAACCTTGGTTTCCATGAATTTGAGGAATTGGTTGAGCATCGAAAACTTGCGCTTCAGGGTTGCGGCCCGGGCGCCCTGGCCGATCTGATCCCGGTACTTCATGAAAATCTTTTGAGACAGGTCCGCCAGGTCGCCATGATAAAAATCAAAGAATTGCCGGATCTCAGACCGATAGACCTTTTGGCTTGCCTTGCCCTTGAATTTTTTCAGGTACTGGTCAAGCAGAGTTTGCCCTTCAGGGGTGTCGATAAAGCTCATGATGCAAATCCTGATTCGCCTTAAAGTTGTCGCCGTGGCCTTGAACCTTGGCCTTCCTGGATCTCTTCCTGTGTTCCTGGATGTTCTTCATTGCCAGAAAGGCGTCTCTCGCGCGCTTCCGGCCCAAGGCGTTTATGCCGGAAACCTTCATGTATTTGCCCAGCCAATTTTTGAAATGTTCCTTGTCCCATCCCAGCTCTGCCGCAATCAACCGGATGCCCATGACATGACACAAAAGCGGAAGTTCGGATCCGTTCCCGGCGATTTGATCTTCAGACCTGGGCGGCGGCGGGTGGCCCCACCTCTTATCGCCTTCCAGGCCGTCAATGATAAAGGAAGCCTCCTGCTTTGACAGAGATGTTATGGAGCCGATGCCGATCAAACTCGAAACCTTCGCATATAGAAGCGCCTCGGATAGACCGATCTGAGCGGCCCGGGCATGGATTTTTTCAATCTGGCCGGGCGTGACCGGCTCAAAGATTTTCTTCGATGGCGCTGGTTTCGCTTTCTTCATGGCTTGCTCCTGTGCCGGGTCCGGATTCAATTGCCGGGCGATTTACCGAAGGCCTGAGGCCCAGAACCTCCAAAATGGAGCACCCAAACCCTCCAATAAAACCGTCGATGCCTTCGAGCAATTCGCCCAAGGGAAGATCCAAAAATGCTTCAGGGTAAAAGTTAAGCGCCCCTCGGCCTTCATACGCGCATCCTTCGCAGTTGAAGCATTCCCACTCTCCATAAGCGGCGATGTCCAGGCATGCATCATAACGATCGCAGTCCAAACACCGGCCGCCCTTGCCCCGATTTGGAATCCATTCCGCCAAACCGCGCCCCCTCTGTCATGAGTTTAAACCCGCATTTCTTCGGCCATAAACCTGAGCACCGCGGCGGCCGGCACACGGTAGGGCTTATGCTCGGTGGCTGGGAGTACACCGCTTTTAATCCATCTGTACACCGTGGCCCGGCTGCATCGGCGCATCCGAGCGACTTCTATCGGTTTCAGATACCTTTCATTGACCTGGATTTCCGGTTCAACCTTTTTGACCATTTGAGCCTCCATACGGTTAAAAATGCTAAGGGGGTGCGTATTTCCAAAATCAGGGGGACTTGCCCCCCAGCAGTTGTAACATCCTGATATCGTTTACGGTTTACCTTCAACCCGCGGGGGGCAGGCCTGTTTTGGGGTTGCCCCCTGGTTTTTTTCATTGGAATATTCCGAAATAATATCGAATTGTTATAAACTTCCGGTCTGGGGGGCAATCCTGTCCGACCCTCCAGAGGCCTGCCCCCTCCCGGGGGACTTGCCCCCCACTTGCCCCCCACTTGCCCCCTAGCTTGCCCCCTCTTTTCAAATTAATATTCCAAATAAAATAAAATAGTTATAGAGAGTAGGGGGCAAGGGGGGCAGCATTTTTGAAAAATGCGCCCCGGGTAGGTGTTTTTTGCAAAACCGCACCTTTGAAAATCAAAGATAATCGCCATAAAACGAAGCATGAGAGAGGCATTTTTCTTCTAGCACGATTTGCCCGTAATCGCCCATAATCGTCCATAATCTCCTCTAATCGGATAAATTACAAATTTGTCATTTTTGACCTTGGGGGGACCTTCGGCAAAAAGGGTGCAACCTTCTGCCAAAATGCCCTTTTTTTTGATCGACCTTCACCACAAACCGGCGTCTCAGAATCTCCATGCGCTTCAGGTTTCTCATTGGCCAATTTCTTCATACCGATCCGCCGCCGGCGTCTTGACATTATGTTGCCGTCATGATTAATCTGAATTTGAAAGCTTCGGAAACACGGTGAACCTCCCGGCCGTAGAACGTCGCAAGGCGGATCGCGTGTGGGTGATGGGAGCCCCACCCGGGGCTTTTACAGTTCATCCCTCAGTGCCTTTCCGATGATCGGCAGCCTGCGATCCGGCTGCGGTTCACTGGCGTTGACGGGCGACAGCAGGAAATTGCGGTATGCCTGCGGCGGGTGCCCAATCGGGTTCCTGGTATGGAGGGACAGCCGGCCTCCCGCCCGTTTTTATTCTTCCGGGTCCAGCGTCTTTGTAAATTCATGCAGCCTGTTTCCCCTAATTTTTTTCACCTCATACGCGAATTCCCATCCAGCCTGTTCGAGAGGTTTCAGCGCGTCTCTGATTCTGGCCCCCAGCTGCGAAGTATTTTTAAACGGGTTTGAAATGCCGCGGTCCTTGGCCAGAAAGTCAAATGCCATAAACAGCTCCCGCGTGCCGGCCCTGAACGTGATGCTTCGCTTATTTCCGAATTCGTCGGTTGTAACCAGCGATTCAATCCCGTAGTTGATTTTGAAAGCGTCCCCTCTGTACAGGCATTCACGAACGAGGGCTTCGAGGCGATGGAGAATTTTGTTGGATTCCGCCTCTGTGTCCCGGGCCCGCTTCCCCTGGTTGTCAATCCAGTCTTTCAGGATGGCCAGGTCTTGACACTCCCGCTTAAATGAGTCCTTCGCATATTCCGGATGCGGCATGAATTTAACGACTTCGCCAAGGATAATGAACAGCATGGCGTAAAGCTCATTGAGCCGTGATTTGGAATGGTCGGGGAAATCTGTCCGGATCTTCTTCAGCGCCTCGGCTTTCTTTTGATCGATGCCCGGAAGGATGCGTTCGGACGCAAGCTTGAAGATGGCGCTCCATATCAGATCCCGGGCCTCGGCCAGATCCGCTTCAAGGCTCATGGCCTCCCGGAAATCCGAATTGAAATAAATCCGGTCAAAGACGATTTCGTTTGTCCGCTCTATCAGTTCCGGCTCGGTGAAGGGTTCGATCGAAGTGACCAACAGCTGGGTGCATGATTTTTCATAGACGTTTTCGGAATCCGTTCCGCCCTTTCGCTTTTGCCGGGTGATTCCGGTTGCGGCTGTAATGAGAAAATCCCGCTTGCCGCCCCGAACGGCATCGGATTCCAGGTTGTCGGATATGGTCAACGGCGACACCGCGGCTTCGGAAAAGTCGGATGCCGCGCTCCCGGTCGTTACGCAGTCTTCCCCATAGATGATCGTTGATATCATGGCGGCGCCGGCGGTTTTGCCGGATCCCTTGTTCCCGGAAAGCTTCGCGATCCCGCGGGCCTTGGCGAATTGGATGAGAACGGTATTCACCAGGAGACAGACAAGAAAGAACCGGTCTGAATGTTCGCAGGCCAGGTTGTCGAAAAACAACCGCCTTAACGCCTGCATGCCTTCCCGGATATCCCGGTCCGGCATGAACTTGATGGGCCTCATTTTGGGGGATGCGCGCAGGAGCACTTTTTCGGGGTTGGTTCCGTTCGGGACCAATTCAATCCTGCCTGGTGAAATCTTAAGCAGCTCGCTTTTCTCGTTGCACAGATTGAAATAAATCGTACCGGTCTTCAGGTTTGTGCAGATCCAGCCAGGCACTGAGGCATGATCTCCCTTCAGGTAGGCCTGACTTTCAATGCTCTGCCATACAAGCCTTGCTCCGTTCGATGCCGCATTGATTCCGGTCAGATCGTACATCAGCGCCTTAAAAGCCGTGCCGTTGCCGATTTCATATATCTTGCTTTTGAAGTACAAAAAGCACTTTTCGCCATCGATAAAAAACTTGCCGCCGCCCCGAAACCACTCAAAGCAGATCCGGCCGACTTCGTCGAAGTTATATTTCCGCTCGTTCTTGTTCACATGGTCGCCGTACTCGGCCACCAGGCCCTTTAATGGGGGATAATATCGTTCGGCGCTGTCTATCAGGAATTTGAGCGCTTCCCGCGGGTTCGGTTCTTTCCGAAGGCATTCGTCTATGTCCTTTGCTTCGGGATCGCAAGGGACAATGCGAACATCCGCGGTTTCATGGCGAAGGATCTTGCCGAGAGCTTCCGGAAGGCAAAGATCTTTTAATGCCTCGCACACCTGATTTCTGTATTTGCTTCCAGCCGGGTCGTTGTCGAAGCACAGATAAAGCATCTTGCCGGGCGCCCAGTTCTTAATGAAATCAATTTGAGCGTTTGAAATGGCCCCGCAAGCAGCCGCGACACCGGTATATGCGCCTCGGCCGTAAACGGAAAGCAGGTCGTTTTCTCCCTCAACCAGGAAAACAGCATTGCCGTTGAAGGCCGGCATATTGAAGAACAGGCAATCCGGGCCCTTAAACTCGTTTGGCAATCGGTAGTTGAACTTTTTATTGGTGTCCTTGGTTGTAAAGGAGCAAACCCGCCCTTCTCGGTTTTTATGGGGGTAGATGAAAAGCGATTTGAAGAAATAATCCTTAAGGGTGCCGCCTTCTCTCTTCACAAGCCCGGATAGAATCAACCGGTCTGCATCAAACCCCAGATTCAGGAGGTGCTCATGAAGCCGGCCGTCCGAATACCCCACCATGAAGGCGCGCAATGCTTCATCCGAATGGCGGCGGTACTTTTTTTGATGCCCGAGCGCCGCGTTGTTTTCAAGCAATGCCTTGTGATAATACTCGGCGGCCGCCCGGAATATGTCCGCATAGGCAAACCCCGCATCCGTGCCAGGGGTTTGCCTCTTATCCGCGGGCGTGTTGCTCAGTGTGTACCCGCGGGCATCGGCAAGGATCTTCAGGGCTTGCTCAGCGCTGCATCCCTGCTGTTTTTGGATAAAATTGTATATGTCTCCGGCCGCATTGCACTGAAAGCAATGGAAGAGCTGTTTCTCTGGATCGATGCGGAAACAGTCGTGGCCGCCGCAAAATGGGCATTCCGAAAGATCCAGATCCTTGCCAACCCGCTTCAATTCAAAGCCGGTACGTCTTTTAATTTCCTCTGCAATATCGATTCTTTGTTTTAATTCGCCGAAATCGTCTTTCATTTGATTGTGCCTTTGCCGGGGGTTTGTCGCAGGATGCATTGCCGAAAATTCGGTCATTTCGTAAGGCGAAGTTCTCTCAGCGTTTCGTTTACGATCCTGTCAAGCTTCTTTGTCTCTGATTCCGAGACCTCGAATGATTTGATAAATTCGTCTATGTTGTCATATTTGATCAAAACGTTGTTCTGATTCATCCGCGAATGCTTCAGACCTTTTTTGAGCCAGACTCTCATCGTTCGGTCTGAAATGCCCGCATATAGCGCCGCCGGCTTTATTTTCGCCCAACCTTCCATATGATCTTCCTTGAGGTTTTTGCGCTTGAGATTAAAAAAGCCGGGCCAGGGCATCAAATGTCCCTGTATTCCCGGCTGGCTGGCTAAAGCGCGCTGGCTTTCTGGCTGGCTTGCCTGTGTCCTGTTAGTTGAGAAGGATTCCGCCCTTCTTGGTCTTGATCAATTTCCGCATTGTTTTGGGCCTGAGTATTCCATCTTCATCCCTTCCCCAAACCACAACGTCTTTGGGATATTTCCCGGATTCAACCAAATTGATTGTGTCCATATCAACGATCACTTTGTTTTTGCCGTCATCCATGAAATTCCTCCGTAATCCTTGACAATTTCGGGCGATTTGATATGAAACAAAAAGGCCCGGGGGTTGTCGCTCTCAAAGGGTCGTTTTGTTTTTGCGCCGCCTGCATCTGCCGAATGCAGGCGGCTTTACTTTTCCACATGCTCATAGAACATCAATTTGCGACGTGCCTTGTCCAACTTCAGCTTGAACCGTGCTGCCTTATAAAGTTCCGGTTTTATCGCCATAAATACTTTCAGGGCGGCATCATCTGCCCGGCCGCCATTTCTTACCGCATCGATCTGTGATAGCAACTCCATATTGAATTCAGCTTCAGCCCTGTCTTCTGCAGGAAGGTCTTCATCTTCGATCACGAAATGCCCAACCATAGCCTCATGAAAAAGCTGATCCCCGTTTTTGTTGAGGTATTGCCGAAAAAGCTCGGCATCGAACTTTTTATAAATAGCGGCAATTTTTTTAAGATATGCTTTGTCGATCCGTCTTTCTTCTTGTTCCGAACAAAATAGCAGAAACTCCTTAGCCTTGGTCAGGCCCTGTTTAGGTGCAAGCGAGAGAAGCTTCTTAAAAGCATCAACGCCAGATTTGATAAACAGCCCCTTAATGCCATCCGAAAAGCAAAATGGGAGGTCGGCAAACAACTCTTTAATTTGGGTAAGCGTCAGCTTGCATTCCCACTGCATCCATCTGACGGCGCCAATATCTTCAATTGCCCTTCTGGGATATAAAGCCTGATTGTGTTTTCCGCGAAATGGGGCAGAAAAAAGACCCTTCTTTGCCCAGTGTCTGAAAGTCCTCAATGGCACCCTGGTTTCGTCAGGCCACTTATGTTCCTTCCGATACTCTTCGAAACCCTTGAGTATGTCTTCGAGTGTGAACAGCTCATCGCCCGCATTTTGCCCGATATGAACCGCTTGTTTTTTTTGTTCGCCCATATCATCGTTCTCTTGTGGTGTCATAGTAGTGTCAAAGTAAATAACGACATGGTGTATGTCAAGGTAAAAATCATGATGCGCAAAAATATTGTCTCAGAATTCTCACCATGGCGAACCCTTTATAACAGCCGCCTTGGCTCCAAACAGGGTCGGCACGAAGACCCCTCGCCCGCTACGATTTCCCCTTGCCGCATCGATTAGGGCCCTATCGGCCGGAGAAATCAAGGCGTCTTGTTGTCGATGCTATTTTCTCCGGTCTGATCCGTTCGGCCGGAGAAACCAGGGCGTCTTGTTGTCGATGCTATTTTCTCCCGCCGGATCTGATCGGCCAGAGAAATCAAGGCGTCTTGTTGTCGATGCTATTTTCTCCGGCCTGATCCGTTCGGCCAGGGAAATCAAGGCGTCTTGTTGTCGATGCTATTTTCTCCGGCCTGATCCGTTCGGCCAGAGAAATCAAGGCGTCTTGTTGTCGATGCTATTTTCTCCCGCCGGATCTGATTGGCCAGAGAAATCAAGGCGTCTTGTTGCCGATGCTATTTTCTCCGGTCTGATCCGTTCGGCCGGAGAAATCAGGGCGTCTTGTTGTCGGCGTTATTTTCTCCCGCCGGATCCGTTCGGCCAGAGAAATCAGGGCGTCTTGTTGTCGGCGTTATTTTCTCCCGCCGGATCTGATTGGCCAATGAGATTATAAAGCTCGAGCAACTTTTCCCGAATCTCTCCGGCTGCCGGGTATTCATCGGTCCCGAATTCGGCGATAACGCGGTTGATTCTGTCCAACCCCTTGCGGCATGTTTCCAGGGCTGCTTCAGCCGATAGAAACGCCCCGTTCCTGATCATCTCGCAGCTGGATTCAGCCACTTTAATGACTTCTTCAGGGCGGTTTGAAATCTTATCCAGGAACTCGTTGAGCTTCTTTTCCTGGTGGTCGATATACAGTTCGATAATCTGGTTGAGCCCCCATCTGTATTCGGCGCCGTCCGAGTGGGAGCTTCCAAATTTGTTTTCAAGATCCGCGCTTTCCAGCAGAGCCCCGAAGGCACGAATCGCCCAGTTCCCGCCTGTCAGTTCATCACAAAGCCTGTAAGCCAGCCTGGCCTCAAACCCCTCCACCTTTACATCTTCCATTTCCGCTCGAACTCCTTTCATGTGTGGTTTGTTCTTGCAATCTAACGCAATCATGCTACATCGATTTTGCAGGCGCCGGTTGGGCCGCATACCATTCGCCGGCTGCCGGGCGCTGCGCTCCATGCGGGGGGCGAGAGCTTTTTTCTTGCGTAACGCCAGCCGGCCGCATGTCTTGCTTGTGTAGTTTGAAATTTGCCTCGAATTGTCATCCGCCGGATGGTTTGAACCCATCCGATCACCCGACCATGAAGGCCTTACTTTCTTTACTGAACAGCCAATCGCTCATCGCCCCCAGATTTAACGATCTCCCGTTTGCCAATGCCTGAGTATGGGGGGGAATACAATTCCCGTTCGTTTAGACGATGATTTCGGCCATATTTTTCTTGCTTTTTCCGGCAAAACGTCAATATCCCTATGCAGGGATTTGTTGACACGGTTCGGCCACAGGCTGCCGACGCCTTCCGGTTCGCCGGTTGATGAGCGCTAACGGGAGTGCCGCCCCGTCCGTGATCAACAAGTCCCTTCATATTTATCCACACCTACGGCCGCCGGTCCTGTCGAATTTAATCAAAAATGCCGAGCTGTTTGCTCCGCGGGTCCTTTTCGACTGCCTTTTTAACCGCGTCCTGGAAGAAGGGAACGGGCTCAAGATCTTCGAGCGTTCCTTTGCCGGCAAGGATGCGAGAGGCTTCCGAACCCACAGCCGCCAGGAATTTCCGTTGCTCTTGCATGAAAAGCCTTTGCACCCGCATCTTTCGCAGTTGATCGCGCGCTGCCGGCCCGGTTCCAAGCCTGCCCTGCCGATACGCCTTAAGCAGCCCGGCAACCCACTTGCGGAATTCCTTGGCCTTTTGGGACTGGCTGAAGAAGGTAATCAGATAAACGGCCTCTTCGGAAAAGATCCGGACTTCCCGGGGGCCTCCCGGAGTTTCTACGGGCCAGAGCATGGAAAATTCTTCGAGTTCGTCTTTGTGGCGATGGTAGATTTTTAGAATACCGTTTGCCGGGTCGCCGTCGTCAAACCCCAGCGCCGCCCCGATATCTTCCCCGGTTAACCAGAACGTCTCTTCATGGCCCTCAACCTCAATTATCCGCATTCCAATGTCTTCAAAGCTTTTTCTTGCCAAAACCTCAAACTTCATTTGATGCCTCCTTTGTTTCGGTTACGTTCTTTTCGTTTCGTGACAATATTTGCGTTTCACGAAAAATTCATCGGACAGATTGTCCGGTGAATTTTTCAAATATGACGTTTTATCGCATTATATGCAAAATAATGTCAAGAACAAAATTCATTTCCGGCGATAATTTGCACGAACAGCAATCTTGGCTTGACAACATGACGTTCAGAAAAGTAGATTGGTTGAAATTTGGGAGGATAAAAATGCTGATCGTTAATCTTAAGCAACTTATGCTTTTAAAAGGGGCAAGAACAGGGAAGAGGCTCTACTATCAAGATGTCGCAGAAGCAACTGGTATATCGGTCTCAACTCTTTCGAGAATAGCAAGCAACCCCAAATACAATATCAGCAAAGGCCACATCGAAAAGCTCTGTGCATACTTCGGCGTTACCCCGGATGAACTCATGACGATCATTCCGGACCCGCCCGAGAAATAAAACCCACCTTGCGGCAATGCTGCATGCATTCGCCAAAAAAGAACGGGCCCGGCATTTTCCCATGCTGAGCCATCCTTATGAATCCCCTTGAAACTGGTTGCGTATAGGTTGCGGATCAGGGCAAAAAAATGGCATTTTTTGGAAGGCCGGGCCTAACAAAATCAATCAGTTAGGCCCGGAAATCAAACGGAGGATTTGACAACATCCACGAGCGGCTGCTGGCTCGCCTTTAGCAGGCTGTTGAAAAACTGCACCTGAGGCCGCCATTCAGCGTTGCGCGGCTCTCGCCAATGCTCACATATGCTTGAATATGCTGCGCTTGTCGCATCGCCGCGCGCCTTGCCTGACGGCCTGATTCTTGTTTTTCAACAGCCTGTTAGCCTGTGAAGTACACTGGCTTCTAGAATCCCAGATCCTCGTTGATCAGCACCACCCGGACCCGGTTTTTCGGAAAGGATTTTTCCGTAATCGTCCAGGTGTTGCAGATGCGTTCGGCGCCGTTGCAGTTCTGGCAGTCCGCGGTTCGGGCGCAGGGCGTATTTTTCCCCAGCCGAATTGCGTTAACCGGCGCCGCATAGTGCCGGATGCGCTCCATGGCTTCGTCCAGGTTTCGAACGATCTTGTTTCTACCGGCCAGCACGATGACATGCCTCGGTCCGAAGGTCAGGCCGCCGATGCGGTTTCCGATCATATCCAGGTTGACCAGCTGGCCTGCTTCGGTGATTGCGTTGGTTCCGGTAATAAAAAGGTCTGAAAGGAGCGACTGCCTGCGGCGCTCCATCATTTCTTCGGGGGAAAGTGTCTTGTCGTAGGTATCGATCACCTTCCAGGTACTGCGGCTTTTGAGATCTTCGTAGAGCCCGGTGGCGTTGAACGTCAAGGAACCGCCCCAGGACACGCTTTTTGCCTCAAGTCGGGGCAGAATGGCTTCCAGAACGATTTTTCGAGCCTCTTCCCTGTTTGATGCCGCAAAGGCTTCAAAGTGATTGAATTCGAGCGCTGTTTTGACCCGGTCCAGCCGGATGCTCCAGTAGGTTTTGACAGGATCCTGCATGGATTTTCTCCTTTTTTTCTCCACCCTATCCGCGAGGCGCTTTCCTGTCAAGAATCCGAAAGTCAAATTCGTATTGACAGCGGGCGCTTTCTTGGGTTAACTGTGTTTTTCTTAAAGGTTAACGAAAAGACCGAACCATCGCTTATGAAATCCAGAATCCTTCAGCTGCTTCAGGAAATTCCGGGGCCGGTTTCCGGCGAAATGCTCAGCAAGGCTCTGGGCGTTTCCCGTGTGTCGATCTGGAAGCATATTCGAAAGCTTCAGGAACTGGGATATGCCATTGACTCCACGCCCAGGGGCTACTGTATGAAAGATTCGAGAGACGCCCTGTTTGCCTGGGAATTTCCGGGCTACCCGGTTCATTATTTTCAGGAGGTGGATTCCACCATGTCCCGCGCCCGGCAGATGGCCCGGGAGGGATGTCCGCACATGACCGTGGTCATCGCCGAGCGCCAGAGCAGGGGAAGGGGCCGTCTGGCACGCGCCTGGAATTCAGCTGACGGGGGGCTTTATTTCACCGTGGTGCTCCGGCCCCGGATTCCGATCATGCAGAGCTGCCGGGTTAATTTTGCCGCATCGCTGGCCGTGGCAAAAATCCTTCAGGCGGGTTACGGCATGCCGGCCAGGGTTAAATGGCCGAACGACGTGCTGGTGGCGGAAAAAAAGATCTGCGGCATTCTATCAGAAATGGAGGCCGAGGCGGACATGGTTTCATTTATCAACGTGGGCATCGGCATCAACGTGAACAACGACCCGACGGTGGAAGAACCCGGAGCCTGTTCGATTCGGGGGCTGCTGGGACGGGAGGTCTCCCGCCGGGATCTGATGGCCGGATTTCTGGAAGCATTTTCCATTCGGATGGACCGGCTGGCGTCAGAGGATATCGTCGCCGAGTGGAAACGGCACACCCTGACTCTCGGAAGACAGGTGAGGATCGTGACGGTTCGGGATAAGATTGACGGCAGGGCCGTGGATGTGGATGAGACCGGGGCCCTGATTCTGGAGCTTGCCGATGGAACCAGCCGGAAGGTGGTTTACGGCGACTGCTTTCATGATCCGGTTCGGGATTCCTGACATGCAGGCGGTCATCAACATATCACGATCAGGGAGGGGGTTGCGATGAACCCGTCCGACCAGCTTCGGATGACTGTATATGCCTCTCTGATGGCCGCCCTGACGGCGGCCGGGGCCTTTATCGCCATTCCCATCGGTCCGGTGCCCATCGTGCTTCAGAATATGTTTGTCCTGCTTTCCGGTCTGATCCTGGGAAGCCGCTGGGGGCTTGCCGCCCTGAGCGCCTATCTTCTGGCCGGGGCTCTGGGGCTTCCGGTATTTGCCGGCGGCGCTGGCGGCATCGGACGTCTGGCCGGTCCGACCGGGGGTTATCTGATCGGTTATCTGCCGGCGGTGTTCGTGGTGGGGCTGGTCAGTGAAAAAACGCAAAACCGTGCCGTGTTCGACATTCTGGCCATGCTCTGCGGCGAGGTGATCATTTATGCCTGCGGCGTGAGCTGGCTGAAATACCAGTCCGCGATGACCTGGGAGAAGTCGATGGCAGTCGGCATGCTTCCCTTTCTGCCCGGAGACGCGCTCAAGATCGCTGCGACGGTTCCCATTGCAAAGGCGGTCCGGCCCTCTGTCCGGCGGATACGGGAGTGAAACAGTGATGAACGCAATTGAGATCGAAGATCTGACGCACCGGTTTTCCGACGGAACCCTGGGGCTGGACAGGGTCAACCTGACCGTGGCCAAGGGAGAGTTTTTGGTTGTCGTCGGAAGCAACGGTTCGGGAAAGACCACTTTGCTGCGGCATTTGAACGGTCTTCTGATGCCGGAGTCAGGCACGGTGAAAATATTTGGAACTCCGGTTTCCCAAAATCCGGTCCGGGCCCGGCAGCTGGTGGGCATGGTGTTTCAGGATGCCGATACTCAGATCGTGGGCGATACTGTCTATGACGACGTGGCCTTCGGTCCTGAAAATCTTAAACTGGACCGCAAAGAGGTTCAAAGGCGGGTGACATTCGCCCTGGAGGCGGGCGGGCTGACCCATCTTTTCGACCAGAGGCCCCATGTGCTGTCCGGAGGCGAGAAACGCAGGCTGGCCATCGCCGGCATACTGGCCATGGAATCGAAAATTCTGGTGTTTGACGAGCCCTTTTCGAACCTGGATTATCCGGGCGTCAAGCAGGTGATGGAACAGATCCTGGCTTTGCATCGAAGCGGCCATACCATTATTTTGACCACGCACGATCTGGACAGGGTGATCGCCCACGCCGACCGTCTGGTCATCATGGAAAAGGCAAGGGTGGCCAGGATCGGACCGGTTCATGAGCTGATTTCCGAACTCGAGGCCTTCGGGGTCCGGACCCCGTGCCGATGCACCATGGAGGCGCAGGGAGCATCATGCCCGAGCTGAGCGTGCTGCATTACCGATCCGGATCATCCTATTTCCATCGAATGGACGTCCGGTTCAAGCTCCTGGGCCTGGCGCTTTTAAGCATGGCGGGACTTCAGGCGGGGCCGGTGGGACTGGGGGCGCTGAGCGTCCTAGTTCTGGCGGTTTTGTTCATCACGCGTCTGCCCGTTTGGGATTTGGCCAGAGAACTTCGTTATCTTGCGGTTCTGCTGGCCTTTGTATGGGCGGCCCGGGCTTTGAGCATGCCCGGAGACGCGGTTCTGGAGCTCGCCGGGCTTCAGTTCAGCCGCCAGGGACTGTATGAGGGCGGTTTGATCTGCTGGCGGCTTGTAATGATCGCCTGCCTGGGCGCCGGTCTGGTTTTTGTCACGCGTTCTTCAGAAATACGCTGGGCCGTGGAATGGTTTCTGAAACCCGTTCCGCTGATACCTTCAAGAAGGATTTCCGTAATGATCGGCCTGATCATCCGCTTTCTTCCGATGATTCTGGATCAGGCCAGAGCCACCGCCGAGGCCCAGAAGGCCAGGGGAATGGAAAACCGGAAAAATCCGGTTTTCCGGCTGATCAAATTTGCCGTTCCCCTGCTGCGACGCACCTTTGAAAACGCCGACCGTCTTGCCGTTGCCATGGATGCGCGGTGCTTCAATGAAGAACGAACCGAACCCGAGCTGGTTTCACGACCGGCGGACTGGGCGGCTTTAAGCGTTGTGCTTTGCATCTGCGGGGTTGCCATCGGTTTTTGACCCTTTTTGATAGAGGGATAAAAACTTTTTTTCATGCCGATTTTTTGTTGACATTGGCTGGATATATCGTTAAAAGCTACACGCAACGCAGCAAGGGCCGTTAACTCAGTCGGTAGAGTATCTGCCTTTTAAGCAGAGAGTCGCGCGTTCGAGTCGCGCACGGCCCATCAGCCGATGCTCTAAACCTTGCGTCCCTATCGTCTAGCCCGGTCCAGGACACCGGCCTTTCACGCCGGCAACAGGGGTTCGAATCCCCTTGGGGACGCCACAAGTAAAATCAAGCGCTTAGATGAGAGATCTAAGCGCTTTTTTGTTCCCCAAAATGCCTTACTCCACTATCTTGAGCATTCCCGGCCTTCCTGGAACCCGGCAGAAAGATCGCGCCGGCGGTAAAAACCACGGCAAAGGCCGCAACTCCGGGAATGATGAACAGAAGCAGGCCGATGCCGTCCAGAATGGCGACCTGAATATCGACCTTTACGGCTTTCTGTCCTCTTTTTGCCGGGTAAATCAGGGTGCCGCAGCCGACGGTCTGGAAAAGAAAAAACCCGCAAACGATTAACGCAATCCGTTTCATTCCGATCAATTTTGGGGTTCCACGTTTCATATGATCCTCCTCTTGGAATGACATTACGGCGTTTAATCGCCGGTTAATTTTTTTCTCGCCATCGGTATTTACGGGTTTCAGGCAAGAAAAAATTCGGACTTTACCAAAGCGGCGGAATCGTATTTTCAAGTATTTGTTATTAAAGGAAAAATAAGTTTAGAGCCGGGTTGTAAAAAAAATTTATCAGGCGCAAGATTTTGCTTGCATTTTCATTGGAAAGTATTACATATCGCAAAAAGAACGGCACAAAACAGGCGGTGATTTATGATTTATTTTTTTTGTAGATTCAACTGGTTAAAAACTTGTTCGAACGTCGGTTTTTTTGCGGAGCGCCGAAGCCTTTCCGGTTTCCGGTAGCTGAACATTCAACATTTAGAAAAAGGTAAAAAAATTCTATGATCCAGTATACGGACATGAAGCTTACCGAAACCCTTCTGATCGATGACGAAGACGAACCTCCAAGTCCTAAAGAAGTTGCGAAACCCCTAACCGCAGAACCTTATAACTTTCTATTTTTACTCAAAAAACCTGCGCCCAAGGCGGGCAGCGGAGTCCATGCGAAACGCGCCGCGCGAACCAGCGACAAGACCCGGTTGTTTCGGCGAAAGCACTTTTCCGATGTCGCCGAAAAACAATGGAACGACTGGCACTGGCAGATCGGCAATCGCATTCGAACCCCGGAGCACCTCGGTCGAATTCTCAACCTTTCCAAAGCGGAAAGAGATGCCGTGGAATTTGCCGGCGACAGGCTGCCGCTGGGAATTACGCCTTATTTCGCCAGCCTGCTGGATGCCGATGATCCGGACCAGCCGCTGCGGCGGACGGTGGTTCCGACGGCAGGGGAATTTGTAACTCTCCCCTGCGAGGCCAGCGATCCTCTGGGCGAGGAGCATCAGAGTCCGGTTCCGGGACTGGTTCACCGCTATCCCGACCGCGTGCTGTTCCTGCTGCTCGATTTCTGTTCGACCTACTGCCGGTATTGCACCCGTTCCCGAGTGGTTGGTCATGGAGCGCTTCATGCCGGGCGCGCCAGGCTGGAAAAGGCCATCGACTACATCCGGCGAACGCCCACGGTGCGGGACGTGCTGCTTTCCGGCGGCGATCCGCTGACGCTCAACGATGATCGGCTGGAGTGGGTTCTCATGCGCCTGAGGCAGATTCCGCATGTGGAAGTCATTCGCATCGGCTCAAAGGTGCCCGTGGTTCTGCCGCAGCGGATCACGCCCGGGCTGGTGCGCATGCTCCGGCGCTATCACCCCCTGTGGATGAGCCTTCATTTTACCCACCCCGAGGAATGTACGCCGGAGGTGTACCGGGCCTGCGGCATGCTGGCCGACGCGGGCATTCCCCTGGGATCACAGACCGTGCTGCTCAAGGGCGTCAACGATTCGGTGCAGACCATGCAGTCTCTGGTTCACCATCTGATGAAGATGCGGGTCCGTCCGTACTACCTGTACCAGTGCGATCCGATTTCCGGCTCCGGGCATTTCCGGACTCCGGTTGAAAGAGGTCTGGAGATCATTCGAGGTCTGAGAGGATTTACGACCGGCTATGCCGTACCCACCTACGTAATCGACGCTCCGGGGGGCGGAGGCAAGATTCCCCTGATGCCCGATTACATCCAGGGGCGCGATAACGATACCCTGCTTCTGAAAAATTATGAGAACAGGGTGTTCGGGTATCCGGATCCTGCGCCTGAAACTTCGACATGCTACAAGAATAATTGCCTTTAGCAGCGATACAATGCGGGCGTTTCCGCAGTTTTGGCCGTGGAAACGCCCTTTAACTCTCGCATGAATCATGGAGAAAGAAGATGATCATTGGACTGACCTATGATCTTCGCTCCGATTACCTTGCCATGGGATTCGGAGAAGAGGAGACGGCCGAATTCGACCGGGCGGAGACGATCGATGCCCTTGAGGCTGCGATCCGCGAGTTCGGCCACGAGTGTGAGCGCATCGGAAACGCCTGGCGCCTCACCGAGCTTCTGGTGCAGGGTCGGCGCTGGGACCTGGTCTTCAATATCGCCGAAGGTCTCAGGGGAATCGGCCGCGAGGCCCAGGTGCCGGCCATTCTGGATTTGTACGGTATTCCCTATACCTTTTCCGATCCCATGGTGATGAGCCTGACCCTGCACAAGGGCATGACCAAGCGGGTGATCCGCGATGCGGGCTTGGCTACCGCCGACTTCTGGATTGCTTCGGACCGGAAAGAGGCGAGCGCCGGTCATTTACCGCCCCCGTATTTTGTAAAACCGGTTGCCGAAGGCACGGGAAAGGGGATTTCGGGCCGTTCCATTGTCCGGAGCAAAGAGGATCTTCCCGGAATCTGCGAGGACCTGATTTCACGGTTTCATCAGCCGGTTCTGATCGAACGGTTTCTCTCGGGCCGGGAATTTACCACCGGCCTCGCGGGAACCGGCGCAGCCGCCCGGGTGATCGGCACCATGGAGATACTTTTGATGGAAAACGCCGAAAAATCGGTTTATTCATACAGCAACAAGGAAGATTACGAACAGCGGGTCCGGTACCGGCCGGTTTGTCCGGAAACGGACCCGGTGGTGCGGCAGACCGAGGCCCTGGCCCTGTCGGCCTGGAAGGTTCTGGGATGCCGGGACGGCGGCCGAATGGATATCCGGTGCGATGATGCCGGAAGACCCTGCTTCATCGAGGTTAATCCCCTGGCCGGCCTGCATCCGAAACATTCGGATCTGCCGATCATCTGTTCGCTTTTCAACATCTCGTATATCCGGCTGATCGGATGGATTCTCGATTCGGCCCTTGAACGGATGGGCCTCGAAAAAACCGGAGGAAAACGATCTTGAAAATCGCCGTTCTTCACCAGATTGTTTCCGAAAACGGTTCGGCCGACGACATGGATGTGCTGGCTCAGGTCGCGGCCGTGTCGGCAGCCCTTGAATCGCTGGGCCATGAACCTTTGCCGGTTCCCTGCGGCCTGGATCTTTCACAAATTTCCCGAACCCTTGAGACCGCGGGCGCCGAACTCGTTTTCAACCTGGTCGAATCCTTAGGCGGCCATGGACGGCTGCTGCATCTGGTTCCATGCTTTCTGGACGCCCTGAAGATTCCTTATACAGGGGCCTGCGCCGAGGCGCTTCGCCTGACCTCCGATAAGATCGCGGCCAAGGAACGCATGGCCCTGGCCGGGCTTCCCACGCCCGAATGGACCGGGCCGTTTCCCGCTCAGTTGCCGGTTCTGACGGCAACCGGGTTCGGCCGTCAAAACGATGAATCCGTCTGGATCATCAAATCGCTCTGGGAGCACGCCTCGCTGGGAATCGATGAGACATCTTTGATCCCGGGCAATGCAGAGAGCGCCGCCGCAGCGGCGGCAAAACGGGCGCCCTTGCTGGGCGGCGCGGCCTTTGCCGAGCGGTTCATAGAGGGGCGGGAATTCAATCTGGGCCTGTTGCAGGAGGGGTCTTCGGTTCGCGTGCTGCCGCCTGCGGAGATTCTTTTTGACGGTTTTGAGAAGAACCGGCCGCGAATTGTGGATTACAAGGCCAAGTGGGATGAAGATTCCTTCGAGTACCGCCATACGCTGCGCTGCTTTGAGTTTGAAAGCAAAGACGCCGCGCTGCTTGCAGAACTCAAACGCCTGGCCCTTCGCTGCTGGGATGTTTTCGGGCTTGAAGGCTATGCCCGGGTGGATTTCCGGGTCGATTCCAACAACCGTCCGTGGATTCTGGAAATCAACGCCAATCCCTGCATCTCGCCGGATGCCGGATTTGCCGCCGCCCTGGCGCGCGCCGGAATTGACTTTGAACAGGCGGTTGAAAGGATCGTTGCTGCGGCCGTTCATCCGCCGGTTCCGGGTTCTGCGTCCGGAACATTCGGCGCCGAATGCAGCGAGCCGAGCGATGCAGCACGTTTCGATTCGATCGTTCTGGAAACCGAACCCCTCCCTCAAGACGCAGGGCGGGTGGAGCGCCTGGTGGAAAGCACGGGATTTTTTTATCCCCCGGAAATCGCGGTGGCCGGCGAACTGGTTGAGGAGCGCCTCGAAAAGGGCGAACAGAGCGGGTATCATTTCCTTTTCGCCCGCAGCAAGGACCGGCTGGCCGGATACGGGGCCTACGGCCCGATTCCCTGCACGCTTTCCAGCTACGATCTTTACTGGATCGCCGTGTCTCCGGATTTTCAGAACCAGGGCCTGGGCCGGTTTCTGATGGCTCGCATCGAGGAGAAGATTCAACAGACCGGCGGCACGCGCATTTACGCGGAAACCTCCTCCCGTCCCCAATATGCCGCAACCCGCGCCTTTTACCTGCGGTGCGGATACCGGATTGAATCGGTGATGAGGGATTTTTACGCGCCCGGAGACGGCCGCATCACCTTCTGCAAGGAAATTCGGAAGGGAAATTTTCAGGGGTAAAACCAGAAAATTCCGGCACATGTCCCGAAGCGCCCACAGCCATCAATTCCGGAAAACAATTTTTCTGCGTCGATTTTTTTTTGGAATTCCTTCTTGCCGGCTTCATGTGCGCCGGTGCGGAGAGCTTTTTTCTTTTCCGGGTTTGTGTTAGGGTTTTGCCCGTGTGGTGACGAGGATTGACATGAAACTTGGAAAGGTTGAGAACGCCGGAATGAAAAGAGGATCGCTGCTGAAGTTTTTTTGGATTTTGGGGCTGTGCGCCCTGATGACGCTCGGCGCCGCTCTGGGCCAGGAGCCGGTGGAAACGAAGCCGGCGCAAGCCGTCAAAAACGAATCCAAGTCCCAGACCCCAACGGATTCGCTGACCCGAATGCTGGAAACCCATGCGGGTTTGACCCGACAGCTCCAGGCGAGAAAGGCTGAACTCGAGAAGGCGGCGACTTCCGAACTTAAGGAGGAAATTGCCGCCGACATCAGCCGTCTGCAGGATTCGATCGGCGCGCTTGAAAAAAATTTCGAGAAAATTTCCACCGGCATTGATCTGGATCGTTTTGAAACGGTCAAAGAACCGGAGTTTGACTGGAAGAGAGAAATCCTCGATCTGCTCAGCCCGATCATTCAGCAGCTCAAAAGCATGACCGACCGTCCCCGTCAGCTGGAGAAACTGCGATCGGAACTTGCGTATTATCAAAGCCGGATGCCCATCGCCAAGGCCGCGATCGACAACCTTGAGAAGCTGATCGCTCAGGCCGAAGACGCGCAGCTCAAAACACAACTGAAGAGGCTGAAGGAAAAATGGATCAAAAGATCCGACCAGATCAGCAATCAGTTTACCGTGGTTCAATATCAGCTGGAGCAGAAATCCAAAGAGAAAAAGTCGTTCTGGGAAACCGGGCAGATGCTGGTGCAGTCCTTCTTTAAAAGCAGGGGGCGAAATTTTATTCTGGCAACCGCAAGCTTTGTGTTGACCTGGATACTGTTCCGGCTGACCTACCGTCTGATTGCTCGGATCAGGCCGCAGCGGAGAATTGAGCATCGGCCCATTTACACCCGGCTCTTTGATATCGGTTATCAGATTTTAACAATCATCGGCGCGGTCGCGGTTTTTTTGTTCGTGCTGTATATCGCCGGCGACTGGGTGCTGCTGAGTCTGTTCATTATCTTTCTGCTGGGGTTTGCCTGGGCCGCCAAGCAGAATGTTCCGCGATTCTGGCAGGAAATCAAACTGATGATCAATCTGGGTCCGGTGCGTGAAAACGAGCGGATCATTCATGACGGAATTCCCTGGCGCGTGGTTTCCTTAAATTTTTACAGCCAGCTGGAAAATCCCCTGTTGAAAGGCGGGCGTCTTCGAATCCCGCTCAAGGAATTTGCCGATAAAACCTCCCGGCCTTTTGGTCCGGACGAGCCATGGTTCCCCTGCCGGGAAAAAGACTGGGTGATTCTGTCCGACAACACCCGGGGCCAGGTGATAAACCAGACTCCGGAGTCTGTGCAGCTGCTGCTTTACGGCGGAAGCGTCAAAACCTATCCGACCGTGGACTTTCTGAGTCAAAACCCCACCAATATCTCGTCGGGTTTTTCTTTGAAAAGCACCTTCGGCATCGATTACAAGCATCAGGCTCAGTGCACCCAGGAAATTCCGGCGCAGCTCAAACAGATGCTTCAGCAGGAGCTGGTCAAGGCCGGATACGGGGACAATCTGACCGCGGTTAACGCCGAGTTCGGTCAGGCTGGCGCATCTTCTTTGGATATTGATATCATTGCGGCATTTAACGGGAATGCGGCCAAGGATTACCCGGTCCTGAACCGCGCCTTGCAGCGTATCGCCGTGGATGCCTGCAACCGGTACGGATGGGAGATTCCGTTTGCTCAGATTACGGTGCATCCGGCCGGTTCCTGGGCCGGCAAGACGATTGAGGCGGCCGGATAGGCAAAGAGCGGCATGCAATTTTTATATTCAATTGGATTGCGATAAAATCACTTGTCAATTCCATGCGTTTTGGATAAGGTACTTCGTCAAATGTGTCGAGGCAAGATCGGTGAAATTTGGAAGTCCGGGTTTGAAGCGGGCAGGTGCCCTTGTTTCAGACGCCGGATATTCGAAATTTCAGATTGACTGGATCGCCTTTCGTAATGACAAACGCCGGAACCCGAAGTCGGAATAAAGGCCGGCGGCTTGTTCAGGCCCCTTCGATGATCGCCACATTGTATATTTAATCTGAGTTTTATCAAGGAGCCCAATATGACTTTGCCCGTTTTAAGAATCGGTGACCTGATCGCAAAAATTCCCATCGTTCAGGGGGGAATGGGGGTCGGGATTTCCCTTTCCGGGCTGGCATCCGCCGTCGCCAACGAGGGCGGGGTTGGCGTGATCGCCACGCCCATGATCGGCGTCGATGAGCCGGACTACGCCGTCAACGGTTTTGAGGCCAACATACGGGCGCTGCGAAAGGAGATTCAAAAGGCCCGCAGCTTGACCAAGGGCATTCTCGGGGTCAACATCATGGTGGCCCTGACCAATTTTGCTGACATGGTCAAGACCGCCGTGGAGGAAAAGATCGATGTGATTTTTTCAGGCGCAGGCCTTCCCCTGAGCATGCCGCAGTATCTGAAAGACGGATTCAAGACCAAACTGGTGCCCATCGTGTCTTCGGCACGGGCGATTCAGACCATCTGCAAGCGCTGGTTGTCCAAGTTCGATTATCTGCCCGACGCCGTTGTGGTAGAAGGCCCTAAGGCGGGCGGTCATCTGGGCTTTAAGCCCGAGCAGATCGAAGACCCTGAATTTTGCCTGGAAAAACTGGTCCGCGAGGTGATCGATGCGGTCCGGCCTTTTGTGGATAAATACAAGAAACAGATCCCGGTGATCGCTGCCGGCGGCATTTATAATGGAGAGGATGTTCACCGTTTTCTGAAGATGGGCGCTGCCGGGGTTCAGATGGGAACCCGTTTTGTCGCCACGCATGAATGCGATGCGGCCCTGGAATTCAAACAGTCCTATGTGGATTCCAGGGAGGAGGACATGGTGATCATCAAAAGCCCGGTGGGATTGCCGGGCAGAGCCATTCGGAACTGCTTTATCGACGATGTGGCCGAGGGAAAGAAAAAACCCTTCCGCTGTCCGTATCACTGCATCACCACCTGCAATCTTGAGAAGAGTCCGTATTGCATCGCCATGGCTCTGGCCAATGCCAAAAAAGGCAACCTCAAGCATGGTTTTGCCTTTGCCGGCAAAAATGCCTACCGGGTCGACAAGATCGTGTCGGTCAAGGAATTGATGACCAGCCTGATTGTGGAACATGATCAGGCCGAGGCGGCGGAAAAGGCCTGATTGCGTTTTTTTCTGGTTGTTCAACCCCCGGTCTCTTCAGTCCGGGGGTTTTGTTTTAATCCTTTCCTGCGTTATTTCTCATATTCCAATAAGCCGGAATCAAAGTCCATGTGCCGCTATGAATCTTCCCTGGCGGATCCGGAAGAGAAAGCGAGCAGCGGCGCATGGCGCGGCAAGCCGATGCCGGCTGCCGCCGGGGGCCGGCCGATACGGCGGAGGTGAAGAATGAAGATTCATGTGGAAAGAATGCCGGCATCCGGCCTGGAAGCGGCCTTTGAGGTTCCGTACACGGAATTTGAGGTATTGAGGGGCATGGCCCAGGCCGGTGATTGCGTGTTTCTGTCGCCGCTGGTCACAAGCTTCAAGGCGATTCGGATTCGCGACATGGTCGAGGTGAAAGGGCGGGTTTGTTTTTCCGTGCGCCTGAACTGCAGCCGCTGCCTGAACGAGTTTGAAACGGTTCTGAAAAACGATTTTGCCGTCGCCTTTGTCCGGGAGATTCCGGAATCTGAAAAGACGGCCGGCGAGATCGCCCTGAAGGATGAGGACATGGGGCTGATCGCCTTTTTCGGAGACCAGATCGATCTTCACGAGGCGGTGCAGGAACAGGCGGTGATGGCTTTCCCGATTCAATTCCTCTGCCGGCCGGACTGCCGGGGCCTGTGTCCGAAATGCGGATCGGATCTGAATCAGGGCGATTGCGCTTGCGAAAAATCAACCGGGCATCCGGCCTTTTCGGTTCTGAAGAATTTCAAGGCCGTTCAATAAAGAGCTTCCCGGGCGTACGCGGTCAAACATAGGGTGTGTCGTCAGTTGCCGAACCCGCTCTTTTTCAGGGAGGCGAACTGAAGGTTCCAGCCCTGGCCCGGAAACATGTAAAAAGGGCCGGGAAGATGAAAGCGCCGGGACAGAACGTCGCAGACAGTCTCGTGATACAGAAAGGCGGCTGGCTGAAGCTCGATAATTCTTGCCTCGATCGCGTAGAGCAGGTCCCTTTGCATTTCCGGATCGGTTTGCTCGTCCAGGGCCTCAAGCAGGGACTCGATGACCTCGTCCTCAAAACTGCCGCACACGGAAGGCGTGTCATCGGACCTTGACCAGAGATGTTTTATATTATCGAAAGAATGGGTTGGGTATTGAGCTTGGGTGATCACCGCCTGAAAATCCGTATTGCCCACGAAGTATTTGAACATCTCAAGCATGGGCATTTGCCGTACGTAAAGCCGAATGCCGATATCGTTGAAGCACAACTGCAGGTATCGGGCCAGCTTCAGGTAGGTGGAGGATTCCTCCGGCACGTACACCGTGAATTCAAACAGTTTGCCGTTTTTGACCAATGCCTGGCTTTTGTCGTCAGATCGCCACCCGGCCTGGGCAAGCAGGTCCAGAGCCTTTCGAGGATCATAGGGCAGAGGGCTTGTCTCCGGGTTGTGGTATCGCGGATCCGGACCCATGGGGCCCACGGCAACCGCGCCGCTTCCATTGAGGATTTTTTGGACGATATCCCCGCGGTGAATGGCCATGGTCAAGGCTTTTCGAACCCGGACATCGGAGAGCACCGGATCATGGGTGTTGAAGAGCAGCATCGTATAATAGGGCAGACTGAGGCGGGACAGATAAAAATGATCGGCGCAGGCTTCGGTGATGGGCGCGTTTTCCGGAGTAATTCCCTGGGCGGCATCAGTCTGACCGCCCATCAGCCGGGTCCAGATTGTCTCCGGATCCGGCACAAAATTAAAGATCATGCCGTCGATGGAGGGCCTTCCCCGAAAATAGGCGGCATTGGCTTCCAGTATGATCCGCTGGGCGCTTATTTCCTTCAGGCGAAAGGGACCGGATCCGATCCGGTATTCTTCCGGTAACAGATCGGGATTCCGGGGCGCCGGCAATATTCTTGAATCATCCCAGATTCTTGAAAGAAATTCAGGATCGTTTTGAAAAAGGCGGATCCGCAGCTCCGTGTCCGAAACCGCGTCCATAGACCGGATACCGGCATAAATATCCGGCAGGTACGAGACCAAAGCCGTTTTTAAACTGAAGACCGCATCCCGGGCTGTGACCGGTGTTCCGTCATGAAACCGGGCGTTTTTTCTCAGATAAAAGGTCCATTCAAAACGCGTTTTGTCGTATTCCCATTTTTCAGCCAGATCCGGCTGAAGATTGCCGGAGTGGTCCTCAACGGCCAGGAAGCTGAACACAAAAGGACAGGCGGCTATGCTGCCTTTCAGCAGCCGAGGATTCAGGGAAAACGGCCCGAAAGGCATTGCAACATCGAATCGCAGAATATTCGGGTTTTCTTGTTTCTCAGGGTTCTGTGAGTCCGGCGCCGTGCATCCGGACAGCAGGACCGCGGCCGCCAGCAGCGCGAAAGCGATTTTGAGCGTTCTGAATGGGCAGATGGGCATCACCGGTTTAGGCATCACAATCCTTGATCAGCAATTTCGATCCATGCAAATTTTGATTAAAATAAAATTTTTTTCAGCCATTGCAATCAAATACCGAAAGCGAACACTCTCTTGTAACTTCTGTTGATGAAACTGCATCCGGACACAGGATGCGCTGCCGGAAAACGCGGGCAGCGGAAGCGGTTTCCGGCTGGTTGCGTTCGGTCCGCCTCAGCGAAGCGGAAGCCGCAAAACAAACTCTGCGCCGGCGCCGGTTCGGCTCCGGCACGAAACGGTTCCCTGGTGGGCCTCGATGATGCTTTTGACGATGGCCAGTCCCAGACCCGTGCCCTGTTTGCCCTTGGTGGTATAAAATGCCCCGAAGATTCGGGAAAGATTCTGTTCGTCGATCCCCGGTCCGGTATCTTCGAAGCGTATCAAAAGGTGCTCGGGTTCAAGTGCGGCCGAAATTCGAATCACGCCGCCGGATGCCTGCATGGCCTGAAGGCTGTTTTTGATCAGATTGCTGAAGACCTGATAAATCCTCTCGGCGTCGACCGGAACCGGGGGAATGTTTTGAGGCCAGTCGACTTCAAACCGGATATTGGCTTGGCGGGACTGGGGTTCATAGGCGGACAGGGCTTCCAGAACCAGCGGATGCAGGGACATGGGTCGAAGGCGCAGTTCGGGCTTTTTGGCAAACCTGAGAAAATCCTCGATGAATTTTTGTGTCCGCAGTGCATCCTTTTGCAGCAGTTCCAGGGCCCTTTGCCCCTTGGAACTCATGGATTCGGTATTTAAGGTCATGACGGCCAGGCCGATGTTGTTGAGCAGGTTGCCGACCTCATGGGCGACCTTGCTGGCCGTGGTTCCCAGTTCGGCTAGGTTTCTGGAGTGAACCAGCTGCCTGGTCTGTTCCACCTCGTGAACGACATGCTTTTGAAGCGAATCGACCATTTCGTTGAATGCACTGCCCAGTTCGGCGATCTCGTCGGTGGCGGATAGGGATGTCTTGCTTTGAAGATCGCCGCGGCTGACCTCCTTCACCTGACGGTGCAGCGCATGAATGGGATCCAGAAAACGGCGGCAGCTTTTCCAGCTTAATATCCCGGCGACCAGGCTCATCATCAGGGTCAGAAATGCGGTCCAGGCGATGTGCCGATAAAAGTGGGCGTAGCTTTCCGAGAGGTTCTGGCTGAGCATGACGACCCAGTCGGGAACGGCCAGCCGGATTCCTAAGCATAAACGGGATCCTCTATCCCCCGGCTCGGTCCACTCGACGATCCGGCCAGAAGAGGTCAATTGTTTCAGAATGTCCGAATTGCTGATTTGTCGCCGGGATGCCACCTCGGTGATCTGCGGGTGGCCGATCGTGATGCCGTCGGAATCCAGAACCGATACCCGGCCGGTGCGACCGATTTGAATGTCTATGAGAAGACTCCAGATTTTTTTGAGATTCAACTGGGCGTACAGAATTTCGGACACTTCGCCCCGCCGCAGCACCGGGACGCCCATATGGACAAAGGGAAGCCGGTTTTCATTGACCCGCACTTCGGAAACGGCGGTCCGGCCCGATCGGTTTTGATCCGGAATAACGGCCGGAACGGGCGCTGGTTTTCCCGGGCCTTCGCATTCGGCAGCCGAAATTCCGTCCGGATCCTTCAGGGACAGGCTGAGGAACTGCGGATGAAGCTGCATGAAGGCGGAAAACGCCATTTCCTGCTGCCATGCATTCAGGTTCAGTGCGGATAGCATCAGGGCAAGTGTTTCCAGGTCGGTTTTGGCGGTATCGATATACATTTTGACCTGGCCGGCGGCGGTTTTCAGAATTTCGCGGTAGTTTTCGGATATGTTCTGACGGAAACTCCGGTAACTGGTCAGACTCAGCGCCAGACTGGTGAAGATCACCGAGGCAAGGGTCAGGGGCAGAACGAGAACCATCAATTTGTAAATCAGCTTGCGTTTCATCCGCATCACACAAAAGCGTTCAGATGGCCGAAACCCGGCGGCGCGGGATTTAAAACCGGTTGATCCGAAGCCAGGGCTTTTCATTTCGAAACCGGCTTCGAAAATCCGGCAGACGGCGGTTTCAAACCGTATGAACCATATGCCCTGAAATCAAGCCAGTCAATAGATGAATCGCAGGCCTGCTTCAAACCACCGGCCCGGCTGGGGATACTCCTTCCAGTAGATGTACGATGTGTTGGTCAGGTTGTGAATTGCCGCGAAAAGCTCGAATCTCCCGTACCTGGGCGGCCCGGGAAGTTCGGCCTTGAACTGATAGTCGAATACGAACACCTGATCCTCGGTTTCAGGATACGAGGAATTGTAATCCATGTATTTTCCCGAAAGCGTGTGGGAAAGGCGGCTTCCGACGTATGCGGCCGAGAAGCTGATGTGGGTTTGCGGGATGTCTTTGATCTCCTCGTCGGTCGTGTCGTTTCGAACGTCTGCATAGCTGATGCCGAGGCGGAAAAGCCAGGTCTCGGCGATCGTTAATGCGGCCGAGGCCTCGACGCCCTGGCGAAGGACCTTGTCGATGTTTTCAAATTGATAGAGATCGTAGTTGAAACGAAGCAGGTCCTGAACCTCGGCCCGGAACAGGCCGGCTTCCAGATGAAGGCCCTTGACCGGCCGCATCTCCGCGCCGAGCTGGTAGCTGGTTGCAATTTCGGGCTGAAGGTCCGGATTGCCGATGTAGGGATCATTGAGAAGGTTCGCCGGCGGCGCGGAAAAGCCTCTGGCCGCCTGAAACCGGATTAGTGCGTCGTGCTTTGAAAACCGGCAGACCACTCCGGCCGACGGGCTGACCTGGGAGCCGAAATCACTGTTCTCGTCGAGGCGTACGCCGGCATTGAAGGTGAACCGGCCCATGGCCAGGGTGTCGTTGGCATACAGCGCCCAGTTGTCGGCATGGTAGGACTTGTTCAAAGAATCCCAGTCGTATCGGCCCCAGTTCCCGTCAAATCCGAGGTTCAGGCGGTTGTTCGAAACGGCGCTCCATCCCATGCGCATTCCGGCGCCCCAGAGTTCTTCATTGCCGGTCGCGTTTGAATACGGCGCCCGCTGGTTCGAAAACACCATGTCCGACTTGCCGCTAACGTACTGATGGCGGCTTTCCAGAACGACGGAGATCGTGTCGGTCGGATCTGCTTCGTAGGAGACCACCTGATAGGCCCGCTGGCCCCGGTAATTCAACCACCACGGCAAACCCTCGTAGGGCATGGCCGTGTCGTTCTCGTCAAAGTTCAGGGTCAGGCCCAGACGCCCGGCGTCGCCGACCCGGCATCCGGCCTTGGCGTAGACCGACTGCCAGCTGTATTCGCTGTTGGGGACAAATCCCCTGCTTTCGTTGTGATCCGTGGAGATCAGATAGTCGAACCTGTCCACGGCGCCGCTGGCCGATGCGCCGGCCTTCCAGGTGTCGTAATCTCCGTAGCTCGCCATGGCCTCGGCGCTAAAAGGCCTGGAAGCTTCGGGGGCTTTCGTGATGATGTTGATCACCCCGCCAAGGGCTGATCCCCAGGCGGATGAGGCCGCGCCCTTGTAGATTTCGATGCGCTCGATATTTTGAACGGAGATGAGCGACAGATCGGCGATGGGATTGGCCAGAAGATTCATCGGAACCCCGTCCCTGTAAACGGCCACATGCCGGGGCTCGGATCCCTGAATGCGGGCGGTGAGGTTCCATCCGACGCCGAACTGGGAATCCACGTACATTCCCGGAACATACTGAAGCGCTTCGGCGACCGTTGCGACAGGCAGGGCCGCGATCTCCTCGGCGGTGATCACCGAGATGTTGGCGGCCACATCGGATTCCAGGGCTTTTTCCCGGGTCGCGGTGACCACCAGGGGTTCAAGAGTCGCCGGTTCCCCTCCCACCGCCTGGGACGGACAGCATAAGAAGGCGTAGAGCAAAACGAACAGGGCGTTACAGCTCCTCCTCATATCGTTTCACCTTTTCGATAAGGGTTTTCCGGCTGATGCCCAGAATTTCCGCGGCCTTAGTTTTGTTGTTGCCGCTTCGCTTCAGGGCCAGTTCAATGTAAAAGCGTTCCATATCCTTAAGGTTCAGATCCGATAAGGTTTGCTGGCTCGGGCTTTCCACATGAAGCTGCCGGGTGGTGATCAGAGACCCCGTGCAGGTGATCACCGCTCTTTCGATCACGTTGACCAGTTCCCGGACGTTTCCCGGCCAGTCATAAGCCATCAGGGTCAGCATCGCGTTTTCGGAGAAAGTTTCCGCTGGCCGGTGAAAGGAACGGGCAAAGCGTTTCAGATAGTGTTCGGCGATCAGGGGGATGTCCTGCTTTCTTTCTCTCAGGGGAGGGATGTGGATGGCAAATACATTGAGCCGGTAAAACAGATCTTTTCGAAACCGGCCCGAAGCGGCCTCTTCCTTGAGGTCTTTATTGGTGGCGGCAATGATGCGGAAATCCGATCCCAGCGTGCGGCTTCCTCCCACGCGCTTGAAAGTTCCGGATTCAAGCGTCCGCAACAGCTTGGGCTGGAGATAGACTGGCGATTCGCTGATTTCATCCAGAAACAGGGTGCCCTGATCGGCCAGCTCGAAAAGGCCTTTCTTCAAGGCAACCGCGTCGGTAAAGGCCCCCCTTTCATGGCCGAAGAGTTCGCTTTCCAGAACGCCTGAAGAAAATTCCGAGCAGTTGACCGCGAAAAAGGGCTTGTCGTTTCTTGGACTCAATTCGTGAATGGCTCTGGCCACAAGCTCCTTGCCTGTGCCGGTTTCTCCTTCGATTAAAACGGTGATCGAAACTCCGGCCACCTGGCTCACGGCTTTCTTGACCGCCTCGATGGCCGGGGACCGGCCGATGAAAGAGGAAAACGCCTGATTCCGCGCATGGTGCTCTTCCCTCAGCGTGTTCAGCTCCTTGAGTGCATGCCGTTTGGCCAATGCCTCCCGGACGGTGGCCCAGAAAAGCTCCAGCCGGTTTGTCAGGGGTTTTTCAAAATAATGAAAGGCCCCCTTCTTGACCGCCTCGATGGCGTTTTCCGTGGAACCGAAAGCCGTGATCAGGATAAAGGGAATTTCCGGGAATTCGTCCTGAACCTTATGGAACAGATCCGTTCCGGACATGCCCGGAAGCCGGACGTCGCATATGATCAGATCGACCGCTTTCGAGCGCAGGACGTTCCATGCTTCCTCGGCAGAAGCGGAAAACAGCAGATTGAATTGGTCGGCCCCCGGAAGCGTTCGGAAGAGCTCCAGGAAAGAGGCGTTGTCGTCTATGATGAGGATTTTTGAAGATAACATTTTGCCTTATTAGCAAAAAAACGGCCTGCTGTCATTATAAAAGCAGCAAAGTGTATCAAAATGTAACACTCTGATTCGCGTCAAAAAGGGCCAAATTGTAACCAAACGAAACGGTTTTGAAAAACCAGGCCGTAAAATGGGGCTGTAGAAATGGAACGGTAATTGCTTATAAGAAAATTCAAGTCATCATGTGCGGTGTGCGCGTATTTGCCGTCTAACAGGGTGTTGAAAAACAAGAATCAGGCAGCCAGGCAAGGCGCGCGGCGATATGACAAGCGCAGCATATTCAAGCATATGTGTGAGCATTGGCGGAAGCCGCGCAACACTGAATGGCGGCCTCAGACGCGGTTTTTCAACAGCCTGCTAAACCCAAGAAGGATTGCCAGCATGGAGCCGGATGCCGGTTGGAAAATGCATCGAACCATCTTACTCGCGGATGATGAGGAGATGGTTCTTCAGGTTTTCACGGCGATGCTCGAACATCTGGGCTACAGCGTGCTATGCGGTCGAAACGGCGCCGAAGCTTTTAGAATTTTTCAAAAGAACCCTCAAGCCATCGATCTGGTGCTCACCGACTATTATATGCCTGAAATGAGCGGAGCGGACCTGGCCAGAAGTATCCGCAGGCTGGGATCCGATGTGCCCATTGTCCTGATTACCGGGCTGGGTTTCGACCTGCCTAGCGGATTGATTTCATCCATCAATATCGCCCGAATGGCGATGAAGCCGATCGATATGAATTCCATGGCCGAAATCATTCGAACGGCCCTGGATTCTCGAACCGGAAATCGTTTGAAAACCAATGCCCGGACCGACGGGTGACAAGGAGCGATTGCAGAAATTGAACCACCGTTTGAAAGATTCTGAAAACATGCTGATTTTCGGCGTAAACTGGATGCCGGTTCCGGCTTTTGCGGTTGATGCCGCAGGGCGCGTCATCGCCTGGAACCGCTGGATGAGAGAACTGACGGGAGTCGAAGCGCCGGAGGTCATCGGCCGGGGCGATTTTGAATATGCTCTGCCGTTTTACGGCGAACGCAGGCCGATTCTGATCGATTTTGCGTTGTCGTCCGACCGGAAGGATCATGAGGCGGGCTATGTGTTTCTGCGGAAAGAACCATTTCAGTTTATTGCGCAAACCTATGCGCCTTTCGTCAAAAAGGGTCCCGGGCGGCGCGTTCTGTGCCGCGCCAACCCCGTATACGACGATCATCGGAAAATCATCGGCGCCGTGGAAACCGTCGAGGATGTAAGCGCCTGTTTCACGTCGGCTGTTCCCCAGGGCGCCTCGATGCCGGAAGGCGTCTGGTCCGCGCAGGCCGATTCCCCTCAGCCCTGTTCCGGCGGTCCGGTTTTTCAAGACAGGGAGGATGCTTTCCGTTGCAAGGTGCAAAAGGTTCAGGAGGACGAAAGAAAACGCATCGCCCGGGATCTGCACGATACGGTTCTGCAGCAGCTGGGAGCGGCCAGACTCAAACTGGGGTGCGCATTTGAAAACGATCTTCACAACGAGCATGTTGCGTGCGTGGCGGCCATGGTTCAGGAAAGCATCGATGAACTGAGAAAGATCATTGAAAATTTACGGCCCGCGGAACTGGATCATCTGGGAATATCCGAGGTCGTCAAGCGTTGCTGCAAGGAATTTCAAAACAATTATGCGGGCGTTTTCGTGGCGTCCTCAATCGATGTGGACGAATGGAAGATTTCCAATGACATGAAGATCGCCATATACCGGATTGTGCAGGAGGCGCTGAACAATATCGCAAAACACAGCCGGGCCGATTTTGTTCGAATCGGCCTTTGCCGCAGGGACGAGGGGTTTGAGCTGGTTGTCGACGACAACGGCGTGGGATTTGATCCGGACAGCATACTGCCCCCGGCTTCGGGAAGAAGAAATCTCGGTCTGATCGGCATGAAGGAGCGCGCCGAACTGCTGGGCGGAGATTTTAACGTTTGCGCCTCGCCGGGAAAAGGCGCCCGGATCTGCGCCCGCTGGCCGCAGAAAAAATAATCCGGCGTTCATTTGAAACATGAAAATGCTGTCCGTATTCGCAACGCGGCGCCGTGTCACTCGATTTGGAAAACAAAATGGTCAACCGCCATGGCCGGAGCCAGTCGGGCTTGCATGCAGGGTTAGACCCATGGCGCAAGGCCCGCTTTTTTTTGGACGTGCGGCCGCAGCCGCCACACTGAAATCAATGGATCGGGTTCCACCCAATTTTTTGTTTTTATACAATATCTTCTTGAAAGGATTTGCGATGAGAAAACTGTTTCCTTTGATGGTCATGGTTGTTCTGTTCGGGTTTATATCCATCGTTCACGCACAGGTCGAGGTTCAATGCCTGCCAATGACCGAATTTGTGCGGGGTGCGGGTGACCCTGTCTTGAGCGCACCAATTTCATTTCCCGGCATCGCCGGACCGGCAACTTTAAAGGTCTACAACGGAGCCGTTGACGGAACCGATACGACCGAAAGAGTGAGCAGCTCGAAAGTCCTGATCAACGGAACCGACGTCCTCGGGCCTGAAAATTTCAACTCGGCAGTTTCAAACCTTCAAACCGAAATTGTTTTGAATGAAGGCCAGAACACGATTTCGGTTGAGTTGCGAAGCAAGCCTGGCGGGAAGATAAGGGTTGAGATTGTTCAGATGGTGGAAGCTGAAGCCGCGGGTTTCATTTCACCAAGTGGTGGAATAGTTGAGGTTTCAGATCCGAGCAGTTTGTTATATAAAACAAAGGTCTATATCCCTGAAGACGCCGTAGAAAACTATCCTATATTGTCAATTGAAAAAGATACGAGCAATATTTCCCCGCCAAATGATAATCCTGTGATCAGTGAGCCTATTGAAATTAACTGCACCGAAGAAATTTTAAAAAGCTTGCTTATTGTTTTACCTGTAAATATTGATCTATCCGCAGAGGATGAGATTTTTATAACATATTATGATGAAAATAGAAATTTATGGGGTAGGCAGCCCATATTCAGTATGGATATTAAGGCGAACACTGTATCGTTTATAGCCCTGCATTTGACAACACACTGGGTTCAAAAATTTCATTCAGACGAAAGTTATCCTTCTAAATCATCAACCGGATTTAATTATTACAGAGACAGATTTAATGAGGACGTTTCGAATTCGACAGGATATCTATCCCGACCAGATAGGATAACGCTCCTTGAGAGTTGGTTTTGGTCGCAATATCAAAAAACAATAGTCCAAGTTTTCTTCACCGGCACATTATCCGTCTGCTTTTTAAATATCCTCGTATTATGTACACGCTTCTCCAAATTCTTTAAAAAGTCAGCGCTTGTATCTTCATGACTGCTGGTCAAAGTTGATATCTATTTCCTATTAGGTGAAGGTTTCTACTTATTTAACGGATTCACCAGAAAATCTTTGATTGATAGATTAAATAAGCGTGAGCCAACTGTTTTGGGTCCAGGGCGATCCACGCAATATAGTTGTCCACGTATGATGGTGACGAACCACCATTTAGACAGTAAACTATCCGGAAATTGGTTCTCCAGTAACAATAAATCCGAAAAGCTTTTGCCATGGTTGAATATGACATTAATGTCAGGCGGGACCATCTACAGAATTTGGCATTTTTCTATCTTCAAGGCGCCTGATAATGGTGCCCAGATGTTTCAGGCACCGGCCTCATCCCGTGCCGGCCAGACCATCACCAGCACTCGGCGAGGATCGATACAAAACCCGCTCTCTACCAAGCTGCATGCCAACGGAACGACCTGCCGGTCGGCCCACACATGGTTGGCATAACCTTTTGATATGGAGGTCCAACAGCGATGGCATCCATTCAGCAACCCCATGACGCCGATAATACCTATACCTGGTACGACAGCAACCCCGGACCAACGGCTTACAGACGCCTCACGACCCGATTACGCAGCTCAATGCTGCCAATTTCGTGGTTCGACTGGCGCCTGCCCACTATCAAGGAGCTTTCCATGCTGGTGCGTGCGGATCTTATCCAGAGCCGACGATCAAAACGTATTCGAACACAAAGTCGTGCAATTGGTCGTCTACTACCAATGCCTAATACGATTTTGTCGATATTTCGCCGGCGCTCCGGCTCGGCTTTAGTCCTATAAAGCGACCGAGCGCGCCGGATAATCGACTTCTTCCAATCTAATTGACAACGGCGACGGACGGTGTCCGATACTGTCACCGGGCTGTGCAGCAGGAAGCCGGCGCCATGACATGGGAGGCGGCCCTGGCATTGAAAATCTGCAACTTGGCCACGATGATTGGCGCTGCTCAACGCAACGAGCTGCTCGCTCGTCGATTATTCGCAATATGATACCATCGATTCGCGGCGTTTCCGGCGCTCTATCCCCTATTGCGCTCTGTATGTCATATTACGGACAACGCAACGATCGTCTGATCGCCCTTCAGTGCTTCCAACGCCACTTTGGCCTTGAATGCCGGTGCATGATTTCTTCTCGGCCTCCTGCTCATAATCGCTCCTTTTTCTCGTTCATTATAGAGCAGTTTTCACACTTATGCACCTGTCCAGTTTTCCCAGACCAGCTCTATGAAATGGCGGCCGTTTGCGTTGCCGGCCGGGAACATTTTCATGATATACGGTGTTTTCAACAAATGCTGAAAGCGTTGAATTGAATGAAAAGGTTAAGATGCCGTGTGGTTTGAGACGCTCGGGCATCATCTTGAGTCTGCCGCGACAAGGAACTTGACAAATAGAGTTGCAAATAACATACATTATATGTAAATATCATTAAAACCGCATTGATTAAGGCGATTTTTGTGAAAGAATATCCGCACATATCGTTTCAAAAAAACTGGATTCTGTCCGAGGAGACGATTTACAGGCTGGGGCAAAGCGAATGCCTTGTCCAGTCCATCGCTTCCATGCCGCTCATGCCTGAAAACAGGAGGCGTCTGTTGAATGTATCGCTGAGAAAAGGGGCTCGCGCCACCACGGCGATAGAGGGCAACACGCTGTCTGAAGCGGATATTGAAAAGATGGCGGCCGGAGAGAAGCTTCCGCCAAGCAAGGAATATCTGCGAATCGAGGTGCAGAATATTCTCGACGCTCTGAATGGAATACGCGACGAGGTTATTCAGGGCGGAAAAAGCGCTGTTTTATCCCCGGAACTGATTCAGAATTTTCACCGAATGGTCGGCCGGAATCTCGGCGGTCATTTTCAGGCAATCCCCGGCAGGTTCCGCGAATCGGGGCATAATGTGGTTGTGGGGGCCTATCGCCCGCCTTCGGGGGAAGACGCGCCGGCGCTGGTCCGGCAGTTTTGCGGCTGGATACGAAGCGAATTCAAATATGAAGCGGGCGAACAATCGTTCAGGGATCAGATCATTCAGGCCATCGTTGCGCACGCATACCTTGCCATGATTCATCCCTTCGGGGACGGAAACGGAAGAACCGCAAGACTCGTTGAATTCTACATTCTGCTGCGCGCGGGCCTGCCGGACATCGCCTCGCATATTTTATCAAACCACTACAACGACACCCGAACCGAATATTACAGGCAGCTCGATCTTTGCGTGAGAAACCGAGACCTGACCGGGTTTATCGAGTATGCCGTCCTCGGGTTCCGCGACGGCCTGAACGAGGTTCTGGACGTTGTTCAGAAGAATGCATTGGCGATGTCCTGGCAGAATTATATTTACGAAAAGCTGGACGCCCGGTCCGCCGCCGGCAAGACCCGAGCGGTCGTAAAAAGACGGCAGATCTTCGCCCTGGCCTTCCCTGTCGACAGATGGGCATCGATTGACGATCTGATCAGCGAAAAGGGGACCCTGGCCATGTTGTATGCCGGAAAGTCAAGGGCCACTCGAATGCGCGACATCGAAGAACTTGAAAGCCTCGGCCTCGTCGTCCGCCAGGGAAGGAAATTCAAAGGCAATATGGAACTGCTCAAGGGGTATATGCCGATGCGCAGGAAGAAATGATCGGCCGGCCCCGACTTGCGGAAGGGCGCATTCGGACATTTCCGAAAGCCGAAACAATCCAGCGGTCGCAGATCGGTTGCAAAAGAAAAAAAGGGGCTACAGCATCGACTGTAACCCCTTGATATTATTGGTAGGCGGTACTGGATTTGAACCAGCGACTTCTACCGTGTGAAGGTAGCACTCTCCCGCTGAGTTAACCGCCCTTTTTGTTGCTGTCGACGATTTCCTTGAGTTCCTTGCCCACCTTGAAAAAAGGAAGTTTTTTGGATGGAACCTGGATCTGCTCTCCGCTCTTGGGGTTTCGACCGACATAGGGTTTGTAATCCTTGACGGTAAAGCTTCCGAAACTTCGAATTTCAACGCGATCGGAATTGATCAGGGCGGATTTGATTTCATCGAAGAAGACGTCAAAAACCCTTTCGGCGTCCTTACGGCTCAAGGATGCTTTGTTTTTCAGCGCATTGATCAGATCCGATCGATTCATTGAAACTCCTTTAAGCATAAGTTGTCTTCGGTTTCTTATTCAGCGGCGTTAAAGCCGATGAACGAATTAGTTCATACTGAATTTCAGCAACTTAAGTCAAGTGTTTTTTTGCGGGTCGTCATCCGGCCGGTTCATGTCCGTTTCCGGGACTCCGGCGGGTGCGGCCGGCGGCGGATCGCCGAAAGCCTGAATCTCATCGGGCGTGGGCAGGTCCTTGAGGCTGTTGAGCTCGAAGAGCTCCAGAAAATACCGGGTTGTGCCGTAAATCATGGGGCGGCCGGGAATGGATTTCCGGCCCATGATGCGAATGAGCTTTTTTTCCAGCAGAATGCGCAGCACCCCGCCGCAGTCAACCCCCCGAATATATTCGATGTCCGAACGCATGACAGGCTGCCGGTAGGCGATGATCGCCAGGGTTTCCAGCGCCGCCTTGCTGAGGCGTCTGGGCGAAGGCTGCCTGAGCCGGCGAATCCACTCGGCGTATTCGGGCCGGGTGCGAAGCTGAAAACCGTCGGCAATCCGGCGCAGTTCAAAGCCGCCTTTCCGGGTTTCGTATTCCCGGTCCAGATCGTTGAGCGCTTCTTGGACCGGCCCCGGATCATTGAGGCTGAGCGTTTCGCAGATCCGCTGGATGGTCAGAGGACCGTCGGAGACGAAAAGCAGGCTTTCGACGATGTGCTTGATCTCTTCTTCCATTCCCGGGCTCATTACAGGTACAGAATGCGGATAATGCCGCTTTCCGCATGCTGCACCATTCGAATCAGCGAAAGTCTGGCCATTTCCAGAATGGCGAGAAATGTGACGATGATTTCATTTCTGTGCGTGGCCGGCGGAAACAGCTCTTCAAAGGTCATGGACCCTTTGGCTTCCAGAAGATCCACCAGTTGGGAAATCCGGTCGGTGACCGAGATGCGATCCTCGTTCAGATCAATGCGGTGCGCTGCGGACATGGAGTTGAGCAGCGTCTGGAATGCATCGATGAGCTCAAACAATCCGATCCGGATCAGGGGTTCGTTGGGTTCCGAATCGGTTTCCGGCCGCAAGTCGGGCCGCGTGAACACGTCTTCGTCCAGAAGGCTGCGGGTGTTGAGCTTTTCGGCCGCCTGCTTGAGCTGAATATACTCCAGCAAAGGACGGGCGATGTCCAAGCGGGGGTCTTCCCCTTCTTCCTCTCCCTCGCGGGGAGGCAGCAGCATGCGGGATTTGATGTGCGTCAGGGTGGACGCCATGGCCAGAAAATCTCCGGCATAGTCGATGTTCATGGCGTCCAGCCACTGAAGATACTCCAGAAACTGTTCGGTGATCACGGCGATCGGTATATCGTATATGTCCACCTCGTTTTTTCGAATGAGGTGAAGCAGCAGGTCCATGGGACCCTCAAAAATCTGTTCGATCCTGATTTCGTAGGTTTCCTGGGTCATGGATAATGGACCGGCTTTTTGTTTGCGGCGCCGCTGAAGATACGATTCAACGGGCGGCGTTCACAGGCTCTTGAAAAACCGCGTTCGAGGCCGCCATTCCGCATTGCGCGGCTCTCGCCAATGCTCACATATGCTTGAATATGCCGCGCTTGTCGTATAGCCGCCCGCCTTGCCTGACGGCCTGATGCTTGTTTTTCAACACCCTGTTAAAGTTTGACGGCGGCCCGCACCTCCTCCATCGTTTGGCGGGCAACGGCGCGGGCTCTTTCGTTGCCTGCCATCATGATCTCGTCGACGAGCCGGGGCCGGTCCCGATAAAAGGCCTGCTTTTCACGAATGGGTTCGAGGGCTCGAATCAGATTTTCGGCCATGATTTTCTTGCACCCCACGCAACCGATTTCTGCGGCCCGGCATTGCCGGCTGATTCCGGCCACCGTATCCTTATCCGTATAGATCTTGTGAAATTCAAACACATTGCATACATCCGGATCTCCGGGATCGGTTTTCCGCATCCGCTGAGGATCGGTGATCATCTGGGCGGCCTTGGCGGCGATCTCTTTCGGAGAATCGGACAGATAAATGGCGTTGTTGTAGCTTTTGCTCATTTTGCGGCGGTCCAGACCCAGTATTTTGGGCGTTTCGGTCAAAAGGGCCCGGGGTTCGGGAAATACCTCGCCATAGAGGAAGTTGAAACGCCGGGCGATTTCCCGGGTGATCTCGATATGGGGAACCTGGTCCATGCCGACCGGAACTCCGTAAGCTTTGTACATGATGATGTCGGCCGCCTGCAGCACCGGATATCCGAGAAATCCGAAGGTGGACAGATCCTTGTTGCTCAGCTGCACAATCTGGTCCTTGTAGGTGGGATTGCGTTCCAGCCAGGGAACCGGCGTGATCATGGAAAGCAGGAGGAAGAGTTCCGCATGCTCCTTGACCTGGGATTGAACGAAGAGCACGCTTTTTTCCGGGGAAAGCCCGCTGCTGAGCCAGTCGATCATCATGCCGCGAATGTGTCCGGAAATCGGTGCCGTATTTTCATAATCGCTGGTGATGGCATGCCAGTCGGCGATAAAAAAGAAGCATTCGTACTCATCCTGGAGCTGGACCCAGTTGGCCAGGGCGCCCAGGTAATTGCCCAGATGCAGAGGCCCGGTCGGCCGCATTCCGCTTAAAATCCGTTTTCTGGTCGTCATGAAAATTCTCCTCGTTTCGGCGCCGCAACGCGCGCATGTTTCGATTCAGGGCATCACTCTATAGCGTGAAATGCGGCATATGCAAGTGAAATGTTCAATTTGTTCCACTTGAAAATCAGATGCCGGGAATTGAAAGAGGCGGGTGAAAAGCCCGATGGCGCCTGCGGGGCGGCGGTTTGAAAAGATCAGGTTGTGAGATGCGAGATGTACTCACGCACAAAGTCAAGCTCGTCGTTGCGTGTTTTAAGCCGGCCGTTGAGCCTGGCGTTCAAAACAGCGTCCAGAATGGTTTTGAAGACAGGTCCGGGCTTGAGGCCGAGCTTGAGCAGATCCCGTCCCATGAGAGAAATTTTGACCCGGCGAAGATTGGTAAAGAAATGAGAAATGGATTTTTGTACGCTTTCGCTCGAGGTTGCCGCCATCATATACAGAATCAGTTCCGTCTTAAACCCCGTTAGTTTGTGATAAAGCCTGTCGTTGGTTTCCGGAAGGTTCCGTTCAAGCTGGTTCAGACGCCGGTCGGCCTCAAATCTTTCCTGGCACAGGATGCTGTGATAGCGGGGTGCCAGTTCGAGGCGGCGGCAGATTTCCTTCGAGACCTCAAAGCTGCAATTCTGAGTCAGAGCCATAAAATACACCAGCCATTTCATGCAGGGTTCGCTCAGAAACAGAAGATCGTACCAGGCGATAACCTTTTTGGCCGAATTGAGCGTGGCGATCAGGCCCGATGTCAGTTCGACGGTCGGATGGATCACCCTGAGCAGGTCGTAGTCGTTCAGCCGAATGATGGCCGGAACCGGATTGTCTTCTTCCAAAAGCTGGCGAAGCTCGGTGAAAACGCGTTTTCCGCTCAGGCGTTTGAAAAATTCCATTTTGACCGAGTTTTTGATCAGACCGGCGGTGAGTTTCCCGATGTTGAATCCGAACCGCTGCTCGAAACGGATCGCCCGGAACACGCGGGTGGGATCTTCCACGAAGCTCAGGTTGTGCAGGACCCGTATGGACTTTTCCTTGATGTCTTTTTGCGCTGAAAAAAAATCGATCAATGTGCCGAATTGGCCGGGGCTGAGCCGGATGGCCAGGGTGTTGATGGTGAAATCCCTTCGAAACAGGTCCAGCTTGATGGAGCTCATTTCCACCGTGGGCAGGGCGGCCGGGAACTGATAGTATTCCAGCCGGGCCGAGGCCACGTCGATCTTAAATCCGTCCGGAAGGACGAGAACGGCCGTGCCGAATTTTTCATAGGTGTGAATCCTGGCTCCATGCATGCGGGCGTAGTTTTTGGCAAATTCGATGCCGTCTCCCTCGATCACGATGTCCATATCCTCGTTGGGCCGAAACAGGAACAGATCCCGGACAAATCCCCCCACCACGTAAGCCTCGTATCCGATCTCGCTGGAAACGGTTCCAATGCCTCTCAGAATGTCCAGCATGCGGCCGGAAAGGCGTTCTTCCATGAACTTCGTGATGTTTCGAGTGCGGGCATGAAGCGACTCCTTGAGCGGGTCGGGAGAATCCAGGGATGAGTGATGGTTTTTTCGGACCAGCAGGTTGAGAAGATCTGTCCGGGTTATCACGCCGACAATGCGGTTCCGGTCGACCACCGGCAGAATCCGCTGCTTGTTTTCGATGATCTTGTCCTGAATTTCGTTCAGGACCGATTCCGGCCGAACCGAGGCAACTTCCGTGTTCATGTATTCCTCGACCGGCACGTTGTCGAGCTTGTGAAACAGGGCTTTTTCAATCACCTGCCGGGAGATGTACCCGCACAGTTTTTCTTCCGATCCGGTTTTCCGGGTAACCAGAAGCGCGTTGATGTTGTAGCGGACAAGGAGATCCTGTGCCGCCCTGCATGAAACCTGTGCATCCACCGTGATGGGAGGCGAAGACATGATGTCCTGGGCCTGTCTGCGGGAATGCACCATTTTATAAAGAATGTCGATCAGTTCATGCTCGACCTGAGTCAGGGTCCGGTCTTTCACCGTGGCCGCGGCCGCGTAGGGATGCCCCCCGCCGCCCAGCGCCGATAATACCGCCCCCACGTCGACCTCGGGGATTCGGCTTCGGGCCGTCACATAGATTTTATTGCCCATCTGCGCGATGGCAAAAATAGCGTCCAGGTTTTCAATTTTAACCATCTTGTGGACCAGAAGGGCGAAGTCCGGCACATAGGCTTCCGTAACCACGCTGGTGATCAGCACCTCCAGCCCGTTGACGCGATAGCGGGTGCTGGCCTGCAGCATGTCGTTGAGAAGGGAGACCTGCTCGGAATTCAATTCTCTGGCGATCAGGTTGGAAACGATGTTCAGATTGGCGCCCCGGGACAGCAGAAAAGCGGCGGCGGTAAAATCCTCGGGGGTTGTGGACGCATAATTAAAGGAGCCCGTGTCCTCATAAATGCCCAGGCACATGACGGTCGCTTCTTCCGCGGTGATGGAGATCTTTTTTTCCCGAATCAGATCGGTCAGAATGGTGACGGTTGCGCCGGTGAGCCGGTGCACCTGAGCATGGCCGGTAATGTCGTCGCTCATGTCGGGATGGTGGTCATAAATGTGAATTTCCACATCCGGACGATCCAGCAGGGATGCAAACACGCCGATACGGCTCGGCTGCCGGGTGTCGACCAGAACCAGCCTTTTGATTTTTGAAAAATCGATTTCCTTGATGTCGGCCATGTTGAACATGTAGGCCATGGACTGAATGAAAAAATCCCGAATGTTTTTTTCCTGCGATCCCGGAAAAACGACAAGCGAACCCGGATAAAGCTTTTGCGCGGCAAGCATGGATGCGACGGCGTCAAAATCGGCGTTGATATGCGAGGTGATGATCGTAAGCTCTTTTTGCGGATCATTCGTGTTTGTTGCCATATTTGTCCGGACGCTTTCGGTGATTTTTAACAGGACCCGGCCGCGCCGCGCGTCATTTTAATTCTTGAATGGCCTGGAATTCTTTTGCCGGGTTCGGTTTTGCGCATCCGTTTTATGAATCATGAATGCGCCCGCATGAAAAATTTTCAAAACATTCGCACAGCTGAAGGCTTTAATCAAGCCGAAGTTTCAAGAACTTTCCGGGCCGGTTTATTTGCTTTTACTTCAATATTTTTTCGCATTTTTCAGCGTCGCGGGTCTTAAGTATTGTAAAAACGCAAAGTTTATTGAAGTATGCCTTAATCTGTGTTACATAAAGGACTAATTTTTTTATCTGAAAATCCGTTATTGCGCGGCGTGCCGCAAATGTAGCGCGCTGAATAAAAATCCGTTGAGTACCACATGCTATCAATATCAGTTTCATGGTTGCACTTTCGTTTTTTTTCGAAACAACAAAGGGAGTAACGCATGCCGATATATTTGTGGGAAGGAAAAAATCAAAAAAACAAAACCCAGCGTGGAGAAATCGATGCGCCTACCGAGGAGGCGGTTCTGTTTCAGCTGAACCGCCTTCGAATAACGCCGACCAAAGTCAAGCCAAAGCCCAAGGACCTGTTTGAGAATGTCGCCTTTTTGCAGCCAAAGGTCACCGAGCGGGATGTCATTCTTTTTTGCAGGCAGTTTTCCACCATGATTGATGCGGGTCTTCCCATCATTCAGTGTCTGGAAATCCTGTATTCTCAGCAGGAAAACAAAACCTTCAAAAAAATGCTCAAGTCTATCAAAGAGGCGGTCGAGGGCGGCGAGACCCTTGCCGGCGCTCTAAAAAAATATCCCAATACGTTTGATGCGCTGTTTGTCAACATGATTGCCGCCGGAGAGGCGGGCGGCATACTGGATACCATTCTCAAAAGGCTTTCCAGCTATATGGAAAAGGCCGCCAAGCTCAAAAGCCAGGTCAAGGGCGCCATGGTGTATCCGACCGTGGTCCTCTGTATCGCCATTCTGGTACTGGCTGTCATCCTGCTGTTTGTTATTCCGGTATTTCAAAAGATGTTCGCCGAAATGGGACAGGGGCTGCCGGTCGTCACCGAGATGGTGATCAAATTGAGCGATTTTTTCAAAAGCAAGATCTTGTATATCATCGGCGCTCTGGTGATTTTCATATTTGCCTTCAAGAAATTTTACAGCACCGAGAAGGGGAGAGAGGCTGTCGACGATATGGTCTTGAAACTACCGGTATTCGGTATTCTGATCCGCAAGGTCGCAGTGGCCAAGTTTACCCGGACCATGGGAACCATGCTGTCCAGCGGCGTGGCGATTCTTGAAGCGCTTGACATTGTGGCGAGGACCGCCGGAAACAAGACCGTTGAAAAAGCGGTCTACTATACCCGTTCAGGCATCGCCGAGGGCCGGGGTATGGCGGAAACGCTTCAGGAAAGCGGCGTTTTTCCCTCCATGGTGTGCCAGATGATCGGCGTGGGAGAGTCGACGGGCGCCCTGGACGCCATGCTGGATAAAATCGCTGATTTTTATGATGACGAGGTGGACCAGGCGGTTGAGAACCTGACCGCATTGATCGAACCGTTTATGCTGGTTTTTCTGGGCGTGGTTATCGGCGGGCTGGTCATTGCCATGTATCTGCCGATTTTCAGCATCGCCGGAGCGGTCGGTTAAACACCGATTTGACTTTAAAAATCGATTTTGATTGACTTCATATGAATGGAGCCGCCATTAACGCCGAAAGCCATTTGAGCAACAAGCTCAAATGGCTGACGCTTTTTAGAATCCTGTTTGTCATCATTCTGCTGGTTTCCATTGTGGTCGCGCAGGTCGGACAGAGCCCTTCGACCCCCGCAGGCCTGCTTTTGCTTGTTTACGGCATCACCGCAGCCATCTTTGTCATTTCCGTCGCCTATGCCTTTATTCTCGGGCGGTTGAAGCAGACGGACATTTTTGCCTGCATCCAGCTGGCCGTCGACACCCTGATCGCCTCATTCATGGTCTTTATGACGGGCGGTTTTCCCAGCCCCCTGACCTTTCTGTATCTGCTGGTCATCGTCTATTCCAGCATGATCCTTTTTCGCAAAGGAAGCCTGATCGTTGCCGCGCTTTGCAGCATCGAGTATGCGGTTATCGCCGGCGGGCAGTATTACGGCTGGCTTCATCCATTCGGCTTTTCGGACACGCTGTCGACTCCGGGCGCTCATGTGCTGTACAATGTGGTGATGATTACGGCCGCATGCTTTTCGGTGGCATTTTTAAGCAGCATGCTGGCCGAGCAGGAAAAACGGGCTCGAAACGAACTGGTCTCACTGGAAGACCACCTCAAGCGGGTTGAGAAACTGGCCGCCGTCGGAGAGATGGCTTCGGGCTTGGCCCATGAGATCAAAAATCCTCTGGCTTCTCTGACCGGCTCCATCCAGTTGATGTACGAAGAGCTTCCATGCCATCCGGATCACGAGAAGCTGATGCAGATAGTTTTAAGAGAAGCCGATCGGCTCAGCGCTCTGGTGACCAATTTTCTCCTGTTCGCCAGGCCTCCGGCGGGCAAGCCCAAGGAGGTTCATTTAAGCGCGGCGTTGGATGAAATTCTGGATTTGTTTGAAAAGGATGCCGCGGGTTTACGAGAGATTACCATCAGGCGGGATCTGGATACGGGGTTATGGACCAGGATGGATCCGATGCATTTGCATCAGGTTGTCTGGAATCTGGCGCTCAATGCCGCAGAGGCCGTTGACGGACCGGGCGAAGTTACGGTTCGTTTGTATTCGGTTAAACCGGATAAGGCCTGCATTGAGATTCAGGATGCCGGCGCTGGCATTCCGCCTGAAATTCTGCCTTCGATTTTCGATCCTTTTTTTACGACCAAGCCGCGCGGAACCGGGCTGGGGCTGTCCATCGTGCACAGTATTCTGGAATCATACGACAGCTGGCTTTCCGTTCAGAGTCGTCCCGAATCAGGAACCACGGTTCGATTTCTGCTTCCTCGCATTTCGCCTCCAACTTAGTCTTGACACCTTTGGGCAAAATAGGTTAGCAAATCGAAACGATTTGTAAGGGAATAGTACAACTTATTGAAACAACAAGGGATCAATCCCGGGTTGGTTTGCTTTTCGGCATCGGAGCCGTATTTTGTTGCCGGAAGCCGGGTCAACCGTTGATACGCAGATAAAGTTAGAACAGGCAGGTATTGGATGAGCATGGAAAGTCCCGGCGAACTTCTGGAGCGCCGACAACAAAAAATGGTGGATTTGAAAAACAGCGGCATCAATCTGTATCCGAATGATTTCTGTGTGTCCCACACGATCGCGGAAATTCGAACGCTGATCGAAACCGGGGGAAATGCCGCGGAAAAAAACGAGGCGCAACTGTGTGCGGCAGGACGCATGATGGCCGTGAACCGGTTCGGAAAGGCCGCTTTTGTGCGGTTTCGGGATCGTACCGGTCAGCTGCAGGCCTATATTCGAAAAGACCAGATCGGCGAGGAAGCCTATGCGGTTTTCAGACAGCTGGATGTAGGCGATTTTGCGGGATTTACCGGAAACATGTTTCAGACCCACACCGGAGAATGGACGCTTCTGGTCAAGGAATTCAGGCTGCTGAGCAAAACGGTTCGAACGCTGCCCGAAAAATTCCATGGCCTGAAGGACCCTGAAAAACGGTATCGGCAGCGTTATCTGGATTTAATCATGAACGCGGAGGTCCGGGAGATTTTTCTCCGGCGTGCGCGAATCATTCAGGCGATTCGAAGCTTTCTGCTGGATCGGGATTTCATGGAGGTGGAAACCCCGATGATGCAGCCCATTCCCGGCGGGGCGGAGGCCACGCCGTTTAAGACGCATCACAAGGCTCTGGATATGGAGCTTTATCTGAGAATCGCTCCGGAACTTTATCTGAAGCGATTGGTGGTGGGCGGATTTGAGCGGGTGTTTGAAATCAACCGCAATTTCCGGAATGAGGGAATTTCCACACAGCATAATCCGGAATTCACCATGCTGGAATTCTATCAGGCCTATGCCACTTATCGGGAATTGATGACGCTGACCGAAGAGATGTTCCGCTGCGTAGCGCTTCAGACGACCGGTTCCGAAACGATCACGTATCAGGGTCATGTCATCGATTTCGGAACATCCTGGCGCCGAATCCCGTTGCTGACCGCCTTGCAGGAAATCGGCGGCATCGACAGTTCCCTCCTGGGAGACCGTGAGGCCCTGCTGAGGTTCGCCGCGGAAAAAGGAATCAAAATCAACAAGACCGGGCGCCTGGGCAAGGTGATTACCAAGCTGTTCGATGTTCTGGTCGAGCCGAAGCTGATTCAACCGACTTTTGTCACCGGATATCCGGTCGAGGTATCTCCGCTTTCCCGGCGAAGCGATACAGAACCCGAACTGACCGAGCGTTTTGAGCTGTTTATCGCGGGCCGTGAGATCGCCAACGGATTCTCAGAACTCAATGATCCGGAAGACCAGCTTGCGCGTTTTACCCAGCAGGTGGCGGATCGGGATGCCGGAGACGATGAGGCGCATTTTATGGACAGGGATTATATTGAGGCCCTGGAGTACGGCATGCCGCCGACGGCCGGCGAGGGAATCGGCATCGACCGGCTGGTCATGCTTCTGACGGATGCGGCTTCCATACGAGAGGTGATTCTTTTTCCGCACATGAAGCCCGCGGCGGGATGAGCCATTGAATCCTTTGCCTTTTCAGACCGGGAATGCTATAGGCCATAAATGTATTTTGAATGGTTCATAGGCGTCCGATATCTCAGGGCCAGGCAGAAACACGCATTTATATCGCTGATCAATGTGCTTTCCATTGCGGGAGTGGCCGTGGGCGTGATGGCGCTGATTGTGGTGATTGCCGTCATGGCCGGATTTGAGGAAGACTTGAAATCCCGTATTCTGGCCGTGGAGTCCCACGTGATTCTGACCCCGAGCCAGGGCGCACTGCACGAATACCTTTCGGCGCTGCGGCGGGTTGAGGCGGTGGCAGGTGTGGAGGCGGCCACTCCCTACGTCAAGACACAGGTCATGATCCGGTCGGCGTCGGGCGCTTCGGGAGGCATTGTACGGGGCGTGGATCCTGAATCGGCCCAGCGGGTGATTCTGAAACTGGATGCAGCCGCGCTTGCCGTCGGCGTCAGCGCCAATGGGCCGCCGATTGTTCTGGGCAGGGAGCTTGCAAAGCATCTCGGCGTCCAGCAGGGGGATCCGGTATATGTGATTTCCCCGAGGGGCATGATATCGCCCGTCGGTTATGTGCCTTCCATGAAAAGATTTGAGGTGACCGGTATTTTTGAGTCCGGAATGTATGAATACGACGGGAGCCTGGCGTTTGTCCGGATAGAGGATGCCCAGGCGATGCTGCGCATGTCCGATGCCGTGACCGGAATCGAGATCCGCGTGAACAATATCTATCACGCCAAAGCCGTTGCTCAGTCTCTGGAGGAAAAACTGGGTTCCGGTTATCGTTTGCTGGACTGGATGCAGATGAACCGGAATCTTTTTTCAGCTCTCAAGCTGGAAAAAACAGCCATGTTTGTCATCCTGACGCTGATTGTTCTAGTGGCGGCGTTTAATATCGCCAGCGCCCTGATTATGATGGTGATGGAAAAAACAAAGGATATCGCCATATTAAAAGCCATGGGCGCGACGAATCGGAGCATCAGGAAAATTTTTGTGCTCAAAGGATTGGCCGTTGGCGTTCTGGGAACGGGACTGGGGGTTTGCCTTGGAATGATCCTGTGTTTCATTCTGAAGACCTATCCGATCATTCAGCTTCCTGAACAGGTTTTTTACGTAACGACCGTGCCGGTGCAGCTTGAGGCGCTGGACGTTTTCTGGATCGCGGCCGCCGCGGTGGGAATTTGTTTTCTTTCCACCCTTCACCCTGCAGGCCAGGCCGCCAAACTGGACCCGGTCCAGGCAATACGGTATGGATAATTCTTTGAATTCACACAATCCAGCCTTGCCCGAAACAGCTCAGATTGCCCCCCTGATCGAGGTCAAAGATCTCTATAAGAGTTTTGAAGCTGGCGGCTCAAGAATCGATATCCTCAAGGGGGTGGACATGAATCTGGCATCCGGTCAGACCCTTGCCGTGGTCGGAGCGTCGGGAATCGGGAAATCCACCCTGCTTCATATTCTCGGCGCCTTGGATCGACCGGATCACGGGGCGGTTCTGATTCAGGGGCAGGATATGTTCCAGTTCAGCAACGGCCGCCTGGCAAAATTCCGAAACGAGACCGTAGGGTTTGTTTTTCAATTTCACCATCTGCTTCCCGAATTCAATTCCCTTGAGAATGTGATGATGCCGGTATTGATTCAGGGAAAAAGCAGGGAATCCGCCCGCCGGTGCGCCGAGGAGATTCTGGTTCGCGTTGGGCTCAAGGATCGTCTGCTGCATCCGGTGAACAGGCTTTCCGGCGGCGAACAGCAGCGTGTGGCCCTGGCCCGCGCCCTGGCGCTTCGCCCCTTGATTCTGCTGGCGGATGAACCTACGGGAAATCTGGATAAACGCAACAGCGAGCAGGTTCATGAACTGCTTCTGGAACTGAATCGCGAGCTGGGCATGACGATGGTGGTGGTGACTCACAACATGGAGCTGGCCGCATTCATGTCCCGGTGTGTAACTCTAGTGGATGGTAAACTTGTTCAGACAAATTGAGGCATGGTTATGATACGACGATTCTGGCTGTTGATGGCTGCGGCGGGATGTTTGCTTGCCAACGGCGTTTTTGCCCTGGAGACCGTTCAGGTGGCGGTTTTCCCCTTTCAGGTTTACTCTCTGGAAGATTTTTCATATCTGAAGACCGAAATTCCAAGGCAGATTCAAAAATACCTCGAGGATGAAGGCGCTGAAATTCTGGAGCCCAAAGAACATGAGATCGTGTCTGGAGAGGATGAGGCTGCGGGAATGAGCCGGATTCGAAGCAGCGCCCTTGAGATTGGAGCGGATTACGCCGTCTGGGGCAGCCTGACCTGGATCGGCCGTCGATTCAGTCTGGACGTCAAGCTGTTGTCCCCGTTCGGCGAAGATGCCGTCCAGACGGTTTATGAAGAGGGGGAGGGCGTTGAAAACCTGCCGGCGGGCGTTCGAAATGTTGCCCGGGAATTGAGTCTGAAAATTTTTAAACGGGTCAGGGTGGCCGGCGTCGTAGTCAGCGGAAACAAGCGGATTGAAAAGGACGCGATCGAGCGGCGGATCAAAACAGCCCCCGGCGATGTGTATCTGGGCAAGACCATTGCCGAGGACCTGAAGTCCGTTTATGCAATGGGATATTTTGAAGATGTCCGCATCGAGGCCGAAGACGGCCCTGATGGGAAGACGATTACCTTCCTGGTGACCGAAAAACCCACCATCCGGTCCATTCATTTTATCGGCAACCGGATCTTTGATGATGAAAAACTGAAGGAAAACCTGGATATCCGGGTGGGGTCAATTCTCAACATCTTTTCCATTCAGAAAAACATTCAAAGAATTCAGGAAGTATACAAGGAAAAGAACTACCATAATGTAACGGTGACATACAAGATTCAGGAACTTGACAACAACCAGTCTGTTCTGGAATTTATCATCGATGAGGGTAAAAAGGTGATGATCCGGAAGATATCTTTTGAGGGAAACGCCTCTTACGATGAAAAGAAGCTCAAAAAGCTGATGAAGACCTCGGAAAAGGGCTACTTTTCGTGGATTACCTCTTCGGGCGAGCTGAACCGCGAAAAACTGGATCAGGACATCGTCAACCTGGCGGCCTTCTATCATAATACGGGTTATATTCAGGCCAAGATCGGCGACCCGGAGATTCGTTTCGAGGAGGACCGTATTGATATCGGCATCAAGATCGACGAGGGGCCCCAGTTCAGGGTGGGGAAGGTCGATGTCGACGGCGATCTGGTCCTGGATAAGGAAATCCTGCTGGGCAAGCTGAAGATTGCCAAGGAAACCTATTACAATCTCGAAAAGGTGAGAAACGACGTGCTGGCGCTGACCGATCTTTACTCGGACGAGGGATATGCCTATGCGCAGGTCAATCCGCAGATCGAAAAAGATTCCGAGAAAATGGAGGTCAACCTGACTTACCGGATCGACAAGGGACAGCAGGTGTATTTTGAGAAAATCTTCATCGGCGGCAATGTTAATACCCGCGATAAGGTGATCCGGAGGGAACTGAATGTATATGAGCAGGAGCTTTACCGGGGAAAGGAGCTCAAACGCGGTGTTCGAAACCTGTACCGGCTGGATTATTTCGAGGATGTCAAGGTCGACACTGTTAAGGGCAGCGCCGAAGACCAGATGGTTCTGAAGATCGACGTTCGGGAAAAGCCCACCGGCGCATTTTCCTTCGGCGGCGGATACAGCAGCGTGGAGGACATTTTTTTCATGGCGTCGGTCTCCCAGCGGAACCTCTTTGGACTTGGACAGATCCTGCAGCTCAAGGCCGAAATCGGAGGCGTCACGCAACGCTACACACTGAGCTTTACCGAGCCCTGGCTGTTCGACATTCCTCTTTCCGCCGGATTTGATATTTATAACTGGGACCGGGATTACGACACCTATGAAAGGGAGAGCGAGGGTGTTACCGTTCGATTCGGATACCCTGTGTGGGACTACACCCGATTCTACCTGGCCTACGGTTTTGAAATCAGCGATATCTCGGAAGTGACCGAAGACGCTTCCGATCTGGTGAAGGACATGGATGGAACCTACACGACGAGCAGCGTAACGGCGACATTGCGATACGATTCCCGGGACCGGATGTTCAATCCCACCGAAGGCTCGGATCACCGGCTGTCGGTCCAGTATGCAGGGCTGGGGGGGGATATCGGTTTCATCAAATACATCGCCGAGACGGGTTGGTATTTCCCGCTGTTCTGGGATATGGTGGGTTTTCTGCATGCTAAGGGCGGATATGTGGAGCAGAATTCCGGAATGAAGCTTCCCGATTTCGAGCGGTTTTACCTGGGCGGGATGAATTCACTTCGCGGCTTTGACTGGCGGGATGTCTGCGCTTATGATGAAGAAGGATCCAAGATCGGCGGGGATCGATTTGTTCAGTTCAACGCGGAATGGATTGTTCCGCTGATCAAGAAAGCTGGTTTGGTCGGCGTTGTTTTTTATGACACCGGCAATGTGTATAATGATGAGAGCATGAATCTGGGCGACCTCAGACAGAGCGCGGGATACGGCATCCGCTGGTATTCTCCGATGGGGCCGATTCGCATTGAAAACGGCTATATTCTCGATCCCAAGGAAGGCGAGGACAGCGGAGGAAGGTGGGAGTTTTCCATGGGATCCGCATTTTGAAACAAAACTGTAATGATTAACGGGTAGTAATAGAAGGGGGTTACATGCGCAGCGCCAAAACGATTTGCATATTGATGATCAGTCTTTTTTTCCTTGCGTCCTCGAGCAGCGGGGCCGATGCCGTCAAGATCGGAATTGTGGATTTTCAAAAAATTCTGGAGTCTTCTAGCGCCGGTAAATCAGCCCAGGCCGAAATCAAGCAACGCGGAAAAAAGATGGAGGAGGAACTTAAAACCAAGGGAACCGCGATTGAAGAAAAAAGAAAGCAGTTTGAACGCGAGGCGATGGTGCTCAGCGAGGATGCTCGCGAGAAAAAGGAGCGGGAACTGCGCATCGAGATCGGCGACTTCAAGGCGCTTCAAAAAAAATATGCCGAAGAATTCAAGGAGACTGAAGGAAAGCTGATCGTGGATATTCAGAAGGGTTTGATTGAACTGGTCAATGAATTCGGTAAAAAAGGGGGGTATCTCCTGATTCTGGAAAAACGCGAAGCCGGCGTTCTCTACTTCCCTCAGACCATCGACATCACCGACGTGATTATCGAACAGTACAACAAGAAGTTCGCCAAAACCTCCCAATGAAGTCCGCCGGCATATCCTCGGGAGTGCCGGACCTTGGAGAACGGTATGAAACTGTCGATTGCACAGATCGCCGATATGGTTAAAGGCAGCGTCGTTGGGGATGACCGGCGCATGATCGCAGGCGTGGCGCCGTTTGAGGCAGCCGATGCCGACCGCATCACATTTGCCGGCCAGCCGAAGTTTTTAAAAAAGATAAAAGAAACCGGCGCCGGGGCGGTCATTGTTCCGCGTGGATTCGCAGGACCATCGCAAAAGCCTCTGATCTGTGCGGACCATCCTCAGCTTGCCTTTCTTCAGGTGGTCCGGTGGTTTCATCCTCCCCGGCGTCCTGCGCCCGGAATCAGTCCTCATGCAGGCATCGGAGTTGACTTTGCATGCGGCAAGGATGTTTCAATCGGCCATTTCGTGGTGATCGGCGATCATGTGCGGATTGGAGACCGGACGGTTCTTCACCCCGGAGTGTTTATCGGAGACGGGGTGTCGATCGGCGACGATGTGGAAATTTATCCGCACGTGACCGTTCGAGAGAACTGCGTGATCGGCAACCGTGTGATCATTCATGCTTCAACGGTGATCGGGAGTGACGGATTCGGGTTTGTTCCCACAGCCGAAGGTTATCACAAGATTCCGCACATCGGCATTGTGCAGATCGATGATGATGTGGAGATCGGCGCCGCGAACGCGATTGACCGGGCAACATTCGGAAAAACCTGGATTCAGCGGGGCGTGAAAACCGACAATCTGGTGCAGGTAGCCCACAATGTAACCGTGGGTGAGCATACGGTTCTTGTGGCCCAGGTGGGAATATCCGGAAGCACGACGATCGGAAGTCATTCCGTTCTGGCGGGTCAGGCCGGTATATCCGGCCATCTCACGATCGGCGATCATGTGACCGTCGGACCCCAGGCCGGTGTGGCCAGATCGGTCGAAAGCGGACAGATTGTTTCCGGATCTCCGGAGATGCCTCACAGCCGGTGGCTTCGCGTGCAGCGCATCGTGCCCCGGTTGCCGGAGCTGAGTAAAAAAATCGCTGAACTCGAAAAACGTCTTTACGATCTTGAGCTCCGTTCAAGCCGCGACGTTCAGAAAGATTCGAATTAGACGCAGTATTGAGTCGTTGTACCCTGAAAAGAGATATCGTCATGAAACAATATTCCATTGCGGATATTATGAATTTTCTGCCGCATCGGTACCCCTTTCTGCTGATTGACCGGGTGGTTGAACTGGTGCCCGGAGAAAGCATCAGGGCGCTGAAAAATGTTACCATCAACGAACCGTTCTTCCAGGGACATTATCCCGGAACGCCGATCATGCCGGGTGTTCTGATTCTGGAGGCCATGGCCCAGGCAGGCGGAATCCTGGCCTTGGACAGCATGCCGGATGCCTTGCGCGGCGCTGTCATTTATTTTATGGGCATGGACAAGGTCCGGTTTCGAAAACCCGTGGTTCCCGGAGATCAGCTGATCTTTGAGATCAGGGCCTTGAAGCGGCGGGCAAAGGCCGTTAAAATGGCCGGTCTTGCCAAGGTTGAAGACAATATCGTGGCCGAAGCCGAGATGATGGCTTCCTTTGGAGAAAAGAAATGATTCATCAGACCGCTATTGTCGATCCCGGTGCTCAGATCGACGAAAATGTGACCATCGGTCCTTTTGTTATAGTCGGAAAGAATACACAAATCGGAAGCGGGACCGTTATCGGCGCGCATGCCGTAATCGATCCGTATGTCATTATCGGGCCGGATTGCCAGATATTTCAGTATGCATCGATCGGAGCGCCGCCTCAGTCTCTGAAATTTCAGGGAGAAGAGACATGGGTGAAAATCGGCAGAGGCAGCATTATTCGTGAATTTGTCACCATACACAGAGGAACTTCTTTCGGCGGCGGGTTGACCGAACTGGGAGAGGGCAGTTTTCTGATGGCCTATACTCACGTAGCCCATGACTGCAAAATCGGCCGAAACGTGGTGATGGCCAACAACGCGACCCTGGCCGGGCATATCACGATCGGCGATCATGCCACGATCGGAGGGCTGGTGGCCATCCATCAATTCGTTCGAATCGGCGATTATGCTTTTGTCGGCGGCAAGTCCGCGGTGGTCAAGGATGTACCGCCGTATGTGATCGCTTCGGGAGACCGGGCTACCCTGCACGGTCTGAACACCGTAGGCCTTAAACGACACGGGTTTTCACAGGAAACGCTTTTGCAGCTGAAAAAAACGTACCGGATTATATTTCGAATCGGAATCACTCTCAATGAAGCCATTGAGCGTGTGAAAGCCGAGGTGGAACAGATTCCGGAGGTCGTCAGCTTTATTGAATTTCTACAGGCATCGAGCCGGGGCGTAACCCGGTGACCGTCGTTTTTCGAAGCGCCTTGGATCAAAGATGGACCATCGAATCGGGCTCATAGCGGGGAGCGGTCAGTTCCCCTTAATTTTTTCCAGCAAGGCCCGTCGCAGCGGGTTCGAGGTTTATGCCGCGGCTTTTTTGAAGGAAACTGATCCGGCACTGGAGGCCGATGTTTCAGCCATCGAATGGATGCACCTGGGGCAGGTTCGGCGGCTGATCGATTTTTTCAAGCGAAATTCAGTATCTCAGGCCGTTATGCTCGGCGCGATCCGCAAGACCCGTATTTTCAGCGATGTGCGCCCGGACGCCAAGGCCATTGCCATTATCGCCGGCATGCGCCATACGCATGATGACGCCCTGCTTCGGGCCTTTGCCGGCGCTCTGGAAAAAGAAGGGATTCTGATTCAGGCTTCAACCTTTCTGCTGCCCGAACTGCTGGTGTCCAAGGGGTGCTGGACTCGGAAGAAACCCCGCCGGTCCGAAAAGAGTGATATCGCTCTGGGCTGGCGTATCGCCAAGGAGCTGGGTCGGCTGGATATCGGGCAGTGCGTTGTGGTTGGCCGTGGGTCTGTTCTGGCCCTTGAGGCCATTGACGGCACGGATGCCACCATCGAAAGGGGAGGAAGGCTCAGCAGGGGCAAGGCGGTTGCGGTCAAGGTCTGCAAGCCCGATCAGGATCTGCGGTTCGATGTCCCGGCCATCGGCGTGCAAACCATCGAAACCATGCACCGGTTCGGTGTTCAGACCCTGGTCGTTGAGGCGGGAAAGGCCGTTGTCTTTGACCGGCAGGAAATGATCGCTCTGGCCGACAGATGCGGAGTCTGCATTCTGGCGCTGGAAGACTGCCGGGAGGGATGGTAGGTAATAAGATCATGAAAGAAAAAAAGCTTCGCATCGCGGTGGTCGGCGTGGGTTATCTGGGAAGGTTTCATGCGGAGAAATATGCCCGCATGGACGATGTGGAACTGGTCGGCGTGGCCGATCTGAACAAATCCCGGGCCGAGGCGGTGGCGCAAAGCCTGAACACCCGAGCCTATACGAATTACCGGGATCTGCTGGGAAAGGTGGAAGCTGTCAGTATCGTGACGCCTACTCCTTTGCACCATGAGGTGAGCCGGGATTTTTTGCTGGGCGATGCGGATGTATTGATCGAAAAGCCCGTGACCACTACTCTGGATGAGGCCCAGGAACTCATCGATCTTGCGGAATCCAGAGGCTTGCTGATTCAGGTAGGGCACCTGGAGCGGTTCAATCCGGCGGTGGCGGCCCTCAAAGAGATGATGATTCAACCGCCTCTCTTCATTGAGTCCCACCGGCTCGGCGTGTTTAAGAACCGGTGTACCGATGTCAGCGTGGTTCTGGACCTGATGATCCATGACATTGATATCATTCTGAATCTGGTGCCATGCAAGATCAAGCGGATCCATGCGTCGGGCGCGCCGGTGATCTGCCCCAGCGTGGATATCGCCAATGCCCGCCTTGAGTTTGCCAACGGATGTGTGGCCAATATCACGGCCAGCCGCATATCGATGAAAAACGAACGAAAGATCCGTTTTTTTCAGAAGGACGCCTATATTTCCGTGGATTTTGCCAACCGTGAGATCACGCGCATCGCAAAGGACGAGAGCGCTGTAGACGCGGTGATACCAGGCATGGGCATCAACCGGCTGTGCTTTACCAATGCCGATCCGCTTGACGACGAATTGAGATCTTTTGTCCGCTGCGTTCAACGCCGGGAGGTTCCCGAGGTGACCGGGCAGATGGGGCGCGATGCCCTGAAAATCGCTCTGAGCATCATGGACCAGATCGAAGAATCGATCCGCCGGTTCCGGAGAACCTGAGCCATGCCGCCTGCCCGATACGGCCGATGTGCGATGATCGTTGCCGGAGAGGCGTCCGGCGATCTTCACGGCGCCAGGCTGGTGCGGGCCATGCGGCAGCGCGACGAGCACCTGTTTTTCTGCGGCATCGGCGGAAAGTCGATGGCTGCCGAGGGAGTGCGGATTCTCTTCGATGCGCACCGATTGTCGGTGGTGGGAGTTACCGAGGTCCTCACCAGGCTTCCCGATATCGTTCGAGGAATATCCATCGCCAGATACGCCTTGAAAACGCTGCGACCGGACCTGCTGATTCTGATCGATTTTCCAGATTTCAACCTGCATCTGGCGGCCCACGCCAGGAAACTCGGTATTCCGGTGCTTTATTACATCGGCCCTCAGGTATGGGCCTGGCGCCCTGGACGGGTCAGAATCTTGAAAAAACGCGTGGACCACATGGCCGTCATTCTGCCTTTTGAAGCCAAATTCTATCATAATCAGGGGATTCAGGCCACCTTTGTGGGCCACCCCCTGCTCGACTCCGGGCTTTCGAGCCAGGCCCCGCCGGCTTTACGTGCGCGGCAGCGCGCGGTCGGGCTTCTGCCTGGATCCCGGCATACGGAGATCATCCGGCACCTTCCCTTGATGCTCGATGCGGCCCGAAGGCTGCATCGACGGATTTCCGGAATCCGGTTTATGGTTTCCCGTGCCCCGACGGCCGAAAGCGGTCATATCGAAGAACTGGTCAGACCGTATGCATCTGAAATCGATGTGCGCATTGTTGCCGGCGGTGTTGAGAACGTGCTTCAAAACGTCCGGCTGGCTGTGGCCGTTTCAGGAACCGTGACGCTGGAAGCCGCGCTCTGCCGGACGCCCACGATTATCATATACAGGGTTTCTCCCTTGAGCTACCGTCTGGGAAAGGCCCTGATACGGGTTCCCTATATCGGTCTGGCCAATTTGATTGCCGGGAAATCCGTGGCTCCTGAATTAATACAGGACGCGGCTACCGCTGAAAACATTGCAGACCTGGCGGCTGAAAAACTGGCCGATTTAACAATTCTGGAAGCCGAAAGCGCGGCGCTTGGCCGCATTCAAGAGCGGCTCGGCGGCCCCGGCGCCTCCGACCGGACCGCACAGATCGCTCTGGATATGCTGGCATCGGGCAAAAAGAGGGTTCAATGAGTTTCGGAAAATCCGAATTCAAATGGAACCTGATCGGACTGCTGGGTAAATCGATCGTTGATCTGATCTTTTGCACCGCTTCCATTGAGGTGGCGGGTTACGGGGCGGTGAAGGAGATTCTCAAGTCCCGCCGGTTTATCCTTGCCATATGGCACTCGCGGATTCTTCTGGTCAGCTACATTTTCAAGGGGTGGGGCGGGGTTGCCCTGGTCAGCCGATCGGAAGACGGAGAGATCATCGCCCGGGTGCTTCAACGCCAGGGCCAGGAAACCGTTCGCGGGTCCACTACACGGGGCGGACTGGCCGCCCTGATCACCATCTTGAGAAAGATATCCGTGAGCAACCGGCCTGCGGTGATCATTCCGGACGGTCCTCAGGGTCCCCGTTTCAGGGTTCAGCCCGGCATTATTTCTCTGGCCAAAAAATCCGGGTACCCGATTGTGCCGGTTACCTACAGCGCCCGGCGCATGAAGGCATTCGCCAGCTGGGACCGGTTTGTGCTTCCGGCTCCCTTTACCCGCTGTCGCTTGGTTTACGGCCGTCCTCTGTGGGTTTCAAAAGATGCGGACCGCCAGACAGAGGAGGAAAACCGGCTGGAACTTGAACAGGAACTTTGCCGGATCACTTCTGCGGCGGATCACTGTTTCGGACACGAGATATCCTGAACATCATGAAGACAGGTCTTAAATTTCAAATTACAGCCCGGCATCGGCAGGTTTTTGATCTGATCAGGCGCTACAAAATGGGGCTTTTCCTGGGAATGGCCTGCATGCTCCTGGTCGCGGCTTCCAGCGCGGTATCGGCGCTTTTGATCAAGCCGGTCATGGACGATATTTTTGTTAAGCAGGATATCGAGATGCTTCGGCTGATGCCCATCGTTGTGGTGATTGTTTTTTTCCTGCGGGGATTGGGGGATTACGGCCAGGAATACTACATGAATTATGTAGGCCAGCGGATCATCAAGGATCTTCGGGACAGGCTCTACGATCGGATTCTGGATCTGCCCCTGTCTTTTTTCCAGCAGGAGAGAACCGGGGTGTTGATGTCGCGGATCACCAATGATGTCAATGTGATCCGGTCCATGGTGTCCACTGCGGTGACGAGCATCGTTCGTCACTTCTTTACCATTCTGGGACTGATTGTCGTGGTCCTTTACCGGGACTGGAAACTGGCCCTGTGCGCCCTGATCATCCTTCCCGTCGCCTTTTTCCCTGTCGTGGAGTTCGGCCGCCGGGTGAGGCGGGTCAGCCGAAGATGCCAGGAATCCATGGCCGAGCTGAACAGCTTTCTGCACGAAACCTTTGCCGGCAGCAAGATCGTCAAAGCCTTCGGCATGGAGGATTTTGAAAAAAAGCGGTTTGTCGAAAAAACCGATGACCTGTTCGAGCTGGAGATCAAAACGGTCATCGCCAAGTCCCTATCCTCCCCGGTCATGGAGTTGCTGGGCGGTCTGGGAATTGCCTTTGTCGTCTGGTATGGCGGATACAGCGTGATCACCGGGGCTTCTACCCCCGGCACCTTTTTTTCCTTCATGGCGGCGGTTCTGATGCTCTATGACCCGGTTAAAAAGCTCAGCCGGCTGAACAACGCCGTTCAGGAGGGCCTGGCCGCAACGGACCGCGTGTTCGACATTCTGGAGAAGCAGTCGGATATTCAGGAAATACAGAACCCGATCGAGCTGGTCGTTAAACCGCACCGGGTGCAGTTTGAAAAGGTGTTTTTTCAATACGACCGAAATCCGGTTTTGAAGGACATCGATCTGGATGTTCAGCCTGGAGAGATTCTGGCGCTGGTCGGCATGAGCGGGGGCGGGAAGACCTCGCTGGTGAACCTGATTCCCCGGTTTTACGATGTGGCTGGAGGACTGATTCGAATCGACGGCGTGGATATTCGGAATGCCTCCCTGTCATCCCTTCGCCGGCAGATCGCCGTGGTGACTCAGGAGCCGATTCTGTTTAACGATACGGTGGCCAGCAATATTGCCTACGGCAATCCCCACGCAGGAGAACAGGAGATCATTGAGGCGGCCAAGGCCGCTTATGCATTTGATTTTGTTGAAAAATTTCCGAATGGATTCCATACGAACATCGGCGAGTTGGGCGGCAGGCTTTCCGGCGGCGAGAAGCAGCGCATCTGCATCGCACGGGCGCTTTTGAAAAACGCGCCGATCCTCATTCTGGACGAGGCCACATCCGCTCTGGACGCGGAATCCGAAATGTGGGTCCAGAAGGCTCTGGAAAATTTGATGAAGGGGCGAACTACCTTTGTGATAGCCCACAGGCTGTCGACGATTTCCTATGCGGACCGCATCGTGGTGCTGGTCAACGGACTAATCGTTGAACAGGGCCGCCACGAGGACCTCATGGCCCTTGAAGGGGAATATTTTAAACTGTACCAGATGCAGTTCAGCAAGAACGCGGGAGTTGATCTCCCGGGCTGCATGCGGGTTCGTGTCGACTTGAATGAAATATGATGCTTTTCATCATTCCAGCCGATGATTGAAAAAACCGCTGCCAGCAATCGGTTTTATACGCTGTGCAGAGCCGGCTATGGCTTGGGAACAGACCGCCTGGTCTGGCTGGAATTGATGAATGCCTTCGGCAGCTTGAATGGACGAGAGCCATCCGTAACATGCTGCGCGGTCCTGTCCGCCCTGGAAAAAATCTTCGCCGGGTGAAAGGCGCCCTTCTGAAGAATGCAGGCCATTTGCATAACTGCTCCGTCTTGTTTTGAAAGCCGGCCATTCAGCAGCATTTTTGGAACGATTCTGATGCTTCACTTGATAACCAACCGCTCGATAACCATGAGTGCTTTCTGATTTGTTCAAGGCGGCAGCCAGGGCAGCCGCAGCCGCGAAGCTGTGCACAAATGTTTCTCATGTTGAAAAAACTGCGCCATTGACGCGGGGAACAAATTTTTTACTTTTGTGTGCAGGAAATCCGAGCAACGCCGGCATACCGTTCAGCAGGATTGCCGATAGGCACCAAGCATATTCTGATCTTTTTCAGTTCCCTTGAAAGGCGATTCCGGTTTAATATCATATAAAGCATTTCACGAAACCGGGTTCATCGGCGATGAAACAGAAACCTTTTAATATAAGACTTTGATATGTTTGGAAAACGCATCGATCTGTTCAGAATTCTCGGTTTTGAAATACGGATTGATTTGAGCTGGGTCATCATTGCGATTTTAATTGCCTGGTCTCTTTCAACCGGAGTCTTTCCCTTCCGGTATGAGGGCCTGTCCGTTCAAACCTACTGGATCATGGGGATTGTGGGCGCTATCGGACTGTTTCTTTCCATCATCATTCACGAAATGTCGCATTCTCTGGTTGCCAGGAAATTTGGAATCAAGATCAAGGGGATTACCCTTTTCATTTTCGGCGGTGTGGCGGAAATGAAGCAGGAACCGTCGAGTCCGAAAGCGGAGTTGATGATGGCGGCTGCCGGTCCTGCGTCAAGCATCCTCCTGACGCTGATGTTTTATGCGATTTCGCAGCTTGCTGGAAATGCCGGATGGCCGGAGGCGGTCGATGGAGTTTTGAAATACCTGGCCTGGATCAACGGAATGCTGGCCGTTTTCAATCTCGTTCCGGCATTTCCGCTGGACGGGGGGCGGATTCTCCGTTCGCTTCTCTGGGGCTGGAAAAACAATCTGAGATGGGCCACGCGGATTTCCGCCGGAATCGGGTCCGGATTCGGCCTTTTTCTCATATTCATCGGCGTTCTTCAGTTTTTCAGCGGAAACTTTATAGGCGGCATGTGGTGGTTTTTTATCGGCATGTTCCTTCGTGGCGCCGCGGGCATGTCGTACCGTCAGCTTCTGGTGAGAAGGGCGCTGGAAGGAGAGCCGGTCAGACGTTTCATGAAGACAAATCCCGTGACGGCATCCCCTTCGACCACTCTGGAAGAGCTTGTTGAGGATTTCATCTACCGGCACCAGTTCAAGATGTTTCCTGTTATAGACAAGGAAAATCAACTTCTTGGATGCGTAACGCTGAAAATGGTTAAAGCGATTCCGAGGCATGAATGGGGCCGGAAGACGGTGGGTGAGATCGTTCTGGGCTGTTCGCCTGAAAATACTATCGATTCGCAGGCGGATGCAATGGAAGCCCTGTCGCTCATGAACCGCACCGGCTCGAGTCGCATCATGGTCGTCGAGAATAGTCGGCTGGTGGGCATTCTCAGCCTCAAAGACATGTTGAGCTTTCTGGATCTCAAAGTCGAGCTGGAACCGTGATGATCAAGATGGGTTGACAAGGCTTGGTGCAATCCATTCTCGGCAAGACCCTTTCAATTTTAAAAAACGGCCGGAAGCGCGCGTGGGCGCCTGTGGCGCATGTCAAAGGATTTGATCTGTGAAAAACGGGTAAAATTGACGGAAGCGGCCTGGGAGATTATCGCGCGATCGTTCCGGTTGCCTTGAATTTCGATTTCATTCCGCGGCGTTGAGGCGCGAGTTTTCATGGAGGCATTCGAAGCCGCCAGAATGAAGGCCGCTTCAACGGCTTTGCGGGCCTGAGCAGACAGGTTGAAGGACGAATCGAGGGTTTTGCCGGCCCATCAGGGATTCGGTACAGAAAAAATGTTTTTGCCTTCCTTTTGATTTGGTTGCGGAGTCGATAATGGCATCAGCTTCAGAGATGAAAAGAGAGGCCCCGCCTGTCTGGCAGTATGTTCCGATTGCCGATTACAGGCTTCCAGCCGCTCCGGTTATTCAAACCGCCCGAAACAGCCTCTCTGTTTTGCAGCGCCTGTTTAAACGCGATGAAGCAGAACCGGACATTCTGCTCAGACAGGCGGATGAGCTGCGGATGCTGCCCCGGCGGCAGCTTGAGCGCATTGTCCCCGCTCTCGATTGGCAAAATGCGGCAGGAGAGCTAGATGCGCAACTGGCGGAGTGGCTGAAACAGGAAAGCCCTGAGCAGTCGATCATTTTTCTGGTTGGCCCGCCCCACAGCGGCTGTGTTGAAATTTTAACAACCTGGGCCGGGCAGCAGGCATGGCAGGTGCTGAAATCCCCTACCCCAGAACAGGTCATGGCCGGCGACGGCGCCTGGTTGTCTGACCTGAGAGACCAACGCAAGTGGGTATTGCCCGGTTTGGAAAAAGTCTATTTGCGCCATGCCGCTGGGCTGAACCTCATCCGCCACTTTCTGGACCTTGCCTGTTCCGGCAATTTGGGGCGCGGCATCATTGGCTGCGACAGCTGGGCCTGGGCCTTTCTCCGGCATGTCTGGCATGGCCGGCAGCCTGTAACGCTGGCGCCTCAGGCTTTCCAACAGACCCAACTGGTCGAAATTTTTCAGAGCATGGCCGATTCCGCTGACAACGGTCCGCTTCTTTTTCGTCAATCCGACAACGGGCGCTACGTGCTGCCGCCGCCCGAAACCAATGAGGGGCCTGCAAGGATGAGCAACTTTTTGCAGCTTCTGGCTGCACACAGCCGGGGAAATGTGGGGATTTCCCGTGCCTTGTGGCGCGCCAGCCTGCGAACCGAACCGGATGTTGCGGACAATGAGGAAGTTGTAAAAGAAGACCGGAAGCAACTTAGCCGAACCATTTGGGTGGCGCCCTGGGGTCAGCTTAAATGTCCTTCGCTTCCTTCCGGTTCGGGGCGGGATGAGGCGTTTGTATTGCATACGCTGCTGCTGCATAATGGAATGCCCGGTGAGCTCCTGCCGCGGTTTCTGCCCCTGTCGCCCAGCCGGACTATGGAAATGCTTTTCCGCCTGGAAGGCGCCGGATTGACGGCCAGACATTGCGACGATTGGAGGGTCACGCCGCTTGGCTATCCTGCTGTTCGGCAGTTTCTGCAGGCAAACGGATATCTGGTTGATCAATTCTAGGAGGAGAGCATGAACGGTTCGAGCGATGCTCTGGAATTTTTACGCGGTTTGATCTGGACCAATCTCACTCAGGTCGGGTTGATTGTGGTCGGCGCCTGGCTGTTGATTGCTTTAAGCAATCGATTTCTGCCATGGTTGGCCAACCGGATTTCCAGCCGGCATCGGCTCTTCTTGCTGGCATTGTTGCCGGCGTTGCGTTTGTTTATCATTGCCGTCTCTTTTATATTGATCGTTCCGCGTGTGATCGAGCCGACGTTTGAAAATCTGGTAGCCTTGTTCGGCGCCCTGGGACTGGCCGCGGGCTTTGCCTTGAAGGATTATGCCAGCAGTCTGGTCGCCGGCATTGTGACTCTTTATGAAGCGCCTTATCGTCCCGGCGACTGGATAAAAATCAATGGCGCTTACGGCGAGGTCAAATGCATCAACATGCGGTCCGTAGAAATCGTCACCCCGGATGATACCGTCGTCGTCGTCCCTCATCTGAAGTTATGGAACCAGCTTATTTTTAACGCCAATGACGGCGGACGGAATTTGCAGTGCGTTGCCGATTTTTATCTTCATCCCCGCCACGATGCGGCGCAGGCCAGACATATGCTCTGTGATGTGGCACTGACCAGCGCTTTTGTGAACATGGAACAGGCGATTAATGTGGTAGTTCAGGAAAAGCCCTGGGGAACGCACTATCGCATCAGAGCCTATCCGGTTGACCCACGCCATCAGTTTGATTTTATTTCCGATCTGACCGTGCGCGGCAAGGCGGCCCTGACCTGCCTGGACGTGGAGTTTGTCGCCATGCCTGCTATGGCGGAGATGGGCTCATGACCTTTCAGGTAAATTGTCGGCAATATAAAAAAGCTGATTGATATCGGAAACAATTTTGAAATCAAGGAAGTTACCGAGGGCGGTTGAGAGTCGGAGAGAAAACCGGGGACGGGCAAAGCGCTTGATCTCATTATTGAGCTTAGCCTGGCGCCTGTGAAATTTTATATTCTGTCGTGTATTATTGCCGCAAGAAGGGATTGATCCATGAAACAGGTCAAGGATGTCATTATCATCGGTGCCGGCACCGCCGGGCTGACGGCTTTGCGCGAGGTCCGCAAGCGGACCGACAACTTCCTGCTGATCAATGACGGGCCTTACGGCACCACCTGTGCCAGGGTTGGCTGCATGCCTTCCAAGGCGCTTATCGAGGCGGCCAACGCCTTTCACCGCCGCCATGCATTCGAAGCGTTCGGCATTCGAGGCGGGGAGCGGTTGACCGTAGACCTGCCCTTTGTGTTGCGCCGGGTGCGCAAACTGCGCGATGATTTTGTAGCGCGCGTTCTCAAGGCCACCGAATCGCTGGGAGAACGCAACCTGGCGGGAAGGGCGCGACTGCTCGGTCCGGACGAGGTCGAAGTCGATGGACGCCGGTTTCAGGCAAGAAGCATCATCATCGCCACGGGCAGCCGCCCGGTGGTTCCAGATTCCTGGCGTTCATTCGGCAACCGCATTCTGACGACAGACACCCTTTTTGAACAGGAGACGCTGCCTTCGCGGATTGCGGTGATCGGGCTGGGGCCCATCGGAGTTGAACTCGCCCAGGCGCTTTCACGGCTGGGTATTCATATCGTTGGTTTCGATATGGCGCGAACGCTTGCCGGAATGAGCGACGAGTGGGTCCACGCGGCTTTCGCCGAGCTGCTTGGGCAGGAGCTGTCCTTTCACATGGAAGCTGCGGCATCCTTGTCGGAAACACCGGATGGAATCGAAATTCGAAGCGGTCAGATACGGGTAGTTGTCGACCAGGTGATTGCCGCCATGGGACGCCGTCCCAATATAGACGGCATCGGAATGGAAACCCTTGGCGTTGAACTGGATTCTCGAGGAATGCCGCCGATGGATTCAGCCACGATGCAGATCGATGATCTGCCGGTTTTTCTCGCCGGAGATGCGAACGGCCATGCCGCCCTGCTGCACGAGGCTGCCGACGAGGGGCATATCGCCGGTTTTAACGCGACGGCCGAACGCATTCAATGCTTCAAACGGCGCACGCCGCTGGGGATTATTTTTTCGGATCCCGGTATAGCCAGGGTCGGGCAGCGGTTTGCGGAACTGGACCTGTCTGATACATTGATCGAAGGGGTCAGATTCGCCGGTCACGGCCGAGCCCGCACCGCGGAGCGCAACAAAGGGATGATGCGAATTTATGCCAGCAGGGAAAACGGCCGGCTGCTGGGCGCTGAAATGTGCGTGCCCGCTGCTGAACATATGGCGCAGCTGCTGGCGCTGGCCATCGAATGTAAACTGACGGTTAACGAGCTGTTGCGGATGCCGTTCTATCATCCGGTTTTCGAGGAAGGGGTGCGTGCGGCGCTGAAGAAGATTGCCTCCAAGCTTCCCTCTGACAGGATGCCGGATCTGGCTGTCTGCGATTCCATTCAATCCGAAGCATTGGATTGAATGACTTTCTTCTTGCCGCCAATTGATAAAGTCCGAAGGCCAAGGCAGTCCAGGATTGTTTACGCGAACCGCTGGACCCTGCGGTGAGGATTTCCTCGATCTGGCGCATGATGAAGGGAATTGCATGAAAGAAAACAAACATGCCCGCAGGTTGTGCGAAGAAAAACGGCACTCCCTGGAAGAGGAGGCGGTCTTTAAGGAGCTTCAAAGCCGTCCGGACGGCCTGGATGACGGCGAAACAGCCGAGCGTCTCCGGTTCTACGGGCCGAATTCCCTGCCGGTCAAGGCGCCTTCGACTGCCTGGGCCGTCCTGCTGAATCAGGCGCTCAACCCTTTGATCTTCATTCTGCCGGCCGCCGCTGTGGCGTCCTTGGCCATCGGCGAGGGTGCTGATGCTGTATTCATTTTGGTCGTTATTTCTTTGAACAGCGGTCTGGGCGCCTATCCGGAATATCAGGCCGAAAAGAGCGTTCCCAGCCTTCGGCGACTGCTGAAAATCAAGGCAAGTATGCGTCGCATCGGCCAGGAACGCCAAATTCCTTCGGAAAATGTGCATGTATTCAACTGCCGGTCCGAGAAGGTCTCCGCATTCAGGATTCCCATACGGCGCAATTTGATTGTTGTTTTCGGCGTTCTGGCGGCTCAGGGCATTCATGTTCTGAGCATGCACGCACCCCTTTATGCAGAGCGTTCTTGGCGCCATCCGGTTCGGTTTAGCCAGTGGCTTTTTGCCCTGGCGCGTGTGCTGGTCGTTCTGATGGTTATGGAGGTGTTCAAACGGATCGCGAGGGGGACGGAAAGCAGCGGCCTAACCGAAGTTTTTGCTTAGAAACGCAGTGGAAACGATCACGTCCGAAAACATTTTAAAGGGTGAAGACATATAAAGGAGGAGCGTTGTTATGAGCCAGTACAATCTGAACCGAATCTTCAAGCCTCGTCAGGTGGCGGTAGTGGGCGCCAGCGAAAAGCCGGGAAGCATGGGCAATGCCCTGATGAAAAACCTGATGGATGGCAATTTCCCGGGAAAGCTGCTCCCGGTGAACCCGAAATACGAAACCGTGCATGGAATTCCGGCCGTTGGATCCGTCTCCGATCTGGAAGCGGGGGTGGATCTGGTGATTGTCAGCACGCCGATTCAAACAGCTCCAGGGATCGTGCAGGAATGTGTCGAAAAGAAGATCGGCGGAGCTATCGTCATCTCGGCCGGAGGAAAGGAGATCGGCGAAAAGGGAAGGGAAATCGAGGAACAGATTCGCGCGACGGCATACGCCGGCGGACTTCGCATCGTGGGCCCGAACTGCCTGGGCATTGTCCAGCCTCACAAAAAACTCAATGCCAGTTTTGCAACCGAAATGCCCGATGCCGGCGACCTGGCATTTGTCTCTCAGAGCGGCGCGATCTGCACGGCGATTCTGGATCTGGCGTTCAAGGAGCATATCGGCTTCAGCCATTTTGTCAGCATTGGATCGATGCTGGACGTGGATTTCGGAGACCTGATCGATTATCTTGGAAATGATTCATCGACCAAAAGCATTCTGCTTTATATCGAAAGCCTGACGAATTTTCGAAAATTCATGAGCGCCGCACGTTCAGTGTCACGTGTCAAGCCCATCATTGTTCTGAAAGCGGGCAGAAGCGCGGCCGGCGCAAAAGCCGCCGCCTCCCATACCGGCGCCATGGCCGGGGAAGACGCGGTGTACGACGCCGCTTTCAAACGGGCCGGCATTGTGCGCGTGGACACGATTCAGGATCTCTTCGATTGCGCCGAACTGATGTCCAAACAGCCGCGGCAGAGCGGGTCGCGTCTGGCAATTGTCACCAACGGCGGAGGCCCCGGCGTGATGGCCGCGGACATGCTTGCACAATATGGTCTGGAACCGGCGCCCCTTAACCCCGAAACGGTTCAGAAACTCAATGCGTTTTTGCCGGCATACTGGAGCCGCAACAACCCAATTGATATTCTCGGTGACGCGCCTCCGGAACGCTTTCGCCGAACCCTGGAAATCTGTTTCGACGAAAAAGACATGGATGCCGTCTGCGTCATTCTGGTGCCCACGGCCCTAACCGACTCCGTGGCGATCGCTGAAACACTGGTATCCATGATGAAAGGGCGCCGGTTTCCGGTCTTTGCCTGCTGGATGGGCGGGAAAAGCGCCGAACGGGCCGACGAGATTCTGAATCAGGCGGGAATTCCCACTTATAAAACACCGGAACGGGCGGTCAGGGCTTTTCTGTATATGGCTGAATATGGCAGGAACATGGAATCCCTTCTGGAAATCGTGCCCACCCTGACCCGGCACATTGCCTTTGATTCCGAAAAGGCCCGGCGGCTGTTTGCCGGGGCGCCGACCGAAGGCTTTATGCTGGAGTCGGATTCCAAGGAGATTCTTCTGGCTTACGGTCTGCCCGTAATCCGGACGGAAATGGCCCGGTCCGAGGAGGAAGCCTCCCGATTGGCGCGGGACATGGGTTATCCACTGGTCATGAAGCTTCATTCTCCGGACATCACCCACAAAACCGATGCCGGCGGGGTTCGGCTGGACCTGCGTTCGAAGGAGGATGTTGCTGCGGCTTTTACAGGGATTGTGGAATCGGCCCGGCGGTACAAACCCGAAGCCCGGATTGAGGGTGTCACCATGCAGCCGTTTTTTTCAAACCCGGATTTTGAAATACTTCTGGGTGCGAAAAGGGATGCCAACTTCGGCCCGGTGATTCTATTCGGAATGGGAGGCATCTATACGGAAGTCCTCAAGGACCGGGCACTGGGGCTTCCTCCCATGAACCGCCTGCTGGCCCGGCGCATGATGCAGGAGACCCGAGCCTGGACTCTGTTGCAGGGATACCGGCACCGGCCGCCGGCGGACATGGAGCGCCTTGAAGAAATCATTATCCGGCTCTCCCAGCTCTTGATCGATTTTCCCCAGATTGCCGAACTGGACATGAATCCGGTTCTGATCAAGGATGGAAAGCTTGTTGCGGTGGATGCCCGCATTCTTGTATCGCCTTCGGACAAGCCATCCCCGCAGCATCTGGTGATCAGTCCGTATCCGGAAGAGGATGAGACTCGTCTGGTCACCGAAAAAGGCGTCAAGCTTTTCATTCGCCCTGTCAGGCCGGAGGATTCGATGATTTTCCGGGATCTGTTTCAGGTGCTGTCGCCCGCAAGCATTTATAATCGCTTCTTCCGGTATGTTAAGGAATTTACGCCCGAAATGCTGGCCCGGTTTACCCAGATCGATTACGATCGGGAGATCGCCATGGTGGCCCTCGAGGATGAGCCTGAATCAGATCGGAAGCTCGGTGTGGCAAGAATCATCGGAGACCCGGATGGAAAGGAGGGGGAGTTCGCCATTGTGATCGGCGATCCATGGCAAGGAAAAGGGATTGGTTTAAGTCTTCTGGGCAAATGCCTGTCTGTCGCGAAAAAACGGGGATTCAAAACCGTTCGAGGAATTGTGCTGCGAGGAAACCAGGGCATGCTCGAAATGGGGAAAAAACTCGGTTTTCAGGTGCAACAGCACTCCGATTCCGGAGAAATCGAGCTTGTCATACACTTTGATTGACGGACCGAACGCGATCTTCTGAAACGCATGTTGAACATTGGGCCCCTGGAAACAGGGCATCGCTGATCGTCCTTGTAAGAAGTCGATTTTCTTTCGTCGGATCAACTCAAAGACCGCCAATTAGAAAGAGGATTTATATGGATACGATGACAATGGAAATCCTGAAGAAGATTATTCTGTCGAGCCATACGGACTGGTGCGTTTCGCTCTTCATGCCAACCCACCGGGCAGGTCGGGAAATGGAACAGGACCCGATTCGCTTCAAGAATTTGCTTCGAGAGGTGGAGGATCGTTTGACAGCTAAGGGTTTGCGTTCGCCGGAGGTGCGGAAGATGCTCGAAGCTCCTCGTCGTCTCTTGCAGGATACCGCTTTCTGGCAGCGCCAGAGCGACGGTCTGGCCGTATTCTTTACGACGAAACAAATCGAATTTTTCCGTCTTCCATATCCATTTGAAGAGCTGGCAGTGATTTCCAACCGTTTTCATGTCAAACCGCTGCTTTCCTTATTTACCAGCGACGGCTGCTTTTACATTCTCGCTTTGAGCCAGAACGGCGTAAGGCTGCTTGAGGGGACTCGGGACTCTGTAGACGAGGTCGACCTGAATACGGCGCCTAAAAGCCTGTCCGAAGCATTTCTTGCCGGGCCTTTGGAGAAACAACTGCAGTTTCAAACCGGAACGCCCTCTGGCACGGGAATGCGCCGGGCCATGTTTTTCGGACATGACGCCACCAACGAAGAGAAGAAAAGGATTGTCCGATGGTTCGGCATGATTGACAAGGAGCTGTCCAAACTTTTGGAAGGCGGCAGATCCCCTCTGGTGGCGGCCGGTGTCGAACACCTTCTTTCCCTTTACAAAGAGGCGAATACCTATCCGTATCTTGTTGAGAAGGGGATTTTGGGAAATCCGGAGGAACTGAAGCCGGAAGAACTGCACGGCCAGGCGTGGACTCTCGTTCAACCCGTCTTTATTCAGGCCCGCCAAAAAGCTGCTGCTGATTATCTTCAATTGGCGGGGACGGGCCAAACCGCCGCCCGGGTTGAAGAAGCGGTCCCGGCAGCCACTCAGGGCCGGATTGATGTGTTGTTCGTTGCGCTTGGCGTTCAGGTCTGGGGGCGTTTTGATTCGAAAGCTTATAAAGTCCACTTGCATGATGTCCCTGAACCCGGAGACGAAGATCTCCTGGATCTGGCGGCTGTTCATACCTGGCTCAATCGAGGCGTGGTCTTCGCTGTTGCACCGGAAGATGTACCTGGCGGCAGCCATCTTGCAGCCATTTACCGCTATTGAGAAAGATGACGAAGGGAATTGCCGCTGACTTGATTGTGCCGCTGTAATTGAACGGGACGGAGCATCCTGGCACGGGGTTCTGGAAAAATATTCACCATGGTTTGCATTTGGCGGACAAATCCGATATAAGGGCCAAAACCCCAATAAAAATAAAGGAGATATTTAATGAGACAGGCCCAGAACGGCGACAAGGTGCGCGTTCATTACACGGGAACCCTTGAGGACGGAACGGTTTTCGATTCCTCCAGGCAGCGCGATCCGCTTGAATTCACCCTGGGGCAGGGCATGCTGATACCCGGCTTTGAAACCGGCGTGCTCGGCATGTCCCGGGGAGACAAGAAGACCGTTACGATCGCCCCGGAAGACGGATACGGCGAGCATCATGAAGCCATGGTCGCCAGAATCGACCGGAACGACATTCCGGAGGATCTCAAACCGGAAATCGGTCAACAGCTTCAGGTCTCCCGGCCTGACGGAAAAACCTTCAACGTCATTCTCACCGCAATGGATGAAATCAGCATCACCGTTGACGGCAATCATCCACTGGCCGGAAAAACCCTCAAATTTGAACTCGAACTCGTTGAATTTGCCTGATCAATTCCAGTCAATTTTTCAAAAGAATGTCCTCTCCCGATTCAAACGGGAGGGGACATCCGCCTTGCCTGCGTTTAGCCCTGCACCTGATTCAGCCGCCAGTAGAATCCCTGCCGGGCCATGAGTTCGGCATGGGTTCCGCTTTCCACAATACGCCCGTCCTTCAGCAAAAGTATCTGATCGGCGTTTCTGGCTGTGGCCAGGCGATGGGCCACCAGAATGCTGGTGCGCCCTTTCATCAGGTTGGCCATGGCCTGCTGAATGTCCTGCTCGGTTCGGGAATCGATATACGAGGTCGCCTCATCGAGAATGATCAGCTCGGGATCACGGGCTATGGCCCTGGCCATGGCTATCAGCTGTCGTTCTCCGCTGGACAGGGACGACCCGCCTTCGGATAAAACCGTATCCAGCCCCTTGGGCAGCCGGCGGATCAGGTTGCGGCAGCAGGCCGCATCGATGATGCGTTCCATCTGATCATTGCCGATTTCACCGTTTCCACCGACGATGTTTTCACGAACGGTGGCGGAAAAAATAAACGGATCCTGTGCGACCAGCGCCATTCGAGCCCGAAGATTTTCAGGATTCCAGCGGGAAACATCCTTTCCCGAAACCAGAATGCGGCCCTGATCCGGCGCGTAAAACCGCACGATCAGATGGATCACCGAGGACTTTCCGGAACCCGTGGGCCCTACCAGCGCCAGGGTTTTTCCGGCTTGAACGCGAAAGGAAACATCCTTGAGAACGGGTTCGGCCGGCAAATAACTGAAGCAGACGTTTTCAAAGACGATGTCGGAAACATGATCGGGGTCAGGGAAACCGTCCGGTGCAGAGGGGACACGATCCTCGGAGTCCAGAATGAGAAAGATGCGTTCCGCCGAAGCCATGGCGTTCTGCATGATGTTGTATTTTTCGGCGATGTCGCGGATCGGGGTAAAGAACATCTTCATGTACGATAAAAACGCCACCAGTTCGCCCAGGCTGATATGTCCGGAAACGACTCGGCCGCCGCCGTGGTAGATCACCAGCGCCATGGCCACCGTACCGAGCAGTTCGACCACCGGCATGAAAAGCGCAAACACATGAATCTGCCGCATGCCGGCCAGGTAATGCTCGTGGTTCAGTGTCTTGAAATCCCTGAGATTATCCGGCCCGCGGCGGAAGAGCTGAATGATGGAAATGCCGCCGATGGTTTCGGCGAACCAGGTGTTGATCTCGGCGATCTTGATGCGGAGCGACCGGAAGGCTTCCCGGGCCTGGGAGGCAAAAAACACCGAAGCCAGTGCGACAAAAGGAATGACGGTGAAGGTGACCAGCGCCAGCTGCCAGTGAAGCGCCAGCAATACGATAGAGATGCCGACCAGCAGAAACACATCCTGAAAGACAAAGGTGATTACCGAAGTAAACAGTTCGTGCATGTTCTGAACGTCGCTGGTCACCCGGGTGACCAGCCTGCCGACGGGGTTGCGGGTGAAAAAGGCGGATGAAAGATCCTGAATATGAGCATAGAGCCGAACGCGAAGATCGTGCATGATCTTCTGCCCGGCGTACTCCATGATCCAGACCTGAAGAAAGTTCAGAACAAAGCTCAGTGTTACGCAGAACAGGAAAATTCCTGCCATGCGGGTGACGCCGATCAGATCGTTTTTTCGAAGCGCAAGTCGATCTTTGAAAGAAATTTTTTCGAGGTCTGTCAGTTCGATTCTGGCTTCATCAGCCTGAATCTCGAAAAGTTCGGAATATCTTTCCACAACAGATCGGATTTTTTCGTCTCGGAGATCCGAAACAAGATGCCGAACGGCGCTTTTCTTCGAATCGCCGGGCACAATATATTGATCGATGGCGATCTTGGTCAGATACGGCAGCGCCAGGTCCAGAATGGTGATCAGAACGACCAGAAACACCGAGAGGCCCAGAAGCCGCCGGTACGGAGCTACAAACGGAAACATCCGTCGCATCAGACGGATGTCGTAAGGCCTTCCCAGCTGCTGTTCCTCGAAATATCCGTAGTCAGCGTGCATGCACCGCCTCTTCGATCTGCTGCAGCCGGAAGGTTTTGGCGTAGTAGCCGCCAAGCGCCAGCAGGCTTTCATGATTTCCGGATTCGGTGATCCGCCCCTGATCCAGAACGATGATCTGATCAGCGAAACGCACCGCCGAAAGCCGGTGGGAAACGATGATCGTCGTGCGTTTTCCCGCCATTTCCCTGAGCGTTTCGATGATGCCGGCAGCGGTCTGGGTGTCCACCTGGCTGATCGGATCATCGAGAATCAAAACCGGTGCAGGATTGATCAAGGCCCGGGCCAGGGCGATGCGCTGCTTCTGGCCTCCGGAAAGAACCACGCCTTTTTCTCCCACCAGCGTTTCAAAGCCTTTTTCAAAGGCCATCACCGTCTCGTACAGACCCGCGGCCCAGCTTGCGCGAATCATCTCATCGGGGGTAGCGTCGGATTTTCCGAAAAGAATATTTTCGGCAATGGTCCGGGCGAACAAAAAGGGTTCCTGAGGCATAAAAGAGATCTGAGTCCGCAGATCCTCGATCTTGATTCTGCGAATGTCTATGTCGTCAAGCAGAATTTTCCCGTTCGAAACGTCAAAAATTCGGGGAATCAGGCCCACCAGGGCTGTCTTGCCGCTTCCGGGCGGCCCCACGATTCCCAGAACCTTTCCGGGCCTGACAAGGAAATCAATTTCGCTGAGCGCCTTCGGGCCCGAGGGAGGGTAGGAAAAACAGACCCTCTCAAACCGGATGCGACCATTGGCTTTTTGAATCGATCGGGCATCGGGCGCATCGGCGATCTTCGGCAGGGTCTGGGATATGACCTGAAGACGGTCCAAGGAGGCTCGGCCGCGCTGTATCAGATTTGTCACCCAGCCGATGGCCATCATCGGCCAGGTCAGCAGGCCGATGTAGCTGATAAAGGCGACGAAATCGCCGGGGCTGATCTCCAGCGCGATGGTCTGGCGGCCGCCGAGAAAAAAGACCAGCGCCAAGCTGAGGTTGGAAAAAAACATCATCAGCGGGAAAAAGGAGCCGGTGAGTTTCACCAGGTTCATGTTACTTTTCACGTAGGAACGGGAAATGTCCGAAACGCGTCGGATTTCATCGGCCTTCCGGTTGTACGCCTTGATGATGCGGATGCCGGCAAACCGCTCCCGGACCGCTTCGGTCATATTCGAAAATTCCTGCTGCACGCCAAGGTAGCGCCGATGCATTTTGCGGCTGAAAATCCGCGTGCCGAAGATGATCAGCGGGGCGGGAATCAGCGCGAAGAGCGTCAGCCGAAAGTTGATGAAGGCCATGAATCCCACGGCGGCCGTGCCGAGAACCACCGCATCCGTCAGAGCCACCAGCCCCATTCCCATGGCCATGCGTACGTTTTGAATATCGTTGGTGGCGTGCGCCATCAGGTCTCCGGTTTTCACCTTCTGAAAATACTCGGCAGAAAGATGCTGAACATGGGAAAACAACTGGTTTCTCAAGCCTTCTTCCACCCGGCGGGAAAAACCGATCAAACACCGGCGCCAGCCGTAACGAAACACGCTCATCAACAGCGCGATCACTGCCAGGTACAGGGCGTAGCGCATCAGAACGCCAGCACCGGCGGAAAAAAACGTCAGATCGTCAACGGCCCGCTTGATGATCCGGGGAATGAACAGTTGAAGGAAGTCCACCGCAATCAGGCAGAAAATGCCGCAGAGGATCTGCAACCGCTGCTCAATAAAATATGGCAAGATCAAGGATAAGGATTTCACGACCGGCCTTTTGGGAAACGATGATCACAGCAGCGCTGTTTTATCCCGCCTTTTCCTCGGTCCTAAAAACCGGCGAAACGGGATAAAGTAAGTCTCGAGCTTCCTTGCAAGCGCATCTTGTTTAATGCCGGCCGGGAGCCGATGACCCAGGATTTCGTATAGCTTCAGAGCTTACTTTTACACCACAACCGCATTAACGGTCAACGTTCGTATTCGAAAAACAAAATTCCTTTCATCGCTTACATTGACTTTCCCACGACCCGTTGCTATGAATAACGACTATGGAATTCGGCCAGCTTGTAGAATATATCGACCGGCAGAAAATACTTTGCGCCGTGGTTACTGAAGTGAACCCGCCGCGTCTTCGCCTTCTGAACGAGAACGATCGCGAGGTGAACCTTTCTGAAAGCCGTCTGGTTCACAGGGGAGTCTCCATGCTTGACCTGAGCCTGGGCCGCACTCGTACCGTGGAACAGCTCAGGGAATCGTCCCGGCGCCGGGATGCCCTGATTGCGCAGATCGATATTCAGGAGCTCTGGGAGGTGCTGAACACCGAACAGGAATGGATCGACCTGGCCACCATGACAGCCTTCTGTTTTCCGAATAACCGCAACGACGATCATGAATCCGCGGTCATCCGAGCCTTCTTCAGGAACCGTAAATATTTCAAATTCAATGCGGACAGCTTCTTCCCCCATACTCCCGAACAGGTGCAAGCCATTATTCTCCGCGAGCAGGAACAGGCACGGCGAGACCAGATGATACAGAAAGCCGGTGAATGGCTTCAGGCTGTATTGGAAGGGAAAATCGTATCTGCGCCGCCGGATGCGCAAAAATACATCGACATCCTGCGTTCCTGTTTTTTGTTTGAAAAAGAAAGTCCGCACTGGGAACTGGGAAAAGCTGTCATGAACCGTGCGGGTATTGCCGACAGCGATGCTGTTTTCGATTTTTTGACAAAAGTCGGGGTGTGGTCCGAAACGGAAAACACCGATCTGTATCGGTTTAAAATTTCCGTTGAATTTTCCGAACCGGTTTTAGAAGCAGCGCAGAATCTTCTTGTAAGATCAAAACCGCCGGCCGATAACCGGCGGGATCTGACCGGCATGAGCCTGATCACGATTGACGGCCAGGCAACACTGGATTTTGATGATGCCCTGAGTATTGAAAAAACCGGTGACAACTATCTTCTGGGCGTGCATATTGCCGACGTCGGCCATTTCATTCAAAAAGATGATCCGATCGATCAGGAAGCCCGTATCCGGGGCAGTTCCATTTATATGCCGGACTGCAGGATTCCCATGGTTCCCCCTGTTCTGGCCGAAGACCAGATGAGCCTGAAAGCCGGAAAAGTCCGTCCTGCCATCAGCCTGATGGTCCGGCTGACGCCTCAGGCCGAAGTCATGGATTACGAAATATTTCCAAGCTTGATTCGAATACAACGGCAGCTGACCTATTATGAGGTCAACCTCACCTCAGATATTGATCCCAAGATCATGGCGCTTCACAGACTCGCTGAATTTTTTCGAAAAAGCCGAATACAAAAAGATGCCGTTCATATCAGCCTTCCCGAAATCAACATCTGGATCGATGAGGACGGAGACCTGGTGCTGAGCCGGATCAACCGGGAAAGCCCTGGCCGTATGCTGGTCTCCGAGATGATGATTCTGGCCAACTGGTTGATGGCTCGTTTTCTTTCCGATCGACAGATGCCGGCCATTTTCCGCAGTCAGCCTGCTCCGCGGGATCGTTTGTTCAAAGGAATCAGCGACGACCTGTTTCAAAACTGGATGCAGCGCAAGCTGTTGAACCGGTTTCTGTTGAGCCGGAATGCGGAGCCCCATTCAGGCCTGGGGCTGGACGCCTATACAACCGCCACATCGCCGATTCGAAAATATTCCGATCTGATTACCCAGCGTCAAATCCGCGCTGCTCTGGGGCTTGAATCCCCCTATACCGACGAAGAGATTGACCGGATCATTCAGATGCTCGAAGAACCCGTCAACGCCGTGGGCCGAATCCAGTACAGCCGCCATCGTTTCTGGCTGCTCAAGCGACTGGAATCCCGAAAAGGGGAAAAGGAACCCGCCCTGGTTCTGGCCAAGCGCCGCAACGGATATTCGGTCCTGCTGACCGACTATATGATCGAATGCGATCTTGCCGTGCCGGCCAACATCTCCTTGCGGCCGGAAGATCTGATTCGCGTGATGGTTCAGCATGTGGACGCCCGTAAGGATAAGATTTCAGTGTATTTGAGCTGATGTCCGTGGTGGTCCGCATCGCGGAACGGCCTGCATGTCATTGTTGATCGATTTTTCCGGCTGAAGCCCTTATTATCAGTTGCGGCAAGCGATGCCATTCGGCAAAATCATTTTTTGAGTTTAACTTATTGACTTAATTGTTTATATCTGAAATATTTATTTTATCTGATTCCCAAACCGAGGTCGGAATTTTAAGAAATCAGACGGGGTTTCATTGGGTTTTCATTTTTTCAAATATATGATATGGAACCAAAATTTGAAAAAGATTGCATGATTGTCAGCAAACAATCAATTTAATTCAGCTTAACAGATTCAATAAGATAATATTCAGGATTTGAGGCATCATGGGAATACAAGAACGCAAAGAAAGAGAACGCGAACGCAGACGACAGCAGATCATTGTGGCCGCCAAAAGGGTGTTTTCCGACAAGGGATTCAACAAGGCCACCATGGAAGACATCGCCCAGGAGGCTGAGCTGAGTCCGGGGACCCTCTATCTTTATTTCAAGAACAAAGAGGAACTTTATGCTTCCCTTTCCCTGAGAATTCTCCAGTACCTGCTGATCAGCCTGGACCATGTCGCCACCCAGGAAGACCAGTCACCCGAAGCCAAACTGGATGCCATGATCCGTGCCATGTATGATGTGTATGAGTTTGATCCGCTGATCATTATCAACATGTTTCACCTTCAGTCCAGCGAGACGCTTAAAAACCTGTCCTCTGAATTTTTGTCTGAAATCGAAATCCTGTCCAAAAAAGCCATCAGCGCCATGGCAGCGATTTTTCAGGAGGGTACCGAGAAGGGGGTTTTTATCGACAAGCATCCGGTGGCTCTCGCCGACGTATTCTGGTCCATTTTTTCCGGAATTGTGCTTTGGGAAGCCAGTAAAAAAACGTTTAATCCTGAAAAAGATTTTCTGAAAATCACCCTTGAAGCCGCCTTCGATATCTTTAAACGGGGATTGATAATAAATCGCAACTAACAGGGTGTTGAAAAACAAGAATCAGGCCGTCAGGCAAGGCGCGCGGCGATGCGACAAGCGCAGCATATTCAAGCATATGTGTGAGCATTGGCGAGGGCCGCGCAACACTGAATGGCGGCCTGAGGCGCAGTTTTGGAACAGCCTGCTGAAGCGGCCGGTTTTTTTCTGACAGCGCAGCGTACGTTCTGTTTGCGGAGATCCGAAAGAGAAGGCCGCTGTTTTGAGATCGTTGCCGGTCACGTATCACTTGTAGCCGCATTTTCTGAATCGGAATCTATCCTGACCGGGGGTCATAAACGGCGACACGGTTTCTGCCCTGACTTTTGGCTTGATAAAGCGCTTTGTCCGCTAGTTCGATCATGGTTTTTGAATCGGAGATCTCCGCACATGGCAAACTGGAGATGCCCAGGCTGATGGTGACCGACAGGATTATTCCTTCTGACTCAAAACAGTACTGCTCGACGGTTTCACGCAAGCGCTCGGCAACAATCCGGGCGTCCGCGATCACGGTGTGATACAGCAGTATGGTAAACTCTTCGCCGCCGTAGCGGGAGGCCAGATCGCTTTCCCGTTTGAAGCTTTGAATGATTCTGCCAAGGGTTCTAAGCACCATATCTCCGGTCTGATGCCCGTAAGTATCGTTGAATTTCTTGAAATGATCGATATCAAGCATTATCAGCGAGAGCGATTCGTTGTATCGAAGCGCCCTCTGCACATCATTGGATATGCTTTCCTGGAAATACAGATGGTTATATAAGCCGGTCAGTCCGTCCCGATTGGCCATTTCCAGAAGCTGACGGTTCTTTTCCTGAAGGCGTTCGCAAAGTTCCTTGATCCGCAAATGAATGTTGACCCGGGCAACCAGTTCACCCTCATCAAACGGTTTGGTTACATAGTCCGAAGCACCCATTTCCAATCCTTTGACCTTGTCGGTGGATTCGGATTTTGAAGTTACCATAATCACGGCGATATCCTTGGTGTCCGGGTTCTGCTTGAGTTGCCGGCAAACCTCGTATCCATCAACGCCCGGAAGAATCAGATCCAGCAGTATCAGATCCGGATATTCCCGGAGTGCTGTTTCCAGTCCTTTTTCACCGGTATCCGCAGACAATACGAAATGACCGATTTTTTCCAGAATTGAACGGGCTACATGAATGATCAGCTTGCTGTCATCAATCACCAGAATTTTTGCCATTGTCAGACCTACCGTCAGTGTTGCTCACGCTGTTGCTTAAAGTGTTCAATAATCAGGCCCGGAATATGCTCGGGAGATTCCACAATATCGACCGCTCCGCGTTTAATGGCTTCCTGCGGCATTCCAAAAACAATTGAAGAATTCGGGTCCTGTGCCGCGGTCAAAGCGCCTGCTGAATGCATGGCCATCAGGCCGTCGGCGCCGTCATCACCCATTCCGGTCAGCAGTATTCCCACAGCATTCCGACCGACATTTTTGGCCATTGAATGAAACAGGACATCCGCCGACGGCCGCTGAAAGTGAACCGGTTCGCTGGTATCAAGCCGAAGGGAAAAACTCGATCCCTGTTCACGGATCACGCGAACGTGTTTTCCGCCCGGTGCAATATAGACCGTATCCGGCTTGATGGGTTCCATGTCCCGCGCTTCCTGAACCTTGAACATGGGGAACATCCTGTCGAGACGTTCCGCGAAGGATTCGGTATATCCGGCGGCCATGTGCTGAACGACCACGATTCCCTGGGTCCGGAAATCCATGGCGCCGAGCAATTTTTCAATCGCCTGAACCCCTCCGGTGGAAGCGCCTACAGCCAGAATTTTTCGCAGATAATGCTGGTTCGCGGATATTTTTGCCAAACTTGGCCTGGGGGGTTGAAAAAAAGGACGAATGCGGGCGATGGCAGCCGCATGGACCTTGAAAACAATTTCATGCCGTATGGCCTCGAATTGGGTCTCAAGATTTTCCATCGGTTTGGCCACGAAGTCCACAGCGCCCTCTTCTAGAGCCTCCATGGTTTTGCGGCTGCTGGACCGGGTATAGGAACTGATCATGATCACCGGTATCGGACGGTAACTCATCAGATATTTTAGAAAGGCAATGCCGTCCATTCGGGGCATTTCCACATCCAGTGTGATGACATCCGGAACCTCTTTTAAAATGAATTTCTTGGCCTCAAACGGGTCGGAAGCAGTTCCCACCACCTCGATATCGGATTCAGCGGAAAGAATCCGATGCAGGACAGACTGAACCAGAGGGGAATCATCAACAATGAGTACGCGAATCTTTGCCATATTCTAAAAAAATATTGCCGAGGGCGCGGTCAGACGGTTCCGAAATATCATGGATTTATATTTGTTTTCCTCGTCAATAATTTCTTTTTCTTGTTCAATATCGAAACGCTTCACAAGCGCCTTGGCCGTAGCGGTAAAGAAAAGCAGTTTCCGGCCGCAGTTTCCACCCAGATCCTTGCTGAGCACGGGGATGCCCTCGAGTTCGAGATATTTCTGGGCAAACCGGATGTTTGACCCCGTCACATCACCGTCCTGAGTGCGAAACTGCAAAACATTTCCGCCTCCGAAAATTTTGGCGGCCAGGTTTTCCCTGCGAGCTCCGGCCTTGATCAGCTCTCCGATCAGAAGCTCCATGGCGAACATGCCGTATCGCCCGATATCTGTGGTCAGAATCTCATCGGGCAACAACGTTCCGGGAAGCATAAAATGGTTCATGCCGCCGATGCGTTTTTCAGTATCATAAATACAGGTTGCGATACATGAGCCCAGAATGGTGTACAGGATCTCCCCATGCCTGGAAACCACGTATTCTCCGGCCCGAAGCATAATCACATCATGCTGAAACTTTTTACTGTAGAATTTGTTCATGCCGATACTCGTTCAATTTTTTACCGAGCCTGAATCGCTTTCGAAAGAGAGCTTTCAGAGTCGATCCTTTCTGATTTCCGGCCGAAATTTCCCCTGATTCAGGGGCGTTTTGAATCCGGCTATGCCACCGCATCGGCAATGCCCAGTTCTTCAATGCTCAGCAGACGATCAATATCCAGCAACATGATCAGCTCATCGCCTTTTTTCCCGACTCCTTTCAAATATTCGTGATGTATGCCCGGGGGAAGGTTGCTGGTATTCCGAAACTCCTCGGGCGTGATTTCCACCACATCGGAAATCTCGTCCACGATCACGCCCATGATTCTGCCGGCGATTTCCATGACGATAATCACATGAAAACGCGTGTATTCACGATTCGGCAGATCAAATTTATCGCCAAGGTCAAAGACGGGAAGAATCGTTCCCCGCAGATTGATCACCCCCTTGACGAACCGGGTGAAATGGGGCAGCGGAGTGATATTGTGGTAACTCAGAACCTCCCGGATTTTGGAAATTTCTATTCCATACCGCTGTTCATGAAGTAAAAAGACAATGTACTGCAGACCCGTCATCAGTATTCCTCAAACCCTTCATCCATGTCTTTGGCCAAAAGATCGCTCTGTATTTCTCTGATCGGCGGCTTGCGGATCAGGTCCTTAGCAAGCGGGCGGTTAACCGGCGCCGAAACCCGCCGCTCTTTCTGATTCATAAAGGTAGTTTTCGGTCCCTCGTGTTTTAACGGGCTTATAACGGTCCGATCCTTGTCGCCCAGGACAAAAATATCCGTGATGTTTTTGAGCTGTTGGGCCTTTTCCCGAAGATGCTGGGTTTCTTCGGCAATTTCGTCCACAAAGTTGGCATTCTTTTCATTAACCTCGCACAGTTCCCTGGCTGTTCCCTGGCTGATCTGTTCAATTCCCATCGCGCTTTCCTCGGTTCCCATGGTAACTTCGCCTAAAGCGTTCGAAACACCTTCCGAGGTTCTAACGATTTTTTCAAAATTCGCCTGCAACTGTTCCACCCACCGAGTACTTTTGGTGACCTTGTCGAGTATTTCCCGAACCAGAACCTGTATGTCTTTGGCCGCTGCGGAACTTCGCTTGGAAAGGTTGCGCACCTCATTGGCCACAACGGCAAATCCCTTTCCCTGCTCTCCGGCGCGTGCCGCCTCAACGGCGGCGTTTATGGACAACAGGTTCGTCTGAAAAGTGATTTCGTTGATCAATTCCATCATCTCGACGATCTTATGGCTCGCCTCGGACATCTCCGCCATGGCGCGGACGGTTTTTTCAACCTCTTTGCCTCCATCCTGAGCCGCCTGAACCGCCTCCTTGGCCATGGAATCGGCATGACGGGTGTTGCTGAGATTCTGAGATGTGTTGGACACCAGTTGCTCAAGAGTGGAGCTGATCTCCTCCATGGCAGCGGCCTGCTGCTGGGTGCGCTGCGCCAGACTCTGATTTCCCTGGGATATCTGGACAATCCCTCGGATGACCGGCAGAATGTGCTCCTTGGTCTGAGTGATCAGGTCCACGATGCCGTCCAAGGTCTGATTCAACCGCTGAGTGAGAAGATCCATGGCATCGTTTTTCCCGTCGAGCGTGCCTCTTGGCGTGAAATCACCCTGGGCAATTTTTCCGAAAAGTTCGGAAAGCTCGTTGACCTTCGATTCCAGAGCTTTTTTGGCGCTTTCTTCATTATAATATGATTCTTGAAGTTTTTTCTCGGCCGTTACCTCGGCGGTTAAATCCCTTAAAAATGAAAAGCCTCCCAGAATATTTCCACGGGAGTCTCTTAGCAGCGATGAACTGCACAGAAGGGGGATTTCTGTTCCCTGACGGTTGATCAGGGCGCAGCGTTTGCCCGCAACGGCATCGTCGGGTCCGATGGCCTGTTTAAGCGCTTCGATCAGTTGCGCGCAGGTCTCGTGAGAAAATACCTCGTAACATTTTCGTCCCATGGCCTCGCGTTGCGACATGCCTGCCAGGCGGATTGCCGCCGCATCATTGATGTACGTGATGTTCAGATCCGGATCCACCATGTAAAACGGTTCGGAAATCCCGAGCCTCAAGCTGTTGGCATACTCCATGCGATCCCGAATGTTGATTACCATCTGATGGAAATTTCTGCTTAACCGTCCGATGGAGTCGACATAATCATCATGGATTTCAACATCGATATTTCCGGCAGCCACCTGAGAGGCCTTTTGCTCGAGCAGGCGAAGCCTCTCGGTCACGAGTTTTGAAAAAATCCAGTTGATCAGCAGCACCAGGCAGAGCAGGGATACAGAGAAATAGAAGATATATTTATTCCGTGTCTGGGCAACGGCTGCAAGAACCTCCTGTGCCGGGTGATTGATGACCATGGCTCCCAGAATTCTGCGCGAGGATCCATGACAGTGATGGCAGGCCCGATTGTTGAAAATTGGTTTCATGGTGGATATGAAAGGCTGGCCGTCAATCTGACCCGCAAAGGACCTGTCGGGCGCAACTCCGGTTGCCAGCAACCTGTCAAGGGCCTTTCGCATGTCCTCGCCCGACACCAGAGCATCCATGCTGGTCCGGATCTTTTCGGATTCCGTGGCATAGGCGATCTCCTTGCTGAAATCTGTAATGTAAACCCTTACGCCGCCAATGTTCTCTTTGATATCGTTAAGCTGATCCTTTATGATGCCGCTTTGTCCGACCACCATGGAAGATCTTACGGTGCTGTAAGCGTTATCCAGAAGATGGTTGGAAAACAAGGCCAACTGACCGATGGCGGACTGCTGCTGAAGGCGCAGGCTTTGATGAAGAAAAATCACCATAAATAAGACCAGCACAATGATGGTGGCCATCAAAATCTTGGTCCGCATTCGGGTCCGTTTTATAAGCCTGCTTGTTAAAAATTGCATGAATTCCCCCTCCGGCTCAATGGCACCCTGCATGAATTATGGGCTTGTATCGGAATGACTGAACCCTTTCCTCGATATGGCATCGCTGGCATATATCGATCGTTACTTTGCGAACGATAAACCGAGGGTCCTGTGACTCTGCATGATTCTTGCCCGGACCGTGGCAGACCTCGCATCCGGCGTCTTTCAATTCGGGTGTTTTTTCCAGACTGACAAATCCTCCGGGTTCCCCGTAGCCGGTCGTATGACAGATGTAACACTCCTGAACTTCGGCAGATGTCAGTCCCTTGATACGCTTGAGAATGCTGTCATAGGAATGGCTTTTACGGGCATATGCCGTAAATGTCGCATATTGTTCTTCGTGACAGGACTGACATACGGCGGATCCCACATATTTGCCGGCGGTTTGATCTTGAGCCCAGACCCTCCAGGAACCCGCCAGTAAATATACTGCAAGCAGCGCCATGACGGCAGGATATTTCCCCCATTTTTGAACATTCATTGGTTTCTCCGCATCGAAGCATTTTTGAAAAATATTTCCTCAATTCCCAGAAGATCCAAGACAAGCGCTACAGATCCGTCTCCCATGATGGTGGCTCCGGCGATGCCCTGAATGCTTTGAAAGTTTTTTTCTATGCTTTTTACCACCACATGGCAGGGCGCCAGAACCTGATCCACGAGAAGTCCGAATTTTTGCCGCCCGGTATTGATCAAGACCATGACAGGCGGCTGGGAACGATCAGGTTCAGCACCATAGAACAACATCCCAAGGTCTGCCGATGGAAGATAATCTTCTCTGAATCGATACAGTTTTTCAGTGGCGCCGAAGATTCTCATTTTTTCCGCATCAAAATTTTCTGTTGCAACCACTCCCCAGAGCGGCACCAGATACGATTCGGTGCGATTGCTCACGTGCAACGCATGCATCAGCGCATAAGAAAGCGGAAATGAAAGGGTAAATGCCGTTCCCTGTCCTTCAGTACTTTCAACCGATATACTTCCGCCCACCCGCTCCACCTGGGTTCTGACAACATCCATGCCCACGCCGCGGCCGGATAGATCGGTAATATTTTTTGCAGTTGAAAATCCCGGCTGACAGATGCATCGAATCAGGGCCTCATTGTTCAGAGGCTCGCCCTCTTTTAAGAGTCCCATGGACAATGCCTGCCGGGAAATTTTTTCTCGATTCAGACCGCGGCCGTCGTCGCTGATCTGAATATAGATCCTGCTCCCTTTCTGATAAGCTGAAAAGCTGATAAGCCCTTCCGAAGGCTTGCCGCAAGCCTTCCTCTCTTCGGGGGGTTCAATGCCGTGGTCCACGCAGTTTCTGACGAGATGTTTTAATGGATCTGCTATAAATTCGATAATTTCTTTATCCAGCTCAGTGTCAACACCGGCCAGTGCCACCTTGACCTGCTTGTTCTGAGCCAAGGCGGTATCTCTGATCAGGCGCTGGTACCTATGGAAGGTTCCTTCAAGGGAAAACATACGTGCATTGGTAACGCGCTCCTGAAATTCATGATTGATCTTAAGCAGCGTGTCCATCTCGTGTTCAATCTCGCTGGCGAAGTAATCGCGGCGTTTGGAAAGAATGTTCTGCATTTTGGACAGGCCTACGGCGATTTCCTCGGCCAGATCCACCAGACGGTCGATCTTCTGGACATCCACACGAACGCTGGTTTTTCGATACATTTCCCGGCTCCGCTGCTGCCGGGAGACCACCTGATCCAGGATTGCCTTGTCGAGCTTGCCCTCGTCTACCAGAATCTCGCCTAATTTTTTTTGTTTTTCCAGAGCATGCTGAACATCTTTTCGGCTTACCCCCGCCTTTTCCACCAGTACCTCGCCCAGGGGAGATTCAGCTCCTTGGACATCGATTCCATTCCGGTATCGGTTTGAAATGTCCGTGATGACAATGTCGTTGTCTTCACGGACAAACATGAATACATCCTCTATATATTCCAATGGAGCGGAGGTTTTTAAAACAAGGCGCCATCCGATATAGAGCTGATCTGGAACCAGATCTTCGTACCGGGGCATTCTTGATAAATCCGGCGTGATTTCAAGGGCTTCGCCCAGATCGGCAAGATTGCGCAAAATGATTAGCGGGTCATTTCCGACCTCAAACATATTTTTTTGAAATTTTAAAATAATTTCGTAATAACGTTCAGTTTTCCCGAGTCCGACCTGTTCGGCCGTCGCCGTTCCTGCTTCACAACCCAATCCTGACGGGGGGGAAATTCGGAGTCTTGACTTCGGCGGAACTTCTTCGGCCGCAAAACGGCATATCTTGGCTTTAAACGCCTTTACCTCCTCTGGATCCGCCTCAGCTTGTCCGGACATACGGCGATCCAGCATGGCACGAATAAAATCAATATTTTCAAGGAGAGAAGATATAAGGGGTTTTGTGACTGGAAGTGTTCCGTTTCGCACATTTTCAAGCAGATTTTCCAGCAGATGCGCGCACTGGCTCATGACCGAAAACCCAACCATGGCCGAGCCGCTTTTCAATGTATGAAGCGCTCTGAAAAGCTCCTCCGCGTCCGGACCTGGTTCAGGATTATGCTCTAAGCGAAGCAAACTTTCTTCGGCAGACTTGAGAAGATCGTCGGTTTCAGCAAAAAATATTTCCAGCGTTTCATCCATGCAGGGTGCCGATTTAACGTTCCCATACCAGTTTTTTGATCGCCCACAACAGTTCTTCCGGCTGGAAAGGTTTTAAGAGCCATCCGGAAGCCCCCAGTGCGCGCCCTTTTTCAATCAGCGACTTCTCAGATTCGGTGGTTAATACCATGATTGGAATATATCGAAATTCGCCTTTCTTTATGTTTTCAATAAAGGTCATTCCATCCATTCGGGGCATATTGACATCCGTGATGATCAGGGAAGGCGCGATGTCCTGATTTTTCATTTCTTCTAAACGCATCAAGCCGTCTTGACCGTCGACTGCCTCGACGACTTTATATCCTGCATTTTGAATACAGAAGGAGACTGAAGAGCGGATCGTTGGAGAATCGTCCACCATCAGAATAAGCATATGAAAAATTTCCTCATTTCAATAAGTTTCGTTTGTATTGCTCCGTACAGAACCCATCGAAAACAATCGGCATGTCTCATGCTTCTGTACACCATCAGGTTAAAAAAGATTTCAATCCGCTGACTGTCAAAATCGTATCCATTTCAGAAGACAAATCTTTGACGACCCATTTGATCCCTGAGGTTAATGATCTACGGAAAGCCAGAAGCAATTGCAAAGCCGCCGTATCCGCAAAAGTCAGTTCTTCCATGCTGATGGTGATTTTCCGACATCGAGCCAGGACACTGTCTAAGAAATGCTTCAGGCATTGAATGTCATGAATGGTCAACTCGCCCTTGAATCGGTAAACTCCTTCCGCATCCTGGTTGATCGCAAAACGCCTGCTGTTCACCCCCCACCTCCCTGGAATGCAATTTCGTTCCTTTAGCAGGCTGTTGCAAGACTGCGCCTGAGGCCGCCATTCAGTGTTGCGCGGCTTCCGCCAATGCCCACATATGCTTGAATATGCTGCGCTTGTCGTGTCGCCGCGCGTTTTGCCTGACGGCCTGATTCTTGTTTTCCAACGCCCTGTTAGCGGAAAGCGCTATGAATCAGGCATCCGGAAAAAGTTCGTGCGACCGTTCCCGCAGTTTATATTTCTGAACCTTCCCGCTGGCCGTCATCGGAAAAGATTTGATAAAGGAGACATATTTCGGAACCTTGTAACGGCTGATTTTGCCTCTGCAAAAATCCCGAATATCTTCTTCCGTAAAATCATATCCCGCTTTTTTAATGACAAAGGCACCCACCTCCTCGCCGAATTTTTTGCTGGGAACTCCCACTACCTGCACATCGGCGACGCCATCCATCTGATAGATGAATTCTTCGATCTCCCTGGGAGAAATGTTTTCCCCTCCACGGATGATCATATCCTTGGAACGGCCGGTGATGGCGATGTAACTGTTTTCATCCATCACTCCCAGGTCGCCGGAATGCAGCCAGCCATCCTCGTCAATGGCCTTTGCCGTGGCTTCGGGCATATTGTAATAGCCTTTCATCACGTTGTAACCCCGGCAGCAGATTTCGCCCTGTTTTCCTGGCCCTACCTGATCTCCGGTTTCCGGATCCACAAGTTTGACCTCGATGCAGGGCATGGGCCGTCCCACGGTTCTGACACGAAGTTCCAGAGAATCGGTAGTTTTGCTCTGAGTAATTCCCGGAGAAGCCTCGGTCAAGCCGTAGACGATGGTTATCTCTTTTGCATGCATTTTTTCTGCCACCGCCTTCATGATTTCAATGGGGCAGGGAGATCCGGCCATAATACCGGTGCGAAGGGATCTGAAATCAAACTTGCTGAAAAGCTTATGTTCCAACACCGCAATAAACATGGTCGGCACCCCGTACAGGGCCGTACATCTTTCCTGTTCGACGGCGGCCATCACCTGAACCGGATCAAAGCGCTCCAGAATCACCATGCAGCTGCCGTGGCTCACTGCGGCGGTGGTTCCCAGCACGCACCCGAAACAGTGAAAGAGGGGAACCGGAATGCAGACCCGATCCTTTTCTGTAAATTTCTGATTTTCGCCGATCCAGAACCCGTTGTTTCCGACATTGTAATGGGAGAGCATAACGCCCTTAGGGAAACCCGTGGTGCCCGAAGTATACTGCATATTGACCACGTCGTGACAATCCAGCTCAGCCTGACGGGCCTTGTATTGCTCGTCGGTGGTCATGGCGGCCAGGGCCAGGATTTCCGGTATGGAATACATGCCGCGGTGCTTTTCCTGCCCCAGGAACATGACCCGTTTCAGATGGGGGAATTTTTCGGTTTTCAGGAATCCTCTTGGCTGAGTTTTTAATTCCGGAACCAGTTCGTAGAGCGTCTGAACATAATCGGTATCCTGGTAGCCGTCGATGATAAAGATGTTTTCGGTCTCCGATTGCCGCATCAAGTATTCCAGCTCGACGCTTTTATAGTTGATGTTTACGGTCAGGAGAATCGCTCCCATTTTTGCGGTTGCAAACTGAAGCGCCACCCAGTAAGGGATATTGGTCGCCCAGATCGCAACCTTTTCTCCTTTTTGTATTCCCATGGCCATCATGCCCTTGGCCAGCTGGTCTACAACGTTTCCAAACTCCCGGTATGTCAGGCGAAAGTCCCGGTCCACATAAACCACCGCATCGCTGTCCGGATATTTTGAAATGGTCTCATCAAGCATCTGTCCCATCGTTATGGAACGCAATTCATCTGTCTGCATAGTGCTTCTCCTTCTATTCCGGGAAATACAGGACTGCATAAATGGATGCCGGTTCATCCCCAAAACATCCGACATGGTGTGGAACTACCGAGTTGTAATAAATACTATCGCCCGGATCGAGCACATGCGTTTCCTGCCCGTAAATCACCTCGACCTTGCCGGAAACAACCACGATGAACTCTTCGCCTTCATGAAAAGACAGCTTCTTTTCCTTCGCGGATTCAGGAAAAATCTCGATAAAGAAGGGCTCCATGTGACGATCGCTTTTGCCTCTTCCCAGAGAGTAAAACTTTAGGGCCACCGGCTCATTCTTGGCCCGCAGCATGCTCAGCTCTTCTTTCCGCTGGTCCTTGGAAATAATCAGCGGATCCTGGCTGATCTGGTCGTCCAGGAAGGTTCCCAGACGGACACCCAGCGCACGTGCGATTTTCAAAAGCGGCCCCAGGGAAGGATAGACATCGTCTTCCTGAACAGAACGAAGAAAACCGACTTCAAGACCGGTTCTTTCGGCAAGCTCTTCAAGGGTGGCGCCCCTTTGTTCCATGTATTTCTTAATTCTTTGACCCACTTTTTCCATGTTTATGTTTCTCCTTCCTTGTTTAAAAACTGAATTGATATTCAATAACTAAATAATGTTTTATTATTAAAATTAATTTTTATCTGTATATACTAGTTGGCTGCCATTTCAAAGAAAAAATTAGCTATCGTCAACCCATGGGCGACGCAACCGCCCACTCCGCATCGAAATACCGACCGGATTCAATCATCTGAATCATACCTTCAAAATTCTCGAAAATTCATCGAGCGCCGCGCCTTTATCATAAGAGCGTGGTGGGTATCGCGAATCCTTTTAAGGCTGGCTCCTTATCACAGAACGCTGTGCATTCTCTGCAGATCGTCATGTTTTCCAAGCACAACAATGATATCGCCGGAATCGATTATTTCAGTCGGCATAGGGTTGAATATCATCTCTCCGGATCGTTTTTTAATGGCGACAATGATCACTCCGAAATTCTGACGCAGGCCGCTGTCCATTAGTTTTTTGCCGATTAAACCGGATTGCCCGCCGACCTTGGCTTCCTCCATTCTGAGTCCAAGATGACTGTCCATCATGGCAATATCGATAAAATCAACAACCGTAGGGCGAATCAGCACCTGAGCCATCCGTTTTCCACCGATCAGATAGGGAGATACAACCCGGGTCGCTCCGGCCCGCATCATTTTCCCCTCATTCTTCTGGTCCGATGCCCTGGCCAGTACAAAGATGTCCGGACGCAACCCCTTGGCAGACAGGGTTATAAACACATTGTCCGCATCGGATTGCACTACCGTGACCAGCCCCTTCGCCCGCATAATCCCCGCCTTTGCCAGTGCGTCATCCGAGGTAGAGTCCATCTGAATATACAAATAACCCTTGGATTCTATCATGCTGACGGCGAGCGGATCTTTTTCAATCACCACAAAAGGAATGCTGTGAGCGTTTAACTCGGTACATATGAGTTGGCCGATCCTTCCATATCCGCAGACAATGTAATGGTCCTTTAACTGTGAAATGAGTCTTTCCACCTTCTTCCTCCCCATGATCGCTCTTAACTCGCCCCCGATAAACATTCTCAACAGCATGCCGAAAGTATAACCGCCGGTGGTGATTCCAACGGTAATCACAATAATGGTAATAAATCTTCCTGCCTCCGACAGAGGTTCTATCTCCGCAAATCCTACCGTACTGATGGTGATGATGGTCATATAAAAGGCGTTAAATAGAGACATTCCCTCGACCAGGGTGTAACCGGTCGTGCCAAATGCCAGTATTGAAAAAAGCAGTATGAAGGACAGACGAAATTTTTTTAATTCCATACACCACGCTTTAAATTGTGTCATAATCAAAACTTCGGCAATACCGCCGATATTTTGGAAGAGCCACAATAAAATGATTTAGCAATTTTGGCCAATACTGGTCAATCGCATATCTGCTGGTGTTCAAAAAAAAAGAGGCGAGGTCGGATTGACCTCGCCTCGTGCGTTTTACTGTAATCGGAATGAATTCTTATTTGTGCATCTGCTTCATGAAAATATTCTCGGCTTTCTGAGCCATATCTTCAGCGCGTGCCGCTGCCTGTTCGGCCTTGTTGGCTGCGGCCTCAGCTCTTTGAGCGGAATTTTTGGCGTCGGCAGCCGCATTTGTGCAAGCCGTCTGGCATTGAGCACAGGCATCTTTGGCGCTCTGGGCATCGCTCATCGCTTTTGAAGACTGACTCAGCGCTTCCTGAACCTGCGCTTCCAGCTGCTGAATTTTGGAACTCGCACAACCGGTCATGGCCAAGCCAAAACATACCAATACGCTGATGATCAAAGCCAGTTTTCCATATTTTTTTGCACGCATTACTCTACCTCCTCTAAGAAATAGTTTTACGAACTGAAACAATGATAGGTCATCTTCTCTCTTCCAGGTTATTTGATACTTATCAAAGCCGACGCCGTATCACCTCCCTTCGCCAATATTCCGATACTGACCGGAACGCCATCGGCGACGTCCACAGCCCGTTCAACCAGTTCCATGGAAACGCTGGAAAGAAGTCCGCTTGCTTCCAAACGTTTTATCGTATAATTTAACATATTAGGTATGTTGCCGTAAATATCGGGATGGACTTCCAGAAATATTTTCTGATTTCTGAAGCCGATTTTGACAGGCTCATAAATAATTTCCACCACCGTACCCGTCTCAACCTCATTAAATAGAACGGCGATATCTTCAGGATATAAACGGATGCAGCCATTGCTGACCAGACGTCCGACCCCCCAGGGAAAGTTGGTGCCGTGAATTCCGTATCCCCTGGCAGACAATCCGAGCCAGTATTTACCCAAGGGGTTGCTCGTGCCGGGCGGGATCTTGGAAACCCCGTACTTTGGCCGAAGAAAAGCAGGGATTTCCCATACAGGATCAACCTGGCGGTCCACGACTTTAAAGGTGCCGACAGGCGTTTGCCTGCCTACATTTCCGATGCCCAGCGCATAGGTTTTGACCAGACCGATCTTCGGAAAAAAATGATATAAACGCATTTCGGGAAGATTGATCACGATCGCTTCAAATCGGGTCGGGGGAATGACCCAGCAGAGCGGAATCTTTAGATCACGTCCGGCGGGTACAATCCATGGATCGATATCCGGATGGGGCATCTTTAGCTCATTAAAGCCCAAACCATAAGCTCTGGCAATGTCCAGAAGCGTTTCACCGTTTCCCGTCTGATGTGTTTTGATGTCTCCAATAACGCCACCGACATGCTGTCCGTTGACGGCGGAGAGCTCGTATCGGTAAGCAGCCCCTCCCCACACAGACTGGCATATCAGAAGACTTGTGGCAAAACAGAACATCCAGAACAGAATTCGTGAAGTCGAAATTTTAAATGTTTGAATCCGAATAAAACTCAAATTTATTCTCATATTTTTTCTATCATTTAGGACAACTCAGATAATATAACTATTTTAGATAATTTTGAATATTAAGTGAATATCTTAAAAAGGTCAATTGCATTCTCTTAAACAAGGAAAAAACTATTTGCTGCCAGCACTACCTTCCGTAAAATCCAATCAGGGTCGTCGGAACAGAAATATATTTGACAATTTTTTTAAATTTTTTGATAAATACAAATTGATACAGGAAGCAATTTTTTTAATTGCTTCAGGATATTGCAAAGTTAAATACAGGTGGGTGTTGCACTCTGAATGCAGTGCAAGGGGAAAAAGCTTCATGACAACAAAGAAATTGACCGGCGCCCAGATGATTATTCAGTGTCTTGTCGATGAGGGCGTTGAATGTATTTTCGGTTTTCCAGGCGGCGCTGTGATACCGATTTACGATGTGTTGTATGATGCTCCGGTCAAACACATTCTGACGCGGCATGAACAGGGCGCGGCTCACGCCGCCGACGGTTATGCCAGGGCTACGGGGCGTGTTGGCGTTTGTCTGGCAACCTCAGGACCCGGCGCCACCAATCTGGTCACCGGGCTTGCAACCGCCCATATGGACTCTGTGCCCATGGTCGCCATAACCGGGCAGGTGGCTGTATCGGCGATTGGGAACGACAGCTTTCAGGAAGCCGACATTTACGGCATCAGCATTCCGATCACCAAATACAATTATCTGGTTAAAAATCCGGATGATCTTCAAATGACGATTCGGGAGGCTTTCTATATTGCCCGAACAGGTCGTCCAGGTCCCGTGCTCATCGATATTCCCAAGGATGTTCAAAACGCCTGGATCAGCCCTCAATCTTTAGAACCCGTCGATCTTCCCGGATATTCTACGGGAAGAAAAGCAACGGCTGAACAAATTGACGCCGTTCTCGATGCCCTGCGGCACGCCCGCCGTCCGGTGATTTACGCCGGAGGCGGCGTCACATGTTCGGGCGCCAGCAAGCAAGTCAGAGCTTTTATAAAAAAAACCCGCATTCCCATCACCACCTCGCTGATGGGAAAAGGCATATATCCTGAAAACGAGGAGCTTTCTCTTGGAATGCTGGGCATGCACGGTACCAAATACGCCAATTACGCCGTCCATGAATCGGATCTGATCATCTCCATGGGCGTTCGATTCGACGACCGCGTCGTCGGCAATGTTCAGCGGTTTGCGCCGCTTGCAAAAATCATTCATATCGATATCGACCCGGCCGAGATCGGGAAACGCCTGTCAGTCGACATTCCCGTTGTCGGAGACTTGAAAGCCGTTCTGACAAAACTCAACAGTAAGGTCAACATTCCCGCCCGGCAGGAATGGCTCGATCAGATTGCTGACATCAAAAGCAAAAACCCCCTGACTTACAAGGACGACGGAAGACTGATGCCCCAGTTCATCGTCCGCGCGCTGAGTCGAATAACCCGGGGAAGGGCGATCATTACCACCGATGTGGGCCAGCACCAGATGTGGGCCGCCTTGTATTATCAATGCATCGAACCCCGAAGGTTTATCACGTCCGGCGGATCAGGCACCATGGGGTACGGATTTCCAGCTGCTATCGGCGCCACTGTGGGATGCCCCAAGCTTCCTGTTGTCGCCATCTGCGGAGACGGCAGTTTCCAGATGTGCATTCAGGAACTGGCTACCGCCCGCATGTATCACCTTCCGGTTAAGATATTTATATTCAACAACGGGTATCTTGGAATGGTCCGCCAATGGCAGCAGATGTTTTACAATCGCCGCTATTCGCACACCACGCTGGAGTTCAATCCGGATTTTTGTCAGGTGGCCAAAGGCTACGATATTCCAGCCATTCGGGTTACGGAGCCCGAAGAGGTTGAAGGCGCCATAAACCAGGCCCTGAAAACCGAGGGCCCGGTGCTGGTGGATTTTCACATCGAAAGAGAGGAAAACGTGATGCCGATGATTCCTCCGGGCGGCGGGCAAACCGATTTTATCTCAGAAGGAGAGGCCTGATGCAGAAGATCATCTCGATTCTTGTCCGAAACCACCCCGGCGTGCTTTCCCATGTGGCAGGTCTTTTCACACGAAGAGCTTACAACATCGAAAGCATTGCGGCCGGAGAAACCGAAAATCCTGAGGTCACACGCATCACCATCGTGGTTTCCGGGGATGAATTCATTCTGGATCAGGTGACCAAACAACTTGAAAAACTCGTTGACGTCATCCAGGTTCAAGACCTGAAATATTCCGAATCCGTCACGCGCGAACTGGTCCTCCTGACCATCTTCGTTTCGGTCAAACAGCGTCAGAAAGTTATTGCCACGGCAAATACCTTTGATGCGGTGGTTCTGGATATCTCCGAAAAAACCATGACCCTCGAGTTTGTGGGAAACCGGCGCAAGATCGATACCATCATTCACGCTCTGCAGGAATTTCGCATCAAGGCTCTGGCCCGAACCGGAATCGTCGCCGTTCCCCTGGAAAGTCAGATCGAAAAAGAACGCACCCTGCTCTGACAAAGCCGACAAAAAGTTTTTAAAGGGGTGTCAGCAGTTTTCTGCGCTGAAAAGACACCCATCACCGCAACCGTGAAGTTACGGGATCAATCCAGCCGGATCATATGATTTTAAACAGAAACGTTCCGAGTCTTTGGTCGGTATTCAGGATATGATTCACCATCCATTCTCTGAGAAAAGCGATCATGTTCCGGCAAAGCTCCGGGTGCCCTTGCTCAAAATCATTCAGAAAAGCCAGAGTTTTATCCATGAATAACTTGTGTTCTTTACTGTGGTCAAGTAATTCAGGATAATTGAATTCGTTCATCAGGTTTTGTTCGGTCGTAAAATGATAATCTGTGTACCGGACCATTTCTTTCAGAATTCCCAGGATTTGTGGGGAACTGCAGGATTGGACAGAAGCTGCTTCCAACAGCTGATTGAAAAAATCAAAAAGCTTCTGATGCTGCTGATCGATTTCAGGAATCCGGGTGTTGAAACGATCCTCCCATTGAATTTTTTTCATAGTGTATCCTTTCGGCCCGATAAGGGCCATTTTTTCATGGGAATACTAATTGTGTTGCTGTCGCGTTTCTCCGGCGCGCAACGGAATTAAAAAAATCAGAACAAAAAGATCTGAGGAAAAACAATTTTCTTCGCATTTTCCTTTGACTTTGGCAATGAGAAATTATTGCTTGTCAATTATCATAAAAATAGTGATAATATATTTGTATTGATGTTATGCAGTACCCGGTACTCTGACCGGTTCGATTTCCGCCAAACCATTGCCGCCGACAGCATCGTTCAAACAAGGCGCAGAACATATAACGATAAAATCTGAAAAAAAGGAGGTATTTCGATGGCAAAAAAAATTCTCATTGCATTTGATGATTCAACTAACGCCAAAAGAGCCGTGGAATTCGTTGCCAATCATTTCACCGCCGACCACGAGATCACATTGATAAGCGTGATGCAGGACGTTGCAGCCCTTTGTGAAATGGCCAGTCCCGAGCTGACCGCCCATTTTCTTTCCCAGCGGACGACCTTCTGCGCTCTGGAAGAAGAAAAAAAGCAACTCGTGATGGCCGCTTTGAAAGTTGCCAAAAAATCCCTCGAGGATGCTGGTTTCAAGAACATTGCCGTCAAGGCCGAGCCCAAAAAGAAAGGAGTCGTCAGAGACATCGTTTCCGAATCCAAGGCGGGTTACGACATCATCGTCATGGGCCGAAGAGGTTTAACGGCCGTCAAAGAATTCCTGATGGGGAGCGTCTCTCAAAAGGTGCTTCATATGGCCGATACAACCGTGCTGATCGTCAACTGATTTTTTCAGATATTTCGAGACATTTATCCGGTTTTCGCGGAGAAAAACATATGTTTTTCTCCGTGCCGTTTTTTCGGGCGCCGCGCCGCTATGGGTAAGGCGCCTATTAAATTTTCCTGTTTTTCGATAGAATTTCAATGGTTCGCGCGATCTCTTCCTCAGACGCCTGCTGCCGGAGTTTTTCCATTCGATCCATGACGCCGGCGAATCGGATTCCCTCCGCCGCGCTGATCCACTCCAGTTGAAGCCGTTCCGGACGCAGGCCGAGTTTTTCCATCTTTTTTTGAACCTTGATCACCCGTTTTTCGGTCCAGTGATTGGCATCAATGTAATGACAATCGCCGATGTGGCACCCGCTGACCAGAATCACCGGCGCCCCCTTGGCAAAACCATGCCAGATGAATTTTTCATCTACCCGGCCCGAACACATCGTGCGGATCAGCCGGACGCTGGATGGATACTGAAGCCGGGAAACGCCGGCATAATCGGCGCCCGCGTAAGAACACCAGTTGCAGGCAAAGGCGAGGACTTTTTGATCTGCATTTTCGGCCAGCATTGCATCAATCTGGGACATAATCTGCTCATCGGTGAAATGATTCATGATGATCGCGCCAAAGGGACATTCAGCGCCGCAGGTTCCGCACCCGGCGCAGGCCGCGGCATTGATCACGGCCGGGGTTTTTTTGACTCGGTCCACGGTGATGGCGTTGTAGGGGCATACCTCAGCGCATTTGCCGCAGGACGTGCAATGTTCAGCAACAACCTCGGAAATGATGGGTTCTGAGCTGATTTCTCCCTTGTGCATCAGCCGTATGGCCCGAGCAGCGGCTGCCGACGCCTGGGTGACGCTGTCCTTGATGTCCTTGGGTCCTTCGGCGCAACCGGCGTAAAACACGCCCCGGGTGGCCGCATCCACGGGCTGAAGCTTGGGATGGGCTTCCAGAAAAAATCCGTCCGGCGTCAGCTGAAGCCCCAGCATTTCCTGAATCCGCTGAGTGCTTGCCGACGGCTTTATGCCCAGAGCCAGAACCAGCATGTCGAGTTCATGATATTCCAGGTTCCCGGTCGCCGTGTTTTCAACTGCCACCCTGAGGCGCTTGTCGGAGAGCTCCTCAACCGTACCGGGCAGTCCCCGAAGATACTTGACTCCGAATCTTCGGCTGCGCAGATACAGGTCCTCGAATCCTTTTCCGAATGCGCGGATATCGATGTAAAAAACCTTGATATCCATATCCGGGTAATGCTCCCTGAGCAGGAGGGTGCTCTTGACCGTATTCATGCAGCAGATGTTGGAGCAATATTCCGCGCCCTTTCTTGCCGAACGCGATCCGACGCACTGAATGAACCCGACCGATGCGGGACGCCTTCGGTCCGTAGGCCGGATCAGTTCGCCCTTGGAAGGACCGCCGGCATTGACCAGCCGTTCAAACTCAAAACTGGTCAGCACGTTTTCAAACCGGGTATACCCGTATTCATCGAGTTCCGTGGGATCATAGACATCAAGACCCGTCGCCACCACAATGGAACCGACCTTTTCCACAACCTCCTCATCCGACATGCCGAAATCAATGCAGCCTTTGGCGCAGGCGGTCACGCACTTGGCGCATACCGAGGGGGTGTGCCCCAGACATTCATTGATGTTGATCACATAGGACGAGGGCACCGCCTGGGGAAAGGGAGAGTAGATCGCCCTGCGGGAGGAAAGGCCGAGATTGAATTCATCCGGGCGCACCACCGGGCAGACCTTGGCGCATTCACCGCAGGCCGTGCATTGGGCTTCATCGACGTACCGGGCCTTTTTGACGATTCGAACCTCGAAATTGCCGACATAGCCTTTTACATCCGCCACTTCGCTGAGCGTGTAGAGTTTAATTCTGGGATGTCGACCGACATCCGTCATCTTCGGCCCGAGAATTCAGATGGAACAATCCATGGTGGGAAAGGTCTTGTCCAGCTGTGCCATGACTCCGCCGATCGACGGTTTTTTTTCCACCATGACCACCTCGTAGCCGTTGTCAGCCAGATCCAGGGCGGACTGAATGCCGGCCACGCCACCGCCGATCACCAGGGCCCTTCGGGTCAGCGGAAGGATCTGCTCGGTCAGAGGACGAAGATGCCGGACCCGTCCGACCGCCATTCTGACCAGATCCATCGCCTTTTCCGTGGCACCCTGCCGGTCGTGCATGTGCACCCAGCTGCACTGTTCGCGCAGATTGGCCATCTCCAGCATATAGGGATTGAGCCCGACCGACTGGACCATCTGCCGGAAGGTCGTTTCGTGAAGCCGGGGAGAACACGAGGCCACCACGATGCGGTCCAGGCCGTATTCAAGAATGTCCGACTTCATCTCCTGCTGGCCCGGCTCCGAACAGGAATAGGTGACGCTGCGAGCGACGACGACGTTCGGCAGATTTTCCGCAATTTCGGCCACTTTTTTGCAATCGACCGTCTGAGCGATGTTCAAACCGCACTGACAGACGTAAACGCCGATTCGCGGTTCCTGGGTCGCCGGGGTTGTATTCTTGTCTTCCATTGTCTTTCCTTCCAAGTTGAAATACGCGGATAATTCGGCCGGATTGTCCGCAACACATCCGTTTAAGCCCAATAAATGGATTGCGCTATCAGGCTGGTCAGGTCCTTAACCTCCATGCTCAGACTTTGGCCCAGAAAGGGATCTTCCATGGCGCATTTGAGGTGAATCTGGCATTTGGGACACGCGGTTACCAGCATGTCTCTGCCGCCGGCTCTGGCCTGCCTCAAACGATTGACCTGCATGGCTTTTACGTAGGCATCGCAGCCGTTCCATGCGCATCCTCCGCAGCATATGGGACCGGTTTCGCTTTCACTGATTTCCCGGAAGCTTCGGGCCTTGAGATGCCCGATGAGTTTTCGGGGAAGCGGCTTCAGTTCCGCTTCCTGAAGCAGGCGGCAGGGGTCCTGAAAAGTCAGGTCGGCGTCTATGGGTTTAAAATCGACGGCGCCCTTTTCGATTTCCCGGTTCAGAAAATCGTACAGATGGATCACCTTGAATTCTGTTTCGATTCCGTGGCGCGGATAATCCACGGCAAGCGTCCGGTAGCATTCCGGACAGGCGGTGATCACCTGCTCGGCGCCGGAGGCATGGATGGCTTCGGCGTTCAAAACGGCGAGTTTTCGAAATCCCCTCTCATCTCCGGTCCATAGCAGGTCATGGCCGCAGCATCGTTCGTTGGAAAGCACGGATGGCTGAACATCGAAAAAATTGAGCAAACGAAGGGAATCCAGAAGAATATTCTGGGTCTGGGGTCCGAGAAATTTTCGAAAGAAGATGTCGAAATAAGGAGCGCAGCCTCCGAAGAACAGAATCTTGCTTTTCATTTTCAGATGAATTGAGTCGGGGAGCCAGGACCATCGATCCATATTCAGGGAAGCCGAACCCTGAACCCGCATCATCGACTGGAAAAAGCCACCGTGAGGTTCGTGGACTTTAATGCCGGCATCCTGGTAGATTTCACGGACCTCTCGAACAAATTCGGGAAAATTGACCGCCCGGGGACAGCGCTCATAGCACCGGCCGCAGGTCAGGCACGACCAGATCCCTTCGAACACCATTGGAGAGTCGATATCTCCGGCAATCATGGCACTGGCAACCGCCCTGGGAGTAAAGGACTTTCCGGTCAGGGACAGGGGGCAGGCCGAAGAACACTTTCCGCAATCCTGGCACGAAAAGATATCGTATTTCGAAACCGCCCGCGCCACCCGCTGCACATCGACAGCTTTTGTCGCCGGCTTTTCGCTTGCCTCGACCGGACTTTTGTCAAGCATCCGTATTTCCTTGGCGAATGTATTCAGAAATTCAAAAAGCCCTTCCGCGTCGTCCGGCAAAAAGGTGGCCAGGCGAAGCCGTTGTTCTCCCACTCCCATGATGTTTAAAATCCGGCGGGCGTCATCTGTATTTTCCTGGGCCGTCAAGGCGCCGTTTCCGTAACGGCAGGAACCGGGTCGGCATCCGACCAGTGCCACGCCATCCGCGCCTCTTTCAAACGCCTTGATAAGCAGGGCCTTGCTGATGCGTCCGGTACAGGGAATCCTCACCATTTTGATTTCAGCGGGAATTTTGGCTCTCCGATCCTGAAGCGTTTGGAACGCCACATGAGGCCCCCAGTTGCACAGAAATAATATAATATTGAAATCGTTCATTTTTTCACAATAAAAGCATCTTGTTTTACGTTTCAGTCGGTCAATTCGGAATTTCCCAGCACTTCTTCCAGCATTTGCTCCAGATAGGCCTGGTTTCGATAAGGGCTGTCCGCGGCACCGGTGGGGCATACCGAAATGCAGTTGCCGCATCCCTTGCACAGGGCGGCGTCAACCGTGGAGGTCCAGATGCCCAGCTCGTTTCGCTTCATTGTAACCGCCTGATAGGGACATGCCTGAAGGCATCGACCGCACCCCCTGCACAGCTTTTCATCCACCTGTACGGTAAAACCCTTGCTCTGCCTCGGCCCACGGGGCATGACCGCGGCGGCGAGCACGGCAGCCGCCTCTCCTTTCTGGCGCTTTGAGACCTGAACGCGCGGAGGGTCCGCCAGATAGAGTCCCGGAATTGCGGTTGAGCCCGGATAGAGAAAGGGAATGCCGTGCTGTCCGGATTCCTGAATGGCGGCATCGACGTAGATGCCGGGCAGTCCTTCCTGATGAATATACTGAATGTTTTTTCTGGCCCGCTCGCCGATAATCACCGCCCCGGCCTGCATGATCTGTTCGGTGCCTTCGGCCTGAATCCGGATTCGAAAATCGCCCAGAGTTCCGCTCAACTCCATGACGGAAGCCTGTTCCCAGCGGGTCAGATTGGGGCAATCCTGCAATTGTCGGGGAAGGTTTGCGCCCGATTCCAGCCAGACAATATCCATGCCGGCCCTGGCCAGGGTCCAAGCGCTGTGAAGGGAAGCTTCACAGTCTCCGATCACCGCCGTGGTAAAATTATAATTTCTCGCCGGCACGGAAAAGAGCTTGAGCCGTTTGGCGCGCTTCACCGATCGGTTCATCAGGCGGGCAAACCGGTTCAGGGCCAGTTCTGCATCGTCAACAATGATTCGAAGCACCTCGCCGCGCAGGTTGCAGGTCTCCACCATGGAGCGGCTGATTCCCGTACCGCTGAACAGGCCGTGTTTCAGGCGGCTTCGCTGATCCGTGCAGGCGCTGCAAACAAAATTCAGCGGACAGCACACGCAGGATGCCAGCACCAGGCGGGTAATGCCTTTTTGCATCACGGTTTTGACGATATATGCGGTGGTTTCCGGAAGACAGGCCGCGTTCAGAACTTCCGCATGAACAACGTCCTCGGCCTGATTGAGCGCTTCGATATAGTCATCCATTCCATCGACCCATCCCATCGAGCGGTTGCATCGGCAGGCGAACACGCCGAGACGGATTTCGGATAAAAGGGCGGGCTCGGGCTGAGAGATCGCCATGGCGTGGCCTCTGGGCCGGTGCGCGATGTTCTCCAGAAGGCTCATGGCCCGTGCGGCTGCTGCAAACCCCCGCACCATCATGGCGTTGACATCGGTTCTGGTTCCCGGAGGCGCATAGACTCGAATGACGTCATCCCCCTTGATGGACGGAACAATGTGTGGATCGGCGATAATCAGAACGCCGGCCTGTTCGACCGATTCTTCGCAGACCTGTTGATGCCGGATCGCCTTGACCTCTCCGCAGGCTTCGGAGCAAAGCAGGCACTGGGAGCAGATTCCGCACTGAAGACATCTTTCGGATTCAACCTTCACCTGAGGTTCGCTGAGCCCCAGACAAACCTCCAGAAAATCTTTTTTTCGCACCGCCGCCTGACGTTCGGCAAGCGTCGGGCGGGCATGAAAAGGGATATCGGCGGCAATTTCCGGAAACGGCCGGTCCTTGGGCCGGGCCGATGCCGGTTGCACTGCATCGGCGGCACCCAGACCGGCGGCAACCGATCGGGCTGATTTTCTTCCATCGGCCATGGCCTGCACCACGGAACTCGGACCCGACACGGCATCGCCGGCGGCATACACCCGAGGAATATTGGTTCGGAAAACAGGGTCGGTCCGTATCAGACCCTCGGCAGACACCTCAAGCCCTTTTACGGCCGCCAGCGCGCCGGTCTGTCCGATGGCCTCAACGGCCGCATCAAAGTCCAGAAAGAACGCTTCGCTTTCTGCACCCGGAACGGGCTCGGGAATGCCGCGGGAATCGGGCTTTCCAGGACAAGTTGGGATGCATTGGATCCGCTCGAGTTTTCCGTTGCGGCCGCAAAACGACGTCACCTGGGTCAGTTCCCGAATCTGGACGCCTTCTTCCAGAGCCTGCCGAATTTCTTCGGCGTCAGCCGGCATATCCTGCTGCCTGCGTCTGTAGAGAATCGTCGGCGCCGCGCCGAGACGAACCGCAGCCCGGGCCGCATCCATGGCGGAATTGCCGCCTCCGATGACGGCCACCCTTACCGGAAGCGATTTGAGTTCTCCGGAAAAAGCGCTGCGCAAAAATTTCAGGCACGACCAGACGCCTTCCAGTTTTTCGCCCGGAACGCCCAGTTCGCGATCCTTGCAGCTTCCGATGGTCAGAAGCACAGCATCGAAGCGCTTTCTTAAATTTTCGATATCCTTTTCAGGATCGATCAAAGCATCGGTGTGAAAGGCAACCCCCAGGGAACGAATGTATTCCAGTTCTCTTTCCAGAATTTCACTTGGAAGCCGGTAGGGGCCGATGGCGTAACGCAGCAGGCCGCCGGCCAGTTTTTCCTTTTCAAAGATGGAAACCGAAAATCCATATCTGGCCAGGTCCGCGGCGGCGGCCAACCCGGACGGACCCGATCCGACCACTGCAATCTTCTCTTTTCTCGTTGCCAGGGCCGAATCCCTGGAGCTCATCTCTTCGCAAGCCGTCTCATGATCCGCCAGGAACCGCTTGATTGCCCGAATGGAAACGGGCTCATCCAGCTCCGACCTTCGGCAGGCGGCTTCGCACGGGTGCGTGCATACCCGCCCGCAGATGCCGGGAAGCACGTTGTCCCGACGGATCAGATCCAGTGCCTCCGCATATCTTCCGACCCGCGTCAAGGCAAGATAGCCCTGGACATTGACTCCCAGCGGACATTCCTCCTGACAGGGGGGGGACTTTCGTTTGTCGATGACCGCACGGCCGGGCAGGCTTCGTCGCGTTTCAAAGTCAACGGCTTTCCGGGCGGAATCAACCGATGCCGGACACGCCTGGACGCAGTTTCCACAAAGGGTGCACCGATCCGGGTCGACAAAAACCGGCCTTTGCTTCAGACGAATCCTGAATCCCTGAGGCGTGTGCTTGACTGAGGTGATTTCAGCCGGCATGATGCATTGAATCGATGGGTTTCGAAGAATACGGATCAGCCCCGGCCGGTGAGCATGATTGAACGGCGCTCCTGAAGGCAGGCGCCATTCCGGCCGGGCCAGTTCGCGGTCCATGTCCGGATTGGCGTCCACCAGAGTAACGGGAATGCCCAGTTCCCCGAGCTTGTTGGCGGCGGTGATTCCTGCCGGCGTCATGCCGATGATGATCACTCTCTGAAGTCTGTCCTTGGGCCGTTTCATGCAATCGCTCCTGTCTGTCCGGCGGCTTTTTTCTCCCTGCCTTTCAAAACGGCAAGGCCGTGATCGTATCCTTTGGCAAATGCCGTCAGATTCAGTTCCTCGGTTCCCCTGGGAACGCTCTGGCGAATGGTTTCTCTGGCTGCGTTCATGGAGACGACCGGCATTGCGGCTGTCAGAAAGCCTATCATGATGATGTTGGCCATCATTTTCTGTCCCAGGGCCTCGGCCATTCGGGTCGCCGGCACGTGGTATGCATCGAAATCTCCAGGGACCGGCTTTACGAGGTCTTCGTCCACGATCAGGACGCCTTTCTCTTTAAGCTGTTCGATATATTTTTGATATCCTCCCTGAGACATGCAGATCAGAATGTCGGCCTGGTTTACATAGGGATAGTGAATGGGATTTGCACTGATGATCACCTGAGCGCTGCATGCGCCGCCCCGGGACTCCGGTCCGTAGGACTGTACCAGAGTGCTCTCGTTTCCATCCACAAGGGACGCGGCTTTTCCGATGATGCGGCCCAATAGAATGATTCCCTGGCCCCCGAAACCCGTTACGATGATTTTTGTCTCTGCGAGATCCTGCATACGCCTCTATTTTTACAATTCGATTGTGTTTTGCCGGTTCAAAACCTACTCGGCCAATCTGTAGATTTTTTCATACTGTTCAAAAAAGGTCGGCTTGTGAATGTCCACGAATTTGCCGAGAATGATGCCTTTTTTGAAATCGATGTCCAATTCGGACGGGGAGGCCCCGTTCTTGATCATGGTTTTGTCCCGGTACATCGTCAGCGTATCCAAGGGTTTTTCCCTGTTTCTTCGTCCGTAATTGACCGGGCAGGGGGAAAGGGCCTCGATAAAAGCGAATCCCGGCTTGACCAGCGCTTCTTTAATGGATTCCACCAGATCCCGAATATGCAGCATGGTCCATCGGGCTACATAGACCGCCCCGGCGGCATACGCCAGAAGCGGAAGGTTGAAGGGCTTTTCCGGATTTCCCAAAGGCGTGGTGGTTGTGCGGGAACCTTCGGGAGTGGTGGCTGCGACCTGGCCTCCGGTCATTCCGTAATTCAGGTTGTTGACGCACACCACGGTGATGTCGATGTTCCGGCGGGCTGCATGGATGAAATGATTGCCGCCGATGGCAAAAAGATCCCCGTCTCCGCTGAACACGATGACCTTCAGCTCCGGGTTGGCCAGCTTGACTCCGGTGGCAAACGGAATGGCCCGGCCATGGGTTGTGTGAAAGGAATCCAGATTGGCGTATCCGGCCGCCCGGCCCGAACATCCGATTCCGGACACCATAACGATCTTGTCCTGATCGATTCCGCTGCTCTGAATGGCTGTCAGACAGGCCGAAAATACCGTTCCGATTCCACAGCCCGGGCACCAGATATGCGGCATGCGATCCTTTCGAACCATATCGTCCAGAGGATGGGCCTTTTCCTTGCCGGCTTTTTTAAGACGATCGGCCATGATCTAAAAAGCCTCCTTTATTCGCTCCACTACACGTTGCGGCGAAATCAGCGTTCCGCCCGCATGCCCCGCCAGAAATGCCGGGGCCCTTCCGGCAGCGCACCGTTCCACCTCCAGATGGATCTGCCCCAGATTGATTTCCACCGTCACAAAGCCTTTTACCCGTAAGGCCAGCGACCGGATCAGCGCTTCGGGAAAGGGCCAGACCGTCAGAAGCCGCAGGAGCCCGGCCTTGATTCCCTGCTTGCGGGCCATGTCCACGGCAGCCAGTGCGGTTCGCCCGGAGACGCCGTAAGAAACCAAGGCGATTTCAGCGTCCTCCATTCGATAACTTTCCGTTTGAATGATATCGTCCAGGTGGTTTCGAATCTTTCCGACGATCCGGTTCACCATGTTTTCCTGGGCTTCCACGGTCAAGGCCGGATATCCCCGTTCGTCATGGGTCAGGCCGGTCACATGAATCCGGTAACCATCTCCGGCCGCCGGCATCGGCGCTGCGCCGTTTTCAAAGGGTGAAAAAAGTCTGAAGCGGTCCTTTCGTCCTCTGGGTTTGTTTCGGGGTGTAGTCTCGATCTTTCGGGCATCGGGAATGACGACCCGTTCGCTCATATGGCCGATCACCTCGTCCGTCATGACCAAGACCGGCGTTCGATATTTTTCGCTCAGATTAAAGGCCCGAATGGTCTGGTAAAAAAGCTCCTGAGGAGATGAGGGCGCCAGCGCGATGATTTCATAATGTCCGTGGGATCCCCACCGGGCCTGCATCATGTCTCCCTGGGCAACCTGAGTGGGCAGACCGGTGGACGGCCCGCCGCGCTGGACATTGACCACGACGCAGGGGGTTTCCGTGCTGATTCCCAGCCCGATATTTTCCATCATCAGACTGAATCCCGGGCCCGAGGTCGCGGTCATGCTCTTTTTCCCCGCCCAGGAAGCCCCGAGCACCGAAGCCATGGCGGCAATCTCGTCTTCCATCTGAATGAAAATACCACCCATCTCGGGAAGCCTTTCTGCCATATGTTCGGCAATCTCGGTCGCCGGGGTGATGGGGTATCCTCCAAAAAATCTGCACCCGGCCGCCAGGGCCCCCTCGGCGCAGGCCACATCTCCGGTGATGAAATGTTTTCCAGTTAATAAAGCTGATTTCATCGGTTTTAAGTTTCCCTGATCGTATCGGTGGTTGCCGAAACTTCCGGCTGAGCCTCGGTGGAATAGATGGCGAATTCCGGGCAGATGATTTCGCAAAAACGGCAATTGACGCAGTCATCGGCCCGAATGACCTCCGGGGGGTGATATCCCTTGGCGTTGAAACGCGAAGAAATATTCAGCACGTTTCGAGGACAGAAGGCGATGCAATACCCGCATCCTTTGCATCGATCCTCAAAAATGGTAAGTATTCCCCGCGATACCTGAATTGCATCGATATCCAGAGGAACCCTCCAAAAATTCATAACCCTCTCCTGTGCATTTTTTGTTAATATGAATTTAAACGCCTTTTATAATTCAAAAACCTTTATACTATTTTAGGATCATGTCAAGAAATATGTTAAACAACCTCGATTAAACGAATCAACTCATTTACTTTCAGGGGGGGTAAATAAAAATCCATTCAAAATACGCTCGCCGGAATTCAAAACAAATTTCATCCATCGGGATTCTCGGAATGATTCAGGAGTTCAACCCGAATGTATTCCAGATGCCGTCTTATTTAAATGAAGACTTCAGGGCTTTCATTAGGGCGCTACCTTTATATATAAATTGAAACGGGAAAGATCCGGGGGAATATTCCAAATGGAGGCCGTCGATCCGGTTTGTGAATCGGATCGATTTTCCTTTGAATTCAACAAAAAGAGTTGACAAGGTTTTTTCCAGCTATTATATTCGCCCAATCCTTTAAAGGGCCTTGCGGCTCTTTTTAAATTTCACAAGGGGGTGATGAGATTGATTTGTAATACCGTACGCAAAGGTCAGGAATGCGCTTTGATGACCGCAAAAGGATGTTCTTATAATGGTGGATTTTGCCATCCGGTCGTGGAACCCTGCGATGGATGCGGCCGAAGGACAGAAATCGAGGGTCAGTGGTACTGTACTGCGTGCCCCGAGCCGGCGCTGAAATGGAAAAATGGAAACTGCAACCTGGCGACCCATATTGCCGCAGCAGCGGTCGCAAAGACGAAGATCAATCCGCTGAAAGCATCCAAGCGCGGCGGCAAAAAATAAGATAGGTCGTTGATCGACAAACCCCGCTCGCGTCGAGCGGGGTTTTTTTTGCTTATGACTCCGGGCGTTAAACAAGTTTTCATCCACTTGATTTTTAAGGGTCATTTGTGCTTGACATTTTTTACTCGCAGCCTATAAGAATATTTTCTTGGAATCAAACGGGGACGATTGCCGGGCATATGCGTTAGTGGTCTCAAGCGGCTGTCTGGGACAGGCTGAGAGAAACGGACGGTCGCAAGGGTCGCCGCAATTACAGAATCAAAAGGAAGCCGATTCATGAATCCGCTTGCAAAGCAACTCAACCAAATCATTGAGCAAGCCAACCCGCATATCGTTGAGATGCTCTCCGAAATGGGAGAAAAATTCTTTTTTCCCAAGGGGATACTGGACCAGAGCGCCGAGGCCAAGGAAGGGGCGTATAAACTCAACGCGACCATCGGCATCGCCCTGGAGGCGGGTCAGATCATGTATCTGAATTCCACGCGGGAAGCGCTTGGAACCATGAGCCCGGAAGAATCTCTGACCTATGCGCCTTCCTTCGGCATTCAGACTTTGAGAAAAGCCTGGCGCGACCTGATGCTGAAAAAAAATCCAACCTTGAAAACCAGAACGTTCAGCATGCCGGTGGTGACTTCCGGAATTACCCACGCGATCAGCACCTTTGCCGATCTATGGGTCGATCCGGAGGATGTGGTGGTTTTTCCGGACATGATCTGGGGAAATTACGATCTGATATTTTCGATTCGAAAATGCGCCGTGATTCACAAGTATCCCATGTTCACCGACGATTGCCGTTTCAATCTGGCGGCTTTCGCCCAGACTCTGGAAGATCTGGCCAGGGTGAACACCAAGCTGATCGTGTTTTTGAATTTCCCCAACAATCCGACGGGCTATACGCTGTCTGAAACCGAGGGCGATGCGGTCGTCGAGATACTGACCCGGCTCGCCCGGCAGGGGACCAACATCATCGCGGTTTTCGACGATGCGTATTTCGGGCTTTTCTATGAACCCGACACGCTGAAGGAATCCCTGTTTTCCCGAATCTGCCAGCAGCATTCCAGACTGATGGGCGTCAAACTCGACGGCGCCAGCAAGGAGATTTTCGCCTGGGGTCTGCGCATCGGTTTTATCACCTATGGCTGCACGGTTGAGGGGGATCCCTCTGCAGTATACCAGGCGCTTGAAAAGAAAACCGCCGGCTGCATTCGGTCATCCATTTCCAATGCCTCTCATATGGGCCAGTCCATTGTGCTCAGATCCATTGAGAGCCGGGAGTTCGATGATGAGATCCGACGAAAATTCACCATCCTGAAAAGCCGGGCGGAATATGTCAAACAGATTTCGCGCGACTCGAAATACCAGGAGGTATGGGATGTCTATCCATTTAATTCCGGGTATTTCATGTGCCTGCGGCTCAAAACGGTCCATGCCGAAAACCTGCGCCAGCATCTGCTGGAACATTATGGAGTCGGCCTGATTTCCATGGGAGACAGGGACCTTCGAATCGCCTTTTCCTGCCTGGAAAAAGACCAGATTCCAATGCTGTTCGAAATTATTTTTCAGGGGATTCAGGATCTGGCTTCCAGCGCGCGCCCGTTTTGAATCACCGGAAATACCTTTCAATTCCGCTTTCTGAAGGCAGAAGCCGGAAACTGCGAAAATGACGGAATCGAGTGCAGAAAAAGGAGTTGCCGGAATTTTAAGGCGGGTCTTATCGTTTGATCTCGCCCATGCCGGAAAATGGACCGTCTATTTTGTCCTAATCGGAATTATCGCCGGACTTGGGTCTATTGTCTTTCACTACCTTTGCCAACTCGGTGTCCATTACTTCATGGACATGATTGCTGGCTACCGCCCTCCGGCACCGGCTGGAGAACACCACCTGCTGCAACCCACCAGCCGTGTCTTCAATCGGTGGCTTCTTCTCTTTTTGCCCGCATGCGGCGGCATCGTCAGTGGTTGGCTTGTTTACACATTTGCTCCGGAAGCCGAAGGACATGGAACTGACGCTGCCATCGACGCCTATCACCGGAAAGGCGGGTTTATACGTGGCCGCGTACCGGTGATTAAAACCATTGCATCGGCCATTACGCTGACCACCGGTGGCTCGGGGGGAAGAGAGGGGCCGATCGCACAGATTGGCGCCGGTTTCGGTTCTTTTCTGGCCACGCGGTTGAAGCTGTCCGACCGGGAGCGCCGCATCATGATGGCGGCGGGCGTCGGCGCCGGTGTTGGTTCCATCTTTCGGGCGCCGCTTGCCGGCGCTCTGTTTGCCGCCGAGGTCCTTTATCGGGATCCTGAATTCGAATCCGAAGTGATCATCCCGGCCGGGATTTCCTCGGTGGTCGCCTACTGCCTGTTCTGCTTGGTTTTTGGATGGGGCTCGCTGTTTGAATCCCCGGGCTTTGTTTTCCGAAACCCCCTGGAGCTGGGCCCCTATCTGGTACTCGCACTGGTGCTTGCGGCCACCGGCGCCTTCTACGTCAAATCTTTTTACGGCGTTTCACGGCTGTTTAAGAAGATCCGGATACCGAACCACATCAAGCCGGCCATCGGGGGGCTGTGTACCGGTATTATCGGTTTTTTCCTGCCTCAGACCCTTTCCTTCGGGTACGGATTCGCCCAGATGGCGATTCACAATGAGCTGACCGTAACTTTTTTGTTCACCCTGGCCATCGGCAAGGTGGTTACCACCTCTTTTTCCATCGGTTCCGGCGGCAGCGGCGGTGTGTTCGGCCCGTCGGTGGTGATCGGCGGGGCCATGGGAGGGGCCGTGGGCCAGATCTTCCACGACATCATGCCGGGGGTGGTGACAGAGCCGGGAGCTTTTGTTGTGGTAGGCATGGCCGGCTTTTTCACTGCGGTTTCCAACACCCCGATTTCGACCATTATTTTTGTCAGTGAAATGACCAACTCCTATCATCTGCTGCTGCCCAGCCTGCTCGTATGCTCAGTGGCCTATCTTGCCTCTCAACGCTGGACGATTTATGCGCGGCAGGTCAAAAGCAGAATCGATTCGCCGGCGCATGCCGGGGAATTTTTCGTGGACATTCTTCAGGCCATTCATGTCCGGGACCTGATGCCGCTGGTTAAGAAGGTGGAGCTGATTCCGCAGGACATGACCTTTCGGGAATTCAAAACCTATTTTTCAGAAACCAAACAGCATTATTTCCCCGTGATGGATCATGGAAAACGCCTGATCGGCATCTTTTCCAGCACGGATATTCGAGCCGTGCTGTTCAGCTCCGATATCGAGAACCTGGTGGTAATGAGGGACATCGCCACCTTGGACATCATCGCGACCACGCCCTCGGAGGATCTGAATTCGGTGCTGCAAAAATTCACCATTAAAAACATCGACAGCCTTCCGGTGGTCTCGGATGCGGATTCGGGCGTTCTGATCGGCATGATCAACCGAAGGGAGGTCATCTCCTTTTACAACCAGCGCCTTCTGGAGATGAAGCATCAGGCCATGGCATAAACGGCGGTCATTTGAGGTCAGTACTGAACGCCCATCAGAAAAAGCCCTTGAGCCGGCGCGGTGGGTCCGGCCATTTCGCGGTTCCGGCTTTGAAGCAGCGCTTCGACCGCGTTTGAAGAAAGCCTGCCCAGACCGACGGCAACCAGAGTGCCGACGATGTTTCTCACCATGAATTTCAGAAACCCATTGGCCTGAATTTCAAATACGACAAATCGATCATCGGGTTTATGAATTTCGGCGCGATAGACGGAACGAATGGTATGGGCCCGCGGGCTGCCTGCGCCTTCAAAGGATTTGAAATCGCGGGTGCCTTCAAGATACGTTGCCGCCTGCCGCATGGCGTTCAGGTCAAGCGTCTTTCGAATATGCCAGTGATATTGCCGGCCGACGGCCGAGCCCACGGGAGCATTGAGAATCCTGTATTGATAGGTTTTGCTTCTGGCGTCGAACCGGGCGTGAAATTTCGAGTCCGCCTCCCGGCATTCCCGGATCACGATATCCGAAGGCAGCAGACCATTCAGCCCTTTTTGAACCGTTTCGGCCGTCAGGCGGGTGTCGCACCGGAAATTGGCCGTCTGACCCAGGGCATGGACGCCTGCGTCGGTCCGGCCCGATCCGGTCAGGCGGATTTTCTGACCTGTCATAAGGTTCAGAGCGGTTTCGATGGTTTCCTGAATCGTGGGCAGGGCGATTTGCCGCTGCCAGCCGTGGTAATGCGTGCCGTCGTATTCTATGATGAGTCTGAAATTCTTTTCCATGCCGATTGCTGTCCGTCGAAGCCTCTAATTTTGCAGCCGATTCCGATGCTTGAAGGCTTGCAGATTGACAATATTCGACGATTCTGTCAAATGAATTCGAGTTCATCGGACCGGGGCTGTTTTTGACAAAGATCGCCGACGCGGACAAGTCGCGTCTTCAACGGAATCCGGCGTAAAGTAGTTCTAACATGCTGTTTTGATTGAATGCGACCAGTGAGGGTTGAATATGAAAGATACGATGTGCAAGGGATTTAAGGCTGCGGGCATTGCCTGCGGATTGAAAAAGACAAAAGCCGGGGATCTGGGCCTGATCGTATCCGAGGTTACGGCGAAAGCTGCCGCCGTGTTTACGAAGAACAGGGTGCAGGCCGCTCCGGTGCTGCTGGATAAGGAGCGTATTCAAGGTGGAATGTGTCAGGCGATTATCGTCAACAGCGGCAATGCCAACTGCTGCACGGGTCAGCAGGGGCTGGAGGATGCCCGGACCATGGCAAGGGCCGCCGCCGATGCGCTGGGCATTGCCGAGAACCTGGTTCTGACGGCTTCCACCGGCGTGATCGGAGCGCCGTTGCCGGTCGAGAAGATTCAGGCCGTGATGCCGGAACTGATTCAGGGCCTGTCTGCCGATGGAATTCATGAGGTTGCACGGGCCATCATGACCACGGATACGGTTCCCAAGATTGTTTTCAGAAAGGGCCGTCTGAACGGCCGCGAGTTCGCCCTCATGGCGCTGGCCAAGGGCGCGGGCATGATCCGTCCGGATATGGCCACCATGCTGTGCTTTGCCTGCACGGACGTTTCGGCTTCGCCTCAGTTTCTGCAGAAAGCCCTGGTTCAGGCTTGCGACCGGTCGTTCAACCGGATCACCATCGACGGAGATACCAGCACCAACGATACGGTGATTCTGATGGCCAACGGCATGTCCGAAGCCGAAATTCAAACTCCGGCCCATGAGGCGGTATTTCAGAAAATTCTCGACGAGGCGCTGCTGGCTTTGGCCAGAATGATCGTCAAGGACGGAGAAGGCGCCACGAAACTGGTTGAAATCTTGGTTCGAGGCGCGGCCGATGACGCGGACGCCCGGCGTGTGGCTGATGCGGTGGCCCATTCAAATCTGGTCAAAACCGCGCTGTTCGGAGAAGACGCCAACTGGGGACGAATTCTGGCTGCCGCCGGCCGATCCGGCGCCCGCATGATTCCGGAAAAGACGGATCTGTATTTCGATTCGGTTCAGATGGTGAAACAGGGCTTCGGGTGCGGAGCAAAAGCCGAGGAACTCGCCACGGCGGTTTTAAAAACTCCTGAATTTTCCATTACGCTGGATTTGAATATCGGCCAGGGATCGGCCTCGATGCTGACCTGCGATTTTTCCATCGATTATGTCAAGATCAACGCCGATTACCGGTCCTGAGAATCATGGCCCTGATGCGGTTGCAGAAATTCCTTTCCCGGGCCGGAGTCTGCTCGCGGCGGCTGGGGGAAACCTATATTCTTGAAGGCCGGGTTCAGGTGAACGGAAAGATCGTCAACACCCTCGGGACCAGGGTGGATCCGGACGCGGATCGAGTTCTGGTGGACGGAAAACCGGCGGTTCTGAAGCGGCAGATGATTTACATCGCGTTGAACAAGCCTTCGGGCTATGTGACCACCTGCAGCCAGGCCGGAGAACCGATTGTTCTGAATCTGGTTGATATCGGCGAGCGTGTTTACCCGGTAGGACGTCTGGATCGGGATTCCACCGGGCTGCTGCTGCTCACCAATGACGGCAGAATCCATCACCGTTTGTCTCATCCGTCTTTTGACCATGAAAAAGAATACGAGGTAACGCTGGCAGAGCCGATTTCCGACGGCGCGCTTCAGAAATTGGCCGCAGGACTTCCCATGATGGGAACGCGAACCCGGCCGGCCGAGGTCCGCCGGATATCGGCCCGGCGATTTGTCATTGTGCTCAGGGAGGGCCGAAACCGCCAGATTCGCAGAATGGTCAGAAAGGTCGGGGGCCGGGTGACCGTCCTCAGGCGCACCCGCATCGCCAACATCCTGCTGGGAGATCTGCCGGAAGGCCGGTGGCGGCATCTGAGCGAGGCGGAGGTGAAAACTCTGACCCAAGGTCTCTGAAACGCGGCGCAAAGAAAATCCGGCCCGATCTTTCAGCGATTTTCAATTTTACTTCTTGAAATCATCATTCAGAGGCTGAACGTTCCACACCCTGCTTGCGTATTCCAGCACGGCGCGATCGCTGGAAAACCGGCCCATATTGGCCGAGTTGAGTATCGATCGCCGGGTCCATTCATGCGGGTTATTATAGAGCTGATCCACCTTTGCCTGGGCCTCGAGGTACGGCCGGTAATCGGCCATGACCATATACTTGTCGCGGCCGAGCAGTTCATCGCAGATGGGGGCGAACAACCTGGAATTGTCCGGCGAGAAATGGCCCGAATATAACTGGTCAATCGCTTTTTTGAGTTCCGGGTCGCTTTCATAGATCTGATGCGGGCGATATCCGGACGCTTTCAGATCGACGACTTCTTTCGCGTTGAGGCCGAAAATGAAAATGTTGTCCTTGCCCACCGCTTCCATGATTTCGATATTTGCGCCGTCAAGCGTGCCGATGGTCAGGGCGTCGTTGAGGGCGAATTTCATGTTTCCCGTTCCCGAGGCTTCCATGCCTGCCATGGATATCTGCTGGGACAGGTCGGCGGCAGGAACCAGTTTTTCCGCCTGGGAGACGCAGTAGTTGGGCAGAAAAACCACCTTCAGACCCCTGATTTCCGGGTCGTTGTTGACGACATCCGCCACGGAGTTGATCAGCTTGATGATGAGTTTTGCACGGGCGTATCCGGGCGCTGCCTTTCCGGCGAAAATCACGGTTCTGGGAACGATGGGGAGATCCGGGTTATTCTTGATCCGGTTGTACAGGGTAATGACGTGAAGGACATTGAGAAGCTGGCGTTTATATTCATGAATACGCTTGGCCTGAACATCGAACATGGAGGCCGGATCGATTTTCATGCCTGTCCTGCGCAGGATATATTTGGCCAGATGGTTCTTGTTGACTTTTTTTACCTCCTGACATGCCTCTCGGAAAGCGCTGTCCCTGCTCAGGGGAACCAGTTTTTTGAGCTGTCTCAGGTCGCGGATCCAGTCTTTTCCAAGCATCGATGAAATGAGGCGCGACAGATTCGGGTTGGCCTGAAGCAGCCAGCGCCGGGGAGTGATGCCGTTGGTGATGTTGATGATGCGGTCCGGAAAAAACGCATCAAATTCCTTGAAAATGGAGTTTTTCAGAATGCGGGTGTGCAGCTCGGCCACGCCGTTGACCTTGTGGCTGCCGACAATCGCCAGATGGGCCATGCGAACGCGCTTTTCAGCTCCTTCCTGAACCAGAGACAGCCTGGCCTGCATATCCACATCGCCGGGATGCCGGCGTTCGATTTCTTCGAGAAACCGGCGGTTGATTTCAAAGATAATTTCCAGATGCCTTGGCAGGACTCTGCTTAACAACTCAACCGGCCATGTTTCCAGGGCTTCCGGCAGGATGGTGTGATTGGTGTAGGCGAACGTGCGCACACAGATGTTCCAGGCCTCATCCCATCCCATTTTTTCTTCATCCATGAGCAGCCGCATCAACTCGGGAATGCTGATGCTTGGATGGGTGTCGTTCAGATGAACGGCGACAAGATCGGGAAAAGCGGAGAACGGAACCTGTTTTTTCTTGAACCGGCGCATGATGTCCTGAAAGGTCGCGCAAACAAAGAAATACTGCTGCTTGAGCCGCAGTTCCTTGTTCTTCTCAACCTCGTCGCTGGGATACAGGACCTTGGATATGTTTTCGCTGATAACCTTGCTCTCCATGGCGCCCATGTAATCCCCGACATTGAATTCTTCGAGATTGAATTCCCGGCTGGAGACCGCGGACCAGAGACGCATGTTGTTGACGTTCTCGTTGCCGTAGCCCGGAATGAAAACATCGCATGCCATGGCCATGACGTTTTCCGTGTCCACCCAGCGGCGCCGCAGTTTGCCGTCGTTATCCTTGTAGCCTTCGGCTCTTCCGTAATAGCGGACTTCATAAAGGTAGCCGGGACGCTTGATCTCCCACGGGCTTCCCTGACGGAGCCAGTTGTCGCAGCGTTCCACCTGGTATCCGTTGACGATGGTCTGAAAGAAGATGCCGTAATCGTAATGAATTCCGTATCCGTAAGCCGGAATCTTAAGGGTGGCCATGGAGTCCATAAAGCAGGAGGCCAGCCTTCCCAGCCCGCCGTTTCCCAGGCCGGCGTCCCACTCTTCTTCTTCAAGGTCCTGAAGATCGAAGTCGAACTCTTCGAGCATCTCTTCGCATTCTTGTTCCAGCTGCATGTTGATGATGTTGTTCATCAGAAAACGGCCGGGCAGAAATTCCATCGAAAGATAATACACCCGCTTGGAGGTGGCTTCATAGTATGCCCGCTGGGTTTTGATCCACCGTTCGATCAGACGGTCCCGGACGCTGTATGCGACTCCCTTGAAATAGGTGTCTTTCCGGTGCGGCCAGTAATCATTTCCCAGCGTGGAGATGATATGCCGCTGCATATCGTGCTTCAGAGATTTGGATCGAAGGACCCGCTTCAGTGACTTGTTGCTGGGATGCCCGTTGGGTTTGCTCATAAGGCCCTCTTTCAATTCGGAATCGTTGAAAGTGCAAAAGAAATCTTTCCAGAATCATTGAACTTTACAGAATAAAAATCAAGGCAAAAACCGGAAATCCGGCGCTGCGTCATGCGTTTTTGCCGATTCCGGTTTGAGATCGCCGGCCCGGCCGGTTCAGCGCCGGACTTGATTGCGGCGCATTCGGGAAGAAAGACGGTTTCGAAAAATATGACTTCCACTGTAAGAAAATCTGGAATCGGGTGTCTATTGTTTGCATGATGAGCTGATCACAGCAAGCTGCCGGGTTCTGGGAGCAATGGCTCGTTCATGGTTACATATCCGGGCGAATTCGTTATATAAGGTATAGCTCACAAATTGTGGTGTATAAATTTTTCTTGACATTACATGCGGAATGGGAAAAGGAAACAATTTGATGCATTCGCAAACCTTTGTTTGCAGAACTGCTTCTCTAACCGGCGGATAAAGTATTTTATGCGCGCTGCCAGACACATTATCGGTTTCATGCTGATTGCGTCATTGCTTGCTTCCGGCCTGCCTTATTCCAGCCCGGACGATGCGAGCCGGGGCCGGACAACCGACCTGCGGGACGCGATTTCGCTGGTCAGGGAATTTACGCGTACGGCTGAAAATCCCGAGACTTTTGCGAGCAGTCTGAAAAAAACGATCTCAGCCTTCCATGAAATTGCCGGTTTGAAAACAACCGCCCTGAAGGCGAAGGATTCCGGCAAGCCGCCATTCACGCCAAATTTCGATCTGCCTTGTCTGCTGTCTTCAAATGGCATTTCTATTCCAGTAAATGACGGGACAAGGATATTTCAGTCATTATTTCATTTTCACTCCGTTATCAGTTCCCCCGCCTCGCCGCCTCCTGAAAAAAGCCCGGTTTGTTGAGCTTTTGCTTCGGCATTTGCAGGATTTTTTGCGGACTGCCCGCACTCACTAACAGGCTGTTGAAAAACTGCGTCTGAGGCCACCATTCAGCGTTGCGCGGCTCTCGCCAATG
>JAXGZF010000004.1:0-481904 GCA_040771865.1 Desulfobacterales bacterium
GTCACATCCTGCATAGTGAAAAGGCGGGTGACACCGCAATTCCTCCTTCCCTGCAATCCATCGCCTTTATTCCGGAAGCCTTGCGCGGATCGCGGCCCATTTTTCCCGGATGATCGTTTCGACCGCCGTCAGGCCCACCTGCTCCATTTTTTCCAATACCTTGCCGCAGTTTTCCTCGATGATTCCCGAGGCGACAAAGAGGCCTCCGGGCGTCAGCACCCGAGGGATGTCGTTTAAAAGCTTGATGATTACCTCGGAGAGAATGTTGGCCGTGACCAGGTCAAAGGTTCCGGTCACGCCGTTGATCAGATTGCCCTGAACCACCTCAAAGGTTCCGGGATCGATTTGATTGAGCAGCAGGTTCTTCCGGGCCGTCTCGACGGCCACCTCGTCGTTGTCCACGCCGAGCATATGCCCTGCGCCAAGTCTGGCCGCGATGATCATGAGAATTCCGGACCCGGTGCCCACGTCCAGCATCCGGTCGCCGGGCTTCAGACAGGTTTCGATCATCCGGGCGCACAGGGCCGTGGTCGGATGCGTTCCGGTTCCAAACGCCATTCCGGGATCGATTTCGATTACAATCTGTCCGTTTTTCGGGGCATACTCGCGCCAGGTGGGCTTGACCACCAGGCGGGAGGTGATCTCCTGAGGCCAGAAATAAGCCTTCCAGGATTCGGCCCAGTCCTGCTCGTCGATTTTCCGGCACACCATCCGGCACACAATGCCCGTTCGCTCCCGAAGCCGCTCAAGCCCCTGCTCCAGTTCGCGGTACTGGCCTCTTCCCTGGCCGTTTTCCGGGAAATACCCGGTCACCGCGTGATATTCGGGAAGCTTTTCGGCATCCTCGCCCCAGTCCAGCGTCGGTTCGACTTCCGGAGACTCCACCACCACGCCCTGAAGTCCGGCTTCGTAAAACGCATCGGCAATCAGATCCGAGGCAAGTTGGCTGTCCTCGTGTTCGAAAATGACCCTGGTTTCCATCCACCGCATCGGGATCGCCTTATTTTTTGAATGGTTTGACATGCCGCGGGCTGAAGGCCCATTTCTCCCTGGGCGGGTTGAAATACCCGTGCATGATTTCCGGAAAGCGCCGGCGGACCTGTTCGACCGCCTGACGCATGCCGACAGGAGGGCCGTTTTGAGCCGCCTGATTCATGGCCTTCCAGTATAGGAGCGGATCATAGTTGAGATTTCGCCACTGAATCTGGGAAACCCGGTGTGTTTCGAGAAAATTCGTCAGGGCCGAGACCTCCTCGGGCGAGTCGGTAAATCCCGGAAGATTCAGATAGTTGATCGAAACAAATTTTCCCATTTCAAGGGCCGCGTCGATGGAGCGGACCACATCGGCAAATTCATAGCTTACGGGCCGGAAATAGGCCGCATAACAATCCGGCCGCACGCTGTTCATGCTCACCCGCACGCTGTCGAGACCTGCTGAAAACAGCCGTTTGAGCACATCGGGCATGGAGCCGTTGGTGTTCATGTTGATGGTACCCAGGCCGGTTACGGCGCGGATCATTTCAATGGCCGGCTGGATCACGTGGGCGGCCAGAAGCGGGTCCCCCTCGCATCCCTGGCCGAAGCTGACCACGGAATTCTTGACCTTTTCAATGTGTGTCAGGGCGACCTGGGCGATTTCCTCGGGATCGGGGGTGAAATCAATCCGGTTCTGGCTGCAGGCGATGCCGCTGTCCTGCTGCAGGGAAATGCAGCCCAGACACCGGGCGTTGCAGGCCCGAGACGTGGGAAGCGGGGCTTCGTAGCGCCTGAGGAAGAAATTTTTCCCCGCCGGGCATCCGTATTCCAGCGCGCATCTTTCCAGGTGGCGCCGCAGCCGGTTTTCGGGCATTATTTTTCGCATCCGCTCCACGCCGGCCACGACATCGGCCCGTTTCATCAGGCGAAGATCCTGCCGGGGTTCGGAATCGATCTGAAAGACGGCCGACCGGAACCGATTTTTCTGCCACCCGACGGCCCCGTAGGAAAACAGGGGAAGATGGGAGGCGCTGCTTTGCTCCTTATAGGCGCTGACCCTGGAAATCACATATCCCGGAGAATTGAAGGCCGCCACCGGATAAATCAGGCTTCCGGGTTCATAGGGATTCTCGCGAAGGGTTTCGAGCTTTTTCCGGGCCAGATTGAACAGTACGGGCATGCGGTCCGGAAGATACATCAGCTCGGCGCCAAAGGGCAGGTTCACCGTATCCTCCGGCGTCAGCATTCGAAGATCCGATCCCGCCATGCCCACGGCCGCATATCCGTCCAGATCGAAAATCCGGCCGTCCGCATCGGCCACCACGGCGGTGATCCATTTATTCCTGGCCTGTCCGGAGTTTTTCAGCGCTTTTTGCATGTCTCTTTCAGATTTGCTTTGTTTTGAATCCTTCTTCTTAAAAAAATCCTCGTCCTTTTACAAGACCCGTCCGGTTTTTTAAGCGATCGGCGCAAAGACTTTAACAAGCAGCTTTCCGTGCTTCTCGGTGAATCCATGAGTTTCACGCCGCGCGTCCTGCGGGACGACTGGATTCTTGCCGTTCATCGGCCATGCAAAAAAGATGATGAAAAATCTGATGGGAAGCCGAAAGACGACACGCGGCGCCTGAATTATGAATTCAATTATCGCATTAACGAGGAAGTTTGTTCAGGCCTTGCCGTGAATATGGGCCGCAAGGTGCCCGAGTTCGGGAAAGATCAGGTTGTTGCAGGCCATCTTGCAGGCGTTCAGGCTTCCGGGAATGCAGAACACGGCGGTCTTTCCGACAATGCCGGCCGTGGCCCTGGACAGCAGGGCCGCCGAATCGATTTCCTCGAAGCTCAGATAGGCGAACAGGGTTCCGAACGCGGAAAGTTCTTTTTGAAACAAGGGCCGCACCGCCTCGATGGTCACATCCTTTTCGGTGACGCCCGTTCCCCCGGTGACGATCAGGCCGTGGGGGGAGAGCTCTTCCACCGTCTGCCGGACAGCTGCGGCAATGATCAGGGCATCGTCGGGAACCACCACATGCCTTACCACCTCGCAGCCTTCCCTGACGGCCCGGCGGCAGATCCAGTTGCCGCCCTTGTCCTCGGCCAGGGTCCGGGTGGATGAGCAGGTGATCACGCCAAGGGTGATCTGTTTCGGCGCCGCTTTTTTATGAGTGCTCATCCGCGGTTCTCCACAATCATCACCCGGTCCTCGCCGTCTTTTTCAAAAAGCTGCACAAAGACGGTTTCCGTCCGGCGGGTTTCAATGAGCTTTCCAATATAGTCGGCCTTGATGGGAAGTTCCCGGTGGCCCCGGTCCACCAGGACGGCCAGCTCGATGCGGTCCGGCCGCCCGAAATCCATCACCGCGTCCATTGCGGCCCGAATCGTCCGACCGGTAAACAGAACGTCGTCCACCAGAATGATCCGGCTTCCTTCCACGGGAAAGGCGATCTGGGTGGTTTTCACCACCGGCTGGGAGGTCACCCGGGTCCAGTCGTCCCGATACAGGTTGATGTCCATGACCCCGACGGGAATCTCGACGCCTTCGATATCCTGAATTTTTTTCTGAAGCCGCCGGGAAAGGAATACGCCGCGGGTCTGAATGCCGACCAGGGCCAGATTTTCCACGCCGCGATGGACTTCGAGAATCTCGTGAGCCATGCGGGTTAGAATCCGGTCGATGTCCTGTGCGTCCAGCACAATATGATCGCAGGTCATAGATATTTCCGAAAAAGGGGGTTCACGCCAGGGGCCGAAGGGCCGCGCCTATTTATTCAGCTTTATTCAGCCTTTATAACAGGCCGCGGCGAAGATCAAGAAAAGAAAGCTCAAAGCTTAAAGCGCGGCCGGCACTGACATTGCTCTTGATTTTCCGGAATTCGAAAACTAAGATGCCGAAACAGTTATGGTTCCATGTCAGCATCCATTCCGGGAGAGGCGATGATATCGAATTGCACCGGCGTGATTCTGGCCGGAGGGCTGGCTACCCGGTTTTCCGGTCAGAAAAAGGCCCTGATTCAAGTGGGAGGAAAATGCATTCTGGACCGGCTTTATGCCGCATACCGGGGTCTTTTCAAGGAAATCATTCTGGTCGCCAACGATCCTTCCACCTACGCGGACTGGGATCTTGCCGTGGTCTCGGACATCTTCGACCGTCGAAGCTCTCTGACCGGCCTTCATGCCGGGCTGTTTTACCTGCAAACACCCCATGCTTTTTTTGCGGCCTGCGACGCCCCGTTTATTCGGGCCGAACTGATCCGCGGCCTGATCGATGCGGTCCGGCCGGGCGATGACATCGTGATTCCTCGAACCGATGCCGGCTTCCAGCCGCTTTGCGCGGTGTATTCCAAAAGGTGCCTGGCGCCGGTCGAACGGCTGCTGAATAAGGGAGAATTCCGCATACGAAGCTTTTTCGACCGAGTGCGGGTTCGCCCGATTCCGGAAACCCGGCTGCGGGAGCTGGATCCGGAGTTGCTGTCTTTTTTGAACATCAATACCCCCGAAGACCTTTGTCTGGCCGAAGAAATCCTGGCCCGGCAACAACCGCTTTCAGAGGAGAATGCTTCATGAATCTGATGAAAATGCTGGAAACCGTCAAAAACCATCCGAACTACCATGAGGCCGGAATGGTTCTGGTTCACAACGGCGTGGTGCGGGGCTTTTCCAGAGATGGCCGCAGGGTGACCGGAATGCGGGTTAAAACGGACCGAAGGCGTCTGGCCGAGATCATCGTCGAGCAGAAAAAACGTCCGGGCATCGTGGAGATTCTGGCGGATATCGCCGATGAACGGGACCTCGGCCTGGGAGACGACGTGATGTTTCTGGTGGTGGCCGGGGACCTGCGCGAAAATGTGATTCAGGTTCTGAGCGACACCCTGAACGCGATCAAGGCCGAGGTGACCTCGAAAACCCAGTTTTTTGAGGCAGGTTGAAAGCCGGCTGAAACGAATTTTAATTTTAGTCAGGAATGTTATGAACGAATTTACCCATATCGACGATCAGGGCCGGGTGCGCATGGTCGACGTGTCCGGAAAAACCGCCACGCTTCGGCAGGCGACGGCCGAAGCCTTTGTATCCATGAGTCCGGATACCTTTGAGATGATCCGCACCGGCGGCGTTAAAAAGGGAAACGTGCTGGAAACCTCGCGGATCGCCGGAATCATGGGCGCCAAAAAAACCGCCGAGCTGATTCCCATGTGTCACCCTTTGAACATCACCCACGTTCAGGTGGATTTTTTCCCGGACGAGAAAACCCGCTGCATTCGAATCGTTGCCAGCGCGCGCCTCACCGGTCAGACCGGGGTTGAAATGGAGGCCCTGACCGCGGTTTCCGTGGCGGCCCTGACCATCTACGACATGTGCAAGTCCTATGACAGGGCCATGACGATATCCAACATCCGTCTGGTGGAAAAATCCGGCGGAAAAAGCGGACATTTTGTCCGGAAGGCAGACGATGCGTCTTCGGACTGATCCGTTTTGGACCGGCCTGTTCCTGGCTGCGGTCCTTTTCTTTTGCGGATGCGCGCCTTCGGCGATTCCGCCTGTCGAAGCGCCGGCCCTGGTGAAAATTTCACAGAGCCGGTTTCCGGATTTTACCGACGACATGGATCTTGACGGCCTTTCCTCTGCCATCGGCCAGAGCCTGGGTTATTATAAAAAACTGCCCGAAGACCGCGTGCTTCATTTCGGAAAGGACGAATACCGTGTTTCGGAGCTGATCCGGTCCCTGGAGTTTTTTCGGGATTTCATCGAAAATAGACCCGATGCCCGGTCCCTCAGAGAGTTTATCGCCGCAAATTTCCGGGTGTATCGCTGCGCGGGAAATAACGGCGCCGGCCGGGTGCTTTACACCGGCTATTATGAGCCGGTTCTGGAAGGCAGCCTGCATGCGAGCGAAAAATTTTCCTGCCCGGTGCTTTCCCTGCCCGACGATCTGATCACGGCGGACCTTTCGCTTTTCTCCGACGAGCTCAAGGGCAAGAAAATTACCGGCAGGATTGAGCAGAACCGCCTGGTCCCCTATCCGGATCGAAGGGAAATCGAAGCCGGAGCGATCCGCGAAAATGTAAAGCCCCTTGCCTGGGTTCAGGATCCCGTAGATCTTTTCTTTCTTCAGATTCAGGGATCGGGAAAGATCAATCTGGCCGAGGGCGGCCGGATGAACGTCCACTACCATGCGTCCAACGGCCGGCCCTACCGAAGCATCGGAAAGCATCTGATCGAAACCGGAAAGATCGACAGCAAAGAGATGTCCATGCAGCGCATCCGCTCGTATCTGAACGAACATCCCGAGGAGGTTGCCGAGATTCTGAATCAAAATCCCAGTTACGTGTTTTTTCAAACCGAGGATCAGGGTCCCCTGGGCTGTTTCGGCTTTCCTCTGACGCCGGGGCGCACCATCGCCCTGGACCGCCGGATTTTTCCGCCGGCAGCTCTGGTCTACATCACCGCCCAAAAGCCCATGGTTGACGAGGAAGGAAACATTCAATCCTGGACGGAATTTGGAAGGTTTGCGCTGAATCAGGACACGGGCGGCGCCATCCGTGGCCCGGCCCGCGCCGACATCTTCTGGGGCAACGGACCTTACGCCCGAATCGCCGCAGGCCACATGCAGCACTACGGAACGCTTTGTTTTCTGATTCTCAAGCCGGACTCCCCCAAACCCTAGCGGGTTTGATAGACCGGACGCCATGCTGCGCAAGCGTTCAACCGGAACAACCCATTGCCCATGAAGTCAATCTATATATACGATCCTGCCGGAACATGGTTATTTTTCCCTTGACTTTTCAGCGGTGCATCCGCTATAGAAATATCATTCATTGTTTAAATCGGGAAAAATTATGATGTATTTTCGGCGATATTGCTTTTTTAGCTATTTTGGGGGCTTTTTTCGAAAGGCTACCCGTGGAGGCGTCTAGGCAATAATCGCTGAAATTTAAAAGACAACAACCATGGGTAGCCGATCAAACGGCGAAATCCATGGTTTTCAGTTTTAAGGGCCGCGGGTTTCGAACCTGCGGCCCTTTTTTACGGATCATGCTACCTAAAGAGAGTACCGCAACCCTTAAAACACAAATCATCGGAGGAAACCACATGAGAACTTGGCCGACCATCATGAACCGGATCTTGAAACCGGCCCTTGCAGGCTTAATCTGCCTGATCGGATTCACACCGCTTGCCATCGGCGCCGATACCTATAAGATCGGCGGCCTTTTTTCGGTCACCGGCCGCGGGTCCTTTCTGGGAGACCCTGAAAAGAAAAGCATGGAAATGGCTGTTGATGCGATCAATCAGGCCGGAGGAATTGACGGAAAACTGCTTGAACCCGTGATTTACGATACCGAAGGCGATCCCCAGAAGGCCGTCAGCGGCATCAACCGTCTGATCAACAAGGATGGTGTCATTGCGATCATCGGGCCGAGCAACACGCCGCCTTCCCTTGCGGTCAAGAGCTTTGCCGAGCGCGCCAATATTCCGCTGATCAGCTGCGCTGCGGGCATTGCCATAACAAAGCCGGTTACGCCTTGGACATTTAAGACCGCCCAAAGCGATGCTCAGGCGGTGGCGGCTGTCTACGCACACATGAATCGGAATAAAATTAAAACCATCGGAATTTTGACAGTGGCGGACTCTTTTGGGGAGAGCGGAAAGCAGCAGCTGCTGTCCCAGGCCGGTGATTTCGGGATCCAGGTGGTCTGTGAGGAGAGCTTCGGCGCCAAAGATACCGACATGACCGCCCAGTTGACGAAGATCCGCAAGGAAAATCCCAACGCCATCGTATGCTGGGGAACCAATCCCGGCCCGGCCGTGGTGGCGAAGAATGTTCAACAGCTGGGAATTTCCATCCCGCTGTACCAGAGTCACGGGGTAGCCTCTCCGAACTTTATCAAACTGGCCGGCGATGCTTCCGAAGGCATTTATCTGCCTACCGGCAAGATTCTGGTAGCCGGACTTCTGCCGGAAACAGACTCCCAGAAGCCCGTTCTGCTGAATTATATTCAGGAATATGAGACTCGGTACCAGCAACCGGTGTCTGGGTTCGGCGGTTATGCCTATGATGCGGTTCAGATGCTGGCAAAGGCCCTTAAGGGCAGCGAAGGAGACAGAAATAAGATCCGTCTGGCTCTGGAAAATCTCACCGGCCATGTCGGTATCAGCGGTGTGTTTAACATGTCGGGAAAAGAGCACAATGGGTTGACTCCGGAAGCGTTTGTCATGGTCCGGATTCAAAACGGAACATGGGCGCTGGAACCGTAACCCAGGCGCACCAGGGCAGAGCATCATGCAGGAATTGCTTCAATATATCTTTTCAGGTCTGACCAACGGCGCGATTTACGCGGTGATCGCTCTGGGTTTTTCGATACTGTACGGCGCTACAAGACTGATCAACTTCGCCCACGGCGAATTCGTCATGCTGGGCGGACTGGGGCTGATCACCTTGTGGCAGGACCTGAAAATTCCGCTGGCGATCGCGTTTTTTCTGGCTATCATCGGTGTTGCCCTGATCGGGTTTTTGTTCGAAAGGCTGGCCATTCGGACGGTTTCTCGGCCCAACCCCATCGTTCTGATTATCATCACGGTAGGGGCCTCTATTTTTCTCAGAGGTGTCGGCATGATGTTCTGGGGAAAAGACGCGCACAGCGCGCCGGATTTTTTCAGTTTTGCGCCCATCGACGTGATGGGTGCAAAACTGCTTGCCCAGAGCATCTGGATTCTGGTCGTTGTGGTTGCACTGACGTTTGCATTGCATGCGTTTTTCAAAAAGACACTCATCGGGAAAGCCATGACCGCGGCTTCGATCAGCAAAAAAGCAGCCTGGCTGACCGGGATCCCCTATGAATTGATGATTCTTATGGCTTTTGTGCTGAGTACCGCGACCGGGGCGGTGGCCGGCGTCATCATTACGCCAATCACGATGTGCAGCTATGACATGGGAACACTTCTGGGACTCAAAGGATTTTGTTCGGCCATGCTCGGCGGTCTGGGCAGCCTGTGGGGGGCTCTGGCCGGCGGTATTGTTCTGGGAGTACTCGAGTCTCTGGGCGCTGGTTTCCTGTCCTCGGGATACAAGGACGCCATCGCTTTTGCACTCCTGCTGGCCATACTCTACTTAAGGCCGTCCGGAATTTTCGGCGCAAAAGACTTGCACCGGTTTTAAATAAAGGATGGTTTAAGGAATTATTTCGGAAAAAGATCATGACCCAATCCTCTCTTCATGAAACACTTCGAATCGGATCGCTGACAGGAGCTGTCGCAGCTGCCGGCATGCTGTTCGACAACCCCTATCATTTTCAGGTGATGGTCTTTATCGGCATTAATACGATACTGGCCCTAGGGTTGAACCTGCTCATGGGCTACACCGGTCAGATTTCTCTGGGGCATGCTGCGTTCTACGGCATCGGCGCTTATACTTCCGCCGTTCTGACCGTGCATTTCCAGTTTTCTCCCTGGCTGGCTCTGGTTCCAAGCCTCGGCCTTTCGGTGCTGGTGGCCCTGGTCGTGGGAATTCCGACCCTAAAGCTTTCCGGGTATTACCTGGCCATGGGCACTCTGGGATTCGGCATGATCGTTTTTATCGTTTTCCGGGAACTGGACGGCTGGACGGGCGGTTCATCGGGGCTGGCGGGGATTCCCCCTCTGAAAATCGGGCCGGTTGATTTTACGTCCGGACGCAACTTCTTTTATCTGGTCTGGGGCCTGGTTCTGGGCACTCTGGTCGTGAGCCGTCGGCTGATCGAATCCCGTGTCGGACGCGCGTTGCGGTCGATTCACGGAAGCGAGCACGCCGCCATGGCAATCGGCGTCAATACTCAGGCCTATAAATTGCAGGTTTTTGTATTCAGCGCCTTTCTGGCAGCCCTGGCCGGATTTCTCTACGCACATTTTATCGGATTCATCAGTCCCGGATCCTTTGATTTCATGACTTCGGTGCGCCTGGTGACCATGGTGGTCATCGGAGGGATGGCCAGTATATGGGGAGCGCTTCTGGGCGCCTCGTTGCTGACGCTGCTTCCCGAGTGGCTGCATGCGTTTGCAGACTACGAGATGATCGTATATGGCCTGATATTGATGCTGGTCATGATATTTCTGCCCCAGGGTTTAACCCGGGGACTGCTGGACATTTATGAAAGATCCCGAAATGCATGACCGTGACGGGGAAGATGGCGTAGTGCCAATTCTGAGAATATGTGGCGCTTCAAAGGCGTTTGGCGGCGTTCAGGCCCTGCAGGACGTGTCGCTTGAGGTGTCGCAGGGAATGATTCTGGGTATGATCGGGCCCAACGGCGCCGGGAAAACCACCCTGTTCAACCTGATTTCGGGATTGTATCCGCCGGATGGGGGCAGGATTTTTTTCAATCAAGAAGAGATTCAACGGCTACCGACCCATCAGCGGGTGCGTATGGGAATTGCCCGGACCTTTCAGAACCTGGCGCTGTTTGAAAACATGAATGTTCTGGAAAACGTCATGGTCGGTCAGCATGTCAGAACCCGATGCGGATTCTGGGGAGCGATCGTTCGAACCCCGGGAGTGCGACGGGAAGAGGCCGCCTGCCGGGAAAACGCCCTGGCCCTTTTGGACATGGTCGGCCTGGCGGATCAGGCCGTGAAGCCCAGCGCGGATCTCCCCTTCGGCTGGCAGCGTCTGCTGGAAATTGCCCGGGCACTGGCGTCCCGGCCCCGAGTGCTGCTGCTCGACGAGCCGGCATCCGGGCTCAACGCCCTGGAAACCGGGCGTCTGGGCGATTTGATTCTGGCTATTCGAAATCAGGGAATCACCATCGTGCTGGTGGAACACGACATGAGTCTGACCATGTCGGTTTCGGACCGGATCATCGTTCTGGACCGGGGCCGGGTTCTGGCTTCCGGAACGCCGGAAGAAATTCAAACCCACAGCGCGGTAAGAACGGCGTATCTGGGCGAGCACTGCGAACAGAGATAACAAACTTGAATGAAAACAAGGAAACCATTATGCTGCACATTACGGATTTGAAATGCTATTATGGCCGCATTCAGGCGGTAAAAGGCATTACCCTGTCGGTCGGTCCCGGAGAGGTGGTCAGCCTGATCGGCGCAAACGGGTCGGGCAAAAGCACCGTGCTGCAGGCCATCTGCGGTCTGCTTCAGCGATGGGAAGGGACCATTTTGTTTCAGGGATCTTCCGTAAAAGGGCTCAATCCGCCTGAAATCGTCCGCCGGGGCATCAGCCTGGTGCCCGAAGGCCGCATGATTTTTGCGCCGCTGAGCGTTCTGGACAATCTCAAGCTCGGCGCCTACTGCCGCAGCCGGAAAAACCAGAAATCCAATTTCGAAGAGGATCTGGAAAAAGCGCTGACGCTTTTTCCCGTCCTTCGAGAGCGCATAAACCAGGCCGCCGGAACGCTTTCCGGCGGAGAACAGCAGATGCTGGCCGTCTCCAGGGCGCTGATGGCTCGCCCCAGCATGCTCTTGCTCGATGAGCCCTGCATGGGTCTTGCGCCGATGATGGTGAATAAGATTCTTGACACGATCGCCTTGCTGAAAAGCCGGGGAATGACCATCCTTCTGGTCGAGCAGAATGCCCGCGCGGCTTTGCAGATCGCGGATCGCGGATATGTGCTTGAAACCGGAAAGGTGGTTCACGAAGGAAGGGCCGCGGACCTTCTGGCCGATCCGGCGATTACCAACGCCTATCTGGGCATTGCCGCAACTCCAAAAATGAAGCCTGAAACGGCCGCTGCATCGCTGGGTCTGACTTTCTGAATATCTTCAACGGACCGGACTTTTTTGACGGGGGTACGGATTTTTTCCAGAACTTCTTTTGCGGTTTTCCCGTCTATTGTTTCAATAGCGCCCTTTCTCCACGGCGCCCCTTCCTTTTTTCCGCGGCAGGAAACCAAGGCACCTGAAAAAACATAAAGGTACAGGCAAAATTCCACCGCCGGTTTCCGATTTCCAGCCGATAGAGCCTTCAATTTTGTACCGCGTTGTCTGTCAAATTTCAAATACGTAACGGCCTTGCCATTATATTACATATATGTCGGCACGTCGCGAATCTTCTTTTCCGCAATTTGCAGGCCTTCGACCATGATTCCAAGGGGTTGGTTGAATATGGACCGGCACAGAGACATTCTGGCACGCAAGTTGCTATTTTTCAGCGCATCACCAGTCGATATGAAAGCAACGCCAACCCAAGGGAGAAAAAAGAAAAATGAAAAGAACGGAAAAATCGACAAACCGAATTGTTTTCGCCTTTCTGGCCGGCTGCCTGGCGCTGACGCTGGCCGCCGCTCCGGCGCCGGCGGAAGAAACGGACACGCCGAGCGCATCGATGGACCTAGGAGTTTTCAGCAAATACGTCTGGCGGGGGTATGAACTCAGCGACGACGGCATCGTCATACAACCCTCGATAACTGTCGGCTACAAGGGGGTGAGCGTCAACCTGTGGGGAAACCTGGACACGAATGCGTCTGAAGACGACGGGGATGATGAAACGCAATTCAACGAGACCGATCTCACCCTCTCCTACGAGAAAAGCTTCGGAATGGTCACAACAAGCGTCGGCTACTGCTACTACGCCCTGGACGGCATGAAAGATTCCCAGGAGCTTTTCGCCAGCATCGGCCTGGATGTGTTTCTGGCCCCCACCCTGTCCGTTTACCGAGAGATATCATATCTTCCCGGATGGTATTTCAGCTTCGGCCTTTCTCACTCCTTCGAATTGCACGAAGGAATCACTCTGGACCTGTCCGGTTCAATCGGATACATGATTTCGGATGACGACGAAGTGGCGGAGGTGGACGACGCGCTGAATCCGACAACCGAAAAATACAGCGGCTTTCACGATGGCAACCTGTCGGCGGGTTTGACGGTTCCACTTGGAAAATACTGGACCATCAGCCCTATGATCGCTTATTCGTTCCCGCTGACGGATGATGCGGAAAATCTTCTTGAAGCAACCAGCATCAGTGGAGATTCAGAATTTTTATACGGAGGCGTGACTGTTTCGTTTGCCTTCTAAATTTTCAAACGCGGCAAAGAACTGCCCGCAACCTCTTGGTTGCGGGCAGTTCTTTCGATTCACTTCGTACGGATAATCCGCAGTTCGGATAGAAATTTATTCGCTTTCCTTCTTGATTCGCGCATTGTCACGCTTCTCCAGAGCCACTAGTAACAATCCGCCCACCACGACAACCACAAGAGTGGTAAGCCATTCCATCATGATACTTCCTCCTTTCCTTACGGCACACAGGCCGGTGATCGCTTTACGTCATTCAACAAAGTCAATAAAGCAAGCTGCGTACCACCTGCGGCAATATTTATTTTATGTAATATATTCAATATGATAAATGATAGGAAATTTTCTGCCGGGCCCGATATTTAGAGAAGTTTCTAAAGAAAGATTTGAAAAATTTAGACGTATAATCTATTTGCTGTTTTTTCAGCAGGTTAAACGGGGATTTTTTGATTTAGACTATAGAGATTTTTCTATTCTTGCGAAATGATGGGCCGTTGGCGCGGAGCATTGCGGCGGAAAAACAACGTTACCAAAAAGGACTAAGAATCACGACGCGGCTTTTGCACCACCCGCTTCAGGTATTTTTTCCGGCGGTATCGGAAGGTGTGATGGTTGAGCTTCAGCAGCTTGGCAGCCTGACTCTCGCTTCCGCCGGCAAGCAAAAGAGCGCTGTCCATATAGAATTTTTCTACTGCCGACAAGACGGCATCCAGATCCAGCCCATCCAGGGTCAGGGGCCCTAGCCCGGCCGGAACCGCGACCTGATCCGGCTGAAACACGGCTTTTTCCCGGATTCCCAGATCAGCCTCTTCCAGAACAGGACCGCTTCCGGTAAGCACGCCCCGTTCGATGACGTTTTTCAGCTCCCGAACATTGCCTTCCCACCGGTGATTTTTCAGAGCTGCGGCGGCGCTTTCAGAAATGCCGGTAAAGGTCTTGCCGAACTTATCGGCAAAATGAACCAGAAAATGCTTGGCAAGCGGCAGTATATCCTCCCGGCGATGTTCCAGAGACGGCAGGCTGATGCGAATAACGCTGAGCCGGTAATAAAGGTCCTTTCGAAAACTTCCCTGTTGAATCAATGCGTTAAGATCTTTGTTGGTCGCTGAAACCACCCGGGTTTTCACCCGATGTCGGCGGGTTCCGCCGATCCGGTAGAATTCCCCGTCTTCGAAAAAACGCAGCAGCTTGGCCTGGGCTTCAAGGCCGAGATCGCCCACCTCGTCCAGAAAAAGCGTGCCGGAGGCCGCGGCCTCGATCCGCCCCTTTTTACCGGTTTCCGCAGCCCCGCTGAAGGCCCCCTTTTCGTAACCGAACAGTTCGCTTTCGATCAGTTCCCGGGGAATGGCCGCGCAATTGACCGTTACGAGGGGACCTCTGAAGTTCGGGCTTCTGTAATGAATGGCGCCGGCGATCCACTCCTTTCCGGTGCCCGTCTCCCCCTGAATCAATATCGGCGTGTCCGGGCTGCGTGCCACCGTTTCCATAAACCCCATCACATCCAGGATGGCGTCGCTTTCTCCGATAAAGCAGGGCAGGTTTTCGACCAGATATTTTTCCTGAAGGGTTTGAACCTCCTTTCGCAGCCGCTGCGCCTCCAGTGCATTGGATATGGCGATTTCCAGAGAATCCATGTGAAGGGGCTTGACTACATAATCATAGGCGCCGAGCTTCATGGCGGCGATTACCGTATCGATGTCCTCATAAGCGGTGATCATGATGACCGCAATGCCCGGCCACAGATTTCGCATGCGTTCGAGCGCTTCGAGTCCGCTGATGCCCGGCAGACAGATATCCAGCAGCACCAGGTCGGGCGATTCGGCTTTCATGGCCTGAAGAGCCGGTTCAGCGGCAGAAAAAACACTGACATCGTATTGTTCTTCGAGCGCCAGCAGCATGCCCTCGCGAATCGTCGGTTCGTCATCGACTACAAATATTGAGAAACGCACCATTGCAGCTATATACCCTCCTGGATTCGAAGCTCGATCACAAACCGGGCGCCGCCCCAGCGGCTGGCATCTACATCGATTCTGCCGCCATGATCGGTGATGATCCGGTAGCACAGGCTCAGGCCGATGCCGGTACTGCCCTTCTTGGTGGTGAAGAATGGATCGAATATGTGTTCCTTCTGCGCGGGCGACACGCCTTTTCCGGAATCCGAAACGGTTATGAGAATTTTCGGTCCGCGCTGTTCGGATGTGATTTCGATTATCTTTTCTTTCGCCTGTTCCTTGATCTCTTCGGCCGCATTGGTTATCAGATTCACAATTACCTGAGTGATCAGATCCGCGTCCGCCCGACAGGGGGGAAGCCCGTCGGACAAAGAAGTTTTCAGAGCGATGCCGTTTTTGCGCAGCGCGGTCTGCGTCAAAGCGATGGCTTCTTCTATCGGACGGTTGATGTCGATACGAACCAGGCGAAGCTCCCCGGGTCTTGAAAAATCGATGACGCGCCGAATCACGGCGTCGATCCGGTCGGATGCGGACTGGATCTGACCAATGAGCGGGCGCATTTTTTCGTTATTCTCTTCAACCATGCAAAGACGGTCAAGCGCCCGAAGGTAAAGATTGATTCCGGACAAAGGATTCCGAATCTCGTGGGCGATACCCGCCGCCACTCGCCCCAGGGAGGTCATCTTGTCCTGAATCTGCACCAGGCGCTCAAGTTCCTTGGACCGGGATACATCCATCATGTTGACGAGAAGGGCGGGGCGGTTGTGGTATTCAATTCGAAGCGCTCGGCAGTCTACCCATTTCATCGCGCTATCTTCGGCTCCGGCTGAGGGGTGAAAACAAAAATTCATATCCAGCGTATCGAACTGGCCCGCAACCAGCCGGGCATATCCCCGTTCGACCTCCGGCCGGTCATCGGGGTGAATGAACCTGAAATCCAGTTTTGCGGGCGAAACAGTCATTGGGCCGCAGATTCTTTCCTGTTCGGGGTTCTGGTAAACGATACGGTCATCCTGAATGATGAGAATGCCGGTAACCGCGTTTTCCACAAGCGCCCGAAAGCGTTTTTCGCTTTCCTGAAGATTTTCCTGAGCCTGCCTGCGCTCGATGGATCTTGCGATGCGCCGCGCAACGGCGTTGATTAATTCGCGTTCGTGTTTCAAAAACGGGCCCTCGTCTTCCGGCGGTTTATCTTCCAGGTACCCGACTTCCAGTTCGCCGATTTTATGGCCGTGCACAACGATATCGGCCGTCTGCCGCCAGTCTGTGTTTTTGAAGTTCCGGGTTCGAAACTCGCGTCCCTCCAATTGGATCCGTGCAAAGGCCGCCTGCCGGTACTGCCAGCCCGCAGTTACGACATTCACTGTTTCCTGAAGCATCTTGTCCAGAGAATACTGGCGCTTCTCGGCAATACTTGAGGTTGCGTACAGGCAGTTGATTTCCCTGACCCGATCTCGCAGCTCGCGCGATCGGCGCTCAGACACCCCCTGGGCTCGAGCATATTCGGCGATCCGTTTTTCCTCTGCCTCCAGAAATTCATAAAAAAGCCTGGCAACAGCGCCGGACATCAGACTCACACCCACAGGCATTGTTCGGGCGATTTCCTCTGCCGCGGCGGCGTCATCGTCTGTTTCAATAATCAGATTCAAATCCTTGACTGCATAAAGGTCATGAAAATCTCTGAAAACGGATACACCCATTTCCACAGCGCATCGATATCCTGCCGCGTTTGTATCCGGATACGCCAGGCCGACGATGTTTGCACGTGTGAAGGCTCCGCTGCGGGCGATATCCAGAATGATGCAGGCCCCGGCTCCGCCGCCTGCAATGCCCACTTTCAGTTCATTCATCAAACCCATCGCTGCCCCGATTTTTGAAAATGAATCCAGAACACTCCGTTTTCAACGCCGCCATCAAAACAATGGGATCTTTTATCTGATTCCTTCACTGGGTGGGCCGTTTCATATAAATTAAACATATTTTTTACATTCTTTCCTTAGAGCTTATCCGTAAATAATACCAGTTTTTCGGTACGCGATGATTGCGGCAGCCATATGAAGCAATGCCAGATATGTATCAGCGCGCTTTTCATAGCGGACCAGGATTTTACGAAAACGGTTAAACCATGAGTGACTCACTTCCACTACCCATCTTCTGGCTTTCCAACCGGGAGCGTTCTTTTTCTTTTGGATCTCTTCTCCTCGAGTTTTTACATGAGGAATGTATCCGTTTGAAAGAATGGCTTCCAGCGCTGGCTGGCATCCATAGGCTTTATCTGCGCACAAATGCTGCTGGACATCCAAAGGACGATCTATAATGATGCCTTTCAAAACAGACTCCAGGTGCGTAACATCATGGCGATTTGCTCCGGTCGCGACGAGTGATAACGGGACACCACGGCCGTCCACCAGCAGATGCCGTTTTGTTCCTTTTTTTCCCCCTGTCGGTCGGATTTCGACCGACTGCGTCTTGCGCCAAGGGAGCCTTGACCATCGCCCCGTCAATGCTTTGCCAGCTCCAAACAATCCCTTCCATGTCATCGTACTCAGCAAGCCCCGAACGCCAGAGTGCGACAAAGAATCCAGCACGCATCCAATTCATGAAATGGGTATGGACAGCGCTGCCGCTTCCAAATCTTTCCTTGGGCAGAGCTTTCCATTGGCATCCTGTCCGAAGCACATACATAATGGCCTCAAAGACTTGGCGTGGCGGCATCGGTTTTTTACCTCCGCCGGCCTTGCGTTTATATGTTTTTTCCGGATCGCGCTCTCTTGCTGGTATAAGAGGTTCAACCTTTGCCCAAAAAGTATCGGATACTTCCCATGACTGAATTTTTGCCATATTCCTCCTTAAAATTGTGTGATCGTTGGAGGTTCTATAGCAAAAAACAAGAAAAAAATCCATTTTTATTTACGGATAAGTTCTTAATCAAAGCCTCATTTTTCGACAATATTAGAATATTGACCCCAGCCTGCCAATGTTTTTCTTTCATTTGCATTACAGCTTTTTTGAGAATCGAACGCAACCTGAAACCGAACGAAAATCCGCTTCAAAATAAAGGGCCGGAACCGCTCTTTTGAATCAGACTTTTCCCGCCCTACAAGCAGGGAAAAACATTGCCGAAACAGCAAAGGTGGTTCAGCGGGTTGAGTTTCTGATCGACAGCTTCGGCTTTCAATGTTAAGCTGGGGCCAAATCCTATATGTTTTCCGGCTGATTTCTCATAGGCATCCTTTTGGGAGAGACATAAGGACAAGCCATGGAAAAGATAACCCATATTCTGAAAAAACCTGAGTTTCATATCCTGCTCTATTGCCTGAGCCTTTTGCTTTTTAACTGGCCGGTGCTCACCATTTTTGAAAATGCCCGCCTGGCCCTGTTTTATTATTTGTTCTGTATCTGGGGAGCCTTCATCGTCGTGTTGTTTTTTATCGCAACCAATCTTTTAAAACAAAACAGCAAGGATGTTGAAAAATAACCCATGTTCAGTCATCTGACGGCCGTTTTGATCTTTCTGCTGTATTTCTTTTCCCTGTTTGCTATAGCGCTTTGGGCCGAGCGGCGGGCAGGGGCGGGAAAAAGCATCGCCAATAACCCCGTGGTCTACACGCTGTCGCTGGCTGTCTACTGCACGGCATGGACTTATTACGGCAGCGTGGGTTTGGTGATGAGCACCAGAGGCATGCTGTTCGTGGCATATTTCATCGGGCCGACCATTGCGATTATCCTGTCCTGGATCGTCCTTCGCAAGATGGTCCGAATCAAAAATACGCATCACATCACCAGCATCGCTGACTTTATTGCCGCACGATACGGCAAATCCGAAGCGCTTGCCGCCATCGTCACCCTGATTGCCCTTATGGGAATTATTCCTTATATCGCCCTGCAGCTGAAATCCATCCTTTCCACGCTCAACGTGATTACGACGCCTGCGGAAGGTTCCGTTTCCTGGGTGGCGGATCACATCGGCTATATCATGGTCGGCCTGATGATTTTTTTTACGATCGTCATCGGCGTGCGAAGGCTGGATCCGACCGAGCGTCACGAAGGAATGGTGATGGCGCTTGCCGTGGAGTGCGTCGTGAAGCTTCTGGGGCTTTTGACTGCCGGCATATTTGTCACCTATTCGATCTACAATGGATTCGGGGATATTCTGGAACGTTTTTCACAGAGCCCCCATGCCGGTTTTACGAATCTGACCGCACTGGGAAATCAGCCGTATATGCTCTGGACGACCTACATCGTGCTGTCCATGTCGGCCATATGGTTTCTGCCCAGACAGTTTCATGTGGCGGTTGTGGAAAATTCCGACGAAAGGCACATTCTGACGGCGATGTGGCTGCTGCCCCTGTACATGTTTCTCATCAACATCTTTGTAGTTCCCATTGCCCTCGGCGGTTTGCTTCGAGGTCTTCCGCCGGATCAGGGGGATACCTTTGTGCTGCAGCTGCCGCTTTTTCACGGAGCGCCCTGGCTGGCCATGCTGGTTTTTATCGGGGGATTTTCCGCCTCCATCGGCATGATCATGATCAGTTCCATGACCCTTTCAACCATGATGACCAACCATCTGATGCTGCCGATGTTCGGGTGGTTTCAAGGTCTGGGGTTCCTCAAAAAGCATCTGCTGCGCTGCAAATGGATTTCCGTGGCGGCCATTATTATTTTAAGCTTCTGGTTTGAACAGAAGGTGGGCGCATCATATATGCTTGTCAATATCGGCATGATTTCCTTTGCAGCCATCCTTCAGTTCGCACCCTCCATTCTGGGAGGCATATTCTGGTATCGCGGGAACAAATTCGGAGCGTTTCTGGGATTGAGCGCCGGATTTCTGCTGTGGTGTCACACCCTGCTGGTTCCCTCCCTGATCAAGAGCGGCTGGATTTCCGCGGTTTTTCTGGAAACCGGCCCTCTGGGACTTGACTTTTTAAAACCCGAAAGCCTGTTCGGCATGAAAGCGCTGGATCCTCTGACCCATGCGGTTTTCTGGTCGATGCTGGCAAATATCGGCCTGTATGTCCTGGGGTCCTTATTATACAGGCCCGGCAGGACGGAACAGCAGCTGATGAATGAATTTGTCGGCGCCCTGTCCTCCCCGATTGCGCCGTCTCCTCTTGAACGGGAGGCATATATTGATCTGGAAGGGAAAGAGGAAGAAATTCGCAAGCTGCTTTGTCAGTATTTTACCGATTCAGAGGTTCAGGAAAAGATGAACAAATGCCTTGCCGCATTGAACCTTAAGAATAAGACGCGAATTTCGATTGCCGAACTTCTCAAGCTGCACCGGGAGATTGAAAAAATGCTTTCCGGCGCCATCGGCGCCGCGGCGGCCCACAAAGCCATTGCAAACGCCGTACAGTTCAGCGAGCAGGAAACCGATGATCTGATGGACGCTTATCGGGAGATTCTGGCCGATTTCAGGGTATCTCCGGAAGAACTTCGCGCCAAGATCGATTATTATCAGGAAAAGGAATTGCTTTTAACCAATCATGCCGAAGAACTCGAGCAGTTGAACAAAATTCTGGAGCTGCGAATTCAGCAATTGCAGGAGACCGAAAAAGCTCTTGCGGAATCTGAACAAAAATACCGGAGCATTTTTGAAAATGCCCTGGAAGGCATCTTTCAGGCTTCCCCTGAGGGATATTTCTCCAGCGCGAGCCCGTCCATGGCTCAGATTCTTGGCTACGCGGATCCGCAGGAGCTGATACAAGGCATTACCGATTTCGAGACCCAACTGTGCGCGGACAAGGGCAGGATTGATGAGCTGCTGAAAATGCTCGAGCATCAGGATTCGGTCAAAAACTTTGAGTGTCGGCTGACCCGCAAAAATGGCGAGTTGATATGGGCGCTGATTCAGGCCCGCGCGCTTCGAAATGAAGACGGGAAACTGGTCTCCATGGAAGGATTTGTTCAGGACATCACCGTCCGTAAAAAGGCCGAAGAAGCCCTTCACAATGCCTATAAAGAACTCGAAAACCGAGTAGAAGCGAGAACCGCGCAGCTTCGAAAAATGAACCTGGAGCTTCAGAAGACCAAGGAAGCCGCGGAAGCCGCCACCCACGCAAAAAGCGAGTTTCTGGCCAATATGAGCCATGAAATTCGCACCCCGATGAACGGCATTATCGCCGCCTCGGAATTGGCCTTAAACGAACGGCAGATTCCGAAACTGGAGCATTATCTAAAAATTATAAACAATTCAGCATATTCCCTGCTGGGGCTGATCAACGATATTCTGGATTTTTCAAAAATTGAGGCCGGGAAACTGGACTTTGAAATGCGTCCGTTCCGTCTGGACGAACTGCTGGACCGGGTTATTGAAATGTTTTTAAACAAGACCGTTGAAAAACGCATTGAGCTTCTGGTCGATATCAATGCCGGCACCCCCCAGGCGCTGATTGGAGACAGTCTGCGCATTCAGCAGGTTCTGACCAACCTGCTGAGCAATGCGGTCAAGTTTACAGAACGTGGCGGTGTGATTCTGATCGGGGTGGAAGCGCTGGAAAAAACGCAGGATTCCGCCAGACTGGCGTTTCGGGTCAAGGACTCCGGAGTGGGCATTGATCCTGAATACCAGCAGCGTATTTTTGGGAGTTTCAGCCAGGGGGACGCATCCACCACGCGAAAGTACGAGGGAACGGGCCTGGGGCTTTGCATCTCCGACAAACTGGTGTCCATGATGAACGGGCAGATTTATTTCGCCAGCGCGCCCGGAGAAGGCACCACGTTCAGCTTCATTCTTCCCTTAAAGCGGCAGCCAAAGGCCGAGGAAAAAGAGTTGACGCCACCTGCCGATATTCGCCACCTCAGAGCCATGGTGGTCGATGATTGTTCGGACAGCCGGACCCTGACCAAAAAGATGCTGGAATCGTTCGGAATGACTGCGGAGGTGTTTTCTTCGGGCCGGGCTGCTCTCAATCGGCTTGAGGCGATTCTAACGGGTCAGCCGGCAGTGAATCTTGTGGTGATGGATTGGCTGATGCCCCAGCTCAACGGCATTGAAACCGCCGTGAAAATGCGAAGTGAGATGGATTTTTCCGGCCCGATCATTCTGATGACGGCTTTCGGAAAAGACAGCGAAAAAAATGAGGCTGAAAAGGCAGGCATCAACGCTTTTCTGACCAAGCCCATCTCGGCTTCCACCCTGTTTGACGCCATGATGGACGCTTTTGGAAGATCAGAGCTTCGAGTCGGCAAGCCCGAAAAGCATATGGCCACCAAAGCCTCGATTTATATGCAGAGACTTCGGGGCCGCCGGGTTCTGGTGGCCGAAGACAATCCCACCGGTCAGGAAGTCGCCAGAGCAATGCTGGAACTGGCGGGGATTTCGGTGAGCATTGCAGCCAACGGAAAAGAGGCGGTTGAGGCCGTTCAAAAACAGCCGTTTGATGCCGTTTTGATGGATATTCAGATGCCTGAGATGGACGGTTATGCAGCGACGCGGCAGATTCGAAAAGATCCGCGTTTTCACCAGATGCCCATCATTGCCATGACAGCCCATGCCATGAAGGGTGACGAAGAAAAATGCCTGGCAGCCGGTATGGATGGCTACATATCCAAGCCCGTCAGCCAGGAAAGATTGTATTATACCCTGTGGAAATTTATTCAGGCGACATCCCCGCTTCGACAGGCACGGGAAGATATCCGAGAGCCTGAACAGGATCGTTCGGACAAAGAAGCCCATGCTCTGAATGCCGGAGATCTGCCGCTGACGTTGCCGGGCATTTTCGTTCATCAGGCGCTTTCAGCCCTCAATATCGATCCGGCCGCTTTTAAACGGATTCTTTTCGGCTTTCTGGCGAGCAACCGTCAGACGGCGGGAAATATTGAGAAGGCCTATTCCGACAATGATTGGCAATCTCTTGAGCATCTGAGTCACAGCCTGAAGGGAAGCGCGGCCAACATTCGGGCGGAGGGCCTGTTTGAAGCCGCCAAGGTGCTTGAGGCTGCCGCCAGAGATGCCCAGGCAACCCGGACGCCTCCGGACCCGGCGCTTGTCGATCAGGTTAAAAAGCATTTGGACCAGGTTCTTGGCGGCTTGCAGACCTTTGCTCAAAGCGGTCAAAGCGTTTCCGCAGAGAGCGAAAAGCCCCCGATGGATGAGCAGATCGTCAAAAAACTGTTACAGAATCTGGCTGACGCGCTGGTTCTGGCCGACCCTGAAACCGTCTCTCAATGCGCAGCTGAGGCCCTGGAAAGTATGGACAGCCCGAATTTCAGGGAGCTTGAAGTTCAGATCAACAATTATGATTATGAAGATGCCCTGAAAACCGTTCAGCGCATCTTCGATGAATACGGATGGAAGGTCGAAAACTCCCGCGATGATGCACAATAATTCAAAACGGCCCCTGGTTCTGATTGTCGATGACAACCCGACCAACATAGACCTGCTGGTCAACACGCTGAAGACGGATTGCCGTCTTGGAATCGCGAAGAACGGGCCCAAGGCGCTGGCCTATGTCGGAGAACAGCTTCCCGATCTGATCCTGCTGGACATCATGATGCCCGACATGAACGGATACGAGGTATGCACCCGACTCAAAGAAGATCCGCGCACACGGGACATTCCGGTGATTTTCATCACAGCTCTGGTCGAGCCCGCACACAAGACCCGCGGTTTTGAGGTCGGCGCCGTGGATTACATCACCAAGCCCTTCCATGCCGGGGAGGTCAGGGCCCGGGTCAAAACGCACCTGGCGCTGAAGCGCATGAATGAAGAACTCAACGCGCAGAACATCGTTCTTGAAAAAAAGGTTGCGGAAAAAACGGCCGAGCTTGAGGAAATGCTGCAGGCGACGATTCGCACGATGGCCCTGACCCTGGAGGTCAGAGACCCTTATACGGCGGGGCATCAACAGAGAGTGGCCGAACTGGCATGCGCCATAGCCCGGAAAATAGGGTTTTCCAAGGACCGGATACGTGCGATTCATTTTGCAGGACTGCTTCACGACATTGGAAAAATTCGCGTACCCGTATCCATTCTCAACCGCCCGGGAAAACTGCTGGAAGCCGAGTTCGAGCTGATTCGGGTTCATCCTCAGACCGGCTACGATATCTTAAGGCATATACATTCACCGTGGCCGCTGGCGGAAATCGTTCTTCAGCATCACGAACGCCTCGACGGTTCGGGATATCCTCTGGGCCTCAAGGAAGATGCCATTTTGCCCGAGGCCAAGATCATCGCTGTTGCGGACGCCATGGAGGCCGAAAGTTCGTTTCGCCCGTATCGACCGGCCCTGGGAATCGACCACGCGCTCGCCGAGCTGATTTCAAAACGGGGAGTGTTGTTTGATTCCCAGGCAGTGGATGCATGCCTTGCGCTTTTCAAAGAAGAAAACTTTCAGTTTGTCGCTGATCGTCCAATTATTATAGAAAATTTGCCGGATACGGATCTTCTGCTTCAGGATTAAATGCGCATGCATGTTATTGACAGCCATATCCACTGCGGAATTCAGAACGTCAGCCAGCCGTTTTCCGATATACGGCCCCTGCTGGTTCGCGCCCGGATTTCCGGGGCCTGTCTTTATGCGCCGGTGGAAGACATCTATGACCGCTATCGTCCCGGCTTTGACGACAATGAGTCCTGGAAAGCCACGCGGAAGCGGGCGCACGACTATCTGCTTCAGATCGCATGTCAGAACAAAGATATCTATCCGTATTATTTTGTCTGGAACGATTTTATCATTGAGGATCTGGACCGGGGATTTGCCGGAATCAAATGGCATCATCATGCCGGAGAGCCACCGTATCACTATGAGGACCCGCGATGCGGCGCCACGATTGATGCGATCTGCGAGCGGGGTCTGCCCGTGGTTTTTGAGGAAACCTTTGACCGAACCATCTGGTTTATCGAACAGACGGCCGGCCGCACGCCGGTCATCATTCCGCATCTGGGGTTATTAAACGGCGGATTTTTCCAGCTGCTTGACTCGGGGGTTTGGAAAGATGAGACGATATACGCGGATACGGCCCTTGCCGGACCTGTCGAGATTCAAACCTTTCTCGATCATTACGGCGCCGGCCGACTGCTTTTTGGAAGCGACTACCCGTTCGGCTATCCGGACAATCAGCTTCAACATCTACTGAACATGGGAATTTTGCAGGAAGACCTGAAAAAAATCTGTGCGGAAAATATTCTGCGGCTGGTGGGTAGTAACACCTAGGACGCCGACTGATGATGATGGGGGTTTTGGCGCCGAATTCGACTTGCCTGAAAAATCTTCCCGGAAAATAGACCCCGGGCCAGCCCTTCCAATGGAATCTTATCCCGGACAGGGGATTGCAGCCAAATTTTTTAATACAGCAATTATTTGCTTGAAGATGGCGCATAAAGAAGGTAGAGAATTTTAAAGTTGCCCTGATTGTTTTTTGAAAGCAGTCCGATTGACAATGTGTGTAAAATGGTTTTTGAATGCGTCGTTCAGGCATTAAAACGGAAACAGCCTGCCATCTCTTCCCAAACCCGGAAGCGAAGTTCATCTATCGGCCGTTTCAATTCCAGAATTTTCATTAAAGGAGAGCAGAATGAATATCTATGTAGGCAATTTGTCGTACGATGTTACCGAAGATGAGTTGCGACAGGCTTTTGAGGCGTTTGGCCAGGTTGAAACCGTTAATATCATAAAAGACAAATTCAGCGGACAATCCAAGGGATTCGGCTTTGTTGAAATGCCGTCAGCCGACCAGGCAAAATCTGCGATTGAGGATTTAAACGGCAAGGAATTAAAGGGAAGAGCGCTCAACATCAATGAGGCCCGTCCGAAAACCGAAGGCGGCGGCGCCAGAAAGCCCCGCGGCTTTGGCGGCGGCAGAGGTCCTGGCGGCGGGGGCGGCAGGGGCCCGGGTGGCGGCGGACGTCGTTATTAAATCAAGATTGTCACATCTGAATTCACCATATCATTGTTTCAAGGGTGGGGAGAGATTGCAGAATTTCTTCCCCACCCTTTTTGCTGACAGCAGGCCGCCTTCACACTTCTGAGAACAGCCTTCCGATATCCCTGATAAAAGCAACCGATGGTTCCCGAATTTTGAAACCGGCTGTCCGTATAAACCCGCCGATGCCTTGATTCATCATTCCCGCAGCATTCCATTCAGTCCTTCCCGACTCGACGAATAATGCATTATTCCCAAGAAATTGCGAATAATCCCGGCGCGTCATCGTGTAGTCAAGGTCTCCTTTCCGGCAGTTGACAATGAGGTTTTGTTTCTGTTAGGGTGGCATCACTATGGCACTTCTTTGTGCGATTCCGACGCGCCTTTGCGATTCCAGGGACTCTGGTTTTTACAGATCCATACGGGCAGGATAAAAGCTATGATTATCGGACTCGATGTAGGGGGCACGTATGCGGATGCAGTCCTCCTGGGCCCTGAGGGCCTGATTCATTCCGTCAAGGTTTCCACCGATCCTTCCGATCTGTTTACCACCGTGCTGACCGGACTTGAAAAAGTCACTCATGGGATCGATCCCTCGCAAATTCAACGCCTTGTTCTAAGTACGACGCTGGGCACCAATGCCATCGTTCAAAAACAGATGCCGCCCGTCGGCATGATCGTTTCCGGTGGTCCGGGTGTGGATGCGAGTTTGTATAAAACCAACGATCATTATTGCGTAGTTGGCGGATCTATCGATCATCGCGGGCGGGAGATCGAACCGGTCAATGCCGGGGAAATTCGGAAAATCGCCGATATCTTCCGGAAAGAAGGCCTAGATCGCATCGGCGTGGTGGGAAAATTTTCGGTTCGAAATCCATCGCATGAATTGAAAATCGCCGATATTCTGGGAGACGGATTTGAAAAGATCTTTCTTGGCCACAGAGTATCCGGAAACCTGAATTTTCCCCGGCGCATTGCCACCGCTTTTCTCAATGCCGCCGTATACCCGATTCACAAAAAATTTTTCGAAGCCGTCAAAAAATCCCTTGAAAAAAAAGGCTTAAACGTTCCGATTCATATTCTCAAGGCGGATGGCGGAACGATGCGGTTTGAATCCTCCATGGAATTTCCTGGCCAGACGATACTCTCCGGCCCAGCGGCCAGCGTGATGGGCGCCATCGCCTTTGCCTCGCCTCAAACCGAAAGCCTGGTGCTGGACATCGGCGGCACGACCACGGACATGGCGGTTCTGCTGAACCAGGTTCCGTTGCTTAATCCGCTGGGAATCACCCTGGACCGCCATCAGACCCTGATCCGTTCCCTGGAAACGCATTCCATCGGTCTGGGTGGAGACAGCGCGGTAAGAGTGAAAGACGGCAGGATCGTGATCGGACCGGACCGGTTCGGACCGGCCATGGCTTACGGCGGATCGACCCCCACGCCCACCGACGCCCTGTTTGTTATGGGAAAGGCCTCAAACGGAAACCGGGAAAAAGCCTTGCAGGGCATCGAATCCATTGCCGGCGCCCTTGGAATCGATCCGGAGCAGACCGCTCGCCGGATTTTTGATGCCGCATGCGCCACAATTCTGTCCGAGGCCAGGGAAATGATCTTTCGCATCAACAGCAAACCGGTATACACGGTCCGCGAGCTTTGGGAGGGGGCCAGCGTCAATCCGACGGAAATGCTGGTTCTGGGAGGACCGGCCCAGTATTTTGCCGAACATTTCAGGACGATTTCCGACTATCAGGTCCGCGTCGTTCCCCACTGGGGTGTGGCCAATGCCGTGGGTGCGGCCCTTGCCAGAACGACCTGCGAGGTGGCGCTGCTGGTCGATACCGAGCAGGGAATCGCTACCGCTCCTGAGGAGGGACACACCGAACGCGTCGGCCGCAATTTTACGCGGGATGACGCTTTAAAGAAAGCATTCGAGCTGCTGCGCAACAAAGCCCTTGAAAAAGGTGCCGATCCCGAAGCGCTCGAAATGGAGGTTATCGAAGACCTTCAGTTCAACATGGTTCAGGGTTTTTACACCACTGGCAAAAACATACGGGTGAAGGTGCAGGTTCAGCCCGGCCTGATTCGCGGATTTTCTCAAGGAGTCCAACATGCTGAAAGCCAGGTATAAAACCGGACTGGTGTTTTTTCCGGCCTTTGACTGGGCGATCAGCCCGACCCATCCGGAAAGAGAAGAGCGGCTGCTGTACACTCAGGACCAGGTTTTCGAAGAAGGACTTTTCGATATCGATGGGATCAGGGAGTTTAAACCCGAGCTGGTGGAAGAGGCAGACGTCAAGCGGGTGCATTTTTGTGTTCCTTCGGTCGGCCGCGTGATGACCGAATCGCATTTCATCAGCGCCGGCGGCGCCAAAACCATCGCAAGGGCCGTGATGGACAAGAAGGTGGAACGCGGCTTTGCCCTGGTCAGGCCGCCCGGACATCACGCCATGCGGGTGGTTCACGGGGCCCGGGGGTTCTGCAATGTCAACATCGAGGCCATCATGATCGAATACCTTCGAAAGGCCTACGGCATCAACAGAGTGGCGATCGTGGACACGGACTGCCACCATGGCGACGGAACCCAGGATATTTACTGGCATGATCCGGACACCCTGTTTATTTCCATTCACCAGGACGGCCGCACCCTGTATCCTGGGTCCGGTTTTGTTCATGAGATGGGAGGTCCCACGGCTGTGGGAACCACGTTGAACATTCCCCTGCCGCCCCAGACCTCGGAAGAAGGTTTTCTCTATGCGATTGAAAACGTGGTTCTGCCCGTTCTGCAGGACTTCAAACCGGATATCATCATCAATTCCGCAGGCCAGGACAATCATTTCACCGATCCGATCACCAATATGAATTTTTCGGCCCAGGGTTATGCCAAGCTGACCACGCTGTTAAAGCCGGACATCGCGGTCCTCGAAGGCGGCTACTCCATTGAGGGCGCCCTTCCCTATGTGAATGTCGGCATTATTCTGGCCATGGCAGGGATGGACTACGCGCATGTTCGGGAACCCAACTATGATCCGGATCGTATCCGCCAGACAACCCAAGTTACCCGCCGAATCGAATCGGTCTGCGATCAGGTGATGGATGTCTGGGAAAATCGCGAAAATCTGCGCAGCAAAGCCATGAACGGAAAGGATCTTGAAACCCGAACCCGGCACATTTTCTACGATACCGATCAGATCGTGGAAAATCAGTTCGAGACCCTGAAGGTATGTCCGGATTGCAGCGGGGTTCTGAAGATCGATTCTTCCTCGGACAGGGGCCGGGAAATCAGGGCGGTGCACATCCCCCGAAAAGCCTGCCCGAGGTGCATCGAGCTCGGGTATCAGTGGTATGAGGCGGCAAAAAAAGGCCGTTACGGCCAGATTTTCCTTCAGGACCGTCCCAGGGATCTTTTCCTCGAATCGTGAATTCCGGCATCCCTCCAGGCGCTTTCCGCCAAGTCCGGATCAAGGATCATCTGGTCTTAAGATCCCGCCTGATTCAAGCCATACGAAACTTTTTTGCGGACCAGAACTTTCTTGAAGTCGAAACCCCCTTGAGAATTCCGGCGCCGGCACCGGAAATTCACATCGATACTCAGGGTTCGGACGGCTGGTTTCTGCAGTCCTCTCCGGAACTGTGCATGAAACGGCTTCTGGCAGCAGGCTATTCCAGGATTTATCAGATCTGCCGGTGTTTTCGCCAAAAGGAACGCGGGGATCGCCACCTTCCCGAATTCACGATGCTCGAATGGTATGCCGCCGGCTGGAACTACCGGGACATGATGGCGCATTGCGAAGAGATAATCGGCGATGCGGCCCGGAAACTCGGCGTTTTGGCCTTGAACTATCAGGGCCGCCGAATCGATCTTGAAAGCCCTTGGGACCGGATCAGCGTATCGGAAGCCTTTGACCGCTTCGGCTCGATTTCCATGCAGGAGGCTCTGGCCAGAGACCGGTTTGACGAGGTCATGGGTCTTGAGATCGAGCCCTGTCTGGGGCTGAAGAAACCGGTTTTCCTCTACGACTATCCCGCCCGCTGCGGAGCGCTGGCGCGTTTAAAACCCGAAAACTCCGATCTGGCCGAACGCTTTGAGCTTTATATATCCGGCATTGAGATTTGCAACGCCTTCAGCGAGCTGATTGATCCGATCGAACAGCGGCGGCGTTTTGAGAAGGAACGCGCGCTTCGCGCCCAAATGGGAAAAATTGATTATCCGCTTTCGGAAAAATTTCTTCAGGCTCTGAAATTCATGCCGCCCGCGGCAGGAAACGCACTGGGCCTGGACCGGCTGGCGATGCTTTTTGCCGACGTTCCGGATATCGATTCGGTAACGGCCTTTACGCCTGAGGAGTTATAGAGGCTAACAGGCTGTTGAAAAACTGCGCCTGAGACCGCCATTCAGCGTTGCGCGACTCTCGCCAATGCTCACATATGCTTGAATATGCTGCGCTTGTCGCATCGCCGCGCGCCTTTCCACACAGGCTGATTCTTGTTTTTCAACACCCTGCTAAAGCTTATTTTAGAGGGCTGGGGCTGTATGGCACGATTTTTCATTCCAGGGGTTCCAGAAAGGCCTTATCCGTTTTGTCGACCGGCGCCGGGGCTTTCCGGGAGCTGTAGATCAAAAAGATCACCGGAGCCAGGATCATCATCAGGGCGCCGAAGGAAAAAGCCCGACGAAGTTCAAAAACATCCATGGCTATGCCCCCGGCCATGGCGCCGGCCAGCATGCCCAGGCTGTGGGCAAGATTCATCAGGCCCATCGTCGATCCCATTGAATCCGTTCGGCTTCCCGTGGCCACGCAAAGGGCCATGAGCGCGGGCATGGCGATGCCGCCGCCGATTCCGAAAAGGGCATTGGCCAGAAACAGATCGGCAAATCCCTGAGCCCATTCATAGGAAACAATGCCGATTCCAGCGATCACACACCCGCAGACGACCATGAGTTTCCGGTCGATCCGGTCGGCCAGAAGCCCCATCGGAACGTTGAGAATTCCGCTGATGAAGATTCCCAGCATCACCAGAAAGCCGATGGAAGATCCCGATAGTTTCAGCTCGGCCGAGGCAAAAACCGGCATGAAACTCCAGATGATGCCGATGCCGGCGGCATAGGCGAACCGCACCAGCAGAAGGCCGGTCATATACCGGTCCCGGACCAGTTTTCGAAAGGAAACAATGGGCTTTTTCGCCCAGGTTGCGCGCTCCGCGCGCCGGGTCGGAAGCGCCCACATGCCGAACAGGGCGCCAATGCCGGCCAGGGCACCCATGCAGGCAAAGGCCGTCCCCAGGCCGAAGCGATCGTTGACGATGCCGCCGAGAAGCGGTCCCATGCTCAGCCCGCAGAAGGCGGCAAGGTTGAAAAGCCCCATGATCAGGCCTTCCTTGCCTGCCGGGGTGATGTCGCCGGCATAAGCCTGGATCACGGGCATCATCATGGCCGAGGCCATGCCCTGCACAAATCGCAGGATGATCAGTGTTTCCACGTTTCTGGACGCGATCAGACCCAGGGAGATCAGGGCATATCCGGAAAGTCCGGCTATGATAAGCGGTTTTCGGCCTTTCTGGTCCGAAAGTCTTCCGAAATAGGGCAGCAGCAGAGCCTTGGAAAAGGAAAAGGCGCTGAAAATCAGGCCGATATAGATGCCCGAAGCCCCCAGGTCATGGGCATAGACGGGAAGCAGGGGCACAACGATTCCGACGCCGGTTACCGCTGAAAAAAGACAAACCAGCAGCGCGCCGAAAACGGTTTTATCGTTTCTGTTCATAGGCCTTTCCCGTTCGAAGGCACCTCATATCATTCCCGCCTTCCGTAAACAAGTTCGGGTTTGAAGTACCTCAAAAATAAAAAAGATTCAAAGATTTCCTGAAACCTTTGAATCTTTGTAAAATGCGATTTTTGGATGTGATGCAGAGTCCGCCGGAATGGATGCATGCCCGAAGTATTAAACCATTCTGACCTCGATTTCGGCCAGCGCGCTCTCAACCAGGTTGCGGATTTCATTCAGCCCGCTTTCGGACAGGGCCTCAAAGCGCATCACCAGGGCCGGCTGGGTGTTGGAGGCGCGAACCAGCCCCCACCCGTCTTCAAACAATACCCGGACGCCGTCGATGTCGATGACCGGATAGATTCCTTTAAAATGGGCGGTAACCGCTTCGATGACCTTGAACTTCATGTGTTCCGGGCATTCCCTGCGGATTTCCGGAGTCGTGAAGGTCCGGGGTATGTCGGAAAGAAGCCCGGACAGGGGGACCTGAGACCGGGACAGGATTTCAAGCATCCGGCAGGCGGCATAGATCGCATCGTCAAAGCCGAGGTACCGGTCTGCAAAGAACATGTGGCCGCTCATCTCGCCGGCGAGTTCGGCCTTCTCCTCCTTCATTTTATGCTTGATCAGCGAGTGCCCGGTTTTCCACATGATGGGTTTTCCGCCGCGTTTTTCGATTTCGTCGAACAGGGTTTTGGAGCATTTGACATCGGAGATGAAGACGGCGCCTGGCTTTCTGGACAGGATCTCCCGGGCAAACAGAATGATCAGTTTGTCTCCATATACGATGCGGCCCTGTTCGTCGACCACCCCGATCCGGTCGCCGTCTCCGTCAAAGCCGATGCCCAGATCCAGCCGCTTTTCCTGAACCAGGGAGATGAGATCCGCCATGTTCTTGAGCACCGTGGGATCCGCCTCGTGGTTGGGGAAGGTTCCGTCCATTTCACAATAGATGTCGTGCACCCCGCAGTTCAGGCTTTTTAAAAGGGGAACCGCGATCACGCCTGCCGTGCCGTTTCCCGCATCGATTCCGACTCTCAGGGGCCGGTTGAGAAATATGTTGTCTTGAATAAATTTCTGATACGAGGGAATAACCTCAGCGGAGTTCAGGCTTCCCCGGCCCTGAATAAAGGCGCGTTCCCGAATGATCCGGTAAATGGTTTGAATGTCTTTTCCGTGGACCGAATCATTGCCCCGGCAGATCTTGAACCCGTTGTATTCCGGCGGATTGTGGCTGGCCGTGACCATGATTCCCCCGTCCTGCTTGAGATGGTGAATCGAAAAATACAGAACCGGCGTCGGACACACCCCGATGTCGGTCACTACGCATCCCGTGCTGACAAGCCCTTCGATGAGCTTTTTCGCATAGAGCGAAGAGCTCAGCCGGCAGTCGCGGCCGACGGTCAACCGTCTGCATCCGCGCTGAACCAGAAAGGTTCCGGCGGCCTTTCCGATGTCGACGACATCCGTTTCGGTCAGGTCCCTGTTCGCAATTCCGCGGATGTCGTATTCCCGGAAAATTTCAGGATTCATGAAATACTCCTTTTTGACGGCCGATTTGAGGACCGAATTGAATTTTACTTAAAGGCGAATATCAGAGCCGTAATTCCCAGAATAAGGCAGTAAGGGGCAAAAAGATAGAGACGCCCGATTTTGACGATGTAGACCAGAAGCGCCAGAGCGCCGTAGCCTGTGATAAAGGCGGTCGCCGTGCCGATCAGAACGGCCGGGTCCACCACAACGGGGCCTGAAGGTAGATCCAGAATGCTCAGGAATTCGGCGCCCAGGATCGCCGGAACGGACAGGAGAAAACTGTACCGGGCCGCGGTCTCGCGGTCAATGCCCAGAAACAGCCCGGCGCATATGGTGGCGCCGGATCTGGAAAGCCCGGGGAGCACGGCCAGGCCCTGGACGGTTCCGATCAAAAGCGCAGTTCGAGCAGAAAAATCCCGCATGCCCTTTCCCGGCTTTCGAACCATGAGCGTCAGGGCCAGCGCCAGGCCGGTGACAATCAGCGAGCAGCCGACGACCGGAAGCGAGGCAAAAAGCTGATCCGCAATTTGATGAAACCCCAGGCCGATAATGCCCGTGGGAATGGATCCGATGACAATCCACAGGGCCAGTTTCATCGGATCTTCGAGGGACATGGTGCCGGGGGAAGATAGCTGGCGAAACCATCGGAAAAGAGATGAGAGAATATCGGCGATTTCTTTTCGGAAAAAAATCATAACCGCCATAAGCGTGCCCACATGAACGCTGACGTCAAAAAATATTTCTGGTTCCGTAACACCAAGATATTGCTGAAAAATCACCAGATGGCCGGAGCTGCTGACCGGCAGAAATTCGGTCAGCCCCTGAACCAGGCCCAGAAATATCGCTTGCAAGGGTTCCATGCGCATGCTTTCGAATGGGTTTTTCAACATCGGCAAAACCGCCGAAAAACTCCGGGGAATTTAGCACAAAGAACCGAAAGCGCAAAGCGGAAACAAGGGTATTTCAACCGGTTTCCATGGGACACGGTTCGAAGCAAAACAGCATTGGGGAGGATATGAACGTGAGCGGGGCTATGTTTCCAGGCAGTTCTTGCTCAGGTTTTCATCGCACTGCACCGGATAGCACCCGTCAAAGCAGGCCCTGCAGAAGTGATTCTCCGGATTTTCAACGCCGGTGGACTGCATCAGGCCGTCCAGGGTCAGGTAATGAAGGGAATCTAGTCCCAGATAGTCTTTGAGGGTGTCGACCGGCATTCCGGCGGCGATCAGCTCACCCTTGGTGCTGAAATCGATTCCGTAATGGCACGGGAACCGGTGTGCCGGACCGCTGATGCGCATGTGCACCCGCCGGACGCCCATTTCGCGAAGCGCCTTGACCCGGGTTTTCACCGTGGTTCCCCGAATGATCGAATCATCCACGATGACGATATCCTTTCCCCGCAGCAGTTCCTTGACCGGGTTGAGCTTCACGCGGACTGCGAAATCCCGCATGCTCTGGGCGGGCTGAATGAAGGTTCTGCCCACGTAATGATTTCGAATCATTCCGATTTCAAATGGAATTCCGGTCTGCTCGGAATACCCGAGGGCCGCATAGGTGCCTGAATCCGGAAAGGGCATGACCAGGTCTGCCTTTGCGGGCGCTTCTTCGGCCAGCCGGCGTCCCATGGCTTTCCGGACCAGATACACGTTTTTTCCGTAGATGGTGCTGTCGGGTCTCGCAAAATAGATGAATTCAAAGACGCAGAAGGCGCGCCGCAGGCCGACCGGGGTCTGTATGCTCTTGATCCGGTCGTTTTCGATGATTACGATTTCGCCGGGATTCAGTTCCCGGATCAAGTCGGCATGAACCAGATCCAGAGCGCAGGTTTCCGATGCCAGTACAAAGCCGCCGTCCAGACGCCCCAGACACAGGGGACGGAATCCATAAGGATCCTTGATGCCGATCACCTGGCCTTCGCTGGTGAGCACGGCAAAGGAAAATGCGCCCCGAAGCCTGGAAACGGTTTCAACCAGAGCGGTCTCCAGCCCCTTGTGAATATGGCGCACCAGAAGATGTAAAAACACCTCGCTGTCCATGGTGGTCTGAAATATGGATCCGGTCTCCTCCAGCTCGTTTTTCAGAGACACGGCATTGACCAGATTTCCGTTGTGGGCCACGGCGAAATAGCGATCCTTGTAATGGATCACAAAAGGCTGGGCATTGCCGAGCACCGAGCTTCCCGTCGTCGAATAGCGGGCATGCCCGATCGCGTTTTGGCCTGAAAGCTGACCGAGAATAGACGGATTGAACACATCGGGCGCCAGCCCCATCCCCCTGTGGGAAAAGATTTTGCGGTCGCGGGCCACGGCGATGCCCGCGCTTTCCTGACCCCGGTGCTGCAGAGCGTAGAGCCCGAAATACGTCAGGGTCGCGGCATCCGCAGATCCGCTGATGCCGAAAATACCGCAGGCCTCCCGGGGCTTATCCGGATCATACATGCTTGAAATGATACTCCTGAATGGGTTTGACGCTCATTTTGCGTCCCCGAAGGGCCTGAACTGCCCGGCTCATGGCCAGGGCACCGGCGACCGTCGTTGCGTAAGGCAGCTTGAATTTGATTGTGGCCCTTCGAATCTCGTATCCGTCCTGTTTGGTCTGCCCGCCGGACTCTGTATTGATCACCAGATGAATCTCGCGGTTCTTGATGGCATCCACCACATGGGGCCTTCCCATGGACACCTTGTTGATCATCTGATTGTCGATTCCCAGAAGCCTGAGATGCTCCGAGGTGCCCTGGGTGGCCACAATCAAAAAACCCATTGCCTGAAAGTTTTTGGCCACGGCCGCCACGGCGGGCTTGTCTTCATCCTTCACACTGATAAAGACCGTTCCCCTGGTGGGCAGATGCTGGCCGGCGCCAAGCTGGGACTTGGCAAAAGCATGGCCGAATTCGGAATCAATTCCCATCACCTCTCCCGTGGATTTCATCTCCGGCCCAAGAAGCGTGTCGACATCGGGGAACCGGTCAAAGGGCATTACCGATTCCTTGATCGCCACATGGGACGGAATGACCGGCCGGTCCAGGTTCAGATCCTTGAGCTTTCGGCCCAGCATGACCCGGGTGGCAACCTTTGCCCAGGGGATTCCGGTGGCCTTGCTGACAAAGGGAACTGTTCGCGAGGCCCGGGGATTGACTTCCAGAACAAACAGGCGGTTGTTTTGAACCGCGTACTGGACGTTCATCAGTCCGATGACGTTAAGCTCGACGGCCATGGCCTTGGTAGCCTTGACAATTTCGTCAATGATATCGGTGCCCAGACTATAGGGCGGCAGCACGCAGGCCGAATCTCCCGAATGAATCCCGGCGGCCTCGATATGCTCCATGATCCCGCAGATCACCGTATCGACGCCGTCACAGACCGCATCCACATCCACCTCGATAGCCCCTTCCAGAAAACGGTCGATCAACACCGGATGTTCCGGAGAGACCTCGATAGCCAGGCGGGTGAAATTCACCAGGGACTTGCGATCGTAGACAATCTGCATGGCCCGGCCGCCCAGAACATAGGAGGGCCGCACAATCACCGGATATCCGATGGCCTCGGCCACCTTGACGGCCTCTTTTTCAAACATCGCCGTTCCGTTGGCCGGCTGAAACAGTCCGAGCTTGTTGAGCATGGCCTGGAAAAGCTTGCGGTCCTCGGCCCGATCGATGCTCTCTGGCTGGGTGCCGAGAATGGGCACACCGGCCCGGTGAAGATGGGTCGACAGATTCAACGGGGTCTGCCCGCCGAACTGAACGATCACCCCCATGGGCATTTCGGTCTGAACGATGTGCAGCACATCTTCGCGGGTCAGCGGCTCGAAATAAAGCTTGTCCGAAGTGTCGTAGTCGGTGCTGACCGTCTCCGGATTGCTGTTGACCATGATGCTTTCGATGCCCTCCTCGCGCAGGGCAAAGGAGGCGTGCACGCAGCAGTAGTCAAACTCAATGCCCTGTCCGATGCGGTTCGGGCCGCCGCCCAGAATCATAACCTTGGTCCGGTCCGAAACCCGGGCTTCGTTTTCCTTTTCGTAGGTGGAATAATAATAAGGCGTGGCAGCCTTGAATTCGGCAGCGCAGGTGTCCACCAGCTTATAAACCGGACGGATGCCCGATTTTTTGCGACGATCGAAGATCTGCTCCTCGGAAAATCCGGTTATGCGGGCGATCTGTATGTCGGAAAATCCCCATTGCTTGGCCTTGTCGAGCATCTCGTCCGGCAGATCGGCGCCGTATTCGCGGATCTGCTGCTCCATTTCGACAATCTGCCGGAGCTGGTATAAAAACCAGGGATCGATGCCGGTCAGATGGTGAATGTTCTCAATCGTCATGCCCTGGCGCAGGGCCTTGGCGAGGTAGAAAATGCGCCTGGAATTGGCCACGGCCAGCCTTTGTTCGACATCCTCGGAATCCTGGGCGTCTTTTCCGTCTGCCAGAAGGCCGGCGCGTCCGATCTCCAGGGACCGCAATCCCTTTTGAAGCGCTTCTTTAAAGGTTCTGCCAATGGCCATGGTTTCTCCCACGGATTTCATGGAAGTGGTCAGAACATCGCGGGTTTCGGGAAATTTCTCAAAGGTGAAGCGCGGAATTTTCACCACGCAGTAATCTAGGGACGGTTCAAATGAAGCCAGGGTTTCTCCGGTGATATCGTTGGGAATTTCGTCCAGGGTGTAGCCGACGGCCAGCTTTGCGGCAATCTTGGCAATGGGAAATCCCGTGGCCTTGGAGGCCAGGGCCGAGCTTCGCGACACCCGGGGGTTCATCTCCACGACGATCAGATCGCCGTTTAAGGGATTGACGGCAAACTGCACATTGGAACCGCCGGTGTCCACACCGATCTCCCGCATGATGGCGATCGAGGCGTCGCGCATTTTCTGGTACTCCCGGTCGGTCAGGGTCTGAACCGGGGCCACGGTGATGCTGTCGCCGGTATGAATGCCCATGGGATCGAGATTTTCGATGGAACAGACAATCACCGCGTTGTCGTTTTTGTCCCGCATGACCTCCAGTTCAAATTCTTTCCACCCCAGCACCGATTCTTCCAGCATGACCTGAGTGATCAGGCTGGCATCCAGTCCGGCTCTGGCCATGATTTCCAGGTCTTCGGGATTGTAGGCGACCCCGCCGCCGGTGCCTCCCAGGGTAAAACTCGGCCGGACGATCAGCGGATAGCCGATCTTTTCGGCAATGGCCCGCACCTCGTCCATATTGCAGGCGATCCCGCTCTCCGGAATGCGAAGGCCGATCCGGTGCATGGCCTGGCGGAACAGGTCCCGGTCCTCGGCCTTGTGGATTGCATCCAGCGAAGCGCCGATCATCTCCACGCCGAAACGTTCCAGAACGCCCATTTTCGCAACGGCCACGGCGGTATTCAGCCCGGTCTGTCCTCCCAGAGTGGGCAGGAGGGCGTCGGGACGCTCCAGCTCGATGATCCGGGCCACGATTTCCGGAATCACCGGCTCGATATAGGTCCTGTGAGCCATTTCCGGATCGGTCATGATGGTTGCCGGATTGCTGTTGATCAACACAACCTCGTAGCCTTCCTCCATCAGGGCCTTGCATGCCTGGGTTCCGGAATAATCAAACTCGCACGCCTGGCTGATGATGATCGGACCGGCGCCGATGATGAGGATTTTTTGAATGTCCGTACGTTTGGGCATATCGGTTACCTGCAGGAAACGGATGAAGGATGCTTCATCATGGAAACGAATTGATCGAAAAGATGCGCTGAATCATGGGGACCGGGAGATGCTTCGGGATGGTACTGAACCGCCATGACCGGAAGCTTAAGATGGCGGAATCCTTCCAGCGTGTTGTCGTTGAGATTGATGTGCGTGGCCTGGACCTCTTCGGGATTCAGGCTGTTGATGTCCACGGCAAATCCGTGATTCTGGGAGGTGATTTCCACCTTCCCGGAAGCCAGATCCTTGACCGGCTGGTTGCCGCCGCGGTGGCCGAATTTGAGCTTGAAGGTTTTTCCACCCAGGGCCAGTGCTATGAGCTGGATGCCCAGGCATATGCCGAAAATCGGGCGGAATCCAATCAGCGAGCGGATGGTTTCAACGGCATAGGTGATCGGCTCCGGGTCCCCCGGACCGTTGGAAAGAAAAACACCGTCCGGCACCAGGGCCCGGACGGTTTCGGCCGGTGTTTTGGCCGGAACCACAATGATCCGGCACCCGGCCGATTCGAGACATCTGAGAATGTTGTACTTGATGCCGAAGTCCATGGCCGCCACACGGCATCCAATGCCTTTCGGCCAGATCGTTTCATCCAGGCGCTGATCCGGAGGCAGGATCTCGGCCTTGCCCTGACGCCAATGGTACGCGGAAACCGTGGTCACGGTCTGCACCAGATCGCGACCTACGAGGCTTGGAGCGTTTCGGGCTTTTTTCACCAGGGAGTCCGGATTCAGATCCTCGGTGGAAATCACGGCCTGCATGGCGCCTGCGCTTCGAATGTGCCGGGTCAGGGCCCGGGTATCGAGATCCTCGATCCCCAGAACGCCCTGGGCCTTGAGATAGTCGGCCAGGGACTGGGTGGATCGGAAGTTGCTCGGATACGGCTGATATTCCCGCACGATAAAGGCGGATACCTGAATGCGGTCGGATTCCACATCCTCGAAATTGACCCCGTAATTGCCGATCAGCGGATAAGTCATGGTCACGATCTGCCCCCGGTAGGACGGATCGGTGAGGATTTCCTGATATCCGGTCATGCCGGTGTTAAACACCGCCTCGCCAAAGGCTTCCCCGGGGCCGGTAAACGACCGGCACGGAAACGTTCTGCCGTCTTCAAGGGCGAGCAAAGCTTTCATAATTTTCCTGGCTGTTTTGCACAGCGATTCGTTCCCTATTCCAGGGGAAAGTTTTCGATCATATTCCAGACCCCGCACGGGCATGCATCTGCACAGAATCCGCAGCCGATGCACCGGGATTCATCCACCGCGTACTGATATGCGCCGTCGGCAAGTTCCTGTCTGGATACCGCGGTCTGAGGACAGATCGCCACGCAGATGCCGCAATCCCGGCAGGTCCCGCACGAGGCGCACTGGGTGCCGCACTGATCGATGCTTTCAAACCCGGTGATGCGCGGATCTAAATACTCGAGGGAAACCCGGCGACGGTCGATGATCTGCCGCGATTCAAACGCAGGGGTTTTTCCCTGGGCCAGGTCCGCGATGGCGGCTGCCACTCTGCGTCCGGCGCCGATGGCATCGGTGATCAGACCGGGTTTAACGGTGTCGCCGATGGCAAAAATATTCGGATCCGAAGTCCGGAAGCAATCATCCACGACGATAAATCCGCGCTCTGTATCCACGTTTTCAGGCAGAAAGTCAAGGTCCGGCACATCGCCGATGGAGATGATCACCGTATCGGCTTCAATCACCTCGCCGTCGCTGAGTTCAACCCCCTGGTCGGTGATCTGCCGTGTGAAACAAGGCCAGCGGAATACGGCGCCGATCTTTTCGGCGGCCTCCCGTTCCTTTCCGAAAGACAGAGGTTTTTGAACGTCGATCAGGGTAATGTTTTGAGCGCCGAGCCGATGGGCCTCGACGGCCGCATCGCAGCCGACGTTTCCGGCCCCGATCACCACCACGGATTTTCCGGGGTCGATGGCGCCGGATTTGGCCTGGGCCAGAAACGCGTTGGCCGGAATCAGGCGCTCTTTTCCGGGAACCGGAATCATGCGCGGCTTCTGAGCGCCGGTTGCGATCACCACATAATCGTATTCGGATTTAAGGCGGATCACATCCTGCCGGTTCAGATCATGATCCAGGCGCACATGGGGAATCACCTTGCGGACCCGTTCCAGTTCGGCATCGACTACTTCCTTGGGAATCCGGCTTTCCGGAATCACCGATGAAATTTTTCCGCCCAGGGTTTCAGAGCGGTCAAACACCACCGCATCATGACCTTGGCGGCGAAGCTGCCAGGCCACGGATATTCCCGCCGGCCCGCCGCCGATCACCGCGATTCGTTTGCCGCTGATATCCGGCATTTCAGGAAGGCGGGCTCGAATGCTGGCTTTGCCGAGCTGGGATATGTCCACCGCCGGCATGAGCTGCTCGCGACGGGTGCAGGCCTCCATACAGAGCCGGGGGCAGAGATAGCCGCAAACTGTGGCGGGAAATGGGGTATAGGCCAGCGCCAGATCGACTGCCTCATCCATGCGGCCCTCCCGAATCAGCTGCCACCGCTGTTGAACCGGAATCCCGGTCGGACAGGTCCCTTCACAGGGGGCCAGGTATTTCCGGTTCTCCCAGACCGGCACCCACCTTCTGAGATCGCCGGCGGGAATCAAGGGCACCGGATCACGCTCCAGAAGGGTCAGATCCCCGATCAGTCCGCCCGAACCCAGCTCCTTGTCCCACACCTCGCGACGAAACGAACTCATGGAACGAAGAGACCCGTTCGCCTTTTCCTGGGGGGTCCTGGCAGCAAGCAACCGCCACTGGGAGATTTCGGCCATTTGAGCAAAAAGCTCGGGCCGGCCGAGAGCATGGAGAAATTTTTTGAGATTTTCGCAAAGCCAGTTCCAGTCCTTGCTGCCGATAGCAACCTCTTTGGCATCGGTCCGGCTGAATTCAGAGCAGGGCCCTCGAAAAAAAACCTTTCCGCCCACCATGCCCACCAGGGGACGGTAACCCAGAACATTGCCTGAATTCTGGTACTTATGGCCACAGACAACGGCGGCGATACCGCCGGCCATGAGTTCTCCACCCACCCGGGGACGGTAACCCAGAACAATGCCCGAATGCTGGGACTCATAGCCGCAGATAACGGCGATGCCGCCGGCCATGAATTCTCCGAAGTAATCGCCTGCGGATCCCAGCACCCAGAGTTGCGGGGGTTCAAACCTCGGATTGTGCTTGGTCATGGTCATGCCGCGAGCCCCGATGTTGCCGCCCACATAGATGGCGCCCTGAGACATGGCGTTGCCGACGCCGTTTCCCGCATTGCCGTGCACGATGATCTGAGCGCCGGCATTGAGCCAGCCGACGTCGTCCGAAGCCGACCCCATCGCCTCGATGCGGGTTCCGGGAAATCCCATGGCGCCCAGCCGCTGTCCGCTCTGGCCCTTTACCCTGACACGGACCGGTTCCTGACCGTTTTTCCAGAGGCGGCCGCCGATGCCGTGCTGGCCGAAGGCATCGATTTCCAGATTTCGAAGGCCGCCGGCCACCGCTTCCTGAATCCGTTCTTCAAGAATGCGCGATTCCAGCCGGACCCCGTCTTTTTTTCCAGAAATATGGTGATATTTTTCCTGCATTTGGATCGCCCCCGATCAGAATTTGAAATCTAGACCACGTATTGAATCTTCAGCCGCCGGGCCGCATCGGATTCGTTGATGCCCAGCGCGTCGGACATGCCGATGGGAAGCGAGGTGGACCTTCCCAGGGGCGCGATGATCTTTTTCAGCTCCGTATCGAAGCTCAAAAATACATCCACCACGCGCTGAGCCACCTGCTCCATGTCCAGCCGGCGATACAGCCGGGGATCCTGGGATGTGATCCCCTTGGGGCATTTTCCGATGTTGCAGATGTTGCACCGGTCCGACTCCGAGCCAAGGCACCCGGCCGCCGCCTGCATGATGTATTTCCCGGTCTGAACCCCGCTGGCGCCCAGCATGATCAGGGCCGCGGCATTGGCCGCCAGGTTGCCGTTTTTGCCGATGCCTCCGCCGGCAAACAGGGGGATCTCGTTCTGCACGCCCAGATACGCCAGGTTCAGGTAGCAATCCCGAATGTTGCTGGCGATCGGATGGCCCATGTGGTTCATCGAAACATTGTAGGCGGCGCCGGTGCCGCCGTCTTCGCCGTCAATGGCCAGACCGGCGGCATAGGGATTTCGGGTCAGATTGTTTAAAACCGCCAGGGCCGTCGACGTTCCGGATATCTTTGGATACACGGGCACACGGAATCCCCAGGCCATGTACATGGACTGAATCATCTTGGCCACGGATTCCTCGATCGAGTACTGGGTCTGATGCGTCGGAGGACTGGGCAGGCTCACGCCCGGCGGTACCCCGCGAATGGCGGCGATCAACCTGTTGACCTTGTGCCACATCAGCAGTCCGCCGTCTCCGGGCTTGGCGCCCTGGCCGTATTTGATCTCAACGGCGCAGGGGTCTTCCTTCATGTGCGGAATGGCGTGGATGATCTCGTCCCATCCGAAATATCCGCTGGCGATCTGAAGGATCACGTATTTCAGAAATCTGGACTTGAGCAGCCGCGGAGGGCATCCGCCTTCTCCCGTGCAGATGCGAACCGGCATGCCCAGTTCCTCGTTCAGATATGCAACGCCCATCTGAAGCCCTTCCCACATGTTGGGAGACAGCGCGCCGAAGGACATTCCGCCGATGATCAAAGGGTAAATCTCCCGGACCGGCGGCATCCAGCCGTTGTTGCGGGAAAATTCCAGGCTTTTTTCCGGCGGAAGTATGCGGCCCAGAAGGGTCCGAATCTGGAATTCATGGCGTCCCGCGTCCAGGGCGGGATCGGTGAGCATGGAGATACGGATGAACTTGATCCGGTCCAGAAGGCTGTCGGTCGAGTTGCGGCGGCCGCCACGACTTCGGGCCTGTCCGCCCCGGTTGATATGAAAGCGCTGCTTGTCAACCTCATCGCTTCTGACCGGCAGGATAGCATCGTTGGGACAGACCATGCTGCACATCCCGCAGCCGACGCAGGCAAAGGCCGGATCGGTTTTCTGGCGGATGCCGTGATAAATGCTGAACACATTGTCGGCGGATCCCTGAATGCCCATGGCAATCCGGACATCCCGCTTGCGAAACACCCCCAGTTCAAGAGCTTTGACCGGACAGACAGCCGTGCAGCTTCCGCACAGGGTGCATTTGTCCCGATTCCAGTGAATCTGCCAGAGCAGATCCTTTACGCTGAGAGTCGATGGAGCAATGGGTCGGTTTGACGGCATATTTTCACCTCCTGGCGATCCGCCCCCACCAGGACGGTGTCCAGGTGCATGGGCTGGAAGTCCCTGCTTTGATCCCGATCCGGAATGACGGCGTCCAGACCGCAGATTTCCGAGGAAAAGGCGAAGAGTCCGTCTTTTCCGCCGACCACTCCCGGGCGAAGTTTTTTGCGGTCCTGAACCATGAACAGGCTGTAATCGGGCAGGGATCCGATCACGCAGTTGGGTCCGTCAATGATCAGTTTCCGGCAGCTGTTTTTTAACAGCCTCAAAAAGTCGCCATCCGAATGGCGTTCCAGGTCCGCGTCCTGAAGCGGCGTGATAACGTGTTTGTAAGCCTCGATGCCCAGCCCCATTCTTTCGGCACTGTAGTGCAGAATGTGGGTGAAGACCTCGGAATCCGACTGATATCCGCTGTATCCGGCAAATCCCCGGCTCTCAAGAAATTCCCGAATCGGATGAAAGGCCGTGTTTTCTCCGTTGGTCATCGTGGAATAGCCCTGAACGAAAAAGGGATGACACGCGTACAGATTGATCGCATAGTTGGTATTCTGCCGTCCCTGGGCCATGATGATGCGGGCCCTGAGCTCTTCCCGGTCCAGCCCCAGAAGACAGGCGACCGTCATTGGATCCCCGATCTCCTTGATCATCACCACATCCGGCCAGAAGGAATATACGATCATATCGTCTTTTTCCTGTCCCATGGCCCGAAGCTCAAGCCGTATTTCCGTCAGCCGGTTGCAAATATCCCTGATATCCAAAGCCTTCCAGGTCGAGGGGTAGTCATACGCGCGGATCAGATAGCAGTCGCGCCTGGGCGTTCCCGAAGGTGGAAGCCGGTCCGGCCGAATGGCAAGGTCGTAAAGGATTGAAAATCCGGCGTTCACCATGAAGGCATCCATTTGCCGAAGCCCCTGATCGCTGAAAATGCCCGATAAAATGGGCGCGTTTTTTATTTTCTCAAAGGGGCCGCCAAGATCCCGCATGAAAAGTCCGACCCCGGATCCGTCGTGCCCCTCGCGCATGACGTTCAGGGCGTTGACGGCCACCATGGGGGAAACCGGGGTTCGGCTGGTGATGGCAAACAAGCGACACATAAGGCTTTTCTCCTTGCTGTTTTCGACCGGTTCCAAGGGCGCACATCAGATCCATCGGCGTTTCAAAGTCCATGCCGCGGAATTCATAAGATCATCGTCAAGGGAGCCGGAGGATTGTCGAGGCGCCTTAATCACTACTGCAACCGATGTGCCAGCGTCGAAATAAAATTGTCTCAAAACTGTTTTGAAAGGATTATCAGATAGTTATTAAATATCAAATTTTCCGGATTCGCGCAAAGTATTTTGATTTTCAGGTACCAGGTTTACAAAATTGAATTCCATATTGCAAAAATGTGATGATGCGCCGTCAAAGGAATCCGTTCCGGCAATACTGTGAAGGATTTTCCAAAACCGGATTGATTTTTCGAACCGGATTTGATTATGTGACACCAGAATGGTCGAAGAGACCCGGCCGAAGTCAGAGCACTGATTGATAAACCTTTGCCGAATGCACTCCATGAGAATGCCATTGCTTGCCGCTCCTCTGATCGCCGATGCCGAAAAGAAGTGGAATGATTTTCGAAAAGCCGCCCTTCAGGCGGACATTTCACCGGACTATGGCGCTGGGTTTGTTGAAACGCTGAAAAGGGTATTTGCCTTCAGCGACTTTATCGCCAAAAACAGCATCCTGCGTCCTGAGTTGCTCGACGACCTGATCCGGTCCGGCGATCTTCAAACCGCCCGCGCTCCCGGCGTCTGCGCCGATCGTCTACGAGCGGCCCTTGACGGGGTTTTAAATGAAGAATGCCTGGCCGCAGCTCTGAGACGGTTCCGGCAAAGAGAGATGATTCGAATCGCCTGGCGGGATCTGGCCGGCTGGGCGGATTTGAACGAGACAACCGCCAATTTGTCGGAGCTGGCGGATCAGTGCCTGGATCAGACCCTTTCCATTATTTACGAAAATCTTTGCCGGACCTACGGTCAGCCCGTCGATGCCTGGGGCAATCCCCAGCAGCTGGTGGTTATCGGAATGGGAAAACTGGGGGCCTGTGAGCTGAACTTTTCTTCGGACATCGATCTGATATTCGCCTATCCTGAAGCCGGTCAGACTCGAAATGGCCCCGCGAGCATTGAAAATGAAGAATTTTTTACCCGTCTCTGCCGGCGGCTGATCAATCTGATCAGTGCCAGGATTTCCGACGGCTTCGTCTTCCGTGTGGACATGGCTCTGAGGCCTTACGGAGAAAACGGCGCCCTGGTAATGAGCTTTGACAACATGGAAGAATATTACCAGACCCAGGGACGTGAATGGGAACGCTACGCCCTGATCAAGGCACGGGTGGCCGCGGGAGACCGGATTGCCGGCGCACGGCTTCTCGAACGCCTCAAACCCTTTGTCTACCGGCGATATCTGGACTACGGGGCTTTTGAATCGCTTCGAGAGATGAAAGAAAAAATTTCTCTGGAAGTCCGGAAAAAAGGCATGAAGGACAATGTCAAGCTTGGCCCCGGGGGCATTCGGGAAATCGAGTTTTTTGGACAGATTTTCCAGCTGATCCGCGGCGGGGTTCGCCCCAGGCTTCAACTGCAGCGCATTGAACGGGTTCTTGGACATCTGGTCGAGGAAGGGCATGTGAGTGCGCATGTGTGCCGGCAGCTGCTGGAAGCTTACGTTTTCTTGCGAAACACCGAGCACAGGCTTCAGGAATTTTCCGACAGCCAGACCCACGCCCTTCCGGGCGATGCGTTGGGGAAAATCCGGCTGGCCGCCTCCATGGGGTTTGACGACTGGTCCGGTTTCGAAAAATGCCTTCAATCGCACATGCAGACGGTTCACGGTCATTTCAACCGCCTGCTGGGCAACGAAAGCACAAAGAGTGTTGAAGAGCAAACCCTAGAAAAACTCAATGCCGCATGGCAGGGCGCAGCGGATTCGGAGTACAACCGCAATACGCTGGAAAAAGCCGGATTTGAAGACCCGAGAACCGTTCTGGGCTGGCTGGAAGATTTCCGGAATTCCGCTGAGTTCAGATCCCAGAGCAGTGAGGCGCGCAAAAGGCTCAACAGGATCATGCCTGTGATTCTGAAACAAGTCGGCGCGGCCCCGAACCCCATGGCCAACCTGAACCGCATTCTGAACCTGCTCAAGGCGATTCAGCGGCGAAGCTGTTATATCGCTCTGCTTCTGGAAAGCCCCACGGCCCTGGATCACCTGGTCAAACTGGCCGGCGCAAGCTCCTGGATCATGTCCTTTCTCACCCGTCATCCGGCCCTTCTCGATGAGCTGATAGACCCGCGGACCCTGTATGCGCCGCCGTTGAAAGACGCCCTGGAACAGGAGCTTCAACGCCGCCTGGAAGGCATCGATCCGAATGACCTGGAGCTTCAGATGGACGCGCTGCGCCTGTTCAAGCAGGTGAATATGCTGCGGGTGGCTGCGGCGGACATCACGGGCGTTCTGCCGCTGATGAAGGTCAGCGACCACCTGACCTATATTGCCGAAACGGTTCTCAACTATGTGATTCAACTGTCCTGGAATCATCTGACCGAAAAGCACGGCAATCCGACATGCCGACTCAACGGGCGGCCGCTTGAAAGGGGTTTTGCCGTCATCGGATATGGAAAACTCGGAGGCATTGAGCTCGGGTACGTATCGGATCTGGACCTGGTTTTTCTGCACGCCTGCGTTGACGGTCATACAACCGGCGCAAAACATCCCATTCACAACACCCAGTTTTTTGCGCGTCTGGGCCAGCGGGTGATTCATCTGCTGACGGCCCATACCTCGACGGGCATCCTGTATGAAACCGACATGCGGCTCCGGCCCAGCGGAGTTTCGGGACTGCTGGTCAGCCATATTGAAGCCTTTGAGGATTATCAGAAGGAAAAGGCATGGACTTGGGAACACCAAGCCCTGATCAAGGCAAGACCCATTGCCGGAGACAGCTGTCTGGCCCGCCGGTTTGAGGATATCCGCCGGCAGGTGCTGGCCCGGCCCAGGGACGAAGACAATTTGCGTGAAGAGATTGTGTCCATGCGTTCCAAGATGCGAGGCGAACTGCTGAAGCATCGGCCTGGATGGTTTGATCTCAAGCAGAGCCCCGGCGGCATCGTCGACATCGAATTCATCGTGCAATATCTGATTCTGCTCCATGCCCACCCCCATCCTGAGCTGATGCGGTGGACCGACATTGTCCGATTGCTTCAGACGCTCATGGAAACCGGAATTCTCGATCACCATACGGCCCATACGCTTCGGCAGACTTATCTGATCTACCGTGCGGCCGGACACCGCCTCAGCCTGCAGCAGAGCAGCCATGAGATTCCGGAAGAAAGGTTCGCCGGCCTGAAGGAAAGGGTGGTCCGGATCTGGAAAAGCATTCTGGAAAACAGGGCGCAGACAAATTTGTAACACGTTGATGCGGCTTTTTTAACGGCAGGACCGGCATGCTCCCTGCGGAGCTGAATATGCAGCCTGTGGCATGCGGTTTGCTAAGCAAATGGAACAGAAATGAAATCTAAAAACCCAGGTCGCGATCATACCATGCTCAATTTCGAACCCGCAGCCCTTTCAAATCCCGTGGAACATCTTAGGCGCAAGCGGAGCCTTCTCATCGAGCAGTTTCTTGAAAAAAAACTGCCGAATTTCATGACCGCGCACAGCAATATTCTGGATGCTTATTTTTCCGAAAGCCTTGAGCGTTATGAGCCGTTGCAGGGCCTGACCCGCAAAAATCCCCTGGTCCTGATCGCCCAGGGAGGATACGGCAGGCAGGAACAGTGCATTCATTCGGACGTGGACATTCTGCTGCTCTTCAAGAAAAAGGTTCCGCCCGAGGCCGAGGCCTTTATTCAGAGCCTGCTGTATCCGCTGTGGGATATGGGCCTGGAGGTCGGTCACGCCGTACGGTCTTTAAAGGAATGCATTTCCATCGGGAAAGTCGATTTTCAGGTCCTTACATCGCTGCTTGATGCCCGTTTCATCGGCGGAGATTCATCGCTTTTCGACGAAATGATGCAGGAGATTCGAAAACGGATTCTGAACCGGCAGGCCGACCGCCTGATCGCCTGGCAGGTGGAGAACAACCGGAACCGCCATGCCCAGTTCGGCGATTCGAGCTATCGGCTGGAGCCCAACCTGAAGGAGGGCCGAGGCGGGTTAAGAGACTATCATGTCATGCTCTGGATCGCCAAGATCATTTCAAACCCCGCGGAAGGGAGAAAGGGTCTTGAAGATGCAGGGTATCTGTCCCGCGATGAATTCCACATGCTTTCCAATGCCCTGAACTTCATATTCGTCGTGAGAAACCGCCTGCACCATCTTGCGGGCAGAAAATGCGATCAGCTGTATTTCAAGCACCAGATCCGGCTCGCCAACGAACTGAATTTTGACGAGAAAAAGGGGCAGAAGCCGGTTGAAAGATTCCTGGGCAAACTCCACGGGCAGATGGAATTCATCAAGCAGCTCAACAGAACCTTCCTCTATGAAATCGGGTACGCCCGCGGTCTTTCAAAAAAACATTCTGAACCCGAGCCGGACTGCGCTCAGGGAATTGTGCTTCGCAAGGGACGTCTGGATTTTTCCTTGGAAAAGGAAGCGGGTCTTTCTCCGGGTCTGCTGATGAAGATATTCGAAGAGAGCGCCAGGCTGCAGGTTCCGCTCAGCTCACATGCCCGCCGGACCCTTCGCAAGGTTCTGAATCTGACGGATGAATCCTTTATTGCCAGTCGTTCCGCGATGGCGGCCTTTGAAGGGATTCTTTCGGCCCAGACCCCGGGTTTCAGCGTGCTCAATGAAATGCTGACAACCGGGTTTCTGCAGAAATTCATTCCTGAATTCGACGGCATCGTCCACCGCATTCAATACGATACCTATCATCTTTATCCGGTCGACAAGCATTCCCTGAGAACGGTTCAAACCCTGAAAAACTTTCGGTGGCTGCCGGAAACCGATCCGTTTTACCATAAAATCATAAAGGATCTTTCCGAACCAACCCTGCTTTACTGGGCCGCACTGCTTCACGATATCGGAAAAGGCGAGGCTGAAGGCAACCACAGCACGGTCGGTGAGCAGCTGGTTCGAAATTTTTTCAGCCGGCGCGGGTATTCACCGGAGGAAGTCGGGACCGTTGCATTTCTGGTGGCTGAGCATCTGCTGCTCGCAAAAACGGCGACCCGCCGGGACACCAATGATGAAGAAACCGCCATCGTCTGCGCCCGCCGCATCAAAACCGCGGATCGGCTGAAAATGCTTTACCTTCTGACCGTCGCCGATTCCATGTCAACCGGCCCCAAGGCCTGGAACGAGTGGACCGAGACGCTGCTGAGAGATCTTTTTCTAAAAACCCTCGGCATTATGGAAAAAGGCGAGTTTGCCAGCAGCGAAGCCATTGCTCGCGTGGAGCAAAAAAAAGCCCGGGTCGTTTCCGCCTGGCCGGCTTCGGAAAAGGAGGCGCCGGGCAAACTCATCGAAATCATGTCTCCCCGGTATCTGTTGTACAGCTCGGCCGAGGAGATCTGCGACCACATCCGCCTGTTTCAAACGCTCGGCAACGAGGAGGTCGTCTGGAAAATCGCCCCGATCAACGGTTCCGGCACCCGGACCGTAACGGTTTGCGCCAAGGACCGTCCGGGTCTTTTTTCAAAGATTGCCGGAATATTCACGCTCCACAACTTCGACATTCTGGAAGCTCAGGTGTACACTTGGCGGAACAACATCGCCCTGGACATCTTCAAGGTCAAAGCGCCCCTGGATCCGCTGTTCGAGCACGAGAAATGGAACCAGGCCGAAAAATCCCTGAAAGCCGCCCTGTCCGGACAGCTGGATCTTTCCTCCGCGCTTCAACGCAAGCTCAGGGAAGCCAGGCACATAAAACCTCCCGCCGGCATTCGCCCCGACCTGGTTGTGGTGGATAACGGGAGTTCAAATTTTTTTACCATCGTCGAGGTTTTTACCCATGATTTTACAGGGCTTTTGTATGGCGTGACCCACGCCCTGTTTCAATGCGGCCTGGATGTGTGGGTTGCCAAGATCTCGACCATGGTGGACCAGGTAGTCGACGTGTTTTACGTCCGGGATTTTGACGGCCAGAAAATTGAAGACCCGGCACAGGTCCAGAAAATCAAAAGCGCTATCCTTGAGGCGCTGACTGTTGAAAAGCCCGAGGCGTTTCATGCCTCGGAAAAAGATCAGCCCTTTTAGAAAAATGAGTAGAAGATTTGCATGGGTCTGTTATAATTCGACTGGGTCCGTTTCTGAAACAGGCCTTCAACAAGGAGGAAGATCATGAAAAAGATCGAAGCAGTCATCAAGCCCTTTAAGCTTGACGAGGTCAAAGAAGCTTTGAACGAAATCGGGATACAGGGAATGACGATCTCCGAGGTCAAAGGGTATGGCCGACAAAAGGGCCACAAGGAAATCTATCGGGGCGCCGAATATATAGTGGACTTCGTGCCGAAATTAAAGATCGAGATTGTCCTGGAAGCCGCCATGGCGGATCTGGTGGTCGAAACGATTCGAAAAGCGGCGAATACCGGCAAACTGGGCGACGGCAAGATTTTCATTCTTCCGGTTGAAGAGGCTATTCGAGTCCGTACCGGTGAAACCGGCAAGGACGCGATTTGATCTGGCCGGCTCTGATAATTATGCAAAATTGCGAGGAGGAAGTAATTTATGACGCCTGAGAAGGTATTGGAGATGGCCCGGGCCAAAGGGGCCAGGGTGGTGGACATTCGGTTTCTGGATTTTCCGGGGGTATGGCAGCATTTTACCGTGCCGCTTTGCGAGCTGGAGGTGTCGGCGTTTGAGGATGGTTTTGGATTTGACGGATCGAGCATTCGCGGGTGGCAGCCGATTCACGCCAGCGACATGCTGGTGATTCCGGACCCGTCCACGGCCAGGATCGACCCGTTTTTCGAGGTGCCGACCCTGGTGCTGATCGGCGACGTGGTGGACCCCACCACCCGGGAACCTTACAGCCGTGACCCGCGGTACATCGGCCGCAAGGCCGAGGCCTACCTGAAAAGCACCGGAATCGGGGATACGGCCTATTTCGGACCTGAGGCGGAATTCTTCATCTTCGACGACATTCGGTTCAAATCCGGGGTCAACGAGAGCTTCTACGCCATCGATTCGATTTCAGGCATCTGGAACTCGGGACGGGAAGAAGGTCCGAACCTGGGGTACAAGCCCCGCCACAAGGAAGGTTATTTCCCGGTTCCTCCCACGGACAAGTTTCAGGATCTTCGCACCGAGATGCTGCTGACGCTGGAAGGTCTGGGCATCGACGTGGAATGCCAGCACCACGAGGTGGCGACGGCCGGCCAGGCGGAAATCGACATGCGGTTCAAGCCCCTGGTTCAGATGGGCGATCAGCTGATGTGGTTTAAATACGTTCTCAAGAACGTGGCCTACCGCCACAACCGGACGGTGACCTTCATGCCCAAGCCGCTTTACGGAGACAACGGCACGGGCATGCACGTGCATGTCAGCATCTGGAAAGAGGGCAAGCCGATGTTTGCCGGCGACAAGTATGCGGGGGTATCCCAGGAGGCGCTTTACGCCATCGGGGGCATTCTGAAGCACTGTCCGGCCCTGTGCGCGTTCACCAATCCGACGACCAACTCTTACAAGCGTCTGGTGCCGGGCTACGAGGCGCCGGTGAACCTGGCCTATTCGAGCCGGAACCGCAGCGCTTCGATCCGGATTCCGATGTATTCATCCTCGCCCAAGGCCAAGCGCCTCGAGTTCCGTACGCCGGATCCGTCCTGCAACGGGTATCTGGCGTTTTCGGCCATACTCATGGCGGTGATCGACGGAATCGAGAACCGGATCGATCCGGGCGAGCCTCTGGACAAGAACATCTACAACCTGCCGCCCGAGGAGCTGAGCAAAATTCCGACGGCGCCGGGCTCCCTGGAGGAGGCCCTGAAAGCGCTCGCGGCGGATCATGAATTTCTGCTCAAGGGAGATGTGTTCACCCGGGACGTCATCGACAAGTGGATCGAATACAAAACGGCAAACGAGGTCGATCCGGTCAAACTCAGACCCCATCCCCACGAATTCTTCCTCTACTTCGATATCTAACGGTTTCGCCAGGCAAGCGAGGGCCGCTTCGGAAATTGAATCCGAGGCGGCCTTTTTTATCGGTAGTTACGGTAGTCGATTCTGTATGCGTTTGCCTTGTAAGAGAATTTCCGCACCGTGGTTTTCAGCATCTTGGCCGCCAGGGAAATATTGCCCCGTGTGTTTTTCAAGGAATCGATGATCATTTCTCTTTCCACCTTGGCGACGGCCTCATCCAGGGACCGGGACGGCAGGGTGCCGGTTTCCTCGCCGGTCTGAAGCGTGGGCGGAAGGTGATAGCTGTGAATGACGTTTTCCTCGCACAGCAAAACCGCGCGTTCAATGCAGTTCTCAAGCTCCCGGACGTTTCCCGGCCAGTGGTAGGACATCAGCATGTCGATCACCGGCGTTGAAAACCGTCGAATATCTTTCTGATTTTCCCGGGCGTATTTTTCCAGGAAGTGATCGGCCAGCAGCAGCACGTCGGTTTTTCGTTCCCGCAGCGGCGGCAGGTAAATCGGAAACACATTGATCCGGTAGTACAGGTCTCCGCGGAAGGTTTCCTCCTCCAGGGCCTGCTCCAGGTTCTTGTTAGTCGCTGCAATGACGCGCACATCGGTCTTGATGGTCTTGTGGCCGCCGACCCTGTCGAACTCCTTTTCCTGAAGCACGCGCAGCAGCTTGACCTGAACATCGGGTCCGATGGAGCCGATCTCGTCCAGAAAGATGGTCCCCTTGTTGGCCAGCTCGAATTTTCCCAGCCTCTGTCGAACGGCGCCGGAAAACGCGCCCTTTTCATGGCCGAACAGTTCGCTCTCGATGAGATTTTCGGGGATTGCGGCGCAGTTGACCTTTACGAACGGAAATTTGGACCGGTAGCTGTTGTAATGAATGGAATTGGCCACCAGTTCCTTTCCCGTTCCGCTCTCGCCGCGGATCAGAACCGTCGCGTTACTTTTGCACACATGGGAGATCATCTGAAAGACTTCGCGCATCTTGTTGCTGTTGCCGATGATATGGGTAATCTGGTATTTGTTTTCCAGCTCTTTTTTCAGATGCCGGTTTTCTTCCCGCAGCTTTTCCTGTTCGAGGCGGATGGTCTCGAGGTTGATAGCATGGCGCGCCACCATGGTGGCGATGACGGAAAGCAGTTTTTCGCCGTCTTTCAGGGAATACGAGGGATCATAATGCCGGTCCGCGCTCAGGGCGCCGATCACTCGATCTCCCTTTTGAATCGGGACACAGATATAGGAAAGTTCCCGTGTCTGAACATCCTTGCGGGCGGCGGTGCGGTTGAGAAACGAGGGGTCCTCGCTGATCTTGGGAATGGTCACCGCCTTGCCGGTTTCAATGACCCGGCCGGTAATTCCTTCGCCCAGTTTGTAGGTGACGCTTTCCATGGTGCTCTTGGACAGTCCGTGGGCCACGGCAATGTGAATCTCGTCTCTCAGAGGATGCAGGATCGTGATCGTGCCCCGCACCATGTCCAAGGAACTGGACAAAATTTCCAGCACCTTGTACAGGGCCTTTTTCAGATCCAGATGCTCGTTCAGGGCCTGACTGATTTCGTAAAGCAGGGTGATGTCTTCAAGGGATTTCATGTGATCTGATTTCTATTCCCGGTTTGTAGTATTTTCATTTTTGTTACACTAATGCATTATTGTAACAAAAATGCCAACAATTTTATTGAACCCTTTTTGTGCTTCTCAAAATTTTCATGTCCACAGAGCGTGTTTCCATAATTCCGGCAAGGTGTTTTAACACGCTGATTTTGCTTGAAACACAGCGCTGAATAGCGTACATCGGAACGAAAGGGCAAGAAGCTCGAGGCAATACGGAAAAAATACCGGTCCGGCAAGATGAAAATGGCCCTGCTGCCGGAAACCTTTCTGATTGTTTTAGGGTCTGACAATCCTTGACGTTTTGCGTCCGGTTACATAAAATTTATCACTGCTGTCCGGTTAACGTTTTTTGAATCGATATTAACATGCTATAATTATTTAAAATATAGCTAAATTTCAAAGGAAACGATTTGAATTTGGTCCGATTTGGTTGATACCCTCCTTCTCGGCACTCGACGACCAAAGGAGGGTTTCAAATGAATCAAGGCCAAACCGTTTTTTCTCAGATCATGCATTATCTACCACACAAACAATTCCGCCAATGCGTCGACCGCTACAAAGGCAATCAACGTGTCCGTTCTTTTACATGCTTGGATCAGTATCTATGCATGGCCTTTGCGCAACTGACGTACCGGGAAAGCCTTCGCGATATTGAATGCTGTTTGCGTGCTTTTGCTTCCAAGCTCTACCATATGGGCATAAGGGGTCATGTCTCCAGAACAACTCTGGCCGATGCGAATGAAAACAGAGATTGGCATATTTACCGCGACTTCGCCCACATTCTTATCCAACAGGCTCGAACTCTTTACAAACAAGACGATTTTGGCGTTGAACTTGACCAGACCGTCTACGCCCTCGATGCTTCCACAATCGATTTATGTCTTTCTCTGTTTCCATGGGCCAACTTCCGCAGCGCCAAGGCCGCTGTAAAACTTCATACGCTCTTGGATTTGCGCGGCAATATCCCCACTTTCATCGAAATCACCGATGGCAAAGTTCACGATGTAAACATCCTGGACATCCTCATCCCGGAACCCGGAGCAACCTATGTAATGGATCGCGGGTACCTGGATTTCCACCGGCTTTATAACATTCATCAAAGCGGCGCTTTTTTTATTATCCGAAAAAAGACCAACGCCGTTTTGCATCGGCTGTATTCACGACCAGTTGACAAAACAACAGGTCTGTACTTTGACCAGACCGTGACGTTGGTCAGCCCGAAGTCGAAAAAGGATTATCCGCAAAACCTGCGACTGGTGAAATTCCACGATCCTGACTCCGGGAAAAAGCTGGCCTTTTTAACCAATCAATTCTCTTTACCTGCCTTTTCCATCGCTCAACTTTATAAATGCCGATGGCAAGTGGAGCTGTTCTTCAAATGGATCAAACAGCACCTTCGTATCAAAGCGTTTTACGGCCTATCTGAAAATGCCGTTAAGACTCAAATCTGGATCGCGGTTTCGGTATACGTTCTTGTGGCGATCATTAAAAAACATCTTCGAATCGATTTGACTCTCTACACAATTTTGCAAGTCTTTAGCGTTACATTATTTGAGAAAATCCTGATTTCACAAGCCTTGGCGCCAGACTTCTACAAACCAAGAATTACTAGTGGATGTATCCAATTGAAATTATTCGATAGTTAACCGGACACTTGTGAAAATTTATACATTTAATGGGATGATTGTATGAGAAAAATCTTATCTTGCCTGTGTGCGTTTCTGCTTTTTTCAGGCGTTTTCGTTTCCTGTTCCGATCATAAGGAAGCTGCGCCGGAAAAAAAGGGGGCTATAGAAGAAATGACCGACCAGGTCGCAAAGGAAGCTGTGGAAAAGATTCGCACCCCCATCAACAAGGCCCGTTCCGTTGAAGATATTCAAAAAAACAGATTCAGCAATATGGAAAAAGAGTTAACGGAAAAACCCTAGCCCGGCGATCGCTGATAAGCATGGCTGCAGTGACGACTCGTACAGAGACGGTCTTTTTTATTTCTTGCCTTCAAGGGAGTCGGTTATGAAAATCGGAGTGCTTAAGGAAATCAAGCGGGAAGAATATCGCGTGGCCATGACTCCGGCCGGAGTTCGCGCCATGAAAGAAAACGGGCATCAGGCATACGTCGAAACCGGTGCAGGCGCAGGCAGCGGCTTTGATGATGCGGCCTATGAAAAAGCAGGGGCGCAGATTGTCGCAACGCCGGACAAAATATATGAAATTGCCGATCTGATCATGCATGTAAAAGAGCCCCTCGCCTCCGAATACGAACTGATCCGTGAAGGCCAGATTATTTTTACGTTTCTGCATCTGGCAGCGGATCGAAATCTGACCCAGGTGCTCATGAAAAGCCGCTGCATCGCCGTTGCTTACGAGACCGTTCAAAAAGCGGATGGTTCCTTGCCCCTGCTGGCGCCCATGAGCGAGGTCGCCGGCCGTCTGGCCATTCAGCAGGGCGCCAGATATCTGGAAAAGCCCGGCGGCGGACCGGGAATGCTGCTGGGAGGAGCTCCGGGAGTCGAACCCGGACAGGTGGTGATTCTGGGCGGCGGCGCCGTCGGCACCCAGGCGGCGAAGATCGCGGCCGGCTTTGGCGCCAGGGTGTACGTTCTGGACATCAATCTGGAAAGACTTCGGTACCTTTGCGACATTCTGCCGAGCAATTGTGTTATGCTGATGGCGGATTCCGAAAACATCGAGCGCATGGTGCGTCAGGCCGACCTGGTTGTCGGAGCGGTGCTGATTCCCGGCGCCAAAGCCCCGAGACTCATTTCCCGCAGAATGCTCAGGATCATGAAGCCGGGGACGGTCATTGTTGATGTATCCGTGGACCAGGGAGGGTGCTGTGAAACTTCCCGGCCCACCACTCACAACGACCCAGTCTTTGAAATAGATAAAATCATTCATTACTGCGTGGCCAACATGCCGGGGGCGGTTCCCAAAACATCGACGATTGCCCTGACCAATGCCACGCTGCGCTATGCTCTTGAAATCGCCAACAGGGGTTGGAAAAAAGCATTTGCGGAAAATCCGGAAATCCGTTGCGGCGCCAATGTCATCAACGGCCATATCGTCTGGCCGGGAGTGGGTCAGGCATTTGGCATGAAATGGATGGAAGTCGAAAGCCTTCTTTAAGCGGCGGATTCTGAAATCGGGGAGACAGGCGTTTGAATTTTCAGTGCATCTGGGCGGAAGTCGATCTGGGCGCTATCGCGCATAACATGAGAGAGATCCGGCGGGTCACGCACCCGGGCGCCCGCCTTATGGCCATTGTCAAGGCGAATGCTTACGGCCATGGAGCAGTTCCGGTTTCCAGAACGGCCGTTGAAAACGGCGCCGAAATGCTCGGCGTCGCCCGCATCGCCGAGGCCGTGGAACTCAGGCAGGCGGGAATTCGGGTGCCGATTGTCGTTCTGGGCTATGTACCGTCCGATTGTTTACAGGACCTGTGGGAATTTGATGTCTCAACGACGGTGTATTCGGTTGCGATGGCCCGGGTCATGTCCTGGGCGGCGAGCCGGGCCGGAAAAAAGATTCGGATGCACCTGAAAGTCGATACGGGCATGGGACGTCTTGGGCTTCTACTGCCTTCTCTCACAATGCAGGATGCATCGCGGAAACTCGATGCGGCAACGGCCGAAGCCGTCTCCATCATCCGAATGCCCGGTCTTGAACTGGAAGGAGTCTTTACCCATTTTGCCGCCGCCGATTCGGCGGATAAAACCTTTTCCAGGCGGCAGTTTGATTCCTTCATGGCGTTTCTGGACACGCTGGAAATTCAAGGAGTTGAAATTCCCTTGCGGCATGCCGCCAATACGGCGGCGATCATCGAATTGCCGGAAACTCACCTGGACCTGGTGCGTCCCGGAATCGGCATCTACGGGTATTATCCTTCCGATGAGGTGCAGCGCGGGGTTTTGTCGCTGAAGCCCGCCATGACCCTGAAAACACGGATCATTCATTTAAAACAGGTGCCCGCCGGCTTCAAGGTCAGTTACGGCATGACCTATGAAACAAGAAAACCCACCACCATTGCCACGGTAGCCTCAGGGTATGCCGACGGGGTGAACCGTCTGCTGTCCAACTCGGGATCCATGCTGGTCCGCGGATGCAGAGCGCCTGTCGTCGGACGCATCTGCATGGATCAGATCATGCTCGACGTGGGCCATGTTCCGCATGTCGCGCTGGAAGACGAAGCGGTGGTTTTCGGGCGCCAGGGCGAAAGTCTGATGGGTGCGGATGAGGTGGCGGCCCTTTATCATACGATTTCCTACGAGGTCGTTTCGGCGGTCGGCTGCCGGGTGCCCAGAATGTATCGGCAATAATGATTCCAAGAGATTACAGGAGCGCCATGATGAAAGATTTTTTTGAAAAACGGATCGTTGAATCGAGTATGCTGGATTTTTCGAATAATTTTACCGAAATATGCATTCCGGTTGAAATACGGAGGGATCGGCTGATCAACCGGGTCAGCAGGGTCATAAGGTTCCGGCTTCGCGGGCTGGAAGGATTCCGCAATGCCGGCATGATTGAGAAGTCAAGGACCAGTTGCCCTTTTTGCCCGGATCACATTGAAAAATCGACGCCGAAATTCTGTGAATCCTTGATACCCGAGGGCAGAATCCGTTTCGGAGAAGCCACCGTGCTTCCCAATGCGTTTCCATACAGCAAATACTGCGGGGTAACGATTTTTTCAAAAAGCCATTTCATACCCTTGGAAGATTTCGGTTCCGAAATTCTGTTCAACGCCCTGAAGGCGAGTACGATTTTTATCGACCGGGTGCATCGCCAGGACGATCAGGTATCCCACGCCTCCATCAACTGGAATTATATGCCTGTGGCCGGCGGCGGTCTGATTCATCCCCACCTGCAGGCAGTGGTTTCGCCAAGGCCCACTCACTTTCAGAACCGGCTGATTGAAGCCTCCGCGGAATACCGCAGGTCTCAAAACCGCAACTGCTGGGCGGAACTGGTGGCGTTCGAAAAGTCCGAGGGCGAGCGTTACCTGTTTCATCAGGACGAGGTCGAGTTCCTTTCGGCTTTCTGCCCCAAGGGCATGATCGGAGAAATTGTGGCGGTTTTTACTGGAAAAACCGGCCTGAAAGATTTGTCCGACGCCGTTTTGAGCAGCTTTGCCGCAGGTCTGGCGCGGGTTATTCGCGGTCTGAAAAAATTCAACGTGAACGGCCTGAACATGAGCCTTCTTATCAGCCTGAAAGAGGAGAATGAGCTCTGGATACAGGCCCGCATCATTCCCAGAATAGCGCTGCCTCCCTGGGGAACCAGCGATGTGAACTACTTTGAGAAGGGTCATGACGAGGTCATCGTCATGCTTCCTCCGGAAGAACTGGCCCGGGCGCTTCGAAGCGAATAAAAAATGCGGATACCGGGTCTTTTGGGCGGGGGATATCCGTTTCGGAATGCGCCGGCTCAAATCGGCGGGGAGAAACTGGATGGTTTTCGCTTGAAAACCGATGAGAAAAAAACCGGCGCCGGCAGAGACCGCTGTGATTCCCTCGAAGGGGCGCGCCTTTCGACGCCGGTTTGAACAGGGGTTAATGAGCCGGCTTTTTGCCGAGCTTGATGGCGCAGAATTCCCCGCACATGGTGCAGCCTTCTTCCTTGGCGCTTTCACTGCGTTCCAGCCAGGATTCGGTTCTCTCCGGGTCAATGGAGAGATTGATCTGACCCTGCCAGTCGAAATTTTTCCGGAAACGGGCCATTTGAAGATCCTTTTCAAAAGCCCCTGGAACGCCCTTTGCTATGTCGGCGATATGGGCGGCGATCTTTGAAGCGATGATGCCTTCTTTCACGTCTTCCAGAATCGGCAGGCGAAGATGCTCGGAAGGCGTTACATAGCAGAGGTAGTCCACGCCGGCCGCGCCGGCGATGGCGCCGCCGATGGCCGCCGTGATATGGTCATAACCGGGCGCGATGTCCGTGGGTAGGGGACCGAGCACATAGAAAGGCGCATTGTCGCACAGGCTTTTTTGAAGCTTTACGTTGGCGACGATCTCTCCGATGGGCACATGTCCCGGGCCTTCGATCATCACCTGAACGCCTTTGGCACGAGCCTTTCGGGTCAGCTCCCCGAGCAGGATCAGCTCCTGAACCTGGCCGGCGTCCGTGGCGTCGGCAAGACAACCCGGCCTCAGCCCGTCCCCCAGGCTCAGCACCATATCGTACCGGTGAGCGATCTCAATGAGCCGGTCGTAGTATTCGTACAGCGGATTTTCCCGGTTGTTGAAGGTCATCCATTTGGACAATATGGATCCGCCGCGGCTGACGATGCCCAGCTCACGACCCTCTTCCTCGATGCATGCCACGCTGCGCCGGGTCACCCCGCAATGAACCGTGATGAAGTCCACTCCGTCGGCGCCGTTTTCCTCTATCACCTCGAACATGTCGTCGCCGGTCATTTCCACGATGGCTTTTTTCTCGGAGAGCATTCTGGCCGCGGCCTGGTATATGGGAACCGTTCCAACCACCAGGTTGGAGGCTTTCATGATTTTTTTTCGAATGTCCCTCAGATCGCCGCCCGTGGAAAGGTCCATGATGGTGTCGGCGCCGGCTTTTTCCGAGATTTTGACCTTGGCCAGTTCCAGTTCAAGATCCACATGGTCCATCGAGGTGCCGATGTTGGCGTTGACTTTGGTTCGAACCCCTTTTCCGATGGCAAGGGGCTGAATGCTGCCGTGCACCTTGTTGCGCACAACCACCAGCGAGCCATCCTCCACGCCTTTGCGGATCGATTCCGGCGTCACCCCTTCGTTGCGGGCGCATATTTCCATTTCCTCGGTAATTTGACCCTTGCGGGCCATATCCAGTTGCGTCATCTGAATCCTACCTCCATTCATGATTTCAGCCAGGCCGCTTTCTTGCCCGGACGATACGCATTCAGCAGGGCAAAGACCCCCTCAAGTTAAAAAAGGCATATCCTTTTTCCGGATATGCCTTCTGACAAGATTTAAAATCTTCCCTTCGCTGGCATTACCCAGATCAGGTTCAAAGGGTATGATCTCAGCCTACCGGCACCCCTGAATGTCTGCTGATGCGCTTAAGTTCAAATTTTGTATGACAAACCGCCCGGATAATCAAGAAAATTATTTGTACAGACGCCCGGCGGCCGGTTGCCTCCGTTTCTCGTTCGGGGCCTGTCGAGAAACCCGGCCGATCACCTCTAAAAATTCCCGGTAACGCAGGGAAATGTCCGGCGCCGAATTGAGATCGGATATCACCGCATAATACCGGACGCCGGTTTCAATGACTTGAGGCAAATTCTTCAGGGTGATTCCGCCGATGGCGGCCACCGGAATCTTGACTGAATTCATGATGTTTTGCAGACCGTCTATTCCGATCACCGGAGCGTCGGCCTTGGTCGCCGTGGAAAAAACCGCGCCGGCGCCCAGATAATCCGCTCCGGCGCTTTCGGCAATTCTGGCCTGCTCTGCGTTGTCCACGGAAACGCCGACGATCATGTTCGGCGGCGCCTTTTGAATCACGCGGCGGTAGTGCTCGTCTTCCTGGCCGATGTGAATGCCGTGGGCTTCCAGCCCCAGGGCGACATCGACCCGGTCGTTGACGATCAGCACCGCGCCCTCGAAACGTCTGACCCGATCGAGCATGGCCCGGCCCAGTTCGAAGAACCGCTGATCATCCAGTTTTTTCTCCCGAAGCTGAATGATCCTGGCGCCGGCCTGTAGCAGCCGGTCGCACAGCTCCAAAGTATCGGCAAAGCAATACATGCCGGAAAGTTTATGAATGAAATGATTTTTTAAATTCATGGCGCCCGCCTTTTCACTTTTTCCGGAAAACCCGATTCTCCGGAAGTTTGCCGATGTTTCAACTTTCTCGACAAGTGTGGGTTTTGACTTTCAAAATCAATGATAGTATAAAAAACGACCGTTGATCATCTACCATATTTAGGGTCAGGATGTGAAAACATTTCCGAATTTCGAGTTTTGTTCATGAAGCGAGTCGCTTTTCTTCGAACCGCCGAATCATACAGGGAGCGGCTGCCCGCGGTTTCGCCCTGTTTGACATGGGAATCGCCAGCGAGTTTTTCGCAGCTGGAAAGAAAATCAGGAAAAGTTTCTGCCAACAGGTGAAGAAAACAAATGACGCAACCGCACGACGCCAATATTGAATACGCCCGCAAGGTGGTGGCCGAAGATCCCATGGCCGTTTTTCTGGGCATCAAACTTGAGGCAATCGACCTGGCTTACAGCCGCCTGTCCCTGGAAATCAGACCGGAATATCTCAACGCAGTGGACCGGGCCCACGGCATGGCGATTTCCTGTCTGGTGGATCAGGCCGTGGCCGTGGCTTCCAACACAACTCAATTTCAAACGCTGACCGTGGAGCTGAAAATCAATTTTCTGGCTGCGGCGCTTCCCGGAGACACGATCGTTGCTGAAGCGCGGCCGCTGGATATGAAGCGCAGCCTGAGTCTCTGGGAGGTCGTAGTTCAGGATTCAAGGCAAAACCGGGTGGCCGTCGCCCAGGCGCTCGCCTATCACCGGCCAAAAGACAACAAACGCTCAGGATGATTCCGGAAAAACATTCGAACAGAATCCACCCCGAATCGCCGATTATTGATCCGCATCGATGCCGAGCGCATCGAAATGAACTTGAACCCTTTCCGGAGTGAATGGTTATGCCGATTCGTCTGATTGCAAAAGATCTGTACCGGCTGATTAAGGAAGTCGAAAAAGTCCAGGAACAGATCGAAACCGCCCGTCCCGAACAGCTTGAAAAGCTCAAAGACCGGCTTCGAAGACTGACTGCCGAACGGGATCGCATGCGCGGCATTCTGGAAGGAAGCAAGGAAAAAAAATGATTTCAGCAATGGGACATGGAATCCTGGGCCTGGCGGGCCTGATCGCAATGGCTTGGTTTTTTTCCGAAAACCGCAAAGCGATCGCCTGGAAGACGGTCATGGCCGCCCTGGCCCTTCAACTCGTCCTGGCCCTGGTTCTGCTCAAATTCCCCGGTTCCAGGCAGATATTTGCGGTGCTCAACGGCCTGGTTTTTTCCCTCGAAAAAGCCACGATGGAGGGCACCTCCTTTGTCTTCGGCTATTTGGGCGGGGCCACGCCGCCGTTTGCCGCCGAGCATGCCGGCGCCGCCTATATCCTGGCCTTTCGGGGACTTCCCCTGATTCTGGTGGTCAGCGCCCTTTCGGCCCTTCTGTTTTACTGGCGGATTCTTCCGGCAATCGTGCGGGCTTTTTCCTGGCTTCTGAAACGATCCCTGGGCATCGGCGGTGCCGAAGGCCTGGCCGCGGCCGCCAATGTATTTGTGGGCATGGTGGAATCGCCCCTGCTCATTCGTCCCTATCTTGGAGAACTGCGCCGCGCTGAGCTTTTTTCGCTCATGACCTGCGGCATGGCCACCATCGCCGGCACCGTCATGGTGCTTTATGCCAGCATTCTCAAGGAGGCCGTTCCGGACGCTCTCGGACACCTTCTGGTCGCATCGATCATCAGCGCGCCGGCTGCCATCGGAATAGCCCGGATCATGGTTCCCAATGTGTCCGGCGATCTGACGGCGGCCGAGGTTTCAGCGCCGACCCCCGCTCGAAGCTCCATGGAAGCCGTCACCAATGGAACCATCGAAGGCGTCAAGCTTCTGATCAACGTCATTGCCATGCTGGTGGTTCTGGTGGCTCTGGTCGGTCTGATCAACCAGGGGCTCTCCCGGCTTCCCGCCTTTCTGAACGAGCCCCTGACGCTGCAGCGAATGCTGGGCTGGATCATGGCGCCGGTCGCCTGGCTGGTCGGGATTCCGTGGAATGAATGCTTCGAGGCCGGCAGTCTGATGGGCACCAAGACCATTCTCAATGAATTTCTGGCCTATCTTCAAATGGCCGGACTTTCCCCCGAAGCCCTGTCCTCCCGGTCCCGTCTGATCATGACCTATGCCATGTGCGGATTTGCCAATTTCGGAAGTCTGGGAATCATGATCGGCGGACTGGGCGCAATGGCGCCGGAAAGGCGCTCCGAGATCGTGTCTCTGGGGCTTAAATCCATTGTCGCAGGAACTCTGGCCACCTTTATGACGGGCGCCATCGTGGGTTTTCTGGTTTTTTGAGATCGAAACCATTCTGAAGGATTTTCGAATGCGGGCATTGCGGCTTTCCAGGATTTTCCAAAGCCTTGTATTGATCGTTCTGATCGTTCTGACGGGGTGCGCCACGGCGCCTCCGGGTTCAGGGCAGGATGCTCGCAGCATCACCCTGCTGGCCACGGGGGATGTTCACGGTCTGATGGAACCTTCCGATTCCGAATCAGGCAACTCCGAAGGAGGCATTGCCCGGATGGCTTCCATCATAAAAGAGGTCCGCGCCAAGAGCGAACATTCGGTTTTCGCGATCTCCACCGGCGACAGCCTGATGGGCCGGTATTTTCATGTTTTTCGAGGCAGGGCGATTTTCCGGCTGATGACCGCCGCCGGATATGATCTGTACGCCATGGGCAACCATGAATTCGACAAGGGGCCTCAAGTCCTGGCCGATGCGCTGAAAACAGCGGGTTTTGAAACCCTGTGCACAGACCTGAACCTTTGCCAAACACCTCTGAAGGGGCTCTGCCGGCCTTGGATCATTCGGAATGTGAACGGAATTGCGGTCGGGTTCTTCTCCCTGATGACCGAGGACTTTCCCCTGGTGACCAGCGGAGCGCCCGTGCGGCTTAAAGCCGGCAACATCTCATCGGCCCAAAAGGCGGTGGAGGATCTCAGGCAGGCCGGTGCAAAGCTGATCATCGCCGTCAACCATATCGGGCTGGACAAGGATCAGGCCCTTGCCGAAAGGGTGTCTGGAATCGACCTGATCATCGGCGGGCATTCCCATGATCTGCTTTCCGCTCCGCTGCGCGTTGGCAATACGATGATCGTTCACACCGGCGAGGGCGGCATTCGAATGGTGCGTCTGGACCTGGCAGTCAACCGCCAGGGCGGCATCGAACCCGGGCGGAGCCGCTACGAATTGATTCCGGTGGGCGGGTCCGTACCCGAGGATTCAGAGGTGCTGGGAATTCTGAATCAGTACCGCAGCGCCCTGCCCCCGGCGATTGTTCTGGGACGCACCGGCATCGAGTGGGACCTGACCTCCGATGCGCTCAGAAAAGGAGAATCGCCGGTCGTCAACATGATCAACGACCTTCTGAAAAACAAATTCAGGGCCGACATCGTGTTCAACAATGCCGGCGCGTTCCGGGGCAAAAGAATCTATCCGCCGGGGCCGGTGACCGATCAGATGCTTCAGGAAATCGACGAGTTTTCAAACGTTGTTTATTTGGTCAGCCTGAAAGGCCGGGACATTCCGCCGATCCTGGAAAGAAGCGCGGCCAGCTTCGGCGAAGGCGGCCTGCTGCACGCTTCGGGGCTTCGCTACCGGATCGATCTGAATCAGCCCGCGCAGCAGATCGGCCGGAACGACCGGGGCCAGTGGCAGGTGATTCGAGCGGGAAACCGGGTTTCCGGGGTTCAAGTTCAGGATGTTCGTGGCGAGTGGCGTGAGTTGAATCCGGATCAGACCTACACGGTGCTCTCCAACGATTTTCTGATCAACCGGGAGGGCGACGGGTATTTCTGGTTCAAGGAATCGGGGGAAAATTTCAGAGGCATGTATTCGACGATTTATTCCATCCTGGCCGAAGCCATCGGGCAGACCGGCGTTCTGAATCCGGAAAAACCCGACGGAAGGCTGACAATTCAGCCGTAAAGCCTGTTAAACCTTTCAACCCGAATCGGGAGGGAAACATGAAAAGGTTGATGTGGATCATGCTCTGCGGGGCGCTTTTGGCCGGATGCTCCTTCGGCCTGGAATTCAAGATCCGTTTCGATGCCGTTGACGGGCTGGATAAGGAAAGTCGGGTGATTTTCGACAAGAATCCGATAGGTGCGGTGACAGGGGTTTACTATACAGAGGAGGGCTTTTTTCTGGTTTCCGTGCGGATTGAAAAAGAATTTGAGTCCGCCGTCACCGAGAATTCCCGCTTTTTTATCGTTGCCGATTCCGGCCGGCCGGCCAAAAAAGCCGTTGAAATGATTCGCGTCGGATCCGGCGGAACGGCCATCAGGCCGGGAAGCGTCATTCAGGGCGTCACCAGAACCTCGGCTCTCATGGAACAGATAACGGAAAAGCTGAAAACCCAAATGCATGATTTTGGAAAAAGCCTCAAAGCCTTTTCCGGAGAAACGGAAAAGGAACCGGAAGGCACCGAAGACAAGGAGTTAAAGTCGCAATGGGACCGCCTGGTCGATGCGGTTCAAAATTTTTTCGCACATATCTGGAAAACGGCGGAAAAGAAGGTTAATTCGGGGATCAATGAAATCATCGAAATGTTTCGAAGCGTTATGAAGGACGAGACGCCGGAAAAAGGCACAGGCCCGCAGCAAACCGGTCAGAGGATCTGACTTTGGAATTGATTTACCGCAAAGCAAACAAAGGACACGAAAATCCGGAATTGACGCCGCGGAACCCTTGCGCCACATATTTTCGCGGAATCGAGCGCCGCAAAATTTTCGTGGAGCGCATTGCATTTCAAAACAAACGGTCAACCAACGGGTCAATCAGGTTGAAAAGATGATAAAAGACATGGGCCTCATGGTTCCGGAATGATTCATGTCAATATATCAATGCCCGTCCCCGAGATGCCGTCCCCGAGATGCCGTCCCCGAGATGCCGTCCCCGAGATGCCGTCCCCGAGATGCCCGTCCCCGAGATGCCCGCCGTGGCCTCCAGTTGCTCGACGCGCCGCTCCAGCATCTCCACATACCGGCGTACCGGCTCGGGTGTGGCCAACCAATCAGATTCGCTAAATGGACGCTTGATAGCCATGCCTGATGGTGTAGCATAGTAAAAAATCTAGATTTTTCTGCAATTATTTCAGTTACTTGCGAATTGGTAAAATTCTTTGCGATTTCAAGGAGTTGGAATCGTCACTCAACCCCGTGAATGCGTACGATATATTTTTCTTTTCAATAGTCATTTTTTGTGTTAGCAAAATTTTTTTGCCGAAGACGAGGATCGCATTCAGGGCCTGCCTCTGAGTAGAAGCCGACACCTTTTCTTCGGCGCCCCGATGGCTCAAAAAAGATTCGATATGAGGTTTTCCCATTTGGGAGGGATGAGTTTAAAAACCGTGGAGCTTGATGAATCAAACGAACCAGTCGCAATAGGGACTATTAGGGGACGACTATTAGGGGACGGGCATTCGTATATTGATATGGAAATCTTGATCCCGGATGTTTGGGTATAAATCCGTTGCGTACGGCGGTTTGAGAGGAGGTTGTTTTCTTTCAGCCGTTTTGCTTTATGCGAAATCGACACGCAACCCGGACATTTCACAATTTTTGATGGCCGATAGTCCTCTAACGCTGATTTCAATGCCCGGATTGCCTGCGCCTGCAACATTTTGAATGATACGGGCCACGCTTCACAGCGAGATTTTCCGGGAAAGACAGGCAATTCACACTGCCTGAATCAAAGCCTGTCCGCTGTTTTATTTCCGCGCTTTCACAATTACATAAGGACAGGTGGGTACCCGCCGGCATTGGACATCGTGAAAGCCGGCCTGGCGAACGGCGTCAGCCAGTTGATCCTGAGAAAAGCTCTGTCCGAAGATCACGTGACGCAGACCCCAAAAAAAGAGGCCTTTTGGCACAAAAGGCATGTGAAAACGCGAGGCGAATTTTCGAAGGTCTTCATCCGACGCCTCCCGATCCGTTTCCGCGATGATCAGGCATCCGCCGGGTTTTAGGACCCGATGCAGTTCCATCAGTCCCCGGCGGGAATCGGACCAGTGTTTGATCGATCCTGCGCTGACCGCCGCGTCAAAGGCGGCGTCTTTAAACTGAAGGGACAGGACATCGCTCTGTTGGAAAGAACAGTTCAAAATGTTTCTCTGCCGGCGGTAGCATTCCGCCCTGCGAACCTGCATCCGGGAGTAATCAATTCCGGTAACGCGGGCCCCCGGGTTTCGGGACGCCAGCAACAGCGACAGGTAACCCCGGCCTGCGCCCGCATCGATGATCCGCGCTTTATTCTGAACTGCCAGTTCTCCGGCGATGTATTCAAAGAGTTCGGCGATAGAGTCATATATGCGCCGGTTATAAAGTGATCCCATCACATCCCAGACGATGCGCATGTCGCGCAGCCGGGTTAACAGCATGATGATCCGGGTGTTCAGACGGGTCATCGGGCAATGTCCTTTTGCGCCGGTGAGGGCGCCATGTTCAAATATGCAGCGATAAAAAAGCTCCAATAATCAGGACAGATAGCGTACGCAATCCACATTTTGAATCAGGCCGTCATGAGGCAAAATTCTTAAGGTACGGCTGTTTTTCATTGCCGGCAGCCTCCGGATCCTCAAACCATGAGCTGTTTATCATGGAAATACATAGGCGTAAATTGTTTCAGCGGGGGTGTGGGGGGTTGACAATTTCATTGTAATTTCAAGCAAAATTGTCGGAAGAGCCTCAAAAATTGCAATGGCGCGGAGATATCTGAATAATTCTTACCAGATGCATTTCCAGAAGCAAGCCGGTAACGGAACTCGTTTTTGCTTGTTACCCGGGACTGCCGAAAATAAATTATACTCGGGTTTGTCTTGTCTGTCTGAGCTCATCCTCTATGATTCCGGGTTTATCGGAATTTCACCGCCATTGTGTTGACAGAAAAATGCCGCGGCATTAAACTCACCGTATCAGGCTGTCATTTCTGGGTTTTTCTGAACCGGTTTTTCGCGAAGCGGCAAGGCAACTGGCGCTTCGCCGCGCTTTGTTCGAAGGCGACTCAGGTTTTTGACTCACCCGCGCGCGGTGAACAACCTTTGCGGCATGCAGCAAGGATATTGAATGGCCTCATCCGGATTGGACGACAAGGACCCCAAGAAAAGCGTGTCCGCAAAAGGCGGTCCCGAAGTCTTGCAACCCTCCATGGACGATAGCGGGAACCCGTATCAATGGGTTTTTGAAAACCTGCAGGATATTTTTTTTCACACCGACCTTGCCGGAAACATTCTTGCGGCTTCCCCATCGGCCCCGCGACTCATGCAATTTCAAATGGAGGAAATCATCGGCCGGAACATTCGAACCTTTTCACCCACGCCGAAGATGTTCGATCGGCTTGCAAAAATAGTCCTGGAGAAAGATTTTGTCGTAAGGTTCGAAGTCCAGCTGCGCCGCAAGGACGGTTCCCTGTTCTGGGTCGCGATCCATGCCGAAATCCGCAGAAATACGCAAGGAGCTGCGGTCGGCATTGACGGAATTTACCGGGACATCAGCATTCGCAAAAACTTTGAGGAAGCGTTTCGGCAGACCGAAACCCGATACCGGGCCATATTTGACAACATGCACGACGGTGTTGCCGTCTACCAGGCGCTCGACAATGGAAATGATTTTGTCATTGTGGATTTCAACGTTGCCGGCGAGCGCATCGACAAGGTTCGGCGCGATCAGATCATCGGGAAAAGCGTTTTGCAGGTGTTTCCGGGCGTAAAGGAATTCGGCCTGTTTGACACGCTGAAAAGGGTCTGGTCCACGGGAATTCCGGAGGACCGGCCGGCGGCGATTTATCAAGACTATCGCCTGCGCGGATGGCGTGAAAATTTTGTGTATAAGCTTCCTTCAGGCGAAGTCGTTGCCATTTACAGCGATGTGACCGAACGGATGATCGCCAATCAGGCCTTGCGAGAGTCCGAAGAACGGTATCGGCTCCTCTTCGACAACCTGGGAGAGGCCATATTTGTCCACGATCCCAGCGGCCGGATTGTCGACGCCAATAAGATCGCCTGTGAGCGCCTGGATTATCCTCATGCGGAAATCATCAAAATGAGCCTTGCGGACATCGACACCGGCGGGCATTTCCCGCAAATGAGGGAAAAGATGGAATCCATCGGTCGATCTGAACATTTATCTTATGAAACCATCCACCAATGCCGGGACCAAAGAATCTTTCCGGTGGAAGTCATCTCCCGCATGGTCGATTTCGGATCCCGGTCTCTCATCCTGAGCGTTGTTCGAGACATTACCGAAAGAAAGCGCGCCCACGCCGCCATGGAGAAAGCCAACAAGCAGCTCATGCGGTGGGCCACCATCGACGGCCTGACCCAGATCGCCAACCGCAGGCGCTTTGACGAAAAACTCCTTGAAGAATGGGGCCGCCTCAAGCGAGGGTTTCCCAGAGGCCCCCTTTCCCTGATCATGTGCGATGTGGATTATTTCAAACGATACAACGACACCTACGGTCACCTGGCCGGGGACGATTGCCTGCGGGCCATCGCCGCCGTGATGCGGCAGTCGGTTCGAAGGCCGGCCGATCTTGTGGCCCGATACGGAGGGGAAGAATTCGTGATGATTCTGCCCAATACCAACCTGAACGGCGCTGCCAAAATTGCCGAATCCATTCGAATCGCCGTCAGAAACCTGAAAATCGAGCATATCAGCTCGACGGTCAACCGGTATGTCACCGTCAGCCTCGGCGTGGCGGAAGCCTATCCCAGCGATCAATTCAAATCGGAACTGCTGGTGGAAACCGCCGATCAGGCCATGTACGCGGCCAAAAGACGGGGCCGCAACTGCGTTGTTCTCAAGATCGTCAACCCGATGCCCGACGTGGTGGCCTGACCGGCCTGGTTTTTAAATTTCCCCCGGCAACGAGAACGACCGGGCCAGATTCAGATAATGCTCGGCTTCATCGAACTTTCCCCGTTTTGTGCATCCGTTGGCATAAATGTGGCATTTTTTCTTCAGCATGTCGATTGCCGCAAGGCGCTGATCCCGGGACAGTACGCCTGTCCGCAGCAGTTTTTCGATGGCCCGGATGCGAAAACGGTCCAGAGAAGGCGCCCGGGAAAGCTGATCCTTGTGTCCGCCTCTTTTGAGAATCAGCGGAACATCGATCAGATGCACGGGATGCTTGCAGCTGATACGAAGCCACAGGTCGTAATCCTCGCACGCCGGAAGGTTTTCATCAAACAAACCCGCCTCGTCAAACAGGCTGCGGCGGATCATCACGGCCGAAGGGCTGACCAGACACAGGTCAAGACTGGCTTGAAAGATGTCTCCCGAAGGCTTTTGATGGCGGTTTTTCGGATTGACCCGGACCTTGTTGCGAATCCAGATCTCCTCAGTCTGGCAGATCAGCGCGTTCGAATGATCCTGAAAAAATTGCACCTGGGCCGAGAGTTTTCCCGGCAGCCAGAGATCATCCGAATCCAGAAAGGCGATCAGCTCGCCCGTGGTTTGCTCGATGCCGCGGTTTCTCGCCGCGCTCACGCCCCGGTTCGGCTGAAAATGCACGCGAAGCCTGGGGTCCGCATATGAGCTCAAAATTTCGGCGGTTTTGTCCGTCGATCCGTCATCGACCACGATCAGCTCAAAAGGCGCATAATCCTGGCTGAGTACCGAATCCACGGCCTCGGAAAGAATCCATCCCCGGTTGAATGTGGGAATTATTACGGATACAAAAGGGTTATGCTGCATCGGACTGATCTTTGCGCCGCCGGCGAAGGTCGACAAATCCCAATTGGTGCTGTATTGTTTGAACAGACGTACACTTTCAATGTCCCTTCACACAACACAAGGAGATCTATCATGAAAATAGAGAGAAATAAAAGGCCCAAAGTGATTATTGATCTGAACCTGATCAACACTCTCTCCGAAGGCTGCCCAGCCTGCGGGAAAAAATTTTCCTTAGGAGACACGGCGGTGCCGGCTGTAGGAAGCTGGGGCGGACCCAAGCTGATCCATGAGAACGAGGCGGTCTTTGACGCAAAAAACCAGTGCTATGTCGAGCGCCGCCACTTTGAAGCCATGCAGCGCGAGGCAGAATAGTCATTCAACCCGTCCGGACGAGCATGCTGCGGAAAAATTCTGGTTGAATTCAGATCAGGCCATCTTGCGGATTCGAGACAGCTGGTTTTCCAGGCGTTTGCGCGATACGGGAAAGGGCGTCCTGAGTTCCTGGGCAAAGACGGATACCTTGTATTCCTCGAGCAGCCAGAAGAAGTTTTCAATTTCCCGGCGTTTTTCAGCGGAGGTTCCCAGCCCGAGCGTTTCGATCAGAACGCCGAGCTGCTGCGCAAAAAACTCGACCTCGTTTTGTTTTTCCCGATCCTTTTCAAAGTTGACCTCGGCTCTTCGCGCGCGAATGGCCAAGGCCTTCAGATAGCGTTCGATGTGGTTGAGACGCTCTAAGTCGTAGAGTTCCAGAAAGTTTTCCGGAACCAGCCGAGAGAGCTGTGCGCGGAGAATTTCGAAGAAATTTCCGGCTGACGGATTGAACCGGTGGGTGATTTGCAGACGTTCAATGGTCGAACGGGTTTCGTGATACACCGCGATAAACCTCAGCACCAGATCTGAAAATCTTTTTGCCGTTTCAAGCAGCCTGAGGCGGGCGGCTTCAACGTGAGCCAGAAACTCTTTTTGAGTTCGGATGTTTATTGCAAAAAGGTCCTGAAGGATGCAGTCCAGAATACGGGCTTGAAATCTGCGCGGGCCTCCGAAGTCCTCGACGGCGGAGTGCATCTTCCGGTCCAGAATGATATTTTTTCTCAGGTACTTGATATCGCCGGCAAGATGAAGGCCGCACAGCGCGGCCACGCCTTTTCGGTGAGCGGCCGAAGCCTGTTCGGGATCGGTCAGAAGCTTCAGGGATATTCCTTCTTCGCCGGCGCACAGGGCCGGATAGGCCAGCGCCTTGATCCGGCCGTGCTCGGCAGCTGAAACGGATTCGGGCAGATCGGGAAAATTCCATTCGGTGATCCGGCTGCGTTCCCATCGTGCGATCAGGGATTCGGGAAGGCCTTCTTCCCGGCAGACTCCGGCGGATGCTTTGAGAATGAATGGGTCCCGCGCGGCCAGAACGGATTTTCCGGAAGCATCGGTGATGGCGATGCGCATTTTCAGATGCTCGGGAAGATCCTTTTCAGACCAGGCCGACGCCGGAATTTCCACGCCGGAATGCTCGGAAATGAACCGGCTCAAGGCCGTGGCCAGCGGTACATCCTGCCGGGGCATCTCCCGGAAAATGCGCTCCGCCGTGGCGGCAACCGGCACGAGTTTCCGGCGGTACTCCTTGGCCAGACCTTTGATCAGAAGCGCAATCTTATCCCTTAACAGACCGGGCACCAGCCAGCCGGTTGCCTGGGGCGGCACGCTGCCGGCAAACGACTGGTTGATCCGGACTGTCAGTCCGTCCTGCGGCTGGCCGGGTTCGAACCGGTACTCACAGGGGAATACGCGGTTGCCGAGGCAAACCTCTTTGGGATAAAGCAAAAGTTCATTCTCATCCGGTTCACGACGAAAAAGGTCTTCGACGCCGAGACGCAGAGACCCGTCTCCCCCCCTTGCCTTGATGACTTTTTTCAGGCCGAAAATGTCGTAAACCCCATCGAGCCGTTTCCGGTAGAACTCAAACAGATCGTCGTCACTGATCAGAAGGTCCCGCCGCCGAATCCGGTCTTCCAGTTCGACCACCTCGTCGATGCGTTTGCGGTTGTATTCCATGAATGGAAGTGGGGCTTTCAGGTCGCCCTGAACCAGGGCGCTTCGAATGAATATGTCGCAGGCTTCATCCGGGTTGATCCGTCCGTAGGGCACCGGCCTTTGATCAATAATCAGTCCGTAAAGGCTGACCTGTTCCGTGGCCGTTACCTCCTGGCGGTTTCGCTCCCATCGGGGGTTCAGACAGACATACCGGCACTGGTTTCCGCCGATTTCTTCGAGCCAGCGGCTGTCGATCGCCGCATTGGTGCGGGCAAAAAGCCTGGAGGTCTCAACGAGTTCCGCAGCCACGATCCAAGCGCTGCCGGCGCTGAAAATCCCCGATCCGGGGAAAAGCATGACCTGTTTTCCCTTTGCCCCCTGATACAGGTATTTTTCCTTTTTCTGGGCGATATTGGATAGAAAGCCGGAGAGAATGGATTTATGAATCGCCGTGTAAAGCGCGCCAAAAGGGCCGGTCTTCGGCGCTTCCGGCAGGGCCGCTTCCGGAAGAAGCCCGTATTCTTGGGCCATGGACAGAATCTGGCCGTGAATGTCCCGCCACTCGCGCATGCGTTTGAAGGAGAGATAGCGTTCCTTACAGAATTTTTTCATTCTGGATGCGCCGAATGATTCTCCGACAGCTTCATGGAATTGATTCCAGATGTTCAGCAGGCCGATGAAATCCGAAAGCGGGTCCCTGAAAGCCGCGTGCGCCCGGTCGGCCGCATCGGTCCGTTCCGCCGGACGCTCCCTGGGATCCTGAATGCTCAGGGCCGAGGCGATGACTGCGGCCTCCTTGAGACATCCGAGCCGGGAGGCCTCGATCAGCATCCGCGACAACCGGGGATCCAGAGGAATTCCGGCCATCTTTTGACCGGTTTCGGTCAGCTGCCAGGAACCGGATTTCCGTTTGCCGGCTCCGGCCTTCATTTCAATGGCGTCGAGCTCCTGAAGCAGGTCGAATCCGTCCTTGATGCTGTGGGCCGCCGGCGGATCGATGAATGGAAAATGTTCGATTTCGCCGAGATTCAGGCCGATCATTCTCAGAATGACCTCGGCCAGGTTGGAACGGAGAATTTCGGGAGGCGTGAAAAGCGGTCTGGATTCATAGGATGTCTTGGAAAACAGCCGGACGCAGATTCCGTTTTCCACCCGTCCGCACCGGCCCATTCTCTGGTCCGCGCTGCTTTTCGAGACCGGCGCAACCGGAAGGGCCGTTGTCCGGGATCTGGGGTTGTACTGGGAAATTCTGGCCAGTCCGGTGTCCACCACATATCGGATGCCCGGAATCGTGAGGGAGGTTTCCGCCACGTTGGTGGAAACGATGATTTTGCGCCCGGCCGGCCGTGAAAAAACCCGGGCCTGTTCGGATGCCGAAAGCCTGGCAAACAAAGGAAGGATGCTGACCTGGGAATATTTCCTTCCTTCCAGAATCTCGCAGGTTTCCCGAATGTCCTGTTCGGTGGGCATGAAGATCAGGATGTCTCCAAACCGGGATTCTCTTTGAATTTCATCCACTGCTGCGGCGGCGCGCTCGGCCAGGGTGAATTCATCGTTGTCTTCATCCGGATCGTCTTGGGCGTACCGAACCTCCACCGGGTACATGCGTCCTGAGACCTCGATGATCGGGGCGTTGCCAAAGGCGCGGGAGAACTTTTCCGTGTCGATGGTCGCCGAGGTGATGATCAGCTTTAGATCTTTTCGTTTTTCAAGCAGGGTCTTGAGAAGCCCCAGAATGAAATCGATGTTCAGGCTGCGCTCGTGGGCCTCGTCGACGATCAGCGTGTCGTAGTCGCTCAGCCAGGGATCGCCCTGGGCTTCCGCCAGCAGGATGCCGTCGGTCATCAGCTTGATGAAACCGTTTGGACTGGTTTTGTCCTGAAATCGGATCTTGTAGCCCACGCCTTTTCCAATGGGCTCGGCAAGTTCTTCGGCGATCCGGTTGGCAACGGATATCGTGGCGATGCGCCGGGGCTGTGTGCAGCCGATTTTTCCGTCGATTCCCTGGCCCGCGGCCAGGCAGAATTTGGGAATCTGGGTGGTTTTGCCCGAACCGGTTTCACCGGAGATGATCACCACCGGATACTTTCGAATGGCGTCGATGATTTCGGCTTTTTTGACGGTAATCGGAAGATCCTGGTCCGAAAAGCCGGGCCGGTTGGCTTTGCGCCGGTCTTTTTTCCGCGCCGATGCGGTCAGCCGTCTTTCAAGAATGGAAAGGCGCCGGGCGATATTCTCATCGGAAATCTGCCGACCGGTGCGCCTGATCCTGGACAGCTCAGCCGCCGCCACATGGCGGTCCCTTGCCAATGCCTTTGGCAGCAATTTTTGAATTGTTCGGATCGAGTTCTGGGTCAAGAAAGGCCTTTCGTCTAAATTGGATGGCATGATTCATAAAGGGATTTGCACAAAGTTTCAAGCCCCCGAATCTGAATGTTTCAATCTTGCCGCGACAGGTTCCGTGCGTTGAATGCATTGAACATTCAGGCAAATAAGGGCTTTGAAAATACTGAAAAATATTTTTGAAATCAGGTCGGATTAAGCCGTTGATTTTTTGACCACTTTCTGATTTCAAGTGCTTCCTTTTCCGGAATTCCCAGCGAAAGCAGAAACTCATGGTGGGCCTGGGGGGCGCGTTTTTCAAACTCCGCATGCCAGCTGGCCATGGACCGCTCGTCCATGCCGGCGGATCGCATCATTCCAATCCACATGGCCACGTCAACGACGGCTGGAATCTCCTGCGAGGTCAGCATCTTGAACATGTCGAGCAGATGCCGCCGCTTGGCGTGCAATTCCTGAATTTCGCGGCCGATGGCTTGCAACCGTTGCTTGAGGACCGAGGCACCGGGTTTTTGTTCCTGCTGCAGGGCCCGTATGTCTTCAAGGGTCAGCCCGGCCTGCCGATAGGCGCAGATCTGCTCAAGGCATTCGCGGTCGTTCTCGCTGTAACAGCGGTATCCGGCGCCGGTCCTGCCGGTTGGAGGCAGCAGGCCGATGCGGTCGTAATACAGAAGCGCGCTTCGAGACAATCCGAAAATGCGGGCGAGTTTTGAAATGGTATAGGTTGGCATGTTGATAAACCGGGTCGGATTGCAGCCGAAGCCGCAATCCGATTGCGTTTTTACCGGCTTTGGGTTCTGATTTCCTCGATTTTCTGAGCCGGCAGGCCCAGCCATTCAAGAAATTCCTGATGTCCCTGGGGATGGCGGATTTCAAAAAGCCTGTGCCATTGATGCATTTGCGCTTCATTCAGCCCCAGCTCCCGGAACATCTCGATCCAGTCTTTTTCCTTTACCCTTGGCATTTCATACTCCTCCTTACAGGTTTGATTCACATCACGGCCATGATGAAGCGCACGGTAAAGTATGAACCCATGGTCGGGTCAAGGTTTTTTTGAAGAACGACCTTCCGGTTTTATTTTTCCCGGGGAACAAACCACTCGTTTTTCCGATACACCAGGTTCTGGGTCTTTGCCACCAGCTCCCCGGTGTTTGCGTCCTTGACCGTGATATCATAAACGGCCGTGCGCTTGCCGGCGAATACCTCTGTTGCTTCCGCCACCAGCTGGTCCCCGGATCGGGCGGCTTTCAGGAAATTGATGCCCACATTCAGGGCAACAGCCGTCTGCCCGTGGGAGTTGCTCGCCGCCGCAAAGGCGATGTCGCTGATGGAAAAGATGACCCCGCCATGGGCCGTGTTGTGAAAATTGGTCATCTCGTCGGTGATGGTGAGAAACACGCGGCTGCTGCCGGGCGCCGGAATTTCAACGCGGGCGCCGAGGCGCGCGGCAAAGGGATCTTTCTGAATGTGTTCATTGATTTTCCGGCGGATCTCGTCGTTCATACAGACCTCCATGCTTGGGGTGAATTCGTTGCGTCGAATCCGGATTTTCTCTTTTCTTTTATACGGCAATCCGGCATCATGATACAGTAGTCAGATTTTTTTATTCTTCAGGATTTTACATATGTTTTCAATCCGTTTTTTTCATTTAAACGGTTTTCGGAGCCAGTTTTCATGAGCGTCATTTCTTCGGCCAAATGGGCGGCGGCGATTCCGCTGCTGGCATGTCTTGCTCAGAGCCTCGGATGCGGGCCCTTTCCCAAAACCCTGGCCATTCAAGACATCGAGGGCCATTTTCCGCAAAATACGATTGTCTCGGCTCAGGCCGGAAGCGGGGTGCCCTTTGACCGCATGATAGCGGATCTTGCCCTGGCCCGGATCATTTATATCGGGGAAAAGCACACCCGCCGCACCCATCATGAGATTCAGCTCAGGGTGATTCAAGCCCTTTACGCGCTTTTTCCGGATCTGGTCGTGGGCATGGAAATGTTTGACCGCTCCTATCAGGAGGTTCTGGATCAGTGGTCTTCAGGCCGGCTGGACGAGGAGACCTTCCTGAAGAAGACCCACTGGCGCGCAAACTGGAAATACGATTTCGGACTGTACCGGGAGATTCTGGAATATATTCGGGACAACCGTATTCCTCTCAAGGCCCTGAATATTCCCTTTCACATTCCGCCCAAGATCGCCGTCAGCGGTCTGGAATACCTCAACTCCGACGATAGGAAGTATCTGCCCGAGCAGATCGATGCATCCGATGCCGAACACCGGAAATTCGTGGAGGAGATTTTCAAACGGCACGCCGGGGGCGATTTTGAGGATTTTTACATGGCCCAGTGCATCTGGGAAGAGGCGATGGCCGAGGCCGTTGCGCGGGCCGTTGACGGCCGCACGATGGCGGTTCTGGTCGGAAACGGCCACATTATAAAGAAATTCGGCGTTCCGAACCGGGCCTTTCGGCGCAACGGTCTGCCGTATCGAACCGTTTATCCCGTACAGGCGGATGACAGAGACGTCGAGCGTTCGTTTGCCGATTATCTGTGGATCGCCGAAAGGGACTCCAGACCTTTTCACATGGTCCCGGCGATCTCCAAACCGGCGGTTGCATCAGGGTCCGTTGAACGGGTTGAACCATCAGAAAACCAGTCCTCGAATCAGCTGCATTTGGAAAATCCGCAGTGATGACAGGTTTTGCAGCCTTCTTCAAAGCGGATCGGCTGGCCGCATTCCGGGCAGGCCTCTCCCTTGAGATCGGTTTGGGTCTTGCGCGTGCCGTTGCCGCTCTTCAGGTAGCGTTTTTCAAGAATCCGGCCGATGGCATCGGGAATGGAAAGCACCAGGCCGTCTTTTTGAAAAATCGGGTATTCGCCGCCGATTCCCTTGAGCTGTTCCACTATGTTTTCAACCTTTACGCCTGAACGCAGGGCCAGCGAAACCAGACGGCCGATAGCCTCGGTTTTGGCGGTGGTGGATCGGCCGGATTTGCCGATGGTGGCAAACACCTCAAAGGGTTTTCCCTCGCATTCGGTTACGGTCACATAAAGGTTGCCCATGCCGGTCTGCATCTTGGTGGTAAAGCCTTCCAGGGTTTCGGGACGTTGCTGTACAGCGGTCATGAAGCCGTCCACCTTGCCGCTGACCGAAAGCACCTGGTTTTCCTTGCTGCCGTCCCGATAAATGGTCACGCCCTTGCACCCCAGTTCGTAGGCCATATTGTAGATTTTCATCACATCGTCGACCGAGGCTGTCTTGGGCAGATTGACCGTTTTGGATACGGCGTTGTCCGTATGCTTTTGAAATGCCGCCTGCATGCGGATGTGCCACTCCGGATCAATGTCGTGAGCCGTGACAAAAACCTTTCGAACGTCTTCAGGAATTTCCACCATATTCTGAATGCTTCCCTGTCTGGCAACGTCCGCCATGAGCTGGGACGAATAGAATCCCCGCTGCCTGGCCGTTTTTTCGAAAACCGGATTGATCTCAAGGAGTTCGTCATTATCCATGACACGGCGCACGAAACTTAGGGCAAACAGGGGTTCGATGCCGCTGGAACACCCGGCGATGATGCTCAAGGTTCCGGTAGGAGCGATAGTGGTGGTCGTGGCGTTTCGAATGGGGCAGCCCCTGTCCTTGTAGATGCTGGAATCGAAATTCTTGAATACGCCCCGTTCCTCGGCCAGGGCCTTGGAGGCTTCATGAGACTCCTTCTGAACAAAGGCCATGACTTCTTCGGCCAGTTCCAGCGCCTGATCGGAGTTGTAGGGAATTCGCATCTCGTAGAGCAGATCCGCAAATCCCATGATGCCGAGACCGATCTTGCGGTTGCCCTTGACCATGTCGTCGATTTCCGGCAGCGGGTATTGGGACATCTCGATGGCGTTGTCCAGAAAACGTACGGAATTGTGGATGGTTTCCCGAAGACTGTCGTAATCGATGACCGGTTTTTTTTCTTCGGTTTCAACGACAAATTGGGTCAGGTTGATGGAACCCAGGTTGCAGGCTTCCATTGGAAGCAGGGGCTGCTCTCCGCAGGGATTGGTGCTTTCTATTTCGCCCAGAGCCGGCGTGGGGTTGTCCTTGTTGATTTTGTCGAGAAAGATAATGCCCGGATCTCCATTTTTCCAGGCCTGCTTGACCATGGCCTCATAGACTTCCTTGGCGTTGAGCTGACCGGCAACCATTCCGTCACGTGGATCAATCAGATCGTATTTGCCTCCGGCCGCCGCCGCTTTCATGAAAACATCGGTTGCGCCAACGGAAATATTGAAGTTGTTCAGTTCGCTGTTGTTCTGCTTGCAGTGGATGAATTCCAGAATGTCCGGATGATCGACCCGCAACACCGCCATGTTGGCGCCCCGCCGGGTGCCGCCCTGTTTGACCTGTTCGGTGGCCGTATTGAAGATTTTCATGAACGAAACCGGTCCCGAGGCCACCCCGCCGGTAGCGCCTACCCGGCTGTTTTTGGGCCTGAGCCTAGAAAAAGCAAAACCTGTTCCTCCGCCGGATTTGTGAATCAGGGCAGCGTGTTTGACCGAGTTGAAGATGCCTTCCAGACTGTCGTCGATGGGCAGTACAAAACACGCGGCAAGCTGACCGAGGCGTTGTCCGGCATTCATCAGTGTGGGCGAGTTGGGAAGAAATTTAAAGTTCGTCATCATATTGTAAAAAATTTCTTCGATCTCTTTTGTTCGCGATCCATCGGAAAGCTTGTCCTCCGCCTTGGCAATGTGGCGGGCCACTCTGCGGAACATCTCTTCGGGCGTTTCCAACAGTTTATTGTTTTCGTCCTTTTTGAGATAGCGTCTTTCCAGCACCCTCCGGGCGTTTTCGGAAATCGCCAGCCGGTCATGAATAAAAATGGATTTATCCGGAACAAGCGGGGGAAGGTTGTGCAGGCCGTATTCCGCCAGCTTGGCGGTGAGAATATGACCGATCAGGGGAAGTGTGACGGTCGGCAGTTCCATCTGGGCGATTTGCTTTCGCAGAAATCGGCTGATTTCAATTGCCTGCTCTCTTTCGATCTGGCTGGCGCCGATCAAAAATTCAGACAACCGGCATTCATCCCATTCGCAAATATTCATTTCAAAATTTCCCTCATCGGTCGCCAGAAATTTGGATTGCTGCGTCATGTTTCCCCCTCCTTCGGGTTGCCGATCAATGGATCTGCGTTTTTTTGGATGATGCCCTGCGGCTGTTTTGTTATGCGGCCTGGAAGTTTTTCTGAAAAACCTTTGAAACCAAGGCGATTCTTTAAGATGAATTTTTATTTCTCACACAACATATGGTATGTCAAGAAAAAATAATCCACAATATGTGCAAGGTACGGAAAAGGCATCAAAGCCCGGAAAACAAGCGCAAATTCAAAGAAAAGCACCGGGCGGCGAGAAACGACGCACTGACGCTGAAAAAAACAGGATAAATGATTACGACCGATTGATGTTGAGCATCTCGCGGGCGTGGGCCAGTGTGGTCTGAGTGATCGTTTCGCCGGCCAGCATTCTGGCCAGTTCTTCCACACGCTCGGCTTCGCACAGGGGCTCAATGGCGGTGACGGTCCGGTTGTTTACGACGTTTTTGGATATGCGGAAATGGTTGTGTCCGAATTTGGCGATCTGCGCCAAATGGGTGATACAGATTATTTGGTGATAGGTCGAGAGCAGGCGGAGTTTGTTACCCACCACCTCGGCCGTGGATCCGCCGATACCGGCGTCCACCTCGTCGAAAACCACGGTTTCCAGGGAGGATCTGTGCGCAGTGATGGCCTTCAGGGCCAGTACAACCCTGGAAAGCTCGCCCCCTGAGGCGATTTGAGCCAGAGGTTTGAGCGTTTCGCCGATGTTGGGGGAGATTAGAAATGAAACCCGGTCCAGTCCGGTTTCGGTAATGCGGTTTCCATCGGCCGCCGGACAGGCGGCGCCGGTTTCGGCCGTAATCGGCTCAACGGAAATTTTAAACCGGCAGTCCGGCATTTTCAGGCCGGCCAGCACGGATTCGATTTTTTGGGAAAGTGCTTCCGCGGCGGACTTGCGTTTTTCAGAAAGCGCTTCTGCGGCAAGGATTAATTGGCACTTCAAATCCTCGATTTGCTGTTCCGTGTTCCGAATCTGATCCGAAAGATCCGATATGTCGGCGATTTCTCTGTCGATGGTTTTAAGCTTTTCCGCAATGGCCTTCAGGGCTCCGCCGTATTTTCGTTTCAGTTTGTTCAACAGGTCCAGCCGGGCTTCTACCGCTTCAATGCGCGTCGGGTCGATGGAAATCCGATGAAGGTAGGTTCCGAATCGCTGGGAGATGTCCTCGATTTGAAACGAAACATCGGAAATCGCCTTGGCCATGGATTCAAGTTCCGGGTCCAGAGAGCGGATTTTGTCCAGATTTTTTTGAATCACGGTCAGATTTTCCGCTATGGCGCCCTGGCCCGAATACAGGGCTTCGACGCTTTGGTGCATGGTTTCGTAAATTTTTTCAGCGTGTTTCAGCAGCACGCGTTCCTGTTCGAGGTCCTGGTCCTCCCGGGGAAGTATGCCGGCCTTCTGAATCTCGTTTCGCTGAAATTCGAGAAGTTCGAGTTCCTTCTCCTGATCGGCCTGGCGGGCGCAAAGCTTTCGAAGGTTTTCGAAGAGAGGAACCAGCTGATGATAGTACCGGCCCACCTGCGTGCGAAGATCGGTCAGACCCGCAAACTCGTCCAGAATTCTCAGCTGGTTTTCTTCCTTCAACAGCTTCTGGTGGGCGTGCTGGCCGGAAATGCTGGCCAGATTTTCCGCCACATCGCAAAGCGCCTGAATCGTGGCCGGTCGGTCGTTGATATAGATCCGGTGCCGGTCGCTTTCGGAGATGATGCGCCGGATTATCAGCGCGTCGGTGATTTCCCGGCCGTCTTCCCGAAGTCGCCGGGCCAGGCCGCTTTCCGGGTGAATCCTGAAAAGCGCCTCCACTTCGGCGCAATCGGCGCCCGACCGGATCATCCTGGATGAAGCCCGGGCGCCCAGCAGCAGATTGACCGCCTGAATGATGATGGACTTTCCGGCGCCGGTCTCTCCGCTGAGAATCGTCAGGCCGTCTGAAAAGCGGATGCGAAGGTCGTCGATGATCGCAAAATTTCTGATGAACAGTTCTTCAAGCATGGTTGTCGGCGTATTTCGATGAAACCGTGTTCAAAGAGTTAAAAAGCCCGTCATCGGCGCCTTTGCACAGCCAAAATATCGCCCTTCTTCAAAAGGCCGCGAGATTTTTTGCAGCCTCGAAGCCCAGCTCAAAGGCTTTGAGGTTGGCCGGAACAAAGGACCGGGCGGTTTTGGTCTCGATGGCGGACCGGACGCTTTCCACGGATACGGGAAGAATCCGGGTCTGTATTAACGCGCCGAGAAGCGTCATGTTCACGGCCCTGACGCTTCCGGCCTTTCGGGCCAGATTGCTGGCGTCGAAGGCAATGAGTTTTTGAGTTTTGGCCCGGATCAGATCCTGAATCTGCCGAATATCCGGATATGCGCCCTTTCCGATGGACACCGTAAAAGGAGGCAGCGGGGAAAGATTGGTGATCACGACCGATTCCGGATTGCACCGGTTCAGGGCCCTCAGGGTTTCCGAAGGCTCAAAACCCACGAGCACATCGGCTTCGGCATCGGATATGATCGGACTTTCGGCGTCTCCGAATACCAGGGCGGATTCAACCACGCCCCCCCGCTGGGCCATGCCGTGGATTTCACTCATTCGAATCGGCACGTCGGAGGCAAGCGCCGCCTCGGCCAGCACCCGCGAGGCCAGCAGGTTTCCCTGACCGCCCACCGCCACGATGATCAAACGTTTTGCTTTCATAGTATTTAAAAACTCCCCGAAGTTAGAAAGAATCACAAATTGTATCGCCGGAATCTATAGAATATGATCCGGTCAGGGATCGGCCTTCTGCGGCAGGATGGCATTTTCCGGGCACACCTGGGCGCACAGAGAACATCCCGTACAAAGGGCCGGATTGATTTTGACCCGTCCATCAGAAATAAAGAAGGCGGGACAGGCCAGATCGTTGACGCAGTTCCGGTGATTTCTGCACCGGTCGCTGACGTAAAAAGGTCTGGCCGCAGACTTCCGAACGCTGTTGGCAAACAGGGGGCAGAGGTGTCTGGAGATCACCACCGAAACGCCCTTGAAATTCAGGGCCTCCCGAGTCGCCTCGATGCTTTTTTTGACATTCAGGGGCCTGATCACGGAAACATGCCCGACGCCCAGGGACCGGACGACCGCTTCAATGGAAACGCGGCCGTATCCCTTGAGGTTGAGCTTTTCCATATCCACTCCGGGGTTGGGCTGATGACCGGTCATGGCTGTGATGCCGTTGTCAAGAATCACCAGGGTGAAGTCGTGCTGATTGAAAACGGCGTTGATCAGCCCCGGAATGCCGGAATGGAAAAAGGTGGAATCTCCGATAAAGGAAACGACTTTCTTGCCGCTGACCTTTGAAAAACCGCAGGAGGTTCCCACGGAAGATCCCATGCATATCAGAAAGTCGCCCATGGAAAGCGGGGGCATGAACCCCAGCGTATAACACCCGATGTCGTTGGGACACATGATGTCCAGACCGGCGGCAGCTTTTCGGACGGCATAGAACGTCGCCCGGTGCGGACATCCCGGGCACAGCGAGGGCGGCCTGGCGGGAAGTTCCGGAACGTCGGAAAGGTCGATTTTTTGCGGCCGTGTATAGGGAATGTTGAAATACCGGGCGATTTTTTCCCGAACCATGGCCGGATCGTACTCATAGAGCCGGGAGAAGAGCGCATCGCCCTTGCCCTGAATGTCAAGGGTCAGTTTCGCCTGCTGGGCTACGGCCCTGACGGCTTCTTCCATAAAAGGCTCTCCCTCTTCAACCACGAGGACCTTTTCGCTGGCTTTCAGAAAAGATACGACAAGATCCTTCGGAAGGGGATGGGAAAACCCGATTCTGAGAATCCGGATCCGCTGTTCCAGACCCAGATCCATGACTGCGTCGCACACATAATTATAGCTCACCCCGTTGCAGATGATTCCCCAGGCACCGTTGCCCGTAATAAAATTAAATTCCGATGACTCGGAAATATTCCGGGCCGATGCCAGATTTTCCAGCAGGCGGGCGTGAAGTTTTCTGGAGACCGCTGGGACAGTCACGTAACGAAGCGGATTTCGAACGAACTCGCCCCGGCTTTTGATCTTTTGCATGGCGCCCAGGGTCGCGGCGCCGGTTGAATGATTCAACCGGGTGGTTGTCCGCAGAAGAACCGGTTCCCCGAGTTTTTCCGAGAGTTCAAACGCCTCGACCGTCATTCGCAGGGCCTCCGGAATGTCCGAGGGCTCGAGCATGGGAAGGCCGCCGAATTTTGCATAATACCGGTTGTCCTGCTCGTTCTGGCTCGAGAACATGAAAGGGTCGTCGGCGGTTACGATTACCAGACCGCCTTTAACGCCCACATAGGCGAGGGTCATCAGCGCGTCGGCGGCCACGTTCAAACCCACGTGCTTCATGACGCAAATGCTGCGAACGCCGCAGTTGGCTGCGGCGGCCGCCACTTCGAGCGCCACTTTTTCATTGGTGCTGTATTCGAAGTACAGGTCGCTTTCATGAGAGATCTGGAAAAAGTTCATCGAAATTTCCGATGAAGGTGTGCCGGGGTATGTGGTTGCAACAGCCACTCCGGCCTCAAGAGCGCCGCGGGCGATGGCCTCGTTTCCCAGCAGGAGCATTTTCTGTCCCGGTTGGTCTACAAGTAATCTATGCATGATTATTCCTTAAAATTGGCAAATGGAAATGAAAAGGATGAATCCTGGCAATTCATACACCAGCCGAGTTTTCGGTGTAAAGTATTATTGTCAGGACATGTCCGATCGAAATCAAGGCAAATTCCGGGTTTTGTCCTGAATTTCAAAGAGACGGCTTCAAAAATTTTCTTTAAAAGGGGTTGTTTTGAAAAACTTTACAAAAGCGGTATGATATCTTATTATGCTTTGCCTGAAAGCGGAGTTTGCAGTTGAAAAATTCAGCAGGACATTCCAGCGGTTATTCGGGCGGTTTTGACCAATCTACGAGTGTCGATAATGATCGGCTTCCCCTACTGCTGTCCACAAGCAACCAGGGGAAAATTGATGAACTCAAAGATCTTTTAAAACACTTTCCGGTTCAAATCAAAGGCCTTGAAACCTTCGATTCGGTGGCGCCGCCGGTAGAGGACGGCACCAATTTTACGGAAAATGCCTGCAAGAAGGCAAGGTATTACGCCGACCATTACCAGATGCCGGCCCTGGCGGATGATTCGGGGCTGATGGTTGAAGCGCTTGGCGGCATGCCGGGCATACATTCGGCCCGGTATGCCGGCGCTGGTGCGACGGATACCGACCGGTGCATCAAGCTGTTGCGGGAAATGAAAGGCGTGGCCGATCGGAAGGCTTATTTCCAGTGTGTGATTTGCATCGCGATTCCGAACGGGCCGGTTAAAATCTATTCAGGAACCTGTGAAGGCTGGATCGCCGAAACCATGCGGGGCGACAACGGATTCGGATATGATCCCATATTTTATTTACCGTCGAAGAAGAAGACTTTTGCCCAGTTGAGCCGCCAGGAAAAGGGCGCGGTCAGTCACAGGGGCAATGCCCTGAAAATGCTTCAAGAGGATTTTGAAGAAGTGCTTTTGTGGATGCAAAGAAACTGGACAGGGAAACGGCCGTCATGCTCGAAGAGTTGATCCGGAAAAACAGAAGTTGCCGGCGGTTTTATCAGAATCATCGGGTGGACCTCGAAACGCTCAGATATCTGGCCGATCTGGCCAGACTGAGCGCTTCAGCGGCCAATCGGCAGCCGTTGAAGTACATTCTTTCATGCGACAAGGATGTCAACGCCGGGATATTATTGTGCCTGCAATGGGCCGGCTATCTGAAGCAATGGTCGGGACCGGAACCGGGCGAACAGCCGCCGGCGTATATCGTTATATTAGGAGACCGTCGCATCAGCGCGGATTTTTTCTGCGATCATGGAATCGCCGCTCAGAGCATCCTTCTCGGGGCGACGGAAAAGGGCCTGGCCGGATGCATCATCGCCGCCGTGGACAGAAAACGGCTGAGCGCTCGGCTCGAAATTCCGGAATATTTCGAGATCCTTCTGGTATTGGCCATCGGAAAGCCCAGAGAACGGATCGTGATCGAACCCCTTGGCCCTGACGGGGACATTCGGTACTGGCGGGATGAACATGGGGTTCACCACGTTCCCAAACGGAAGCTGGACGAGATCGTCTTCGCCAGCTACGGCCCTGAACACTGAAATTCAGTATTCCGGCTTTCTGACTCTGAAATAAACGATACCCGATCATCAAACCCAAACCCCAGAAAAAAGAGACAAAAAATGGACTTAAAATCGGAAATGAATCAGGCGATTGCAAACCATAAAACGGTGTATGAAAATCTTCAACGAAGGGAAATCATTCGCAAGGCGGTAGAGGCGAAAGAAGCGCTGGTTTCGTCCAACGGAAGCCTGGTGACATGGACCGCCCCGGATTCCACGGGTAGATCTCCGTTTGACACCTATATTGTACGAGGTCCGGAGGTCGAATCCCATATCGACTGGGATTCTCCTAACAACTTTGCCATGGATCCTCAAACCTTCGAGATGCTCTGGCAGGATGCCCTGAAAGCGCTTTCGGAAAAAAAACAGGTTTTGATCACGGACCGGGTCGTCGGTGCCGACGCCTCCTATGCCCTGCCGGTGCGCACCGTTACCGACAACGCGCTTGCCAGCCTGTTTACCGACAACATGTTCCGGCCGGTTCCGGACGACATCGGCCGAAGCATTTTTGCCGAAAAGGGATTTACCCTTCTGGTACTGCCCTATGACAAGATCGCTTCCGAGCGTTATGCCGGACGGCTTCGGAAAGACAAGGGCTCTCGAACCTCATCCATGGCCATTGCCATGGATTTTGCCAATGGTTTGGGCCTTGTGTACGGGTCGGCTTACTGCGGCAGCGTCAAAAAACTGATGTTTACCGTGATGAACTATTACCTTCCGCTCAACGGCATTCTCCCTTTGCACTGTTCGGCCAACGAGAACCGGAAAGGGGAGCTGGGGCTCTTTCTGGGGCTTTCCGGAACCGGTAAAACCACGCTTTCCGCCGACCCCAACCGGGCCCTTCTCGGAGATGATGAGCACGGATGGAGTGAAAACGGGATCGCCAACTTCGAATACGGCTGCTACGCGAAATTAATCAATCTGGATTCGGGAAAAGAGCCCGAGATCTACCGGGCGGTTTTTCATGTGGACGACTATCTCGATCACGGAGTCATCATCGAAAACACCATGATGTACCCGGGCGGAAGGTTCGATCTGAATGACGACCGGCTCACTCCCAACAGCCGGGCCTCCTATCCTTTGAGTTATCTGACCAATATCAAGCCCTCATCCGTAGGCCCGCACCCAAAAACCATCGTCTTTTTGGCCGCCGACGCCAACAGCGTGCTTCCTCCGGTTGCACGCCTGAATCCCGAACAGGCCATGCTGTGGTTTTTAATGGGCTATACCAGCAAACTGGCCGGAACCGAAACCGGAATCATTGATCCGGTATCGACGTTTTCCCGGTTCTTCGGACAGCCGTTCATGCCCTGTCTGCCTCACTATTACTCGGATATGCTGGGACAGAAAATGAAGGCTCACAGCACCGAGGTCTATCTGATCAACACGGGCTGGAGCGGGGGTCCCTACGGAGAAGGTCAGCGGTTCGACATCAACATCACCCGCCGCATTCTCAATGCGGCTCTGGACGGAAAACTCACGGATGTTCCATATGACCACGATGATCTTTTCCATCTGAGCATTCCCCGGGTCTGTCCGGATGTGCCTTCTGAAATTCTGAAACCCGAGAATACTTGGGCCGATAAGGACGCCTACCGGATCCGGGCGAAAAAACTTGCTGGGGATTTCAGCGCCCATTTCGACAAGGCATACGGAAACAAAAATATCGATCCACGGGTGATCCGTCAATGCCCCGGCAAATAGCCGGAAAAGCCGTCTGCTCTGGTTCTGTGACTCCGGGGAAAAAGCCCGGCATTCTTGGAATGATATTCAGCACGCGCATGCTGGTGGCCTTTGTCATGGGCTATGCCTCCGGTCTGCCGTTGCTGCTGACGCTAAGCGTTCTTCAGGCCTGGATGAAGGATGAGGGGGTGGATCTGGCCGTCATCGGCATGATGGCGCTGGTCGGCCTGCCCTATACTCTGAAATTTGTCTGGGCTCCGCTCATGGACCGGTTCACGCCCTTTCGAATGGGCCGAAGGCGCGGATGGCTAATGATCATGCAGGTCTGCCTGATGGGCGCCATCGTCGGTCTGGGCTTCAGTGATCCGGTTGGCAATCCATGGGGCATTGCCCTGGCCGCTTTTGCCGTGACCTTTTTCAGCGCTTCCCAGGATATCGTGATCGACGCCTATCGAAGAGAGGATCTCTCCGACGCGGAACTCGGGCTGGGTGCGTCATTTTATATCAACGGCTATCGAATCGGAATGCTTCTGGCTTCGGGAGGCGGGCTGATCATGGCCGACCATATCAGCTTTCGGGCCGTCTATCTGATTATGGCCGCCTGCCTGCTGCCCGGAGTTCTGACGACACTGCTGGCACAGGAGCCCGCGGCTTCTGAAGGGATTCCAAAGACCCTTAGAGAGGCGGTCATTGATCCGCTGACGGAATATTTCCGGCGGAAGGAGGCCCTGTGGATTCTGGCCTTTATTCTGCTGTACAAGATCGGAGATACCATGGCCAGCGCCATGACCACCCCCTTCTACCTGGACATCGGCTTTACCAAGACCCAGATCGGCGCCGTGGTCAAACTGTTCGGATTCTGGGCCACGGTGTTCGGCAGCCTGCTGGGAGGTATTTTCATGCTGCGGCTGGGGATCGTTCGAAGCCTGTGGGTGTTCGGAATTTTTCAGGCTGTCTCAACGGCCGGATTCGCCGTTCTGGCTCGGATCGGAAACAGTGTCCCGGCTCTTTCCGGAGTCATCGCTTTTGAAAACCTGAGCAGCGGCATGGGAACGGCAGCCTATGCGGCGTTCATGGCCAGCATCACCAACAAGAAATTTACCGCAACCCAGTACGCGCTTCTCAGCAGCCTGATGGGCGTGCCGCGGGTGCTGGCGTCGGCCCCGACCGGATTTCTGGCCAAACACATGGGCTGGGTGCATTTTTTTATCGCCTGTACCCTGATTGCAATTCCCGGAATGCTGCTGCTGTTGAAATCCGCCTCCTGGAGCGCGGGCAGGCAGGAGGCTCAATCCGCATGAATTCAGAGCTGAAAGATCACAATACTTTCGATAACCGCCTTCGGAAGCTATTTGAACAGCGAAAAGCCATTCTGATACTTCCGCCGCAGGACGCGCTGGACCGGATTCTGAGCTTTCCCCAGCCGACGGCTCTGGTGCATTCGTTTCCCGAGGAAGACCTTCATATGCTCATTCGGGATATTGGACCCGACGACTGCCTTCCCATCCTGTCTCTGGCCTCCGCCAGGCAATGGCAGTATATTCTCGATGTGGAAGGATGGTGCAAGGACCGTCCGGATATAAAAGGAATGACCGAATGGATGCACCGCTTTCTGGAAGCCAACCCGGATGGATTTGTCCGGTGGTTTCTGACCGACGCTGTCGAGACGGTCGAATGGTATCTGCATCAAAGCATTTCGGTGATAATTCGGGAGCATGACGAGGATTTTTCGGATTTGGGGAAAGATTTTTTTACCAAGGACGATGTGTTTTATATCCACATTCATGAGGATGAGACTGCGGATATTCCCGAATCGCCTCGACGTGAATTTGTCGAAAAATTTCTCAATCTTCTGGCCGATTTCGATTATGAGTCTTTCCAGAAAGTCTTACTTGAGACCATGGCCCTCATTCCTGCGGAAACCGAGGAGGAAAACTATCGATTGCGAAACGTTCGGCTGGCCGAAAAAGGGCTGCTCCCTTACGAGGAAGCGGTTGGTGTATACCAGCCGCTGAAGGCAGAGGCTTTTTTTGCCCAACCGCCGAAATATATTCCAAAGACTCCGGATCCGGAAACGCTCTGGATGGCGCCCATGATTCACGGGCAGGAAATTTTGAACGACAGTCTGTTCGGCCGTGCTCTGGCGCAGGTGTCTTCGAACGCCCTCTTCCCGCTTCAGACCGAATTTGCAGGACTGTGCAACCAGGTGATCGTGGCCGACCGGATCCAGATTTCAGGCCGAAATGACCTGTCTCGAGTGGTTAAAAAGGTTTCCGGTTATCTGAGCATCGGTCTGGAACGATTGACGTTTGAAACCTCCGGTGCCGATCTTGCCAGGTGTGCCTCCATGATCGAGCGTTATGCGTTGGCGGCGGTCTTTCGCGTCGGTTTCGGAATGGTTCTTGAGCTGAAGTGGCGGGCGGAGTCCTGGCGAAAGGGCAGCTGGATGCACAGGTCGGGGTTGGGAATGGCTTTCTGGGATGAAAAATGGCTCGGGGTTCTGGGAGGTCTCCTGCTTCAACGGCCCCAGTTTTTTAACGATTTTGCAGCCAGTCAATTATACCGGGAATTTTCAACGCTTGCGGACCTGAATCAAACCGAAGCGGTCTTGATTCAGGTGATTGAGATCGATGCCCTGCTGGATAAAATGGGGATCGAGGCGGATGCTCTGGCCCGGTTTGAATTTCTGACTTACAAAAACCTGCTGCTGACCTTGTGGGCGCGGCACTGTCTTGGACTGAAATTCGAGCTCGAACCACTTGCGATCGAAACCTTCAGGCCGTTTTTTTCCGGACTCTGGCAGGGTAAGACCCCGCCTTGTCAACTCCGGCCCGTAGCAAAATCCTCCTTTTTGAATTGGATTTCACAGTGTGCCGGCATTTCCGAAGGTCAGTTATCAGTTCACCTTCGAAGCGTTGTGGATGGACTTTTTCATGAGATGGAAACCGAATACGGACGTATTTCGTCGGAAGCGCTGGATCCGCGTTATGCCGCCCTGTTTCTGCTAATAGCCGATTAGCTTTTCAAGGGCCGGCTGTCGCGTCGATTTGCGCCATGATGGCCGATATGATTTCTCCGGCGTTTCCCTGAATCAGATAATCGCTGACAGAATGAGTTAAGGGAGTTTTCTCCGGATTGATTTCGATGATTTTAGCGCCGGCGTCCCTGGCGATGACCGGCATGAAAGCCGCCGGCTGAACCATTGCCGAGGTTCCCACAACCAGCATCAGATCGCACCGGCCTGCAATTCGCCTGGAGCGCTCAAGCAATTCCGGAGGTATCATTTCTCCAAAAAATACGCATTCGGGCCTGAGAACGCCTCCGCAGTCGCACCGCGGCGGCAGGGAGTTCAGGACTATGCGTGAGGTTTGAATGCGGGCGCCGCAATCCAGACATTTCTGCCAGGCAAAATTGCCATGAAACTCAATTACATCGGAACTTCCAGCCATCTGGTGAAGTCCGTCGATGTTCTGAGTGATGATGGTTTTGAGAATGCCGCGCTGTTCCATTCGAAACAGGCCGATATGGGCGCTGTTGGGTCTGGCCCGGTCAATGATGGTCTTCATTTCCTTCAGGAAAATGGTCCACACTCGGGCCGGATTTTCCATAAACGCCAGAATGTGAGCGCACTCCATGGGGTCGAATTCTTCCCATATTCCCCCTTTTCCTCGAAAGGGAGGGATGCCGCTTTCAACCGAAATGCCGGCTCCGGTCAGGGCTACGGCACGTCTGGACGATACAAGGTCTCTGGCGGCTCTTTGGATCAATGTTTCCAAAGCAAAATTCCTTTCGTTTCAGGCTCCTGTCTTCAGAGCGCAATCATCTGGTCGCATGCCACGGCAAAGCATTTGATCCCGGCGCCCTCTGCTTTAATCTGAAGTCGGCAGTCGTGAACCATCTGATCCACGGCAGGATCGGTTCTCTCCTGATTGATGTGAAAAAGTCCCAGTTGACGAACGCCGGCGGCCATTGCCAGTTTCAGAACATCGGTATAAGACGAATGTCCCCATTGAATGTTGGTTTCATACTCCTTTGGCGTATATTCGGCATCGTGGATCAGCAGGTCCACGCCCTTACAGAATTCCAGGTAGTCCGAATAGGCCATCCCTCCGGGATGAACAAAGCCCAGTTCGTTGTCGGTCAGAAAAACAACACTCCTGCCGTCTTCAACAAATTTGTATCCGCTGCCCTGGTTGGGGTGGCTGATCGGGATGGGTGTGATGTGAATCGAACCGATATCAAAGCTTTGCGGGCATCCTTTCTGATAATCCATGGTCGCTTTGAGATTTGAGTACTGAACCGGAAAATTCGGAGGCGCCATTACCCGTGAAAAGATCTGTTCCACGTAATTGTCGGCCAGCGGGCACCGGTGCATCTTAATAAGGGATTCCCGTCTGTAAAGGGGCTTGAAAAAAGGGAACCCCATCAGATGGTCCCAGTGGGCATGGGTCAGCAGAAAGTGGTAGTTGAAACGGTTTTCCTGAATCAACTGATTGCCAAGCCGGCGAATGCCTGTTCCGGCATCCACGATGATGATTTCACCGCTTCTGGCCCGTATCTCCATGCAGGTGGTGTCTCCGCCGTACTGAATATAGTCGACTCCGGATACCGGAATGGAACCCCTGGAACCCCAGCATTTGATATACATGGCAGGCCTTTCGTTGAGAGAAAATCAGCGCCGGTATCGGCGTCCACCCAATTAAACCGCCGGGCATTCGGCAGCCTGTTTGCAGTATTCAGGAGCATGCTTCGGTTGCATCCGGAAAACCGTGGCGCCGGACAAGCGATTTCAGCTGTTTTGAAAATCATGGATCAAGTGGAAACAAATCATATTTTGACCGTTATTGTCAATTATCCGCTTTTGGAGGGAAATCGAGCATGCTGTCATTTTATTTTCCGTTTTCCCCCTGGTCGAGATACCACTGAAGGGGATCGATCAATTCAAAGCCCATGGCCTGCAGCCGCTTTTTGACCCGGCTGACGTTCAGAGCGAGCAGATAAGGAAATACCGCGCGTTTGTTCCGGTCCCAGTACCTCGCAACCAGAATGCTGCCCAGGGAAATTTGCTCTTCGGAAATCACATCGACAATCTTTTTCAGCTCGCCGATCTTTTCTTCTACGACAATGCCGAGGAGGGTTCCGGGTTCATGAACTCCCATGACCTTGATAAAGGCGCTGAGAAGATCCCGAACCGAAATGATTCCAATGAGAACTTCGCGTTCATCGACAACCGGGAAAGCCCCGACCCGGGTTTTTTCAATCAGCAGCAGGGCATCCTGAATGGTCGAGGTGGGTGCAATCGAGATCACTTCACGGGTCATGATTTCTTCAATTTTGTATTCGCGCAGACGCTGCATTTCCTTTTTCTGTTCCTCGGGAGACAGTGTGATGGAAGGGTAGACGCTGCGAAGATCCCGATCCGTGACGATTCCAGCCAGACGGCCGTCTTCCTCCACAACGGGCAGATGCCGAACGCGGTGTGTTTTCATAATTTTCTGCGCGTCAAAAACAGAGGCTTCTTTGTTGATGGTGATGACTTTCTTGGTCATTGAACGGCTGACGAACATATTTTTTCCTTTCACTATCTCCATGCCCTACTCGGGCCTGGCAAAGGGTCGAATTATGGATACCGCGACAAATCAGCCCTGATTATTCATGTTAACCTTCTGATGATTCAACGGATCACGGCAATCATGGATTTTCATTGCTTAGATGCCGCGTCAGCAGCCGATTAAAATTTCTACATGGTTCCGGGCCAGTTCCGAAAGCCTATGAATGCAATAACCGCCTTCCAGAACGGAAACCAGCCTCCCTGAACTGTGCCGCTGTGCAAGCTCGCAGATGCGACGAATCATCCAGGAGAAACCGTCGGTGGTAACCTTCATGTCTGACATATCGTCATCCTCATGGGCATCAAAACCGCAGGACACCAGAATGACCTGTGGTTTGAACGAATCAAAGGCCGGGCAGAGATCCTTTTCAAAATATTTCCGGTAAGCCGCATCGCCTTGGCCCGGAAGAACCGGAGAATTCAGGGTGAATCCCGTTCCGGCGCCAATTCCTTTTTCAAATTCTCTTCCGGTGCCTGGAAAGGAAAATGTCGGATGCTGGTGTATGGAATAATAGAACACAGTGGGATCTTCTTCAAAAATCCGCTGGGTTCCGTTTCCGTGATGCACGTCAAAATCGACGATTCCGACACGCTTTATTCCCCAGGTTTTTTGAAGATAGCGCGCGGCTATGGCGACATGGTTGAAAAAGCAAAAACCCATGGCGAAATTCTGGCCGGCATGATGCCCCGGGGGCCTGACGGCGCAAAACGCATTGTCGATCAAACCTTCCATTACCATCCGGCAGGCATTGACCACGCCGCCGCTGGCCAGCAGGACCGCATCAAAGGTGTCCGGACACATTCGGTTGTCATGGCTGTCCAGATAAGTTCTTCCCGAGAGGCAAGTTTCTTCAAAATAATAGATATAGTCAGAATTGTGTACGATTTCCAGCCACTTGAAATCAATTCTCTGTGCTTCCACCGGAATGAGAAACTTGTAAAAATCCGCGGATCGGATGCCGCTGTAAACAGCCAGAAGCCTTTCAGGAGATTCAGGATGATCGGGACCCGTATCATGAAGAAGCAATCCCGGATCATACATAAAACCGGTTTTATTCATAGAATGCCTGTAAACTCAAATACTCCGCTTTCGATGGCCGATAAGTATCTTGGGCGATCCAGCGAGCGGATTTTGCCTTGCATCGGATTCGTATCAGAATGATCCGCCTCGAATGCGATGATACGCGCTCAGGCTTCGGCTTTCCACAGCTCATGAATGGTTTGAATTTCATCGGGCGTGCGCTGAAGAATCCGGGCAATGACGCCGTACATGTCTTGAACCTCGGCCAGTTCATTAAGGTGAAACAGGCTGCTTAATGCAAGCAGGGTGTTTTGTTCATCGCAACACCTGGAAAAGCATTCCAGGGCCTTGAAGAAGAATGTTCCGGCCTTCGGCCAGAGTTCCTGCTGCTGAGCGGAGAGGGCCATGTTCTGGTAGGTTCCCGCCTGAAGAAACGGATCATCGAGTTCGATAAAAATATGCAGCGCCCTGTCATAATAAGATTCGGCCTTCCGCCACTGCCGCTGTTCCTGAGCGATCGTACCCAGATGATGACACGCTCTGCCCTGGGAAACCGGATCGCCGCACTCGACGGAGATATTCAGAACTTTTTGAAAGCAGGTTTCGGCCTTCTGCCATTGCTCCAGCCCCTGAGCGACGCCGCCCAGATGGTGATACGCTCCGGCCTGCTCATGGAGATCGTTGAGCTCAATTCCGATTTCAAGCGACTGCCGGTGGAATTTTTCAGCCCGTTCCCAGTTTTTTTGTTCCTCGGCGCTGACTCCCAGGAGTCGGCACGTTCTTCCCTGGGAGAGCCGGTCATTGCATTCGACAAAGATATCCAGGGTTTTTTGAAGCAGATCGTCCGCCTGCCGCCACCGGTTCTGCGCCTGGGCGATGGAGGCCATCCGGCGATACGTTTCGGCCAGCTGCCTGCGGTCGTTGAACCGGATACAGACGTCTTCGGCCTGCCGAAGGTAATTTTCGGATTCCTGCCACGCCCCTAAACGCTGCGCCGTTGCGCCCAGCAGATGATAATGTTCGGTGCTGGACTTGATTTTATGATCCTGAGGAAGAAATTCAAGATTCATGTGCAAATCCAAGGCCTTCTGGTAGAATTGCCTTGCACCCTCGTAATTTTCAAGGCCCAAATGGTATTGCGCGATACAGCGCATGACGTTGACAAATTCCGCGCCGATGGGTCCGCTCATGGTTTCCTGGGAATAGGTTTTCAGCTTTTTGAGAATCGGTTCTCCGATCGCGAGGCCTTTTTTATAATCCCCTGTCTTTTCGATATATCGATGCAGAATGCTGAAAATGGCCATGATGGAGGTTTGGCGGTCAAGGGCCAGATTAAGGGCCGACAGGATATTTTCGTATTCGATCCAGGTCAGCAGAAATCCGATCTTCTGTTTCGCTTCCTCCTCGGAACTGATCAGATCCGCAATCGACCAGCACACGACCCCGTAATGGACGACAAACGCCGCCTGAATGGCATCTTGTGTTTCAGGGTCAAGCTGATCCATTATTTTTTTGAGCAAACAGGGCATCGGCGGCAGAAGTTGAAAGAAATCAGGCACCGTGCCATTCGGCTGAATCAGTTTCCTTCGGAATGCCGATTGTATGAGTTCATTGAATGAATCGAAATTCAGATTCTCGAGGGGTTTTTGCTTTTTCAGCTGCTGGCCGTACTGGGTCAGAAATTCCGGGTTGATCACGTCGGCAAAAGGCGAAAGGCAGGCCAAAAGCCGACGAGCACTGAGGGGAAGCGTTCGGTATATAAATTCAATGGCATCAATTAGAGTCCGAGCGGCCGGCGTGTCTGCATCAGCGCCTTTGAGGCCCAGAGCCGTGGTGATTTCAGACGGTGTTTGACCTGAAAGATCGGGAAGCACGACCTCAAGCGCGAGGGGATTTTTTTTCAGAATCGCGATCAGCTCTCGCGGTTCTTCGTTTTTCAGATTCAGGGTGCAGCCGTGTTTTTCAAGAATCCGTTCGCAAAGCTGCCGGCTTGCTTCGGCGTCCAGAGGGCCCAGATGAAAAACATGATCCTTGAAGGTGGTCGAAGAGAGCCATTGGGCCGCATCCCGGGATGAGAGCAGAACACGGGCGGCGCCTTTGAAAAGTTGGGTTAAAAAGGTTTTGATGCGGCGGCGCTCGTTCTTGGAAAGACCCGGATCTGTGGTCAGCAAACGGTTTGAAATGAATTCCAGATCTTCGAGGATCAGCAGATGCCGATGCTCGCGGAATGTTTCAACGATGGCGGCTGTTCTGCCTTTTTCCGCGAGTTGACGAAAATGATCCTGCCGGTCTTTTTCGGGAAAAAGCAAATCGCCGATTTCCAGCAGAACCTGTTCAAGCTTCCAGGGCCTTTCGTGAAAGGAGAAATAAAAAACCTTATCGATTTTACGGTCGGTCTGCCAGGAACGGGCCAGATGGGCAAGAAGGGCGGTTTTGCCGACGCCGCCCGCAGCCTGAACCAGCAGCATGTTGTATTGCTTGAAAATCTCATTTTCGATTTTCAGAATTTCGGTTTTACGGCCGAAAAAGCCATATTCGGGCTCCGGGAGCGGGCAGGACCGACTTTTTCCATCTTTCCGGGCGTCTTGATTCATATTCTGAACCTTATTGGTTTGAAACAGTGAGTATTGCTGAAAATTTTAGATACATGCTTTTACCGGCAGCCGCAAGAAAATTGTCCCTGAAAATTTATTTCAGGGCAAGCGACTTTCCTGCCCATGGCATCCATCCGGCCAAAAAAGTTGCATTGCGATTTAATGCATGCTAGATATTGTTCATAACAGCCAGAGGCTTCATCGCTTATCTTTACGATTTTCTGTATTTACAAACCGGAAACCCCCTGACAATTCCAAGAAAGGAGATCCGCCATGCTGGATATGATGAAAAAGGCCATGATGGCCGGAATTGGTCTGGCTCTGAAAACCAAGGACGAGGTCGAAGAAATCGCAAAAGAACTGATTCAGAAGGGCAAGATGTCGGAAAAAGACGGGAAAAAGTTTTTAGACGATCTGATGGCGCGTTACGAGAGCGCCAAGTCGAACATGGAAAAATGGGTGGAAAACGCCGTTCAGAATCTGACTAAAAAAGGCAAGCTGGCCACCCGGGACGAGATCGAGGGGTTAAAGAAAGAGGTTCAGGATCTCAAGAATTCCATGAGCGCCAAAAACGAAGACAAGCCCTGAATCCTTCTTATGCTCAGCATGCGAAATATCGGCAACATCGGCCGAACCTACCGTCATCTGAACCGGTATCGGCAGATTCTGGGAGTCTTTCTCAAGTACGGTTTCGGCGATCTGGTGGAGCGGCTTCGAATCGGCGCTTACCTCGAGATCGGCATGCGCGTTCTTCTCAGAAAGAAGCCTTCCACAGCCGAAAAACTGTCCCGTGCCGAGCGGTTGCGCATGGCCCTGGCCGAACTGGGCACCACCTACATCAAGCTGGGCCAGATTCTTTCCACCCGGCCGGATCTGATTCCCATGGAGTTTGTTCAGGAACTCTCCAGTCTTCAGGACAAGGTGCCGCCGATTCACTTTGACGCGATTCGAGCCGTTGTGGTTTCCGAACTGGGATGTCCTCTGGAAGAAGCCTTTGCCTCATTCGAGACGGTTTCGATCGCATCGGCCTCCATCGGTCAGGTTCACCGCGCGGTCCTCAAAACCGGTGAACCGGTTGCGGTCAAGGTTCAGCGGCCGGGAATCCGTAAGACCATCGAGGTGGATCTGGAGATCATGATGCATCTGGCCACCTTGGTCGAACGGCATATTCCGGAACTGGCCCTGCACCGGCCGGTCAAGGTGGTCGAGGAATTTGCCCGAACCCTTGAAAAGGAAATTGATTATTCCACGGAGGCGGGCCACATGGAGCGTTTTGCCCGCCAGTTTGAAGGAGAGAGCACACTTTATGTGCCGCGCGTATATCCGGAAACCTCAACCGCTCGAGTGCTCACCATGGAGTTCATCGACGGCATCAAGGTGTCCGAAGTCGAAGCACTGAAACAGGCCGGCATGGATCTGAAAGAGATCAACCGCAAGGGAGCGAATCTTTTTTTACAACAGATTTTCGAACATGGATTTTTTCATGCCGATCCCCACCCGGGCAACATTTTCGTGCTTCCAGGCGAGGTGCTGTGTCTGCTGGATTTTGGAATGGCCGCTTCGGTGGACCAGAAAACCCGGGAAGATTTCGTGGATCTGATCGACAGTGTGGCCTGCCAGGATCCGGCCATCACCACCCAGATTCTGCTGAAGATCACCGACTGGGACAAGGAGCCTGAAATCCGGCTGCTGGAGCGTGATGTCGCGGATTTTCTGGGGCAACACGTTTACAAACCGCTAAAGGACATTCGCATCGGCAAGATGCTTCAGCAGATGCTCCGGCTGGTGGCCCGCTATCATCTGCGGATTCCGCCGGACATTTTTTTGATGATCAAGGCCCTTAGCACCGTAGAGGGCGTGGCCCTGATGCTGGATCCCGAATTCGACATGATCGCCCGAATCGCTCCGTACATTGCAAAAGCCAAAATGAAGCGGCTTCAACCCGGAAGGGTCGGCCGGGATATGTTGCGCGCAGGTTCGGATCTTCTGGAGTTCGCGAAAAAATTTCCCGGAGAGATGCTGGACGTCATCCGGTTGATCCGCCGGGAGAAGCTGTCCATCGGGTTCGAACACAGGGGACTGGAAACCATGCTGGCCACCCATGACCAGATCAGCAACCGCCTGGCTTTTTCCATCATTATCGCAGCACTGATTATCGGATCGGCCCTGATCGTGGTTTCTCAAATTCCGCCGCTGATTTACGGCATTTCCCTGATAGGGATCATGCTTTTCTCCGCCGCCGCCATCATGGGCATCTGGCTTCTGGTGGCGATTCTCAAGAAGGGAAGCCTTTAGCAGGCTGTTGAAAAACTGCGCCTGAGATCGCCATTCAGTGTTGCGCGGCTTCCGCCAATGCTCACATCTGCTTGAATATGCAGTGCTTGTCGCATCGCCGCACGCCTTTCCTGACGGCCTGATTCTTGTTTTTCAACACCCTGTTGGTATTTTTCTACGCCAAAGAATATCCTGGCCCGTCTCCTCCCTCCGGACATGTCCAGGTGATATTTCCGTAAGGATCCTTGATATCGCAGGTTTTGCAATGCAGGCAGTTGGATGGATTAAGCTTCAGCTGCCTTTTACCGGTTTCCGGGTGCACGGCCAGTTCATAGACGCTGCCGGGACAGAACCGGGTGCAGGGGCAGCCGAAGGTCTTGAAACAGTGGTTGACGCAGACCTCCGTGTTGTGAATGACGATATGCGAGGGCTGGTCTTCCCGATGCCTGGTTTTTGAAAGATAAACGCCGGTCAGTTTGTCGACGCACAGAATGCCGTCGTAATGCTGAGTTTCTCTTGCGAAATGCGGCTCGGTGATCGGTTTCAGGGTATCGGAATCCGCTTTTAAGGGAAGTGCATCCCGAATCCCCCTGCCTTTATGGATATATTGGGCGCCAAGGTGAAGGAATTTTTTCAGGCCCTTCATGGCAAGAGCCTGGGAGAAATTTCGGCCTTCGTAGATTTCCGAATGGATTGGGCTGTTTTTAATCAGGGTTTCATACCGGTCAAGGCTTTTCCGGGTGAAATCGGCTTCTTTAAAGGCCATTACGATGGTTTCGGCCGCCAGCATTCCCGATGCCATGGAAACATGAATGCCTTTCAGGGCCGGGGTGCTGTGTATAGCCGCCGCACCCCCCGTCAACAGGGCGCCGTCCATGGCGAGCCGGGGAATGGAGAAATATCCGCCCGTTGAAACAGTGCGCGCTCCCTGTTCAATGATCTTGCCATTTTTAAGAATGGTTGCGATCAAAGGCTGGCGTTTGAAGCGGATGAGCATCTCATAGGGGTCCAGGGCCGGATCCTGGTAACACAGTGCGGTCAGATATCCCACAGCCGCCTTGTTGTCCTTCATCTGGTAGATGAAGCCGCCGCCGGGCACGTCAAGCCCCAGCGGATAGCCAAGGGTATGGATGTCGTTTCCACGGCTGCTCGAGAAATAATTGCCTTTCGGAAGTTGAATGATTTCCTTGATGCCGATTTCATAGACCTGAGGCATGGTGTTGGCGCTGATGTTCAGCCGGGCGTCGAGCTGCTTGACCAGACTGCCTCGAGCGCCTTCGCCGAACACGCAGACCTTGGCGTGAAGATCGATGCCTGGTTCGAAATTGGTCCTGGGCGATCCGTCCTTGTCCAGTCCCTTGTCTCCGGCGCGAACCCCGATGACCGTCCTTTGATCCGGCCCGAAGAGCACCTCGACGCCGGCGAATCCGGGAAAGATGTTGACGCCCAGTTCTTCGGCGATCTGTCCAAGCCAGCGGGTGAACCGCGAAAGACTGATGATGAAATGTCCCTGATTATGCAGATACCGGGGCACGATTGGAATTCGAAAATGCCTGCCCTGAGTGAGAAAATAAAATTCGTCGCCCCGAACCACGGTTTCAATCGGGCACCCTTTGTCCATGAAGTCGGGAATCAGCTGTCTTAAGGGCGCGGGATTGAGTACGGCACCGCTGAGCGCATGAGCGCCGATTTCAGCTCCCTTTTCGATCAGCGCCACTTCAAGATTGAGATTCTTTTCCTTGGACAGTTTCATCAATGCGATAGCGCCAGCCAGATTGGCAGGCCCGCCGCCGATAAAGAGGACATCAAAATCGATTGATTCGCGTTCCATATTCATGAAACCCCCTTGCGCCTTTAAGATGTGGAATGCTCTTCATCGTCCAGGGGTTCGATCTGAAAAAATTCTAAAGCATAGTCGTTTCCAGTCTGGACGTCGATCAGTTTGAGGATTTGATGGATCGATCTCTCAAGATTTTGGACCTGTTCGGGCGCAAGGTTGGCCAGGCCCGAGATCAGCTTGCGTTCGATGGGATCGGGAAGGGTTTTGCTCAGATCCATTCCGCTCGGGGTCAGAGAGATCAGGTGCACCCGCCGGTCGCCCTTTTTCTGAATCCGAGTCGCCAGCCCTTTACTCTCCAGACGATCGATAATGCCCGTGATGTTGGAAGGAGTGACATGAAGCTTTCGGCTCAATTGTGCGGAAGACATCTGACCCTGCTGGTAAAGATTTCGAAGCACCATATGCTGGGGACCGGTAAGTCCGAACTGCTTGCTCACCTTGGACGCATCGCTGTAAACCGCCCGAACCAGGTATCGAATGCCGCTTACAATCTTTTTTATCAACTCTTCGGTTTGGTTGTTCATGGATTGGCTCCAATTTTTTTCTTCTCATATACATTCACCAAAGAATAGTCAAACCCAAAACAGTTTAAGTGCAAATCGTTCTTCATAAGCTTCGCAGAGATGCTTAAAACAAGAAACTGTTGAGGAAGATGGTGCGTTTTTTGCTGCATGCGAATCGGCATCAGATGTCCAGCGCTCGAAACTGGCTTCATAAATACAGGTGTTCGCAGGAAAGGCTGCTTTGAAAAGTCAACAAATCGGACAACATTGTGAATGAGGCAGGCGTTGCACCTTTAATTTCGGGGAAATCTCCTTGAAAATACCGAGGGCCTCTGATAGCTTTTTTACAGTTTTTCCAAATCGTTCAATGATTTTTATACAAGCGAGGTAATCTTGAATACTACCGCCAAGTTTAAATCCAAAGCCCTTGAGGTGAATATCGCCGATTATCATGTGGATGTCGCGGTCGATCCCAGATATTTTCCGCTTCAGGATATAATGTCCCAGTACTACGGCGTGATGGAGCGGCTGAATACCTTTTTATCCGAACTCTCCCATCCTTACAAAAATTGGAGTTTTATTGTTCAGGAAGCCCGGTGCTTTTCTCTGGATTATTTCCATTTGCTGAAGACGCACGCGCGGGGCCCCGAAGGGGCCGCCCTGTTGCTGGACATTTTCTTCAACATCTTGGAGGAGAGCGGCGATACGGAAATCCAGTCCGATGCCGCCGACAACCTGCTTCTTTTTCTAAACAAGATCGTCAAGGATGCCGATGCCGACCTGCCCAGGTTTCTGAGCATGGTCGATCTGGCCCTGTTGCGCATTCACAATTATCCGGATCCGATTTTTTCCCTTATTGCGCGAAGCTATTATTCCATCAAACGACTGGCCGAAAGCCTTGTGGAAACCGACACGAATGTTCTCGTGGATTTCAGCGGCATGCATACGCTTCTGCTTCGGTATTTCCGGTATACTTACGCCTATTGGCTGACCGAAAAGGACCCGCTGCGCTGGTTTGAAAAAGAACTCGGACAAGGCATGCAACAGAGGGAGGCTGACGAAATTTTCAAGGAAATATCCTGGGAAAATATCAACCTTCTGCTTGAAACCGTGGAAAAACGTTTGCAGAGTTGCTCTGAAAATCCACGAGAAATCATAAGCCGTCTGCTGGAAAATCCCGGTCACCATGAAATCGTCGACGCATACCGTCAGATTCCGAAAAAAATTTTTTCGGTTGCCCCCGACGTCAAAACGGGGCATCAGTGGCAGCTGATTTTTTTATTTCACATCATGAATATCGAAGGTCTTTCCACCATTCATGAAGAAACCCTTCGTGAGATCAACCGGACCCTGACCTGGCTGATCAACCATCAGGAGCGAAAAGATCTGCGCCGGCTGATTCAGAAAACATTTTCCATATTGAGAACCGAAACCCTTCGTCATCCCACCACTGCATTGAACTGCGTGCTCAACACAGGCAAGGGGGTTTACAGCACGGATGAGATCGAGCTGATCAATTTTTTTATCGATTCGGTAATTGATCTTGGTTTCCAGACGCCCATGATCGACGGCGTGGGCAATGACTGGCAGATTCGAATGAACAGCGCACATCTGCAAAACATTCGTACCTGGCTGGAGATCATCGAGATCAATCCCAAGCTGTCCATTCGAATGCTTTCTTCACTAATCATTTATCTGTCGATTTTCGGTGTTTTCATCAAGGATACGGATCTTTTTCCACGCGATGTGACGCGTCTTCTGAACAGCGACATCGGGCCGGTTTACAATCTGGTCAAGCAACTGGCCAAGCTGTTTCCCGTATTTTTCAATGATATCGGCGCCGAAGGCAAACTGCGGGATATTTCCACTGAAATCGATGAGATCTGCCATCGAAAAGACCCGCTGGTGCATTTTCTTCGCAAACAGAGCCATGTGGAAAGCAGCAACCGGATCATCGCCTTCATGGAGGCGGTTCTGAAGTACTGGGAAACCGGCAGCAAGGCGGTGCTTCAACCCTATGTGCCGCCGAACATCTACGATCAGATTCAGAGCCAGGGTTTTTATATCGATGGAGTGAGCAAGGTCATCAATTATCTGATCGCGCAGGGTGTTTCACTGCCCGAAGAGCTGATTCACCTGAAAGAAAACAGGCTCAAAGGCCTTCTGGAGAATGTCTCCGAGCTGGATCAGACCGATATCAGGCGCGTGGAGCTGGCAACCGCCATGTACAAACTGTTGTACCAGAAGTACCATTTCGATTTTGTGGAAATGAATCATTATATCGCTCAGCTAAGAGCCGAGGCATTTCCAGACTTGGACCGGCTTAAGGAAGCGCTTCAGGAAACCGATTCGAGAAAGCGTCTGACGATGCTTGTGGAATACCTTGAGCAGTTGAAGTCTCTGATTCTGTCCGAAAAAACCTATACGGTCAGAGAGGATATTTATAAAAAAAGGCACGTGGCCGTTGATATTCCCTCGATGTACGGAAGCTACCACGAGCTGAAATTCGATGCCATGGGCCTGACGTTTCGAATCGAATCCCTGGTCAATGTGCTGTTTGAAGAGCTGGTGGACCAGATCGATCTGACGCTGATCACCAAGGCGACCTTTTTTCAGATTTCCGACCTGCTCCAACTGTTCAACCGGGCTCTGAAGCTTGACGGAATTCCTTCCGTGGAATTCGACGGACAGATGGAGCTTCTGGCGCATGCTCTCCAGGTCAAGGGGTTTTCCCTGACCCAGTATCTGGATATTTTCAAAGGAATCACCCGGGCCGTGAAGAACATTATCAACGACAATTTCAACAATATTCACGGCCGCAACCTCAATCGAATCCTTTCCATCATGCCTTCGGAACAGATACTGCCCAAATATCTGCCGCAAAACGATACGATGGATTCCGAACGCCTGCAGCACAGGGTATCGGAGATTTTTTTTCGGGATCGGATTTCCCTGTCCCTGGGTCTGCCGCAGCTGGATCTGTTTTTGAGCCGTATTCTGAGCACCCTGTTCCGTCAGGCCGAAAAACTGCCCAAGGAAAAACTGCACCTGCTTCTCAACTACGATCCCAAATACGCCATGACCTGCATCGGAAACGTGGACAAGAAAATTAACGGCGTCATTCATCTGGGCAATAAAGGATACAATCTGACAAAACTTCACGGCTTTGGTTTGTCGATTCCTCCGGGTTTTATCATCACCACAGAGGTGTTCCGGTGTCGGGAAATCATCGCGAGCTATCCGCCCGCCGAACAGAATTTTAGGGAGCAGGTTCAGCGACATATCGCGGTTCTGGAAAAGATTACAGGCAAGATTTTCGGCGATCCAAGAAACCCGCTGCTGCTGTCGGTTCGAAGCGGTTCCTCCATTTCACAGCCGGGCATGCTGGACACCTTTCTGGACGTGGGCATCAACGAGCAGATTGCAAGGGGTATCGCCGCCCGCACCGGAAATGCCTGGTTTGCCTGGGACAATTACCGCCGGTTTCTCCAGTGTTACGGAATGATGTCCGGTCTGACCCGGAATGATTTTGACGCGATTATCGCCCAGCACAAGCAGAAGGCCGGAATTCCCTATAAGCGCGGTTTTACCGGAGAGCAGATGAAGGCTGTGGCCCTGGCATACAAGCAGCGGATTCTGGACGAGGGCGTTCAGGTTCTTGAGAATCCCTATGACCAGCTGTTCCTGACGATCAACAAGGTGCTTTTTTCCTGGGAATCACCGAGAGCCAAAACATACCGCAGCATCATGGGAATTTCCGATGACTGGGGAACGGCCGTGACGGTGCAGTCCATGGTTTTCGGAAACCTTTCCCGTCAGTCGGGCACCGGCGTTTTTTTTACCCACAACCCCCGCTGGGCTGGGGACACACTGAACCTGTGGGGTGATTTTACGATCGGAAATCAGGGGGAGGATGTGGTCGCCGGTTTGGTCAAAACGCTGCCGGTATCGAACAATCAGCGGGAACTGGAAGTCAGAAAGACCGGAATTTCCCTGGAGACTCATTTCCCTGAAGTGTACAGAACCATGAAGCATTGGGCCAAGCATCTGATTTTTGAGAGAGGTTGGAGCCCTCAAGAAATTGAATTCACCTTTGAAGGGTCTTCGGCCGGGCAGATTTACCTGCTTCAGAGCCGGGACATGGCGATTCGGGAAAGCGAGAAGGTGGCACTGTTCGACCCCGAAGGGTTGAAGCCCGACAAATACCTGGCTCATGGAATCGGGGTCAGCGGAGGCGCGATGACCGGCAGGCTGGTGTTCAGCATCGAGGAGATCGAAAAATGGCGCACCCTCGAACCGGAACGGCATCTGATTTTGGCCCGCAATGATACAGCACCTGACGACATTCGGGAAATTTTTGCGGCCGACGGTCTTTTGACCGCCCGCGGCGGGCTTACATCGCATGCTTCGGTCGTGGCCCATCGGCTGGGTAAAACCTGCGTGGTGGGATGCGCGGACCTGGTATGCGATGAAAAGGAAAAGCGCTGCATGTTTCGAAACGCCGTATTGCTTTCCGGAGATGAGATAAGTATTGACGGTCAGGAAGGATCCGTTTATCTAGGTTATATGAAGATTCGAAAAACCTGATGGCGCTTTTTTTGAAAAAATTACCCAATTGTTACGGCAAAGCAATGCCGATACAAGGTGCTGGAACGGTTCAGTTTCTTCAGATGCGGAAATATTCTGATCCGATCTGAGAATGGTTTTGGATGAAAGGAGGAAAAACATGGCCGCCGGAAAAGGAAAACTTGGAATAAACGGACTGGGCAGAATCGGTAAACTCACAGTCTGGCACCACGTGGGCCGTAAGTATTTCAATGAGCTGGTGGTCAACATCGGACGCGAGGCGGGCAAGGGACTGTCAGACATTGCCCACTATCTGGAACGGGATTCCACCTATGGGTCGTTGCAGAGTTATCTCTACGGGTTCAAGGGAAAACCGCTCATCGAGCAACTGGATGAGAAAAGCGGAACGATGGTGGTCGATGGAATCAAGCTGTACCTGCTCCGTTCGCAGAGAAATCCAAGAGATATTCCGTGGCGGGATCACGGAGTGAGGCTGGTTGTGGACACTACTGGATCCTTTTTGGATCCCACGCTGGCGCCGGATCATCCAAAAGGCTCGGTTCGCGGCCATATAGAAGCCGGCGCCGACAAGGTGGTTGTGTCCGCGCCCTTTAAAATCAAGGATAAGGGAAAACCCATGCCCGAGGATGCGGTGACCACGGTCATGGGAATCAATGCCAGCGTCTATGATGTCCGCCGGCACAGAATCATATCCAACGCCTCCTGCACCACCACCTGCCTGGCGCACATGATCAAGCCACTACTGGATCATTTCGGTCCGAAGCGGATTCTTTCCGCATCCATGGCTACGATACATGCGGCCACAGGTTCGCAAGCGGTTCTGGATCGTCTGCCCAAGGCCGACGCCACGGATCTGAGAAAAACACGCAGTACCAGCAACAATATCATTCTGACAAGTACCGGCGCTGCAAACGCTCTGAAGCTGGTGATTCCGGAAATGGAAGACATCCGGTTCATCGCCGAATCGGTCCGCGTACCCATCACCACGGGGTCTCTGATCATTCTGATGGTCAACATGCAGGAAAAACTTGCTTCAGAGCCCATTCGCCGCGAGACCGTCAACAGCATCTACCGGAACGCGGCTCTTCAGGATTCAAAAGGGTATCTGCTTTATTCGGAAGATCAGAACGTCTCCGGAGACATCATTGGAACCCCCCGGGCCGCTGCGGTAATAGAGGGACATGAGACCCACACCCGCACCGCAGAGGTCAGCATTGATCTGAACAAGGTGCCTGGAGTGGAAAAATATCTCACCGGACCGCTCAAGGAAGCCGTGATTCGCGTACCCGTAACCCAGACCGTCATCTTTGGCTGGTATGACAACGAAATGGGCAGTTATGTCAACATTCTGGGAGACCGGGTCGTAACCGTTGCCGAACAGCTTTTATAAAGGATTTGATTCTTCTCCGGGGAAAAAGATTCCGCTGGCGATCATCTGGTTGCTCAGGCGAACGAACTCTTCGACGGTCAGGGTTTCAGCCCGGCGGCCGGTGTCGATGCCCGCCTGATGGAGAACCTCGAAACCGGCCGAATCCAGATGCAGTTCACTTCCGGCCAGCGCATTTCGCATGGTTTTTCGCCGGTGTCCGAATGCGGCTTTGATTACCTTGAAGAGGTGCCTTTCATCAATGGCCGGATAGCGGGGTTCCAGAAAATCGATGGCCAGGACCGTGGAGTCCACCTTGGGCCTGGGATGAAACTGGGAGGCACTGATCTGGAGGATAGGACGCACTTCCGCGCAATAGGCCGTCATGGCCGTCAACCGGCCGTAATCCTTTCCGCCCGGTTTTGCGCTGATCCGCTGTGCAAGCTCTTTTTGAAGCATGACCACGGCCCGGTATACCGCTTGTCGAAAGCGGATCAGCTTGACGATGATCTGGGATGAGATATTGTAAGGCAGATTGCCCATGACCCACAGCCTGCCGCTTTCACGCTCCGCCAGCGGTATGAGGTCAAGTTTCAAAATGTCAGCTTCCAGTATGGTTACATTGTCGATGTGTTGAGCCAGAAGCTCGGCGCTCAGAATTTGAATCAGATCACGGTCCTTCTCGATCGCGTAGACCTTTTTTGCGGCGCGTGCCGCCGGAATGGTCAGAGCGCCGAATCCGGCCCCGATTTCCAGAACCGCATCATCTTTTGATACTCCTGAACGACTGACGATCATTTCGGTTGTTGAAGGATCTTTGAGAAAGTTCTGCCCGAATTTTTTTTTGGCGTGAAGGTTCCATGCCTTCAGCAGCGTAACCGGGGATGTCATGCTGTGTATGGCGCTCCTTTTGCGGCTATGAATTCTGGCGGTCCGTTGAGTAACCCGGGTTTGACGATATACAGCCCGTTCGAAGACCGAATTCAGAAAAATTGTACCCAGCCTATTAGCATGGAATCCGTTGGGTTTCAATTCCTGTACGAAAACGAATTTCGATGTCTTGTTGCGCGGGGCCGAATGCCTACATGGGAAAAACCCGCATTCACCGAATAGGCGACTTGGCGTTCGAACAAGTTTTTCAGATGTCTTGGTTCGGTTCCTTAGAAAGAAATAATACTGGGATGTCGCGATCATTTTTTTTAATGTAAATATGGCATTATGAGTTCTTGACTTTTCCTACATTGTCCATTAGGTTAATTTTATTAATAGCTCATAATCAGTCATGCGCGGGTTAAAAATCAGTCTGCAAAATTTAGGAGGTCAACATGATCAAAAGAAGAACAAAAAGCGTCAGTTTCGATGCCATGGTAAAATTTTTTATGCACAACTACGGAATTCCAACCAAAAAAGACATTGATAAACTGCTCAAACGGCTGGATCGCTTGGAGAAAAGCATTAAAACCGCGGCCGGAGCCAGGGTCCGACGCGTTCCCCGCGGAGCTGAAAGGGAAGCCGGAGCTTCGCCGGCTTCTGCTTCTGATGCGGTGCTTGAAATCGTTCGAAACCACAAGGAAGGCATCGGATTCAACGAACTTCAGTCAGCGACCGGATTCGGAGAAAAAAAGCTTCGCAACATCATTTTCCGGCTCAACAAGATTCAGAAAATTACCCGCAAAAGCCGCGGCACCTATATTGCCGCATAAGAAACAAGCCGACGCGTTCAGGAAGATGATGCTGCATGCTTATCTGTGCCATTGGTGTTTTATGCGGCGGTGAAAATGGGTAGTCAGGATCAGAGCCATCGGGATATCAGGGACCAGCGCATCTGTAATTACCGCATGTTGCGCATGGAAACGCTGAAAGAGATTCGGTGCGTGTTTTATGAGCTGGAACACGAACCCACCGGCGCAAAGCATATCCACATCGCCAACGAGGATCGGGAGAATACCTTCGGGGTTGGTTTTAAAACCGTTCCCGAGGATTCCACCGGTGTTGCCCATATTCTGGAGCATACCGTGCTGTGCGGTTCTCGGCGGTTTCCGGTTCGGGATCCCTTCTTTTCGATGCTCAAACGAAGCCTGAGTACCTTTATGAACGCCTTTACGGCTTCAGACTGGACCATGTATCCTTTTTCGACGCAGAATCGGAAGGATTTTTACAACCTCATGGATGTCTACCTTGACGCCGTTTTTTTCCCAAAGCTGGATGCCTTGAGTTTTAAGCAGGAGGGGTGCCGGCTCGAGGTTGAATTCGAGAAGGATGGATCTTGGAAACTGGTCTACAAGGGCGTGGTGTTCAACGAGATGAAAGGCGCGATGTCTTCGCCTGATCAGGTAATGGTTCGATCCCTGCTTAACGCCCTGTATCCCGCAACCACCTATCGGCACAATTCAGGCGGTGATCCTCGGGAGATTCCTTCTCTGAGCCATGATCATCTGATCGCCTTTCATCGCAGGCACTATCATCCGAGCAACGCCTTTTTTTACACCTATGGCTGTCTGCCGCTCGAAGATCATCTGGCTTTTATCGACCGGACCATTTTAAGCCAGTTTCAGCGCATCGATCCCAAAACACAGGTGGCATCCCAGCCTCGATGGAATCGTCCCAGGATCGTTGAGTACGCATACCCGCTTTCGTCCGGGGAAGATGCAACTCGAAAGGCCCAGGTGAGCGTGGCCTGGCTGATGTCCGATATTCAGAACGCCTTTGAGGTTCTTGCTCTGGCGCTTCTTGAATCCATTCTGCTGGGAAATGCCGCAGCGCCTCTGAGAAGGGCTCTGATCGATTCCGGCCTCGGATCAGCTCTTTCCGACGGGACCGGTTTTGACGCCGACAACCGCGACACCTTTTTTTCATGCGGGTTAAAAGATGTCAGTGCCGAGGATGCCGAAAGAATCGAAGACATTATCTTCGGCTCTCTTCAGGTACTTTCTGAAAAAGGCATTGAGCGTGAGCTGATCGAAGCGGCCATCCATCAGATGGAGTTTCACCGGAAGGAAGTGACCAATCAGCCATATCCTTACGGTCTCAAGCTGCTGTTTTCCTTTTTCAGCCCCTGGATTCACGGAGCGGATCCGGTCAGAATTCTTCGATTTGACCAGGATCTGCAGAAAATATGCAGGGAGGTTGAACGCGGGGGTTTTTTTGAAGCATTGATTCGCCGGTATTTTCTTGAAAATTCACACCGGATACGGATGATTCTGAAACCGGATTCGGGTCTGGAAGAAAGTCAGAACCGCCATTTTTTCGAACATCTCGCCCGAATCAAGGACGCTTTGAATGAGGCGGACCGGATCAGGATTCAGAAAGATGCCGAAACCTTAATGATTCTTCAGGAGTCCAAGGAGAATCTTTCCTCCCTGCCCACCCTGTCCATTGAAGATATTCCTCCGCACACCGAGATTATCCGGGAGAATGCCGTCATTCATCCCGTGAGCTGCTATCACCGGCCGACAGTCGGCATTTATTATTTCAGCGCCGCCATGGGAGCCGGAGCCCTGTTGCCGGATCAGCTTCCGCTGGTGCCTTTTTTTTGCTACGCTTTTTCCCGTTGCGGCACGGTTCATTTCGATTATGCGCAGATGGCCCGGCGTGTTTCCGCTTATACCGGAGGAATAGGAATGGCCGCACATGCGCAGACCCGGTTCGATGCCCGAAATGACTGCCTGCCTTATGCCGGTCTGGACGCCAAATGCCTGGTTCGAAACATCGACAGGATGTATGAAATTCTCAATGAGCTGATTTACGGCTACCGCTTTTCAGACATAGTGCGGCTTCGGAATCTGCTTCTGGAATACCGGGCCGGAATGGAGGCGTCCGTGGTTCGAAACGGGCACCGGCTGGCCATGTCTCTGGCGGCCAGGAACTTTTCGGTTTCAAGATGCCTAAGCGAAATCTGGTACGGCATTCATCACTTGGAAACCATCAAATCGATGGCTCATGATCTTTCAGACGCATCTCTCGAGAAGATCGGCGAGCAGTTGAGCAATCTGGGCCGAGCGCTTTTTTCAAAAACCAATGTTCAGGTAGCCCTGATCGGAGAGGATTCCGTCGTTCCCGATACCGTTAAGACCGCTCAGGATCTTTTCTCGGAATTGCCTTCGAGTGGCGACGGTTTTATTGCTCCAGAACTTTCCATGGATCCGGAACCGCTTCGGGAGGGGTGGATCACTGCTTCGCACGTATCCTTTGTGGCCCGCGCTTTTGAAACCGTCGGCATTCGGCATCAGGACGCACCTGCCCTGGCGGTGATCGGAAAAATGCTTCGTTCCCTCTTCCTGCACCGTGAGATCCGTGAAAAAGGAGGTGCATACGGCGGATTTGCTCAGTATTCTTCCGAAGACGGTCTTTTTTGTTTCGCTTCTTATCGTGACCCCCACATTGTATCCACGCTGGACGCATTTGAGCGGGCATCGGATTTTATCCGCGGGTCCGAAAACTATGGAAAAGAGGACATAAAAGAGTCCATTTTGCAGGTGTGTTCGGATATCGATCGGCCGGATGCGCCGGGCGCTTCGGCCCGAAAGGCTTTTGCCCGGAAGCTGGTGGGTTTGACGGATGAGATCCGTCAGGAATTCAAGCGAAAACTTCTGACCCTCACCTTGAAGCAGATTGCGGAGGCGGCGCAACGGCATTTTGGCGGCGACCGTCCGGCGTCGGTGGCCGTAATCTCAGGAGAAAGCCAACTGGCCCAGGCCAATTCAAAACTGGTTCAATCCCCTCTGAAAATTCGCAAAATATAGCATGGCCCTTATCTGAGAAGTTTTTCAAGCTCCAGGGCAGCCTGAGCGCTCAGGCTTTTTTTGGCCAATGCAATTGAAACCGTGTGTCGGCCGAGGGTTTTATACAGCTCCAGCAGTTGGGGTGCCTGATCTTGAATCTGTTCCAGGTGGCGGGCCACGATCTGGCTGTCTCCGCGGGCGATGGGACCGGTCAGGGCTTCAGGAATACCTACCTTTTCAATGTTTGCGAGGGTTCCATGAATCAGGGGCGACATGGCCTTCAGTGCCTCGCTTCTGGCGATTCCGGCTGGTTCGGCCAGACCGAAGACAAGATCCATCAGCGTGACCAGATAATTTGAGGCAACAACCGCCGCGGCATGGTAAAGCATCTTGGCCCGGGTCTGAATTTGCATGCAGACCGCCCCCAGATCCTCGCTCATCGTCCGGGATGCTTCAACTGCTCTGGAATCGCCTTCCACGGAAATAATGATCTGTAAAAAAGGATTTTCTCGAATTTCGATCGAGGCAAAGCTTTGAAGCGGATGCATGGAACCGACAAAGGCGCCGGCATCTGCGGCGCTTTTGAGAATGTCCGAGGAAAGCGCACCGCTGCAGTGAAGCACAATGGCGCCCGGAGAAAAGCCCTGGTTTTGCGCGATGGCATTGCACGTTGCCTCAATGGCGGTGTCGGGGGTTGTTATAAACACGATTTGTGCATCTGCACTAATCTGCCAAGGCGATTCCGAAAACCGGTGGTTGTTTGCAAGAGTTGCCAGTCTTCGAGCCGAGGCCAGAGTCCTGCTGGCAAACCCGACGGGCCGGTAGCCTTTTTCCAGAAGAAATAATGTCAGCGCTGTTCCGACTTTTCCGCATCCGACAACGGCAAAACCCGGTTTGATCAATGTCGATTCAATCATAAAAAAGCTGCCTGTGACTTCATTTGTCCGGAGAGCCGATGTTGCCGGTCACTTATTCCGGTTTTTCAGTAGCAGTGCTCCTCGGCGGGAAAGCGGGAGAGTTGGACCTCTTCCACATACTGTTTTATGGCCCTTCGGGCTTCCTGGCCAAGTGTTGCGTACTGCTTGACAAATTTCGGAAGCCGGCCCTCATTGATACCCAGAAGATCATGCAGAACCAGAATCTGACCATCGCAGTCCGGACCCGCGCCGATGCCGATGGTGGGTATTTTCAGCGCTTTGGTGATCTTGGCGGCGATGTACGCCGGAATGCCTTCCAGAACGACCGAAAAGGCGCCGGCCGCTTCGACCTTCAACGCATCGGCCATCAGCCGGTCTTCATCCCGCTGGACCTTGTAGCCGCCCATCTGGTGAACGGACTGGGGTGTGAGTCCAATGTGGGCCTGCACTGGAATTCCAACCTTGACAACGGCCTCGATGATGTGGCTGACTGCGGCACCGCCCTCCAGCTTGATCGCCGAAGCCCGAGTTTCCTTGAGAAAACGCCCAGCATTGGCGATGGCATCCGCCATGCCCGTCTGGTAAGACATAAATGGCATGTCCCCCACCACGATGGCGTTGCTGCAGGCTCTGGCCACGATTCGGGTGTGGTAGATCATCTCATCCATGGTCACCGGAAGGGTGCTGCACTCGCCCTGAACCACCATGCCAAGGGAGTCTCCCACCAGAATCATGTGAACGCCGGATTCATCGACCATTTTGGCAAACGGAAAATCATAAGCGGTTAATGCGGCGATTTTTTCGCCTCGTTCCTTCATCTTGAAAAGTTTTGGAACCGTTATTTGCGATTGCATGATGAAATCCTCTCCTTAGTTAAGGTTATGTCTCATACCTAACAACCCATCACCGATGCTGTCAAGAAGGAAGACCTTTGCTCAAGCAAGCGGAACAGTATAATCAAAAATTTGTATATTGCATAACCTTTTTACTATTGTTTATATATGAAAATAACTGACTGTAATTTAAAAAGAAAGAGAAAATACTTCAAGGTGGGATTTAGTGAAGATTGCACAGGCAGTCCAAGTTGGTTGCGGGTGTGTAATGAACGGCGACAGCCCGCTCCGCGGGACAGGCTGCCGCCGAACAACGAAACAACAGGCAAAACTTCGCCGGGCTGCTGATCGAGCGCCGTTGATCGAATTCAGCGGCCTGGCGAAACCGTTAGATATCGAAGTAGAGGAAGAATTCGTGGGGATGGGGTCTGAGTTTGACCGGATCGACCTCGTTTGCCGTTTTGTATTCGATCCACTTGTCGATGACGTCCCGGGTGAACACATCTCCCTTGAGCAGAAATTCATGATCCGCCGCGAGCGCTTTCAGGGCCTCCTCCAGGGAGCCCGGCGCCGTCGGAATTTTGCTCAGCTCCTCGGGCGGCAGGTTGTAGATGTTCTTGTCCAGAGGCTCGCCCGGATCGATCCGGTTCTCGATTCCGTCGATCACCGCCATGAGTATGGCCGAAAACGCCAGATACCCGTTGCAGGACGGATCCGGCGTACGGAACTCGAGGCGCTTGGCCTTGGGCGAGGATGAATACATCGGAATCCGGATCGAAGCGCTGCGGTTCCGGCTCGAATAGGCCAGGTTCACCGGCGCCTCGTAGCCCGGCACCAGACGCTTGTAAGAGTTGGTCGTCGGATTGGTGAACGCGCACAGGGCCGGACAGTGCTTCAGAATGCCCCCGATGGCGTAAAGCGCCTCCTGGGATACCCCCGCATACTTGTCGCCGGCAAACATCGGCTTGCCCTCTTTCCAGATGCTGACATGCACGTGCATGCCCGTGCCGTTGTCTCCGTAAAGCGGCTTGGGCATGAAGGTCACCGTCCGGTTGTGGCGGTAGGCCACGTTCTTGAGAACGTATTTAAACCACATCAGCTGATCGCCCATCTGAACCAGGGGCTTGAACCGCATGTCGATTTCCGCCTGGCCGGCCGTCGCCACCTCGTGGTGCTGGCATTCCACGTCGATGCCCAGACCTTCCAGCGTCAGCAGCATCTCGGTGCGAAGATCCTGAAACTTGTCCGTGGGAGGAACCGGGAAATAACCTTCCTTGTGGCGGGGCTTGTACCCCAGGTTCGGACCTTCTTCCCGTCCCGAGTTCCAGATGCCTGAAATCGAATCGATGGCGTAGAAGCTCTCGTTGACCCCGGATTTGAACCGAATGTCGTCGAAGATGAAGAATTCCGCCTCAGGTCCGAAATAGGCCGTATCCCCGATTCCGGTGCTTTTCAGGTAGGCCTCGGCCTTGCGGCCGATGTACCGCGGGTCACGGCTGTAAGGTTCCCGGGTGGTGGGGTCCACCACGTCGCCGATCAGCACCAGGGTCGGCACCTCGAAAAACGGGTCGATCCTGGCCGTGGACGGGTCCGGAATCACCAGCATGTCGCTGGCGTGAATCGGCTGCCACCCGCGAATGCTCGATCCGTCAAATCCAAAACCATCCTCAAACGCCGACACCTCCAGCTCGCAAAGCGGCACGGTAAAATGCTGCCATACCCCCGGAAAATCCAGAAACCGAATGTCCACCACCCTGGCCCCTTTGGCCCGGGCCATCTCCAATACCTTCTCAGGCGTCATAAATAACTCCTTTCATAAACAGATATAATTGTATTGAATTTTGTCGCTTGGAAGTAACCGTTAACATGCCATTTAGAAATACAGCAACGCTCGTGCCAGTTTTACCGGAATCAATTTATTCTTTTTGATTCATGTAGTTGAAAAATTTCTGTTCCCGGTGCCGCGGAAATTGATTCTACAAAACTGTTAAATCCTGAAGAATTTATTCCAATTTTGTGGGTAAAAGACCCCGATCATTTCATTCGCTTTTCGGTATTTGAGTTTCATGCTATACAATTCACTTATCTGTGGACAAATGTTCGCCTCTGAATTCTAAAATTCCGGTAATAACGCCCGTAAACAGAAGCCTAATGCTGCAACACGAGGATGTTCGTCATGAGAACAGAGGCCTTTGAACTTTCGGCTTATCCGAATCATCCGGTTCTGGCGGTTGGCGCCATCGTATTTAACAGCGGTCGTGTTTTGATGGTGCGGCGAGGCCGCCCTCCTGCCGAGAATCTCTGGGCCATTCCGGGAGGCAAGGTCAGATTGGGCGAATCGCTTCAGCAAAGTGTGGAACGGGAAGTTCTGGAAGAAACCGGCCTTATTGTCCGTGCAGGCAGGCCGGTATACACATTTGATCTGATTGAACGCGATTCGGAAGGAATCATCCGGTTTCATTACGTCATCGTGGATCTCTGCGCCGAACTTGCCGGAGGGGTTCTGCAAGCAGGGGACGATGCCCGGGAAGCACGATGGATTGCCGCAGAAGAATTGCCCTCGCTGAATGTCAGCCGCACGACGATCGATATGCTCAGGGATTGCTTCCAGTTCGGAATATAACTTTCACGCAGGCAGTTAATCAGCGTGCAGTGTTGACCCGTAGCGTATTTTCCCGACCAGCAGAATCATCGCGCCTGCCATTGCAATCACAGCGCTGATCAGAAAAAGATTGGCCGCACCGATGCGCTCGAAATAAATACCGTTTAAGAAAAAACCCGCCATCATGCCCAATCCGTAGCTCAGGGCGTTATTGGCGGCCTGTCCGAAAGTTTTTCCTTCCAAAGGACTCAAGGCATCGATATACAGAATGCTGGCCATATGAAACGTGCCATAGGTGGCGGCATGAAGTACCTGCAACATCAAAATGGCAATGGGACCCTTCGCGAAACACAGCGCCGTCCACCTGAATACCGCGGCGAGAAATGAAAAAAATAAAACATTTTCAATGGAAAACCTTCTGAAAATCGCTTCCGACCGCAGCATGACGACGATTTCAGCGCAGGAGGCCAGTGCCCAGGTCAATCCGATAAAGGTATTGTCGTATCCAAGATGTTCCAGATGAATGGAAAAAAAACCATAGTAAGTCCCATGGCTGACCAGCATCAGGAATCCGCAGGTTAACAATATCACCATACGCGCGCTGAAAAGTTTCGTCCAGGAACCGTCCGGTATATGACTGCAACCGGCCGTGCTTTTGGGGATTTTGAAGGACATTGCCGCCTGAAGACACGAACCTGCAAAAATCAAACCCAGAATGATTCGAACGGAATACATATCGATCAGACGACCGGTCATCAGAACCAGAAGCACAAAACTGATCGAACCCCACACGCGAATGTTTCCATAGCTTTTCTTCTCGTTGCCCAGAATCTCCATGGTAAAGGCTTCCATAAAAGGAGTGAGCGGTGCGTAGAAAACGCCGTATGCGGCAACAAAAAACAAAAACCAGCGGAAATCAGAAAGACGAAAAAAAGCGGCCCAGATTATGGCGCATAGCACGGTGCACAGGATATAGATTGGTTTTCTCGCGCAATAACGGTCGGCGACCCTGCCCCAAATCAAGGGGAAAACCACCAGGCAAAGGGATCTGAGCGCTGAAATAACGCCGATCTGAAAAGCGGAGAAGTTAATATGGTAGCAATACAGATTGAAATACGGGAGAAAAACGCCCATGATGCCAAAAATCATCACATACTGGGCGCTGACAACAATTTTGCGAGACCGTGTGTCCATACACGGTTCATAAGCCATTTGCTTGAAAATTGCAATTTTCAGAAAAAATCCGGTATTCAGGGACGCGTCTTCCGATACGGTCCAGCTCTGCTCGCGGTTTCTTGACACGGGCAGGGCTTTCTGATAGCGGTTCACATCATGATCAAAAAAAGGGGAGACCTATGAGTTCTATGGATGAGCAAATTTTGAGATCCGCCAAGGAGATCACCGTCAAATTTATCGAGGTGGGCCGGGTGACCCCTCAGGGTTTTCCGGAGATTTTCCGTACGATTTACAGCGCCATTCTGGATGCCGTTAAAAATCCTTCAAAACCGGAAGATTCAACCCAGAAATAAGGACTTAGTGCATCAGGACAGCGATATTTTCGATTGCAGCCCGGATTCCCTCAAATAGCATTTATGCGCTAATGGGCCTCGGCCCAGTTGTTTCCCGTCGCAACATTGACTTTCAACGGCGCCTTTAAATTCCAAATGTTTTCCATGATCCGGACGACCATCTCCTTGACCGTGTCAACCTCCTCTGGCGGGGATTCAAAAACCAGTTCGTCGTGAACCGACAGGAGCATGGCGGTCTGAAGCTTTTTTTCTCTCAGGTCCGCATCCACCTGAATCATGGCCAGCTTGATCAGGTCCGCAGCCGTTCCCTGAATCGGCGTGTTGACCGCCGTTCGTTCCGCAAACTGACGCAAGTTCCTGTTGGAGCTGTTGATGTCCGGAAGCAGACGGATCCTTCCCAGCAGAGTGGAGGTACGGCCGGTCTTTCTGGATTCCGCTATGGTCCGGTCGATGAAATTCTTGACGCCTTGGTAGCGCGAAAAATAGTTGTCGATATATTTTTTCGCCATGATCTGGCTGATATCAAGGGCCTTGGAAAGCCCAAAGGGGCTCATGCCGTAAATGATTCCGAAGTTGATAACCTTGGCCTGGCGGCGCAGCTCCGGCGTGATCATAGAAGGAAACACCTGAAAAACTTCGGCCGCGGTACGCACATGAATGTCCTCGTCGTCCTGAAAGGCCTTGATCAGGATCGGATCCTCGGAACAGTGGGCAAAAATGCGCAGCTCGATCTGAGAATAATCCGCCGAAATCATCTGCCAGCCTTCCCGAGGAATGAACATGCTGCGAATTCGGCGGCCCTCCTCGGTGCGAATGGGAATGTTCTGAAGATTGGGATCCGAGCTGCTCAGGCGACCGGTGGCCGTGACCGTCTGGTTGAAAGAGGTGTGAATCCGTCCGGTTTGCGGATGCACCAGCTCGACCAGCGCGTCGGCGTAGGTGGATTTGAGCTTGGCCAGGGTCCGATGATTCAGGATCATGGCGGGCAGTTCGTGGCGATGGGCCAGTTCGGTCAGTACTTCCATATCTGTGGAATACCCGGTTTTCTTCCGGGTTTTCTTCTGAACCGGCAACCCGAGCTTTTCAAACAGAATTTCTCCGATCTGCTGGGAGGACTTGATGTTGAACCGTTCGCCGCACATGCTGTAGATGGATGTCTCGATCTGTTCAAGCTGATGTTCGAAAGATTTGGAAAGATCGCGAAGCCCCTTCACATCCACGCGAATGCCCTGCATCTCCATCCGCATGAGCACGGGCACCAGGGGCATTTCCACGTTGCGCATGAGTTCATCGAGCCCCATTTCAGAAAGTTTTCCGGAAAGCACCCGGAAGGCGGCCAGGGTGACATCGGCATCCTCGCAGGCATAGGGCACGGCCTTTTCCAGAGAAACCGCGTTAAACCCGACCGCGCTCTTTCCCTTGCCTGCCACGTCCTCGTAGGTGATGGTCTTGTGATCTAGAAAATCCAGTGCGATCTGGTCCAGATTGTGGGCCCGTTTAGAAGGGTTGATCAGATAGGACGCCAGCATGGTGTCGAAAACCACGCCTTCGAGTGAAACTCCGTTGCGGGCAAGCACGATCCAGTCGTATTTGATGTTCTGGCCGACCTTGCCGATATCCGGGTTTTTCAGAACCGGGCCAAGGCGATTCAAAACCGTTTTCATCTCAAGCTGTTGCACCTGAGGGTCATCGTGACCTACGGGAATATAGAAGGCCTCCTCCGGCTGAAGACTGAAAGAAAGACCCACGAGTCTTGCCTTCATGGGATCGATATCCGTGGTCTCGGTATCCAGGGCAAAAAGCACGGATGACTCGAGGCGGTCGATGAGCCCGGCCAAATCATTTTCGTCCTGAATTGCACGGTATCGCTTGTCTTTAAGGTCTGCGGGCCTGGAGACCGACTGCTGAAGCTGGCGGAACTCAAGTTCCTGAAAAAGACCGGAGAGCCTTTCTCCGTCCGGCGCCTGAAGCTTGAAGCTTTCCGGCTCAAAAGGCAGGGGGACGGTGGTGTCGATCGTAACCAGCTTCCGGCTGAGCAGAGCGAGTTCCTTTGCCTGAATCAGGTTTTCCTTCTGCTTCTTTCGGGGAATCTCGTCGATCCGGTTGTAAAGATTCTCGATGCTTCCGAACTCCTGAATCAGAGTCAGCGCGGTTTTCTGCCCGATCCCGTGAACACCGGGAATATTGTCCGACACATCTCCGGATAGTCCCATGACCTCGACCATCTGGGCCGGTTCAACTCCGAAGGTCTTCTGGATCTCCTTCAGGTCAATGGTCTTGTCCTTCATGGGATCCCAGATGGTGCTTTTTTCGGTGACCAGCTGCATGAAATCCTTGTCTCCGGTAACCATGACCACCTCAAATCCCTGCTCCTGCGCCATGCGGGAAAGGGTTCCGATGATGTCATCCGCCTCATAGCCTGGCATTTCAAGCACCGGCAAGTTGTAGGCCCGGCTGATCTCCTTGATGTAGGGAATCTGGACGGACATATCTTCAGGCATGGGCGGGCGGTTGGCCTTATAATCCGAAAAAATTTCGTGGCGGAATGTCGGTCCTCTGGCGTCAAAAACCATAACCGCAAATTCCGGGCTACGCTCCTCCATGAGCTTGATAAGCATGCGTGTGAATCCAAAAACCGCGTTGGTGGGAAGCCCCTTCGAGCTGGAAAGTCCGTGAATGGCGTGATAGGCCCGGTGAATGTAGGCGGTGCCGTCGATCAGGTAGAGGATTTTTTTCATTTTATGGATTTCTTTCCAATGGCAGATGTCGGCCGTCTATCAGCGCCGTCTTGTCTTTTTCAAATGCCCTATCATTGTTTGTGACGAATCACAAGAACCAGCCCGATATCCTCGAATCGATCGCATGTCTTGAATGAAACAGAACGTGTTGAAATATCATTTGGGCAACACGCATTCTGCGCAACTGAATAATCACCATCGCTTTCAACGCTGAAAATGAGCGTTCGCCGAAGCACAAAGCAAGTTCTTAATTCGACGAGTCGAATGAGTCTTCCGAAAGTATGCCCTGCACCGGGACAATGCCCCGCCCGATGGGCATTCCTCCTATAAAAAATGAAGCATTCACCCTATAGACATAAGATTGCATTCGCAATATGAAAAGTTCATCATATCAGATTTCGCATTTTTTGAAAGACTGCGGGCACCTTGGTGCTGACGCAATGGTGAATGAGCAAAAAATTGATGGATCGCATTTTGTCAACCCCAACCGTATTTCCTTTCCGAAACAAATACTGCCGTTTGAACAGCAATTCCGCTGGGCTTTGCAATCGTCTATTAAGGGCTTTCGTGATAATTTTACCCGAATTTCAACTTTTTCCGCACCGAAGTTCGGGATGCTGATCGCAACTTTTTGAAAGGAGAACAAAGGTATGCCGGAAGGTATTGTAAAATGGTTCAACGACAAAAAGGGATATGGGTTCATTGAACAGGAAAACGGTCAGGACATCTTCGTTCATCATACCGCCATCGATATGCAGGGTTTCAGAACCCTTTCTGAAGGCGCCAAGGTGAGCTTCGAAGTATTTCAGAGCGAACGGGGGCCCGAAGCCAGGAAAGTCCTCAAGCTCTGATAAATGAATCCGGCTTGCCTGCGAGCGGCGTTTCATAACACCGCGAATTGTATTTCAAAATTAAAAAGCCGGAAGGCGGAGTGAATTCTGCCGGTTACTAAAAGCCTTGCAAGGATATGTTAGATCCTTGCAAGGCTTTTTTGTTGAAAAAATCAGCTTGAGCTAGGCTTCTTTGTAAAGCCGGTGGATGGTCTGGGCATGCCAGTTGCCCCGTCCGGAGAAAGTCGGAATATTTTTGTTTTCAAGATATTGCGCAATCTCGTTGTAGGTTGAGCCGGCATCGTACATCTCATGGATAATTTGAACGATGTTTTCGCGAGTCATTTCCCCTGATGATGCGGGTGGCTCAATAACCGTATTTTCTTCGTTTTCGATCGCTATTACCGGTTGGGGGCTCTCCTCGATTTCCATGTCGCCCACTAAATGCTTTCTCAGGGAGGCGGCAATTACTTCCAAGGCCGTAACCTTACGTTCCTCTGTTCGTACCTTGTTTTCGACCTCATCGGTCAGCCGTCTTTGATGATCCGTAATGGCTTCAAGTGTTTTCGACATTACAGGCAGAAGGTCCCGCAGCATGGCTTCAAGCTGTTCGCTGCCTTCAGACCGGCGTTGATTGGGATTTTTTCTGCGGAAGTTGGGATTCTGGCGATCCTGGGGATTGTAAACGCCGTTTTCATATGTACGTGGGGGGCGATTGCCGGAACGATAATTCTGATAATAGTCACTCATCGGAAATACTCCTAAATTTCGGCGGCCCGAAGGCCTTTCATCGAGAAAAAATTATATGAACTGGCAGAAAGCCGCGTCTAAGCGCGAAATGCTGCGACCGGGCTGCGAAGTCATTGATCGTCGCAATCTAATGAAATTCAGGATCCATACCCGGCGATTTCAAAAAATACAAAAACAAATCGACTTAAAAAGTGTTTGCGCCCAAATTAACCAACTTTTGTATTGCAATTCCGCAGAACGTCACGTAGTTAACAAAAATCTGAAAAAACATCTCGCGACGATATCGTTGAATTTCGCCACTATTTTCATCTGAGCATTATTCCTATAATACCAGGAAATTTTCCTGTCAATATGGGAATTTCCCCTATCTGCATTTTTATTCAAAAAATCATGGAATCTTCTTGAGACTTATCCATATTTTCAATAACAAAATTGGTTTTATTCGAAGACCGATCGCATTCTTTGGAAGAAGGCAGCAGGGCCGCCTTCTGATGAGAGCTCATGCAAAAGAGGAGGGAAACTACGAGCGCAACCCTTGTGGAAAAGTATTGGTCTCAGCGCCTTTTCCCGGGCTCAGAGGGAAACATCAAATGCCTCTATCTGGCGTTGAAGTTCGAAATGGCTTTCAAACACCTGAGTATAAGCGCTGATCACGTTGAACCTTGCACGCGATAAATAAAAAATCGCGTCGAGCAAATCCGCGGAGGTATTCAGCCCCTGTTTAAAGGCCAGATCCGTTACCCGGAGATTTTCTTCGGCTTCCGTCCGGCTGCTTCTGGCCACCTGAAGATTTTCAAAGGCCACCTCCAGATCCAGAATCGTGTTGTGCAGCCGAGTTTTCAGCGCATTTTCAAGTTCATTGCGTTGATATTCCGACTTTTTCTCTTCGATTCGGGCGTAACGTATTCGGCTGTGTTTTTTCAATCCGTCAAAGACATTGATGGATACGGTTGCCTGAATTCGCATATCGTCTTCCTGAAGATCTGAAGAACCGAAATAATAATCATCGAAGTTAAGCTTGCGGTAATTGGCAGAAACATCGGCGCGGGGATACAGTTGGGCTTTGGCGGACTGGACTTGGAAACGCGCTGCGGCAATCGCCTTTTCAAGCGCCAGAAGTTCGCTGCGGTTTTCCAGCAGCAGGGTTTCCATCTCAGCATAATCTGTGTTTTCAGGAATGTTCTCAAAGCATGAAAAGTCCAGGGTTTCCAGGGAAATTTCCTCGCCGGTTTCGCGCATCAGGGAATTGATGCTTTTCTGAACCGATGCTTGCGCACGACGGGTCTCCTGTTCGGCATTGTCCAGTTCCACCTTGATTCGCAGCAGATCGCTTTTGGTCAGAATTCCCACCTGATGTTTGAGCGCCACCTCCCGGTACCGGTCCCGGTAGAGGGCAACCGCGTCCTCGGCGACCTTCAGATTGGCCTGGTTTCTGTAAACCTCGAGCATCAGCAGTGCTGTGTTCAGAAATATGTCCTGTTTCACCGCATTGAGTCCCAGCCGGTCGATCTCTTCGTTGACCCTGGCGGTCTTGAGATCAAAATTGTCCTTGAATCCCGCAAATATATTCCATGTAATCGAACCTAGAAATCTGTCGTTTTGTTTGTATTCGCCGGCGGTCAGAGAATCATCTCTGAGCCGGTTCAACGTATAGCTGAAGTCCACGGAAGGAAGAAAATTGCCCCGAACCTCCCGTATTTTTTGAATCTGCTGGTCGACATTCGCCTCATAGGTCTTGACCAGATCACGGTGCACCAGGGCCGCCCGCTGAAGTTCCGTCAGATTTTGAGCATGAACCGTTGCGGTAAGGCACAGACAGGATGCAAACAACATGAGTTTAATGACTTTCATTGGATTTATCCTTGCATGATTTCGTCAAACCGATTTTTTTTCCTCAAAACCGATGAAAAAAGCCAGCAGAGCCGGTATGATAAACAGGGTAAAGACCGTTGACAGGGCCAGTCCTCCCAGAAGCACGCTTCCGATGCCCCGGTACATCTCGCTGCCCGATCCCGTGGTTGCGACCATGGGCATCAAACCGAAAATGCTGGTGAATGTACTCATGAATATGGGACGAATGCGGTTTCTAACCGATTCGGAGATGGCCTGCATTTTTTCCATATGCGCGTATCGAATATTGTTGAGGGCCTGATGAACGATCAGAATCGCATTATTGACCACGGTGCCGATCAGAATGATGAAGCCCAGTATGGTGAGTACATCCATGGGCTGGGGGGCGATGAACGCATTGACCAGCTTCAGACCGATAAAGCCGCCAGCGGCGGCAAGAGGCACCGAAAACATGATGATCAGCGGGTAGAAAAAGTTTTCAAACAGAGAAGCCATCAGTAGATAGGTGATCACCAGAGCCAGCAGGATGTTCCACTGCAGGGCGAGACGGGTCTGGGTCAGCTTGTCGGCGTTTCCGCCCGTATTGACGCTCAGCCCGGAAGGCAGCTTTCCAATCTCTTTGAGCTGCGAGACGATCCCGTCGATGGTTTCCATGGCCCCCTGAAGGGCGATGGTCGCAGGAGGCGTGACCTCAAGCCGAATGGTTCGTTTTTTCTCCAGCCGGTCGATCTGCGTCATGCCCTGGGTGTATTCGATTCGGGCCACGTCTCCGATGCGCACCAGTTGTCCGTGATGATTAACGATCAAGGTGTTCAGAATGTCTTCCGGAGTCCTGATGTCCGTCTCGGAGCCCCGAAGCACCAGGTCGATCTGATAGGCGCCTTCGGGCCGGTATTCACCGATCTTTCGTCCCGTCATGAGCACGTCCACATAGGCGCCCAGCTCGGATTCGCTCAGACCGCTGGCGGCGAGTTTGCGCCGGTCCGGCACGATATTGGTCTCGGGATAGGAGATTTCAAGAGAGGGCACGGGCCGAATCTGGCTGCCGGGAATCGCCTGTCCGAGAGCGCCGAACAGAATGCGGCCGGCCTGAACCATGTTCTCCAGATTTTCTCCGGAGATGTTGACGTCCACGGTTCGACCCCGGCCCAGGTCCGACTCGAAGATTCCGGGCTGAATGCTGATGCCCAGCATGCCGGGTATGGAATAAATGATCCGGTTCAGCAAGGGAATCAGTTTCGCGGCCTCGGTTTCGTGCTCATCCGTGCACATGGTGCCGCAAAGCGAGATCATGTCGGCGGAAACGTAAAACGTCCCCTTGACCGGAGGGATTCCGTCCTTGCCGCCTTCTGTGTCCATGTAGGGTTCGATCTGAGCGAAGATGAATTTTCCCACTTCGAGGCGCTTCTGCGCGCTGTACCCCGGCGGCGGAATCAGAATGCTCATGATGAAGTTCTGATTGCCCTGAGGCAGGTATTCGGCCTTTGGCATCAGCATCCAGACCGTTCCGATGGAAAAACCGGTAAAAATCAGCACACAGGCCATTCGTGTAAAAATGGTTTTCTGAAAAGCCGCCGAAACGCTCATGATCAGGTTAACGAAAAAAGAACCGGTGCGTTGAACGATGTCGAATCTTTCCGCCTTGACGGTGCTACGACGGTACAGTAGGTTCATGGCGGCGGGAATCAGCGTTACGGACACGGCCAGGCTGATGAGAATCGAGAAGGTGATGGCAATGGCGATATCTCGAAAAAGCTGGCCCGCCTCCTCTTGTATAAAGATCACGGGCAGAAACACGGCGACCGTGGTCAAAGTGGAGGCCAGAACCGCTCCGTAAACCTCTCTGGCACCGTCGTAGACAGCATCGGCGATTTTTTTGTTCATTTTCCGATGCCGGTCGATGTTTTCCAGCACCACGATGGAGTTGTCCACCAGCATGCCCACGGCGAAACTGATGCCCGCCAGGCTGACCACGTTCAGATTCCGGTTAAACAACCACAGAAAGATGAAGGTGCCTACGGCCGACACCGGAATGGCCAGGGTCGTGGTCAGAGTTGAGCGAAAGCTTCTCAAAAAGAGCATCAGCACGCATATGGCCAGAAAACCGCCGATAAAAACGTTCTGCTCGACGATGGAGATGGCCTTGAAAATATAGGGCGCCTCGTCATAGACCCAACGGATGGTCAGATTTTGTTCCTGAAGCGGTCCGGCGTTCAGCCAGTCGACCACCTCGCGAACCCGTCGAATCACCTCCGGAACGTTGGCACCCTGCTGGCGCTTGACGCCGATCACGATGCTCTCGGCGCCGTCGTCCATTACCGAGACGAACCGGGTCTCATACCCGATTCGAGTAAAGGCGATATCCCTCAGGTACACCCGTTTCATGCCGTCCTCGAAGATCACCACGTCCAGGGGGTCTTCCGGATTCTGAAATTTGGACGAGGTGCGGATGCGGTAATTTGTCTGATCAATGCCCACGCTTCCGGCCGAGATATCCTTGTTGGCCGCAGCCACCCGGAGCGACACCTGGTCGATCGTAATGCCGTACCGGGCCATTTTGACAGGGTCCAGAACAATTTCAAGCTGCTGCGCGGTTCCGCCGAAAACCATCAGGGAGGCCACGCCGTCGACTCTTTCGAGGTACTGCTGAATCTCATTTTCAAAATAGGTCTGATAGGTGACGATTTTCGAAGGGTCTCCGGATATCGTCTTCAACTGAAGCCAGATGATCGGTTCTCCGGCCGCGCCTGAGCTGTACAGAATCGGTTTTTCTACACTTTCAGGGTAATCAGCCACCTCGTTGAGCTTGTTTGAAACGCGAAGCATGGCCGTGTCGATATCGGTCTCAAGGCCGAAGGTCAGGGTGATGCGGGCAAAATCATTGTACGAAGAACTCTCCATTTTCACAAGATTTTCAAGGCTCTTGAGCTTTTCTTCCTGTTTTTCAACCACCTCGCTTTCGATTTCGCTGGGGCTTGCTCCGGACCAGAATGTCTGAACCTCAATTTTAGGCTGCTCGGTATCGGGCGCCAGCTGAACCGGCAGCCTAAACAGTCCGATAAATCCGAACAGGAGAATCAGAATCGCTCCAACCGTGATCGAAACCGGTCTGTTGATGGCCAATTTTAGAAAATCCATGAAAATCGCTTTCCGATATCCATTCGCCTAAGGTTTTGCCGACGAATTTATCTCCTTGACAGCTACCGGCTGATCGGGTCGAAGCCGCTGGTTTCCGTCCACCACAACAGCCATGCCCGCCTGGATCGGACCGGGCACAACGGCAGCATAATTTTCGACATAGGCGGACACCTGAACCGGTATCAAAGCGGCCTTTCCTTCGATGACCGCATAGACGAACTGCCCGCCCTGAAAACTGACCAGCGCATCCCGGGGAACCAAGGTAAACAACTTCTTTTCGCTGACCGACACAAGGACCGTTGCGCTCATGTTTTCGGCCAGGGAACTGGTCTTGGGCAGGCGGATCTTCAGCCATGCGTTTTTGGTTTGAGGATCGGCAATGGGAATAATTCCTTCAAATTTTCCTGAAAAGGTCTTTCCAAGCGCGTGTACGGTTACCTCCATCATATCGCCGGGTTTCGAAAAACCGGCCAGTTCTTCGGCTACCGGGGCCTTGACGCATACATCCTGCAGGGAGCCGATGCGGCAGATCCGGTCTCCAGGACCAACCCAGTCGCCGATTTCGGTGAACTTTTCGAGAACAATACCTTCAAACGGCGCGGAAATCCGGCTTTTTTTCTTTTTCAGCCGCTGAATTTCCAGTTCCTTTTCCAGGGCGTTTTTTTGCTCTATCAGGCTTCGGCGCTGGAATTGAAGATCATCGTAGGTCTTTTCGCTGGTTGCCTGCTGGTCGTACAGGGCCTGATACCGGGTCAGGTCCCTCTCGGTCTGTTCGATCTGGATGGCGATCTGCTGAATCCGGGTCTGGGCCGCCTCGATATCCCGATCGATAAAGTCGGTGTTCAGCTCGACCAGCAGGGCGCCTTTTTCCACAAGATCTCCCTGGCGAAAGTGCACCGCCCTGAGCTTGCCGGACACCTCCGTGGAAAGCTGGCTGACCTTGTCATAGTAAACGATTCCCACAATGGGCGCATTTTCGGCCACCATGCGCTCGACGGCCGGCGCCGTGGCCACAATCGCCGGCGGAGGCCCCTCCGGCTCCGCCAAAACTTTTGCAGCAAGCGCCGCAAACACGAACATCCATAACAGGATCTGACGATACTTTGCGCGGACCATGAAATGTCAAACTCCTTTGAAATCAGGAATCAGGGTTTCGCCGGTGAGGTCTGGCCGGCAGAAAAATCGCCATGGGAGTTCCGGAAACCTTGAGCGCAGGAGATGCTTTTGAAAAGCAAACCCGATAAAGAAAGCGCCGGTTTAAAATCCGAGCCCCTCAATGAACAGGAGCAAAAAAATCAGCACCGCGCTGGTCGAGGCCACCATGATCCATGCCTTTACGCCCAGAAGTTCTGGAAGGGTGATCTGTCCGAAATCGCCCCGTTGAAGGATCTTTGCATTTAGCCAGGGATAGGCCAGTGCAAAAAGCCAGGTTCCGATCAGAATGCCCGGAATTCCCGCAAACAGTGCGTCCAGGTATCCCTGTCCGACGGCGCCTGCAGCGGTTCCGGGGCAGTAGCCCAGAATTCCGAAACCCAGGCCGAAAATCAGCCCGCCCACGGCCGTAGCTCCCCAGGAGCCTGGCTTGGGTTGAAGCTGGACCCTGCCGATGCCGCGCAGAAAATAGATGCCGATCATACCGGTGATCACGGCCGAAAGCATGACCTTGGCTACGGTAAAATCGATCAGAAGCAACTGGGCGATGATGACGTCGTAGTCCGTTACACCGGCTTTCTGCAGAAAAAACCCGAACACGATTCCCGTGACAAGCCCCAGGGCGAGCCGGCGGGCTTTTTTAAAGTCAAACAGCGTCTGCATGACCGCCTCCTTTCAGATTGAAAAACCGCCGTAAAGCATCACGGCCGCAAAGATGCCGCCGATAAAAAAACAGATTGCCGCCAGCCAGCCGCTTGCCGCCAGCTGAAGGGTTCCGCTGATTCCGTGTCCGCTGGTGCATCCGCCGGCCCACCGGGCGCCGATTCCCATGAGGATGCCTCCAAAGAGTGCGAATAACCATCGGCGCAGCCCCATCGATCCGAACGCGGCGGCCCAGGTATCGGGAACCGCCTTAAATTCAAAGGTTCCCGACATTTTGGACGAGAGATAAGCGCCGATAAAAATTCCGGCCACTAGCATCCATTCCCAGTCGATTTCAGGAACAAACTTCTGATAATAGGGCCTGTCCAGCGTTCTCTTTGCGTAAAACAGCTTCTCGATCATGCCGCTGGTGCGTGCAAAGGCAGTGGAGCAGCCGATGGGTTTTTCGGCCAGCAGAAAGCACAGCCAGCTCAGGACGCCGATGCCGATGCCGCATGCATAGGGAGACCAGTTTTCCAGAGACAGAAGGTACATCGCGTCCCTCCTTTCATTCGATGTGTGTTCCGATCAGCCGGGGGCCATGAGGCGCCACGCAAACCGGGCATTCCGGCGAGAATCCGGCCGCTGCGTAGCCGGCCATTCCGCCGGCCGCGTTAAAAACTTCCCTGAAACCCCGCTGCATGAGCAGACTGGCCCCCATACTCGATCGTTGTCCGGTGCCGCAGATCACAAGAACGGGAAGCTCCGGGTCGAGCTCCCTGTAGCGGGTTCTTAATTCCGGCGCAGGAATATTGACCGCGTTTTGAATATGCCGCGCAGCAAATTCGCTCGAAGCCCGTACGTCTAGAAATGCCATGGACCCCTCGCGGGCGGCGGCATTGACCTCGTCGGCCCCCATCTGCCGGACATGGGCCATGGGAAGACCGGCTTTGGCCCAACCCAGCATGCCGCCTTCCAGATATCCCGGGCTGTGGTCCAGCCCCACCCTGCGCAGCCAGACCACCGCCTTCTGAGCTTGAGCCGGGCTGTCGGTTACCAGATAAAGATGCGCATCCGGTTCGATCAACCATCCGCAGAAGGTCGCAAAATTTCCGCCGAAGTCCACGTGCAAAGCGCCGGGAATGTGATTCCCTCCAAAGGCGTCATAGCTTCGAATATCCAGAATTTTCGCGTTTGCGCCCCGCAAGGCTTTTTCAAAGGCAAGCGGTTCGATGGATTTTATGGGCGCCAGAGAGGCAATCCTGGCCGGACCCTTGCGGTTTACCTCGCTGCAGCGGCTGAAATGATCCGGCGCCGGAGGCATGTCGGTGGTCAGGGATCGAATGAATTCCTCCTTGTCCCGAATTCGAAGGGCGGGATTGAATTTCTTTTCATATCCCACGGTACTGGAGCGTTTGGCGCTCAAGGCCCGCCCGCACAGGGTTCCCGCTCCGTGGGCCGGGTAAACCTCGCAGAAATCCGGAAGCTTCAACAACTTGTCGTGAAGGCTGTGATAGAGTTTTCCGGCCAGTTCCTTCGCGATGTCGGGAAACAGATCCGGTCTTCCCACATCGCCCACAAACAGGGTATCCCCGCAGAAAACGGCCGCCGGATCCTTTCCTCTGGCTGAATCCGAAACCACGAAGGCGATGTGCTCGGGCGTATGCCCCGGGGTTTCCAGAACGCTCACCCGCATGTCCTCGATTTCAAAAGAATCTCCTTCGACCAGAGGCACATGGTCGAAGGCGCAGTTTCCCGATTTGGGCACGTATATTTTTGCTCCGGTTTTTGCGGCCAGATCCATGTGTCCTGCGATGAAATCCGCATGCAGGTGGGTTTCCAGAATATGGGTGATTTTCAGATCCATGGCCCTGGCGGCTTCCAGGTACATCTCGATATTTCGGTCGGGGTCCACAATGGCGCAGGCGCTGTCGCCGCCGAGAAGATAGGAACTGTGGGCAATGCCCTTGACGAAAAACTGTTGAATAATCATCGGCGCTCTCCTTTCATGCCGTTTGCGTTGAGACCTTGTCAAAAGACGCGGAGGTCTGTACAAAAACGGAAAAACGGGGCTTTAATCTCAAGTTGATGCGGCATCGATCTTCAGGAACAGTTTATTTGTCATATAGCAAAAAACAGGCCTTGATAGCCAGTACTAGTTTGATGAATTTGAAACGAAATTTAAGATGCGATTTGTGGCGCGATACAATAAAAAAAGCCGAAAAAATGACAGGCGCTTCCCCCCAGCACGAACAGGTGCCAGACAGCGTGATGATACGGAAGCTTTTTCAGAGCGTAGAAGATCACCCCCAGGGTGTAGACAATCCCGCCCGTGACGAGCCATCGGATCAGGTCGGGAGAGAGGGTGTGGGACATGGGCCCGAAGGCGATCACCACCAGCCAGCCCATGAGAATATAAAGGCATACGGACAGAATCCTGAGCCGGATTCCGGCGACGCAAAACTCCATCAGGATTCCAAGCACAGCCAGAGCCCAGACCGCGCCGAACAGGGACCATCCCCAGACTCCGCGCATGAACACCAGCGTTACCGGCGTATAGGAGCCTGCGATGAGAAGATAGATCGCGGTATGATCCAGCATTCTGAGCACCTGCTTGGGCTTGTCGGCGACTATGCCATGATACAGCGTGGATGCCAGGTACAGAATAATCAGCGTGGCCCCGTAGACGCCGAAGCTGACCACCAGTCGCGTATTTCCATAGAGACTTGCATATCGCACCAGAATCACCAGTGCTGCGATACTCAGGGCCGTGCCGATGCCGTGGGTGAGGCTGTTGGCGAGCTCTTCGCCCGGGCTCTGGCGTTTGCGGTTTTCCGGTGGCGCATCAGACATGATTTTTTCCTTGAATTTTTGATATTCTGCCGTCAGACTGCAAGCCAAGTCAAGGGAAAAGGCTGTCCTTTGCGGGACGTAATTTGAGGATTCCGCGAGATTAACCCGATCAAAGCGCAACAGACATCAGGCGCGGGAACAGAACTATCCATGCTGCAATCGCGAAGAATATTCAACGGTTCCTGCCCGCCCTCTTGAAGATTTGTCGGCAAATTTGACGCCTTGACAATGACGGGCATTATGGCTTAAAGTTTGAACCCTTCATTGCATATCATCTCTCGATGCCTGTCGGCCGAATTCCGGGGTTGATAGGGCAGAAAGTATTTCAAAACAAAAGGAAAAGGAGTTTAAGTTGGGCACTAGGGAAGTGATTATCAAAAACTGTTTTCAATGTCCGTTTCTCCATGGGGGATATGAGCAAAACAAGGATGCGTATTACTGCTATCTCGACACAAAGATCGATCTGACGGCATACCGTGAAAAAAGCGATGGTACGCACAAATACGGATTTCACGACAAATGTCCTCTTTTCGAGTTTGACGAGGTCGTCGTTAAACGAGTCCGGTTGCGGCTGCTCGGAACGGATGACGCCAAATGGGAAATAAAGGAAAACGTGAAATGCGTGGATTGCGGAAAGGTTTCCCGAGGATACCGGCTCGTCTATGCCAAAGGCTATGATCGGCTGCACCAGGACAACCCGGAATTCCGATGCGAAGAGTGCTCCATCGTAAAAAGCGAAGAGTTGAAAAAAAGAGGTCTGAGGATTTAAAACCTGAAAAGGCGGCATGAAGTGCCGCCTTTTCAGGTTGTGATGGAACTCTGTTTCTTCAGGCGTTTCAACCGATCAGGTTATGTCGATGGATATCTGCTTGGGCTTCTTTTCTTCCGGTTTGGGAACTTCGATCTTCAACACGCCGTCCTTGAAACTGGCCTTGATGCTTTCAGGGCTGACTTCAGTCGGCATGGAAAAAGACCGCTGAAAGCTGCCGAAGCTTCTCTCCCTCCGGTAATAATTTTCTTCCTTGACCTCGCTGTCTTCCGAACGTTCCCCCTTGATCGTCAGAATATTGTCCTTGATCTCGATGGATATATCTTCTTTTTTGACTCCGGGGAGCTCGGCTGTGACCACGATGGCGTTTTCCGTATCGCAGATATCGACCATCGGACGCCACGTTCCCAGGGAAAGATCATCTCCTTCGCTTCTTTTTCCCGGGAAAGCATCGCTAAATAAACGGTTGATTCTGTCCTGCAGGTTCATAAGGCCTCCATAAGGTTCCCAGCGAATCAGCGACATAATTTCACCTCCCTTTTTTGTTTGATGGAATTGAAATCAAATTTCGTATGATTCCGAACCATACATAACCAATCAATATCAAAGGACTATTTTGTTTTTTAAAAAATAATCACCATCCTGAAGCTGTCAAGAAGCATCGCCCAGGAGCGTTTATAGAAATTCCGTCGCACAAAATCCGCGGTAAGAAGCCTGTCAAACGGCCTCAATAAGTTGCCATTGAAGCGGGATGGATTCCAGCGCTCAATGATCAGGATCGACATTTTTCCGGGAGAAAATCGATGAAGAGCATGGCCACACAACTCGCCCTTATGCTCAGAAAAGGCAAGCAGAAAACCAACATGCGACTGCTGTGAACGAGCTTCTGGACGCTACCAGCATTCGGACATTTCCGTAAGCAGGAACAATCAACCGGTCGCAAATTGGGGGCAAAATAGAAAAGGGGATTCGGCTTCATGCCGAATCCCCTTTTCTATTTCTGGTAGGCACGATTGGATTTGAACCAACGACTTCTACCGTGTCAGGGTAGCGCTCTCCCCCTGAGCTACGTGCCTGTAATTAACGAATCTACAGGTAGCATTGATCGGAAAACCTGTCAAGAAAAATGAACCCGCGAAATGACGGCTGACGGAAAGGCATTGCATGTCGAGGCGTTTGCCGCGGCGCTTTCTTTCATATAATCCGTTCCGGGTTCATTTAACGGTTTTCCGATGCCTGCTGGTATATTTTCAGGCCTCTGTAGCTGTAATGCACCCCGGAAGCCAGCGTAAACAATGCCGTTGTCCAGTACAGCGCGGGCAGGATCCGCTGAATAAAAATGCCGCCTTCCAACAGGACCAGCAGAACCGTCATGAGCTGAAGGAAGGTCGTGATCTTGCTGATCCCGCTGGGCCGAATCTCAAAGGGAACGGACTCGAAGGTGAACAGCAGGAGTCCCAGAATGATCAGAATGTCCCGGCTGATCACCACGACCGGCAGCCAGACCGGCAGCATTTCCAGCATGCCAAGACAGACAAAGGAGCTCATCAGAAGGAGTTTATCCGCGATGGGGTCCAGGTAGGAGCCCAGGATGGTGCGCTGATCGAGCAGTCTTGCCAGCAGGCCGTCCAGGGCGTCGCTGACGGCGGCTAGAACAAATATCAGCAGGCTCAACCCCTTTTGATGCTCGAGCATGAATATCACGAAAAGCGGCGTCAGAAATATCCGAAACAGAGTCAGCGCATTGGGAAGATTCAGTTTTAAATTGGCCACACAGGTCACCCGATCATGGAGAATTCGTCTGCTGGATTGGGGCAGCTGACACCAACTGGATTTTGAGCATGTCCGGCCCTGTCGCGTCGATTTTCAGACCGAAGTCGTCAAACGGATTTAAAAGCAGGGCATTGGCCAGCGACTGCGGTTCTTCGGCGAATTCCACAATCAGATGCGCCGAACCGACCCGCATTTCCCGAATTTGAATATTGCCAATGCCTGCAACCCGGCCAAGGGCCTGCCTGAATTTGACAAACCGGGACATGAAGGAATCTCCTTCAACCAGGAGCTCAATGAATTTGGGTTGTTCCTCGGCACGACGCCACGCCGCTGTCAGTTGCCCTTCGAGATCTTTTCCGAGAAGAGCGGCGGCGGCGTTGAGGGCACGGCTGATGCCGGCGGATTCCTCCTTGTCTGCAACCATCTGATTTTGTACGCTATTGCCGATGGATTTCCCGGTATCGACTCGAAAGGCTTGAACCTGGAACTCTGCCTTGTAGGTCTGAATGGATTCGCCCAGGGTGTTCGGCGTTATGGACACGGTTGCATTTCCGATGATCACGATGTCGGCTTTTAAATCCCGGCCTGCGGCCACGGCGTCATTTGAAGAGATGGATGGGCCGGATGCGGAATTTTGCTGTATCATGTAAACGGCAAGTTCCTGAAAAGGCACCGTCGCGAAGGCGGCTTTTTCCATCTGATCTCTCAGGGCCTTCTCGGCGTCGGTCAATTGAAATTCACCCTCTGCCTGCCATCCGTATCGGGCTACAGGGTCCTGAAGACCGTTCCGGGATATGAAAAAAGCAAGGCGCGGCAATTCGGTTTGGGCCGGCCGGACACCTGCGGTCGAAACATCGGCGTTCAACCTGTCGGCATCGATTGTGGCCTGGACCATCACCCGGTAGGTATTTTCCTCTGAATATTCCGCCAGCACCTTGTATTGCCGAACATAGATTTCGAGTCGAGGAAATATGGTTTCATTAAGGGTTTGAAAGTTTTTGACCCTGTTTTCAAGGGGCATCAGTTCTGAAAGCGCCATGATGACGGCTGTGTTTAATGCGTTAGAGATGGCCTGCGTTCTGGCGGCAGACACGTCCTTTCCAGAAACCTGAGCCGAGCCGATTGCGTCAAGATTCAGAGGAGCTGCCTGAACATCCATCGGAACAAAGGATGCCAGCAGAATCATCAGCAACACGAGCGCCCGTTTCGGAAAGCGGGACGACGGTAAAACGGCCGGTGAAATCATCTTTTCCTCCGCAGTCCATTCGAGGATGGACATTTCAACATGAATGACCGCCGAATACACGGGGTTTGAATTCTGGACCGGAACAGGGCTCAAGGAGCCTGCCGAAAAAGCCCGTGAAACAGTTGGTCTCGGCTATTCCTTGCGGGCCAGAGCGTAATCGGCAATTTCCATCAACAGCTGCCGGGTATCCGACGGCTCAAAGACGGACAGGAACGATTTCGCGTTTTGAACGTGCCGGTTCGCTAGTTCTTTTGTATAGCTTATCCCTTTGTATTTGTGAAGGAAATCTTTGAATGATTCAAAGTCGTTATCGCTGATCGAATCGGCTTGAAGGATCCGTTCCATCTCCTCCCGGTCCGGGGCGTCGGCCTGTTTCAGGGCGAAAATGACCGGCAGCGTCAGTTTTCCCTCCCGAAGATCCGCGCCGATATTTTTGCCAAGATTTTTGGCGTCTGCAACATAATCCAGAAGGTCGTCGGCCATCTGAAAAGCGATGCCGATGCTCAGTCCGTAATCGGCAAGCGCTTTGCACCGGTGTGCCGGCGCTTTTGCGATCAAGGCCCCTATTCGACAGGCGCCCTGAATCAGAACAGCGGTCTTTCTCCGGATTACTTCGAGGTATTCGGATTCGGACAGGTTCAGGTCCCGCTTTTTCACCAGCTGGTGGATTTCTCCCTGGCTCATGTTTTCCGTGATTTCCGCGATCACCCGGACCACATCCGGGTTTTTCGTTTCAGCGGCGATGGTCAGACAGCGGGCCAGCAGAAAGTCGCCGACCAGCACGGCCGCCGCACTTCCCCAGATCGCATGCGCAACCGGCTTTCCCCGGCGAAGGTCGGCCCCGTCGACAATGTCGTCATGCAGCAGGGTCGCGGCATGCAGATATTCAAATACCGTGGAAAGGGTTTTGTCGTACCTGCCGGAATATCCGCAGAGCCTTGCGCACAGAATCATCAGCAGGGGTCGAAGCCGCTTGCCTCCGCTGAAAAGGATGTGTTCGGCCACCTCGGAAACAATATCCAGAAAGGGATTCAGGTTTTCGTGAAGGGCGGATTCGACGGCCTGAAGATCGTGTGAAACCGATGCAAAAAGCCGGTATTTGAGGTCGTTCATATACATTCTCCTATCAGGTCGTATTCCAAGGCATCGATAATCCGGACCGCCGCAAATTCGCCGACGGCCAGGTTGTTTGCACGGACATAGGTGATTCCATCCACCTCGGGCGCCTGAAAAACCGTCCGGCCGGCATAGAGTCCCGGTTCGGGCATCTCCTCCACGAGCACTGTCAGGGTTTTTCCGATATGAGCGGCGTTGATTTCCGAAGCGATTTGCATCTGCAGGTTCATCAGCGCTCTGTAGCGTTTTTTTGCCGTCTGTCTGGAGACCGGTTGAGAAAGCCGGTGGGCGGGCAGATCTTCGGAATCCGAATAGACAAAAGCGCCCAGGTGATCGAAGCGAATTTCCGAGATAAAATTCAGAAGGGTTTGAAAATCTTCCTCGGTTTCACCCGGAAACCCGGTCATCACCGTGGTTCGAAGCGATGCATCTGGAACGGTTGAACGGATCATGTCAAAAAGCCGGCGAAGGTCCTGCCGTGAACCGGGCCGTCCCATGCGTTTGAGCACCGAATCGGAGGCGTGTTGAATCGGAAGGTCGAAATAGGAGCAGATATTGGAATGACGGGCGATGGCGCCCACAGCGGCCGCATCCAGACTTTCCGGATGCCCGTACAGAACGCGGATCCAGATATCGTCCGAAAGTGCTGAAAGTGCATCGATCAGCCCTGCCAGGGAAACATCGGCGGACAGGTCCCTGCCGTAGCTGGTGGCGTCCTGGGCCACCAGCACAAGCTCCTTTGCGCCGGATTCGATTAAAAAGCGAGCCTCCGCCATAATGTCCGGCAAAGGCCGGCTTCGAAGATCGCCCCGGAGTTTCGGAATAATGCAGTAGGTACAGCGGCGGTTGCAGCCCTCGGCGATTTTCAGATACGCCAGATGCGGAACGGTGGGCAAGCGAAAGGGCATGGATCGCCAAAGCGGATTCCAGCCCGCCGGGGGAAGCCGACATGTGCCGGGCTGCAGGGTCCAGACGGCTTCGAGGATCTGATCGTAGGCGCCGGTTCCCAGAAACACATCCACTTCCGGCAGGGCGCCGACAATATCTTCCCGGTAACGCTCCGGAAGACATCCGGCGACGACCAGTCGTTTGCAGTCGCCTTCGGCCTTGTAGCGGGCCATTTCCAGGATGGCGTCGATGGACTCGTCGGCCGCCGATTGGATGAAGCTGCAGGTGTTCACCACGATGGCGTCGGCCTGGAAGGGTGAATCGACCATGGTGCATCCGTTCTGCCTGAGAATGCCGGACATCATCTCACCGTCGACCAGATTTCTGGCGCATCCCAGGTTGATTATATGAACACGCATTTCAAGTCCTTTTTGCCGGGTTGTCGGCCCTGATCCATGATTTGAAATACAGAATTCCCTATCAGCAACCTGTCGAAAAGTCAAAACCCGGACCTTTGCGACAGTGATCTAAAATCAAAGACAAAGAGCGCTGCAAGGCCATGAAATTCAAGGGCCGCCCGATTTCTCAGGCGACCCTTGAAAAGCTGTCTAGTCTGTTTTGCGGTCTATTCTTTGAGGCGTTTAATTTCTTCGGTGATCAGGGGCACCAGCTCAAACAGATCGCCGACAATTCCGTAATCGGCCTTGGAAAAAATCGCAGCTTCCGGATCCTTGTTGATGGCCGCAATGACCTTGGATGAAGACATTCCGGCCAGATGCTGAACCGCGCCGGAGATGCCGCATGCGACATAAAGATTCGGGGAAACGGTCTTCCCGGTCTGGCCCACCTGGTCCGCGTGAGGCCGCCAGCCCTCATCCACGGCCGACCGGGAAGCGCCGACCGCCCCGCCGAGAACCGAGGCCAGTTCTTCGAGAATGGAAAAATCCGATCCGTTCATCCCCCGTCCGCCGGAAACGATTGCATCGGCCTCGGTCAGATCGATTTTTCCGGATGCCAGCTTCTTTTCAATGATCTTGAAAGCGGATGTCCCGATTTCCGGCTGAAATTTTTCAATAATTCCGGTACCTTTTGCGGCAACCGCCGCCATGGCGTTGGGACGGATCACGGCAATTTTCGGGCGACCCTTCAACGCGACATCGGCCAGAATTTTTCCGCCGTAAACGGGACGGGTGGCCAGAAGCGTTTGCCCTTCAAGGCGGATACGGACGCAATCCATGGCCAGGGGGGCATTGAGCCGTGCCGAAAGTCGGGCCGCCAGATCTTTTCCCTGAGTGGTGGCGCCCAGAATGATGATTTCCGGATCCATGGATTTTGCGATTTGATTGATGACATTGACGTAAACATCGGTCAGAAATTCCTGAAGATTCGAATGGTCGGCGACCAGTATTCTGTCCGCGCCGTATTCGGCCAACCGCCCTGCGAGGTTTTCGTTATCCGTGCCGAGGGTCAGCGCCGTCAGCTCTCCCTTGATCTGATCGGCGATGCGGCGGCCTTCGCTCAGGGCTTCAAAACTAACCTTTCGAAATCCGCCATTCGTTTGCTCCGCAATTACCAGTACAACCTGTGCCATGCCTGCTGCTCCTTGATATTGAATGCGACTGCCCGCGCTGTTTGCAAAGGGCGCTCGCCGGTATAAAGTTTAGATGACGCCTGCTTCTTCCCGAAGCGCCCTGACCAGTTCGGCGGCCTTTTGCCTTGCGGTATCGCCCTGAATAATCCGGCCGGCTTTTCGTACCGGAGGAAGATTCATGGCAACGACGCGGGCCGTAGCATCCTGCGAGGGCGGATCGATTTTGAAATCGGCCAGAGTTTTCACTTCCAGGGGTTTTTTCTTGGCCTTCATGATGCCGGGAAGGGAAGCGTACCGGGGTTCGTTGAGACCTCGCTGCGTGGTGAACAGCAGGGGCAGACGGGCTTCCAGTTCCATGGTGCCGCCGTCGACGGTCTTGACGCATCGAATCGCGCCGTCTGCCACCTCGGCCCGAATGACCATCGAAATGCTGGGAATATTCAAAAATTCGGCCGCGGCCGGACCGACGAGAAAGTTTTCATCGTCCACGGCTCTTTGTCCGGCGATGATCAGATCAAAGGGAATGGTTTTCAGAACGCCGGCCAGAATTTTCGCGATGCCAAGGCCGTCGCAGGATTTCAGCTCCGGATCATTGATCAGAATTCCCCTGTCCGCCCCCATGGCCAGAGCGGTGCGAACGGCTTCAATGGCTTTTTCGTTTCCGGCTGAGACGATGGTTACGGTTCCCCCCTGTTTTTCCCGGATTCGCAATGCTTCTTCCACGGCGAGTTCATCGTAGGGATTGATCACCCACTTGATGCCGTCGGCGCGTATGGATACGCCGTCTCCGGCGATTTCAACAAAAGTTTCCGTTGCCGGAACCTGTTTCAACAAAACAACGATTTCCAAATCAAACTCCCTTCTTTCCGTCGGTTGCGGTCGTTACGCTTTCTTTTCACTAGCAAGAACGACTCGGTCTCATTATGAAAACAATTAACAATTTGGAATAATTGAATTAATAATTCCTTGCAAGTAAAAATACAAAACCAGGACAAAGATGTCAACCCATTTGTCGCGTCATGAAATGGTTTTGAATGCGAACGAAAGGGACCGACTGGTCAGGGGGAGCCTGTCTGGCACATGCGGTCAAAACCCGATGAACTGAAATCGGTCTTTGTGCCGTCTCGATTCTGAACGATCATGAGGCATTCGACATTCTCAAGGGCGTTGACCAGTTCAATGCCTTTATCGGGCCCCATGACCATGAGGCCGGTGGCCAGAGCGTCGGCAAAAGCGCAGACGGGGGCTGTAACGGACACGCTTACCACGGAGTTGTCAACCGGAAATCCGGTTCGGGGATCCACCACATGGGAGTATCGTTTTCCGTTCATTTCGAAAAAATTTCTGTAGTCGCCGCTGGTGGCCATGGCCTGATTATTCAAGGCGACAATCCGATATACGTCATCCACGGCGGCTTCGGATTTCGGCGTGTTGATTCCGACCTTCCATGGCCGGCCCTGGACGTTGCGTCCGAAGGCCCTGACTTCCCCGCCGATTTCCACCAGGTAGTTTTGAAAACCGTTTTCCGCAATCAGCTCGCAGAGGGCGTCGACGCCGTATCCTTTGGCGATGGACGCCAGATCCACTGTCACGAAGGCCTTTTTTTTGACCAGATAGCCTTCAGGAAAGCAGGCGATGTGCTGAAATCCGATTGTTTCAATGCATTGCGCAATGGCGGAAGGATCGGGAACCTGGCGGCTGGTTTGTTTGCTGCCGAACCCCCAGAGGTCGATCAGGGGTTTAACCGTCCCATCCCATGCGCCTTCGGTGATTCGATGAATTTCGCAGGCCAGCGTCATGACCTTCATAAAATCCGAGGAAGCATGAAACGGTTCGCCGGTCTTCTGATAATTGTTAAACCGGTTGAGCTCGCTTTCGGGAATAAATGCGGACATGCTCTGGTTGACTTCCAGAAGGCGGCGTTCAATTTGATCTTTCAGATGTCCGGTGTTTTGAAAAAGACCGGAAACAACCTTGATATGATAGGTCGTTCCCATGGTTTTTCCCGAAAACTCCGCAGTTAGATTCTGACTGCATCCGAATGCGCAGGCGGATGCAGTCAGCAGAACGGCGATTCTTATGCAAAGGGGAAATGACCGCATCGTCCGCCTCAGGTCTCGTCATCTACGTCCAGGGTTTCGTCGTCCGCCACCTTGAGCGAGGAGTTGATGTGGACGATTTTGTCCTCATCATCCAGATCGTCCTCTAAAAGCGAATCGATATCATCCGCATCATCTTCCAGTTCTTCGACCTCGATATCAGGCGGATTCTCCTGACACAAAAATTCGGCATCGTCAAAGGTAAGCTCAATGGTGTCGCCGTTCTCCGGGCCGTACAGGGTTCTGACCGATTCGGCGATTTTCTGCGCGTACAGATTCGGCGGATACATGTTGACGGTTCTCAACGCCAGCGACAGAGCCGAATTTCCTTTTGAAATGGCGGCTTCAATGGCCTGATTGTCATATACTTCTTCGCAGAGAAGCGACATGGATTCCTTGTCAAGCTCTGCAAATTCCTGAATGATCAGTTGATTTTTATCCCTGTCCTTGAGCAGCAGATATTTTTGCTTCATGATGGTTCTCCCCTTAAAGGTAAAATGGCAGCAGGCGGCGCTGTGTTTTTGCTGGAAACCATAAAAAAATCCTCCTGTCAACAAACAATCCTGCGGCCGGCCGCGAATGACGGAAGGAGCCAGCCGCTTCAAGGCCCGCGCCGGAGCAATAAAAATATTGACCTGCTGGATCTTTGATGGTAACAACTTCAAATCTTTGGGAGGGATGGCCGAGTGGTTTAAGGCGGCGGTCTTGAAAACCGTTGAGCGTCAAAGCTCCGTGGGTTCGAATCCTACTCCCTCCGCCAGGAACAAGGTTCAGGAGAGATGGCCGAGTCGGCTGAAGGCGCTCGCCTGCTAAGCGAGTGTGGGGGGAAACCTCCACCGAGGGTTCGAATCCCTCTCTCTCCGCCACCGTTTTATCCAGCCCGATCGAAAGATCGGGTTTTTTGTTTGAAGATCGGGTTGTCTCTGATTTCATCGTATGTATTTCTCTTCGCTCATCCACTGCAACCAATGCCGCCGCCGATATGCAGCCATGTTTCGGCCCTCTGTCTTGACCGCCGAGAGCCGCGTCTGAATCATGAGCGTTTTGAAATGCCGCGCGCTTTTTGAAGCCTTTTCCAGAAAGGTTTAAAGAGAAAACTTCTTTCATCCAGGCTGCAGAGCCTTTCGAACATGGGCCGGGTCACGGTAAAAGCCAGTATGTTTGAAGGCAGATGCTGGCGCATGGCAATGTCGGTTGCGCCGATCAGGGCCTGGCAGGCGTTGAAATCCTCGAACAGAGGGGCCAGTTTCATGCATCCGGCCCCGAAAGGGGCCAGCACCGCCGGCGGATCTTCCGGGCTTTGGTGGTAGTAGGCCCCGGTGATCAACAGACTCAACTGATCGGGATTGACCAGAAAGGTGACGGTTTTCAGCCGGGCATACTGGTCCGGCATCAGCGGCCCGATAAAAAGATGTGCATGGGTCTGGGAATAGGGTTTTACGTTGTCGAGCCACTGGTGCATCAATTGACGGGAAGCTCTGAGCCCTTCGGCCTCGGCCAGAAACGTGACAAAATCCTCCCGGGATCGACCGCTGATGCCGCAGAGCCAGTTCCCGCATCCGGGACATCCAAAATTTTCGCGGGTGATATGAAGCGTGGCGCCTTTCAACCAGTGATTGTAGAATTCAAATACGCATCCATGCCGGCCTTTTTGAGGTTCAATCAGGGGGGCAAACGGTTCCGGGTCCGGCGCATCGTAAAATCCGATCAGCGGAAGCTCGATGCCGGCTTTTTCCAACAAAAGGCTGGGTTCTGGTTTCATGGTCTTCTCCTGTACGTGTATGAATCGTCTGAAGCATGGATTCTAAAAGCGGGACATGATCCGCCGGAAGAAGTTCTGAATCCGTGCGATCCATGATGCCCGAATGCGCACCTTCAGATACAGATCTCCGGATTTTCCGCCGTCTTTTCCGCGTTTTCCCATGCCGGTCAATCGAATCAGCTGGCCTTCGCGAACCCCGGGCGGTATGGTGACAACGAGGTCCTTGCCCTGTTCCCGGTGATAATATTTAAACTTTCCGCCCTGAAGGGCCTGAATCGGCGCCAGAACCAGATCGTCCAATCGATCGGCGCCATTTTCGGGTATGACGGCGCCGGTGAGCTTTCGCAGAAGATTGCGGCCGAATCCGCCGAGGTTTCCGGGGAGAATTGAAGGGACCTCGCGGTGAAGGCCGTGGCCGGTTTTCCCGGTAAAGACAAAGCCTGTTGCGTGCATTCCCGGCCGTCTGACCTCAAAACGCTGATAGCCCTGTCCTTCAAAATCCTTGAAGATGTCGTCGAAACTGCGAAATCCGAAAACCCGGGTCATCTCTTCGAAAATATGGTGAATATCAGAACCTGAAAATATGTCGCGGTCGGAATATTGACTGCGAAACTGCCCATAGGCCGATGAACCGAAACGCTGGCGCAAGCTGTCGTATTCACTTCGTTTTTGTGCATTTGAAAGCACGGCATAGGCTTCATTCAGATCCTTCATTCGGTCGATGGCTTCCGGGTCGCTGCACCGGTCTGGGTGATATTTGAAGGCCAGGTTCCGATAGGATTCCTTAACCTCTTTGGCTGAGGCGTTTTTCTCGATGCCCAGAATCCGGTAATAATCTTTTGGTTCCATGAGCGTCCTTATAGCTGACGGTTAAATTGGCATTCCGGACGAGCGGCGAAGTCCATTCACGTCAGGAATCATTAAGGACCCATTATAGTCACCGCCGGGGCGGTTTGCAAGGTGTCGCGGGACCATCCGTCCGGACGAATTTCAGGATCGCCGCTGCACTTACATTTCAACGATACGGAAAGCTTCAACAGGGCATCCAGGACCGGCGGAACAAAACGCATTTTCAGGGCCGAATCCAGTTCTTCCGGGCGGATGAGCAGATATTTCCAGGCAAGTTTCGAGATGATGGCGATGGCCTGATATTGTACAGAGATCTTCAGCGTACTGAAATCCAGTGGAACGATGGTTGCACGGCAGGCTGGAATTTCGACTGCCTTGCTATGAATGATGATTGTTTCCGGACCCAGTGCGTCAAATAAATTTTTCTTGCAGTGCACGCCTTCTTCGGCAAGCGCCAGAACAAAATCCGGCTTTCGATCCCGGTGAATTCAATGGGATCCTTTGAGAGAATCGCCTCGCTGATCGAAGGCCCCGTCATGACGGTGATTTCGTACTGGTTTTCAGGCTGACTCGAAGCCCGGCAAGCAGGGTATTTCATTTTTTGCGTGGTCTAGTCTTTCCACAGGTCCACATCGATCAGTCCAAGCTTCGCAGCATACCGGACCAGCTCCATGGTACTGTGAAGATCGAGCTTTTTCATGATATTGGCCCGATGGTTTTCCACGGTCTTGGGGCTGATGAAAAGTTTGTCGGCAATTTCCCGGGGGCCGACGCCTTCGGCCAGCATCCGCATGATCTCCTGCTCTCTGGGAGTCAGTGCGCCGTATTCGGCATCGGTGATTCGCGCCTCCTTGACGGGAAATTTCATCAGGTTTTCAACTACCTGAAGTGAAACCGAACTGTCCAGAAAGTATTCGCCTTTGACGATGGCTTCCAGACCCTGGACCAGACGCTCGGCGGCCGATTCCTTGGCGACATACCCTTTGGCGCCTGCCTGAAATGCTTCGGCGATGTAGTCGATTTTAGAGTGCATGCTGACGATCATGATCATAACCTGGGGCTGCTGTTTTTTTAGTTCATAGGTCAGTTGAATGCCGCTTTTGTCCGGCAGTGATATATCCACCAGAATGATGTCGGGATTGAGTTTTTTTGCCTCATGCAGAGCGCCTGCGGCGTTTTCCGCCTCGCCCACCACCTTGAAGCGTTCATTTCTGCCGATGATGTACTTGAGCCCTTCCCGAAACAGCGGATGATCGTCTACGATGAGTATGCTTTTTTGCTGTGCCACCTTATCTCTCCTTTACGGGGACCCGAATAAGAATTTTGGTGCCTTCCTGCGGGCGGGAATGTATCTTGAAAACACCGCTCAAAAGATGAATGCGTTCTTCCATGTTGCGCAGGCCCATGCGTTTGGCTTTCATGGAAGCAATCATCTGGGTTTTTTCGTCAAATCCTTTCCCATTGTCATTGATTCGCAGAATGATGTTCGGATGGGACTTGACCAGCCGAATGGTGACATGGGTGGCTTCGGAATGCAGCGCGATGTTGTTGAGGGATTCCTGAATCACCCGGTAGAGGTTGATCTCAAGAGCGGCATCCAACCGACTATTGTCCAGACCGGCTGAAGCGAAATCTATTGCTATGGGGTGTCGTTCTGAAAAGCTTTTGCAGTAATCATATACGGTCCGGACCAGCCCCAGCTGATCCAGGCTGGCCGGCCGAAGGTCATAGGTCAGATCCCTGACATCCCGAATCGATGCTTCCAGCATGCCGGAAAGTTCGTTCACCTTTTGGCGGATGGCTTCAGGCGCCTCCGGCCATTTATCAAACAGCATTCGGCAGCCGATATTGACCATAGACAGATTCTGAGCCAAATGATCGTGCAGATACAGGGCGATCTGGTGCCGTTCGCTTTCCTGGGCGCTGATCAGACGCTGGGTCAGCGTACGAATCTGCTCCTTGGAACGCTGAAGCTGGGTGATGTCGTTTCCGATGCACAGTATTTCACAAACCTTTCCGGCGGCATCGCAGATGGTTCTGGTGGTCCAGGAAACCCAGAACTTCTCTTCACCGTTCTGTTGAAGCCCCTCGGTTTCAAAGTTGGAAAAATCTCCATGACCCTGAATTTGATCCAGAATATATCCCATGTCATTTCCCTGGACGTCGATTTCGGGCATGACGGTGCCGATGATGTTTTTCCCCAGAATTTCACTTTCTCGATAGCCAAAGAAACGCTGGGCGAATTCATTGAAAAAGGTGATAAAACCCTCTGTATCGCAGCGCAGGATGATGCTGTTGGCATTTTCCACCAACTCCCGGTATTTGGTTTCACTTTGCTTTAAAGCCAGTTCGGCATAACGATGTTCGGTGATATCCCGAAACGACTCGATAACGCCGACGATCTGTTTCTGAGAATTATAAAACGGGCTGACCTTTACCCAGAGCCGCAACATATTGCCTTTAATCAGGCACGATGCCTCGGCGAGCAGAACATCTTTTTCCCTTCTGATGATCTTGTATTTCTTTTCGACTTCCGGATTCGGGTTCAAAAACAGGTCCGCCAGAAGCGGTTCTCGGATTCCATAAAACGGAAGGGCGTATTCGTAATCCCCCTTTCCAAGCATGTCTTTTGCGGCAACACCGGTGATCAGCTCCATGGCCCGGTTCCAGATGATCACCCGACCCTCCGTATTGATGGCAAATGTGGGATCCGGAAGAAAATCGATGATATCCGCCAGGCGCTGTTCCGACTCCGCAAGCGCTCTTTCCATCGTCATGCGACGGGTGATGTCCTGGACAGACACCAGAACATTTTGGATGCCTTTGTTTCCCGGAGGAATGACAAGATTCAGCAGAACATGGATGGGTCTTCCGTCCAGGGATAGACTGATTCCGTCGCCCTGAAATTCGCTCCTGCCGTCTCCTATGGCAATCAACTCCTCGACAAAGAGCCTGTCGAGATCAAGCGCCAGAATTTTGTCGAGGTTGCCAAGCAGTTGCTGCTTATCCCGGGCGCCGAACATTTTGATCGCTGCATCGTTGACGTCCTTGACCCGAACCATTCGGGCGACCCTTTTTACAAAATCCGGGTGCTCCTTCAAATATTTTTTAAGATCTTGGATGCCCTGCGATTTGAGCGCTTCCAGCTCGCGGTACATCGCGGAAAAATCTTCTTCAAAAAGAGGAACCGGCGAGTTCTTGAACAGTCTGGAATAGCGCGACTCGCTGTCGCGCAGGGCTTTTTCCGCGCTTTTGCGTTCGGTGATATCCAGCATCGAAAGCATCATGCAGATCCGGTTGCCATTCGGATCGGCAATCATGTGGGCGGAAATCTCCGCATCAAACAGGGAGCGATCACTGCGGCTGGCAACAATTTCTCCTCTCCAGACTCCTTTTTGCGCCAGATCGTCGAGCAGGATCCGGGCGGCATCCGCATCATGGAAAAAATCCGTCGAGGACTTTCCCAGGGCCTGATCCGCATAGGCGTACCGGAAGACGGACAAAAAGGCCGGATTGACATAGGAAACTCGGCCGTCCATATCCAGCAGCGATATGGGGTATTCGGCCGATTCCATGGCCCATTTTTTGATCCACAGAGCTTCGAGCTCATGTTTTCTGGCTGCGACGGCGCTTTTGAGTTCGTTGCACTGGCGGGTCAGGGCCTCGATCTCTCGAATCAGATCCCGAGGATCTTTTTCTTGATGACAATGTGAATGATTTTCCTTTTTCACCTTTCCGACCTGTCCCCGGCTGATTTTCTGCAAAGAGCATTATGATTTGGAATTGGTTTTGATCCGCAAAAAACTTTCAGGATTCCAGTCATCCGTACTCTCAACTGAGTTTTGACGCAAGTCGCAATTATGACGTCGGCACACCGGGCAATCCGGGTCGATGCAGGGATCCATATGAATCAGAACGCTGGCGGATCCGCCAAAGCGATCCGCGATGATTTTCTCAAGCGCTTTGGCTTCGCTGTGGGCGCGTTCCAGTGAAAAATACCGCGGCAGAATCAGGTGAAAATCCAAGTGAATAAAATTCCCCGATCGCCAGGCGCGAAGCTGGTGGACATCGATCCAGCTGTCCCGGCGCTCCTGAACCAGCACCTCGGATATCTGCTGAAGCAAAGCTGCATCCGAGGCGTCCATGAGTCCGGAAATCGAGCGTTTTACCAGCCATGTCCCTGAAAAGAGTATATTGATTCCCATCAGACAGGCCACCATGCCGTCAATCCAGAGCCATCCGGTATGATAAACCAGAAAAAGTCCGGCTAGAACGCCCACCGAGGTGTATACATCGGTCAGCACGTGTTTTCCGTCCGCGATCAGGGTGAGTGAATGGGTTTTATTGCCAATGTGAACCAGACCTGCTCCCAGCAGCAGATTGATGATTCCGGCCCCTGCCACAACGTACAGGCCGCCCTCCAGGTTGGGCAGCTCCCGCGGGGAGAGCAGGTGGTTCCAGCCGGTTTTGAATATGCCAATGGCGGCCAGAATAATCAGAGCACCCTCAAATCCCGCCGAAAAATATTCAACCTTTCCGTGGCCGTAAGGATGACCTAAATCTGGGGGTTTGGCGGCGATCCAGATGCTGGCGGCCGCAAAGGCGCTGGCCACGACGTTGATGATGGATTCCAGCGCATCGGAAAGAATGGCCGATGACCCGGTAATCCGGTAGGCATAAAATTTTCCACCCATCAACCCCAGACCGATCAAGAAAGACAGACCGACGGCGATCAATCGCAGTTTCTGCGGGTTTTGCAATAAGTGCGACGGTGTGTTCAAAGCCATCGAAGATTTCCTCTTGGCGCCTGACTGCGCAAACAAAAAAAACATCATACGCCTGTTCGAAAGTTTTCGTCAATCGACGGAATAACGAAAACAAACTATTTGCCAATGCCGGCCGGTTATGCTGATTTTCAAGGTTATTTGAACTTTTGCCGGCGAAGTTTCTTGATCTGGCAAAAATTGCTGGATTTGTTTTGGCCGTCTCAAGACTCAGCGCATTATTTAATCAGCATGACAGGGCATTTGGCCAGCAGAGCCACCTTGTAGCTGATTGTTCCCCAGCCTCCTGCAGGATTCTGGGGGGTGACCGTGTGCGAATGCATCACGATCAGGTCAATGCCGTGCGTTTCAGAAAAATTGAGTATTTCCCGCCACCGACTTCCAAAAACGATTTTAGGTTCAACGGCAACCGATGTCTCGATATCGCGCTGCATCCACTCTTTCATGCGGGACTGGGCGCGGCGTTCGAGCCGGAGATAAAACTCGCCGAACTCTTCAAAGGAGGTATCGGCAATGGTTTCGATAACGTGAAACAGGTAAATAACGGCTGAATTGCAGGCAGCCATTTTTGCGGCAATATTCAGGGCCGAGCGGCTTTTTTCCGAAAAATCGATGGGAACCAGAATCTTTTCAAACATGGCGGACCTTTCAGATGTAGTGAAATGGGCTATACTTGGCGCTTCTTATTTTTCCAGCGCATGGAGTCTTTCTTCTGCCTTCTTCGCGTAGGCGCTTCGGGAATGTTTGTCAAGTATTTCACGGTACAGCTGCCGGGCGTGTTCGGGGTTGTTTTGCAGCTCTTCCAGTTTGGCGGTTTTAAAAAGCGTTTCTGCCGATTCACTTCCGCATCCCGGCAAAAATGCGATTAAAAAGACCAGGCACAGCGCGGGAACAATTTTTTTCATCATGCCTCCATTTTGTTATGAGACGGTAATGGTGTTTTGATTTTCATCGACCCGGAACCTTGCGTCGATAAATTTTTCACATACATGAATATTGGCCCGAATATGATCGGTTAACCCGGAAATTCGTATGGTTCCGCCCAGCAAAGCCATCAGGGGTATCAAATTGTCAGCCAGATGTTCATCGACAGCCGCCTTTGATGCAATGCGTTCGTGAAGTTTGCGGGCGGCCGTCTGCCCGACAATCTCGGCCCTAAGGCCTTTTTCTCCCAGGGCATCGGCGCCGATTCCGGGAGACTTTCGGCCGCCGGCCGCCCACAGGGTGATAACGGTTCCGGTCGATGCGCTTTGAACGTAAGATTCCTGAATATGGACGGAAAAAAACTTTTCCAGTGCCTGGCGTGCCCCGGCGGCCTGTCGTTTTGCCACATCGGCTTGGCGAAGGTTTTCCGTGGCAACTGAGATACCGCAGATTCGATCGATGAATGGCGGAGAAGCCCGAACCACTGGGGGAATCCGGGTTCGAAGATGACCGGTAAAGTCTTCGAAATCGGCAAAATCCGTTGCTCGAAACCGGGGCTGAATTCTAATTTCAACCTTGCCTTGGCCCCTGGGATAAAATCCTCTGCAAAGGACTTTCAGCTCGATGTCGGCAAGGGCTTTAAAATGCGGCAGAACGATACGGGAAACATAGTCCATGGGCATGCTCCATCGAACATCTGTGCCGCCGGTGATTTGAAGCCGGATTGCATCATCGGCGAACATGCAGGGCAGCAGCAGACATTGGAGCAGCAGACTGATGGAACCGGCCGTTCCGATATTCAGACACAGGGTTTGAGGAGTGATCTTTCCGGGAAAAAATGCAAGGGAATCCGCTCCGGGCCGGGTGCCGTCGGTTTGAACGCCGGAAAGCCGGTCAAGGGCCTGAATTCCGCAGACATGTTGTGCCTTGAGACCCGGTTTGGGTCGGTTCCGGCGGATATTGACCGCCTGAAAAGGCCGACCGGTAAGCGCAGATAAGGCCAAAGCCGTTCGCAGCATCTGGCCTCCGCCTTCCATCAGGCTTCCGTCGATGAAAATCATGGTCCAATCACAGTGTGATCAGGTTATATTGTGCGTTTCCCAGGCCGATTTTCTCGGCATAGGCGATCTGGTGCCGACCCTCCACATAATTCCAGACTCCTCTGAATTTGTCTTCTCCGGGCTGATGATTGCAGGACAGCAGGGAATTTTTGAACCCGCTCTGCTGGTTGACCATATCATAGGAGGCGTTGTCCAGAGCAACCGGATCCCTTGAGGCCAGTATTCCGATGTCCGGAACAATGGGCGCATCGCTCCAGGGCACGCAATCGCAGTCCGGTGTAATATGGGTCAGGAAGTTGATGAAGCCGATTCTGCCGGCCTTGTTTTTGGCGGCGCCGTAAGCGTATTCGGTCATCTTTTCGATAAAGGGAACGATTTCCGTGCGCCAGTCCAGGGAAATGGCTTTTTCCGGGCACATTGTCACGCACTCCCCGCATCCGATGCACAGGGATTTGTCAATGCGGGATTTTTGACCTTCCATACCGATGGCGCCTGCGGGACAGATGTCCCGGCACAGGCCGCATCCGGTGCATTTTTTTGCGACCACCACCGGCCGGGGGGAATGTTGCTCGCATTTTCCGGCCGCAGGCGCGCATCCCATGGCCAGATTCTTGATGGCCCCTCCGAACCCGGCCAGTTCGTGACCTTTGAAGTGAGAGAGCACGATCATGCTGTCGGCGCTTTCGATGTCCTGAGCAATTTTGACGTTTTTGAAATGGTTTCGATTGATTTCGATTTCGGTGAAGTTTTTGCTTCGCAGACCGTCGGCGATGATCAGCGGCGCTCCGACGACGGCATAGGCAAAACCGTGTTCAATGGCGGTGATCAGGTGGTCAACCGCATTGGACCGGCTTCCGGCGTACAGTGTGTTGGAATCGGTCAGAAAAGCCCTGGCGCCGGCATTTTTGACCTTGTCCACAATGGGCCGAACAAAGATCGGACTGATGTGGGAATCATTGCCGGATTCGCCGAAATGAATCTTGATCGCCGTCAAATGATTCCGGGAGATGAAATCGGAAAATCCGGCCGCATCAAACAGATCTTTGATTTTGTTGACCTTGTTTTTCTTTTCGTTTCGACTTCTTAAATCCGTAAAATACACATCCGATGCCATGGCAGACTCCTTTAGTGCTTAAATGATTTCCCCCGGAGAAAAATGCAGAATCGAAACAGTCTTCAATTTGCCGCAGGAAATGATTTCATGAGTGAAAACAGCGGGCCTGACCCTGGAAATATTGACAAGCCTTTGATCATTAAGCATGGTTTCAACGGCCTTTTCATATTCTTTTTTACAGGCGAACTCCGACACTGAAAATTCCATTTGAAAACATCAGCATTTTCGGGCAATGATGAACCGGCAACAATGAATTGAATAGACTGGGAATCACATCTTTTTTTACCATATCACGGGCTGGCGGTTAAGCCAATATGGAGCTGCCGGTTTCGTGTTGCAGGCCGCGAAGGGTGTATTGATGAAGCGTTTATTTTTCTTGATGGGGTTTCTGTCCTTGACCGGCCTGGCTTTGGGGGTATATTCCGCGAGCCATGCTCAGGAGGCGGTTTCAGATGAGCAACCGATTTCCCCGGCAGTTCCCACCCTGGCCAAGGCGGTCATGTGCGAAGATATTCAGGATTTCCAACCCAAAAACGCGGCGGTTGTTTTTTCCATCTCCCGGGGGAAGGTGTTTTGCTTTACGTTTTTTGATCCCGTTTCCGAGCAGACGTTTATTTATCACCAATGGATTCATAAAAACAAGTTGAACACCAAGAGAAGGCTATATTTACAGCCGCCCCGCTGGTCCTCGTTCAGCAGTATTCAGCTTCGAGAAAGCGACAAGGGTCCATGGCGCGTTGAAATTCTCGATCAGTCGGAGAATGTGCTGGCCGTCTTGACTTTCAGTATTACGGACTGACCGATGATTAAAAATATTCTTGAATTATTTTCGGGCATCCGATGGCAGGACATTCTCGATATTGGTTTGAACAGCTATATTCTGTTCCGCCTTTACGCCCTTTTCAGAGGAACCCACGTGCTGAGGGTGATCATATGGCTTGCCCTTTTGTGGTTTTTTCAAAGAGCCGCCGTTTCCCTGGGATTGATCGTCACCAGCTGGGCGATTCAGGGTATAACGGCCATGGGCGCCCTGATTATCATTGTCATATTCAGAAATGAGATCCGCAACGTTTTGCAGGCGCGGAGGTTTAAATCCTTTCTCTGGGGGTTTTCAATCAAAAACCCCGTCACTCCGGTGGAAATTGTTGCGGAAAGCATCGCCGAACTGGCCCGGCGGCATATCGGCGCTCTACTTGTTTTTCCGGGCAAAGAGAGTCTTCATGATGCGGTTCAGAACGGCATATTGTGGAAGGGCCAGATTTCCAAGGAGATGATATTGAGTATTTTCTGGCCCGACAATCCGGTACATGACGGGGCTGCCGTAATCCAGGGGCAACAGGTGGCGGAAGTCGGCGTAATTCTGCCGCTTTCCTACCGAAAGGATCTTCCCTCTTACTACGGTACCCGGCATCGGGCCGCCCTCGGCCTTGCGGAAAACACCGATGCCCTAGTGGTAGTGGTGTCCGAAGAAAGGGGTCATGTCGTTGTCGCTAAAAACGGTCGAATGCGTATGGTCAACCGGCAGGAGGAGTTGGTTGAGATTTTGAGAATGCATCAGGGGATTGCAGATGATACCGAAGAACGTAGAAAACGGGAAAATCTAAGGGTCGGGCTGGCGGCCATTGTCTGCCTGATCATTATCACAGGCGTCTGGTTCAGTTTTACCCGGGGTCAGGATGTCCTTGTCCCCATGGAAGTGCCGATTGAATTCGTCAACCGGGCTTCTAAAATGGAAATCATAGACGCTTCAACCAGTACGGTTCAGCTGCATTTAAGCGGATCAGCCAGCTTGATGAAATCAATTCGGCCGGAGCAGATTCGGGTCCGCCTGGACCTTGGAAGCGCCGGTGTGGGTGAAAATCGTTTTTCCCTGAGCCGGGAAAATATTACGGTGCCGCCCGGCATCGGAATTAAAACCATCAAGCCGCAGGACATCCAGGTTCAGGTGGATGTTCCCTTAAAAAAGACGCTGCCGGTTCAGGTGGACTGGGAAGGAAAACTACCGGATCAACTGATCATGGTCAAGGCGTCGCCCTTTCCCAGAAATATCGAAGTCGTTGGACCCAGTCAGATCGTTGAGTCTCTATCCGCAATTTATACCCAAAAAGTGATGTTGCCCGATTTTCAAGGCTCGGGAACCCTGGAGGCCGATCTGGAACTGGAACCGTCTTCGATCAAAATTGCACCCGGCGCCAGCCGTCGGGTCCAGATCGCGTATACGATCAAGGAAAGAGAAAATTAAGGGCAAACGAACCCGGCTCAAAGCCGAGGTGTGTCTATTTGCGTCTTGTCAGAACTCTGGAGGACGCCATACTCCATCCGCAACTCAAAATTCCCGGTGAGGTTATTCGGGAATCGCAACAACAGCCGAAGCAGGGACGAGTTCCACTTTTTCCCGCAGATCCGGCAAGGCTTCATTAAGCGCCTGGCATGTGGATTTGTGGGGATGTCCAATTCCGACGGCCCATCCCTGCTTCTGGGCGATCCGGATCAACTCCTCGATCCTGGCTTGAATCGCGGCCGGTTCCTGGACATTATCCAAAAACACATCCCGTTGAGCAAAGGGAAGTTGGAAAAGTTTTGCCGAGGGCCTGCATACGCTTTTCGGATGGGTCAGGCTGTCGATGAAAAACAGGTCCCTTTGTTTCAGAATGGTGAAGATCTGGTACATCTGTGAAGACGCTGTCGTCAGCCTTGAGCCCATATGATTGTTGACCCCTCTGATAAAGGGGATGGCATCCAGGTCTTCTTTAAGCTGAAGAACCAGTTCGTCGGGAGACATGGATGCCAGCAGCGCGCCGGGACCGGGATTCACATGCGGATATTCTGCGGGCTCCATGGGCAGGTGCAGCATGATTTCAATATTTTTTTGCCGGGCTTTATGGACGATCGAATGCCGGAACGGGCTGCGGGGCAAGACCGCGAAGGTGATCGGTACATCCAGCGCCAGGAGTTTGTCGGCTGCTTGTAAATCATAGCCGATATCGTCAATGATAATAGCCAACCGGGGCGGTATGAGATCCGGACGGGCGATATCCGGAAGGGGGGCGGCCGGCGGCTTGGGAACCGAAGACGGCACATGTTTTGGATATGCCGCGGAAGGAATCTTATGTACGAGTGGAGGTTTAGGAACCTTCAGCGGAACCGGTTTAGGCGTTAAGAGATGGTGAAGCCAGAAGCACACCGCCACGGTCAAGGCCGCCACCAGGGCCAAGCCGAACAGAGCGCGTTTTAAATGCGAATTCTGTACAGTTTTACGAGATTTTTTACGTGTTTTCTTTTTTTCGGCCATCGATGGCGGATCAATTACCGGATGCCGGAGTTTCTTTGGAACCAGCGAATATTTCATAGCTGGTTAAAATTTCAAGAGCACGCTGCACCTGTTGGTCCAATTTCAAAGTTTCCAGGTTCAGCCCTCCGGGAAAAGCCGATTGTTCTTCCGGCTTCTGAACCGGATGAGCCTTAATATCCGGTTTTGATTCCGGTTTCAGATGATTTTTCAGATCCTTTTCTTTCATGCCGTGTTCCGGCTTTTCAGTCGCGCCTTTTTCTTCAACGAACCTTTGCCGGACGATTACATCCGGCTCGATTCCCTGGGCCTGAATGGACCGGCCGCTGGGGGTGTAGTAACGGGCGATGGTAAATTTCAATCCATAACCGTCGCGAAGATTTTCTACGGTTTGCACGGATCCTTTGCCGAACGAGGTGGTTCCCAGAATCAGGGCCCTTTTGTGATCCTGCAGGGCGCCTGCAACAATTTCCGCGGCGCTGGCGCTTCCGCCGTTAATCAGGGCCACAATCGGATAGGTGCGCGTCTGTGTGTCCGGATTGGCTTGGAAGATCTGGGTATGGCGTTTGAGCCGGCCTTTGATGGAAACAATAACGCCCTCATTCAGAAAAAGGTCGGAAACCGAAATCGCCTGATTCAGAAGTCCACCAGGATTGTCACGGAGATCAAGTACGAGGCCCTTTAAGGGTTCGGAACCGGTTTCCAGAGCATTGAGTGTCTTTTCAAGATCTTCGGTGGTGTTTTCCCTGAAATTGGTAATCCAGATATAGCCGTATCCCGGTCGAAGGGTAAAGTGCCGGATGCTTTCAATCGGGATCAAATCGCGGACCAGCTTGAACTCAAGCGGTTCAGGCGCCTCGTTCCGCTCGATGGTCAAAACGACCTCGGTCCCCTTGGGTCCCCGCATTTTCTTGACCGCCTCCCAAAGCATCATTCCCTTGGTGGACTGTCCATCCACCGTGATGATCCGATCGCCGGCCACAATGCCGGCCTTGTAAGCAGGAGTGCCCTCAATGGGCGATATGACCTTGAATACCTCGTCTTCCTGAGTGATGACGATGCCGATGCCGCCGAATTCCCCCTGGGTTTCCATCTGAAGCTCTTCTAAGGCTTCCGGCGGCAGAAGCGTCGAGTGCGGATCGAGACCTTGCACCATTCCCTGAATTGCCTTTTGAATCAGCTCCTTGGATTCCACAGGATCGACATAATTTTTCTCAATCAGTTCGATCACGTCGCTGAAAAGCTTCAAACCCTTGTACGTTTCTTCAGATGCCGCTGAAAGAGTCCGGCTAAACCCCGCAAAAAAGATCCAGAAGACGCTAGCGGTTATCATCAACAGCCAGAGCTTGAAGCGCGGCTTTTTCATTTCGGTCATACCCACTCCTTGATGTATGAAAATATTCACACCGGACTGATCTTAAGGTCCATATTTTTGTCCTTTGTTGCACATTCGACGGACAATGGGGTCAACTTTTTTTAATCCATTCCGCCGGATTAACCGGTTTGCCGTTGCGGCGGATTTCAAAATATAATGCGCACTCTGCCATGGAGCCGGTATCTCCCACGGTTGCGATGACCTCGCCGGTTTCAACCGGATCGCCCCTGGCTTTGAAGAGTTCTTCGGCATATGCATACACGGTATAGTAACCCTTGCCATGATCAATAATGATCATGTTTCCGTAGTTTTGAAACCATTGGGCATACACAACTCTGCCCGTGCAAACCGCCCGAACGGGTTCTCCTTTTTCAGCCTTGATTTCAATGCCGCTTCTGAAGTTTTCAACGTTGAAGCGAGGATTGAGGTAATGTCCAAAGGCTCCGGCAATAATACCCTTCACCGGCATATTAAGCAAGCCTTTGAGCTTTGTAAAGTCTTCATATGGCGTATATTTTTCCAAAGGAGAGGATGGCTCCGCTGAAAAGTCCTGAATTTTCTGATCCAGTTCTTCGGCGGCTTTTTTAAGAGCGTCGATGGCGGCCAGTGCAAGCATCTTATTGTTTTGAATCTTTACAAGCATTTGTTCCCGCTGGGCGTTTTCAGTCTTCAGGGTTTCCGCCTGTATTTGCAGCTCCTTTTGAATGCGGGCTTTTTCTTCCTTCTGAAGTGCGAGATTGCTGATCAGGGCTTCCATCTGGTTTCGGCTGTCCGAGAGCGCTTGCATCAGACGCTGATCGTCGGCCAGAATATATTGAAATGCGGTTTTGCGCTGAATGAATTCATGAATGGAACGGGCTGAGCCCAACACGTTGAGCTGACCTAGGCGATAAAGCTTGTAGAGCGCGACAAGCCTTTGAGAGAGGTCTTTTTCCAGAACCTGAATTTTTTGGCTCAGCGCGATGGATTCCTCCTGAATTCGAGATATTTCTTTTTCAATGACGGCAAGTTCGGTTTGATATTTTGCTATTTGAATGGATAAATCGTTGCGCTTTCGAGCGGTTTGATTCAAATCGGCGATAACCGATTTTTCAGCTTCAGAATAGTCCCGGACTTTCCGGTTGAGGTTTTCTATATCCTGGTCGATGGTTTTTTGTTTTTGCGGTTCATCCTGAGAGTTTTCGGACAGGAGCCGAATCAAACCCTCTGAATTGCTTGTGAATCCGGCCTGGCTGTCGCAAACTATCTTCGGCCATTGACCCTCCTTGCAAACGACGGTTGCCGGCCAGTTCGAAGCCCACGAACCAACGCACCAGACAAGCGCGCAGGATACCGGAAACGCTAATTTTTTAAGAACTGACGCAGTGATAGAAAGCATCCGAACCATCCCACCAGCATACTGACCAGGACAATGGACATACAGACTGGCGGAGAGAGAAATGAAAGATGAATGAATTCGAAAATCATGGTCTGCTGCAATTTTGCCTTTATTGTCAGGTAGGCGGCCATCAGAAGCACCAACCCTCCGATGCCGCCCAGCCCGCCGAGAATCAAACCCTGAAGGTAAAAGGGCGCCCGAATGAAATTGTTCGCGGCGCCAACCAGCTGCATGATTTCGATTTCTTCCTTCCGCGAGTAAAGCACAAGCCGTATGGTATTGGCTACGATGAACACGCCGGCGAATAAGAACACGGCGCCCAGGCCGTAACCGGCCAGTCTGAAGAGCTCGATCGTCTGAATGATTCGCTGAAGCCATTTCTGGCCGTATTCAACATCTTCCACCAGATCGAAGGATTTGATCCGGGAGGCTATAGCCTCGATCTTATCCCAATTGCCGTCCTCCGAATGTGCGCTGATCTCAAAAGAATCCGGAAGCGGATTTCCACGCAAATGGGCCAGCAGGGATTCCTGATGCTTGAGTTGTTCTCTGAGCTGCTCAAGCGCCTGATCCTTTGGGATGAATTGAATCCGATCCAGCTCTGGAATTTGAGAAAGAAGTTTTTGAAATTCGACGATCTGCGCTTGGGTCGTATCGGCTTTCAGGTAGGCGATGATTCGTATCCCCTCCTGCCAGGTTGAAAGCATTTTCCCGACGTTTGCATAAAACAGGGCAAAGGCGCTGATAATCAAAACCGAGAGAGCGATGGTGACAAGGGTGACCAGTGTAATTAAAGGGTTGTTGCGAATGTCTTCGATCGACCGTTTTATGTAGATTCGAATCATAATCCGCCCATGTACGTGTCATTTTCGAGCCTGCCGGAACGAAGCCGGATGAGACGCCCTCCGCTTCTGTGCGCCATCTCCAGATCGTGGGTGGCAATGATGACGGTCGCTCCTTTTTCGTGGAATTGCTGAATAAGTTCAAGAACGATTCGGGCGGATTCGGGGTCTAGGCTGGCCGTGGGTTCATCTGCCAGAATGATTGTTGGATCTCCGACAACCGCCCGGGCAACGGCCACACGCTGCTGTTCTCCGCCGGAAAGACTAGGGGGCATGGCATCAAGACGATCTTCCATTCCCACAATCCGCAGCACGCTTCGAACCTTTTTTTGAATCAGGCGTTGCTTCTGACCGGCGGCTTCCAGCACGATGGCCACGTTATCGAAGACGGTTTTTCGGGCAATAAGCTTGTAATCCTGAAAGATGATTCCGATTTTTCTTCGAAGAATGGGAATCCGGTTGTCAGGAATGGCGGTCAGATTCATGCCATCAATCAGGATCTGCCCCCCCGAAACGGGTTCTCCACGGTAAAGAAGCTTCAGAAGGGTGCTTTTCCCGGCGCCGCTGGGACCGGTAACAAATACGAAATCATTTCGATTGATTTCGAGGCTCAAATCCACGAGGGCCTGTTTGGCGCCGTAATGCTTGTTTACATGAAACATTCGAATGACAAGATTCCGGCCATATGGCTCGCTCATGGCGCATTTTCCTGTTGTTGCATCTTTCGCTGAGACATTTCATATTTTCGGACTGACATGGGCGGCTTGAGCAGAAGGGTTTTGGATTGACCCGCTTCGTTTTTGCTGATAAAGGTGCGAACGGAATGCAGGGAGTGCTGCCAACGGTTTTCCCTGATCCGGGCCTCCACTGAACCCTTTATAACAAGCTTCTTCCATACCAGTGGAGGCTCAATTTTTACCCGATTCCATCCATAAAATCAATAGCTCTTTGGCTGGCTGCCGCTGTGCGTGCCTGAGCTGTTTATCAGCGGAGTTGCGGCTCCTGACGCGAAAATTTCAAGAAAAAGGGTATGATGATTTTGAAAACGGAACTGATCGAATTGCTTTGCAACAGATCCTTCAAATACAGTGACCAGCCGGTTTTCAAACTGGTTTCCGGGCGCATGAGCCAGTTTTACATCAACTGCAAGCCCACCACGCTCAGCGCACGCGGTCTCTTTCTGACCGGCAGCCTTGTGTTTGAAGCACTATCGGATCTGAAAATTCAGGGCGTGGGAGGATTGACTTTCGGAGCAGATCCGATTGCCGTTGCCGCGGCCCTGATATCCGAGATAAGGCACCGTCCTTTCAATGCATTTTCGATTCGAAAGACGCCCAAGGACCACGGAATATCCGTCTGGATCGAGGGGGACATCAAGCCCGGAGACCGAGTGGCGATTATTGACGACGTGGTGACCACGGGAGGCTCGACTATTCAGGCTGTTGAACGGGCCAGATCCGAAGGGCTGGACGTGCGAAGGGTCATTGCTCTGGTGGACCGCCAGGAAGGCGGCGTGGAAAATATTCGTGGTTATGTGGACGATGTTCGAACCATCGTAACCCGGGATGAACTTGTCGAACGCTATCAGAAAGGGATCTGAAAACGGCTATTGTCCTGCAAGAATGAAGGTGGCGCAGGCGTTCTGGGATTCCCAGACCGAAACCTTTGAAACGCGAACGGTTTCGTTGCCGATCCTGGCATCAAGGCTTTCAGCGATAAATTTTGCAATGTTTTCAGAAGAGGGGTTCAGGCCTTTAAAGCAATCGAGATCATTTAAGCATTTGTGGTCCATTCGGGCGACGATTTCAGCGACCAGCTTTTTCAGGTCTTCAAAATCCATCAGCAGACCGGCCGGATTCAGAGCATTTCCCTGGACGCAGACCTCAACCTTCCAGTTATGCCCGTGCAGGGTTTCGCTTTTTCCCGTTTCCAATTTCAGTTGATGGGCGGCTGAAAAGCAGGAGGCAATTTTTACTTCAAACATCGAATCATTCCGGATTATTGGGCCGCCCTCGCAGTACGCCCCTTAAGTATGTTTTTTAATTTACTAGAAAATTTGTTTTTACCGAGCTGCTCAAATTCCCTCAGCAGCTCTTCCTGCTTCTTGCTCAGATTCGTGGGTGTTTTGATATCCACCTGGATGATCTGGTCGCCGGGTTTGTGGGTTCTGATGGATATGATTCCTTCTCCCCGGAAACGGAATACGGCGCCGGGTTGCGTGCCCTTGGGGATTTCCAGTTTTTTTTCTCCGGTCAGGGTCGGGACGGTAATCGTATCCCCCAATGCCGCCTGAATAAAGGAAATCTCAACCTTGCAGATCACATCGCAGTTTTCCCGAATGAAAAAGTCGTGGGGCTCCACATGAATAAACACGTAAAGATCACCAGGCGGGCCGCCGAATGTCCCGGGTTCTCCTTCACCAGTGAGCCTGAGCCGGGAACCGGAATCTACCCCTGCAGGAATTTTTACGGACACTTTTTTCTGTATTTCGATCCGTCCTGCCCCCCTGCATTTCCCGCAGGGACTGGAGATTTTTTGGCCGGAACCGCGACAGGTCGGGCATGTAGTTCGGACGGTGAAAAAACCTTGGGTTCTGGATACCTGACCGCTTCCATGACAATCTGAGCAGATTACCGGCGCCGTACCAGGCTCGCAGGCTGACCCCGAACATTTCGGGCAGACTTCCATTTTATCGACAATGATTTCCGTTTCGGTACCAAAAGCCGCTTCCATGAAGCTCATGCGAAGATCATAGCGAAGGTCCGAACCTCTTTGGGCCCGGCTTCTGGACCGCCTTCCGCCGCCGAATCCAAAAAAGTCTTCAAATATGTCGCTGAAACTTGAAAAGATGTCGTCGAATCCGCCAAATCCGGAAAATCCGGCGCCTTCGAGGCCTTGATGACCGTATTGATCGTAGAGTTGACGTTTTTTGGGGTCTCGAAGCACTTCGTAGGCTTCGGAAGCTTCCTTGAAATTTTCTTCGGCAGCCTTGTCTCCCGGATTTCTGTCCGGGTGAAAGCGAAGCGCCATTTTCCGATAGCTTGATTTTATTTCATCCGGGCTTGCTGTACGGCAGACGCCCAGGATCTCATAATAATCCCGTTTCGAAGCCATTGATATTTCCGTAGCTGCTTATATTTTACAGATACGCTGCTGCATGCATCTGTAATATCTTTATGTTCCGTTTACGCTTTTAATTGCTCCGGCTCCGGCAGGCGCAATCAGTTTAATTAATAAAATTAATGCATAAATAGTGCTTGTCAACGTTCTACCGGTGATTATTTGCACGCCTGATTCCACTTCAAGGGGTTAAACCCTTTGTCGTTCAGGCTGAAAACGGCCGACGCATGACCGTATCCTGTTTCCAGACCTTGTCGTCCCGATAAGGATATTCGATGTTATAGTGAAGCCCCCGGCTTTCTTTTCGTTGCATGGCGCATTTAATAATCAGCTCGGCAACCGTGGCGATATTTCTCAGTTCAATCAGATCCGAAAAAATTCGGAAATCCCAGTAGTAGTCCCGGATTTCGCTTTGAATGCTTTCAATGCGGTGTTTTGCGCGTTCCAGTCGTTTATTGGAACGCACAATACCCACATAGTTCCACATAAATCGGCGTATCTCATCCCAATTGTGCGCGACCATGATCAATTCATCGCTGTCCGTGGTTCCCGCATCGTCCCAGGGGGACAGTTCCGGCGAAGACGGTTCGGAGATTTGCTTTAAATCTTCAACCGCTTGAATTGCCGCACTATGGGCATAAACCAGCGCTTCGGCCAGAGAGTTGCTGGCAAGCCGGTTGGCGCCGTGAAGTCCGGTGCAGGCGGTTTCGCCAATAGCGTATAGCCTTTTGATGTCGGTCCTGCCGCATGTGTCGGTTGCAACCCCTCCGCACATGTAATGGGCCGCAGGGACAACGGGAATCGGCTCACCGGTCATATCGATTCCGAACGAAAGGCATTTTTCATAAAGATTGGGGAATCGTGTTTTGATGAATTCAGCGTCTTTGTGAGAGATATCAAGAAATACCGAATCCTTTCCACTTTTTTTAAGTTCAGTGTCTATAGCGCGAGCCACCACGTCCCGGCAGGCGAGCTCTTTCTGAGGATCGTATTTTTCCATAAAACGGTGACCGTTTGCATCGATCAGATAGGCGCCCTCTCCGCGAACCGCCTCTGAAATCAGAAAATTCTTGGCTTCCGGGTGATACAGGCATGTGGGATGAAATTGTACGAATTCGAGATTGGCCACCATGGCGCCAGCCCGATAGGCCATGGCGATTCCGTCTCCTGTGGCAATGTCGGGATTGCTTGTGTAAAGATACACTTTTCCGGCGCCACCGGTTGCCAGCATCGTGATTTTGGCGCAGAAGGTTTTTACCTCCCGGGTATTCCGATCCTGAACATAAGCGCCGTGACAGCTCTCTTCATGGGTGGTGATGACCGTTCCTCTTTTGATGCGTGTGGAACGGGTGATCAGGTCGATGGCGATGTGGTTTTCATAGACCGTGATCCGGTTATTGCGTCTGACATGCTCCACCAGAACCCGTTCGATTTCCAGGCCGGTCATATCCTGAGCATGAACGATGCGCTTCCGGGAGTGCCCGCCTTCCCGGCCCAGATCAAGTGCGGGCGGGTCTTCTGTGGATGCCTCGCTCAAATTGAAATTCACTCCGAGGTTAATCAGCTCAAGTATCCTGTCCGGACCGTTTTTGACGACCATTTCCACGACTTCCGGGTTGCACAAGCCGTCTCCCGCAGCCAGCGTGTCCTGTATATGAAGGTCGAAGGAATCCAGTTGCCCGAATACCGAGGCAACGCCTCCCTGAGCCTGGGAGGTATTGCTGTCCATGATTCCTTTTTTGGTCACCAGAGCGACGGTGCCGTAAGCAGCCACTTTGAGGGCAAAGGTCAACCCGGCAACTCCGCTGCCCAAGACTAAAAAATCAGACTGAATTTCCATTGTGTACGATTGTCCTTGGTGTGGATCAAGTTTGAATAGTTTAAAGCAAAGAAGACCTTCTTCGTTTGCTTTTCCCAGTATAGCCGATCATCACTCCGACCAGCAGAACGCCGGCGCCGGCCAGAAACCAGTGAATTGCGTTTTTCATTTGAAGCCCGGATAAAGTTTTTTCCAGATCGCCGATCTTTTCATTTTGCTTTTGCAAAGCTTCGGACTTTGTTTGAAGGTCTTGCCGAAGTTGAATGACTTCCGCGGAATCCTGCTTCAGGGCTTCATAGGCGTTGGAGATTTTATCGAGTTCTTCCCGGGCTTGTAACAGTTCCGAGGAATGCTTCTGTATGTCGGATTTCAGGGTCCGGTTCTCTTCGGATAAGAGCCCGAATTGGGCCAAAAGCTCAGCATGGCGCTTTTCGAGACTTTCCATAAGCATGGTTTTGGGTTTTTCGGAACTCAAGAAACGGGTCAGCACCCATCCCTCTTTTCCGTTGGCAATTTGAACTCTGGACCAGTCCTGTCCTTCCTCAAGCATCTCCACGGGCTGCCCGATTTTCAGCATGGCAATAATTTTATTTTCAGTGGTTGGCCCGGTGCGCATGGTGATTTGCACCGTATCGGAGATATAAACCGTTCTGGCCTGGGCGGAACCGGGCATAGCGCAAGCGGCAAGGATGCAAATTAAAAATAAAGGACGCTTCATGCAGGATGCTCCATCCATGTCATTTTTACTGAAAAGCCGATTTTTTGTCCCGAAATTGTTTTCAGGTATCTTTTGTTGAAAAAAAGCAGGGTGTCAATAATTTCTTTTCATAAACGGTCTCCTGTGATACTTGTGAAACACTTTTTAGCCATAAGGAGTCGATTTGATTCATAGGGACAGCACGCGACCTACATACCTTTCATGATTGCTTTCGATTTTGAATGTTCCAACGGCCACCATTTTGAAGGCTGGTTCGATGATTCCCGGGCATATGAAGAACAACGGGAAAACGGAATGATTGCATGCCCGGTATGCAATGATGCCGCTGTATACAAGGTTCCTTCAACTTTCGGCATCAAGCGGGCTTCGTGTGAGCACAGCCTGCCGGCATCCCGCGAGGAAGTGATGGCCGTGCTCGGAGGTCAACTGGCTCAATATATCCAGGAAAATTTTGAAGATGTTGGCGCAGATTTTCACAATGAGGCCCTAAAGATTCATTATGGAAATTCCGAACCGCGCAACATTCGAGGGTACACCAGCAAGGCGCAGGAGAAGATTCTGAAAGAAGAAGGCGTCTCTTATTTCAAGATTCCCATTGTCGAAGCCGAAGACTTCTGATCTGGACCGGTTTCATAGATTTCAGTCCAGTGCCCGGCATAAACCGGCGAATCCCGATTGATCATCCCGCGCAGATCCAGAAATCCCAATTGTCGAGGATTGAATCAATTTTATTCTGCTACGGTAAAAAGCTCGTCATATCCGTTTTGCATCAAACACTCTTCCAGAATCCGCGCTTCTTCCAGGGTCCGGCATTTGCCGACGCGGACCCTGTGAAATGTCAGCTGGTCCTGATCGTATTCAACGATATGAGCGTTTTCGTATCGGGCGGCCAGCTTTTGCCGGAGACTTTCAGCATTCCTGGAATTCTGAAACGCGCCGACCTGAATGGTGAAGTTGCCTGAACAGTAGTTTCCAGGAGTATATGCGGTATCGGATTCCATTGATTTGAAGCCCAGGGCTACAACCTCCACCGTTGCCGTTCCCGGCCCTACGACACCGAGCTTTCGGGCCGCCGAGTACGAGAGATCAATGATTCTACCCCGAACAAAAGGGCCGCGGTCATTTATTTTGACCGTTGTGTGCAAATTGTTCTCAAGGTTGGTGACCCTGACGTAGGTTCCCAGAGGAAGGGTTTTATGGGCGGCGGTCATGGCAAACATGTCATAGGTTTCTCCGCTGGATGTTCTACGGCCGTGAAAATCCTTGCCGTACCATGAGGCGATGCCTTTTTCCCGAAAATCTTTTGCATCGGGCAGCGGCTGATACCAGGTTTTTCCGATCCGGTAAGGTTTCGGATAATCCGGCCGGGGCTTGGCGGGGGGTTTCGAGGCGCATCCTTCCAGCCAGATTCCGAAAATCAACATGACAATCATGAGGATAATGCGGCGAAATTCCGGATGATCAATGGTTACGGATTTTTGAATCATGCAGGAATTGATTGTCATTTTCGGAATGCAATTTTCAAAACATCCATCATCTTGCTTACGAAGTGAAACTGGATCTGGTTCAGAATTTTTTTGGGAATGTCTTCAAGATCTTTTTTATTCCATTTGGGCAGAATCACCGTTTTGATCCCTGCACGGTGGGCGGCCAGCACCTTTTCCTTGATGCCTCCTACGGGAAGCACCTGACCCCGCAGGGTGATTTCTCCGGTCATGGCCAAATCCTTTTGAATGGTTCTGTTGGTCAGCAGGCCGGTCAAGGCGGTCAGCATGGTCACTCCGGCCGACGGACCGTCCTTTGGAATGGCGCCTTCGGGAATATGAATATGAATATCCAGATTTTCAAAAAAATTCTCCGCCAGTCCGATTTCCCTGGCATTTGCCCGAATAAAGCTCAGAGCGGCGGATGCCGATTCTTTCATCACCTCGCCCAACTGACCGGTCATGATCAGGTTGTTTTTCCCCCTCATGGCCGTGGCTTCGACAAAAATAAGCGTGCCTCCGTTCTGCGTCCAGGCCAGTCCCATGGCTACCCCCGGAGTGGATATTCGCTCGCTGATTTCCGATATGAATCGAATGGGTCCAAGATAGCGGGCAAGATCTTTTGCCTTGATCGAGACGGATTTAGCCTCATCGGCGGCGATCTTGCTGGCAACGCTTCTGCAGATATTGGCGATTTCACGTTCCAGATTTCTCAGGCCGGCTTCACGGGTGTAGCCTGAAATGATTTTTTCGACTGCGCCCTTGCTAAATCGGATTTGATCGGGTTTCAGACCGTGAAATTCGAGCTGCCGGGGAATGAGATAAGCTTTGGCGATTTTGATCTTTTCTTCGGCAGTGTAGCCGTGAAGATTCAGAACCTCCATGCGGTCCCGCAGGGCGGGTGGAATGGTTTCAAGGATATTGGCCGTCGTGATGAACATCACCTTGGACAGATCAAAGGGAACATCCAGGTAATGATCGGAAAATGAAAAGTTCTGTTCGGGATCCAGCACTTCCAGAAGGGCCGAAGAAGGGTCGCCTCGAAAGTCGCTGCCCACCTTGTCGATCTCATCGAGCATAAAAACAGGATTGTTGGAGCCGCAGCGACGGATGCCCTGAATGATCCGCCCTGGAAGCGCACCCACGTATGTTCTGCGATGCCCCCTGATTTCAGCCTCATCACGGACTCCGCCCAGGGAAATTCGATAGAATTTCCGGCCTAGAGCCCTGGCGATCGAACGCCCGAGAGAGGTCTTACCGGTTCCCGGAGGACCGGCAAAACAAAGAATCGGGCCCTTGGAATCGGGCTTGAGCTTTCGAACGGCTAGGTACTCGATGACCCGTTTTTTTGCTTTTTCGAGGCCGTAATGATCATCGTTGAGAATTTTTTGGGCTTTTTTGATGTCCAGCCGGTCTTCTGTGCTTTGATTCCAGGGCAAGGAGGTCAGCCAGTCCAGATAGGTCGTGGAAACGGTATATTCCGATGAAGACGGATGCATACGGGAGAGGCGGTCCAGTTCTCTTTCGGCTTCTTTTCTGGCTTCTTCGGGGAGGCCCTGAATTTCAAATTTGTTTTTGAATTCTTCAATGACCACGGCCGTGTCATCCTTGTCTCCCAGTTCTTCCCGAATGGCCTTAAGCTGCTGGCGAAGATAGTATTCCCGCTGGCTCTTGTCCATGTCGACCTTCACCTGAGACTGAATCTTGTTGCCAAGTTCAAGAATCTCCAGCTGGTAGTTTACCAGACGGGTTACCTGCTTCAAGCGCTCCTTTGTGTTGATCAGTTCCAGGACCTGTTGCTTTTCTTCCACAGAGATGTTCAGGGTCGAGGCGATCAGGTCTGTCAGGATGCCGGGATCCTGAATGGATCTGGCCATGGCGCCGATTTCCTTGGGCAGTCCCGGAGAAAGGTCCACCACTCGAAGGAAAAGACCCAGGATGTTGGCCATAAGCGCATCGGTTTCCTTGTCTTTGAATTCAACCTCCTGAAGATGCTGCACCTTGGCGCGGGGATAGGGCTTTGCGCTTATGAACTCAGTAATTCGGAATCGTGAAAGCCCTTGAACGAGCAACTGGGCTTTGTTGTCTTCGGTCTTGGCCATCTTCAAAATCAGAGACAGGGTTCCAACGGAATAGAGATCTTCGATCTTTTGGTCTCCATTTTTCGGACTTTTACGTGAAACCACCACGCCGATGAGCCGGTCTCTTCTCATTGCCTCATCTACGAGTTGAATGGATTCGCTCTGCATCACCACAAGCGGCAGGATCATCTTGGGAAAAAGCGCTGCATCATACAAGGGCAGAATCGGAAGGCTTTCAGGCAGCTTTCCGGAATCAAGATCCGTATTTTGATGCTGGTCTGTCATGGGTTACCTCCAAATATTTTCTGCTTAAGACAGCTCCACGGGTTCTATTCATCCGAGATGGGGACCTGGTAGATTTGATTGACTGGAAGTTTGGTCAGCCGTATTTGAAGGAATCCATTGGAATAGGAAGAGGACACCTTTTCCGTGTCAATGGGCGCGGGCAGGAAAAGAATCCTTTCGAAATGGCCGTACTGGATTTCCGCCAGCCGATAGTTCGCATTCTTCATTCGGGGCATTTCGGTGCGCTGCCCATAAATTTTGACCGCCTTACTGTTGATTTCCACCTCCAGGTTTTCTTTATCGACCCCCGCGATTTCAGCAAGAATAATGATTTCTTCGGGGGTCTCATAAATATCCATCGGGGGCTTCCAGGTCCGTACAGACAGTGTAAACATCGGGTTTATGGCCCGAAACATTTCCTCGATGGATAATTTGGAACTTAACCTTTCAAAATCGTTGCCGAATCGTATCTTTATACAGTTCATTTTAAAGCTCCTGAGGATTTTAGAAAAGATCCTGATTGATGAGCGATGTTACGAGTTTAATAATTATCATTGCAGAAATGATTTGTAAAGAAAGCGTGATCGCGAAGGCATTCTATTGCTTATAGCCGGGCTTGACAGCATCGGCGGAACACAGGTTCGGTTTCAGGGTGTCCCGGAAGTTTTCCACGAGGCTTTGAAAGGGGTCCAGCTTAAACCGGATAAAAAAAAGCCTTGAAGGGTCGCGTAAAATCAGGAGATTCAAAGCGGAACGGAATAAAGCCGCTTGCAAACAATCCTGAGCGATGCAAAAAAGAAATGCGATTGCCCGGAAGGACAATCGCATGTTCGAATGGACTTGGTGGCAGCGGCTATCGGATGTGCGCGCTGTTTGATGGCTGAAGCACCAGACTGCGCAATAGATGTAATTTCAAAATTCGTTACCGTGAGGGCGCGCCTGGCTCAATTTGTCTGAATCCCTTTATTATTCAGGTATCTTTTAAGATCCGATATATTAATTTCGCCAAAATGGAAAACAGACGCAGCAAGCAGAATTCCGGCCCCGCCGTCCCGCGCTGCTTCCAGGAAATGATCCATGGTTCCAGCGCCGCCCGAGGCGATCACCGGCACCTTGACCGCCTTGCTGATTCCAGAAATTAATGGAATGTCATATCCGGTTTTGGCCCCGTCACAGGCTTTACTGGTCGGCAGTATATATCCCGCGCCTCTGATTTCCGCCTCTCTGGCCCACTCAATGGCGTCTTTTCCAGTCGGAGTATTACCACCGTCGATATAAACTTCGTATCCGGAAGCAAGGGACGGATTCCGGTCAACATCAATGGCCACCACCAGTTTGGAAGAACCGAATTTCGAAGCCGCCTGATCAATTAAACCGGGATTGCGAAAAGCCGCGCTGCTGATGGAAATGCGATCAGCCCCCGCCGTTAATACGTCCTCGGCGTCCGCGATAGAAGCGATGCCTCCGCCAACCGTAAAAGGAATGGTAGTCACCTCCGCGACCCGACGGACAGCCTCTAAAGTCGTTTTCCTTTTATCGATGGTTGCGGTGATGTCCAAGAAGGCCAGTTCGTCGGCGCCGCTTTCACAGTAAATCCTGGCGCACTCCACCGGATTTCCCGCATCTCTAAGATTTACAAAATGAACGCCTTTAACCACCCGCCCGTTCTTCATGTCCAGGCAGGGCATGATCAGGACTTTTCTCATATCTGAATTCTCCTTTCAATTTTATGGGATCAGAACCTGCTTGACGGAAGTTAGTGTATGTCAAAAGAGTGCTTGTTTATCAAGAAAAAAAACCTGGGTAATATTGAGTGCTGGCCAAAAAAATCCGATCAGCACTCGAAAAGCGAACGCCGCTTGGAATCGTTTGCGATCTGTTTCGCGCCTTGTCTCTCGAAGAGCCGCACGAGTTTGTGGATTTTCAATGCCGTATTTTCCTGCTATTTTCAAAGCCGTCCGGCGGACACACGTCATTTTATTTTCCGAGATAGGTGCAGGCTTTGGGAACGGGTCTGGAGTAGAGCAGACCATGGGTTTTATCGTCAAAGGCATTCGCTCTTTCAAACGCGTCGATGATGGACGGTATCAGCTGCCCGGCCACAATCATGTTGCTGATTTCACGTGCGGGTGAAATGTTTACCAGGTCGGAATCCTGCGGACGCACATGTTTCAGCCTGCTGATGGTAGCGCCTGCTGCGCCTGCTGTCATGGCGGCTTTCACAAGGGCGTCCGCACGGCCTTCATTGCAGATCAGGGTCAGATCCATGAGATTTGAAAGGTATCTGCGTCGTGAAGCCTGGTCAAGGGAGGCCATGCCGGACCTGCTGCGCCACTGGGTTCCGCCCTTGATTTCGTCAAGAGCGGTGATGATCTGCTCGATGCTGGCGGCGTGTTTTGGTATGCCCCACAAGATTTTCGTGTTCACAATGCCCCTGTCCATCGGGAATAAGTAAATGAATCCCTTTCCCGGCTCATCCAGTTTTCCGGCGTCAATCATGAGGTCCATGACGGCATCCGCATCGTGAATGCTGGCCGCCAGAGTGATTACTTCCTTTTCCGCCGGAATGGTGATGCGCAGAATTCCAAGTTTGTCGCGCACACCGGTGCCGGTTCCGAAGGTAATAAACGGCACGCAGGTTCCGGTGTCCAGAGCCACGCGTGCAACGGTGTCTCCCTGTCCGCGCTGGACGATGCAGCATATCCCTATCAGCTCGGTCAGCATCGGCAGCTTAAAACCTGTTGTCTGGGTTTTTTCGCCGGCGTTTTCCAAGCACAGCTCATGAGCTCTCAGCAGCGTGACGCTCTCGCTGTAAACGGAACCACGGCCGGGAATGTTCAGTTTGCCTGTTTTGGTAATGATGTCCAGGGCGGTGGATTCCAGTTCGGGGCTGACCAGGAAAGACAGAATATCGACGGGGTCTTCCACGATCACGGAACGTGCTCCGATGCCGAAAACCCCTTTCTTGTACTCAAGAGCAATGGATCGTCCCGCTGCAAGGTGTCCGTTTTTCATACCGGATTCCTCGAGCGCTTTCAGTATCGGCTCCGCGACGCCGCGGGAAGTCGCCGCAACAACTCTGCAAATGGCTTTATTATCAATCATAGCGCGACACCATTTTCTTTGGAGACCCCGGTTTCCTCCTCAGCCAGTGCGACCTTTCGTTTTCGGGTTACCACGAGACCCACGAGCAACACGGAAAGAATCGGGCAGACCGATGCCATGGAAAGAATGCCGAAGCCCTCTACTACGCCAACCTGGCCGCCGATGCCAAGCCCCATGGCCAGAACCAGAGGAACGGTTATGGGGCCGGTGGTTACACCCGCACTGTCCCATCCGATATTGACGAACTCTTCGGTCGAGACCTTTGTGATCAACAGAAGCAGCAGATATGGCGGGCCGAGCATCCACAGTAACGGAATGTTCCATATAATTTTTGCCACACCGAAAGCAATGCCTGCGCCGACTCCTAGGGCGACGGTCTGCATGAGCAGAGATCTCTTAAACGCGCCCACGGTAAGTTCTTCTACAGTCAATCCCAGTGCGTTCAGGGCCGGTTCGGCGAGCGTAGCTCCATATCCAAGAAGAAAAGCGAAGAGCAGGACAATCATGATGCCCGACAGGCCGCCTTCAGAGCCGAAAAGCGGCCCGCGTTTCGGCGTGAAGTTGTATTGCCCGGTTTCGGGGTTGTACTGTTTCTCTTCATATGGAAGCGTCTCAAATCTTCCTTTATATTGAACATAGAAAAATGATTCTTTTTTCCCATCAGACGTTATCGCCGTCTGAACAATGTTCGGATCGAACTGGTTGATCGTGTTTTTCCGCTCAACCAGTTCGATGGCCTTGAAAGCCGAGGGCACCTTGCTGCCTACCTGGTTGCCGAGTCTTGACAGGCCGATTTCGATTCCGATGTTGAACAGCATCATACCGAATAAAGCAAAACCCAGACCGAGGAAGACCTCGTCGGCCCGCGGCAGCCGTTCGTGCAAAAGAAGCGTCAGCACGGCAAGAAAGAAAATGGAAAGCGGTATGATGGCCTGGGCTGCGGCCATGATATTTCGCAGCATCAGGTCGGCTGGTTTCAAGGGGGTCTCTTTCGGTTCGGAATATTTGGCCGCGGCTTCACATGCCGATCGACGGTCAGGAAAGATATACTCCTGTTGTTCCGCTGTTCCCTTGAGAATGGCCCAGCTCTCCAGAGAATCTTCCCGCGATCCCATAACCCTGAATCTCAAGTCTGCATTTGACTTCATTATTACAAGATAATCCAGCATCTTATCCCGGTTTCCTTCGAAAAGCGCCAGCTGGCTCGATTCCTGCGCGTTCTGAAGTGCATATCCGATCATTTCCTCCCGGTTTTCAAACAGGGCTTGCGCCTTGTCCCGGTTCTGCAAATTGAAGAACTCCGCTTCATCCATCGGTTGCGGCACTTTTACCAGAAGGGCCGTTCCAAGCAGAAGCACGGAGATGATGGGAAACAAGGAAGCCAGAGTGACCACGCCGAATCCCGATGATCCGGATCCCGCAGTGCCGACAATCCGGCAGATGCCTATTCCGAGCGCCAGAACCAGCGGTACGGTGACCGGGCCCGTTGTCACCGCTCCGCAGTCCCACGCCAGACCGGTTATGTTTTTCAGGTTCTCGTTAAAAAAAGACCAGAAGGTAAAAAAAACCAGGAATGAGATCAAAATATATATGAAAGGCTTGAGGGACAAGTTGTACATGAACCGTATCATTCCGAACACGACCGCGACCCCCACGCCCATGCCCACTGATACGACCAGATAGCCTGAATATTTGTTCAGCATGAGAAACAGCAGCGGCGCCTCCCATGGCCTGACGGCGGATCCTGCCGCTTTCAGCACGCTGATGGCGGGTTCCGCGAAAGTCGCGCCGACCCCGAGTACGAACGCGAAACCCAGTATGACCGCCAGTGTCGACTTTTGAGGCAGTTTCAGGCCAATTATCTCGCCCAGCGGCATCAGACCCAGCATCAGACCCTCCATGAAAAATGCGAGCCCTACGATAACTAAAGCGAGACCGGCTGCGATCAAGGTTGCTTGAGCTATCGCGATGCCGAGCACAACGGTCTGAAAAAATATCAGGTAGATGATGACCAGCGCCACGGCCTTGACCTGTTCGAGCAGGCGCGTTTTTGCATAGGGATACAGCATGCTCATGCTCTGCCTGAAACCGACCTTGATGCGTCCTCCGGATTGTTGTTGATAGTTCATGCGTCCTCCGAAATGATTCCGTGAAAGGGATCCGAGCTTGATCTCCGGGATTCAGTGTACGGCAGAGGGCGGCTCGTTTGTCAAGCAGGAAAATGCAGCTGCCAGTGTAGCCTCATTGGTTTTTTTGGAATTTGAATCCGACGGGTCGTCGAAAAAGTGTGCATTGGGCGCTGGACGTATTTTTTCGTGAAGACGACAGCAGGGTCGGAAAGGATAATGCCCCGGAAAACTTCGCGGTGCTCAGGCATGTTGCCCCGAACATGAAAAAAAGAAACGTCGCTGAAAAAGAGCGTCAAATCCAAACGTCAGAGCCGGGTGGGACAACAAGTACTTGATGAAAATTTTAAACGGCTGATTTCCAAATGCGGTTCCCGTCGCAACGCGAACCGAACTTGACTTGGCAAAATGGTTTTTCTATAGTTTAAAAAATATTATCCGATTTGTATTTTTGATACGATTCTCGTTCTGAAACAGTTCCAGGGCACTGATTGCATTTGCGTAAGCAAATCTGGACCAACAGGGTGTTGAAAAACAAGAATCAGGCCGTCAGGCAAGGCTTGCGGCGATGCGACAAGCGCAAAACATTCAAGCATATGTGAGCATTGGCGAGGGCCGCGCAACGCTGAATGGCGGCCTCAGACGCAGTTTTTCAACAGCCTGCTAACAGGGTCTGCAATAGCAATAGACCTGTGTGCTTTCATCCTACAATTTGCAGGAGGACATCATGGATCAACAAAAACTGGCCGAGATGCTGAATCAGGATCTTGCCGACGAGCACGCCGCTATTATCCGCTATCTGGTGCACAGCTATCTGGAAGGGGAAGACACGCCGATCGGCGCCGGCCTGCTCTCCCGAGCCAGGGAGGAGATGTGGCACATGCACTGGCTGGGAATGATTCTGGGCCGCATGGGCGTGGAACCGGAACTGGTCCCGGTGCCTTATCCTTACGACCCGACCAGCCGGGCCACAATCTTTCAATCCTATATCGCTTATGAGCAGAACCTGATTCCCCTTTATCGCAAGCAGGCCGAAGCCGTCGATGATCCCCATATCAAGCGGGTGTTGCAGCGCGAGGGCTGGGAATCGGCCATGCATGCAGGCAAATTTCAAAAGGTCCTGGACAAACTGACTCCGGAGCAGGCCGCCGGTCTGCCGGGCGGAGAAAAAGAACTTCCAGATTCGTTCATGGATAAACTTCAAAAACTTGTCGCCGGCAAATACACCCAGATGCTTCAGGGGTTGAGAAACGCCTGGATGTTCCAAAAGGACGGACTCCTGGGCTGGAAGATCATGGATTTTTCCATGACCAAGATGAAGCAGCTGGCCCATCTTGCGGAGACCGTGGCGGAAAACGGGATTGTTCCGCCGCTGCTGCCGGGAACGATTGATCGGAGCACGGCGGTCGGGAAAGCCCTTCAGCTCGCCCTCGAAAATATCAAGGCCTCACGTGAGATCCATCTGGCTTTTTCCAGGGAAGCCGAGTTGGAAACACACACAGGGCTTGCGAAGAATGTCAATCTGATCATCCGGCAGGAAGAGTATGAATTCCAGGAGATCGAAGGCTGGATCCAGTCTGGTTCATCGGAATAAACAGCCGAATGGATCAATCCGCCTTCGAATTGCCGGAAATTGTGTCCCGGATTCAGGTCCGTATTCCACTGAACTCGCTTTTGAGCCAGCCGGTGAGTGGATTTATTCAGGCTGGTCTGAATCCTGAAATCGGCCTCAACGCCCTGGATCTGACCTTGAATTCCTCTGACCGGATAGGAGAGGCGGCGCAGCAATTTCGGAAAGCCGGGCGTCGAATCACTCTGCATGCTCCCTTTACGGATCTTTCAGCAGGCTCTTCGGATCCGGCGATCCGCGCCGTAACCCGCCATCGTTTTGCCCAGATACTGCGGCTGCTGCCGGTGCTCAGTCCTGAAACAGTGGTGTTCCATACGGGCTACGACTGGCGGCATCACGGATATTTTCGCCGACAATGGCTTGAAAACAGCCTTGAAACATGGATCTGGCTGGCGACTCAGATTCGAGACCTCGGAAGCCGTATGATGCTGGAAAACGTCTACGAACAGAATCCCGAAGAGCTGCGTTCCCTTCTGGAACCGCTGGCGCCCTGGGGCGTCGGGTTCTGTCTGGACACGGGGCATCAGGCGGCCTTCAGCGATGCAACGATGGATCAATGGCTGGATGCCCTTTTGTCCTGTATCGGCCAGGTGCACGTACACGACAACCGGGGCCGCAGAGACGAACACCTGGCCCCGGGATGCGGGTGTATTGATTTCAAGGGCCTTTTTGAAAGGCTGGCGCTTCTGAACCGCCGGCCGGTTGTAACGCTTGAAATCAACAGTGAATCGGATCTATCCGCGAGCCTGGAATATATCGGCAGAATATGGCCCTGGTCTGGATGAGGCGTCATTTGAATTGTGTTTAGCAGGCTGTTGAAAAACTGCGCCTGAGGCCGCCATTCAGCGTTGCGCGGCTCTCGCCAATGCTCACATATGCTTGAATATGCTGCGCTTGTCGCATCGCTGCGCGCCTTGCCTGACGGCCTGATTCTTGTTTTTCAACACCCTGTTAGAACGGGTTCTGATCTGGTTTCAAGAATATTTGCTCATCTGCGATTGCCGCACTAGTCGCGGCCCAGGGCTTTGAGAAAAATCACTCCAGGAGTTCCGGCATGTCCAAAACCGATCCCTCGCGTTATGCATTTTTGCCGTCAAGGACCGCTCTGAGGTCTTTTGCCTTCAATATCGGGCTGATTTCTGCAGGAAGTCTGGTTTATGTCTGGGGACTGAAAGCCCTGATCATGCCTCAGATGTTTCTGACCGGCGGCATCAGTGGCATTGCCGTCCTGATCGTGTATATTTTTCAAAAACTGGATCTGGGCGTCGTTTATTTTCTGCTGAACATCCCCCTGGTTCTTCTGGGCTGGTTTTTTATCAGCCGCCATTTTATCCTGTATTCGATTTACGGAATGGTTTTTTTCTCCATTATTGCGATGCTGATCCATCCGCCGCCTCTTTCCATTACGGATCCGATTCTCGGCGCACTTCTGGCCGGAGTGGTCTGCGGCGCCGGCAGCGGCCTGATTCTGCGATCCGTTGGTTCCGCCGGCGGACTGGATATTCTGGCCATTTTTCTGAACAAAAAGTTCGGTTTCCGGCTGGGCATGTTTTCCATAATCGCAAATACCGGCATACTGACGGCCGGCGCTTTTTTCCTGGATCTGGAAAAGGCCCTGTATACCATCGTGTTGGTCTATACTGCCGGCCGTGTGATGGATTCGGTGCTGACCGGTTTTAACCGAAAAAAATCCCTGATCGTCATTTCGGATCAGGCCCAGATCATTGCCGACGCCATTCTTGGACGCAAAAGGGGCAGAGTCACCTTTTTAAAAGGGGAAGGCGCCTTTTCCGGAAAGCCCAAAAAGGTCATTTTTACCATCATCGCTCTGACCGAGTTGCCGAAAATCAAGGAATTGATTCTGCAGAATGACCCGGAAGCCTTTATTGTGGTTAATGATACGCTGGAAGTGCTGGGAAAAGATCAGGGTAGAATGCGGATATTCTAAAATCATTATTTTCGCTCCGGCAATTGTTCAGGTCGAATCCAGAGCGCACCGGACCTCATCGAAAAAGCGGCTCTGCCGGTGGTACTCGCCCTTCCGATAGTTTGCCCAGCTCAGGTAAAGGTACTTCTCCGCTCGAGTCAGGGCCACGTACATCAAGCGCCGTTCCTCCTGAAGTTCCTTGACGGACTCCATGCTGCGCCAGTGCGGGAAAAGCGTTTCCTCGCATCCGGCGATAAATACCGCCTGAAATTCTAGCCCCTTGCTGGCGTGAACGGTCGAGAGTCGAACGCCGGACCCCGGTTCCGTTTCATCATCGGTGCGATCCTCCTTGAGCAGGGCCGCCTCTTCCAGGTATTCGACCAGGCTGTCGCTCTGGGAGGCCGAATAAATCAGCTGATCGATGTTTTCCTTGCGCGCGATAAATCCCGTGGAATCGCCCTTGCAGTACTGACGCAGGTATTCCAGATAGTCGGTCTGATCCAGGATGCGGCAGACAGCCGCACCCGGCTTCATGGAACGGATCTCTTCCAGAAGCGCCATCAAATCCCTTAATGCCTGGTAAAGCTTCTGGGTGAAAATTTTTTCGTGAAGAGCCCGCTCCGTCGCCTCCTGAAGGCTCATATTCACAGAACGCATTCGGGAGATTTTTTCAAGGGCGCCTGGGCCGATTCCCCGCCTGGGCGTGTTGACAATTCTCTCAAAGGAGGCATCGTCTTTGGGAAAGACAGCCGCCGCGATATAGGCGTTGAGGTCCAGAATCTCCTTGCGTTCAAAAAAACCTTTTCCGCCGAGCATCTCATACGGAATCTTCATGGAACGAAAGGTTTTTTCAAAGGCCAGTGAGCAGAATTTGGTCCGGTATAAAACCGCGATCTGGTCCAAATGGATTCCCGAATCCTGCAAGGACCGGATCTTGGCGCCGATCCAGCGGGCTTCCTCCTCCTCGGTGAAAAACTCGTGGAGTTCAACAACGCCGCCGCATTTCCGGGAAAAGCAGCTCTTGTCCATCCGGTCGGCATTGTTCTGAATCAGGTCGTTTGCCACTCGAACAATCTCGTCGAAAGACCGGTAGTTCTGCTCCAGCCGAAAGATTCTGGCATTCGGGTACTGATCCGAAAAGGCCAGAAAATGGTCCACATTGCTGCCCCGGAACGCATAGATCGCCTGCCAGTCGTCGCCTACGCAGAAAAGATTTCCGTCTCTGACCAGAAGCCGGGTCAAAGACTCCTGAATATCGTTGGTGTCCTGGTATTCGTCGACCAGAATGAACTGAAAGAACCGCCGGTAATACTCCAGAAGGTCTTCGTGATCCCGAAGCAGATTCCGGGTCAGCAGCAGAATGTTGTCAAAATCCACGGCGTTTCTGGATTTCAGAAGCGCTTCATACCGATTGAAAACATCGATCAGACGAATGCCGCCCACCCGCGGACGCCGGTCAAAATAGGCCAGAGGCTGCCCCGTGTTTTTGGCGTTGGAGATTTCGGCAGCCACCTCTCCGAGGTATTTTTTGTCCGCGTTGAGTTCCGTGACCAGAATTTCCTTCAGAAGGCTCTGCTGCTGATAGGAAGCATAGATCTGAACCGGCTGAGCGTAGCCCGCCCTTTCGCAGTGCTGTTTAAAGATTCGAAAACAGGCCGAGTGACAGGTCCGGACCCACGGGAAGCGGTTCTGGGGAATTCCTGTTGTTTCCACCAGGCGTTTTTTCATCTCTTCGGCAGCCTTGTTGGTGAAGGTGATGGCCAGAATGCGGTCCGGCTCATAGCCGTTCTGAAGCAGATGCGTGATCTTGGCGGTCAGGGTGCGGGTTTTTCCCGCGCCTGCGCCGGCAACCACCAGGGTGGGGGATCCGATATATTCAACGGCAGCCCGTTGCTGCGAAGAAAGGGGCATGTCACCGGCCATAAAGATTATATTTGTGTCCAACCCGGTTAAGGTGATTGATGGATGCCTTTGGCGTTGGTCTATATAGAAAACTGCGCAGGCGGTGTCAAAGCAAAAAAATCACACGCTGACAAAATCCGCCGGATTCAGCTTTCCGGCAATCGCCGCAAGGGTGAGAACGAAATCATACCGAACCGGATCCTGCGGCGCGATCTTACGAAATGTTTCGGTTACTTCGAGGACGGTCCGGACATCGGCCTGTCTGCGCGAGGTCATGCCCGTTTCCAGCCCGAACCGGTGCATGTGAGTATCCAGCGGAATCAACAGCCTGGACGGAGGTACGGCATCCCAGCCTCCAGGGTCTACGGCATCCTTTCTCACCATCCACCTCAAATAAAGATTCAACCGCTTGCAGGCGCTTTTTTTGCCCGGAACCGGAATCAGGTGACCCGGATTCATACCTGCGCAGAAAGCCGTTATTTTTTCGGAGAATGCCTGCAATCCATTCCAGACCGTGACATGCTCCATATGGAATCCTTCCAGAAAACAGGCCTGCAGGGAGCCGTGAGTTTTAATTGCGCGCTGAATGCCCGCCATCAATGCGCAGATATGCGCGTCCGAGGCAAAGCGATGCACGAATCCCGCAAAATCGGCCTCAATGGATTTCAGCCCGGTATTTTCAATATAGCGCCGCGGACTTTTCCCCATAACCTCCAGAACACGGGATATGCTTTTTCGAATCTGCGCCACACGGCCATAAGCCAGGGAAGAAGCCACCAGCCCGGCGATTTCCCTGTCGGCCGGATGATGGTACCGGTATAGAAATTCAATCGGATCCGAACAGGCAAACCTTCTGTGATTATATGCCTGGTAAAGTGTCTCGAGTTTGTCGGAATCGATCATGCGGCAAGTCTTGTGCGACGGCGAGCAATTGTTCTGAATTGTTGAATCGAAAACATGCTTTGAAATGAAATCGGAGATTGTTGGTCACTTAATCCATCTTTGAAAAACATTACTGGATTAGAGCGAATGGCGCTGCATCTCATCTTCTTCAAACAACCGTTTCCAGTGGCGTTCAAAGATCAGCAACGAGTACAGCAGGCCCTCGAGCCGAAGGTCGATTTCGGTAGTGGCAAATCCAAAACGCTTTCCATAAAGTCTGGATTCAAATGCGCGGATTTCATTGACCAGTTCGACATACGCGGGATAAGGATACCGCTGCCGGTCTGACAGGTACAAGCGAACCCTGCAATCCATGTCGAGAATCTTTTTTTTATAATCTTGTAATTTATTGATGATGTCCTGGGGATCGGAAAGCATATCGCACTCGTAAAATTCAATTTTATGCCTTAAAGCAATAACAACCTAATGCATCATAAGCAAGCCTCATTCGCAAGATTTTAATTTTTCTCAGCTGAGCGGACGATCGAGCGCCGATTTGATAGAGCGGGAACGCCTGATGCGCTGACGGATCAACAAAGACGCGGCGCTTCTAATCGAAGCATACCCAAGACGTTTTCCGTAACGGGTGACGAAATTCAAGATTTTTGATATACATGCCGATAAAAATTTAATTGGATATGCCGGTCAGGCTCCGAAGGCTGTCAGAGCCTCCGCCTTTGCTTCCATCAATTTCAGGGATGCGTCAAAAAAACAGTGAGAGGAGATATCGGAATGAGAACCAGCAGGAATTCGGGTTGGCCCGGCCGTTTCTTTCTGGGGCTGTCGATCATATTGCTGAGTTTTTCCTGTTTCGGAACCTCATCCGCAGGATCCGACGGTCGAACCGTAACCGTCGGCGTCTATGAAAATGCGCCGAAAATCTTTACCACCCAATCCGGTCAGCCCGCAGGCATATTTATAGATGTCATCGAACACATCGCCAGAATCGAAGGATGGCGTCTGGTCTATGTGTCCGGTACCTGGGTGGAAGGACTGGACCGGCTGGAAAAAGGAAAGATCGACCTCATGCCCGACGTGGCGTTTACCGTGGATCGCGCCAGGATTTATGCCTTCCACAAAATCCCGGTTCTTTCCTCCTGGTTTCAGGTTTACGCGCCTAAGGGAAACGGGATTCAATCCATACTGGATCTGAATGGAAAGCGAATCCTCGTTCTCGAACGCTCGGTTCAACAGGAAGCGTTTGTGCGGCTCAGCAAAGGTTTCGAATTAGAGTGCACCCTTATTTCCGTGCAAGATTACAAAACCATGTTCGAGATGGTCGCCAAAGGCCAGGCCGACGCCGCCATCACCAACCGTTTTTACGGGTTGATGCATGCAAAGCAATTCGGGCTGGAAGACACCTCGGTCGTATTCGAACCCTCCGATCTCTTTTTCGCAGCGCCCAAGAGGACTTCCGGAGAATTGCTGGCCATTCTGGACAGGCATCTTTCGGACCTGAAAAAAGACCACCGGTCGGCGTACTATGAATCCCTGAAACGCTGGACATCCGAAGAGGTCCGGTTCAAATTGCCGGCGTGGCTGAAAACCGTTGGCATGTTATTGGGTCTTTTTCTGCTGGCAAGCCTTGCGGGAAGCCTGGTTCTGAAACAGCAGGTCAATGCGCGCACCCGGGAACTGAAACAGACCAATCAGGAGATGGAACAGCGCATTGAAGAACGCACGGCGGAACTCGCCGCCATGAACGATGAACAGCGCACCATCTTCGATTCGGCCAGCACCGGAATCGCGCTTTTGAGGAACCGCGTCATCGTGCGCTGCAACCGCAGGCTGGAGGAAATGGCCGGTTATTTACCCGGTGAGCTTGTCGGAGAATCAACGCGCATCTGGTATCCGGATGAAAAAGCATACGAGACAGGCGGGGAAACGATTTACGCGCAGATGGCCAAAGGAGAGACATACCGTGATGAGCGGCAAATATTGCGCAAGGACGGCACACCGTTCTGGGTTCGAATGAATCTTCGCGCTATTGAAAACAATGATCCGCTAAAGGGAGCGGTCGGTATTTTCGAAGATATCACGGAAGAGCGGGAGGCGGCTGAAAAGCTGCGCCAGGCCATGGAGGCGGCTCAGGCGGCCGACCGGATCAAGTCCGCCTTTCTGGCCACCATGTCGCATGAACTGCGCACGCCGCTCAACTCCATCATCGGCTTTACCGGCATCATGCTTCAGGGTCTTGCCGGTCCACTGAACGAGGAGCAGCACAAGCAGATGAACATGGTTCAAAAAAGCGCCCGTCATCTTCTGGCGCTGATCAACGACGTGCTGGATATTTCCAAGATCGAGGCCGGCCAGCTCAAACTTTCCTCGTCTTCCTTTGATCTCAGGCAGTCCATCGAAAAAATGGTTCAGCTGGTTTCTCCGCTGGCTGAAAAAAAAGGTCTTGAAATCCGGATGGATATCGCGGAATATATCAGATTGATTATGGCGGACCAGCGCCGAGTCGAGCAGGTGGTTCTGAATCTGCTCAGCAATGCCGTCAAATTCACCGAAAAAGGACACGTTCAAGTGTCATGCCGCATCGAAAACGATCAATATGTTCTATCGGTGTCCGATACCGGCATCGGCATGCGGCCGGAAGAGATTCCGAACATCTTTCAGCCCTTCCACCAGATTGATACGGGGCTGGCCCGCAAGCGTGAGGGCACGGGTCTCGGGCTTTCCATATGCGGGAAAATTCTTGAGATGATGGGCGGCTCCATCAGCGTTGAAAGCCGGTGGGGGGAGGGCAGCATCTTTACCGCCCGCTTTTCCGGACAACAGGGAAATTTATCATGAGCAAAACGCTGCTGATCATCGAAGACAATGAGCAGAATTATTACATGATGCGCTTTCTGCTGGAAAAGAACGGTTTTACGGTTATCGGCGCGGAAAACGGAAAGCTTGGAATCGAAATGGCCCTGAGCAGGAAGCCTCTGGCCATTCTGCTGGATATTCAGTTGCCGGAAATGGACGGGTACGCGGTTGCGGCGGAACTGAAAAAACACGACGAGATGAAGGATATTCCCATTATTGCCGTGACTTCCTACGCCATGGTGGGGGATCGGGAACAAATACTGGCCGCAGGCGCAACCGGCTATATCGAAAAGCCCATTGATCCGGATGCCTTTGTGTCCGACATTATCCAATATCTGCCGAAAGACTGGAATGATGAACCATAAAATGAACGTTCTTATCGTGGACGATCAGGAGGAAAACCTCTATCTGCTGGAGGCGCTGTTCAGGGGAAACGGACATGATGTTCATCTGGCTTCAAACGGGGCCGAGGCGCATAAATTTCTGAAATCCGGCGGGGCCGATCTGATTGTCAGCGATATTCTCATGCCCGTCATGGACGGTTTTGAACTGTGCCGGAAGGTCAGGACGGACGAAGCGCTGCGGCATATTCCGTTCATCATTTACACCGCCACATATACCGGGCCTCAGGATGAGGAGTTCGCCATCAAGATCGGTGCGGACCGGTTCATTCAAAAACCCTGCGAACCGGATGCATTCATGCAAGCGGTTCAGGAGGTCGTGGAGCATGCAAGGCGCTCCGATGTGGACGTATCCGCCGCACCGCATGAAGGGGAAGTTCTTAAGCTTTATAACCAGCGGCTCGTCAGAAAACTCGAACTGAAGATGCAGGAGCTGGAAAAAGAGACTCTGGCGTTGCGGGAAACCGAAAAGGCTCTGCGCATTTCGGAGGGAAAATATCGAAGGCTGCATGAAAGTATGACGGATGGTTTTGTTTATGTGGATATGGATGGATTCATCCTCGAAAGCAATAAATCATTCCAAAACATGATTGGATACAGCGGCGAAGAGCTTTCCCGTCTGACATACATGGATCTGACCCCGGAGAAATGGCATGCCCATGAAGAGGGCATTGTTGCGAATCAGATCCTGGCAAAAGGTTATTCCGCGGTCCATGAAAAGGAATACCGGAAAAAAGATGGAACCGTATTTACTGCCGAACTCAGGACGTTTCTGATTTGCGATGACTCCGGCAGGAAAGAAGGGATGTGGGCCATTGTTCGGGACATCACCGAACGCAAACAATCGGAAAAGGCTCAAAAAGAGCTCGAGGACAAGCTTCACCAGGCTCAGAAAATGGAATCCGTTGGCAGGCTGGCCGGCGGGGTGGCCCATGATTTCAACAATCTGCTCGCCGTTATTCTGGGGTATGGAGAAATTCTTTTGGGGACCCTGGACAGGAACCATCCCCACTATAAACCGCTGGATCAGATCTGCCGGGCGGGTGCTCGGGCCAGGGACCTCACCCGGCAGCTGCTGGCATTCAGCCGTAAACAGATCCTTGAAATGAAGGTTGTGAATATCAACCACGTGGTAACCAGCTTTGAAAAGATGCTGCACCGCATGATCGGAGAAGACATTCATCTGGTGCTGTCGCTTTCTTCAAATCCCCTTGCGGTCAGAGCCGACGCCTCCCAGCTGGATCAGCTGCTGATGAACCTGGCGGTCAACGCGCGCGACGCCATGCCCGAGGGAGGGACGTTGACGATCGAGACCGCTTCCGTTGAGCTGGACCGGACCTATACTGAAAAAAAGCCGGGCGTTTTGCCTGGCCGTTACGCCATGATATGCGTCAGCGATACCGGATGCGGCATGGATAAAAAAACGCTGGACCGCATTTTCGAGCCGTTTTTTACCACCAAGGACCAGGAGAAGGGTACCGGTCTGGGGCTGGCGACCTCCTATGGCATCGTCAAACAGCACGGAGGAAATATCTGGGTGTACAGCGAGCCGGGAGAAGGAACGGTATTCAAGATATATCTGCCGCTTTGCGCCGAAGAGGATGTGGCTGAAATTCCGCCGGAAACGCATCAGCCGGCGGTCAGAGGTTCGGCTACGGTGCTGGTTGTGGAGGATGAGCCGTCCGTTCGAAATCTTGTTGGCGAGATACTGACGGATCATGGATACAAGACGATCGAATCAGGAGGCGCGTCGGAAGCCGTAGCCAAGGCCGCAGCTCAAAGCGATCCGATCCATCTGGTAATTACCGACGTGGTCATGCCGGAAATGAAGGGGCCCGAGGCATTCGAAAAGATCCGCGAACACCATCCCGAGGCCAAAGTGCTTTATATGTCCGGTTACACGGACAACGTTGTTACCTGCCAGGGCGTATTGAAAGAAAATATCGAGTTTATTCAGAAACCGTTTACGGTCAGGGGGCTGCTTGAAAAGTGCCACCAGGTGCTTCAGGGCAGGTGAAGAATGAATTCCGGCGGCTTACGACGCCGCCTTGACCGCCTGGGCGTCTGAAGCCTCTCCTGCCGCTGATGCCCGACGCTGACTGTTGGGCCGGAAGGTGTCACGGAAAGCGGTCAGCAGGTTGACGGCCTGATCGCATATCTTCTGTGAATTTCCGGAAAGCGCGTAGAAAAGGATGCTCAGACGGGTTTTGGACTGCTCGGTTTGAATGCGCTTAATCTGGTTCCGGTCGAATTTTTCGATCATTGCTTTCAGGGATTCGTTCTGGGCCAGAATGTCTTCAATCGCTTCATGATCTAGAGTGTTGCGTTTGACAAGCAGCACCTGAGAGGCGTTTTCCAGCAGTTTGTCAACGCACGCCTGGATCTGTTTCAGCTCTTCGATCTGAACCTCCAGAAGTCCTCTGTGCTGATTGGAATGGTGCAGGTAGGAGCGGAGAATGACGTCGCGAAGGCTTTCCGTAATTTCCTGAAGCGCGCCGATGGTCTGGGAATACTTGTGTGCGTGGTCCATGTCTTTTTTGTGGAGCAGGCGAAGGGTCTTGAATATGTTGGCCACAATGATGTTGGACCAGTCCTGAATCTTTTTGGTTTCCTTGCGGCAGGCTTTGAGCTGTTTGAGATTTTCGGAAAAAAGAGCATCACAGCAGGCGTTGAACTTTTCCCTGGCCACTTTCAGAAAATATCCGCTGTGCTCGAAAGAGGTATTGATAGCGAGGTTTGCATCGGTGACCTTTTTCAGGTTAAACACTTCGATCTGCCGGGCGTCGGTTTCCCGCTGACCGTGAAGTTGCAGGTTCCGCCATATGATATAAGCCACAAGGCCCAGCAGGGCGATCACGGCGTATGCCTCGAGGTAAGAGATGGCAAAGGCGAAGATCAGCGATACGGTAAACGCCATCAGGGCCGTGAAGAACCATCCGCCGATCACCATCAGAACGCCGGTGACCCGGTATACCGCGCTTTCCCTGCCCCAGGCCTGGTCTGAAAAAGAGGTTCCCATGGAAACCATGAAGGTGACGTAGGTGGTGGAAAGCGGCAGCTTCATGGAGGTGGCGTAGGCCACCAGAGCGCTGGCGACAATGAGATTCACGGAAGCGCGGATCAGGTCGAAGGTTGGAGGCTCCCCATCGCCGGTCGAAGGGGGAGAACTGGTGACATCCAGACGGCGGGCGATTTTTCTTCGCAGCTTTTTGGGAATGATTTTCAAAATGAGATCAAAAAGCATGGTCGCCATGCCCACGATGATCTGGGCAAGATGGGAGGACTCGAACCGTTCAACTCCTTCGGACTGTCTGACCAGGCTCAATTCGGTTTTGGTGACGGTTCGCGCCTTTTTGGAAAACCACAAGGTGATGACCATGATGACGCCGGAGATGAGCAGGTAGATCGTATTGGACTGGATCGGTCTTTGAAGCGCCTCCATGGAGGCGGTCAGCGGATTGCCCGTGGCAATGGCGGCCGTGTATCCGCTTAACCCGGCCAGGGGAACGCCGATGAAATTGACCAGATCGTTGGCGGCAAAAGACATGGCCAGGGCGAGAGTGCCAATCAGAATGATGGGTTTCAGGACATTGATTCGGGAAAAAAGCATCAGGATCTGAAAAAGACAGGCAAATACGACGAAATTGACCGCCAGCAGAGTCCAGGTATGGGTATTGATCCAGGCGATCGTTTCCGGGGTAACAAAAGAAGCGCCTTTGGCCCCTTTGATCAGGATGAAATACCCGATGATTGAAAGGGAGATGCCCCCCCAGGCCGCTCCGTAACGCCTGAGGCGTTTTTGATAATCAAAGGTGAAAAGCAGGCGGGTGATAAACTGAATGATTGCGCCGGCGATGAAAGCGAGGGCCACGGAAAGCAGGATGCCGGATATGATCACAAGGGCCGTCCCCGTGTTGATATAGCGGGCCAGGTTGAGAAAGCTTACACCGCCGGTGTAAAGTTTGACGCAGGAAAGAGCGACGGAAGCGCCCAGAAGCCCGAAGACCACGGAGACTGTCGTGGAGGTGGGAAGCCCGAAGGTGTTGAAAAGATCCAGCAGCAGGATGTTGGCGAGCATGACCGCCAGAAAGATCATCATCAGTTCAGGCATGGTGAAAAATTTGGGATGGAAGATCCCTTTCCGGGCGACTTCCATCATGCCGCTGGAAAAGGTGACCCCAAGAATAATGCCCACGCTGGCGACGATCATGATGACGCGCCGGGGAGCGACTCTGGAACCGATCGAGGAATTCAAAAAATTGACCGCATCGTTGCTGACGCCGAAGATCAGGGCCACTACGGCTAAAACCATTAAGACGCCGACGGCAAAAATGTAAAGACCCATTGAAGTTCGTCCTCTATGATGGGATTTTTGATTTTTTTATGGTGCTTTTTATGCTGGATGCCATGGCGGGTCAAGAATTTTATGAAATCATATTTCCGGCATTCTGTTTGAACCGGTTTGAGGCATGTCGAAGAATTGGCTCATATCAACAAAGGATGTCGATCCGCGCATTCATGCCGGCGAAGCTACGGTGATCTGCAAACCGATTCGGAAAAAGGGCGTTGATTCACTTCTTTCTGAGTTTCATCGATTTTTCAGGGCGTTTCGGAAAAAATTGTTGGCCTGTTCCACATACACATCCCTGGGCATCAGTTCCCGCCCGATGGTTTTAAGCAAACCCGCGGGGACCCTGCCTTCTTCGATCATTTGCCGTCCGGCTTTGTGCGCGGCTCTGAAAATATCCGAAACCGGCAGGCCCATTTCCATCATCGGCTTCAGGGCCGGACCGTGGGGGCGGAGCAGTGCGCCAGCATACCGCATGCCGGCGTTTTTGCATACCGCCTTGATGTGGGCCAGCAGGGGGCTGAAGTTGTCCATTTCCCAGAAACCGCAGCTGGCCACCAGAACCAGCCGGCCGCTCTTGGTTCCCGGACGACCGGGATGGCGGCAGTGGCCGCGCCGTATTTCGATCAACGGCTCACTCAGGGGAATCGTCCGGTCCAGAAGATTTTTCAGAGGACCGGTGAGGCCGTCCACATAAACCGGAGTGGCCAGCACCTGTATATCCGCCTCGGCGATTTTGGGAAGCAGCCAGGCCATGTCGTCCTTTTGGATGCACTGCCCCGGCGTTTTCAGCCAGCAGTTGAATTCTCCCAGGCAGGGGTTGACGGTCAGCCGGCGGGTAAAGAAAACTTCCACGTCGGCGCCGGCTTCTCGCATGCCGTCCAGAAAAGGGTTCAGTATCAGGGCGGTGTTGCCCGAGTCCATGCTTGGACTGCCGTTGATGGCCAGAACCTTCATATGTTACCTCCGTTCTTTCGTGCGGGTTGGTTTGCAATACCGTTCAGGTCTGTTGCGGTTTTTCGGAAAGTGCTCGATTCATGGGGGAAATATGTTCGCCGCGCCAGGATGCCTGCCTCGTATTATTCCGAAAAATGGTGAATTCCTTTTTTACTTGTCTTAATTTATCATGCTTTACAAGCGTTGCATAATTTTTTCGGGCTCTAATAATTGCTTGACTTGGGTTTAAAAGAGCGTATAGATGGCGCAGAATCTTAATGGTTCGTTTGTGTTTGCGAGCCGGTTCATTCTGAAGGAAAGACCCATTTGTCACAAGTGGCGGCCGGAAGTAAAGAACCGAGAAAATTTATGGAAAGGAGGACGTCACAATGGCGAATGGAATCGTAAAATGGTTCAGCGACAAAAAGGGCTTCGGTTTCATTGAACAGGAAGGCGGAGCGGATGTTTTCGTTCATCATTCCGGCATCAATGCAACCGGATTCAAAACGCTTCATGAAGGCGACCGGGTTACTTTCGACATCATGCAGGGCAAAAAAGGTCCGGCGGCTGTCAACGTAACGGTGGTCTAACGGCCTGCAAAGCTGTTTGAATACCGAAATTTACAAGGGCATTTCCCGACCGGGAGATGCCCTTTTTGCATTGCGGGGCCCGCTGGCGTCCGGTTCACCGAAGATGCGCCTGGGTCCTCAGCCGGCGGGTGATTCGAGTGATGACCTCTTCCGCACTGGATTCAACCGGTTTGTTGGTTACGTCAATAACGGTAAAGCGGTGGCGTTTGAAAAGGTCGTACGAGAATTCCAATTCTCTGGTGATCTCCATTCGCGAGCAATAAGCGCATGAGCTTGCAATGCCCAGCCGCGTCTGCCGGATTTTGCGATGGGCTATCAGCTGTTCTTCGCTGATGATCAACCCGAACACGCGCCGGGGATCCATGGCGGCTACTTCTCCGGACAGCGGGGCGTCTCCTACGATCGGGACGTTGGCCACCTTCCATCCCAGAACTGAAAGGTAAATGCTCAGCGGAGTTTTCCCCACCCTGGAAACACCCACAAGCACTATTTCGGATTGATCCAGAGTTTTGGGGTTCATGCCGTCGTCGTGAAGCATGGAAAATTCAATGGCCGCGATCCGGTCAAGATCCACCTGGTGAAATTTTCGGTAGCGGCCGGGTTCACCGACCGGCGCCCTTCCGAGAATATCGGAAAGATTCAGAAGAAGCGGCCCCATCAGGTCGATTGCGGTAACGCCCCGTGCCGTGCATAATTCGGCGGTTGATTTTCGAAGCTCCGGATCCACCAGGGTGTGGACAATGATTCCGCCGGTGCGGCCCGCTTCTTCAATAACGTCTTCGAGCTGTTCTATGTGACGAACATGGGGCACCTTGATTATAACGGCTTTGGAGTTCGGAAACTGAACCAGGGCGGATTGGACCAGCAGCTCTCCGTTGATCCCCTCCCCGCAGGAAACAATATAAACCGGACGGATATCGACCTCTTGGGCATAAGATGTTTGCAACATTTGATCTCCCTTTTTATGGCGGCAATAATGCCTTTCCATACTCCGATTCTTCGTCCGGTTCAAGCGCAGGAACAATTTCAAAATCCGCGATTGTTTTTGAGCCGGGTGCTTTTTCGAGTTGTACTGGCTGAAAAATTGACCTGTGAGATTGAGGATTTGATGATAGTTTGAGAAAAAAAGGCGGCAGGGAGAACCTGCCGCCTGTAATTTTTGGCTCCCCAGCACGGACTCGAACCGCGGACCCAGTGGTTAACAGCCACTTGCTCTGCCGACTGAGCTACTGGGGAAAAAATATGCAAGCTTTCTAATAAAGAATGCCTGTCAAGTCAAGCGAAAACTTCATTGTTTTCGAATCCTCAGGGAAAGCTCCTCCAGCTGGGCCGGGCTGACGTCCGCCGGGGCGTTGGTCAGCAGACAGGCCGCCTTCTGGGTCTTGGGAAAGGCGATGATGTCCCGAATCGAGTTCTGCCCGGCCAGAATCATCACCAGGCGGTCAAATCCGAAGGCGATTCCGCCGTGCGGCGGGGCGCCGGAATCCAGAGCCGAAAGCAGGAATCCGAATTTTTCCTCGTAGGTTTCCGGGCTCATTCCGAGCGCCGCAAAGAGCTTTTCCTGAACTTCCCGCTGGTGAACTCGAATGCTGCCGCCGCCGATCTCGGAGCCGTTGAGCACCATGTCGTAGGCCCTGGAGCGGACGTTCAGCGGATCGGTTTCGAGCTTGCCGTAGTCTTCCTCCAGAGGGGCGGTAAAGGGGTGGTGCAGGGCCTGAAACCGTTTTTCCTCCTCGTCGTATTCCATCAGCGGGAAATGAGTGACCCAGAGAAAATTATAGGCGCTGTGATCGATCAGGCCCAGCTTTTCACCCAGGAAATTTCGCAGATGTCCAAGGGCCTCGTTGGCGATTCTGGGCTGGTCGGCCACGAAAAACACCAGGTCGCCGGGCGCCATGTCCAGCCTTTCGGCCAGGGCCTGTTTTTCCGCATCGGAAAAATACTTGGCGATCGGAGACTGCCAGGAATCCGCGTGCACCTTGATCCAGGCAAGTCCCCTGGCCTTGTAGATCGTGACGAATGCGGCCATGTCGTCGATCTCCTTGCGGGACAGATCGATGCAGCCCTTGGCGTTCAACGCCTTGACAATGCCGCCTTTTTTCACCACGTCGGCAAAAACCTTGAACCCCGAATCCTTGACGATATCGGATATTTCCTTGAGTTCCAGACCGAACCGGGTGTCGGGTTTGTCCAAGCCGTATCGGGCCATGGCCTGTTCATAGGTGAGTTCCGGAAAAGGCACGGGAAGACTTTTCCCCAGAACTTGGCTGAAAATCGTCTGCACCAGCCGTTCGGCGATGCGCATGACGTCCTGCTCGCCGACAAAGGACATTTCCATGTCGATCTGGGTGAACTCGGGCTGGCGGTCCGCGCGCAGGTCTTCGTCGCGGAAGCAGCGGGCGATCTGAAAGTACCGGTCGAAGCCGGAGATCATCAGCAGCTGCTTGAAAAGCTGGGGCGACTGGGGCAGGGCGTAAAACTGGCCCGGATTGACCCGGCTGGGCACCAGATAGTCCCGGGCGCCTTCCGGCGTGCTGCGGGTGAGAAACGGGGTTTCGATCTCGAGAAAACCGTTTTCATCCAGAAATCTGCGGGAAGCGGCGGCGATTTTGTGCCGGAGAATGATGTTTTTTTGAAGCGTGGGCCGTCGAAGATCCAGATGCCGGTATTTGAGCCGGATCGACTCGGAAACCTCGATGTTGTCCTCTATCTGAAAAATCGGGGTCTGGGCCTGATTGAGAATTCGAAGCTCATCGGCCATCACCTCGATCTCGCCGGTTTTCAGATTCGGATTGGCCATGCCTTCGAGACGTTTGACGACCCTGCCGCGCACGCCGATGACGAATTCGTTTCGAATGACCTGGGCCTTGTCGTGCACGGCGGCATTGACCTCCGGATTGAAAACCACCTGTGTAATGCCCTCCCGGTCGCGCAGGTCCACAAATATAACGCCGCCGTGATCTCTGCGGCGCTGCACCCAGCCCATCAGCACCACTTCGCTGCCCGCGTCGCCGGCGCCCAACTGACAGCAGGAGTGGGTCCGTCTCATTTCACCAAGTATGTCAGCCAATGGTTGGACTCCTTTTTCCCTTTTATCGTACGATAATCATTGATTTAAGATTTTCAGGCAACCGCGACAGAGGAACCGGTTCCTGGCCGTGGGTGGTCATATTGCGAAGCACCGCGGCATTCTGAGCGATTTCCTGCTCGCCGACAATCAGCACATACCCTGCGCCGCTTTTATCCGCCCGCTTCATCTGGCTTTTCAGGCTTCGGTCGGAAAAATCCATCTCCGCGCGAATGCCGTCCGCGGCCAGATCGCAGACCCACCGGGCCGCCATTTCCTGGGCTTCGGGTCCGAGCGCGGCGATGAAAACATGGGGGGTTCGAACAAAATCCGCAGCCTGAAGGGGAACGACCTCGACCAGGCGGTCAAATCCCACGGCAAAACCGATGGCCGGCTGATCCGGCCCTCCCAGCGCCTTTACAAGCCCATCGTATCTTCCGCCGCCGGCAACGGCGTTCTGAGCGCCCAGCAGGGCGGTCTGAATCTCAAAGGTCGTGCGCGTGTAATAATCCAGGCCCCGCACCAGTCTCTTGTCAATCACGTAATTAACGCCAAGATCCTGAAGACTTTTCTGAACCGCCTGAAAATGGGACCGGCAATCAGCGCAGAGATGATCGACGATGGAAGGAGCGTCGGCCATGGCCTGACGGCAGCCCTCGGCCTTGCAGTCCAGAACGCGGAGAGGATTGGCGCGACTTCGGCGCTTGCAGTCCGGGCAAAGCGAATCGGTTTTGGATTCAAGCAGATTCAGCAGGCTCTGCTTGAACCCGGGGCGGCACTGCGGGCAGCCCAGAGAATTGATATGGGCGCGGATGTCCGTCACCTTGAGCCGGGAAAACAGGGTGCTCAGCATAAAGACGACCTGGGCGTCGATCAGCGGGGAATCCACTCCGAACACCTCGGCGTCGATCTGGTAGAACTGACGGTAGCGTCCCTTCTGGGGCCTTTCCCTGCGGAACATCGGGCCGATGGTGTACAGCTTCTGAACCGGTTCGGTGTTGTACAGTTTGTGCTCGATGTAGGCCCGCACGATCGAAGCCGTGGCTTCGGGCCGCAGCGTGAGAAGTTCCTCGTTGCGGTCGGCAAAGGTGTACATTTCTTTTTCAACGATGTCGGTTTCCTCCCCGATGCTTCGTGCAAAAAGCTCGGTGCGCTCCATGAGCGGAACGCGAATCTGCCTGAACCCGAAATCCTCGAAAAGATCTGACGCGGTGTTTTCGATGTGCTGCCAGAGCTCAGCCTCGCCGGGAAGTATGTCTTTAAATCCTCTGATTTTTGTAATCATTGAAAAGCCGGTCTCTCTAATAACACCGGCGGATTGACCGCAACCGCCGGACCGCGTTGTTTGAGGTTTTTTGGAATTTTAGCAGATTATACGCCGGAAATTGTCAAGTCAATAATAATGTGTCCGCCGTCAAAAAAAAGCCGGGCCTCGAAAGGCCCGGCTTTTTAACAGGGTGATGACGAAAAAACTACTTGAGTTTTCTGGCCAGGAAGTATCCATCCGGATCGCATTTTTCCCGAAGCAGCTTGAGATCATCTGCGGAAGGCTCAGCCATATCCTTGAGGTCCGGAGAGATGATCAGTTCAAAACTCACCTTTTTCTGAATGTCTTCCGCCGTTCTTCCGGGCAGAACTTCCAACAGCGTCATTCGGCGGGTCTTATCGTCAAATCCGAAAAGCGCCTCGTTGGTGATGACCCGGTACGGACCGGAACCCGTGACGCCGGCTTTATCCCGGTAGTCCGGGGAACCGTCGCCGTAGCCGATGCTGGTTACGAAATCCAGTTCATTGCTGAAACGCCTGGGCTCCAGCGCCATAATGGCGATGGTTCTCTCGCAGTTGGCGGCCATGGCCCCGGCGCCGCCGCTTCCCGGAAACCGGGTCTTGGCGTTGATGTAGGTTCCGCCTTCAAAGGTGGAATTGATGTTTCCGTACATGTCGATCTGAGCGCCGCCGATAAAGGCGAAGTCCGAATGGCCTCTCTGGGTCAGCTCGAACACTCCGCACAGGCCCTTGAGAAAACAGGCTTTGCGGCAGGCGCGGGTGTCTCCCACGGACAGGGGCATGCCCATATCCATGATCGGGGCCAGAGGTCCGGCCTCGAAAATCAGTCCCAGACCCGGCGCATGGGTCAACTGGGCGTGCATGGATGCGATGATCGGAAGACCGGTGCCGACGAACACGATCTTGTTGTCTTCCAGAACTCGGGAACCGGTATAGGCTATCATTTCAAACGGCGTATATTGAGCAGACATTATTCAATCCTCCATGAATCGATTATTGGCTAAATGAAACGCATTAGGCGGTGATGATCGGCTGGCCGCCGTCCAGATCGCGCATCTTCTTCAAGGTTTTGTAGGGCAGTTTGCCGATGAAATCATCGAAGGTCTCGCAGCCGAAAATGTATTCATCGTAGTATTTTTTCAGTTTGTCCGTGTTGCCGCTTTTTCGGAATTCATCCGAAGCGCTGCGGAACATCAGAATGTGCTCCATATCAAACCAGTGATGTCCGTAGCAGATTCCGGGATAGGCGCCGAACCGCTGTTCGATCACGGCGTCCACCGCGCTGTAGGGAATTTCGGTCAGGTTCGGATAGGTGCGAATATTGTCGTTGGAGATCATCTGCTCGGTGGTGACAATGGTATGGGCGGATGCCATGGCGATTTCCGGGCAGGTGCAGTGCGCGCCGAAAATCCGGCAGTTGCCGAATTTGTCCGCCGCGGTGACGTGAACAAGGCCCAGATCCGGATAGCAGGCCGGCACCAGATAGGTGTGCTTTCCGCTGAACGGGCTTTTGATCATCTTGCCGCGGTTGGTCAGTTCCATGCTGGATCCGCCATGATCCCGGACCGGTATGAACTCGATGCCCATTGCCGCAGCCTTGAACCGGGCCGACATGCCGTAGTTGGTGTAGTCGTCCATCATGATCATGCCGTTTGCGTTCAGGTGACGGAGAAGCGGCGCGATTCCGATGACCTCGTATCCCCACCAGGCCAGTTCGACGCGTTTGATCGAAACCTGATTCGGATACAGCAGCATGGCGCCGGCCAGCAGTTCGGGGCAGATGGAGTTGGACTGAAAAGAAAGGGTCAGATCCTTGGCGCCGTGCCGAATGATCTCATGAATGATGGAAACCGGGGGCCGTGTGTTGACGAAGCCGCCGATGGCGATATTCATTCCGTCCTTTACAAAGCGATTCACCGCCTCCTTGGTGGTCGTCGTCTTGTCCGTCAAAGCCTTGGATTTGTTGACCATGATTTTTCTTGCGGCTTCCGGTGAAAGGCCCCACCATTCAAAATCGCCGTAACCGCCTGCGGTTTTATCCAACTCGGCAGGCTGAATTTTAGAGATGTTTTTAATTGCTGAACACACTTCAGTTTGTTTCATTGCAATCCTCCCAGCTACTTAGATGATTAATATTTGCCATATTTTGCGGCAAAACATTGATAATACAAGCTTCTTTGATCATCCCGTCCTTTTGCAAAGAGGTAAATTTCACAAAGTTATTTAGAAAAGTCAATAATAAAATGAACGCATCTCTTAGTTTTCGAGTCGTAAATTCGAAGACGGTTTCATCTGCAAAACTTGGCGGTTGGCAGCCGCCGGAACCGGTCCTGCATTCGTTTGATTGTCCTTAAATGTTCCATTCGCCCGTCCGGTGTCTCGCTTTACACCGGACTGCTCCGCGCCCTAAAATAGATCATCAAAACACTTGAAAACGGATGAATGCTTTGTTAACCATAATCCGGCGTTTGAAAAAGCCGATTTACGTGTTGATGTTTATTGAAGACAAAACGAAAGGAGAATTGAATATGGGAAAAGGGGATATTCGAACCAGGCGGGGCAAGACAGCCAGGGGAACTTTCGGCAACTGCCGACCGAAAAAAAAGAAATCCAAACAGAAAAAATAATCGCTGGCATTTGGCAAGTTTCAGAAAGCTGAACCCATGGAATTTTCCGGAAACGGGTGCCCGGCAGGCTAATTCACCGGTATAAAAGGTTCTGGCCGGATCGTTGTCGGCCGGACAGATGCAGACCTGCTAGCCCCCTGAGCGCTGGTGTGATATTTTTTCCGCGAATCCTGATCAAAGCACCACGCCTTATTTGATATTTTTCGCCTATATAATAATGGTATTTATGCAACAGCCTGAAACACGCGCCATGCGTTGAGAATCTAGAGTCGCTGAATAATTTGTTTTAAGATGCCCCATGACGCATGAAAATTTTTCCTATCCGCCAGCCATACTTTATCCCGTTATTTTGCAGGTAAATCCGGAAGTCAGGCAACTTTCGGGGTCCGACCGCGCCCGGGCCCTCAGCCGGATCGCTCGTCTTGCCCTGGCTTTGAGCGCTGAAATAAGCGACTTGAAAACCGGGGATCTGGTTAAAAATGCACAGGGCGCTCCGATGCCAAATGATGGGATTTACTGGTCCGTGACCCACAAGCCGGAATATGTAGCCGGAATGCTGGGACCCAGTCCGATCGGCATCGATCTTGAAAAAATCCGCCCCGTCCACCAGGGAATCTATCGAAAGGTTGCCGATGATGCGCAGTGGGTTCTTGACGACAGCGTCCCTCTGATCCGTTTTTTCAGATTCTGGACGGCCAAGGAAGCCGTGCTCAAGGCCTGCGGTACAGGCCTGAGAGATCTTTCCGAATGCCGGATCGAAAAGGTCAGCGGTCCGGACCGGCTCATCGTGTGTTATCAGAAAAAATACTGGAGTGTTTTCCATATTTTTTTCGACGGCCACGTGGCGGCTGCAGCCGGCCGAAACATCGAAATTTGCTGGAATTTCGAGGATCATTACTCAGAGATCGGATCTGGCGCAACCGGACCGTGACATGGGTTTTCCGAAAAAGCGGATGGCACCAAAGTCAAACCGTCGACGACCAATTCTGTGGATCAACACCTTGCAGGGCGTGGTCGTGCGCGCAGCCTGAGCGGGGTTACAGCGATTCGGGCTGCATCGCTCCCCACTTCGGCTTATGCTGCCTGCATTTTATTCCTCAATGCGTTCAAGGATGGTTCAGGATCCTTTCAATCCTGTGAATAGAATGTCCAGTATAATGTCCAGGTCATTCGGGTAGGGATGATGTTCCGGCGCTTCGAGCCAGAGAAAAAGAAAGGCATTGGTAAGGCTGTTGAGGGCAACAGCCAGATGATAAGGAGTAGCGATTTTTTTAAACCGATTCCTTTGCATTCCGGTTTCAAACACAGAGGCGAGGGTTTGTATGAACCCGTAGTGCCGGTCACGGATCTGGGCGGTCAAACCCGCCATGACATTAAAGTCGGCACCTCGGGTTCCAGCAAAATACACGCGTATTCCGGCTACATTGTCGCGGAAGTATTCGCCCTTGACCCTTACAAAATTTCGCAGTTTTTCAATCTCGTCATCCGACTCATCCATGGCCTTTGTAAGCTTGTCATGAAATCTGTCGGCCTCCTCCAGTACGAGGGCTTTGTAAAGGTCTTTCTTGTTCTTGAAAAACTTGTAAAGGGTTCCGACGGCAAATTCGGACTTTTCGGCGATTTCGTGCATGGAGACGTTGTGGTATCCCTTTTCCGAAAAAAGTCCGAGCGAGACTGCAAGCATCTCTTTGCGCTGTCTTAATTTTTCTCTTTCACGTCTTGGGAGTATCCTCTCTGCCATGTGGCGACCTCGCAGCATATAGAATTTAATCAGATGAATGTGAACATGGCGTCATTTTACGAATTATGTGACACTTTATGCGGTGAGACGCCATTATGTCAAGCGGAAAATTTCCATGCATCTTCGGCAATACAGTTTTCACGGTTCGATATTTCAGACGGCATTCTATGCCTGTGCGTGTAAATGATTCTTCGGGACGGGTTGGACAAGATGACAATCGCGAACGAATGGCCGAATCTGATTTTATATATCGGCAGACGGCTGCCGTTTTCTGGAACAATTTTAAGAATTTTTGATGGCTTCGAAAAAAGCCAATTTCTGCGTTGCGCTGCATCCTTCGTCATTGCGGGCTATGTGCTTCTTATTTTTCGGAATTTGCGACGCATTGAACTTTTGACTTTACCATCGAAATGATGACTTTTTTCGAGACCTCCCTGTCCTTTTGCGGCCAAAATTGCTTTGTTGGAACCCGCAGATGATTACATGCAAAGTTGTTGCTTGCGAAATTACAACTTGACGAATCAAAAAATTTGGATTAACTATCAAAATTTTTTTGTTGACTTCTGGAATGGGGCTAAATATTGTTGAAACAGATGAGGCGAATGCCTTTTCGCAGCGACCCCTCCGATTGTACGTTCCTGGATTCTGAAAGATTTTATAATCTTCCTTTCTGTACTGGCGACCTCTTTATTCGGATTAACCTCCACCAGGGAGGTGCTCAATGAATAAGAAACTGAAGTTCTGCATTTCTGTCTCCTGACAGGTTTTTTGCCTGTGGGAAGTAGCTGCCGACATTTCTAAACTTCAGCCACATAAAAATTTTACGCCTTTGATCGCAGCGTAGCTATCTGCGGCGCGTTGTGAAAAAAGAGTTGTTTGTGTGAGGTGCGGTTATGTCAACAAATGCTTTGGTGTATTTCAAAATACCCATACAGCGGCCCAAGGGTGGCCCATGCCATTCTTGGGCGAGAAAACATGTCAGGCGGAAATGGTTTTTTTAACATCAGGCATAATGATTCGAGGTTGTGCAGAATGGAGAAAAAAACCAGGGTAAGAAAGTGGATTTGTATTTCCAATCCTCTCGGTAAAAGGAGGTACGGATATGAAGATTTTGATACAAACTTTATGTGTTGGGGTTGCGCTCGCCTTTTCCGTATTTTTTCTAGCGGGCGCGGGCAATGTGTTCGGGGCAGACGGGGCGGGTTTGTTTGAACTGGAGGGCAATGCCGTCCAGGACGATGCCACGCCTCCCCCTGACGATTGGGCGACCCTTTACGGCGGAGGCGGCGACGCTGAGCCTTATTCATTTGAGAACGAAGGTTCTGGCGTGAGCATCTTCACGGGCGGGCGGAAGGACATTCAGGACATTCCGGACTGGGGCTATAAGGACGGCTCTGTGCCGGACAAGGACGATATTTTAGATGCCTTTGCCGCGGCTTACAATGATGCAGGAGACCTGATCGTCTATTTCGGCGCCGACCGTATTTCCAACGTCGGGGATGCTTATATGGGCTTCTGGTTCTTCAAGCAACCAGTCACCCTGGACGGTAACGGCGGGTTCATAGGAGAGCACGAAAACGGCGATATTCTGGTGCTGGCGAACTTTCCGCAGGCTACGAACGCGGTGCCCCTGGTGCAGGTGGTCGAGTGGGATGCCAGTTGTTCCAAAGCGGACAGCAACAACCCCGCGGTCGGTCAATGCGCCGCGGCAAACCTCAGGCTGCTTGCGGGGGTTTCGGGCGCGGGCGCGATTTGCGATGGAACGGGGTATGTTGGATCTGTTGGCGCATGTGCGATCACCAACACGGAGGGCGGTCCCTATGACCCCACAGCCTCACCATGGCTTTACACGTCCAAGGACGGGTATGTGAATCAGTTTCCGTACGAAACGTTCTTTGAGGGCGGAATCAACCTGACCCAACTCGTCGGGGGAGACACCTGCTACAGCAGTTTCATGGCCGAGACGCGTTCTTCAAGCTCGTTCACCGCGTCGCTCAAGGACTTCGTTCTGGATGCCTTCCCACTGTGCGGCGTCTCCGTGACAAAAGCCTGCACCAATCCGACACTGAGTTCTGATAATGTGCATATCATCTATGACATTGCCGGCACGGTCTCGAATACCGGTTATGCAACGATGTACAATATCAGCCTTGTGGACGCTCCCGCCTTTGATGCGGGCAGCCTTGCTTGGTCGGGCTCCACCGCCTCTCTGGCCGCGGGCGCGAGTATCAACTACTCGGCGACCATTACGGTGTCCATAGGTCAGAACGGACCTTCAGATCAGGTGACGGCGACGGCATACACGCAGCCGGTGGGCGGTAGTGCGCTGACCGCTTCGGATACGGCTAACTGTCCGCAACTGCAGATCAGTCCCGAGCTTTCCGTCACCAAATCCTGCTACTCCATCGTCACAACGATGACTGACCCCGTGCGGGTTGTGGCTAAGGTGAACGTTTCCGGCGAGGTCTGCAACACCGGCGACACGCCGTTGTTCAACGTGGCAGTGGTAGATAATGAAGCCGGCACCCTGCTGTCGAGTCAGTATCTGGTCGCGCCGGATGATCCTTTGGATCCTGGTGCAACCGAAGGCGCCTGCATGACTTACAACGGTTCGTATTTCCCGTCCGAGGCCCTTGAATTTGATGGCGAGACAGCGACCACCGATCCTTGCCTGGTTCATTTCAGGGATCAGGTGACGGCCACCGCTACCGATATTTTTGGAGCCCCTGTGACGCCGCAAAGCGACAGCGCAATATGTCCGCTGTGCGACTGCTGTGAGTACTGCGAATAATTGTTTTTGGAACCTGAGCGGGGGGGGGGGAATGATCCCACCGCCCCTTTTATTCAGGAGGGAAGCGCGCGGCAGCGCCGAGCGCACCGATAGACGGGTCGCGTTACTTGGTTTTTGTAAACGACACGTGAACCGCGGCCGTTGCCTCATGCACACCGTCTGTGATGGTGTAAAAGAAACTGTCTTTCCCCTTGGCGTTGCGGTTGGGAGCGTAGGTCGCCCTGCCGCTGGCGTCGAATGTCACGGTTCCCATGGAACCCTGCGTGAATCCCTTCACCGTCAGCGGATCATTGTCCGGATCCGAATCGTTGTTGAGCACATAGATGACCACCGGTACGAGCTTCGTCGTTGAGGCGCTGTCATCAACGGCGATGGGCGCTTCATTATCCGATTGCCGGTTCACGATATACGTCAAGGAAGCCGAGGCTGTGCAGGCGGTATCGTCGATGTCCTGCGCCGAAATGTTTATGGTATAGGAAGCAACCGCCGCCGAAGGTGACGATGTTATCTCCAGAGTGGTGGCGGCGCTTGCTCCCGGCTCGACCTCCAGGCGATCTGTGCCCCAGACGGCGGTCCATCCCTGCGGAACGACAGCCGCCAGATCAAAGAAGGCGCCTGAGCAGCCGACGCTGCCGGTATTGCTGACCGTAACGGTATAGGTTACGGACGTCCCGGCTGCGACCCACTGACTTTCGGCAGGCGAAGCCGCCACAATCGGATTGGTGCGCACGCAGATCGGCGTATCGAAGCTGACAGACACCATCGCGGTGCTGCCGTTTCCGGACAGACTGGTAATCAATATGCCGTTTTCGGGATCGGAAAATGTCTGTCCGAAAACAAGCGCAGGATCTCCCCAGTCCCACGTCAAAGAGCTGTCGGGCGTCATATCCAGCAGAACGCTGCTTCCGGGGTCAGACTCGTTTGCCATGCGAACCGCTACCCCGTTGAGCACGTTAGAGTTGCCGGCGAGAAAATCGTCGAAACCCAGGGCCTGCCGGTATTCGATGTAATACCATGTCTTTCCGCCGGTAACCGGGTCTGTGTCTTTCAATACTTTCAGGGCATTGGGCGTCGCATCGCGGTCCGTTTCGTAAGCTTCCAGCGTGTAGGCGCCGGATCTGTCGGCAGTAATAATATCATTCAGATTGGGGTCCAGCCAGCCAAGCCGCTCCTTCTGGAAGGCGTTGAAGTGTCCGACCGATTGATTTCCCATGATGTCCATGGTGTCGCCGTATGGATATACCACGAAATCGCAGCCGAGAGTTGTTTCGCCGCACTCGAGGGCGGCGGAGTGAAAAAGTCCCAGATTATGACCCAACTCGTGGCCGACCGTCTTGAGCCTGAACCAGCTTCCGTTGATCCAAGCCTCGGAGGGGTTGCCGCCGACAGTGCCCGAACCCGAAGGAAAGCAGGGGGTTTGAGGGAAGACATAGATGTAGCGGTTAAAGGCGGAAAGGTTAACTCCTGCGTTTCGAGCAGCTTCCTGGGCAAGTCGGGCCACCTCGGCGATTTTGCAGGTGGTGCTGTCGGTCGGCTGATCAAAGGGCAGCGTGTACCAGCCGTAAACCTCGCCGGCGAGCCAGGTCTGGCCGAAAGAACTTTCTTTAAAAAAATCGTTCACCGTGCCGAATACCAAGTCCCGCGCTTCTTCCACCGTCCAGGGCTCATTGGTCGGATCATTTCGAAAATTCACCAGCAGGACCAATGTACGCTGTTCGCCGAAGGTGTTGGGCAGCACTGCCGCCGAAGCTGCGCCCGCAGTCACGGATTCTTCACCGTCCAGCGCCAGGATCTGCAGACCGGTCTCCCCGGACTCCAATGCCATGGCGTCGTCCATCTGCACCCCATGGGCTCGCACCCGCAAGCCGCTGAGAACTCTGGACGGCCGGGCTTTGAAGTAGAGCGAAAAGCGTTCACCGTTCACGTTCAGAAGGTAACGAAGGCGGCTGCCGCCCTCATAATCCTCTTCGATTACCTCCAGCGCGCCCTCCAGATCGCGCCACTGTTCGATAAATGTCTGTACCACAGCCGGCATTCCGTGATTCAGCCGTTCGGGCAGGGCGAGTCGCAGCACCTCGCCCGGATTGTTCTCGATCAGCGAAAGAAGAAGCTGCCAGCGCTCGACTGCCGGATTGATGAGTTCGCCCTGAAGTTTTGACTGTTCGGCTGGGCTGGCGGACAGGTAGCAGTTAATCAGGCCAACCAGGTTGTTTGTCAGGCGCTCCGCGTCTGCAGCCGTTCCGGCATCAGGGGGGGGCTGGGCGAGGGAAATCCCTGATGTGTCAGAGAACACAATCCCGAAAGCCAAAAGAATGACGAAGATCAGACGAAAGGTGTGATACGAAATTCTCTGCAAAGAGAAAGGGTTTAAAAAGATTGATTTAAATACAGGTCTCGGGTTCATAAAAAAGCCTCCTTTATTGATGGTACTGGAGGACTCCTTACTGCCCGATGCCAATAAGCTGGTCTCTCTTCCTTCGGCAGCCCGGCTGTCCGTAATCCGCTCAGGACCCAAGGCTTTGCGCCGCTGTCATGCAACAGCATTGCCTTTTCGGGAAGGAGCCCTCAATCGTCAATTCTGTACAATATGAAGCAACAATGGTGCCATGTTCAGCTGATTAATGTGCCCCATTATTTTCACGATCAACCCGCCTTTGACAATTCCGAATTCGACAATAAATCGCAGCAATATATGCGTCTATTCAATCACCGCGCAGCGGCAGGCATCCCTTTCGCACCCTGCCTTTCCGCCCTCATGGAGCGACCTCGCCGCATAAAGAATCTTATCGGATAAAAGTGAATACTTCATCACTTTTTGAACATAGCGACACCATATGTAATAAAATGTCATTATGTCAAGTGAAAAAATTTCCGCATCCCCGCAAAATAAAACCGTGGCTCCTTATTCATAAAAGCGCCATCATGACAAGCGAAAAAATTTCGGCATATAGTGGAAAATAAGGTTAGGGCGCCGTATTGAATCCGTTTATTCAGTATGAGGGTGTGGATAAATTCTTCGGGAAAGGACGGACAGGGTGAGAATTATGGCCGCATAATCGGCGAATATCGGCTTAGCAGGCTGTTGAAAAACTGCGCCTGAGGCCGCCATTCAGCGTTGCACGGCTCTCGCCAATGCTCACATATGCTTGAATATGCCGCACTTGTCGCATCACCGCGCGCCTTGCCTGACGGCCTGATTCTTGTTTTTCAACACCCCGTTAGACACGAACCGTCAAAAGCGGTTAGGCTGTGCTCTGATTTGTCGTCAAGGCGTTGCATCCTGCCAGGGGAAAATAGGGGTTGGAAAGGTTTTCGCCTTGCTTCCGTGAAAGACGATTGTTGGCTGTTATCATCCATGCGTACACGCTCACGCCCTAACGGATTTTCCCTCCGCGCTCCATCGTGCGATACTGAACGGCTTCAGACACATGGGCCAGATCGATGTCCGGCTTTTCTTCAAGGTCGGCGATGGTCCGGGCGATTTTCAGGATGCGGTTGTAGGCCCGGGCCGAAAGTCCCAGTTTTTCGATGGCGGTTTCCAGAAGTGCCGAGGATGGGGTATCGATTCTGCAGAACTGTCTGATCTGACGGCTGGCCATCTGGGCGTTGCAGTAAATGGGAAGCCGGGCGAACCGCCGGGCCTGAACCATGCGCGCCGAGGTGACCCGCTGGCGGATTTTTTCTGAGGATTCGGCGGAAAATTCCTTTTTCAGATCCCGGTAGGCGACGGCGGGCACCTGAATGTGAATGTCAATCCGGTCCATGAGGGGACCGGAGATTTTGGACCGGTACCGCTGAATCTGGATTGCGCTGCAGTCGCACCGGTGTCTGGGATCGGAGAGGTATCCGCACGGACACGGATTCATGGCGGCGACCAGCATGAAGCGTGATGGGTAGGTAATGGTTGTCGAAGCCCGTGATATGGTGACCCGGTGATCTTCCAGGGGTTGGCGCAGCACCTCAAGCACATGTTTCTTGAATTCGGGCAGTTCGTCGAGAAACAGTACCCCATTGTGAGCCATGCTGACCTCTCCGGGCCGCGGAATCTGACCTCCGCCGATCAGTCCGGCATCGGAGATCGTATGGTGCGGTGACCGGAACGGACGATGGGTGATCAGGGACTGATCTTTTTCCAGCATACCCAGAACGCTGTAAACCTTTGTGGTTTCGATGGACTCCTCAAAGCTCAGGGGCGGCAGAATGCTGGGCATGCGCTTGGCCAGCATGGTTTTTCCGGATCCGGGAGGCCCGACCATGAGCAGGTTGTGCCCTCCAGCGGCTGCAATTTCAACGGCCCGCTTGGCGTGCTCCTGGCCCAGAACCTCTGAAAAATCCTCATCCGTTTGATTCTGGACTGAAAACAGTTTGGAAATGTCGATGGTTTCGGTGGGTATCTGCCGGGCTCCGCGGCAGAATTCCACGACCTGGGAAAGGGTTCTGGCGCCGAGCACCGAGATTCCATCTACGACGGATGCTTCACGGCAGTTGTCTTCCGGAACGATGATGCCCTTGTACCCCGCTTGACGGGCTGCGAGCGCCATGGGCAGGGATCCTTTCACGGGTTTAACGCGGCCGTCCAGAGAAAGTTCTCCCATGATCAGATAGCAGGAAATCGTGTTCCGGGGAATGGTTCCTTTGGCAGCAAGAATGCCCAGAGCCATGGGAAGATCAAAACCGGTTCCCTCCTTTTTGATGTTCGCCGGCGCCAGATTGACCGTAATGCGGTCGTCCGGAAACGTATAGCCTGAGTTTTGAATCGCCGATTTTACACGCTCTCGGCTTTCCTTGACCGCGGCTTCCGGAAGTCCCACCGTGGTAAAGCAGGGAAGTCCCCGGGCGATATCGACTTCCACCTCAACCAGATAAGCGTCTATTCCGATAACGGCGCTGCTCAAAACCTTGGATAGCACAATTCCTCCTTGAGCGGATCAGCGGTGTTTTCATGCGAACGAGGCCGGTATTGAATCGTGCGAAACGGACGAAAGGAACGCCTCAATATAACAAAGGCTCGGAATCCTTACAATCTATTTATCAGATTGTAGATTTTTGACAGATCAGGGCGTATTGGCTGATCCACCCGAAATCCGTTATTAGGCGGAAGCTTGCGGGGAGAATCATTGAAAGACCTCGTTAATTCGAGCAGATATGAGTTATCAAGATTTCACGAATGCCAAACCGTGCTTCGGTTCAAGCTTGAAAAGGCGGATGATCTGATCGCATCGCATGCGAACCTGGCGTTTTGCTTTTGGATTAAGACACCGCCGAAATAAAACGATGTGAAATCCAGAGGGGGGGCATGTCCAAGTCTCGAAGGATCGTATGGTTTGTTTTTGAGCTGATACGACTCGAAAAAGCACCTTGCTCAAAATCAATCGTGAATTTTGGGAAGATGGGATTAATTTGCGGTTGCGCATCCGCGTAATAGTCTGGACGTGAATCAATGCCGAAAAAGAAAACAAAAACAGATCAATTTGCCGATCTGACTTGGGATGATCTCGATGACTGGGCCGGAAGCAAGATCGTCTCCCGGGGCAAGAATTATCAGCGTAAGGGAAGTGTTCATGATTTGGCCGTAACGGACGACGACGGCATGATCGCCCGGGTGGACGGTACGCAACGGTATGCCGCCAAAGTGGTCATGGATGAATACGGCCTGCCGGATTCGATCTGCGCCTGCCCCTATGAATGGGATTGCAAACACGGTGTGGCGGTTGTGATCGAGTGCCTTAAGCGGATTGAAGACAACCGGCCCGTTACCAAGGCAAGCCGGGACGACGCCCGCTTGAAGCTGCTGGAAGATGAAAACGGGGAGGATGAATCGATTGATAAGGCAACCTGTTTCTCTGGGCCCCGTCGTAGGCGCCATGACGCTGCTCCAGCTGCTCTTCACCTATGTGCCGTTCATGAATTCCGTTTTCCAGAGCGCTCCCCTGGGTCTCATGGCATGGAGCCTGGTGATTGACAACAGACTGATCATTTACCTTGCCGTGGAACCCCAAAAATGGGCCTGACGCCGACGGGCTTCCAGTTCAAACCAGCTGAAGTGATTTTTGCCTGCGCCCTTTACGGCTGTCCCATGGCCTTAAAAACGCCGTGCGCTTCCGGCAGGCAGGCTCAAGGCACCGCGCTTCGACGGCTGTTCGGCCCGCGTCGGAATCAGTGTTCGGAATCGTTAAAATACGAAATTAATGAAGATCATTCCTGCGTTCGATGCCCTGCAACCCGATCTCGATACAGGGTTTGAGCTGACTCGCTTCTAGATATCCATCTTCTGCCCAAAAAGATGTTCCGATTTTCAGGCATTGAGAGTATATTAAAGTTCAAAGGTCCAATTCACGCTTGTTTCAGGATCAGACGGAGGGTTGTTATGCATTTTATTACCCTATCCAGAATGATGGGCACAAAAGGAACGGAAATTGCGAAGCGCGTCGCCCAGGAACTGGGGTACAATTTCTACGATACCGAAAGCATCGAAGAAAAAGCCAGGGAAATGGGGTTTCTTGACGACATCAAAGAAATCAACGATAAGGCGCCGCCGCCGTTTAAACGTTTTTTTTCATTCCGATCCGAGGCCAGCCTGGACCGCCTGTATGCCGTGATTTATGAACTCGCCCGCCAGGGAAGCGCGGTGCTTCTTGGAAGGGGAGGCAACATGCTTTTTCGGTCCATCTCCTATGCGTTTCATGTTCGGGTCATCGCATCTCAGGAGACGCGCCTGCACAATCTGGTGGAGCGTTCATATACGAGAAAGGCCGCTCTCATGCTCATGGAGAGGAGCGATAACGAAAGAGAAAATTTCATCAAGTTTGCCTTTAAACGGGATTGGAATAATCCCGAGCTGTATGACATCGTCCTGAATATGGATAGACTGACCGTTGATGTCGCGGTGGATATGATCTTGTCCGCGATTCGAAGAAGAGAACTCCAGGGCCACTCCGGCGATGTGACAAGTTTCTTTGACATGATGGAGCTTTCGGTAAAAGTTGCCGCATCCCTTGCGGAAGCCGGTTTCCCCTCCAGCTATATTTCAGCGTTCGTGGACGAGCCGGGAAAAGTCCGGCTCACAGGGGTTGTGCAGGTTCCCCTGGAAAAATCGGCCGCTGAGCAGGCGGCACGAAACGTCAAGGGTGTTAAATCCGTAGAAAACAAGATCGAGGTGGTCGGCGGATAGAGCTTCATCTTAACGGAGCGAGGGGGCGTTTTCCCGCGGTTGCCTTGTTATCGTTCCCGCAATATTCGGAAAAAGACCCGGCTGTAGAGACTGTTTTGGGGAGGCACCCATTGAAAAATATCACTTGAATCCGTTTCCGCTGAGTCGGCAACGGTCTGTTCCAGGGCGGGAAGAACGCAACGATTCTTGCCGCCCTTTTTATTTTCAAAGCTCAGGAATACGAAAAGACGCAAAATAGCCGACCTTCATAACCTTCCGGTTCGAAAACGATTCGTTTCTGCAGATCCGATATTGATGGTGTGATATTCTTTTTCCTCGGCATATTCCAAAATGGATTCAGAAGTCCCTTCATCACCATGACCGGAGAATAAACACACTGTTTCCGGGTTGATTTCTTGAAGGGCTTCTGACATAAGAAGCCCTGTGCTGGAGGAAGCATGAAATCATGCATCAATCCCTGTCCACGATAATAAAAGATCATTGAGGGATACATGAACAATCTCAAAGCCTTTTTCGGGCCGATGAAACCGGCCTTTCTGATTCTGACTCCCGCCTGCGTGCTGCTGGGTACGGGAACCGCTGCCTGGACCTCATCCGAGCCCGTCAGCTTCGTATATTTTCTCCTTGTGCTCGTGGGCGCGACATCGGCGCATATCAGCGTCAATGCCTTTAATGAATATTATGATTTCAAGAGCGGACTGGACCTTGTGACCCAGAGAACCCCTTTTAGCGGGGGAAGCGGCACGCTTCCCAAAAGGCCGGACATGGCGGGAACAGCTCTGGCGACTGCCTGGGTGACGCTTGGAATCACCGCAGCGATCGGTCTTTACTTCGTGGTGGTCAGAGGCTTGAGGCTGCTTCCGCTGGGCGTTCTGGGACTGGTCATCGTTGTGGCCTATACGAACTGGGGAACCCGCCGCCCTCTGGTGTGTCTGGTCATGCCCGGCCTGGGCTTTGGCCCCCTGATGGTTATGGGAACGGATTTTGTTCTGACGGGGCAATACTCGTGGACCGCCTTTATCGCATCCCTGGTTCCGTTCTTTCTGGTAAACGATTTGTTGCTGCTCAACCAGTTTCCGGATTTTGAGGCGGACCGTAGCGTCGGCCGAAATCACCTGCTGATTGTCGCGGGAAAGCGGAAAGGCAGCTATGTCTACATCGCCATGCTGATTCTGGCGTATCTGGTCATCGGCTTCGGAGTTTATGCCCGCCAAATGCCGCCGGCCACCCTTGTCTCGTTTCTGACCGCAGCCATCGCTCTTCCCCTGATCAGAGGTGTCTGGAAATATTCCGAAGATTCCGAGCGCCTGCTGCCATATCTGGGTATGAATGTTGCCGTTAACATTCTCACACCCGTGCTGATGGCAGCCGGCATGCTGATCTGACTGAACCAAGCCTTGATAACCGCATTCCGAAATCATCAAATCAAGCAGGGTGAGCTGTCATAAAAATCCGCGGTCTTGATAATGATAATGCTGCTGCAATCTGATCCTCCGGTTTGATGCAATGATATTTTGCCTTGACGCTATTTCGGGTTAAAGATAAATTTTATTTTCGACCGACCATTCATGGATCGATCCGTAAAAAACTTCGCAGTGCGATGAAAGCGTAAATAGTTCGAGGCGCCGCAAGCCGGGAAACGAGATATCGAAATGAGCATTGCTGTTCGTTGGATTGTTTATAAATACAAACCGATGGGCAGGCAGTGCAATGGGCCGGAATCCGCGCCGGTAATGTTGGAGCAGTATGATGAATTCTATTATTATTGGAACGGGGAGTTACATACCCACTAAAAAGGTTCGCAACGAAGATTTTCTCGAAAATGAATTCTATGATCCGGATGGAACCCGATTGGACAAACAAAACCGGGAAATCATAGAACAGTTTGAAAAAATAACGGAAATCAAGGAAAGGCGGCATGTTGCAGCCGATCTTGTGACCTCGGACATTGCCTATTTTGCGGCAGAGGATGCGCTGACCTCATCCGGAATAGATAGGGAAAGCCTGGACTATATCATCGTAGCCCACAATTTCGGCGATGTGAGAGATGTCAATAAAAGACCTGATTTTGTGCCTAATATCGCCGCAAGGGTCAAACATAAACTGAAAATCAAAAATTCCGATTCCATTGCGTATGATCTGCCGTTCGGTTGCCCTGGATGGCTGCAGGGAATGATTCAGGCCGATTATTTCTTAAAGTCGGGAGATGCCGGAAGAGCCCTCGTGATCGGCGCTGAAACTCTTTCAAGAATTTCTGATCCCCACGACAGAGACAGCATGATATATTCCGACGGCGCCGGTGCCGCCATTCTTGAAGCCGTGGAAAATGCGGAACCGGTTGGAATACTGGCGCACAGCACCCGGACCGACACGCTGGATCAGGCGTTTATGCTGCAGATGGACAGATCCTACAATCCCGAACGACATGAAGACGAATTGTATCTGAAGATGAACGGCCGAAGGGTATATGAATACGCCCTCAAGCAGGTTCCGCAGCTGGTCAAGAAAACCATCGAGAAGGCAGGCCTGATTATTGACGATATTCGCAAGGTACTTCTGCATCAGGCGAATGCAAAGATGGATGCGGCGATATTGGACCGTCTGTACAGGTTGTTTGGCAGGAAGGAAGCCCCGCCGGGCGTCATGCCGATGATCATATCCTGGCTTGGAAACAACTCGGTGGCCAGCGTGCCGACGCTTCTGGACCTGCTGCTGAAAGGAAGACTCGACAATCACGATCTGAATCAACGGGATGTCATTCTGATGGCTTCCGTGGGGGCGGGCATGAACGTCAATGCGATGGCGTACAGGATGCCGTGATCTTACCGTTCGGCACGCCCCGGTTCTATTCAACATAAAAACAGTCAAAAGCCATGGGCTTAGGCAGGCCGTGGTTTTTTTGTTGTTTCCATTTTGAGGAGAATAACATGTATGCTTTAAACGAATATGAGGCCAAGCTACTGCTGAAAAAACAGGGGATTCCCGTCGTTGAAGAATATCAGGCAGCCGGAATTCAGGAAGCCTTGAAGGCGGCCGAAAATATCGGTTATCCGGTTGTTCTCAAGGTCTGCTCTGCCGATGTCCTGCATAAGAGCGACCGCGGCGGAGTGATTCTGAATGTCCAGACAGCATCAGCCCTGCAAGAAGCAGCGGACCGGATCAATGCAAGCTTCAGCGAACCCCATACCCTGCTGGTTCAGAAAATGGCGCCAGCCGGAACGGAGCTGATCATCGGGGCAAAACGTGATCCGGTTTTCGGTCCGACGGTTCTGGCCGGCATGGGAGGGGTTCTGGCCGAGGTCTTCAAGGATGCCGCCGTTGAGCTGGCACCGGTCGATCTGAATACGGCCCGGAAAATGCTCAACCGCCTTCGCGGCGCGTCGATTCTCTATGGCTGCCGCGGCCGAGCGCCTCTGGACATCGATGCCGCCGCCCGCGCAATCGTTGTGCTCTCAAAACTCATATTCGAGCGGAAGGATATCTTCGAGATAGACGTCAATCCCCTGCTTCTGTACCCGTCGGGCGCAACTGCAGTCGATGCTCTGGTATGTTATGGCGATGTTAAACCCGCCGCCCTTGAGACAAGACCGGTGCCTTCCGGCCTGGACGGTTTTTTCAATCCGCGGTCTGTTGCGGTCATCGGCGCATCCAGTCTGCCCGGAAAAGGCGGTCATATCATTCTGAAGAATTTTATACGAGCAGGCTATTCAGGAAAATTGTACCCGGTCAACCCATCCGCAGAAGATATTCTGGGTCTGAAAACCTATAAAACCGTGCTGGATATTCCGGAAGCCGTCGACATGGTCATGATCGTCATACCCAAGGCGGGCGTGGATGGCGCCATCGACCGGTGCATTCAAAAAGGGGTTCAAAATATCATTCTGAGCACCGGCGGTTATTCGGATATCGGAGGGGAAGGCACCGCCGATCAGCAAAAGCTGGTGGAAAAGACCGGCGCCGCCGGCATTCGGCTCATGGGACCCAACAGCATAGGAACGATCAATCCCCACAGCGGCGTTTCCACCTCCATTGTCAGTCTGGATCCCATCGGCCATGGCGGTGTTTCGCTCTTCGGGCAGAGCGGCGTGTTTTCGTCCGGATGGGCCCGGTGGGTCGGAGACCATCATCCATTCGGAGTCGCCAAGATAGCCTGCATCGGCAACAAGGGCGATGTCGATGAAACCGACGTTCTCGAATATCTGACCGGAGATTTTGAAACTACGGCCATCGGCATGTATCTTGAGGGCGTTTCGGAAGGGATCCGCTTCGTGGATGTGGCGGGAAAAGCCTGCATTCAGAAGCCCGTTGTGGTTCTGAAGTCGGGGCGAACGGAATCCGGCGCCCAGGCCATCGCTTCTCATACCGGAAGCCTTGCCGGATCGGACGCGGTCTTTGATGCGGTCTGCCGAAAAACGGGAATGATTCGCGTCCCTGATTCCGAGGCCTTTTTTGACGCTCTGGCCGCCTTTGAGATGCTTCCGCTGCCCAAAGGCAACCGAATGGGAGCTCTGTCTATCACCGGCCTGGGTTGTGTGCTGACCACGGATGTCGCCGAGGAACTCGGCATCAGCCTTTCACGGCTGCACGCTTCAACGCAACAAAGGATCCGCGAGGTGATGCCGGACTGGGCGCCGCTTCGAAATCCGGTGGACATCTGGTCTGCCGTGGAGCAGCACGGGTCCGCAAAAACCATGAGCCATATCGCCCGGTGTCTTCTCGAACAGGACGACATCGACAGCGTCCTGATTATTTTTGTGGTGATGCCCGAATCCATATTCGATATCGAGGCGGCCTTTGGACCTCTGGTCAAAGACTTCCCCGGCAAACCGGTGATTGTATCATATTTCGGGGGAAGCGCTCAGGAGATTCGCCACATTCGGAACGGATTTTCGCGTATCGGAGTTCCCTGTTATCCGACCCCGGAACGGGCTCTCAGGGCCTTCAAGGCCATGACCGATTATGCTGGATTCATAAAGGCCGGAAGTGCGGCCTGATTTTAAAGCGTCAGGAAAATTTTATCACAAAGCCAAATTGTCTCCGGGCTTTATAGCGTGAACGATCAAGGGTAGATACTATTTAAGGGCGCGGTAATAACTGTCCAGCGTGTAGACGGCCGCCAGAGGGTTGTGCCCCAGTAGACGGTCCTTGACTGCCAGGACCGTGCAGGGTGCCTGGGAATATTTAAAAAACAGCGAATCATGACCCACGCACAATCCCAGCAGAATATTGAACTGGGTTTTTTCGTCATTGAGTATCATGGCCTGGAGAACGGGATTGCACATGGATTCAAAGGTGCTAGGCACCACTTTTTCCGCTTCCCGAATGCCGATTGCCTCCTTGGGAACCCGGCCGGCCTTGCAGACGACGGAAATCATGTCAAATCCATGATCGGCCATCAGCTTTTCCACTATTTTGGCCTCGTTTCGAAGCCCGACGCAGAAAGCCAGCCCCAGTCGCCGGTAATTCATCCGCCAGGCAAACTCGATAGTCTCTTGAATTCTGGACCGGATGGGATGAATCCGCGAATATCCCAGGTGACGGTCCCCGTAACCCGCGCTTTCCTGAAGCGACGCCTGCCGGGCAAATTCACAGGTTTCGGCATCCTGATATGCCTGAAGGCTCTGTTCAATACAATGAGGCTTATACTGAGTAGGGCATCCATTCGGGGCCTTGCCGTTTTCAATTTTGCACAGCCGCTGACTCATTTCAAAAGGACACCGGGCGCATCGGGGGCTGATTTCCATGGCGACACTCCTTGATTTTCTGATGATCTGACAGGCAGTCCGCCTTGTATTCGAAGAGTTCGAACGCATTACGAAGACACCATGTTAAAATTCATGCGCTGTCTGTATCATAAGAACGTCGGATTGAAAATATTTTGAATCCCCACCGATCGTTTTGGGTTGGATTGTCCCAAAATCCTTTATTAGCAGAAAGTTTGCGGGGGATATAATTGAAAGACCACGTTGATTCAGATAGATACGAATTGTCAAGACATCACGAATACCAAATCGTGCTTCGGTTCAAACCTGAAAAGACGAATGATCCATTGCATGCGGGACGGGATACTAAAGACAGACCAATACAAGAACGTGATAACCAGAGAAGGGGCATGTTCAAGCGAGGCCGAGTGAGCGATTTTCTGCATGAGTAGTGGGTCTGATCGTTTCGCGCAAACAGGTGTTTCAGGATCTCGGAGGATCGTATGGCGTGTTTTTTAGCCAATACAACTCGAAAAAGCACCTCGCTTAAAATCAATCGCGGATGTTGGAAATCCACAAATCGCTTGCCTTGAAGCCGCGTAATGCGATAAGGAAAAACGATTCCGTAGCAGGCCGGATTGAAAAAAGCATTTGCGGCGGGATTCAGGCCGGTTTATTTTTTTGGTTCGGAACCGGCATCAAAGGAGTCGTTTGCGAAAATGAGCGCTGATATTATAAAGGTATTGGAAGATATTCCGATTCAGCAACGAACGATTGCCAGACCGGCGGGATGTTCGGGAGTCGGCGTGCATTCGGGAAAACCGGTGAATCTTACCATCAGGCCTGCCCCGGCCAATCACGGCATCAAATTCGTCCGTACCGATCTTCAGGATTCACCCAAGGTTCCGGCTCTTTTCAAATCTGTCGTGGATACCAGCCTGGCAACGGTGATCGGCTACGAAGGCTTTATTGTCTCGACCATTGAGCATCTGATGGCCGTGTTGAGCGCGTTCATGATCGACAATGTTATCGTTGAGATCGATGCTTATGAGATGCCCATCATGGACGGTAGCGCGGCGCCTTTTGTTGAGATGATCAAGTCCGCGGACGTACAGATGCTTCAAGCCCCCCGATGCTATTTCCGGGTCAAAGAGCCCATCGAACTTGAGGATGATGGAAAATCCGTGGGTATATATCCGTGCTCATCCTTCAAGGTGACCTGCACGGTCGAATATCCGCACCCTTTGATCGGCAGACAGACCCTGACTCTGCAGGGCTCCTCCGGGGTATTCGAGCAGGAAATCGCCTCGGCCAGAACCTTCGGTTTTCTGAAGGAGGTTGAGTATCTGAAACGTTTTGGCCTGGCCCGGGGCGGATCCCTGGATAACGCCATTGTCGTGGGAGAAGAGGGAATTTTGAATCCGGGCGGCCTTCGGTATCCGGATGAGTTCGTCCGTCACAAGATTCTGGATTGTATCGGAGATTTTGCTCTGCTGGGAATTCCCATTCTGGGGCATATTGTCGCCAACAAGTCCGGCCATACCTTTCACCATGCCTTCCTCAACAAGTTTTTTTCAGAAAAAAAATCCTGGGAAACCTATATGGTATCCTGACTGGAGATTCAATAAGCGCTTTTGAATTTCGGACCGGTCGGATCAGCGATTCCTTAGGTTTCGAAATGAAAACCGCTTGCCATTTAAATTCCGATTCGATATGGGTAGGTATTCCAAATATATACGGCCGGCAATTAATTTGTTAATACTTAAACAACAGAAGACTCGAAATTATCAACCGGCCATTGTGAGAAATGACTTTGTGTATTGTGGATGGCTTCGTATGAAGTCCAATTTCTGCGTTGCGCGGCATCCCCCCTCATTGCGGCGTACACCAAGTACGCCTCATTGGGATTTTCGACGCCTTGAACTTGAACTGTCTGCTTTGCCGTCACAATTTCGACTTTTTCGAGACCATCATTGTTGTTTTGCATAGACTTTAGATGATCCAGAAAATATTATCCATTCTGTTTTGTTTCCTGGCTCTGATGCACGATTCAGCTTCGGCCCAGACTGCGACGCTGACCGACATCATTGTGACCAACAACCGGGACGACCTGCTGCTTTATCTGAATGTCGAAGGCGCTTTTCAAGATGAGGTGAAGGCGGCGGTATTAAGCGGCGCATCCACTACTTTTTCCTTTATGGTCAATCTGAAGAAGGTTCGAAGTCTGTGGCTGGATAAAAACCTTAAAGACATCGAAGTAACCCATACGATCAAATACAATAACCTGAAAAAGGAGTTCGTCGTCAAACGTTCCTGGGAACCGAATCAGTCCCGGACGACGCAGTCCTTCGAGGAAGCCCAGCGGTGGATGAGTGAAATCGACAGCTTGAGGATTATTTCTCTGCATCGGCTCGAAAAAGGCAGAGAATATCAGTTGCGGGCCAAGGCCGAGCTTAAAAGGGTGACGCTTCCGTTTTATCTTCACTATGTTTTGTTTTTTGTATCTCTCTGGAATTTTGAAACGGATTGGTATGCCATCGATTTCACGTATTGACTCAGGATACGTGGTGCGTTCTTTCGAACATGATGAAAAGCAACCGTTTCAGAAAATTTTCCACCCCCCTTTCAGAACAGGAACGCGGGCGCCGAAAGCGTGAACTGATCCTCATTCCCGTCATCATCGTGATTGTAGCGCTGCTCACCTATGCGGAAAGCCGCATCATCTATTTCGGGTCCGCTTTTCCGATCTCCAATACCATTTTGATGTTCATCCTGATCAACATCAACCTGTTGCTGTTGCTGTTGCTTCTGTTTCTCGTTTTTCGAAATATGGTAAAGCTGTTTTACGAAAGAAAACGAAAGGTTGCTGGTGCAAAACTCAGAACCCGACTGGTGGTGGCCTTTATCACGCTGACGCTTCTGCCGACTACCGTGCTTTTTTTCTTTGCGATCAATTTTATTACGACCAGCATTGAGTTCTGGTTCAATGCGCCCGTGGAACAGGCCCTGGAAAATTCTCTTCGCGTGGGAAGACGAATTTACGACTATACGGAAACCAACAGCCAGTTTTATATGGAGAGAATCGCCTACCAGATCAAGGTCCGGAATCTTCTGGATTCCGGACAGAGCAACGCGCTGGAACGTTACATTCAGGTCGTGCAGAGGTCATTTAACCTGGAGGCCGTGGAAATTTATTCCACCAACTCCAAACGGTTGGTTTTCTCCGGAAACGGGGGTATGGAGGCAATCAATCTGGCATCCCTGTCCTCGAATGATCTTCGCGCCGAATTTCACTCCAAACCGGTCCGGTCTGTTTCAATGTCCGTTGAACAGGGCGAGATGATTCGAACCATCGGAACCGTTCCTTTTGGATCGGGAGTTGCCGATGCGCAGGCCTTTATTGTTCTATCCGTTCTCATTCCAACAGATCTGTCCGAGGACATGGCCTCGATTTCCCGCGGATTTGAAGAATACCAGCAGATCAAACTGCTCAAGAAACCCATTCAGGCCACCTATTACATTACGCTCTCCATCGTTGCGCTGCTGGTGCTTTTTTGCGCTGCATGGTTCGGCTTTTATCTGGCCAAGACGATTTCCATTCCCATTATGGAACTGGCCGAAGGCACCCGAAAGGTGGCTGAAGGAGATCTGCGGTTTACCATCGGAGCGGTTGCCGATGATGAAATCGGAATTCTGGTGGATTCTTTCAACATGATGACGCGGGATCTTCGCATCGGTCGTGAACAGCTTGAGATTTCCGCCCGAATGCTTGGGGAACAGAATATCGAGATCGAAGAAAAACGCCGGTACATGGAGATCGTTCTGAGAAATGTATCCGCCGGCGTCATCACACTCGATGCCGGCGGATTTATCGCCACGGTCAACAAGTCTGCTGAAAAAATGTTGAACCTGAATGCGGCCGAAGTTCTGGGTAAAAGTTATAAGCGGCTTTTAAAAGGGCCTTTTGTGGAACTGGCTAGGGAAATTATGGACAACCTTGCCGACTCGAGGGACGGAGCGGTTCAGCTACCATTGAAGCTGACCATTGAAGGCCAGTCCAGAAGCTTTTTGCTTCACGTTAACGCCCTGACCGATGATGCGGGCAGCCCTCTGGGGATCGTGATGGTATTCGATGATTTGACCGAGCTGGAAAAGGCTCAGCGAGTGGCTGCCTGGCGGGAGGTGGCACGCCGGATCGCTCATGAGGTGAAAAATCCTCTGACCCCGATATCGCTTTCGGCACAGCGGCTGAAGCGTAAATATTCGCATCGTCTAAACGAACCGGTTTTTGATGAGTGCACCCGGATGATTATAGATCATGTCGAGCTGATTCGAAACCTGGTCAATGAATTTTCGAACTTCGCCCGATTGCCGACAGCCAATCCTCTGCCAAGTGAATTGGCGCCGCTGATAGAGGAGACCGTGGCGCTATACAAGGATGGGCCCTGGAATATCCGGTTCGAAATTCGTGCGGGTCAGGACATGCCCAAGCTGAATCTGGATCGTCAGCTGATGAAACGGGCGCTTATCAATCTGGTGGACAATGCGGTGGCGGCGATCGGCACTGAAGGCAGCGTCGCTATTTCGGCGTCTTATGATTCCATTCTGAAGATCGTTCGCATCGAGGTTTCCGACACCGGACCGGGAATTTCCGACGAGGATAAAACCCATTTGTTCGAGCCCTATTTTTCCACGAAAAAATCCGGCATGGGATTGGGTTTGTCCATTGTCAGCGGCATCATTTCTGATCATAATGGACGGATCTATGTTCAGGACAATTCGCCACAGGGGGCCCGGTTTGTCATTGAACTGCCGGTTTCATGAAAGCCGGTTTTCACCGATTCCGGAGACGCGTTAAAAGCGTTTTGCCCGAAAGGCTCTTGACATGATACCGGCAATTCTTCTACGTAGTTGTACTGAAAAACAGATAAAAGGTATTCGAGATGTTTCCAACGATATTGGTTGTTGACGACGAAGCGCCGATCCGCCAGATGCTCAGCGGCCTTCTGGCCGATGAAGGCTTTGAGGTGAAAACGGCTTCCAACGGATACGAAGCCCTGAAGTGCATTGAAGCCGAGTCCCCGGATCTGGTGCTGCTCGATATATGGATGCCGGGCATCGACGGAATTGAAACCCTCAAGGAAATCAAAAAGGAAAATTCCCATATTCAGGTCATCATCATCACCGGTCACGGCACGGTTGAGACTGCTGTGAAGGCCACCAAACTAGGGGCTTTTGATCTGATCGAAAAGCCTTTGTCCTTTGACAAGGTGTCCGTGGCGATCAACAATGCCCTGAATTTCAGAAGACTGGAAGAAGAAAACCGGTATCTTAGAAAAAAAACGCTGGAAAAGAACTCGATTACCGGCATCAGCAGCCATATCGGAGACCTGAAGAAACAGATCGCCGTGGCCGCTCCGACCGATGCCTGGATTCTGATCACCGGTGAAAACGGAACCGGAAAAGAACTCGTGGCCCGGACGATTCACCAGCTCAGCGCCAGATCGGAGAAACCTTTGATGGATGTCAACTGCGCGGCCATTCCCGAGAACCTGATTGAAAGCGAACTGTTCGGACACGAAAAAGGCGTTTTCCCCGGGGCAGGAAACAAGAAGATCGGGAAGTTTGAACTGGCGGGAAATGGAACCATTTTCCTGGATGAAATCGCGGATATGAGCCTGAAAACCCAGGCAAAAATTCTTCGGGTGCTTCAGGAGCAGAAGTTTCAGCGGGTGGGCGGGACCAGAACCCTGAATATGAAAGCCCGGATCATTGCCGCCAGCAACAAAGACCTTGAGAAGGAGATCGAAAAGGGCGCTTTCAGGGAGGATCTCTATTACCGGCTCAATGTGATACCCATCTGGGTGCCGCCTCTGCGGGATCGGCGGCAGGACATTCCGTTGCTGATTGAAACCTTTCTAGTAGAGTGCGAAAAACAGCATCGAAGACCCCGAAAGCGAATGACGGACGAGGCACTGGATCTGCTTTACGCTTATTCCTGGCCCGGAAATATTCGGGAACTCAAAAATCTGGTTGAACGGCTGGATATCATGTCTGCCCGGGAGGTCATCGATGTGGCGGATCTTCCTGCGCCGTACAACCCGCAGTCATTTTCCGGCAAGGGCGCCAGAAATGAGAAACTGTTTCTGATGGACAATCTTAAGGATGCGCTCAAAGCTTTTGAACAGGAGTTTGTCCAGAGAAAACTTCTGGAAAACAGCAATGATATTGCCCAGGCAGCCCAGGCGATCGGTATCTCCGCAGGTAAGCTTTCTGAGAAACTCAAGCGGTGGAACCAGCTTTAAAGGCTTTCTGCAATGGGTCTGAGAATCATTGGCGGTGTTTTAAGGAGCCGACGTCTTGACTCGGTGCGGGGCATGAGCACAAGACCCTCATCGGATCGACTTCGAGAGGCAGTGTTCAATATTCTCGGTCCAAGAGTTGTGAATGCCTGTGTGCTGGACCTTTTTGCGGGAACCGGGGCGCTGGGCATTGAGGCGTTGAGCCGTGGTGCGGATCGATGCGTCTTTATCGACAAGGCGGTCGAGGCCTTGGTTGTCATTCGCAAGAATGTCAAGCGGTGCGCTCTGGAAGAAAGATCACGGGTGATTCGGTGGAATATCCTCAATAATTTGGACTGTATTCAATGCCACCAGCCCCCTTTTGATCTGGTCTTCATGGATCCGCCATACGGCAAAGATTTCATCGTTCCGGCGTTGATCCACCTTCAGCGCAGTGCAAGCGTCGTTGCGGACGTTCAAATTGTTGTCGAACACGGTGCTTCGAACGGCATTCCATCGGTTGTGCCGGGGTTTAAAGTTACTGATCAGCGAAGGTATGGAAAGAGCGTTGTGTCGTTTCTGGCTTATTTTCAGCCCATGAAGGCGCCGACAGGAAAGTGAGAGGCTATGGCAAAAACCGCGGTCTATCCCGGATCCTTTGATCCGATCACCAACGGGCACATCGACATCATCAGAAGAGGCATTAAACTCTTTGACAGAGTTATTGTAACTATTCTGAATAATCCCATAAAAAAAGGCCTGTTTACGCCTGAAGAACGCATCGACATGATCCGAGGCAGTACAAAGGATTGCCCGAATGTCGATGTGGACTATTTTGATGGATTGCTGGTCGATTATTGCGTCAAGATGAAAGCCGATGCCATCCTTCGCGGCATGCGCGCCCTTTCCGATTTTGAATTTGAATTTCAGATGGCCCTGATGAACCGCCGGCTCAATCGCAATATCGAAACGGTTTTTCTGATGACCAGCATGGACTGGATATTCACAAGCTCCACCATCATCAAGGAGGCTGCCAGATTCGGCGGCAACGTTGTCGATCTTGTGCCCCCGATGGTATGCCGGCGTCTTAAGGAAAAATTTTAAATGGATGGGATACAGTATGGATCTTTGGCAACTCTACATATTTACCAAGGTGGTGGAGCTGAAAAGCTTTTCCAAAGCCGGTGAGTCGGCTCATCTGAGTCAGCCTACAGTGAGCAGTCATATGAAGGACTTGGAGGATCATTTCGGGTGCCGGCTCATCGACCGGCTGTCCAAGGAGGCGATTCCCACCAAGGCGGGAGAATTGCTTTACCAGTATGCCCGTCGACTCGTGGCGCTTCGCGAAGAGGCCGAAACGGCCATGACGGATTTTCTGGGCAAAGTTCAGGGGCGTTTGACAATCGGCGGGAGTACCATTCCTGCCGTTTACATCCTGCCCAAACTGATCGGAGCTTTTACCAATGCCCGGCCTGGCGTGACACTTGCACTGGTTGTCAAAGACACCGGCCAAATTATCGAAGAAGTTCTGGCTGGTACGCTGGAGCTCGGAATTGTCGGAGCGTTGAGTTCGGATAAAAAAATTTCACAGAAAAAGCTGATCGAAGACGAGATGTGCCTTGTGGTTCCCGCAGGGCATCCCTGGGCCTCGGTCCAAAGCGTCTCTATGGACATGCTTTTTCAGGAACCTTTTATTGTTCGGGAAAGCGGCTCCGGTACTCTGAGGTCCTTTGAGCGCCATTTGATTGAAAACGGCTTTTGCATTGATGAACTCAGAATTGCAGCAGAGATGGGCAGCACGGAGGCCGTTATTCAGGGCATTAAAAATCATGTCGGGATTTCCATACTGTCGCGCATCGCCGTGGAAGAGGAGTTAAAATCCGGTGCTTTATGCGCCTTGCGCATTGACGGACTGGATGTTCGACAGGAATTTTACCTTACGACCAACGCGCAACGAACCCCTTCCCCGCTGGCTGGCGCATTTATCGAATTTGTTGAGGAGTCCGCCCGGAACAGGGGCATGTTCAGATAAAAATGCACTAGCAGTGTGTTGAAAAAAAAGAATCAGGCCGTCAGGCAAGGCGCGCGGCGATCAAGCATATGTGAGCATTGGCGAGAGCCGTGCAACGCTGAATGGCGGCTTCGGACGCAGTTTTTCGACAGCCTGATAGATTGTTCCTTAACGATTCGGCTGGCGATGCGAATCGCAAGGGTGGTGTATTCTGAAGCGCCGGTGTGAGACTCGGGATGACACGTCTGTATTCCGGAATTGTCGGTCAGATGTTGCAACGGGCAGGTAGAATCTTTGACTCTAAGACGATTATTCATCCTTCCAACCGTATTCCCCCACCAGTTTGACAAACCGGCACCCACCCAGAGAGGTTTTTTGAATTCCCTGTTCGGTCCGGTACAGTTTGACCAGTTCCTGAACATGGGCGTTGCCCACAGGAATCACCATACGCCCGCCGATGGTCAACTGTGATACAAGGGATTCGGGTATATCGGGAGCGCCGGCGGTTACAATGATTCCGTCAAAAGGGCTCTCTTCCTTCCATCCGGAAGTACCGTCCGAATAGCGTGTAATGATATTGAAATAATTCAACTGATCAAAAATTTTCCGCGCTCGGACATAAAGGGAGCGAATCCGTTCGATGGTGTAAACCCGAAAGGCGATTTGTGCCAGAATGGCGGCTTGATAGCCTGAACCGGTGCCGATCTCAAGCACGCGGTCGTCCTTGGTGAGTTCCAGGGCCTCGGTCATGGCGGCAACGATATAAGGCTGCGAAATGGTTTGCTGTTCCCCGATGGGCAGAGGGAAATCTCCGTATGCCTGATCCATCAGGGCTTCGCTGACAAACAAATGCCGTGGAACCTTTCGCATGGCATCAAGGACTTTCGAATCTTTGATGCCGCGCGCCTGAATCTGAGATGCCGTCATCTCTTCACGCAGGCGTTGATATTTTATGAAATCTGCATCCATTGAAATCGAATTCTTCAGGTTTTTCATGATGAAGGCGGGGGTTTCACCGCCCTACGAAGCATTCTCTTAAACGATATGCCTTTGTTTTTCAAGTCCGTTATCGTAATTATTCCGAAGCGGCAAAGTTAATCAACGCCTGGTGCAAAACGTGTCATGCGCGCAGGGGAGTTGAGCCGCGCACATGGTTTCAAATTTTGTAGATGATACGGGTATCCGTGATAATGATGTCCACGTGTTTGTCGTGCGAATCCATCGGGATATGGGGAACGATCTGTTCTTCCAGGGCAATAGATACCTTTCGGGTTGTGGCTGGAAGCTTTGGAATCAAACGGTCGTAGAACCCGTCGCCCGCTCCGATTCTTCCGCCTTTTTCATCCAGAGCGAGGCTGGGAATGATTGCGATATCCACCCGATCAATGGGAACCTGCTTGCATCTGCTTTCCACTGGTAGAAACATGCCGCTGGCCGTTTGCTTTGTATCTGCATTCAGATTGTCGATTTTATACATCTTCAATTCCGGGGCAAACAAAGGCAGCACGACGATCTTGTTCAGATCGAGGGTGTTTTGAACGATTTCCCTGGCATCAACAGGATATTGAGAGCTCAGATACAGCATGACAATCTTGGCTTCAAGAAAGTTTGCAAAATCAAAAAGACGTTCCTGCAGGACGCGGGCCTTTTTTCTGATCTCACTGGCTGGAAAACGACTCAGCGCCTCGTCCACTTTAAGACGGATGTCCGTTTTTTTTTCTTGAATTTCGTCCATATATGCTCTCCAATAGAATGAATTAACGAGACAAATTTTAGTATACATATTAAGTCAATAAAGTCAACTCGCAATAATCATTGACTATATGGGTTGCCTATGTTAATTTTTTCGACAGATTTTTGGCTCCGACATGCATGCCATCTCACACCGGGGCCTCTGATCTTGGACAGGACCAGAGCTGCCGTGGAGGCAACCGAGCTTTCTTTCGAAACATGCCCCCTTTTTAAGGGCGGAGCCAAGGGCGCAAGGCCTTCGAGTCTTGTTTTAACATATCTTCTGGCTCGCCGCCCTCTCTTCGTGGCATTGATTTTTTCATATTTAATGAATAATAAGGATTGTTATGCTAGAAATCAAGTTTGTCAGACAGAATTTGACGGAAGTTCAAAATGCCATGGCCGCTCGGGGAGAAGGACTCAAGCTGGATGCATTTATTCAGATCGATGAAAAACGAAGGGATGTTCTTGTTCAGATTGAAAACCTGAGACATCGGCGTAATGTGGTTTCCGATCAGATCGCCCAACTGAAAAAAAGCGGTGAAAACGCGGATGAATTGGTTTTGGAAATGCGTGATGTATCTGCGCAGATCAAGGAAATGGATGGAGCGCTCTCGGATTTTGAAGCATCGCTTCATGAAATATTGATGGGCCTGCCGAATCTGCCCCATTTTTCGGTTCCCAGGGGAACTGACAGTTCACAGAATCCGGTGGTTCGAAAGGTAGGCGAACCCCGTGTTTTTGATTTTGCGCCCGAAGCCCATTGGACGCTAGGCGAGCGCCTTGGAATCCTCGATTTCGAGCGGGCATCCAAAATCGCCGGTGCCCGTTTTCCCCTTTATCTGGGAGCCGGCGCCCGTCTGGAGCGCGCGTTGATAAATTTCATGCTTGATGTCCATACAATCGAACATGGTTATAAAGAGGTGCTTCCTCCGTTTATCGTAAATCGAACCGCAATGACGGCAACCGGCCAGCTTCCCAAGTTTGCGGCCGATCTTTTCAAACTGGAGGGATGGGATTTTTTTCTGATTCCGACGGCCGAAGTTCCGGTGACCAACATTCACCAGGGAGAGGTACTGGATGAAAACAACCTGCCCCTGCTGTATACGGCATATACACCGTGCTTCCGATCCGAGGCGGGTTCCTACGGCAAGGATACCCGCGGGTTGATCCGGCAGCACCAGTTCAACAAGGTCGAACTGGTGAAGTTCACAACACCGGAATCATCCTATGATGAACTGGAAAAACTGCTGGCCAATGCTGAAACCATCTTGCAGCGGCTAGAACTTCCCTTTCAAGTGGTGACCCTGTGCACCGGAGATCTCGGTTTTTCGGCATCCAAGACCTACGACATCGAGGTCTGGCTTCCGGCTCAGGGCGTTTACCGGGAGATTTCCTCGTGCAGCAATTTTGAGAATTTTCAGGCGCGTCGGGCCGACATCCGGTTCCGCCGCAAAGGAAAAAACAAGACAGAACTGGTCCACACCTTGAACGGTTCGGGACTGGCGGTAGGTAGAACCGTTGCCGCCATTCTTGAAAACTATCAGCAGGCGGACGGAACTGTAATAATCCCCAGGGCTTTGCGGCCCTATATGGGCAATATGGAAAGAATCGAAAAACGTGAAGCTTGAAGATTTTCCCCAGAACATAAGGTCGTATCTTATTCCGAAACACCCTGGCGCAATGGTGTACCGGTGTCTGGGATGCGACCGGGTTTTCGGCATTGAAAAGCTGCTTTATACCTGTCCGGATTGCAGGGAGGTGCTGCTGCTCGAAGATCAGCGGTTTGACGATCTCAAGAATGTTCCGGGCAAAACATGGCACAAGATTTTTGATTACCGAAAAATGCTGACCCGGTATGATTTAAAGGGCATTTATCGTTATCACGAGTTCATCGGGCCGGCCATTCCTCTGGATGCGGTGGTTTATCTCGGAGAAGGACACACTCCTGTCATTGAGGCCAATCAAAGGCTGCAGAAGAAGGTTGGTCTTCGGTTTTATTTTAAGAACGACGGCCAGAATCCGAGCGCTTCTTTTAAGGATCGGGGCATGGCCAGCGCCCTCAGCTATATCAACTACATGCTCCGCTGCGGCCATATTTCGGAAGTACTTGCTGTATGCGCTTCCACGGGCGACACATCGGCTTCAGCCGCTTTATATGCATCCTATTTGTATCCTCAGGTAAAATCCGCCGTACTGCTTCCTCATAAGAAGGTGACTCCCCAGCAGCTTTCCCAGCCGCTGGGGAGTGGAGCGCGCGTGTTTGAAATTCCCGGTGTGTTTGACGACTGCATGAAGGTGGTCGAAAGACTCTCCGATACCTACAATGTGGCCCTGTTGAATTCCAAAAATTCCTGGCGAATTTTGGGACAGGAATCTTATTCCTATGAGATTTCCCAGGATTTTGAGTATGAACTGGACGATAAGGCCGTGGTGGTTCCAATCGGAAATGCCGGCAATATCACGGCGGTCATGAGCGGTTTTATCAAATTTTTCAAAACAGGTATTATTTCAACCTTGCCCAAGATCATCGGCGTCCAATCCGAACATGCGAATCCGGTTTATCGTTATTACCTCGAGCCTGATCCACGGAAACGTCAATTTGTACCTGTGACAGTCAGACCCAGTGTTGCACAGGCGGCCATGATCGGAAATCCGGTTTCCATGCCCCGGGTGATCCGCTTGGTTGAGCAGTACAACCATCTGGCGGGCTGCCGTCGTGTATTTACCGTTGAGGTCCCGGAACAGGCAATCATGGATTGGCAGCTCACGGCGAATCAAAATGGAAACATTGCCTGCACGCACGGGGGAGAAACTCTGGCGGGTCTGGCTGTGGCGCGCGAGCAGGGCATTCTGAATTCAGCGGATGTCGTGGTTCTGGACTCAACGGCTCATGCCCTTAAATTTTCCGGATTCCAGGATATGTATTTTTCCGGGCATTTTCCGGAGGAATTCGAGATCGTTCCGAATCGGCGCCTGATGAATCATCCCGTTCTGGTCCGGCCGGAAGATTTGAAAAAGATGCCGGCATCCGGCAAACCTTTGACCGGTTTAGATTTTGAGCACTTTGTGCGGCGAGTATCCGAGGAAATTGCCAGGATGCTTGATTTAAAAAAGGTGATCTCCGAATGAAGCCATGCGGCCTACGATATGCTGCTGGCCTGCTGATTTTGTTTATGCTTACAGGGTTACTTTGCCCGGCTCCCGCTTACAACGCCCTTTTGTATAAAAGTTATATTGTTCGAGAAGACTATGGAAAGAGCATTCTATGCGACGCCTATATCGTAGGAAAGAACGACTGGGTATATAAAATTTTCCGCCAGCGCGGAGAGATCTCCGAGAAAGACTTTCCCCGATTTCTGGGTATATTTAAACGTATCAACCCGCATATCAAGGATATCGACACAATTCATCCCGGCCAGCAGATCCTCATTCCGCTGAAGGAACTGGATAACAACCCCCTGCCGGGCCAGGAAAGCGGAGTCGTCACACTTCCATTTGTGACCATATCCGGGCTTCCGGATACCCTGGAGCCCTATGTTCAAGAGTATAAGATCAAAAAAGGAGACAGTCTGTCAAAAATTTTTTACCGGATGTATGGCTCCAGGCCTTTTGAAGAATCTGTCCGCGCGTTTTCCGCCCTGAATCCGGATGTAAAAGATTTTGACCGGATTTATCCGGGGCAGGTGATTCGGCTGCCGGCCCCTTCTATGAAAGACAAACCATGGTATCCTGAGCTTGTCAGCCATCCTGAGCGGATGTTGACGACAGGTGAGTCCGCCGAGTCCCATGCCCGGCCGCCCTCCGGGCATGCATCCGTACCGGATGAGACGCCGGAGACCCGCAGGGACATGGGACCCTTTGGCAGGGCGGCTGCCATTCTGGAAGTCAAGTCGCAAAGCCGGGGCGTTTATTATTTTCCGCGCAGTTCCGGGCCGGATGTAAAGCTCGACCTGTCGCGTTTTCCGGTCTACTCGTTTGAAAACGGTACACGGATGATGTTTGTCGATAAATCCATGGCAAAGGCTGATCTGGAGCTGATCCGCAGTTTCTGGAAAGATCTGCGTCCGGTTTTGATGCCCGACAAACCCACGGTTTCCAACATCCTGGACTCGGTAGCTGCGGAAGTTCATGGGGATTCTGAGAATGAAATTTTGTTAAACGATAACGGCGTCGTCTTTAAGGTCTCGGCGCAGTGGATCGTTCCGAGGCCCTGCGCTCCGGGGCAGTCTGCTGTCCGTGACTGCATAACCTGTATCGATCGGATTCAGGAACGCACTGCGGATTGCATTTGTCTTTTTCTGGAACAGAACGGAATCAAGATCAAGGATGTGCTCAAATCCGATCCGGATCTGCCGCCAAAGCCCAAACGCCAGTACGATGATGCCGCGGAGCATATTCGGACCATTGACGGCGCGACTGCGAAGACCCTTGTCAGGGATCTTGTTGCGGTTCTGGGATATCCTTATTCGGAAAAAGCGCCCATCAGCTTTCCTTATGCAGGAACGCAGGTCGAGGCATTTTTAGGCCTGATTTCAAAACCCGATGGCAATCCGCTTTTGATCGATTTAGGAGAATTGTACGGTGAAGCCCTTGAAAGCATCGGTCGAACATTGCATATTATTCAATTTATGCCTCAGGACGATTTCCAGACAATTATCAACAAGCTCTTTTCGGGTCTTGGCCTTGGCTTTACTACAGATCCGATATTTTTCTGCGCCAGGCGCTCTCCAAAATACAATACGGCCATGATGGTTCCCGGTGTTCTGGTGCAGCAGGGGGAGGGCAGGAAAGTTTTACTGACATCGGTTCCCCTGCATCAGAGGCTGATTGAGTTCATGCGATTGGAAAATGTGCAAATCGCTTTTTTCGGAGGCGCATTAAGCCGGTAGTAATGATGAATATGGAAGTAAGAACCGATGAATGGAGGTATGCATTGATGGAAAAGGTTAAGCGTATCGCATCGGTATGTGTTTTGTTGATGCTGATTGCTTCATGCGCACCGCAACAGAACAAAAGCGACCTGATCAGACAGGGCGAGACAACGCGTGATCTGGGCGAGGCGTATTTAAGACAGGGAGATTATACATCGGCGCTTCGCAAGCTGCTTGAGGCCGAGTCCATGAATCCCGAGGACCCGTTTCTGCAAAATGATCTCGGATTGGTCTACATGGCCAAGAATAGCCTGGAGAATGCCGAGAATCACTTTAAAAAGGCGATTGACATCAAACCGGATTATGCGCCCGCAAAGAACAATCTTGGCGTTGTCTATCTGGCCCAGGAGAAATGGGACACGGCGATCGCGGTTTTCAAGGAGCTGACCGGAGATCTCCTGTATGCAACGCCGCACTATCCGCTGACAAACCTCGGATGGGCCTACTATAACAAGCAGCAATACGAGATTTCCGAAAAATACTATCGAGAAGCCATTGGATATGATGCCAATTATTCTCCGGCCCTCAGGGGACTGGGACGCACCTGTGCGGCCATGGGCCGCCTCGATGAGGCGATTACATTTTATGAAAAGGCGGTCGCCAAGTCTCCTCGGTTTGTCGATGCCTATCTTGACCTTGGCAGAGCCTACGGCAGGTCCGGTGATTACGATAAAGCCCTTGCCGCTTTTGAAAAGGTCCGAGAGCTGGCGCCCGAACACACACTTGCCAGCGAAGCGGAAAAAGAGATATTGCGAATCAAGATGATGATGCGGCCAGGCAGAGCGTTTTAAAATGTATTCAGCTTGAAATGTCCGATTGAAAAAGGGTTTGCCGATGTGCAATGATTTTCCCTTTGAGATACAAACGATTGAAGATTGACAGCAATGAAGTATTATTGCAAAAAATGACCTGTAAGGCCTTCCTGAAGCACCTTCCGACCGGAGGTGGCTTTAATGCCTTAACAGGCTGTTGAAAAACTGTGCATAGGACCGCCATTCAGCGTTGCGCGGCTCTCGCCAATGCTCACATATGCTTGAATATGCTGCGCTTGTCGCATCGCCGCGCGCCTTGCCTGACGGCCTGATTCTTGTTTTTTCAACACCCCGTTAATTCGTTGTATTAAATTTTTCTTGCATTTCTGACCTGGGTTATATATTTCACGTTCACTATGGGAACATGGGCTGGCCTGTTGAGGCAGGTCAAGATATGTTATGAATTGAGGAGGTGCAGGTATAGCTATAGCGAAGAAAGAAAATAAGACGAATATTAACAGGATGATCCGTGCTAGAGAGGTTAGAGTTATCGATCCTGAAGGAAACCAGCTCGGAGTTATATCGATTGCCAAGGCATTGGCGGCAGCTGCTGATTTTGGTCTGGATTTGGTGGAGGTGTCTCCGAATGCGGATCCGCCTGTATGCAAAATTATGGACTATGGACGTTATAAATACGAACTGACCAAACGGCAGCAGGAGGCCAAAAAGAAACAAAGCACCTTTCAAATCAAGGAAATCAAGGTCCGGCCCAAAACAGGTGAGCATGATTTGCAGGTCAAGATCGGGCATATCAAGCGGTTTCTGGAAAAAAAGGACAAGGTCAAGGTGACCGTGATGTTTCGAGGCCGTGAGATAACGCTTTCCCAACTGGGTCGGGAACTGCTCGATAAGATTGCCGCGGACACTCAGGATTTTGCGCTGGTGGAGCAGGGCCCCAAATTTGAAGGCCGGACCATTGTGATGATTTTGTCTCCCAAATAATCCGTAGCATGATGATTCAGTAACGATGCGGCCTTAAAATAAACGGCGCAACATACTTAATACGGCTTGTTTGGTGGTGGCGCGAGCCGATCCAAAGGTTTGGCTGGCGCCATCAGTATTTGGCTGGTCATGAAGCGGCTTGTCATTTCGAGCCCTTCGGACATAGTGTTTATAATTATCTGGAAGAAGAGGAAGTATTGAGCATGCCGAAAATTAAAACAAACCGAGCCGCTGCCAAGCGTTTTCGGAAAACGGGGTCGGGGAAATTTACCTATAACAAATCGCATGCGAGCCATATTTTGACGAAAAAATCGCCCAAACGGAAACGCTCGTTAAGAAAAACTCAAATTGTCAGCAAACCTGATGTCAGGGAGCTCAGGCTTCTGATGCCTAATGGGTAGTATGGGCTTTTTTGAAGAAGTCCTGTTGTGGGATAAGGAGAATTGGAATGCGTATTAAAAGAGGATTTAAGGCAAGAAGACGCCGCAACAAAATTTTTCAGTTGGCCAAAGGCTTCCGCGGTGGAAGAAGCAAGCTGTTTCGAACGGCTGCGGATTCCGTAGACAAGGCGCTGATGTATGCTTACCGGGATCGTAAGGTCCGCAAGCGGGAATACCGGCAGCTTTGGATTGCTCGAATCAATGCGGCTGCGCGGATGAACGGCTTGAGCTACAGCAAGTTCATTCATGGTTTGAAGGCGGCGTCTGTTGAATTGGATCGCAAGGTTATCGCCGAACTGGCCGTTTCCGATCCAGCCGGCTTTTCACAGATTGCCAGTCTGGCTTCCCGGCAAGCTTAAAGTGCGCTTCTGGTCAGAAACATTCTGAGGCCTGGGGGATGCTCTCTGGAGCGTGCCGCCGGTCTGTTAAGGGCAATTGAGCGAGGCAGAGCAGAACAATTGTATAAGACAATCGAGGAAATTCAAGAAGCGGCGGTTGCTGAGGCGCAAACGATTTCGAACAATGAGGCTCTTCAGGCGCTTAGTACCCGATATCTGGGACGAAAGGGCTTCCTGACCCAGTATCTGAGGAATATTGCATCGCTTCCGGCCGAGGAGCGGCCTATGGCCGGTAAAAAGGCCAATGAAGTCAAGTTGAGCCTCGAAGCGCTGTTCAAGGATACATTGGTTCGGCTGGAGAGCCAGGATACTCAATCCGGCCCCGCCATTGATGTTTCTCTTCCCGGAAGGCGAGTGCCGTACGGCGCGCTGCATCCGATTACACAGATAACCGACAGGATTTGTGAAATATTTTCCAGGATGGGGTTTGATATTGCCGAAGGGCCTGAAGTCGAAAAGGATTACTATAATTTCGAGGCCCTGAACATCCCGAAGGATCATCCGGCCCGGGACATGCAGGACACGTTTTACGTTTCGGAAAATGTGGTTCTCAGAACTCATACCTCGCCGATTCAGGTGCGGGTTATGGAAAAAACCCGGCCCCCTGTGCGCGTCATTGCCCCGGGGAAGGTATACCGGTGCGATTCGGATATTACCCATACCCCGATGTTTCATCAGATTGAGGGACTTCTGGTGGACAAAAAAGTTTCTTTCGGAGATCTGAAGGGGATTTTGACTGCCTTTGTTCATCAGATTTTCGATGAACGCACACGGCTGCGGTTTCGTCCCAGCTTTTTTCCATTTACAGAGCCCAGCGCCGAAGTGGATATTCTTTGTGTGATGTGCCGCGGAAAGGGATGCCGGGTATGCAAGCAGACCGGATGGCTGGAAGTTCTGGGCTCAGGCATGGTGGATCCTGCGGTTTTCCAGAATGTCGGATATGATCCGGACCGGTATACCGGATTTGCCTTTGGCATGGGCATTGAGCGCATTGCGATGCTCAAGTTCGGAATAGACGATATCCGCAAGTTTTTTGAAAATGATCTGAGATTTTTGAGGCAGTTCTGATATGAAAGTGAGTTTGAGCTGGCTGCAGGATTACGTTGACCTGAAAATGGCATCCACGGATCTGATCGACGCACTGACCATGGTCGGCCTTGAGGTCGATGCGATCTGGGATCGTTATGAATATCTGGAAAGCGTTCTGGTCGGCAGGATTCTTGAAATCATGCCCCACCCGAATGCCGACAAGCTCAGAATCTGTCGAGTGGATCTTTCACAGCGAGAGATCTCGGTCGTTTGCGGTGCGCCGAACATCCGCATCGGAATGCGTGTGCCGGTCGCTCTAGTTGGAACTCAGTTTCCCGGAGGAGTTCAGTTGCAGGCGACAGTGATTCGCGGGGTCGTTTCGGAGGGGATGATCTGCAGCGAGGCGGAACTTGCTTTAGGCCCGGATAAAAGCGGAGTTATGGATCTGGAAGGCAGAGGATGCCCGGGTGAAAAGCTTGCGCGGGCGCTGGGGCTTTCCGATCTTGTCATGGAGATCGGGTTGACGCCGAACCGTTCGGATTGTCTCAGCATCATAGGATTGGCCAGGGAGGTGGCGGCCATTCAGAAAACAGACCTTCGTCGCCCGCAGATAACCCTGCCGGCCGGCGTCAATAACATTGAAAGCTTGGCAAAGGTCGCCATAGAGTCGCCCGGGATGTGTCCGCGTTATGCGGCCCGTCTGATCGAGGGGGTTGCTGTCGGCCCCTCTCCTTTCTGGCTTCAGGACCGTCTTCAGTCCGTGGGCCTCAGGTCGATCAACAACATAGTGGATGTCACCAATTTCGTCATGATGGAGACCGGCCAGCCTTTGCATGCATTTGATTTCGACGAACTGGCCCAGCACCGCATCGTGGTGCGTGCTTCCCGGGAAGGGGAGGAGTTCGTCACCCTGGATGAAAAGCGGCGGTCGCTGGGCAGGGACATGCTTTTGATTTGCGATGGCGAAAATCCCGTGGCGATTGCCGGAGTGATGGGCGGCCTCAATTCCGAGGTTACGGATTCGACCCGCAGCGTTCTGATTGAAAGCGCGTGCTTTGAGCCAATCGGCATTCGAAAGACCGCCAAGAAACTGGGTATGAGCACGGAGGCTTCCTACCGTTTCGAACGGGGGGTTGATCCGAAGGGCACATTGTTTGCTCTCAACCGCGCGGCCCAGCTGATGGCCGAGATTTCCGGGGCCGTTCTGGTTCAGGGAACGATCGATGTGCATCCAGGTCCGGCCGAGGACCTGCGGCTGTCCTTGAGCGTAGAAAAAACCAACCATCTTTTGGGAACAAATTTGGATGCGGGCCGAATAGCCGATCTCCTGTCGTCCATCGAATTCGCGGTTCAGCAGCGGGGAGAAGATTTGCTGGAGGTTCAGGTTCCCTCGTTCAGAGTGGATGTGACGCGGCCGGTGGATCTGATGGAGGAGGTGGCAAGGCTTTCCGGGTATGATCATATCCCTACAACCTTTCCCGAGAGTCCGGTCAGCGATAAGCCCATTGATCGTTGTCTGCAGATTCGGTCGCGAATTCGAACGCTCATGAACGGTTTTGGATTCACGGAAGCCATCAACTACAGCTTCATCAGCGAGAAGGCCTGCGACCATCTTCGGTATCCTGCAGAAGACCTTCGCAGAGGCTGCGTTCGTGTGCTCAATCCCCTCAGCGAGGATCAGGGCGTCATGAGAACCTCCCTGCTGCCCGGGCTTCTGGAGAACATGCGCAACAATATGGCCCAGCAGGTCAAATGTCTGAAGTTTTTTGAGGTGGGAAGAATTTACATTGCCAGAGATGAGGACGCGCTGCCCGAGGAGCGGGAGATGCTTGCCGGTTTATGGTCCGGTCTCCGGTCCGAAGCAAGCTGGTATTCCAAACCTGTGGAGTGTGATTTTTTCGACCTGAAGGGTGTTGTGGAATCCCTGCTTGAAGCATTGCGCATTGAAGGAATTGAGTGTGCCCGCATACCGGATGCGGACTGTATAGAGCTTCGTCCTGGTTCGGCGGCCCGGTTGCTGGACGGGGATGTGCCGATTGGAATCATCGGAGAAATACATCCCGAATCAGCCCGCCAGCTGGGGCTGAAACAAACCGCCTATATTTTCGAGATAGATCTTGCCCGGATTTATGACCGCGTTCCGGAATCGAAAAAAATCCGCCCGGTTCCGAAGTTTCCGGCTATTTCCCGTGACATTACCATTATTGTGGATCAGAATATTGAGGCGCAGCGCATCATCAGACAGGCCGGTGCTAAAAAGAGCGAGCTGGTGGAGGACCTGTGCCTTATGGATGTGTTTCAGGGAGATCCTATTCCGTCCGGGAAAAAGAGTGCATCCCTGCGCGTGACGTACCGCTCGAATGTCAAGACCCTTGAAGATGAGGATATCCGGTCGCTCCATGAATCGATAACGCAGGGCATCATGGACGCTTTCGGGGCAACCTTGCCGGGTTGAGACATCCTGAAAAGGTGGCGTTTCGAATTTCTTCGGTGAAGACTGGCGACATGCCGGAGAATACATCCCGCGTTGCGGAGGGGTTTGAAAATATGGCCGCTATGACGCCGGAGTCCGATATTCCCGATAAACTGTATTTCAAGATCGGAGAAGCCGCACAGATCGCAGGCGTTCCAACCTATGTGCTCAGATTCTGGGAGACGGAATTTCCCAGGATCAATCCCAAAAGGACGCCGTCGGGACAGCGGCTGTATCGAAGGCAGGACGTTGAACTGATTATGGAAATCAAACGCCTGCTGTATGAGAATAAATTCACCATTCAGGGTGCCAGGGAATATTTAAAAACAGCTACCCGAAAGAAAGAAGGGGAACGGCCGCATTGTTCCCTGAAGGATATTCAGAAAGAGCTGGAATCCATCCGGAAGCTGCTGTCCTGAGACCTTGAGACTTTTTGCTTTCATTTCAAGTAATTTTTTGGCCAATCATCCTGAATGCTTTCCGCGGATGATGCTGTTGCGGCGATGTTCAGGGGCTGTTTAAAGATATTGACAAGAAAAATAAATGGTTTTATAGTTGGCCAACAACGAGCGGGCATAGCTCAGCTGGTAGAGTACAAGCTTCCCAAGCTTGGTGTCGCGAGTTCGAATCTCGTTGCCCGCTCCAGTTAGTAAGTCCGCCTTTTCTATGTAAGAGTAGAGCTGTTTTCAGCGTTGCTGGGATTTTATGGATGGAACGGCGATGATGATGGTGGGATGAACGGATAAGGCGCATCGATCTACTGAAAATCGATACATAGAGAAGAGGAAACGGGCGGTTGCCCGTTTTTTATTTGCAAAAACAGGGTGTATCGGGTTTGCAAGAATAGATATGCAGAAAAAACGATTGGGGAAAAAAAGAACGCCGCGAATCGCCGAGGCTCAAGGACAGGGAGCAGGGTCGTTTTTCAAGGATATAGCCGCTCAAGTCATGCGGTTGGCGGAACCATTGTGCGAATCCGAAGGAATCGAACTGGTTCATGTGGAGCATCAGGTTGAACAATCGGGGCGCACGCTGAGACTTTATATTGACAAGCCGGGCGGTGTGACACTGGATGATTGCGCGGTCATCAGCCGCCAGCTCGGTGATATTCTGGATGTCAATCTTGATACGGGAGGATCTTATCATCTGGAGGTATCGTCACCCGGCCCGGAACGTCCTTTGGGTAAAAAACAGGATTACGAGAGATTCAAGGGAAAGACCGTCAAGATCAGGACAATTCGCCCTGTGAATGACAGAAGGAATTTCCGAGGCGTGCTGATGGGCGTTTCAGAGGATGTGATAATGGTCATGGTGAACGGAGAGAAGATCGCCATCCCTTTTGTGGAAATTGCCAGAGGACGCCTGACCTCAAATAACGGAGAAAACGGATGTTAATTACAGATATCAAACGCGTTGTCGAACAGGTGAGCAAAGACAAGGGAATTGACCGTGCAGTGCTTATCAAGGCTCTTGAAGATGCGCTGCGTTCCGCGGCGCGAAGAAAATACGGCAATAAAATCGATATCGAAGTTAAGTACAGCGAAGAAACCGGCGAGATAGAAGTTTTTCAGTTCAAAGAGGTGGTGGACAATATTACCGAACCGGATCTTCAGATCAGCCTGGAAGAGGGTCGGAAGCTGGACCCGGAGTGCGAGATCGGCGACAGCCTCGGCACCAAAATGGATACGGCGGCCTTTGGGCGGATAGCGGCGCAATCCGCAAAACAGGTGATTATTCAAAAGATGAAAGATGCCGAACGTGATGCCGTTTTTTCCAATTTTATCGAGCGTAAAGGTGAGATCATAAACGGAATTGTCCAGCGTTTTGAACGCAATGACATCATTGTGAATCTGGGCCAAACTGAGGGCTTGCTACCCCTGCGTGAGCAAATTCCAAAGGAGAGCTACCGCCGCGGCGACCGGATTCGAGCTTATATTCTGGATGTTTTGTACGAATCCCGTGGCCCCCAGATCGTTTTGTCCCGAACCCACCCGAATTTTCTGATCAGCCTCTTTAAGACCGAGGTTCCCGAAATCGGCGAGGGAATCGTTCTTATCAAGGATGCCGCCAGAGAACCGGGCAGCCGGGCTAAAATCGCCGTTTCTTCCACGGATTCGGATATTGACCCCGTGGGGGCCTGCGTCGGAATGAAAGGCAGCCGGGTGCAGAATGTCGTTCAAGAGCTCAGGGGAGAGAAGATCGACATTATTTCCTGGCATGTGGATCCGGCCAAGTATGTATGCAACGCATTGTCTCCAGCGGAAATTTCCCGGGTGATCATCGATGAGGAAAATCATGCCATGGAAATTATCGTTCCCGATGAATCCTTGTCCGTTGCGATCGGAAAGCGAGGCCAGAACGTGAAACTGGCCTCCAAACTTACCGGATGGCGCTTGGATGTCAAGAGCGCCAGCACCTACGATCAGGCCTTGAAGTCCGGGTACGCTTCTCTGATGGAACTGCCTGGAATGTCCCAGAATCTGGTGGATAAACTGGCTGCCAGCGGATATTATTCCACGCGGGAACTGCGTCGGGCTACGGTGGATGATTTGGTTGAGATTACGGGCCTTACACCTGAACAGGCACAGGATTTTATTGAAGCGGCTGCTGCCAGGGCGGTAGAGGAATCCGAACCTGAAGAAAAAAACACTGAAGGCGAAAACGCTGAAGACTCAGAAGCTCCCAAAACCGAGGAGTCATGATTCGTCGCCTTACACTGACGTGATAAATTATCTAAGTCGAATCGTGGGACAGTTCGGTTAATCAGCAAAGTGAAGCTAAGGGGGATGGATGGCGAAGATCAGAGTATACGAGCTTGCCAGGGATCTCAATATGACGAACAAGGAGCTCCTCGAGAAGTTGATCGAGCTGGGTATTTCCGTGAACAGCCATATGAGCGCTCTGGAAGATGAGGACCTTAATAAGATCAGGGCCGATCTTCAAGGTGCGGATTCAAAAGATGTGGAAGTCAAGCGCGTTCAGCCGACAGTGATACGCAGGCGAAAAAAGCGGGTTGCTGAAGAAACTGAGGAGGCTGAAGCAGCCGTTGAGTCTGAGGCGGAATCTGCCGAGGATGCGGATATCGCTGAAAAAGCTGTTCCAGATATCACTTTGGAGGTGGAGCCCGTTGTTGGGGAAATTTCTCAGCCAGAGCCTCAAGTCCAGCCATCTGCAAGCATGCTCGAGGAAGAACCGGCCCCGCCGGTCGAAGTACCGGAATCCATTCGAAAAGAGATGGTGGAATCAGGCATTGAAACCACCCACAAACCCGAGGCCGTACATGCGAAACCCCCTGCTGTGACCGTCGCGGTTGAAGAAGAAAAAATCGAACCGTCGACAGCTCCGACGAGACTGCCGAAAGCAAAGAAGAAAACCAGGAAAGATATGCCGGCAAAGATTATCAGCCTTCCTGAGCAGGTTGAGGAAAAACCGGTACCGCAGGAGCCCGAGCCGATTGTCCCACTGAGGGCTATTGATAAAGCGGCATTGCTCGAGCCTCAGGAGCCGGAGCCGGCAGAAGTGAAGGAGAAAGCGGTTCCCGAGGACAAAAAGAAGAAAAAGGGCAAAATTAAGGCTGATGTCGTAAAGATAGAGGAGGAAATTCGGGACAAGAAGATTCTCAAAAAGAAAGGGGCCTTCCGAAAGAAAGAAATCGTGGAAGGCGCGGATCTTTACGATGAGATTCCCCGCGGGCGAAAGGCCAAGAAGGGAGCGAAGCCTAAGCCGGTTTCCCAGGGAACTCAGATTACGACGCCCAAGGCGATCAAGCGGCGTGTGAAGATTGACGACAGTATTATTCTGGCTGACCTTGCCAAGCGCATGGGCATCAAGGCCGGTGAAATGATCAAAAAACTCATGTTGATGGGCGTAATGGCCACGGTCAACCAGACCATTGATTTTGACACCGCCGCTCTGGTGGCTGCTGAGTTCGGATATGAGGTGGAAAGAGCTTCTTTTGAAGAGGAAACTTTTATACGGGTTGAACAGGATGATCCCGCAAAGCTGATGCCAAGGCCGCCGGTGGTGACCATTATGGGGCACGTCGATCATGGAAAAACCTCGTTGCTGGATGCGATTCGAAAGACCCGTGTCACAGAGGACGAGGCCGGAGGTATTACCCAGCATATCGGAGCTTATAATGTGGCGACCGAGAAGGGTCAGATCGTATTTCTGGACACACCGGGCCATGAAGCCTTTACGGCGATGCGTTCAAGAGGTGCTCAGATTACGGATATCGTGGTTCTGGTCGTTGCCGCCGATGACGGCGTCATGCCTCAGACGCTCGAAGCCATCAATCATGCCAAAGCGGCTGGTGTCTCGATAATCGTGGCGATCAATAAGATCGATAAGCCCGGAGCGGATCCGGACAGAGTGTTGCGGCAGTTGTCCGAGGTCGGATTGACTTCCGAGGAATGGGGCGGCGATACCATTTTTGTAAAGGTTTCCGCCAAAAAGAAGCTGGGCATCAACGAGCTGCTCGATATGATACTGCTTCAGGCGGAAATTATGGAGCTAAAGGCCAATCCTGACAAACTGGCTTCCGGGCATGTCGTTGAAGCCAAGATTGATGCGGGGCGGGGGCCGGTGGCAACCGTTCTGGTTGAGGAAGGAACGCTTCGGGTCGGGGATCCGGTCGTTTGCGGAATTCATTCCGGAAAAATCAGGGCCATGATCGGTGACCGGGGGAGCCTGGTGGAATCGGCCGGACCATCGATTCCCGTCGAGATTATCGGTCTTTCTGGAGTTCCCATGGCGGGGGATGATTTCGTTGCCCTCAACGACGAGAAGAATGCGCGCCAGATCAGTCTTCACAGAACCCAGAAGCTGCGGTCACAGGAATTGGCCAAGACAAGCCGCCTGAGCCTTGAAAAACTCTATGAGCGGATGCAGGAAGGCAAAATCAAGGACCTGAACATTATTATCAAGGCCGATGTTCATGGTTCGATCGAGGCTCTGGCCGATTCCCTGACCAAGCTCTCCAACGAGGAGGTTCAGATTCACATTATTCATTCTGCCACGGGAACCATCTCCGAGTCCGACGTTTCTCTGGCCGCCGTGTCCAATGCCATCATTATCGGCTTCAATGTTCGGCCGAGTTCCAAGATTCAGGATATGGCCGCCGAAGAACATGTGGACATGCGCTTTTATAACATCATCTACAATGTGATCAAGGACGTCAAGGATGCGATTGTGGGCATGATGGCCTCGACTTTCGAAGAGCGGATGATTGGCAAGGCCGCTGTCCGTGATGTTTTCCATGTTCCCAAGGTGGGCGCGGTTGCCGGATGCTATGTCACGGAAGGCAAATTGGAACGAGGCCGCCATGTTCGTCTGATACGGGACGGCATCGTTCAGTTCGAGGGCAAGATCGGCTCCCTTCGTCGGTTCAAAGACGACGTCAAGGAGGTTGCGGCCGGTTACGAGTGCGGCGTGGGCATTGAGAATTACAACGACATCAAGGTCGACGACGTTATGGAATGCTTTTATATGGAAGAAATCAAGCCCGAGTTTGAATGAGAACGCTGAGAAAAATATTCGAATCAGGCGGTGAGTCATGGTCATCGGACTCGGAATGATGACGTTTCGTTTGCATGAGTGCAACAGCCTGAAAGCAAAGAGGAGTATTGTCAAATCGATCATCGGCCAGTTGCGGAATCATTTTAATGCATCCGTAGCCGAAGTGGGCGCCAATGACGTGTATCAGCGGGCGGAAATCGGCTTTTCCATGGTCGGCAACGATCGCCGGCTGATGAACGCGAAGATCGACAAGATATTTAATTTTGTTGAAGCGCTTGGATTGGCGGAATTGATCGATACGGACATGGAGATTATGAATATATGAGGAATTTTTCCAGGTCCGACAGAGTGGCCGGATTGATCCAGCGGATCCTGTCCGGGTTGCTGGCCAAGGAAATCCGGGATCCTCGGCTTGAAATGATTGTTATTACCAGCGTGGATATGTCCGATGACCTGCGTAATGCGAGGATCTATTTTATCCCTTCTGGAGGGCGGCAGAACCGGGCTGCTGCCGAAAAAGGATTCAATGCGGCCCGTGGATATATCAAGCGAACCTTGGCGCGTGAACTTGGATTGCGCTATATGCCGGAAATCGAATTCTGTTTCGACGAATCATTTGATTACGGATCACGCATTGACGAGATTCTCAAATCCTTAGACACAGCCGATGGATCGGATCATCAGACACCTGAAAAATAGCCGTCATGTGCTTCTGGCTACCCATGTAAATCCGGATGGGGATGGTCTTGGATCCATGATTGCCCTGGGGCTGGTTCTGGATGAAATAGGACGACAGGTCACACTGTATAATGAAAGCCCTATTCCGGCGGTATTTTCTTTCCTTCCGAAGGTCGGTCGAATCGTAAGTGAAATAAAAGACTTTTGCGATTATGACACCGCCGCGATTCTGGACTGCAGCGACCTTGGAAGGGTGGGAGAATCGGCTTCGGAGATCGAGCAGATTTCCACTGTGATTAACATTGATCACCATATTACCAATTCGAATTTTGGTAATATGCAGCTGATTGTCCCGGATGCCTGTGCATCGGCTGAAATTGTTTACCGTCTGATTCGGCGCATGGGTGCTCGGATCGACAAAAACATCGCGATATCAATATATACCGGCATATTGACCGATACAGGTTCGTTTCGATTTGCCAATACCAACCGTGCGGCTTTTGAAATTTGTGAAGAAATGATTCAGATCGGGGTTGAGCCTTACATGGTTGCACAGAAAGTCTATGGCGCCTATTCACTGGGCAGGATCAAGCTTTTAAATCTGGCGCTGAACTCCATTGAGATATCTCCGAACCGGAAGCTGTCCATGATGACTCTGACTCAGAAAATGCTTGATGAAACCCATACCCGGTCGGAGGATATCGACGGACTGATTCCCTATGCCATGGGAATTGCTGATATTCGCGTCGCGGTGCTTGTACGGGAACGCCATGATGCAAGCAAAATATACTCGAAACGCAAAAGATTTCATGTCAGCCTTCCGGGTAAGGACTGGCATTATCCGGGGGAGGAGGGGGAATCGCTGAAAAAAAACCAGTTTGACGTCAGTCTGCGGTCTGATGGTACGGTCGATGTGGCTGAAATTGCTGCCCGTTTCGGTGGGGGCGGTCATTCCAGGGCAGCCGGGTTCAGTATCGAGACCTCTCTGGCGGATCTGAAGAAACAACTGTTCGAGCTTTCGGAAAGGTTTTGAATACAGCGGACTCAAATGCATGCAGCGGAATTCTGGTTATCGATAAGCCAGCGGATATGAGCTCGGCAAAGGTTGTGGCTCATATCAAAAAAATGACCCGGGTAAAAAAAGCGGGGCATGCCGGTACGCTGGATCCCTCTGCCACCGGCGTGCTGGTTTGCTGTCTCAACCAGGCGACCCGGCTGGCGAGGTTTTTTCTGCACGGAGACAAAACGTACCGGGCCGAACTTTTTCTGGGGGTTGAGACCGATACTCAGGACAGAACGGGTCAGGTGGTTGCAAAACGTCCGGTTCTGTGCGATACGCAGGCCGTGCTTTCGACGCTTCGATCTTTTCAGGGCGTTCAGCAGCAGATACCACCGGTTTTTTCGGCTCTCAAACATCAGGGGTCGCCTTTATACCGGTGGGCCCGAAAGGGGCAATATATCGAAAAGAGCGCACGGGGAATAGAAATTTATTCCATTCTTGCGACGCAGATCAGCCTGCCGCGGGTGAGATTTGAGGTGCGGTGTTCTTCGGGGACCTATATACGGACCTTGTGCGCCGATATCGGCGATGCCCTTGGATGCGGCGGACATCTGGCGGATTTGAGAAGACTCGGCAGCAGCCATTTTCGAATTCAGGAAGCTGTTTCATTAGCTGATCTGGATCAACTGGTTCAGACGGGCCGAATGGCGGAAAGGCTAATCCCGATGGCCGAGGCTCTAGCCTTCATGCCCGGGGTGGTCGCCGATGATGCGCTTAGGGAGCGGATTCTGAATGGCAAGCGCCTGGTTCTTGATGACATTCAGGGCCTGCCGAATGCATTCAGAAAAGGATATTTTAAGATTACGGATGCCGCAGGCCGTCTGCTTGCGGTGATGCGGGCCGAACCAGGATGCAGCGACTATCAATATGGTTGCGTTTTTCCGTATGAATGAAGTAAATACATAATCGGATTCAACTGGATTTCCGATCGAAAGTCCAAAGATGCACCGGGTCCGGTTATTTGAGGAACGTGAATTTATCAATAACAGGAGGCGAAAAAAAGTGGTTCTATCAGTGGAAAATAAAAAGGACTTAATTGGGCGGTTCAAGCTTCACGAAAGCGATACCGGATCTCCGGAGGTTCAGGTCGCCCTGCTGACCCATCGCATTGAATATTTGACCGAGCATCTCAAGGTCCATAAAAAGGATCATCATTCCCGCAGGGGGCTCCTGATGCTGGTCGGGCGGCGCAGAAGACTCTTAAACTACGTGAAGACTAAGAATATTCAGAGATACCGCGGCATCATTGAGACGCTCGGGCTCAGGCGATAGGCGATCGCCCAGCCGGAAGCCACTTGGGCTTCCTGCCGGCCATGGGCCGGCTGCAAGGATAGAGATGATCTCCCCTTGCATTTTTTACTCGACACGGTGACCGGGCGGAACAAAACGAAACGGACAAGCAGATCCGCTTTTGTAGGGATGCGGCGGTTTATGAACCGTGCGGCGAGTATTTATTTTTTGAAAGTTTTTAGGAGAATATATGGAAATTTCGCTGAAAGCGGACATCGGGGACAGGACCCTGAGCATAAAAACAGGCAAGATTGCCAAACAAGCTTCCGGCGCGGTCGTGGTGCAATACGGCGAAACCGTTGTTCTGGTTACCGTGGTGGCTGCAAATGAAGAAAGGGCGGGCATAGATTTTCTGCCGCTTTCCGTAGAGTATCAGGAAAAAATCTATGCTGCCGGCCGGATTCCCGGAAATTATTTCAGGCGTGAGATCGGAAGACCCAGTGAAAAGGAAACTTTGACTGCCCGACTGATCGATCGCCCCATTCGTCCGCTTTTTCCAAAGGATTTCCGATGTGAAATTCAGGTCATTGCCACTGTTTTGTCCATGGATCAGGAAAACGATGCAGATATTCTGGCCATGATCGGGGCTTCGGCGGCGCTTGAAATTTCGGATATTCCTTTCAGCGGTCCGGTTGCTGCGGTGCGCGTCGGCCGTATCGACGGCAATTTCGTGGTCAATCCGTTGATATCGGAACTGGATAAAAGCGACATCAACATCATCGTAGCCGGGTCAAAAACCGGAGTGGTGATGGTGGAAGGCGGTGCCGACATCGTGAGCGAGGCCGATTTGCTCGAAGCGATCTTTTTCGGACACGATGCCATGCAGCCGCTGATTGAGATGCAGGAAAAGCTGAAGGAAAAGATCGGAGCTCTCAAGCGGGTCCACGTGCCGACCGAAAAAGACGTGGCCTTGGCGGAGAGGCTTGAATCCCTTGCTGCTGAAAGAATCCGGCGGACCATTATCTCCATACCCGGAAAAATCGATCGCCAGAAAGCCCTGCGTGCGCTCAGAACGGAGATATTCGAGAGCCTGGGTGAAGAATATATGGACCGAAAGGGAGAGATTTCCGGCATTCTGGACGAGATTCAGAAGAAGATCTGCAGAGCCCTGGTTCTTAAAGAGGGTCGGCGCATTGACAACAGAAGGTTTGACGAGATTCGACCCATTACCTGCGAGGTGGGAATTCTGCCCAGACCGCATGGAAGTGCCCTGTTTACCCGTGGGGAAACTCAGGTGCTGGGCGTGTTGACCCTGGGGTCCGGCCCGGATGAACAGCGTGTGGAAACTCTCGGAGGGGAGGAAATGCGGCCGTTTATGCTGCATTACAATTTTCCGCCTTTTTCTGTGGGAGAGGTCAAGCGCATGACGGGACCGAGCCGAAGAGATATCGGGCACGGAGGCCTGTCGACCCGATCGATTGAAAAGGTTCTGCCTGCCAAGGAGGCATTTGATTATACGATCCGCCTGGTGTCTGAAGTTCTCGAGTCCAACGGTTCCTCCTCCATGGGAACCGTATGCGCGTCGAGTCTGGCCCTGATGGATGGCGGTGTGCCGATCAAGGCGCCTGTGGCCGGCATCGCAATGGGACTGATCAAGGAAGGCGACCAGGTGGTGATTCTTTCCGATATTCTGGGCGATGAAGATCATACCGGAGACATGGATTTCAAAGTCGCCGGCACCCGGGAAGGCGTCACCGCGCTTCAGATGGACATCAAGATTCTTGAACTTTCCCGCAGCATCATGGAAAAAGCCCTTGAACAGGCGCGGACGGGTCGTCACTTTATTCTGGACAAGATGGCCTCCGTTTTGAACGAGCCGCGCAAGGAAATTTCTCCGTATGCGCCCAAGGTGACCAGCATCAAGATCAACCCGGACAAGATACGGGATGTCATCGGGCCGGGAGGCAAGGTGATTCGCGGCATTCAGAGCGAAACCAACACCCGCATTGAAATCGAGGACTCGGGTCTGGTCAAGATCGCCGCTTTTTGCCAGGAAGAAGCCGAGGCGGCCTTGCGGATCATAGAAGGCCTTACCAAGGAGGCCGAAGTGGGAGCTGTTTACGAAGGAACCGTTGTAAAAATCATGGATTTCGGCGCCTTTGTGCAGATTCTTCCCGGAACCGAAGGACTGGTTCACATTTCCCAACTGGCGATGCATCGGGTCAAAAACGTTACCGATGTTGTCAAGGAAGGCGACCGGTTGAAGGTCAAGGTGCTGGAAATTTCCAAGGACGGCAAGATTCGTCTCAGTCACCGGGCGATCCTGGAAGCGGAAAATGGTCCACGACCTCAAGATAAAAAAGACTGAGCTGGGCAACGGCATTCGAATCCTTGCCCAACGAATGCCGCACGTCCGGTCGGTTTCCATGGGGGTTTGGGCCAACGTGGGATCCCGGGATGAAACAGCGTTCGAAAACGGTCTGGCGCATATGATCGAACACATGATTTTCAAAGGGACGGCCAGCCGGACCGCTTTTGAGATCGCCAGACAGTTCGACGCCATCGGGGGTCAGACCAATGCGTTCACCACCATGGAAAACACCTGTTTTCATGCCAGGGTGCTGGATCAGCATGCGGACGTCATGGCGGACATCCTTTCGGATATTTTTTTAAATTCTCTTTTTGATCCTGAAGAGGTGGAGAAAGAACGACCGGTGATTCTTCAGGAAATCGGCATGGTCGAAGACACGCCTGAAGAATTCGTCCATATGGTTCTGGGAGAAACCTTCTGGGCCGATCATCCGCTGGGGCGTTCGATTCTGGGAAGCCGCGACAACGTTCAGGGGTTTGATTCCAAAGCCATTCATGATTTTTTCCGCCAGCGCTACCGGCCGAAACGCATTCTCATTACTGCATCCGGAAACCTGGATCCGGAACGCTTCGCGGAGCGGATGTCGCCTGCGTTTGAAAATATTCCGGCAAACGGCGATTTTCCCGAGCGACTCAGAGCCAGCAGCCGATCCTTCGTGCGGGTGGTTCCGAAAGATCTGGAACAGGTTCATATCTGCGTGGCAGGCCACGGAGTTTCTGTAGCCGATCCAAGAAGATACGCTTTGATGCTCCTGAGCACCCTGCTGGGGGGCAACATGAGTTCCCGCCTTTTTCAGGAAATCCGCGAGCGCCGGGGGCTGGCTTATTCGGTGTATTCTTTTGTAAATTCCTTTGAAGATGCAGGAATGCTCGGTGCTTATGCGGCAGTCGGGCCCGGCGACGTTCGAGAAACACTGGAACTGATTCTGGCCGAGACGGAGAAATTCACTCGAAGGCCGGTTGAATCTGCGGAATTGGCCGATGCAAAGGAATATCTCAAGGCGGGAATGATTCTGGCTTCTGAGAGTTCGGACAACGAGATGGTGCGCATGGCCCAGAATGAGATTCATTTTCAGCGCCATGTTCCTCAAGAAGAGGTGCTGGAAAATCTTTACGCGGTCACTGCAGATGATCTTCTTGAGCTGGCGCAAGAGATCTTTCGTCCGGACGAAACCGCCCTGACACTGCTGGGTCCTGTGCCGGGGCACTGCGATTTCTCAAGCTTCCTGAATGGATAGATCAGAAAGAGCGATGGCATGACTTTGCCGACCATTCGATTCAAGCGTTTGCGGCCTGAACAGGATGCCGATATTCCCTTGCCTATGTATATGACCCCCCAGGCGGCGGGCATGGATATTTATGTGGCGCTTGAGACCGAGAAGACGCTTGAACCCGGTACCATATTTCTGGCGTCTACTGGATTTGCCATGGCAATTCCTTCGGGCTATGAGGCGCAGATCCGTCCTAGAAGCGGGCTGGCCGTCCGGCACGGCATCGGCTTGATTAATGCGCCGGGAACGATCGATGCGGATTATCGCGGCGAGGTGATGGTGGCGCTGATCAATCTGGGTAATGCGCCGTACACGATCCGCAGAGGGGATCGGATCGCCCAGATGGTCATCCAGCGGGTTTTTCAGGCGCGTCTCGAGGTCGTTGAGGATCTCGATGAAACTCTTCGAAACGCCGGCGGGTTCGGGCATACAGGGGTGTGATGGCGTGTGTCGTTCCAAATTATGATTCCGATTTACAGCCGTCCCGGATCTACATGCGATTTTGCGTTCTGGCCGGCGGCAGCAAGGGCAATGCCGTCTATATTTCTGACGGCACAACGGCCATCCTGATGGATGCCGGCCTTTCTGGTGTTGAAATTCAGCGTCGACTTCAGTCCCTGGGGCTTCATCCCCAGGATCTAGACGCCATCGTGGTATCCCACGAGCATGCAGATCATATCCACGGGGTGGGGGTCCTGTCCCGCCGGTGGAACCTTCCCGTATACCTGAACGAAAAAACCCGTCTGGCCGGTGAACCTCAGATGGGCTGTCTGCATGAGATCAGAGAATTCGAGTGCGGCCTGGATTTTGCCGTCAATACTCTAAGAATCCATCCCTTCAGCCTTTCCCACGATGCCGAGGATCCTGCCGGATTCACCGTACACCGGGATCATTTGAAACTCGGCATTGCAACGGACCTGGGCATTGCCACGTCCATGGTCAAGATGCATCTCAGGGCCTGCGACGCCATGATTCTGGAAGCCAATCATGATCCGCGCATGCTGGAGACCGGACCTTATCCCTGGCACCTGAAACAGCGGATCAGCGGTCGCTGTGGGCATCTTTCCAACGAGGACTCGCGCGATCTTCTGGCAGAGGTTCGTGGACCCAACCTTTGCCATGTAATATTGTCCCATCTCAGCGAACAGAATAACCGCCCCGAAACCGCCGTCCGGGCCGTGAGCGAGGCCCTTTCCAACGGAAAAGCGTCTCTGAGCGTGGCCCATCAGCAGTTTTCCACCCCAATTTTGACCATCGAGTGAATCATTCCGAAAAACCGGCGTTGGAAAATATTTAATCGGTCCGGGTCACGGTTTTGTTGTAATGAATTGTAATAACTTGAATTTGGGCGAAATTCGGTATCCCCTGTATTGAAACGCAAAATATTGTGGCTTGTTTCCGTCTAATTTGCATACAGGGTATCGATGCTTGGACAGTGTGTTATTTATTGGTGGTTGAAGCACGCCTCGCAGATCAGGTTGCCCTGATCGTCCCATCTTTCCACCATGATATGGGGGTGCAGCAGGGGAAGGTCCTGGCCGCATTTATGGCAGGTGATTCGAAGATCAAAGTTCTCGATTCTGATGTGTTCTGTTTGTGGTGAACCTTTCTGGGTCATGTGTGCCTCATGAATAACGTAAAGAAGTTATAGTATACTTTAGCAAATAATTTATATTCATTATCTTGTCAAAGAAATTCTATCTTGCGTTTGAGACGAAAGCATCTGTCTTTTACCCGATCCGCATTCAAGGCAAAAAATGACAGGCATCAATGAATTTTATCGATCCCGGAGCGTCGCGTTTCTATGGGGTTTGCTGTCTTGCCGTCCGATTTCTTTGATGACAATATTCAAATTTTATGTATAATCGGAATCCCGAAAAACGAACAGGTCGTCAGTGTGGCGGAAGATGACGTATCAACCCTTTTACATTGAATCATTTAATAATGGGCTGCTGAGCAAAAAGGCCGTACAGGCGCGTGAGATGCTTAAAAGCTGCACGCTCTGTCCCCGGCAGTGCCGGGTCGACAGAACGGCCGGGCAGCTCGGTTTGTGCCGTACCGGTGAAAAGGCCCATCTGGCTTTTTACAAGAGCCATTACGGAGAAGAAACGCCGCTGGTGGGGAAAAACGGTTCCGGCGCATTTTTTTTCACATACTGCAACCTGCTTTGCATTTTCTGCCAGAATTACGAATTAAGTCACGAGGGATGCGGCCGGGAAGTTTCTGATTCGGAACTGGCAGACATCATGATGATTCTTCAGGAGGGCGGATGCCCGAACATCCATTTCATCACCCCGACCCATGTGCTTTCACCGATTCTGTCCGCACTGGAGATCGCCGTCCAAAGAGGGCTTTGCATTCCGCTGGTCTACAATTCCAGCGGCTATGAAAGCCTCGAGATTCTCAGGCTGCTCGATGGGCTGATCGATATCTACATGCCGGATTTCAAATTCTGGGATTCAGAGGTGGCCGGGCGTCTCTGCAACGCACCGGATTATCCGGAAATCGCCCGTCAGGCGGTTAAAGAAATGCACCGCCAGGTGGGGGATCTGAAGATCGAGGAAGACGGAACCGCCCGGCGCGGTCTGCTGCTCAGGCATCTGCTGATGCCTGCCGGCATGGCCGGAACGCGGGAGATCATGCGTTTTGTGGCGCAGGAAATATCCCCGGACACCTATGTGAACATCATGCCCCAATTCAGGCCTTACGGCAGATCCCGCGAGATCCGGGAGCTGATGCAGCCCATCAGAAAACCCGATTACGTCAAGGCCCTTGAAGCGGCCCGGGAGGAAGGCATTCTTCGAATCGACCGGCGTCCTGGGCGGGTATTCATGGGGTTCTAATTTTTCAGGGCAGTTCCATTCCGTTTCCGTAAATTTACCGGACATTCAGAAAGAAACAGAGTTTATCGCTTTGCCGGCGGTCAATCCAGCCAGGCGGGAACATGTGCCCATGCCTGGCGAAGCGCTTTGTTCTTGACGGCAAAATCCGGATCATGCCGTTGGACAAGCGCCCAGAACCGGGAAGAGTGGTTGAGGTGGACGAGATGGCACAGCTCGTGAAGCAGCACATGGCGAACCAGCGGCTCGGGGATGAACAGGAGTCTGAGATTCAGGCTGATCGTTTTCCGCCATGAACAGCTGCCCCAGCGGGTCCGCTGGGATCTGACCGTGACGTTTTGAAAAGTTGTTCCCGTTTCCTCAGAAAGCTTATTGAGCCATGGAACCAAATGCATATAAGCTTTTCGTATGAGCCAGCGGCGAAGAACCTCTTTACAAAGCGCTTCATGATCGGTATTTCCGCAGAGCTTCAGGCAGTGCATGTCGTGTTCGAATGCAACCACCCGGTCAGATCCGGTCTTCTGGTAGCCGACTCGCCAATGCTCGTTAATTCCTGCCAGGTCGATTGTTTCTGGAAGTCTTTCCGTTTTTTCGGATTCAAAAAGCCGGTGCAGGGCTTCAAGTTTTCTTGCGGTCTTTTCGATCCACGGCCGCTTTTCTTCAATCAATCGCGCAATGTTTTCTCTGGCAAAACCCCGTGGTACGATCACCACGAGCCCCTCGCGCAGGGAAAGCCTAAGCCGCGCATATCTGGCTCGAGCGCTTTCTTTAACCGTATGCCTGAATAAGGTGGATTGCGGACTCAAAATTCCTCTGCTCAGCAATTAATTCAAAACCTCAAAATTTCGAAAGATTTTCTGTATACGGCAAAAACGGATGGGGTGCAAGTACCCGCAACGGCTTGCGGATTGTATTGAGAAGGGCTGAACCGGTTGGAACCGGCGCAGTTTGAGAGGCCGGGCCAAACAATCCGGCGGCCTTGATAAATCAAATTCGGACAATGAATATGATTTGACAATTCGGGATTGAAATGTCTATAGCGAACCGACGAAGCTCAGGATTCAAGGGGCAATGACATGAAATATTTTTTGTGTGTCATAGGTATGGTGATGATCGTTGAGGGTTTGCCGTATTTTGCGTTTCCGGAAAAGATGAAGGATCTGGTAGAAAGGCTGCTTGAGATGCCGACCGGATTTTTGCGCAAGTTCGGTTTTGTGCTGATGGCAACCGGGTTGCTCCTGGTCTACATGGGGCGGCGTTGATGTTTTCTCTGGGCGATTACGACTATTGCCTGCCCGAGGACCTGATTGCTCAAACCCCCGCTTCAAAGCGGGAGGCCTCGAGGCTTCTGACCTTGGACCGTCAAACGGGCGATGTTTTGCATCGACGCTTCGAAGATCTGGTCGATATGTTCGATGGCTCGGAGGTGCTGGTGGTGAACGACACCCGGGTGGTTCCAGCCCGGTTGATCGGACGCAAAAAGACCGGCGGCCGGGTGGAGATTCTGGTTCTGGATTACCATGAAGGATTGAGTCGGATTGCTCAGAAGGGCGAATCTGTTTTTAAATGTCTCGTCAAATCCTCGAAGCGTCCCCGCATCGGCAGCATTTTGGAGTTTGATCAGAGGCTTTGCGGAGAAATTCTGGATAATGTAGATGGCATCTGCAGGGTCCGTTTTTCGGCGGGTGCTGATTTCGAGGAATGGGTGGACAAGGTGGGGCGGGTGCCTCTTCCTCCCTATATTCGACGAGGGGAAGAGCCTTGCTGGGATGATCGCACTTCCTATCAGACCGTTTACGCCCGCTGCAAGGGCGCTGTGGCTGCTCCGACCGCGGGGTTACATTTTTCGGAATCCCTGCTTGAGAAATTGAAATCCAAGGGTGTTAAAATAGTTGCAATTACGCTGCATGTGGGATATGGTACCTTCTTTCCCGTCAGGGTTTCAGATATTCGTGAGCATTTAATTCATTCCGAATGGTACAGTGTTTCGGAATCAGCGGCTCGGTGCATCAACCGGGCCAGGGCTGATGGGGCCCGGATCGTAGCGGCGGGGACTACTTCGGTACGGACTCTGGAATACGCCGCCGATGGCCGGGGGCAGTTGGTCGGCGGAAGCGGTTACTGCGATCTCTTCATATATCCGGGATATCGCTTCAAGGTGGTGGATGCCATGATCACCAACTTCCACCTGCCGAAGTCCACGCTGCTGATGCTGGTTTCGGCTTTTGCGGGTCGCTGCCGGGTACTTGAAGCCTATCAGGAGGCGATAAGAAAGCAGTACCGTTTTTACAGCTATGGAGATGCCATGTATATCTTTTAGTCTCCACGGCGCCATGATTTAAAATTGGACGGGCGGGATTTACCGCAGGCACTCATTCAGTGGAACGGGTCTTAGGTTCCAGACAGCGCACAGGTGAAGATGTTCGATTTTATAATTCAGGCAAAATCCAACGCGTCGCGTGCAAGAGCCGGGGTGATGCATACCCGGCACGGGCCTGTTGAAACGCCTGTTTTTATGCCTGTCGGCACCCTGGGCTCTGTCAAGTCTTTGTCTCCGGAAGAACTTTGCGAGGCCGGCGCACAGATCATTCTCGGCAACACATATCATCTCTACCTGAGGCCGGGATGCGAGGTTATAGAGCGGTTTTCCGGACTGCATCGTTTCATGCACTGGGAAAAACCCATTCTTACCGACAGCGGCGGATTTCAGGTTTTCTCTCTTTCAAAGCTCGCCAGAATTCACGAGGAAGGCGCGTCCTTCCAGTCTCATATAGATGGTTCCAGACACCTGCTCACGCCGGAAAAGGCGGTCGAAATTCAGGGCAGTCTGGGATCCGACATCATCATGTGCCTGGACCAGTGCGTCGGGCATCCTGCCGATACCCAAAAAACCCGAGAAGCCGCAGATCTGACCACCCGCTGGGCGGTCAGATCCAAGATGCAGTGGGAAAAAACGTTGCATGCAAAAAACGCTCTTTTCGGCATTGTCCAGGGAGGCATGCACAGATCTCTGCGGGAGCAGTCGGCCGCGGAACTGGTTGACATCGGTTTCAGCGGATATGCGTTGGGGGGGCTGAGCGTTGGAGAACCCAAGGAGCTGATGCTGGCGATGTCTGATTTTACGCTCCCCCTTTTACCGGAGCATAAGCCCCGATACGTGATGGGGGTGGGCACTCCCGAGGATATCGTGAACTTGGTCGCCCTGGGCGCCGACATGTTCGACTGCGTGATGCCGACGAGAAATGCCAGAAACGGACAGCTGTTTACGGATTTTGGAACGATCAACATCTGCAATGCCCGGTATGCGCAGGATGTAGATCCAATTGATTCCGGTTGTAACTGTTATACCTGCCGGAATTATTCCCGGGCCTACCTGAGGCATTTGTACCTGAGCCGGGAGCTGCTCGCCTACCGGCTCAATACGATTCACAATGTTCACTATTATCTGAATCTGATGCGGCGAATGCGAAAGGCCATCGTTGAAAACGGGTTTGAGACCTTTCGAAAAGAGTTTTGCAATGAGCGGATCACCGAGCAGCAGGCGGCGTGAAACAAAGAAAGGAAGTTGAATGACCGGACAAGCGGGGGTAGAGAAAAGGGTCAAGGCGGTTATCGACAGGATCCGCCCTTCGCTTCAGGCTGATGGCGGCGATGTGGAGTTCGTCGGCATGGATGCGGGCGTGGTGAAGGTTCGGCTGAAAGGGGCCTGTTCAGGGTGTCCGCACTCCCGAATGACGCTGAAATTTGGAATCGAACGGATGCTGAAAAAAGAAGTTTCCGAAGTGCAATCCGTTGAGTCGGTGGAAAGGGAATAGCAGGAGTTGCAATTTGAATAAAATTTTGGCATAAAAATCTGAATTTATGCTGAAGGCGATGAGCTGAGTTTTTGGGTGACGGAGGTTGCTGAATGACGGTGGCAAGAAGGATTCAGGTTATGCTGACCAGGTCTTCCTGGATCCGGAAGATGTTCGAGGAGGGCGCCCGGCTTAAGGCTCTATACGGCGCAGACAAGGTGTTTGATTTCAGTCTGGGAAATCCGAATCTCAGCCCTCCGGAAATATTTTTCAAGGCGCTTCGCGATGCCGTGAGTCATTCCGGCGGCATGGATCACGGGTATATGCCCAATGCCGGCTATCCTCATGTCCGTCGGGCGGTGGCCGATTATCTGAGCCGGGAACAGGGTGCGGCGATCACGGAAAACGAGGTGATCATGACCTGCGGCGCCGCCGGCGCGATTAACGTCATTTTAAAAACCATTCTGGATGCCGGAGACGAGGTCGTGGTTCCGGCGCCTTATTTTGTCGAATACGGCGCCTATGTGGAAAACCACGGGGGATCGCTCAAGACGGTCGCCACGCTGCCGGATTTCAACCTGGATCTACAGGCCCTTCGTGATTCGATTACCCCGAAAACCAAGGCCGTTCTCATCAACTCGCCGAACAACCCCACCGGTCAGGTATATTCCAAAGAGACGATCGAACAGCTGGGACAAATGCTTCAGGACCAGAGCCGCCGGTTGAACCGGACCCTCTACCTGATTTCCGACGAGCCCTACCGGAAAATCGTTTATGACGGGAAGCTGGTTCCCAGCATTTTTGCAGCCTATTCCGAGAGCATTGTCGCGACTTCCTATTCCAAGGATATTTCCATTCCCGGCGAGCGTATCGGGTATCTTGCCGTCAATCCGGGGGCAGCCTTCAAACAGGATCTGATCGGCGGAATGACCCTGGCCAACCGGATTCTGGGATTTGTCAATGCGCCGGCCCTGATGCAGCGGGTTATTGGCACACTTCAGGGGCAAAGCGTGGATGTTGCCCTGTACGCCGGAAAGCGGGATCTCCTGTGCCGGGGGCTGGCCGATTGCGGGTATGAATTTTCAAAACCGGCCGGCGCGTTTTATCTTTTTCCGAAAACGCCCATTTCCGATGACGTCCAATTTATTCAGGCGCTGCAGGAAGAACGCATTCTGGCTGTTCCGGGAAGCGGATTCGGCGGACCCGGCCACTTTCGAATCGCCTATTGCGTGGAAGATGCCGTGATTTCCGGCGCCATACCCGGTTTTAAACGGGTAATGCAAAAATTTAAAAAATAATGAATCGAAACGCACTACCGGCCGGCATCGGAAAGAGAGCCGCCAGAACAGACGAAAATAAAGCGATAGTCACAGAAACCATGGATGAATGAAAGGAGAAGGACATGAAAATCAGGAAAATCGATCATCTCGGCGTTGCGGTCAACAAGATTGAAGGTGTGAAGAATTTCTGGACCGAAGTCATGGGCCTGCACTTTGAAGGGGCTGAAACCGTTGCCGAGCAGAAAGTCACCACGGCATTTTTCCCGGTCGGTGAAAGCGAAATCGAACTTCTGGAATCCACCGCTCCGGACGGACCGATCGCAAAGTACATTGAAAAGAAGGGCGAGGGCATTCAGCATGTGGCTTTCCGGGTGGACAACATCGAAGAAGCCCTGGCGGAACTCAAGGCCAAAGGGATCAAGCTGATCGATGAGAAACCCAGAATCGGCGCTGGCGGCGCAAAGATCGCCTTCCTCCATCCCAAAGCCACCAGCGGCGTGCTGGTTGAACTGTGCCAGAGAGATTAATGGTTTTATAACGGATTCGCGGGTCATCAGGTTGGCCCATCATGCAAAAACATCAGGAGCAACAAGCAATAGCGAGAAAGGAGCTAAGAAAAATGGCCGAACATCCTCAGAAACAGCAATGGATTGCAGCTGCAACAAAGGGTCTCAAAGGAAAATCTCCGGACGTTCTGGACTGGATGACCCCTGAGGGCATCAAGGTAAAGTGTCTGTATACGGCTGAAGACGTCGCTGGACTTCCCAGCGTCAACACGCTACCGGGGTTTGCCCCCTACGTTCGCGGTCCCCAGCCCACGATGTATGCCCAGCGTCCCTGGACGATCCGCCAGTACGCCGGTTTCTCCACCGCAAAAGATTCCAATGCGTTTTACAGGAGAAACATCGCCGCCGGACAGCAGGGCCTTTCGGTAGCGTTCGACCTGGCTACCCACCGCGGATATGATTCGGATCATCCCCGGGTTTCCGGCGATGTCGGCAAGGCGGGCGTGGCCATTGATTCGGTTGAGGACATGAAGATCCTTTTCGACCAGATTCCCCTGGACAAGGTCAGCGTTTCCATGACCATGAACGGCGCGGTTCTGCCGATCATGGCCGGCTACATCATCGCGGCCGAGGAACAGGGCGTGAAGCAGGAACAGCTGACCGGCACCATTCAGAACGACATTCTCAAGGAGTACCTCACCCGGAACACCTACATTTATCCGCCGGATCCCTCCATGCGGATCGTGGCCGACATCATCGAGTACTGCTCCAAGAATATGCCGAAATTCAATACGGTGAGCATCAGCGGTTACCACATCATGGAAGCCGGCGCCAACTGCGTGCTGCAGACCGCCTTCACTCTGGCCGACGGTGTGGAATATGTCCGGGCCGCTCTGAAAGCCGGCATGGACATCGATGTGTTTGCACCGCGTCTGTCCTTCTTCTTTGGCGTGGGCATGAACTTCTTCATGGAAATCGCCATGCTTCGGGCTGCCCGGTTTCTGTGGCATGAACTGATCAGCCAGTTCAAACCGAAGAACGACAAGTCCTTGATGCTGCGCACCCACGTGCAGACCTCCGGCTGGAGTCTGACCGAGCAGGATCCGTACAACAACGTGATTCGGACCACCCTCGAGGCCCTGTCCGCGGTTCTGGGCGGAACCCAGTCCCTGCACACCAACTCCCTGGATGAGGCCATCAGTCTGCCGTCGGATTTCTCGGCGCGCATCGCGAGAAACACCCAGATCATCATTCAGGAAGAATCCCAGGTCTGCCGCGTGGCCGATCCGCTGGGAGGCTCCTACTATGTGGAATTCCTGACGGCTCAGATCATCGAAGAAGCCCGCAAGATCATCAAAGAGATCGAAGGGCTGGGCGGCATGGCCAAGGCCATTCCCACCGGCATGCCCAAGATGAGAATCGAGGAAGCCGCAGCCCGCAAGCAGGCCAGAATCGATCAGGGCCTGGATGTCATCGTGGGCGTGAACAAGTACCGCATTCAGGAACCGCCTCCCGAGAATCTGCTGGAAGTTTCCGATGCGGTTCGCGACGAGCAGATCGCTTCCATCAAGAATCTCAAGGCCAAACGCGACAACGCCAAGGTCAAGCAGCTTCTCGGTGCCGTTACCAAAGCCGCTGAATCCGGAGGAAACCTGCTGGCGGCTACTATTGACGCCATCCGCGCCCGCGCGACCATCGGCGAGGTTTCCGATGCCATGGAGAAAGTCTTCGGCCGTTACGTGGCCACCACCCAGTGCATTTCCGGCGCCTATGCCGCTGAATATGCCGGCAATGAGATTTTCGAGGCCCTGAGAAAACGCACCGCGGACTTTGCAAAGCGCGAAGGCCGTCGTCCGAGAATCCTGATGACCAAGATGGGGCAGGACGGCCATGACCGCGGTGTGAAAGTCGTTGCAACGGCGTTTGCCGATCTGGGATTTGACGTCGATATCAGCCCGATGTTCCAGACGCCCGAAGAAGCCGCTCAGATGGCTGTCGAAAACGACGTTCACGTCGTCGGCGCATCCAGTCTGGCAGCGGGCCACAAGACCCTGGTTCCGGCCCTGATTCAGAACCTCAAGAAGCTGGGCTCTCCTGAAATCAAGGTGGTTTGCGGTGGCGTTATTCCGCCCAAAGACTATCAGTTCCTGTATGATTCAGGATGCGCCGGAGTGTTCGGCCCTGGCACCATTATTACGGATGCAGCAAACAAGGTTTTGAACGCATTGGAGAAAAAGTAAAATGCTATCCCGGGATCCTCAAGAGTATGTGCAGGGCGTACTGCAGCGAGATAAGAGAACCATCGCCAAAACCATAACGCTTATCGAGAGTTCGCTTCATGAGCATCAGGAGCTGGCGAGAAAGATTATCGACCTTTTGCTTCCCAACACGGGGAAGGCAGTTCGCCTTGGCGTTACTGGGGTGCCCGGCGCCGGGAAAAGTACGTTCATAGAGGGCCTTGGCACATTGCTGGTGGGCAAAGGCCATTCCGTGGCTGTGCTGGCCATTGATCCGAGCAGCAAACGGAGTGGCGGAAGCATACTGGCGGACAAGACTCGCATGGAAAAACTCTCTGCCGCGGAGAAGGCCTATATCCGGCCTTCCCCGGCAGGGTCCACCCTGGGCGGCGTTGCCCGAAAAACCAGGGAAACCATGATGGTGTGCGAAGCGGCCGGCTATGACGTGATAATCGTTGAAACCGTGGGGGTCGGACAGTCGGAGACGGCTGCGGCCTCCATGGTTGATTTTTTTCTGGTGCTGATGCTTGCCGGAGCTGGCGACGAGCTCCAGGGAATCAAAAAAGGGGTGCTCGAGATGGCCGATGCCATTGTGGTGAACAAGGCGGACGGCATTAATCTCGAGAAGGCCAAGATGGCCAGACGCCAGTATGAGTCGGCCATCAAGCTGCTCAGCCCCGCTTCTCCCAATTGGAGTCCTGTGGTGCGGATTTGCAGCTCTCTGGAGGAAAGCAGTTTTGGAATCGAAGAAATCTGGCAGGAGGTTCTCAGACATCGGGAAATTTTAACAAAATCCGGGGAGCTTGAGGAAAAGCGAAGAAAGCAGGCCCTGGACTGGATGTGGTTTTTGATTGAAGAAGGGCTGCATGAACGATTTTACGGCAATGCTGAAATTCAGAAAATGCTGCCGAAAATTTCAAGGGAGGTCGAGCACGGGGAGACCGCGCCCACTTATGCGGCATACAAGCTGCTTTTTTCCCTTGACAAGCAAATATGAGTTTAATATTTCTGAAATCTTAATTTTTTAACCCTCCTTTAAAGAGAGGTTGTTTGTGCCGAGTAAAATCCTGCTTGAATTTGGCTGTTCCCTTACACCTTTGTCGAAAAGGCAGGGGACCTTTTTGGAACCAGGGGCGTCGCATGGCGATGCGAGTATTGTCCTGCCGTTTTTGCCGACCGGCCCGGATCCTATGCCATTTATTTCCGAAAAGAGGATGCTTTCGCCAAGACAAAGCCAAACATGGGGAATATCTGCCTTTAATATTAATGGTTAACCTGGAGATGAAAGGAACTGGATGATGGGTATTGTGCAAGATAAAATCAAGGATCTGAAGAAGCTTGAACAAAAGATCCTGCAGATGGGTGGCGAGAAAGCCGTCGCAAAACATAAGGCAAGCGGGAGACTGACCGCCCGTGAACGGCTGGACTATCTTTTCGACCCTGGCACATTCAGGGAACTGGACATGTTCGTCAAGCACCGCTGCGTCAATTTCGGCATGGACAAGGTCGAAATTCCGGCGGACGGCGTTATCACCGGCTACGGGTTTGTCGAGGGCCGTCCGGTATTTGCCTTTGCCCAGGATTTTACGGCCACGGCCGGAAGTCTGGGTGAAATGCATGCCAAGAAGATATGCAAGGCCATGGACCTGGCCATGAAGGCGGGAGTTCCTTTTGTCGGAATGAACGACTCCGGCGGCGCGAGAATTCAGGAGGCCGTTGACGCCCTGTCCGGTTACGGCCAGATTTTTTACAGAAACGCGCTGGCGTCCGGCGTGATTCCCCAGCTTTCAGCCATCATGGGTCCGACCGCAGGCGGCGCCGTTTATTCTCCGGCCATGACGGACTGGATTTTCATGGTCAAGAACACCAGCTTCATGTTCATCACCGGACCCCAGGTCATTCTGGCGGTTCTGGGCGAGGAAGTGACCCAGGAAGATCTCGGCGGTGCCATGGCGCACAACGAAAAGAGCGGCAACGCTCATTTTGCCTGTGAAAACGACCAGGATTGCATCGATCAGATGAAAAAGATGCTTTCCTATCTGCCGCCCAATAACATGGAAGATCCTCCAATTGTCGATATGGGCGATGATCCCAAGCGAATCGCTCCGGAGCTTAACGACATCATTCCGGACAGCCCCAACCAGTCATACGACATGAAGCAGGTGATTGCTGCGATCGTGGACAACGGGGAATTCTTTGAGCCTCACCAATACTATGCTCCCAACATCCTCGTGGGCTTTGCCCGGCTCAACGGCAGAAGCATCGGCATTATCGCCAACCAGCCGAAGGTTCTGGCGGGATGCCTCGACATCGACGCATCGGACAAGGCCTCCCGGTTTATCCGCTTCTGCGATGCCTTCAATGTGCCGATGCTGACCATCGCCGACGTTCCCGGTTACCTGCCCGGAACCAACCAGGAGTGGGGCGGCATTATCCGTCACGGCGCCAAGCTGCTCTGGGTTTATTCAGAAGCCACGGTGCCCAAGCTGCTTCTGGTGACCCGCAAGGACTATGGCGGATCCTATCTGGCCATGTGCGCCAGGGATCTGGGCAACGACTTTGCGCTTGCCTGGCCGACGGCCGAGATCGCCGTTATGGGTTCAGCCGGTGCCGCCAATATTATCTATCGAAAGGAAATTGCGGCTGCGGAAGACAAGAAGAAAAAACGCGAGGAGTGCATCGCGCAATACGATGGCCTGTTTGCCAATCCCTACCGCGCTGCTGAAAGAGGTTTTATTGATGCGGTCATCGAGCCCGCGCAGACAAGGCCCAGACTGATCGAGGCTCTGGAAATTCTGTGCAGCAAGCGTGAAATCAGACCTCCGAAGAAACACGGCAACGTTCCTCTGTAATCCGGATGGTTGCCGCATCAGCGGCAACGCGGTGAGGAGGAAACGCGTCGAGGCTCAGGCAGCCTGAGCGATGAAACAAATTATACAATTCATACGGAGGCCAAATGGAAGATAAAAAGAAGCTAGCCGCCGCTATATCCGCGGTGTTCGGCTACATAAAAACCCAGGAAGAGCTCGCTGCCGCGCAGGCCGGAGCAGCCATGCCGAAGCCTCAGGAATCGGTCAAGCTCTGGGGCGTGAGCGCTCGCCAGGCAATGATGCAGATGCGCAACCTCATGCAGTTTAGAACCTATGTGGGATCTAAATTCAGATAGGCCATGTCGCGAGCGGAACAGGATAAAACAAATTGATAGATATTATAACACTTCTTTCTGAGAGGAGACCGTAAGATGACAGTTGAATTCACCAAGATAAATTACGACGCAGACAGACCGAAGGCGAAAAACCCGATCAAGATTGAAGACCTGACCTTCCGGGATGGTCATCAGTCCCTGTTCGGAACCCGCGGCCGTACCGAGGACATGATTCCGGTTGCGGAAATGATGGACGAGATCGGCTACTGGGCCATGGAAACGTGGGGCGGCGCCACCTTCGACACCACCCACCGGTATCTGAACGAGGATCCGTGGCAGAGAATCCGCACACTGAAGAAATACGTCAAGAAGACCCCTTTCTCCATGCTGCTGCGGGGCCAGAACCTGGTCGGCTACAGAAACTATGCCGATGACGTTGCCAAGGCCTTTGTGGAAAGAGCCTGTGAAAACGGCATGGACATCTTCAGAACCTTTGACGCCCTCAACGATTACCGGAATTTTGAAGCCGTTGTCCCGGTCATCAAACAATACAAGAAACATTTCCAGGGCGTTATCTGCTACTCGCTGACCGAGCCGAGAATGGGCGGAGAGGTTTACAACCTCGACTATTACGTCAAAAAGGCCAAAGAGCTGGAAGCCCTCGGCGCAGACACCATCTGCATCAAGGATATGGCCGGTCTGATTGCGCCTTACGATGCCTATATCTTGGTCAAGAAACTCAAGGAAACGGTCAAGGCCCCGATCCATCTGCACAGCCACACCACCTCGGGCATGTCCGAGATGGCCCAGCTCAAGGCCATCGAAGCCGGTGCGGACATCGTCGACACCTGTATGGCCCCGTATGCCGGAAGAACCTCCCACCCGGCCATCGAACCGCTGGTCATGACCCTGCTGGGCACGAACCGCGACACTGGTTTTGACATCCGCAAACTGGTTGCGATCGACGAAATCCTTGAAAGAGACATCGTACCCAAGTACATGCACCTGCTCGACGACACCAAACTGGCCACCATCGATATCGGCGTTCTGCTGCACCAGACCCCGGGCGGAATGGTATCCAACCTGGTCAACCAGCTGCGCGCCATGGACGCTCTGGACAGAATCGACGACGTGTACCATGAACTGCCCAGAGTCCGCAGAGAACTGGGTTCCGTGCCCCTGGTCACGCCGACCAGCCAGATCGTCGGCATTCAGGCGGTTAACAACGTTCTGTTCGACACCAAGGATGAACGCTACACGAGAATCACCGACCAGGTGAAAGACCTGATCTTCGGCCTCTACGGAAAGACCGCCACCCCGATTGATCCCGAGGTCCAGAAAAAGGCTCTGAAGGGTTATCCCCGAGGAGAAAAGCCCTTTACCGGACGGCCGGCGGAAATCATTGATCCCGAACTGGAAAAGGCCAAAGCCGAAATCGGCGATCTGGCCAAGGACATTGATGATGTGATTCTCTATGCCATCTATCCGGTTACCGGAAGAAAGTTCCTCAAGTGGAAGTACGGCAAGGAGGAACCGCCTGCGGAAGTCAAGGCCAAGACGCTGGAAGAATCTCTGAAGCACAAGGCGCTTCGCGCCAAAGTCTGGTCCAACAAGGTTATGGAAATACCCGACAAGAAGATTCCGGAAAAAGGCGAAGCCCTCAGAACCTTCAACGTGTTTGTTGAGAACGATTTCTTTGAAGTCGGCGTTGAAGAGATCGGCGGCGCTCCCGTGATCGCTTATGCCGCTGCCAGACCGGCTGCTGCCGCTGCTCCCGCTGCGGCGCCGAAGGCTGCTGCTCCCAAAGCCGCGGCACCGGCTGCTGCCGCCGCTCCGGCACCCGCTGCCGTCGACGGAACGCCGGTTATTGCTCCCATGCCCGGCATGATCGTACGGTACGATAAAAAGGTCGGCGATGCGGTCAAGACCGGAGAAACAGTCCTGATTCTCGAAGCCATGAAGATGGAAAACGCCATGACCGCCCCGTGCGACGGCACCATCAAGGCCGTCAACTACGGCCCGGGCGATTCCGTTCCCAAGAACGCGGTTCTGGCGGTAATCGGATAATTCGAAGCCATAAACGCCGATAAATCTTTGTGCGGCTTTGGAACGTTTCCAAAGCCGCACAAACCCGGCGATCGATAACGTCCGCGTGCCCGTGTTTGCCGCAATCCAAATGCGTCTGAACGTTTCGCAGAGAGATCCGGCCATTAGTTGGTTGCACCGGGTAAGGGTATTTTGCTGCGAAAAAGAATTAACCGGCGATATAAACAGCATTCGGGCGTTCATCCAAACCATAAATCAAGTTTTGGATAAAAGCGTAGCTCAGTTAACTAAAACAAGGAGACAGAGATCATGAAGATCCATGAGCATCAGGGAAAAGAGTTGTTTAGAAAATACGGCGTACCCGTGCCCAATGGCAAACCTGCATTCACCGTTGAAGAAGCGCTGAAGGTTGCAGATTCGCTGTCCGGATACCCGCTGCTGGTCAAGGCACAGATTCATGCGGGCGGCCGCGGCAAGGGCGGCGGCGTCAAACTGGCCAAAAACCGGGAAGAGTGCGAGAAATACATCAAGCAGATTCTGGGCATGAACCTGGTCACCAAGCAGACCGGCCCGGAAGGCAAACTGGTCAAACGCCTCCTGATCGAGGAAGGCTGCAAAATTCGGAAAGAACTCTATCTGGGCATTTTGCCGGACCGGTCCAATGCCAAGATCTGCATCATGGCCAGCGAAGCCGGTGGTATGAGCATCGAGGAAGTCGCGGCCGCAACTCCCGAAAAAATTATCAAGGTTTTTGTGGATCCGCTGATCGGCATTCAGGGATATCATTGCCGCCAGGCCGCTTTCGGGCTCAACATTCCAGCGGCGTGCCAGAAGCAGTTCATGCAGATGCTGACCGGCCTTTACAAGCTGCTGGTGGAATACGACTGCTCCCTGGTGGAAATCAACCCGCTGGTGCTGACGGAAGACGACAAGGTTCTGGCAATCGATTCAAAGGTCACTTTTGATGACAATGCGCTGTTCCGGCACAAAGACGTCAAGGAAATGAGAGATATCAGCGAGGAAGATCCCCTTGAAGTCGAGGCGTCCAAGTTTGATCTGAACTACATCAAACTCGACGGCAACGTCGGCAACATGGTGAACGGCGCCGGTCTGGCAATGGCCACAATGGACGTTATCAAACTGGCAGGGGCCGATCCCGCCAACTTCCTGGACGTCGGCGGCGGAGCGAGCGCGGAACAGATCAAGAACGCTTTCCAGATTATGCTCAGCGACAAGAACGTCAAGGCTGTTCTGATCAATATATTCGGGGGAATTCTGCGTTGCGACAGACTGGCGGAGGGCGTGGTTCAGGCTGCCAAACTAGTCGGAATCAAGGTGCCGGTCGTCATCCGTATGGAAGGAACCAATGTGGAAATCGGCCGCAAGATTCTGGCCGAGTCCGGTCTCCAGCTGATCAACGCCGTCAGCATGCAGGATGCGGCGGAAAAGGTCGCAAAGGCGGTTGCCTAATTCGGAACGCAGGATGATCCGGGAATTTGAAATGTCTGGTACGAACTTGCTGCAAGAAGGACATTTCGAGGATTTTTCAGACGGAAACCAACAAGAAAAGCGAGGATAAAAGTGAGCATATTCGTCAATAAAAATACGAAGCTTGTGGTTCAGGGCATAACCGGCGGCGAGGGCATGTTTCATACGCGTGCTTCCATTGCATACGGCACCAAAGTTGTCGCCGGCGTAACACCGGGCAAGGGCGGCCAGAAAATGGACGATGTTCCGGTTTTCAATACGGTTGCGGAAGCAAGAGCCAAAGCCGGCGCCAATGCCAGCGTGATCTTTGTTCCGCCCCCCTTTGCAGCGGACGCCATCATGGAAGCAGCTGACGCTGGAATTGAAGTAATTGTCGCCATCACCGAGGGCATTCCGGTCATGGATATGTACAGGGTCAAAAACTATCTCAAGGACAAAAAATGCCGGTTGATCGGCCCCAACTGTCCTGGCATCATCACTCCGGGTGAATGTAAGATCGGCATTATGCCGGGCCCCATGCACAAACCCGGCGGCCCCATCGGCGTTATTTCCCGCTCCGGGACGTTGACCTACGAGGTAGTTCATCAGCTGACTCAGGTCGGACTGGGCCAGACTACAGTTATCGGTCTGGGCGGCGACCCGGTTAACGGAACCAACTTCATTGACTGCCTGGATGCTTTCTCGAAAGATCCGGAAACCAAGGGTATTGTCATGGTGGGCGAGATCGGCGGCGATGCGGAAGAGCAGGCAGCTGCATTCATCAAGAAAAACATCAACATGCCGGTTATCGGATTCATCTGCGGCGTAACCGCACCTCCGGGCCGACGCATGGGCCATGCCGGCGCCATCATCAGCGGCGGCAGCGGAACCGCTCAGGGCAAAATTGCAGCCATGAAAGCCGCTGGCATGCATGTATGCGAAAATCTGGGCACCCTGTACAAGCTGTGCGAAAAAGTGTTTAAGTAATTAAATCTTGAATGAATAATCAAAAGCCCGGTCTCCGGATGGAGCCGGGCTTTTGATTTTCTGAAGAAATTGACTGCGGCGTTGGAAAATTGAATTCTTCTCGGGGTGAACTCTCTTGACTTGAAATATAAAAATTTTTATGGTTTGAATCTCAAGAAATCTGAACCTCCATCAATCCTATATAAAATGTGAATCACCATTCTATGAGGCAAAAAATTCTTGATATTGTGCTTGAGGCGGCGCACTGCGCTCTGGCAGCCGGAGCGCTTCAAACGTCGGATTTTCCCCCTTTTGAAATTGAAGAACCCAAACTGGCTCAATTCGGCGACTTTTCAACCAATTTTGCCATGGTGGCGGCGTCCGGTCAGAGAATGGCGCCAAAAAAGATCGCCGAGGCAATCGTCCAACACATGGATGATCTGGACGGCATACTGGAGAGAACGGAAATTGCCGGACCCGGATTTATCAATTTCTTTATTCGACCGGATTCATGGTTTCCGGTTTTACAAACCATTCACGATCAGGGCAATGCCTATGGCGCCCGCAATCTTGGAAACGGGCGTAAAGTGCAGGTCGAATTTGTAAGCGCGAATCCCACCGGCCCGCTGCACGTCGGCCACGGGCGTGGCGCGGCCGTCGGCGATACGGTGGCCAACCTGCTTTCCTTTTGCGGCTACGATGTTCAAAAAGAGTATTATATCAATGACTCGGGACGCCAGATTCGAACTCTGGGTCTGTCGGTCTATCTCAGGTACAGGGAACTTTTCGGCCAGACGGTTCAATTTCCGGCGGACTGTTATCAGGGCGACTACATTCGGGATATTGCCGCCGATATTCGAAACCGTAACCAGGACGCCCTGTTAAAGATGAAGGAGGAAGACGCGGCCAGCTGGGCGGCCCGGCATGCGGCTGCCGATATTCTTGAAGGAATACGGGATGATTTGAAGTCTTTCGGGGTTGAGTTCGACAACTGGTTCAGCGAGCAGAGCCTGTATGACCGCGGCAAGGTCGAGGCGGCCATGGGTGAATTGCTCTCCAGAAAAATCCTGTACGAACACGACGGTGCTCTGTGGTTCAAAACCAGCGAATACGGGGATGAAAAGGACAGAGTGGTGGTGAGAACCAACGGCATTACCACCTATTTTGCCTCTGATATCGCCTATCATCTCGACAAGTTTGACCGGGGCTTTGAACGGATCATCGATGTCTGGGGCGCCGATCACCACGGTTATATACCCAGAATGAAAGCCGCCGTTACTGCCGCGGGCCGTCGAAAAGAGCAGTTCGACGTGATTCTGGTTCATCTGGTGAATCTGCTTCGAGCCGGCGAGCCGGTGGCCATGTCGACCCGGTCCGGAGAATTTGTCACGCTTCGAGAGGTCGTGAACGAAGTGGGAAAGGATGCCGCGCGATTTATCTTTCTGACCCGCCATTACGAAAGTCCTCTGGATTTCGACCTTGAGGTGGCCAAACAGAAAACCAATGATAATCCGGTATTTTACGTGCAGTATGTGCACGCCAGAATTTCGAGCATTCAACGCAATGCCGCCGAAAGATCCGATCTACCCCAGGCTGCGTGGGATCAACAGGACCTTCGGCTGCTTCGGGAATTCGAGGAAATTCAGCTGATCAAGGCCCTGGCCCGGTATCCGGATGTGGTGAAATCCGCTGCCAGTCTTCTGGAACCGCATCGCATCACGTTTTATCTGATGGATCTTGCTGCGCTGTTTCATGCGTACTATAACAAACATCGGGTATTGACCGAGGACTCGATGCTGTCTCAAAGCCGTCTGTATCTGATAACCGCTGTTCAGAAAGTGATGCGAAACGGTCTTTTTCTTCTGGGCGTATCAGCGCCGGAAAAGATGTAGAGGCATGCCGCCGATGCCTGAAAAAAACCAGCCGCCATCAACACATAAGCGGTATTCACTTCAGCTCACCAGAAGGGGAGTTGCCGGTCTGTTTCTGGCGGTTTTTGGAATTTCGGGGTGGATGTTCTGGCTCGGTCTGCAGGTGGGAATGGAAAATGCGCCGGTTCGCTTTGACATTGCAAAACTGGAAAAGGAACTGGCATCCCTCAGAGAGGCTGTCGACAGGGGAAAACAAAAACTGTTTAATGCTGCACCGGAAGCGTCCATTCAGCGCCCGGAATTGAAATTCTACGAAATACTCAAGGATCCCAAACCCGATGCGGTTCAGATTCAGGTAGAGGCTAATAACCTGAAACCTGAGCCGCCTGAGATTTCAAAAGCACTGGAACCGCCTCCGGCTGCGGTTGAAAAACCCGCACTGGCAACTGTGCCACCGTTTCCTGCCCAGCAGGCGCCTTCGATTGCCTCAGCGGGAATGACCTATACCGTGCAAGTGGCATCTTTAAGGACTTTCGAAGATGCCGACCAGATGGTTAAACGGCTTCAGAAAAAAGGGTATCCGTCCTTTCAGACGGCAATTGATATTGCGGGAAAAGGCCGGTGGTACCGGGTGCGGGTCGGATACTACAAAGACAAGACAGAAGCGCAAAAAACCATGGAGCGTTTGAAAAACGATAAATTTCAGACCATGCTGGTCAGGCTCTAGGAGTTTTCATGAAAATCAGCAAAGAAGAGGTTCTGCATGTGGCCAATCTGGCCCATCTCGAATTTGACGAGGTCGAGATCGACCGTTTTTCTGAACAGCTCGGAAAGATTCTGGAATACGTGGACACCTTGAATCAGGTGGACACAAAGGGCGTTAAGCCGACATCCCATGCAATTTTTCTTACCAATGCCTTTCGAGATGATGTCCCGAAAGCGCATCTGGACCGGCAGGCCGGGCTGGCCAATGCGCCGGAGCAGGAGGATGGATGTTTTCTGACGCCGAAGGTGATCGGATAAATGAACAAAGGAATCTCGATGAACCTCTATGAACTGACCATTCACGAAGCCCACCGGCTTCTGCGGGAAAGGCGGATATCGGCGCTGGAGCTGACCCGGGCCGTGCTGGGGCGTATTGAAGCGGTCGAAGGCAAGGTGGACGCCTATGTGACCCTTGCTGCGGAACAAGCCCTGGATCAGGCCAGAGCCGCCGACAAACGCATTGAAAGCGGGAATGCAGAGCCTTTGACCGGCATTCCGCTGGCTGTCAAAGACCTGATCTGCACCCGGGGTTTGCGGACGACCTGCGCTTCGAAAATCCTCGAGAACTACGTTCCGCCCTACGATGCAACGGTCTCGGAAAAACTTCAGAAGGCCGGCGCGATCTTTCTGGGGAAGGTCAACATGGACGAATTCGCCATGGGATCATCCACCGAGAACTCAGGGTTTAAACTTACCCGGAATCCCTGGAATCCGGACTGTGTTCCCGGAGGATCCAGCGGCGGGTCGGCCGCGGCAGTGGCGGCCGATATGTGCCTGGGCGCGCTAGGATCGGATACGGGCGGTTCGATCCGTCAGCCTGCTTCCCATTGCGGCGTGGTGGGCATGAAACCCACCTACGGCCGGGTTTCCCGTTATGGCCTGGTGGCTTATGCCTCGTCTCTGGACCAGATCGGACCCATCACAAAGGATGTGACGGATTGCGCTTTGTTGATGAATGCCATTGCCGGACATGATTCCAAAGATTCCACCTCGGTTCCCAGGGAGGTTCCGGACTATTCCAGGAATCTCAAAACCGGCCTGAACGATATCATCGTGGGGCTTCCCAGGGAATACCATGAGAACAAGGGCCTGGACCCGGACGTTGCCCGGGCGGTCGAGAATGCCAAAACCGTTCTCAAGGATCTCGGCGCTCGATTTACGGATGTTTCACTGCCGCACACAGCTTATGCGGTTGCCGCATACTATGTGATCGCACCGGCGGAGGCCAGCTCCAATCTGGCCCGGTATGACGGGGTGCGTTTCGGGGTGCGCGACAGATCTGCGGACAGTCTTCAGGAAATGTTCCGCCGCACTCGGTCCAGAGGATTCGGCGCCGAGGTCAAGCGCCGGATCATCCTGGGAACCTATGCGCTGTCGGCCGGTTACTACGACGCCTATTACGGAAAGGCTTCCCAGGTTCGCACCCTGATCATGGAAGATTTCAAGAAGGCTTTTGAAACCTGCCATGTGCTCCTGTCGCCGGTTGCGCCGACTCCGGCGTTTAAAATCGGAGAAAACATCGACGACCCGCTGACCATGTATCTCTCCGACATTTTCACCATTCCCGCCAACCTTGCCGGCATTCCCGGCATGTCGGTTCCCTGCGGATTCTCTTCAAAAGGGCTGCCCATCGGGCTGCAGCTTGCGTCGAGGCATTTTGACGAAGACACCCTTCTTAAAGTAGGGTATAATTTTGAACAAGCCAGTGATTTTCACGAAAAAAAACCAACACTTTAGGAGATTGACATGAAAAAACCGCAAGGCGAAGACATGAGAAAAGCCATCAAATGGATCAGCGAACTGCGCGAAGCAAATCCCAAGGAAAACCTCAATACCCTGGTTGAAAAAGCGAGCCTTCAGTTTGGTCTGAGTCCAAAGGATTCAGAATTCCTGATCCGTTTTTTCACCGAGGAACAATCCTAACATGCAAAACGGGGTCGGGCGTGACCGCAATTAAAATTCTGCCGGAAATGGTTTCCAACAAAATTGCCGCCGGCGAGGTCGTTGAACGCCCGGCTTCCGTGGTCAAGGAGCTGGTTGAAAACGCTCTGGACGCCGAAAGCTCAAGGATCGTTGTTGGCGTGGAAAAGGGCGGCCGGTCTCTGATTGAGATATCCGACAACGGGACGGGCATGCAGCCCGACGATGCACTGCTTTGCATCGAGCGCTATGCTACCAGCAAGCTTCAAACCGAAGCGGATCTTTTTTCCATCAAAACCCTCGGCTTTCGCGGAGAGGCCCTGCCGAGCATTGCCGCCGTCTCCAGGTTTACCCTGACCACCCGGCACAAAAGCAGGGAAACCGGCACCCGGATCGAGATTCATGGCGGAAGGATTCAGTCTGTTGCCGAGGTCGGCGCGGCGCCGGGTACGCTGATCTCCGTCCGCAATCTGTTTTACAATGTTCCGGCACGTCGAAAATTTCTCAAAACCACAGCCACGGAAATGGCCCATATTGCCGATACCGTCGCGGGCATCGCCCTGGGCTGGCCCGAGGTTCATTTCCAGCTCTCCCACAATGGAAAGCTCATCAAAAACTGGGTTTCCGCATCCGCGCAGGACCGTATTGCTGACGTGCTGGGAAACGCCCTGGGCGATGGGCTGATTCCGGTTCAGCTGGAAGAGGATCGATTCCGCTTTTCCGGATGGATCTCGTCGCCGGGCCTCGCCCGAAGCACCCCGGACGCCATCTTTATTTACGTCAACGGCCGCAGGGTTCATGACCGCATGATCCGGCATGCCCTGCTGGAAGGTTTCCGGGGAAGGCTGCTCAAGGGGAGGTTTCCGGCCGCCGTATTATTTGTCCGCGTCCCCTGCGATCGGGTGGATGTCAATGTGCATCCCACCAAGAACGAGGTACGGTTTGCAGCTCAGGAGATCGTCCACCAATCGGTTGCCCGGGCGGTTTCCGAATCCCTGCAAGCCAGGGATGGAACTGGCTGGAAAAGTCCTGCGGTTTCGTCCCGGCCTGATCCGGCGGTCATGGAAACCGCCCCTGCATATCGACCGAGCGAATCCGCGCCGAAACTTTTTGAGACCGATTTCCCGACGGCATTCGCTTCCGATCTATCTTTCCCCGGACTATGGCCGAAGAAGCGCTTCGAAGATCTTCGCATTATCGGACGGCTTTTCGATACCTACATTCTCTGCGAAGCCGGCGATGAACTGATTCTCATCGACCAGCACGCGGCCCATGAACGGATATTGTTTGAAAAACTGCAGGCCAGGGACACCGGACCTTCCCAGAAGCTTCTCATTCCCGAGACCCTTGATCTGGGGTATCGCCAGGCCGCTTCAATCGAAAAGCTGATACCTGAACTGCGATCCAGGGGAATAGAAATAGAGGCCTTCGGCGGCACGACCTATGTGGTTTCGGCTGTTCCCCCGTTTCTCGGTCCGAATGAAATTCAGCCTTTGATTGTCGAACTGGCCGAAACCATGTCCACCCTCGGTATTTCGGCCGATCTCGCTTCGTTTCAGGACCGTTTCCTGGCATCCATGGCATGTCACGGCGCCATCAGGGCCGGGCAGCGGCTGAATGATGAAGAGGCGCGGATGCTGCTCCGGCAGCTGGACGACTGTAAAATGCCGGCTCACTGCCCTCACGGACGGCCTACATGGATCAGCTGGGATCTCACATCCATTGAAAGATCCTTCAAGCGCATCGTTTAGCGGCGCGGCGATTATTTCCAGGAAGGCGATATATCATGAAAAACGCATTGACCATCGCGGGATCGGACAGCAGCGGCGGCGCCGGAATTCAGGCCGACCTTAAAACTTTTTCCGCCCACGGCGTGTTCGGCATGAGCGTGATCACGGCCGTGACCGCGCAGAACACGCAGGGGGTATCGGCCGTTCAGGATATTCTGCCGGAAATGATTCTCAGACAGATCGAGGCTGTTTTCGAGGATATCCGGGTGGATGCCGTCAAAATCGGAATGGCTTCCCGGATTGAAACCATCGAGGCCATTGCCGAAGGCCTGAAAAAATACGATTCTCAAATTGTGGTTCTGGATCCGGTCATGGTGTCCAAAAGCGGATACCATCTGCTCGATCCGTCGGCAATAGACGCCCTGATCGGACGCCTGATTCCTCTGGCGACCCTGGTTACGCCGAACATTCCCGAGGCCGAGGCGATCTCCGGCATCCAGATTCGGAATACTCAGGACATGGAAACGGCAGCTCGAAAAATATTTTCCATGGGACCCCGGCAGGTGCTGATCAAAGGAGGTCACCTGGACGATGCGGCCATCGATATTCTTTTTGACGGAACCCGATTTCAACGTTTTGCAGTTCAAAGGCTTCAAACGCAAAATACGCATGGAACCGGCTGCACCCTGTCGTCGGCCATCGCATCCAATCTGGCCAGGGGCGACGGGATTGCGCTGGCCGTGGAAAAAGCCAAATCCTACATCACCGTCGCCATCGCTCACGGGCTTTCCATCGGAAAAGGCGTCGGGCCGGTACACCATTTCTATGAACTTTATCAAAAAGCGGGATACCTTGAATGAATACGACCCACAATCTGAGCGGCGGCTGTGAGAACCCGGCCGAAGCCATTTGTCGTGCCCTGGCCTGCGTGCGCCATAATACGCCTCTGATTCATCACATTACCAATTACGTTACCGTGAACGGCTGCGCCAACGCCGTGATCGCTCTGGGCGGATCGCCGGTGATGGCCGACGACGCGGGAGAGGTTGAAGAAATGGTTTCCATGGCCTCGGCCCTGGTCCTGAATATCGGCACCCTGAACGCGCGAACTGTTGAATCCATGATGCTGGCGGGCAGAAAAGCCAATGAACTGAACATTCCGATTGTTCTGGATCCGGTGGGGGCCGGCGCCACCTCGCTGCGGACCCGCACGGCCCATCAGCTCGTAGACGCTCTGCATCCGGTTGTTGTTCGGGGTAATATGAGCGAGATCAAGTGCCTCTCAGGTCTGGATGTCAGAACCCGGGGGGTGGACTCAACGGCCAGTCTGGAAGACGCCGAGACAGTGGCGCAAACCCTTTCCGAAAAACTTGACTGCGTGGTCGCCATTACCGGTAAAACTGATTTTGTGGCGTTCAAAAAACGGATTTGCGTAATCCGCAACGGCCATGAAATGCTGTCTCAGATTACCGGCGCCGGATGCATGACGACCTCTCTGGTGGGAACCTGTCTCGGCGCGGTCGAGGATCCGTGGATCGCGGCAGCGGCGGGAATTGTCTGTATGGGCGTTGCCGGTGAGATGGCGTATGAACAGCTTCAAGGCCATGAAGGCCCCGGAATCTTCAAGGCGCGCCTGCTGGACTGCATTTTCAGACTCAGCCCGGAAATGCTGAAAGCATCGGCGCGCATCGAATTTAATGGTGATTTACTGGGTGTCTGAATTCGGCTGAGCCGGCTGAAACTGCTGCGATGCGATAAAGCTTCGGGAATCCGTCAACGCGGTTCCCGTTTTTGAAACCACTGCAAAAACGAGCTCCGGCTTACCGTCGTTGTCCATATCCGCGATGGCGTAATCGCTGATATACCCGGGCGCTTCCTGGGTCTTCCATTTAAGGCGCATGCCCAGTTCATTCCATTCCATGCACTCGATGTGGCCGGCCTGAAATACCCGGATGCGGGACAGCAGCCGGCCGATAGCCTCCTTGTTTTTGACCGCGATCACCTCGTTTTTGCCGTCTCCGTCCACATCATGGATAAAAAGCCGGGGAGAGAGGTAGGTTCGCTCAAACTCCTTGTAGGCGCCGATCGATCCGCTTGAGGCATTTCTTGTATCGATGTAAGCCATGCTGCCGCCGTAGGCTTCAGCACTGGTCCATTGATCCTCTCCGGCATTGTCGAAGATTCGAATCAGGTCGTCCCTGGTAAAGGATGCCGCCGCCATGCGGCCGGAATTCAGCGCATCGCCCAGGGCAAATCCGTAAACGGAAACGTTTCTGGGAACCGGCGCCCGGTCAAGCTCGACATAACTTCCCTGGCGGTATTCGAGTTCATAGATGCCGGGCTGGAAAACATCAGACATGCCACGCTTCTGACCGAAGAGCACGGGCCCGCGATCCGGAACGGTCGTAACCCGGAAATACCATCCCTGGTTGTCCGCGATTTTTGCAAGGGAGTTCTTGCTCCATTCGAGCACAAAGGAATTGAGGCGGGTCGTCCGCGTGGAATACCGGGTGATGAATATTTCCGCCTTTTGGTTGTGGTTGATGTCGGCAACATCCACGCCGAGGAAATGCTGCTCTCCCTTGAACGGAAGCTCAGCAACCTTGGCAAATTTTCCCCCGGAAAGCCGGTAAACGAAAAGGGTCTGGTCGGCCATGAAAACGGTTTCGTTCTGGCCGTCTCCGGTCACATCCCCGATGGCCATTCCTGAAATAACATTGTTAAAGGCGTGGCTGCGCCAGATTTTTCCCATAAGGGGCTTTTCCCCGGCGAAAAACGCACCCGACTCGATGGTTCCCTGCTCCTGGCTCCAGAGCACATCCGGGTGCATGCGGCTGTCCGTCCCCTGGGGCGCCTGTGCCGCCGGGGGCTGGTAAACGCTGGCTTTGCGTCCGAACACCGTTTCGTTGACCTGGGCGGCAAACTGGTTGATATGGGAGATTGCATCGCTGGGGCTGGTCCCCGCCTGGCTGAAGGTGACCAGATCCTTTTGCCCGGCTGTTTCCGCAAACCGCGCATCGGTACTGATGGCCTCGCCGAAAACCGTCACGCTGCCGTAGACGACGTAATCGGCCGATGCCTTTTGACCCAGATCAACGGCGGTCTGCAGATTCACGGGGCCGGAAAGCCCCTCGACCGCCTTTGAGGCGGTTTCCCGGTCCAGAACCGTTACGCTGTCTTCAAAGGTCAGGCGCGTGGAAAGCATGTCCGCTATGCCCCGCTGCAGAAAGGTCAGATCTTCGGCCGAATTCATGGAAAGCGGCAGAACCAGAATCCGTTTGGCGGGCTCGCCCGAGGCAGAGCCGCAAAAAAAACCCCACAACAGCAAAACGGGGAAGATGAGCCGCAGAAGATATGAAATGGAATTCAATTGAATTTTCTCCTGTGTATAGAGTGCTTTGAAAATCGGCCGGCATTTCGGCTGAAATTTTTTCATTATCATGATGAAAATCATATGAAAAGATTTATTTCAAAACCTGTTTTTCAAGTCCGGCTGATTTTTTTTCGTGTTTGAAGAAATTGCTTGACTTGAACCTTTTTTATTTGTTAGTAGGATTCAATATTATGGCCTGTGAAAGCGGTTAAACAGGCGGTCTGGCTGGAAAGCGGTTTTAACTTAGCCTTTAAGGAGGAAAAAAAGATGAAAAAATTTGCGGTGTTAGGTCTTGCCGTTGTGCTGGTGATCGCATTCACCGTGCCGGCAATGGCCATTGAGAGCGTTTTCGGCGGTTATTGGCGCACCCGCGCTTATACCCAGCAGAACTTCGGGGGCAACGACGAGGGCGACTATGATACGACGCTGGTGGACACCCGGACCCGGCTGTACTACACGGCGATCTTCAATGAAAACTTCAAGTTCGTCAACAAGTTTGAATTCGATACGGCTTGGGGTAGCAGAAGTTCTTACGGCGACATCGGCGCGGACGGTGTCAATGTAGAAGTCAAAAACTCCTATATCGATTTCAACCTCGGATCCGTGAATACCAAGATCGGCGTGCAGGCTTACAAACTGGCCCGCGGTTTCCTGTTCAACGATGATTTCGCCGGCGCGATTTTCACCTACAAGGCCGAAGCCTTTGAACTGCCCATTTTCTGGATCAAGGCTTATGAAGGCGGTATTGACGATGCCGATTACGTAGATGACGATCAGAATGATTACGACATCGATTACGTCGGCATTGCTCCCAAGTTTTCCTTCGGCGATGCCGGTTCGATTCAGCCGATCCTCGTGTACGCCTTTTCAGATGACGCAAGTCTGGGCGCGAATGCTTACAGCTGGCCCTACTATCCTGGCATCACATCAGCAGACCGGCTTAATTTTGAAGAGCTCCAGATGTTCTGCGCCGGATTTGACCTTGACCTGAATTTTGATATCATCTCCCTGTGGCTGACCGGCATCTACGAGTTCGGTTCCATTGATTTCCAGGACGGCGAAGATGCCGATATCAAGGCATGGATGCTGGCGATCGGCGCTAAAGCCAATTTTGATGCTTTCGCCCTTCACGGCCAGGCCTTCTATCTCAATGGCCAGGATGAAGATGAAGAAGACATTGAATTTTTCGCCCCGCTTCAGGGCCAGGACTATCACTGGGCTGAGATCATGGGCGGCGGCATTTTCGACAACGCGACAGGCTACTCCAACAACAATTCCAGAAATGCCGGCGGTTACAGCCAGCTTACCAATATCATGGCTTTCAACATTGGCGCGGACTTCAAGGCCACGGACGATCTGAGCTTCAAACTGGATGTCTGGTATGCCGAACTGGCTGAAGCATTGGATGACGACCTTGACGAAGAACTGGGAACCGAAATTGACCTGGTAGCGACCTACAAACTGATGGACGGCCTGAAGCTGGATCTCGTTGGCGCCTACCTGTTTGCCGGCGACTCCACCACGCTGGATTCTCCTGATGATGAGAATCCTTTCGAACTCGGCGCGCAGCTGTCTTTGAGCTTCTAGTTCGATTCGAATCGGTTTATTCCAGCCTGACAATAAAAGCCCGCCGCAAAGGCGGGCTTTTTTATTTGGCGCAGTGTCCCCCATCTGAAAGGCTTTTTCAAAAGTCGAAGCAAGATTGTTTTTTTCTGAAATATGCACGACGGAATTTTCTCAATTCCACAAAGGGAGGCGCTTATGATCAGAAAGGCGATGTTTGCGGGAACCTGGTACCCAGCGGACCCCGGAACCTGCGAAAAAAGAATTCAAACATATCTCAGGGCCATGCCCTGGACCCCGGATGACCGAACCCATGTCGGCGCGATTGTCCCCCATGCCGGATGGGATTTTTCAGGAAAAATCGCCTGCAACACGATCCGGCGGCTTCAAGAGGCAGATGTCGATGTGATCGTTGTCTTCGGCATGCACCTTCATGTGCAATCTGCCAGATACATGATGGGAGCCGGCGCCTGGGAAACCCCCTTCGGCGCGCTGGACATCGACGAAGAACTTGCCGAATCGATTGCCGCAAAATTTTCATTCATTCGAGAGACGGCGTCGAATTTCACGATGGACAACACCATCGAGCTCCAGCTTCCGTTCATCAAATATTTTTTCAGCCAGACTCGAATACTTCCCCTGGGAGTTCCGCCAGCGGAACAAACCCTGGAAGTCGCCCGGACCGTCGTTGATCAGGCGAAACATCTGGGCCGGAAAATAAAGGTGATCGGTTCGACGGATCTGACCCATTACGGTGCCCATTACGGATTTGCCGGCCACGGGACCGGCCCGAAGGCCGTGCAGTGGGTCGAACAGAATGATCGCCGGGTGATTGATCGCATGCTTCAGCTTGATGCCCGGCAGGTCATCGCCGAGGCCCTGTCAAGCCAAAACGCCTGCTGTTCCGGAGCGGCCGCGGCCGCGATCGAAGCCGGGCGGCGGATGGGTGCGGTTCGGCCCGAACTCGTGTCCTATGCCACGAGCAACGACGTACGGCCGAGCAGCAATTTTGTGGGCTATGCGGGCATCGTATTTTAAAGGGGCTGTTAGACAAAGTCTGAATTCCGTTTACACGAATTGCGATGCTGTGATAAATAGCAGTGCAATTCATTGAAATTAAAATTAATGTCACACGGAAACACTTTTTAATCAGCGCAGGAAGGTTAGGGCCATGAAGAATCCCGAGACGAGCATGCCTTCGAATTTCATTCGCAACATCATCGATGAGGATTTAAAAAACAACCGCCACAAGGGCCGTGTGGCCACGCGCTTTCCTCCGGAGCCCAACGGATATCTGCATATCGGACATGCCAAGTCGATCTGCCTGAATTTTGGTCTGGCCGCCGATTATAACGGAACCTGCAACCTGCGTTTCGATGACACGAACCCGAGCAAGGAAGATACGGAGTATGTCGAATCCATTGAAACTGATGTGCGCTGGCTGGGGTTCGACTGGGAAGACCGGCTGTACTATGCTTCCGATTACTTTGAAAAATTCCATGAATACGCCGTGGATCTGATCAAGGCTTCAAAAGCCTATGTCTGCAGCCTGAGTCCGGATCAGATTCGGGAATACCGGGGAACTTTGACGGAGCCCGGAAAAGACAGCCCTTTTCGAAACCGGCCGGTGGAGGAGAACCTGGCGCTTTTCGAGCGTATGCGCGCCGGTGAGATCGAAGAAGGCGCGTGTGTGCTTCGCGCCAGGATCGACATGGCTTCCGCGAATCTGAACCTGCGCGACCCGGTGATCTTCCGCATCAAGCATGAAGCCCACCATCGAACCGGGGATCGCTGGTGCATCTACCCGATGTATGATTACGCCCATTGCATCTCCGACGCCCTTGAAGGCATTACACATTCCATTTGCACCCTGGAGTTTGAGGACCACCGGCCCCTCTACGACTGGTTTCTGGACCAGCTCGATATGCCCTGCCATCCGCAGCAGATCGAATTTGCCCGCCTGAACCTCAGCTACACCATCATGAGCAAGCGAAAGCTGCTCAAACTGGTCCAGTCCGGGCTGGTCAACGGCTGGGATGACCCGAGAATGCCCACCATATCCGGAATGAGAAGGCGCGGCTATACGCCGGAGTCGATCCGCAATTTCTGCGAGCGCATCGGGGTGGCCAAGCGAGACAGCGTGGTGGATCTGGCCCTTCTGGAATACTGCGTTCGCGAAGATCTGAACAAAATCGCTCCCCGGGTCATGGCGGTGCTGAATCCGCTTAAAGTGGTGATCGAAAATTACCCGGAAGACCGGGTTGAAATGCTCGATGCGGTAAACAATCCCGAGGATCCATCCATGGGAACCCGGCAGGTTCCTTTTTCGCGCTTGCTTTATGTCGAGCGGGAGGACTTCATGGAAGATCCGCCGAAAAAATACTTCCGGCTGGCGCCCGGCCAGGAAGTCCGGCTGCGTTATGCATATTACATCACCTGCGTGAATGTGATCAAAAACGAGGCCGGTGAGATTGTCGAGCTGCGCTGCGTCTATGATCCTGAGAGCCGGGGCGGCGCCACGGCCGATGGAAGAAAGGTACGGGGAACCCTGCATTGGGTTTCGGCTCAACACGGCATTCCGGTCGAGGTCAGGCTGTATGACCGTTTGTTCAACAAGGAAAATCCGGATGCCGGCGGCGCGGACTTTACGGAGCATCTGAATCCCGATTCGCTTGAAATTCTGTCTGAATGCCGGATGGAACCGAGTCTGGCTTCAGCCGAGCCGGGAAGCCGTTATCAATTTGAACGGCTGGGATATTTTTGCGCGGAACCGGTTGAATTTTCAAAAGACCGGCCGGTTTTTAACCGGATCGTAACCCTGAAGGACTCCTGGGCTCGAATTGCCCGGAAAGGATAGACCGGACAAATTCCCGGAATCAGAAAAGAAAAAAAGGGTTTAATCCTCGGATTAAACCCTTTGATTTTCTTTGGCTGGGAGACTAGGATTCGAACCTAGGTTGACGGAGTCAGAGTCCGTAGTCCTGCCGCTGGACGATCTCCCAAAATTGCAAAAAATTTTATAGTGGTTTTGAAAAAGAAAGTCAATCAATCCTTGCTGTTTTTTGAAGATTGAATGAGATTTTTTGCCCGCTGAAGCCTTGCAAGCGCCTTTTCCTTTCCCAGCACCTCGATGATTTCAAAGATGCCCGGACTGACCGTTTTTCCTGTCAGGGCCACGCGGACCGGCTGGGCGATCTTGCCCAGTTTCAGGCCGGTTTTTTCCATGACCTTCATAAATGCGTTTTCAAGCGCCTTTTCGGTAAAATTCTCGATGGCCTGAATCTCAGCGGTCAGGAGTTCCAGCGAGGAGGCCGCTTCCGGCGTCAGAAACTTTTTCTGAGCCTCGGGATCATAGGAAATCTCATCCGAAAAGTAAAAGAGGGCGGCATCCGCCATCTCGATCAGAGTTTTGCTGCGGGTCTGAAGCGTTGCAACAACCTTTTCGAGAAAAATTCCTTCCTGGGCCCGGCATCCGCGTTCATGGAGAAACGGCAGGACCAGTTCGGCCAGCTTTGAAACCGGCGTGGCCTTGATGTGGTCAGCATTCAGGGCCAACAGTTTTTCCGGGTTGAATATGCCGGCCGAACAGCCGATGTTTTCAAGGGAGAATTTTTCGATCAGTTCATCTCGGGTGAAAAACTCCTGATTTCCGAAGGACCAGCCCAGACGGACCAGAAAATTCAGCATCGCATCCGAAAGATATCCCATGTCCCGGTATGCGGTGACGGACATGGCGCCGTGGCGCTTGCTGAGCTTTGTCCGGTCGCTTCCAAGAACCATCGGAACGTGGCCGAAGGTCGGCAGGTCCGCACCGAATGCCTTGAACAGCAGAATCTGCTTGGGCGTGTTGTTGACGTGATCATCACCGCGGATTACGGTGTTGACCCCCATGGAGATATCGTCCACCACCACGGCCAGATTGTAGGTGGGCGCGCCGTTGCTTCTCAGGATGATAAAGTCGTCCAGCTCGGCGTTCTGAAATGCGATGCCGCCCTTGATCACATCATGGACGATGGTGGTTCCGGTCAGGGGCGTTTTGAAACGGACCACCGCGTTTTCGGTTCTGGGTAATCCTTTGGCTCGGCATCTTCCATCGTATTTGGGTTTTCCTCCGGTTGCCATGGCATGCTTTCGCATGGATTCTATCTCATCGGGCGTACAGGTGCAGTAATAGGCGTGACCGGTTTCAATGAGCCTGTCGATGTATTCCCGGTACAGATCGAACCGCCGGGTCTGATAGAAGGGACCCTCATCCCAGTCGATTCCGAGCCAGTTCAGCGCGTCAAATATAACATCCACCGCATCCTGGGTGGATCTGTCGGTGTCGGTGTCTTCGATGCGGAGGATAAATTTCCCCTTCATCTTTCTGGCGTAAAGCCAGTTGAACAACGCCGTCCGGGCGCCTCCCAGATGCAGATAGCCGGTAGGGCTCGGCGGAAACCTTGTAACGATCGTATCCATCTTTTCACCTGTCCATGAGCATTAAAAAATTTTATCCATAGGCTTTGGCGTTATAATCTGATATATGATCCCCTGCCGAAAGCCCCTGGAAAAAGCGTACCAGACAATACTAGTCCCTCGAATCACGATTCTGATTCGAGGGACTAGTTAAAAATGAGGCGTGGAAGCGCTTCGACTGTCTCCGCATGCCCGGGTGAATACCCGCTGTCCGAAAGGCGGCGAAACCGTTGATACCAGTATTGAGGTTAGCAGGATATCCACGAAATACAAAAACTTGGATGCACTCCATAGCACAGTTGGAAGGGATGTACAAGAAAACAATAAACAGTTTATAAAAATCTTGACAATTTAATATAATTCAATTACTAGACCCAAAAAACATAAATTTTAGACAATTAGAGTATTTTGTTGTAATTTTAAAAAGTTAGGAGATTGCTATGGCTGTACCAAAAAGCAGAACCTCTAAGTCAAGACGGAACAAGCGCCGAACGCATCAAAAAGTGGGCGCTCCCAACGTTGTCGCTTGCCCGCAATGCGGCGAACCTAAAATTGCGCACCACGCTTGCTCCAGCTGCGGAAACTACAAGGGGCGGACCGCTGTTGCGGTTGAAGAGGGGTAAGCATTGATGGGGGTATCCGAGGAAAGAGTTTTGAGAGGGCTAGATTCGGAATCTCGCCAGATGGTCATCGATACGGTCGTTCAGCTCAAAAAAAAGTTGTTGACCAAAGAAAAGATTCTGGAGTTCGATAAACGCGAAATTTTCCCCGAAACCGCCATCCGCGAGATGCTGGGCCCCGATATCGGCCTGCAGCTGCTGTTCATTCCCGAAGCCTACGGAGGAATGGGGGGCGGAGCGCGTGATTTCTGCGCCGTGACCCGGGAGATGTCCAGGATATGCCTGGGGATTGCGACGGCTTTTTTTGCCGTTCATCTGGGTGCGGACCCCCTGATGGTCGGCGGTACCGAGATGCAGAAGGAAAAATGGCTGGGCCGGATTGCCGAAGGCGATTCCCTGGTGGCCTACGCCGTGACTGAACCGGATGCCGGCAGCAATCTGGCAGCCCTTAAGACCAAGGCTGATCCCGTGACGGATGAGGCCGGTAAAGTCATCGGATACAGGCTTAACGGAACCAAGCAGTTTATTTCCACCGGCGGGTATGCGGATTTTGTCACGGTTCTGGCCAACACCCCTGAAGGTCCTTCCTTTTTCGTGGTGGAAAAGGGCGCTCCGGGTTATTCCCAGGGAAAGGGAGAGGAAAAACACGGTATCCGTGCATCCAATACATCGCCTTTGTCCTTTTCCGATGTCTATGTGCCGGCGGAAAACCTGATCGGGGCCGTGCCCGGCAGGGGACTCAAACAGGCCAATGAGGTGTTTGGATACACCCGGCTGATGGTGGCCGCCATGGCGCTGGGCGCCGTTGAAACCGCGATGGAAATCGCCATTGCCTACGCCAGGGAGCGGATTCAGTTCGGTTCCCCGCTTTCCGAAAAGCAGGGTTACACTCACAAGCTGCTGGTTCCGCACGCCGTCCGTTTGGAAGCGGCATCGGCATACATCGACGAGGTGGCCGAAAGGCTGGATTCAAGCGACGAAGATCTTCAGGTGGAAGGGTCCATCGCCAAACTCTTTACCACCGAATCTGCCAACCGGGCGGCCGATGACGCCATTCAGGCCCTCGGCGGCTACGGCTATATTGCCGAGTATCAGGTGGAGAAGATCAAGCGGGATGTCCGAATCACCTGCATATACGAAGGGACCAGCGAGATTCAGCAGAGCATCATCGGCACCTTCCGTTGGCGGACGACCCGAAAAAGCAAAGGTGAGTTTTACATGTCGATTGCCGCAGAGATGGCCGCCCTTCAGCAGCAGTCGCCGAATGCCGGATGCGGAGTGATCGGCATTGCGGCGCGGCTTCTCAATGAAACCATCATGAGGGCCCACGACAGCGGTCTGATCCGCCAGCAGTACATTCTCTTCGCCCTTGCCGACATGATGACCCATGTCGAGGTGGGCGCCGGCCTGGCCAGAAAAGCGGTACGCTTGAGCCGGGCAGGTGATCCGGGGTCTGAAAAAATCCGGCTCATGTCCCGAATTTTCGCGGAAGAAGCCGGACGGCTGGTCAGCACGAACGCCGCGCGGGTTCTGGTCGGATCGGGTTCGATGACAGCGGATCAGGCCTCGGAATTTTTCAGGGGCGCTGGTGCGGAAAACCTGATCTTGGCTGGATTTAATGTCATCCGCGACATGGATGCGGTTGCGGATATTTTATTCGAGAGGTAAGCATATGGTTGGGAATGATCAGCGCACCGTTGTCGTGACAGGAGGATCCCGCGGCATCGGGAGGGCGATTTGCGTTGCCTTTGCGGAGCCCGGAACCCATATTTTTTTCAATTACGCATCCGGCGGCGAGGCAGTTTCCGAAACCGAGAACATTGTGAGGGAAAAGGGCGCGGAAGTGACCGCCGTGAAGGTCGATGTGGCGTTTGCCGAAGCGGTGGATGCGTTTTTTGACGATATTATTAAACAGACCGGACGCGTGGATGTTCTGGTGAACAACGCGGGTATTGCCCGGGACGGTCTTATGGTTCGAATGAAGGAAAAGGACTGGGACGATGTTCTGGATACCAATTTAAAAGGATCTTTTCATTGTATCCGGGCAGCGGCCAGAATCATGATGAAGCAGCGGTGCGGTCGGATCATCAATATTTCGTCGGTGGTCGGCGTGATGGGGAATGTGGGCCAGGTCAACTATGTTTCCTCAAAGGCAGGGATGATCGGACTCACCAAAGCGGCGGCAAAGGAACTGGCTTCACGTGGCGTCACCGTGAATGCGGTGGCGCCGGGTTGGATTGAGACCGATATGACCGCATCGCTTCCTGTGAAGATTCGGGAAGCCATGTTGTCTCAGATTCCTCTGGGGCGTATTGGCCAGCCCGAGGATGTTGCAGGGGTGGTGAAGTTTCTTGCCTCCGGGGCGGCCAGGTATATCACCGGCCAGGTGATTCATGTCAACGGCGGTATGTATATATGAAAGGAGTCAGTATGTCAGTCGAAGATAAAATCAGGAAAATCATTGCGGAAAAACTGAGCGTCGATCTTGCTGAAGTGAAGCCCCAGGCTTCTTTTGTAGAAGATCTGGGCGCCGATTCTCTGGACCTGGTTGAACTGATCATGTCCATGGAAGAGGAATTTGAAATCGATATATCCGACGAGGAGGCCGAAAAACTGGTCACTGTTCAGGATGCCATCGAATTCGTCAACGCGCATTCATAGCCGGATTTCAGGGCGTCAGAATCGCCCTGAAATCGATTGATGGAACTGGATCGCGGATTCAGGCGCTGGAGAGGCCGAATTGATCGGAAAAGGAGGCTTTGTATTGCGGAGACGTGTAGTTGTGACGGGTCTGGGTCTGGTGACTCCGCTGGGCACGGGTGTAGAGAAGACATGGGCGGCGATATGCGCGGGGGAGTCGGGCATAGGACCGATCACGCGTTTTGATGCGTCGGGGTATGCCACGCAGATTGCCGGCGAGGTGAAGGATTTTTGTGCGGAGGATTATCTTCCGAAGAAGGAGGCTGGTCGCACGGAGCATTTTATAGCCTATGCGGTGGCGGCTTCTCGAATGGCGCTGGAGGATTCGGGTTTGAAGGTTGACGGGTCCAATGCGTCGCGGGTGGGGGTATTGACGGGCTGCGGACTGGGGGGGTTGTCGCTTTTGGAGACGACCACGCGGGTTTTGGATGCGCGGGGTCCGCGCCGGGTCAGCCCGTTTTTCATACCGATGATCATCGGGAACATGGCGCCGGGGATGATATCGATTTATCTGGGGGCCAAGGGTCCGAACGCGTCGATCGCGACGGCCTGCGCTGCCGGGACGCACGCGGTGGGCGAGGCGTACCGGATGGTTCAGTGCGGACAGGCGGAGGCGATGATTACCGGCGGGGTGGAGTCGGTGATATCGCCGACCTGCATAGCGGGTTTTAATGCGATGAAGGCGCTGTCGACGAGAAACGATAATCCGCGAAGGGCGTCGCGTCCGTTTGATCGGGACCGGGACGGTTTTGTAGTGGGCGAGGGTGCCGGGATGCTGGTGCTGGAGACGCTTGAGAGTGCGCGGAATCGGGGGGCGCATATATATGCCGAGGTTCTGGGGTTTGGAATGAGCGGGGACGGTTTTCACATGACGGCGCCGCCGCCGGACGGAGACGGAGCGGTTCGCTGCATGCAGGCGGCTCTGGACGATGCGGGAATAGGACCTGAGTCGGTGGACTACATCAATGCGCACGGGACCTCGACGCCGATGAACGATCTGTACGAGACGCGGGCGGTGAAGACGGTATTTGGCGAGCATTCCCGGAGGGTGGCGATCAGTTCGACCAAGTCGATGACCGGCCATCTGCTGGGGGGGGCCGGGGGGATCGAGTCGGTGTTTACGGTGCTGTCCATCGACCGGGGGGTGATTCCGCCGACGATCAACCTGGAAAATCCCGGGGAGGAATGCGACCTGGATTATGTTCCCGGCAAGGCCCGAAAACAGAAGGTCGAAGTCGCCATGAGCAATTCCTTCGGCTTCGGAGGAACCAACGGAACGTTGATCTTTAAATCCTGCCGAGAATGACAGAAGTATCTGCAAGGTATTTCATTGTGGTTCCTGCTTTTTTCGGATTCTAAAGGCTGTCCCCGGTTTTCAATCAATTTTTTTCTTGCGGTTATTCCAGAATGATATAATAAAAATGCGATCCCGTCGTTAGGCGGAATCGCATTTGAACGATTCCAATTCAGATCAAGTGGTGGATGATGAATCAGAACGCCTCAAAAATCATCATGGGCAGCGATCATGCCGCCTATTCGCTGAAGGAAACGCTCAAGCGCTATCTGGCGGAGCGCAAAATGGCTGTGGAGGATGTCGGCACGCATGGTACGGCTTCAGTCAATTATGTGGATTATGCTGCCAAAGTTGCCAGGGCCGTATCGGAGGGACGGTTTCAGCGGGGCATTCTGCTTTGCGGCACCGGTTTGGGCATGTCGATCGTTGCCAACCGGTTTCCCGGAATCCGGGCCGCCTTATGCAACGACCTTTTTAACGCCATGATGGGCCGGCGTCATAATAATGCCAATATTCTGGTAATGGGCGGACGGGTCGTTGGAGAGGCGCTTGCACTGGAAATCGTCAAAGTCTGGCTTGAGACGTCCTTTGAAGGGGGGCGCCATCAGGAGCGAATCGACGCCCTGGATCGTCTGGTGATTTCAGAACCGGCATGATAACGTGGTTCTGCAGGCCGATTTTTGTCAAAATAGAGTGAAAAGAGAGGGGAAGACCGTTGGATTTGAGAAGTATTGAAGCTATAGATCCCGAGATTGCGGCGGCCATTGCTCAGGAAACAGAAAGGCAGGCCTATACGCTGGAGTTGATCGCTTCGGAGAATATTGCAAGTCCTGCTGTTATGGCCGCTCAAGGAAGTGTACTGACCAATAAATACGCCGAAGGATATCCGGACAAACGCTATTACGGCGGGTGCGAATATGTGGATATTGCCGAAAAATTAGCGATCGAGCGGGCCCGAGAGCTGTTTGGATGCGATTACGTCAATGTCCAGCCTCACTCCGGTTCCCAGGCCAATATGGCGACTTATTTCGCTCTGCTGTCTCCGGGAGACACGGTTCTGGGAATGAATCTGGCCCATGGCGGGCATCTGACACACGGAAGCCCGGTGAGCTTTTCCGGAAAACTGTTTCATTTCGTGCATTACGGGGTGAAGAAGGAGACGGGAACCATAGACTACGAGGAATTACGTCGCATTGCTCACGAGGCCCGGCCCAAAATGATCGTTGCTGGCGCCAGCGCATATCCCAGAATTCTGGACTTTAAGGCATTTTCCGATATCGCCGCATCCGTAGGCGCTTACCTGATGGTGGATATGGCCCATATCGCCGGTCTGGTGGCGGCCGGAGAGCATCCGTCTCCGGTTCCCTACGCCGATGTCGTGACCTCGACAACCCACAAAACCCTCAGAGGACCCAGAGGAGGACTGATTCTGGCCAGGGAAACCTATGGCCAGGCGCTGAACCGGGAAATATTCCCCGGCATTCAGGGCGGTCCGCTGATGCACGTGATTGCCGCCAAGGCCGTGGCTTTCCAGGAAGCGCTGACGGACTACTTCAAGCTGTACCAGCGATGCGTGGTGCAAAACGCCAAAGTTCTGGCAGACCGGCTTATGGCTCAGGGTGTTTCCCTTGTTTCGGGCGGAACCGACAACCACCTGATGCTGGTGGATCTGACCAACTTGGGCATTACGGGAAAGGAAGCGCAGGCCGTTCTGGGAAAAGCCGGAATCACGGTAAACAAGAATTCCATTCCCTTTGAGACGCGCAGCCCTTTTGTCACCAGCGGCATTCGAATCGGAACGCCCGCGGTGACCACGCGCGGCATGGGAGAAGGCGAGATGGAAGTGATCGCCGATCTGATCGTTCAGGTTCTGAAGAATCCACAAAAGGATTCCGTGATTCAGTCCTGCCGGAAAAAAGTCTGGCAGATGTGTGAGAATTTCATGGTTTACCTGTAATGATCAACTGCACGGAATCAATTTTCGAGGAATCAATGCAGACGCCCCAAGCACTTACGGACCGGGTGCTCAGACGCCCCTCATGGAATGAATATTTCATGGACATCGCCAAACTGGTTTCCAGGCGTTCGACGTGTCTGCGGCGATCGGTCGGGGCGGTGATCGTCAAGGACAAGCGGATATTGTCCACCGGATACAACGGCGCCCCGTCCGGCATGCGGCACTGCCTTGAAATCGGGTGCCTGCGGGATCAGATGGATGTACCGTCCGGAGAACGGCATGAACTGTGCCGGGGTATTCATGCCGAGCAGAATGCCATCATTCAGGCGGCTTTTCATGGAGCATCCATTCGGGATTCCGTCATGTACTGTACGAATCAGCCCTGTTCCATCTGCTGCAAGATGATCATCAACGCGGGGATCAAAACAATATATTATCTGTCCGGGTATTCGGATGTTCTGTCCGAAGAAATGCTGGCAGAAGCGGGCGTTTCCTCGATCAGGCTTTGCCGGAAGGAGGAAGCATGAAATGTCCTTTTTGCGGACAGGCCGCCGACAAGGTGATCGATTCTCGAACGAGCAAGGAAGGAGACGTGATTCGCCGTCGTCGGGAATGCACCGTATGCGGGAGGCGTTTTACTACTTATGAGCATATTGAGGAAATTCCCATCATGATCATCAAGAAGGACGGGCGCCGGGAGGCTTTTAACCGGGAAAAGGTCCGTCAGGGGATCATGAAGGCCTGCGAAAAACGCAAAATCAGCATGAACGATATCGAGGAGTTTCTGGACGATCTGCAGCGGGACCTTCGGGAGACCGGGGAAAAAGAGGTTTCTTCCTCGGTGATTGGAGAAAAGATCATGAGAATGCTTCATGATCTTGACAAAATCGCCTATGTCCGGTTTGCTTCGGTTTACAGGGAGTTCAAAGATGTCAACGACTTTGTATCCGAGGTCAGAAAGCTTCCCTCTCATTCAGGGGCAAGCGGCGACTTGATTCAGAAGAATGAACCCGACGACTCAGGCAGATGAATCCTTCATGGCCGTGGCCCTGGAGCTGGCGGCTCGAGGCCGGGGCCGCACCTCTCCGAATCCCATGGTCGGTGCGGTGGTGGTCAGAAACGGAAAGATCGTGGGCCGGGGATTCCATGAGGCCGTTGGAAAGCCCCATGCAGAGGTCAATGCCATAGAGGATGCCGGCGACCAGGCCTTGGGAGCCGACCTGTATGTAACCCTGGAGCCCTGCAATCATACGGGCAGAACCCCTCCCTGTACCGAAAAAATACTTCAGGCCGGCATTCGGCGGGTGGTGGCGGCCATGAAAGATCCGAACCCACGGGTTGCCGGCGGGGGGATGGACTATCTGAGCCGATCTGGTGTACAGACGGTTGTAGGGATTATGGAGACCGATGCTCAAAGGCTTAATGAAAGTTTTATCAAGTTTGTTCAGACCGGCAGACCCTTTGTCATTCTGAAGTGCGCCGCCACTTTGGATGGACGCATCGCGACGCGAACCGGCGATTCAAAGTGGATCTCAAATGAACGGTCCCGGGCTTATGTCCATGAGTTGCGGAATGCTGTTGATGCGGTTCTGGTGGGCATCAATACCATCCGGTGCGATGACCCGCTTCTGACCGCGCGGCCTGAAACCGGAAAGGGAAAGGATCCGGCGCGCATTGTTCTGGATACCGGGCTTTCCATCGATCCGCGGGCCAGTGTCCTTTCGGTTGAATCCGAGGCGCAAACCCTTGTCGTGTGCGGATGCCCTGCGAATGCTGGCAAGAAAGCCGCCATCGAAAATAAAGGAGCACGCATTTTAGAAGCGCCGGTCAAAGATTTTCATATCGATATTCAGGCTTTGATGCCGCTTCTGGGACAGATGGAAATCACTTCCGTTCTCATTGAAGGCGGGGGGCACGTCAGCGCCGCCGCGATGGCGGCCGGCATCGTGGACAAGATCGTATTTTTCTATGCGCCCAAAATTATGGGGGGAGACGATGGTGTTCCGATTTTTCGGGGCGTCGGGCCCCGCCTGATGAGTGAATGCATTCGCATCAGAGACATTCGAACGCAGAGATTCGGGGATGATGTGATGATAGAGGGTTATGTCGATTCAAACGCTTTTTGACGGAAAGCCTATGTTTACCGGCATTATTGAGGGATTGGGAACCATCGTCGCCATGCGGTCTGCAGCCCAGGGAAAGCGGATCGCGCTGACGTCGGATTTTGATCTTGAGGGCGCCAAAATTGGCGACAGCATCGCGGTCAACGGGGCGTGTCTGACGGTGGTCGTCCTTCAGGGGAGCCGGTTTGAGGCGGATGTATCTCCGGAAACCCTTCAAAGAACCGCCTTTTCGCGATCCTTGGTCGGAGACCGGGTGAATCTCGAACGGGCTTTGCGTTTTTCGGACCGGCTGGACGGTCATCTGGTTTCCGGACATATTGACGGAATGGGGTTTCTTCGCGGCCGCCAGCCCCAGGGCAATTCGATCATTGTGACGATCGAGGCGCCGCGGTCCCTGACCCGCTATATTATCGAGAAAGGATCCGTTGCCGTGGATGGAATCAGTTTGACCGTCAATCGCGTGGAATCCGATCGTTTCCAGCTCAGCATCATTCCCCATACGGCAAAATTAACGACGATCGGCTTTAAAAAAATCGGCGACCCTGTTAACATTGAAACCGACCTGATCGGTAAATACGTTGAGCGGTTTGTTTCGACCCGATCCGATGGTTCATCCATTGACAGGGACTTTCTGGCAAGAAACGGATTTATCTGAAATTCTTGCCCAAGATAATTATAGGAGATGAACGAAGAGTATGGCGTTGATTACCATTGAACAGGCGCTTGAGGACATTCGGGCCGGCCGCATGGTTATTCTTGTGGATGACGAGGATCGTGAAAACGAGGGCGACCTGACGGTTGCCGCGGAAAAAGTAACGCCTGAGATTATCAATTTCATGGCCAAATACGGCCGGGGGTTGATCTGCCTTTCAATGACGCGGGAGAAGATTGAATCTCTGGAGCTGCCGATGATGGTTGAAAACAACACCTCGCAGTTTCAGACGGGATTTACCGTTTCCATCGAGGCCAGAAAGGGCGTTTCGACCGGAATATCCGCCGCAGACAGGGCCACGACCATTCTGACGGCAATTGCGGATGACGCCGAACCGCACGATCTGGTTCGCCCCGGTCACGTATTTCCCCTTCGCGCCCAGGATGGAGGCGTCATGGTTCGCACCGGTCAGACCGAAGGCTCCGTGGATCTGGCCAGGCTGGCGGGGCTGAAACCGGCGGGCGTGATCTGTGAGATCATGAACGAGGACGGCACCATGGCCCGCATGCCGAGCCTTCAGCGGTTCAGCGAAGAACACGGCATCGGAATCTGTACGATTGCGGATCTGATCGAATACCGCATGCACAGGGAAAGCTTTGTGCACAGGGCGGCCGAGACGGTTATTCCCACAAGCTTTGCCGGTGAATTCAAGGCGGTGGTGTATGAGAACGATGTGGACGATCTGCTCCACCTGGCCATGGTCAAGGGAAAGATTGATTCCGACAAGCCCGTCCTGGTTCGAGTTCACTCGGAATGCCTGACCGGCGATATTTTTGGTTCCCTGCGCTGCGATTGCGGAGATCAGCTTCACAAGGCCATGGAGATGATGGATCAGGAAGGGTCCGGAATCCTGCTGTACATCCGTCAGGAAGGGCGGGGCATCGGACTGGTCAACAAACTCAGAGCCTATGCGCTGCAGGATCAGGGACGCGACACGGTCGAAGCCAACATAGAACTGGGATTCAAGCCGGATCTTCGAAATTACGGCCTGGGCGCTCAGATTCTCGTGGATCTTGGGGTCCGGAAAATGAGACTGCTGACCAACAATCCCAAGAAGATCATCGGTCTTCAGGGATATGGGCTGAGCATTGTGGAACAGGTTCCCATCGAGATTGCGCCCAATGAGTTCAATCGTTATTATTTGGAATGCAAGAAGAAGAAAATGGGGCACCTGCTGGAAATGAACGAAAATCAATCATGCTGTTCGCCGAATGCCAAAAAGCCGCCGGAGGAATAAATCATGCCGAAAATTGTTGAAGGAAAACTGCTGGCACAGAATAAGAAGTTTGGAATCGTGGTGAGTCGTTTCAATGATTTTATCACCGAGAAGCTGGTCGGCGGCGCCATAGACGCCCTGATGCGATGCGGGGCTGCCGATGCGGATATTGAGGTCGTCAAGGTTCCCGGCGCGTTTGAGATTCCTATGATCGCAAGGAAGATGGCGGGCAAGAAGCAATATGATGCCATCATCTGTCTGGGCGCGGTGATCCGGGGGTCCACGCCGCATTTTGACTATGTGAGCGCCGAGGTTTCCAAGGGAGTCGCCCAGGTGGGCATGGAAGCCGGGGTACCGGTGATTTTTGGCATTCTGACCACGGACAATATTGAACAGGCGATTGAACGGGCAGGCTCCAAGGCGGGCAACAAGGGCTGGAGTGCAGCTGTTTCAGCCGTTGAGATGGCGAACCTGGTTTCGGAGCTGGATAAAAAATAACATGGGCGTGCGTCGCAAATCCCGAGAGCTTGCCATGCAAGCTCTTTTTTATATGGACATGCAAAAAGACATTTCTTCAGAGATGCTGGCCGTTTTTTGCCGGAATTTCACTCCGGCAAAAAAGGTTTTTCCGTTTTTCAAAGAGTTAACCGAAGGGGTGATTGCCCATCGCCGGCAAATCGACCAGCTCATCGAACAGTTTTCCAGCAACTGGAAAATCAGCCGCATGTCCTGTGTGGATCGCAACATCATGCGCATGGCTGTTTACGAGCTTCTGTTCTGCACCGAAATTCCGCCGAAAGTATCGATCAACGAGGCCATTGACGTCGGAAAACGTTTCGGCACGGAAGAATCCGGGGCCTTTATCAATGGCATTCTCGATACGATTCGAATAGCCATTGAAGAAGGCAAGATTGTTCGAATGGCGGATCCCCACTCTGGCCACAATCCTGAAGGCGGGGTTCGCGAATATTCCTGAAGAAATCGCATTTAGAGGAGGTGTTTGCATTGATCATCAAGGAAATGGCTGTCGGGCCGATCATGGCCAACTGTTTTATTCTCGGGTGCGAGACCAGCAAAGAGGCCGTTGTAATTGATCCGGGAGATGATGTTGACCGGATCCTGATTTCCCTCGCCGAGTCAAAGCTCACGGTCAAATATATCATCAATACGCACGGACATTTTGATCATACCGGCGGAAACCGGAAACTCAAGGCTGCCACGGGTGCGCAGCTTCTGATTCATGAGATGGATGTTCCCATGCTCAGCCAGATTGCTGCCAGTGCGGCGGCATGGGGCCTTTATGCGGAAGATTCCCCGCCCCCGGACCGCACCCTGAAAGATGGGGATTCCATCACCTGTGGAACCATTCGCCTTCAGGTGCTTCATACGCCCGGACACAGCCCCGGCGGTATTTCGCTTTATACCGACGACATGGTGTTTGTTGGAGACACCCTTTTTGCAGGGTCCATCGGCCGAACCGATTTGCCGGGCGGAAATTACGATACGCTGATCGGCATGATACAAAAGAAGCTGTTCCCCCTGGGAGATAAGGTTGCGGTCTATGCCGGCCATGGACCGGCCACAACCATCGGCAGGGAGAGGCGGTATAACCCTTTTGTGGGAGAACGTTGAAAGTTTCAACGTGCGGTGCAAATCAGACGTCCGGAGAAGAATCGGGGATCTGAGTGACGTACTGGATGTCCTTGTGTTTGAGGACATCGTAATAAACCATGATCTGTTCGATATATTTGACCGCCTCGCTTCCCCGGCAGTATCCGTGACGAGCGTCCTTGTAGTAGGTTCTTTGCTCCAGCAGAGGAAGGACTTCGACCATGGAAGCCCACTTGTCTGGGGGCAACTTCAATTTCCGGGCGAGATTCCGTGCATCAAAAATGTGTCCCAGGCCGACGTTGTAGGCGGCAAGGGCCATGAACAGGCGGTCCTGTTCCGGAATTCCTGAGAAATAGTCGTAAAGCTTTTTGAGATACCGTGCTCCTGCGGAAATATTCTGCCAGGGATTCAGCACGTCCTTCACGTTAAACCTTTCGGCCGTGGAGGAAGTCAACTGCATCAGCCCGAAGGCTCCGGCCGGACTCTGGGCGTCGGGATCGAACTGGGATTCCTGGTACATCTGAGCCGTGATCAGCCGCCAGTCCAGGTTGTGTTTTTCGGCAGCCCGCTGAACGATTTTTTTGAACGGGGGGAACCGGGTTTTCAGCCGGAAGTGAAACATGCTTAAGTCCATGTAATCGATCGATTCCAGGTTTGCATAATATCGCTCGTAAATTTCGTCGAACACTCCGTTTTCCTGAATCGTCTCAAAAAAGGAATTGATCTGGTTCAAGAGCTTCCGGGAATTTTTTTTGACCGCCCAGCCAAGGAAGAATGTTGAACTGATGGGTTCTGAGATCACCACCTGATGGTAGTGCCGGCGGGTACGAAGGGCGATGTTGGTGGCGGCGATGGTTGCTTCCAGTTTGCCTGCGGCGACCAGCCGAATGAACTCTTCGGGCGGAGTATTGGCATGCAGTTTGATTTTCAGATCGTATCCCTGACGCTTGAGTTCCCTCAAATGGTCGTGATATACGGAGCCGATGGATACATGGATCTTATTCCCGCCGAAATCGTCCAAACTGCCGGCCGATGAATTCTTTCGATGGGCGACAAGATGCTGTTGAATCGCCAGATAGCCGTTTGAAAACAAAATTTCCTTCGAGTTCCGATTGGTTATGGGGATATTGGCCGCAATAAATGCGGCTTTGTCTTTCTGCAAAGCGATCAGCATGGATTTCCATGTTTCGGCCGTGCGCACTTTGAGCCGGACACCGAGGTATTCAGCAAAAGCCTCTGCCAGATCATATTCAAAGCCCATGGGCTGACCGCGGTAAGAATAATAACAATCCGCATCATTGCGGGTGATCATGGTGATTTCACCGGCTTGAAGAATTTCATCCAGCAGGCAGCGCGGGTTTGCCCGTTCACAACTGGAGAAAAACACGGACGGCAATATCACCAGGCACAAGAGCATCTTGACCCAGCCTGGCAATGATTTGAAGTCCGGATAACCTTTTGGCGTCAACCGCAACAAAATTAAAAGGCTCCCAACTGACAAGGCCCGATTCTGATGCCGATCGATTCGCATACTCCGCTGACGGTCATCTTGGCCACCTTGAATTTTCGAGCGATATTCCATGCGGCACGACAGGGCAGGCGCTGTTCAACCAGAGCGGCCCGGATCGCATCTTCGAGGCCGTCAACCGGTGAATCCACCGGTTGAACGATCTTCTTACGGGCTCCGAATCCAAAAATTCCAAGCTGGCACCGCGCCAGCCGAACATTCATCAGATCCGCGGTCTTTCCCACCTCACCTGCGGACACATCAAGCGCCCTGGCGATTTTAAATGCCGAGGCGCACCACAGCTCATCATTTTGAAGGCGATTTTCGATCTGGTGACGGATCAGGGGGGACGGCACAACTCCCGGTCCGTGTTTTTCTGAAAAGACTTTTGAACTCATTTTCCGAATCCTTTGAATAGGTGAATATTCTCTTCTTGAAAAACAGAGATACAGGCCTCCAATGAGGCTTCATGTGAATATGAAAAATTCCGCCTGACTTTAAATGCATACGCATCAATCATTTTATTCAACCCTGAATTCAGGCGGCATGAAAACCTTTAGCAAGCTGCCGTTTCAATCCGTTTCACTCCGGCTGTGTGCCGCCGCTATTTTTCTTGAACAAAGCCAACGGGTCTGATAGAGAAATAGCCGGTTGAACATTGACCTTGGCCGGTGAATCCTTTGCTGGCGAAGATCTGCGGTCTGATGCCATGTTCATGTGCTCCTTGCCGGGCGCGTTGCCCAATGCGCCCTCCTGCTGCACATTCAATCAGTCGGGTTGTCAAATCACAGAGGTGTTTTGCCGATGCTTCGCGCCTTAACTGTTAACAGCCTTATAAATATGGGCTTTGGGTGGAATTTTGTCAACCCATTTCCGGCAAAAGACGGCGGCGTTCCGGTGTGAAGGAAAGCAGGATCAATGGATTCAGGCATAATTCGAAGAGTTACCCGCGAGATCCGCGTTGGTCAGGTTGCTATCGGCGGAAATGCTCCTGTCAGCGTTCAGTCCATGACCAATACCTTCACCGAGGATGCTCAGGCGACGATTGATCAGATCCACCGTCTGGAAAACGCCGGATGCGAGATCGTTCGCCTTGCGATTCCCAATGAGGCGGCTGCTGAGGCCCTGTCTGTCGTCAAGTCCGGCGTTTCGATTCCCATCATCGCGGACATTCATTTTGATTACCGTCTCGCGATCGCTGCCGCCCGTTTTGGCGCTGACGCTTTGAGAATTAATCCCGGCAACATCGGCGGCCGGAGGCAAATTCAGGCCGTGGTCAACTGCGCCAGGGATCATGGAATTCCGATTCGCATCGGGGTGAATTCGGGATCTCTGGAAAAAGATCTGATTGAAAAACATCGGGGGGCGACCGTGGATGCGATGGTGGAAAGCGCGATGCGTCATATCTCGGTGCTCGAATCGATGAATTTTGAAGCCATCAAGGTTTCCATCAAAACCTCGAATGTGGGGCGGACCGTTGCAGCCTACCGGCGTCTTTCCCAGCTTACGAATTATCCGCTGCATCTGGGTGTTACCGAAGCCGGAACCCTGTATTCCGGGATCGTGAAATCCGCTCTCGGCATCGGAATGCTGCTGTCCGAAGGCATCGGTGATACGCTTCGCGTGTCTCTGACCCGTGATCCGGTCGAAGAGGTGCGCGTGGGTTACGAGATTCTGAAGGCCCTGAATATTCGACGCCGCGGGCCGGAGATCATATCCTGCCCGACCTGCGGCCGTTGCCGGATCGATCTGTTCGGCATCGTCGAACAGGTGGAAAAAGCCCTGGAAAATTTCAAAGCGCCGATCAAGATCGCCATCATGGGGTGTGTGGTCAACGGACCCGGCGAGGCCAGGGAGGCCGATATCGGAATCGCCGGCGGGGACGGGATCGGCGTTTTGTTTAAAAAAGGCAGGGTGGTTGAAAAGTTTCCCCAGGAAAAACTGGTCCATGTACTGATGGAACATCTTGCGGACTACGAGGATTATGATAACAATATTAATTGAATCATCGGTTTTGAAAGACGGCATATATGCCGTCGGGCAAAGCTTTCATACGAGAGGGATCTTATGACAAAACAGGCGAAAACGGCAATATCTCCGACGCGGCAGGAGGATTATCCGGAATGGTACCAGCAGGTGGTCAAAGCTTCGGATATGGCCGAACGCTCTCCGGTTCGCGGGTGTATGGTGATCAAGCCCTGGGGGTATGCCATCTGGGAAAGGATTGTTCGGGAACTCGACGACATGTTCAAGGCCACAGGGGTGAAGAATGCCTATTTCCCCCTCTTTATTCCCCTGAGTTTTCTTGAAAAGGAAGCCGAGCACGTCGAAGGATTTGCCAAGGAGTGCGCCGTTGTGACGCACCACCGTCTGGAAAAGTGCTCCGAAGGCGGTCTGGCGCCCGCCGGACCGCTTCAGGAACCTCTCGTGGTAAGGCCCACCAGCGAGACCATCATTGGAGATGCTTTTGCCCGATGGGTGACCAGTTACCGGGATCTTCCCGTTTTGATCAATCAGTGGGCCAACGTGGTCCGCTGGGAAATGCGCACCCGGATATTTCTGCGCACCAGTGAATTTCTCTGGCAGGAGGGACATACGGCTCACGCCAGCCAGGCAGAGGCTGTCGAGCGTACCCGAATGATGCTCGATGTTTATGCCCGGCTGGCCGAGGAGATTCTGGCCATACCGGTGATTCAGGGGAGAAAAACTCCGGCGGAACGCTTTCCCGGCGCGGTGGATACCCTGTGCATCGAAGCCATGATGCAGGATCGCAAGGCCCTTCAGGCCGGAACCTCGCATTTTCTGGGCCAGAATTTTTCAAAAGCATCGGGCATTAAATTTCAAAACCCCGAGGAAAAAGAGGAATATGCCTGGACCACTTCATGGGGGGTTTCTACCCGGCTGATCGGAGGGCTGATCATGACCCATGCCGATGATGACGGTCTGGTTTTGCCTCCCAGAGTCGCCGCCGCCCATGTGGCGCTGATGCCCATATTCCGCAGCGAGCAGGAAAAATCATCGGTTATGGAATACACGCAAAACCTGGCTCGCCAGCTTCAGGACGTTTCGTATCATAACCGCCCTCTGGTTGTGGAAATCGATGACCGTGAAATCGGCGGGGTCCGGGGCTGGGACTGGATCAGAAAGGGGATTCCAATCCGGGTGGAGATCGGTCCCCGGGACATGGCTGCCGAATCGGTGTTCATGGCCCGGCGGGATAGGCCCCACAAGGACAGAGTTTCGATCACCCGCAACGAATTTGTCGCCCGTATTCCCGAAATATTGGATGAGATGCAGAAAAATCTTTTTGAACGGGCTCTGGCCTTTCAAAAGGAAAATACGGTCAAAATCGATGGAAAGGATGCGTTTTACGCATATTTTACACCCAAGAACTCCGAGCAGCCGGAAATTCATGGAGGGTTTGCCCTCGCCCACTGGTGCTCCTCAAACGCATGCGAATCTAGAATCAAAGAAGATCTGAGCGTCACGATCCGAAGCATTCCTTTTGCCGCTGAATCCGAGACAGGACGCTGCGTTTGCTGCGGAAAACCGAGCAATGGGCGGGTGATTTTTGCCAAGTCCTATTGACGGTTATTCGTGCTGCATTCACCACTCTGAAATCAGGGCTGTTTTTATTTCAAATTCGAGCATTATATGATCCGCATCAACGACATTATCGATAAAATGCTTGAATATACCTCCGAGGCTGATCTGGGTATCGTTGAACGGGCCTATATCTATTCCGCCCGCGTTCACGAGGGGCAGGTGCGGTTGTCCGGCGAGCCGTATCTCTCGCATCCGCTGGAGGTGGCCGGTATTCTTGCCGATATGAGACTCGATGCGGTCAGCGTTGCTTCGGCCCTGCTTCACGATGTGATCGAGGATACGCATACCACCGAGGAAAATATCCGGGAGATGTTTGGTCCTGAAGTGGCGCACATTGTATCCGGGGTCACCAAGCTCAGCGCGCTGCCTTATGACAGTGCGCAGGCGCGGGAGGCTGAAAGCATTCGAAAGATGCTTCTGGCGATGGCGGACGACATACGGGTGGTTCTGATCAAACTCGCCGACCGTCTGCACAACATGCGGACACTTCAGTTTCATAAAAGTGCCGGCAAACAGCGCAGGATCGCCCGGGAGACGCTTGACATCTATGCCTCCATCGCGGCTCGGCTCGGGATTTACTGGATCAAGAACGAGCTGGAGGATCTCTCTTTCAAATATATCCTTCCGGAAGATTATGAAAGAATCAAAAACCTGGTCAGCAAGGATCAGGTGGAACGCGAAGAGTTTGTCGAAACCGTCAAGCACTACATCAAGAAAAAGATGGATGAAAACCATCTGCAATGCGAAGTCCTGGGTAGATACAAACGCTATTACAGCATTTTTCAGAAGATGCAGAAGCAGAATCTTGCTTTTGAGGATGTCTATGACATCATTGCATTTCGAATCATTTTAAACACCATTTCACAATGCTATGAAGCCCTCGGCCTGCTGCATTCCCTCTGGAAGCCGGTTCCTCATAAATTCAAGGATTATATCGGCATGCCCAAGCCCAACATGTATCAATCCCTGCACACCACCGTCATCGGACCGGCCGGCGAGCGAATCGAGATTCAGATTCGTACCCATGAAATGGACCGGGTGGCCAAGTCTGGAATTGCGGCTCACTGGAGTTATAAAGAAGGCGGGAAGGCCGATCAGGGTATGACAAAGACCTTTGCATGGCTTCAGACGCTGATCGAAAATCAGGAGAACATCAAGGACCCGAAGGAATTTCTCGAAAATGTCCGGATCGATCTGTTCCCCGATGAGGTTTATGTTTTTACCCCCCGGGGTGAGATCAGGTCGCTTCCCAGGGGCGCTACTCCGGTGGATTTTGCCTATATGATTCATTCGGAAGTGGGCCATCAGTGCGTGGGGGCCAAGGTCAACAACCGTATGGTGCCTTTGCAGTACAAGCTTGGAACCGGCGATGTGATTGAGATTACGACCGCCAAAGGTCATCGACCCAGCAAAGACTGGCTGAATTTTGTTAAAACCATCAAGGCGCGTTCCCGTATCCGCCAATGGATCAAGACCCAGGAAAAAGACCGCAGCGTCAGCCTCGGCAGGGAGATGTGCGAGAAGGCGTTTCGTAAGCACAAGCTGAATTTCAATACGCTCTCGAAATCCGAACAGATGGATAGGGTGGTCGAGGAATTCGGTTTCAAGACGATGGACGACCTGATCGCCAGTGTAGGATACGGCAAGATTACACCGCTTCAGATCGTCCGAAAGTTCAGCCAGAAACCCGATGCCGAACCGGAACCGTCTCCTGTTTCACGAATCATGGAGCGTGAAGACAGGAAAAAACACAGAACCGGGGTCGTCGTCAAAGGTGTGGATGATATTCTGATCCGTTACGGGAAGTGCTGCCAGCCGGTTCCCGGAGATTCGATTATCGGGTACATCACACGGGGGCACGGAGTGACCGTGCACCGCACCTCATGCATAAATGCGCTGAAGATGAATCCGGAAAGGCAGATTGAGGTGGAATGGCCGGATGAGATTTCCGCGACGTATCCGGTGAAAATTCATATTCGAGCTTTTGACCGGGTCGGGCTGCTGGCGGATGTTGCCGCCAGTATCAGCAAGAGTGGCGCAAACATCATCAGCGTCGACACCGAAACCCGGTCAAAGGAAATGGCTTATCTGAATTTCACCCTTTCGGTGAATGACACCGAGCATCTGAACAGTGTGATTTCGGCTGTCAAGGGGGTCAAATTCGTTCAGGAGGTCAGCCGTATCGAAGGCTAGGCTGCTTTAATAACGCTTCCTGACTTGATGCAGTTGGTGCAAACGGTCATTTTTTTCACCTGCCCGTTTTTTTGAAGTACGCGGACATGCTGCAGATTCGGATTAAAACGCCGTTTGGTTACATTGTGGGCATGGCTGACGTTGCTGCCGACCATGGGCTTTTTGCCGCAGATTTCGCATATTTTAGACATCGTTGATCTCTCTCCCGTTGGTTTCAATATTCAAACAGTGTGCGCTTGTACATCAAATTTCCGAAGGTGTAAAGAAACTTTTTAAATCAGACGGTTTTTCCGGACCGTCCCACCTTTATTGAACGCCGCTCAAACCTTCTTTGTTCTGGCCCTGCATTGTCACAACCGAGTCTGTCGGCGTGTCGGGCATCATTGCCTCGCACCGGGCGATGTATCCCATGGCCTCTTTATGAATGCCCACATCCGGGTATTCGGTCAGCACGGTTTTGAAACGGCTCAGGGCTGCTTTGTAATGTTTTGATTTAAAATAAAAGACCCCCACATAGAATTCGTGCCCGGCGAGGCTGCTGTTGCACTTGAAAATATTGGCCTCAGCCTTTAGGGCATACGGATCATTCGAATAGGTTTTCTTCAGGCGCTGAAAGCTTTCCAGGGCCTTTCTGGCCGTGGTCTGATCCCGGTCCACCGTATCGATGCGCTCAAAATTGCACAGACCGATCTGGTAGACGACGTAGGGCATGGCATCATTCTTCGGGTGCAAATTTTCGAATTCTTCATAGGCGAAAATGGCATCCTCGTATTCCTTCAGATAATAATGGGAATCGGCAATCTTGAGTTCAGCCAGAATGGCGAACTTGCTGAAAGGATACCAGTCTTTGAGCTTCTGAAAATGTTCGATGGCTTCCCGGTAATCGCCCTGGGAAAAGGCTTCCATGCCGAGGCTTGCCAGCTGGTCGGAGGATCTTTCGGTCTTGGAACCGAACCAGGCGCAACCCCAACCTGAAAGGCAAAACAAAAGACAAACGACAATGATCTTTTTCATAATTTATAAACTCTCAATGTAGTGGGCTGCCGAAGTGGCGGCAATGGCGCCGTCGCCGACAGCCGTCGCCACCTGGCGCAAAGGAGTGTTTCGAACGTCTCCGGCGGCAAAAACGCCCGGCGCCGAGGTTTCCATGCGGGCGTTGGCTACGATAAAACCGGAATCGTCAAGTTTCAGGGAATTTTCTAGAAATCCGGTGTTTGGCTGGATGCCGACCCAGATAAAGCATCCTTCGACGTCCAGTTGCCGCATCTCGCCGGTTTTTAAATTGTTAACGAACACTTTTTCCAGGTTAAACAAGCCGTCAAATCCGGTAACCACCGAATTCCAGATAAATTCTATCTGGTTATTGGAAAAAGCGCGTTCCTGCAAGATCTTGGTGGCGCGGAGCTGATCCCTTCGATGAATCAGATAAACCTTCTTAACGAATTTGGTCAGATACAAACTTTCCTGAACGGCCGTATCTCCGCCGCCGACCGCCGCTACCACGGCATCCTTGAAAAACGGCGCATCACAGGTTGCACAGGTTGAAATTCCCCTGCCTAAAAAATTTTCTTCCTTATCGGCGCCGAGCTTTTTGGGTGAGGCTCCGGTTGCAATGATCACGGTGCGGGCGGTTATGGTTGTCTTTTCGAGCACTATTTTTTTGACCGGTCCGGAAAGGTCCAGGGAAGCCACCTCGCCGGTTTCAATCTTCAGACCAAGGCCTTTGGCCTGTTCAATGAATTTTTCGACGAGATCAGCGCCGGGCAGGCCTTTGGGGAATCCCGGGTAGTTTTCGATCCAGTCGGTCACGATGATCTGGCCGCCGGGAACGAGCTTTTCAAGCATCAGAACGTTGAGACGCGCGCGAGCGGCATAAATCCCGGCGGTCAGTCCGGCCGGACCGCCGCCGATGATGACCAGATCGTAGTCAGCGGTGTTCATCTTTTCAATTCCTAAACCAGCTTTTTCAGGGATTCTTCAATCTTGTCCTTTGGCACCATGCCCCGGACCTGGTCCACCAGGTCGCCACCCTTGAAGAAAAGCAGTGTGGGGATGGCCTTGATGCCGTATTTCCCGGGAGTTGCGGGATTTTCATCCACATTGCATTTGGTGATTTTTATTCGGCCGCCGTATTCCGTCGCCAATTCCTCGATCGCCGGGGCAATGGCCTTGCAAGGCCCGCACCAGGGCGCCCAAAAGTCCACCAGAACCGGTTTGTCGGATTTCAGGACCTCGGTTTCGAAATTGCTGTCGTTGACTTCCTTTGCATTTGACATAACGATTCCTTTCTTTGGGCCGTTAAATTATGATCGGTTACGGGTTGCCGGCCAAGGCCGGATGTCTTCTGATTTCAACCGTCAACCGAAAATCTGAACTGAAAACGAGTTTGTCGCATAATAGTGACGCGGATTGACTTTGTCAAAATGGATGTTCCTGAAGCAAAACGACATAAAATCCGGTTGAGCTCGATAAAAGACCATTGTGAAATACCAATGGATTGCGTAATGGTTTATATAAAATGTCCGGGCGACTGTCAATGCTTTGTAAAAATGACCTTCGGTGATTACATGCAGATCAGAGTGGACGTTATTCAACGTGAAGCATGATGCGGGCCATTGTTCTTAAAACGTCTTGCACAATGCCCTTTCAGCGGCTATTGTGCATCTGGCACCGCAGAGAATCAGGGCGCATCCGGCCGGTGTCCGATCCGCCGTCTTTTCGTGACCGGCATCCAATTTTTCCTGACGGGTGAATGATATGTCCAGAAATTTTCATTCGATTTATTCTCACGGTTTCCTGCGCGTGACGGTAGCCGTTCCGAATGTTCGCGTGGCGGACTGCGCCTACAACGTTGAGCGCGCTTTGCAACTGGCCCGCCGCGCTTCCGAGAGCCACGCGGCGATCGCGCTTTTTCCGGAACTGTGCATTTCGGCCTATTCCAACGAGGACCTGTTTCATCAGGACGCACTTTTGGATGCCGTTCTGTCCGCACTGTCTTTTCTGATTCAGGAAAGCCGCACCCTTTCACCCGTGCTTCTCGTGGGCGCTCCGCTCAGATTCGAGGAAAAACTATTCAACTGCGCCCTCGTGATTTACCGGGGCCGAGTGCTTGGAATCGTTCCCAAGACCTATATTCCCAATTATCGGGAGTTTTACGAGAAGCGGCAGTTTACCTCGGGACGGGATGCCGTTGGAAAGGAAGTGCAATTCCTGGGAGAAACCGTTCCCTTCGGAAATGACCTGATTTTTCAGGCGTCCAACATGCCGGGTTTTGCCCTTCATGTGGAAATATGCGAGGACATCTGGACCCCGATTCCGCCGAGCACCTTTGGCGCGCTCGCCGGCGCAACGATTCTTGCCAATCTTTCGGCCAGCAATATTACTGTGGGAAAGACGGACTACCGGAAAGTGCTGTGCGCCTCGCAGTCGGCCAAGTGTATTTCGGCCTATCTTTATTCCGCCGCCGGGCCGGGAGAATCCACCACGGATCTGGCCTGGGACGGATACGCCGTCATTTATGAAAACAACGACCGGCTGGCGGAATCTCAGCGGTTTGCCGGAGAGGAACAGCTGATTGCGGCGGACATCGATCTGGATCGACTGGTGCAGGAACGCATGCGCCTGACCAGTTTCAACGATTCGGCCGGCGAGCACCGCCGGCGGCTTGCCCGTATGCGGCGCGTTTTGTTTGAATTTCAGATTCCAGAGTCAAGCGTGGGGTTGATGCGTCGCGTGCCCCGTTTTCCGTATGTGCCCAGCGAGGCCGCGGTGCTCGACGAGCGCTGCTTCGAGGTTTACAATATTCAGGTCCACAGCCTGATGAAACGCCTTTCCGCAGTTGGTTTAAAGCATCTGGTCATCGGCATTTCCGGCGGGCTGGATTCCACCCAGTCGCTGATCGTCGCCGCTAAAACCATGGACCGGCTGGGGCTTCCCCGGACGAATATTCTGGGATACACCTTGCCGGGATTCGCTACCAGCGCGATTACGAACCAGAATGCCCACCGGCTGATGAACAGCCTTGGCGTTACGGCGGACGAAATCGACATCCGCCCTTCCTGCATGCAGATGTTCCGGGATATCGGACACCCCTATGCCGAGGGCGAACCGGTCTACGATATTACCTTTGAAAACGTTCAGGCCGGGGAAAGAACCTCCCATCTGTTCCGCCTGGCGAACCTGAATCATGCCATCGTGCTGGGCACCGGCGACCTGAGCGAACTGGCCCTGGGCTGGACAACCTACGGGGTAGGCGACCAGATGTCGCATTACAATGTCAACGCCTCTGTGCCTAAGACCCTGATTCAGCACCTGATTCGATGGATCATTCGAACCGGCCAGTTTGACGAGGATACCGGCAGGGTGCTTCAGTCCATTGTGGACACCGAGATATCCCCCGAACTGATTCCGGATGAAAACGGCGCCTGCGACAGGCCGGCACAGCGGACGGAGTCGGTGATCGGGCCTTACGAGCTTCAGGATTTCAATCTGTATTATATCCTTCGATTCGGGTTCAGGCCAAGCAAGGTGGCGTTTCTGGCGCAGCATGCGTGGGGTGATAAATCAATCGGTTCCTGGCCGGAATTTCTGCCCGCGGACAAGCGCAACGAATATGATCTGACAGCCATCAAGAAATGGCTTGAGGTTTTTCTCTATCGGTTTTTCAAGATCAGCCAGTTCAAACGAACGGCCATGCCCAATGGCCCCAAGGTGGGATCGGGCGGCTCGCTTTCTCCGCGCAGCGACTGGCGTGCGCCAAGCGATTCCGAGGCTATTGTGTGGCTGGACGAATTACGGAACAATGTGCCCGAATAGTCGTTGAGGAGTTGATGGATATCATTTTTTCGGATAAAGTTGTAATTCGGCTCTCAGAGATGGACTGCTGTGTTTAAACCGCTTCTTCAGTGCCCGGTTTCGGCGTTTTTTGAGAACCAATGCAAGCATGATGATCTCTTTAAAATTGAAAAACAAAATTTCAGACGTTTTAAATTATCGATGCCCTCCACCACCGGAGCATATACTCGGGGTGGCGGAGAGCATGCGGGGAAGATCGGTTGCAGGGACTGAAATCATGGCAAAAAGCGAGCAGATCACTCCGCCTTTTCTTCTTTGCTGGTTTCAAGGTACATTACCTCGGCGCCGACCGCTTTGGCGATCTGCTCAATCTCCTGCTTCCGGATATGCTCGACGTAGAGTTTCAGATCTGCGCCGCAGACGCCGATCACCCGGAACCGGGGTTTTTTTTCACCCTTTTCAACCTTGCGACGTTCACGAACAAAAATTTTTGCACTCATGACGCTCTCCTTTCTTCAAAAATGGATTAAGATTACCGGCTTTTCAACGAAAGCCATTGGCCCGTGTTTCATCAATTGATCTGGATGAAACCAAATTTGTATATTTATACATATATCCTCCAAGGATATATGTCAACATTATGAATCAAAAAAATACAAAAGATCCCGGCTCAGGCAAAAGGCAACGTTATATTCAGCCGTCAATTCTGATGAGTCTGAAATTAAAGTCTTCCTATGGGTACGAATTAATTCAGGAAATTCAAAAACTGGGGTTTGTGGAAGGTTCGGCGCCTCCGGGCATGATCTACCGGCACCTTCGGCAGCTGGAGGAAGAAGGCATGGTCTGCTCCGAATGGCATACCGAAGGCGCAGGGCCGGCCAAGCGGATCTACCGCCTGACTCCGGAAGGCGATGACCTGCTATATTCCTGGATTCAGTACATGGAGGATCAGGCCCGAAAACTTAAAGAATTTGCCGAAGTGTACTATCGTGTAGCGGGCCGGGAAGGTAAAGGCCACCCGACTGAATAGGGGGGATGAAGACTGCAAGCAGGCTGTTTTCGAGACTGCATTTTAACACTCCCGTTATTTTTTCCTTCGGAGTCTGTTTTTTGAATCACCTTGCGTTCCCGCAGTGGGATGAAACAGCCTGTTTGAATGCCATTATGGTGCACATTGGCGATCACATTTTCAATGAAAACCCAACCCCACCCTATTCATGCAAGCATGAAAAGCCCGTTTAACCCCACCCTTCCATTCGGAGAGTCGAAACATTTGTCCGCATCTGTCAGCATCGAATACTGATGTATGCTTTCCTGCCGAATAGCATTCCAGAAATACCTTCCAACAACAGACACATCACCCATTCTTTCAAACGGTTCAGAAAAATTTCTGAGTATTCCGACTCTATTTGCCCAACAGTGAGCCTGATTTCACCGGAACATTCAATGGATGATAATTTCAAGTCATTATTGGTAATTTAGGGTATTTTTAAAACTTTGCATTGACACGGATGATCATATAAGTTTAAAAAAACACGAATATCGGCATGTATTGATGGCGTGTCCGCTGCTATAGCCTTTCAGCCGAATTGAAAAAACAGGCGGCATGTCATCCGCGAATGGGTTTGAACCCGAGACATCTAAACCGAAGATTTTGGTTTGCGGGAGGGAAAAATGAGATTTTCGTGCAAGACAGGGGTGGCTTTGATTCTCGGATGGTTCCTGGCGTTTCCGGTGCCGGGTTTTTCGAAAACAGCGGAGGAGCAGCCGGAAGCCTACACTTTGGGAGAGGTGGTGGTCACCGGAGAGCGGGAAGGCGTCGAGGCTGTGGGAACGGTCCGGGAAATTACGGCTGAGGATATTCAGCGCAATGGGGCCAGAACACTGGACGAGGCCCTTGACCTCCTGCCGGGAATTCAGGTCCGCACAGGCAATGACGGAGTTCCCCGCGTCGATATGAGGGGCTTCCGTTCCAGGCACGTACTCCTGCTGCTCGACGGCATTCCCTTCAACTCCACTTCCGACGGTCAGTTCGACCCGACGATGATTCCCACGGAAAATATCGCCAGGATCAAGATTTCATACGGAAACCATTCGGTGCTTTACGGAGAGGGCGGACTCGGCGGAGTCATCAACATCATCACCAAGAAGGGGACCGAAGGCATTCAGGGAAAGGTGTCGGGCGAAGCCTCCGAACGCAACAAATGGCTGGGCCGTTTCAACCTTTCCGGGGCAAAAGATTCGGTGGATTTCTTTCTCGGCGGCAGCCTGATGGAATCGGACGGGTACCGGCTGTCGGATGATTTTGAAGAGACGCCCTATGAGGACGGGGGACTGAGGGAAAACAGCGACCGGAAATACGGAAATCTGTTTGCGAATTTAGGTTACAAGGCCACGGACAGCCTGTCGCTGGGTCTTGTGTACAATTACCTGAAGGGCGAATATGGCAAGCCGCCGTCGACCATCGACAAGGCCATGGATCCGGTTTTTGCCAAGAACCTCAAGTATGAGCGGGTGGATGACGTCGAAGGAAACAGCGGCCAAGTATCTTTCAACTGGGATAACGGATCGCCTTTGAGTCTGCGGGGTTGGGCATATGCCAACCAGCAGGACGAGGAAACCAACCGTTACGATGACGACCGGTACAACAGCCAGAAAGCCAAGGGCGCATTTCACGAGGAAGCCAGAACGACCATCTCCGGGGCGAACCTTCAGAGCGGATGGGACATGGGTTCGGCCGGAAGGCTGACGATGGGGCTCTCCCTGGCCGGTCAGGAATTTGAATCCTCCGGATATGAAATTCTGGATAAAAAGGGAACCAAAGGGGTTTTGGCGCTGGATAAAGAGCTCGATACTTATTCCTTAGCTCTGGAATACGAGGTCAATCCGCTGGATTCGCTTGGAATCACGATCGGGTACGGGCATCACTGGCTCAACAAGGAGGAAGGCAACGACGACGATGACGGATCATTCCTGATCGGCGCCTACTATGATCTTTTGAAGGATACAAGGCTTCGGGCATCCGTTGCCAGAAAAATTCGTTTTCCGTCCATCAAGCAGCTTTACGATGCGCCCAACGGCGGCAACATCGATCTGACTACGGAAAGGTCGATGAATTACGAACTGGGCATCGAGCAGAATCTGCCGATGAACAGCCGGCTGACGCTGACCGGATTCTGGATCGATGTGGATGATTATATTGAAAAAAACATTTACGCATCGGATCTCTATGAGAACTACGAAGAATACCGCTTCAAGGGGTTTGAGCTGACGGCGGAAACCCGCTTCATCGAGAACCTCATGCTCAGGGCCGGATATACCTATATGGAGACGGAGGACCGTTCGGAAGGTACTTTAAAGGACGAACTTCAGTACCGCCCGGAACATAAGATCTCGCTGGAGGCAGGCTATGATTTTGATTTCGGTCTGTCGGTTTATGCGGCCCTGCTGTATGTGACCGACCAGTATTTTTATTCCGAGGAGGCTACAGTAACACCGCCGGATAACAAAAAGGCGCTCAACGACTATACCGTGGTGAACCTCAGGCTCAATCAGAAGCTGTCGAGCAGCGGTGTGAGCCTGTACGCGGGAGCGGACAATCTGTTTGACGAAGACTACGAGGAAAGCTACGGGTCCCCTCGGGAAGGACGGACGATGTATGCCGGAATTGAATTCGAGTTCTGAAGATCAATTTTCCGGAGGTTTGTGTCCGTGAAACCGGTTCTGAATATGGACTGTGTCTCATTTACCTATCCCGGTTCATCCGTTCCCGCCCTCAGTGATCTGTCATTGTCCATGACTGCGGGTGAATGCGTCTGCATCTCGGGGCCTACCGGATGCGGCAAAACCACGATGCTGATGGCGGTCCAGGGACTGTTGAAAGATGGCGACAGGCAGGGTTCGATTTCCATCCAACCGGTGCTGCCGGGGCTGGATTCCGGAATGGTGTTTCAAAATGCGGAAACCCAGATCCTGTGCAGCACGGTGGAGGATGAGGCGGCATTCTGGCCGGAAAATTGCGGAATGTCCGCAGACGATATCCGTTTCGCGGTCGAAGACGCCCTGGATGCGGTGGGGTTGGCGGGACTGCGAAATCGAAATGTTGAAGCGCTTTCCGCCGGACAGAAACATCGGCTTACCATCGCGTCCGTCCTGTCGATGAAGCCGGGTTTGATTCTCATGGACGAACCCTGCGGACAGCTCGACGCCCCCGGAAAGCGGCGGCTCATCGAGATACTGGAGAATCTCAAACACAGGGGTCATTCCCTGCTGATCGCGGATCATGAACTGGAGCCCTATCGATCGATTGCCGATCGATTCGTGCTGATGGAAAACGGCCGCATTCAACGGATTTCACGGGAGTTTCCTTCCGAGTACGAAATGTCCCGGGTTTTCGAAGGAATCAGCTCGGATCCGAACTCCCGGTCTTTCGGGCCTCCGGCCGTGGAGATCGGGAACCTTCAGGTGGCCGGGCCGGAAGGGAATCTACTGATCGATCAGCTGGATCTAACAGTCAGGCGCGGAGAGTTCGTTCATATTTACGGGATTAACGGATCCGGCAAGTCCACCTTTCTCAAGTGCGTCTGCGGATTTGTTCGTACGGAATCCGGAATGATCCGGATTGCCGGAATCAATCGCCCCCGGCCCTGGCAGCTGGCAGGCAAGGCGGCCTTGCTGATGCAGAATCCGCAGCGCCAGCTCTTTGAAGACAGTGTGTTCGATGAGGTCGCCTTTGCGTTGAAAAGAACGGGAATGGGGGCGGATCAGGTTCGAGAGCGGGTCATGGAGACCCTGGAGGGTTGCGCCTTGAGTCATCTTGCCGATCGTTCTCCTCTGACTTTGAGCTTCGGCGAACAGCATCGCGTGGCGCTGGCATCCGTGATCGTTTCCGAACCGGAGGTGCTGCTGCTGGACGAGCCTTTTGCCGGTCTGGACGTCAACCGGCGACGTCAGACCATTCGGCAGATTGAAACGATTTGCCGGGACCGGAAAACGGCCGTGATAATGGCATCTCACAATCCCTTATACGCCGGGCATTGCGCAGATCAATCTCTGGTTCTGGAAAACGGCCGTTTCAGTCCGGTGGTTTTCAATAATCAGGATATGTCTCTTTCATGAGTCTGAGTGCGTTTCAAGGAATCGGCTGGCAGTTCAGCGCCGTTGATTCCATGCTTCACCGAATCAGCGCGGGCTGGAAAATGGCGGGCATGCTCGCGATGTGCTGCGCGGCTTTTATCGGGAAAAGCTTTCCAACCCTGCTGGCGCTGCTGGCTCTCAATGTTATCGGATACCGTATGGGACGCGTGAAAGCCGTTGAGATGTGGAAGGACATGCGGTTTTTCATGATCCAGACGGTGATCGTGGTGGGGCTGTATGTTCTGCGGGATGGAATTTATGAGGGGGTGTTGCCCGGCCTGCGAACATCTCTACAGATCCTGCTGTTTTTCATGCCGGGCGCTCTTTTTCTTCGCGTGACCCCGTCTTCCCAGCTGATGAGAAGCCTGCGCCGCTGGCTGCCGGAGCGGATCGCGTTTTTCGTGTTCATCAGTTTTCGTTTTATCCCGTATTTTGCAAGGGAGATATCCGACATATCCATGGCGCAGCAGTTGCGGGGCGCCCGGATCGACAAGCGTTCCCTTGCCAATCCTAAAAACTGGCCGGGGCTGTTTCACTGTCTGATGGTTCCCCTCATGATACGGGTTATGAAAACCGCTGAGGATGTGGCGTTGTCTGCAGAGGCCAGAGGCTTTGGAAAAACCCGCCGTCCGCATTCCAGTTTTCCAGTTGCAAAGGAGTGTGAATGAAACCATCCGACGATCATCTGCTGTGGGGAATGTTCAGCCTGCGGGAGGCCCTTTACCTGTCCTTCTGTGCGATTTTTATCGTTATCGCCAAGGCGGTTCTGCGGCTTCATCTGCATGTGACCGGCCACAGCATGGTGTTAACCATGTTTTTTATGATTCTTGCGCGGGGTTGCGTACAGCGCAAAGGCGCAGCGACATTTGTCGGGCTGATCGCCGGCCTCATGTGTCTTGTGTTCGGAATGGGCGCAAAGTCCGGACCGCTGGTGGTTCTCAAGTTTCTTCTGCCGGGAATTGTGATCGATGTCGCTGCAATCCTGTACCCTCTGCTGGCCCAGCGCTATGTTGCCTGCATTATCGTCGGGGCGGTTGCGGCAGGCAGCCGGGTGGTCATACTCGGCCTGGTCGATTGGCTTGTCGGCATCGACCGGGAAATGATTTTGCAGCATATGGTCCTCTTGTCCGTTATGAATATCGCATTCGGTGCGATCGGAGGCGCCATGGTTCCGCCGGTGGCAAGACGTCTGGCCGCCCACGGCCTGATTCCATCCGCCGGGCCGAATCCATGATCGAGGAAAAGAATAAGAAAAGAGCATTTATGATTGACCCGATATCGCCTTCGGCAATGTCGGAACGAATGATGAGGAGACAGTGGTATGAGAGTATTTCTGGGATTTGACGACACCGACACGATTGATGCGGACCGGGGAACCGGCAAGCTGTCCAGATGGTTCGGGTATGAACTGCCCGAAGAGGTCCGTCTATGGGCCGTGGTGCGCCAGCAGCTTCTGGTTCATGAGGATATACCCTACACTTCCCACAACAGTTCGGCCTGCGTGGTCATGGATACGCCCGATGGCTATCCTTCGGACCGCATCATCGACCGGGCGGTCCGCCATCTCCAAGCTCATTATCTGGAGGGAAGCGATCCGGGGATCTGCATGGCATGCGAGGATGATCCGGGGCTATCGGAGCTGATGAATTTCGGGATTTCGTGCACCCGGCACGTGGTTTCTCAGAAAGATGCTCTAAAGGCGGCTTCGGGCGGCCATATTCATTTGTCCGGCCATGGCGGCACCCATGACGGAATTATTGGAGCCGCCGCCGCCGTGGGCTTGACGGCATCCGGCTGGGCAGGACGCTTTATAGAATTCGGCAGGCTCCGTGAATTTCCGGATCCAGTGACCGTATCGGAACTGGAGCAAAAGCAAATCCGGGTCATGTCTCTTGAAAAAAATGCAAACCAGCCGTCTCCCGAAGATCGAGTGATGACCCATGGCTGGCTTCGTCCCCGCCTGATCGGCGGATATCCGGTCGTGATGGTCAAACACATTCAAGAAGACCTGTGGGAAATCGTCAGCGGCAGATCCCACAAAAAGAAATCGGAGGAATGAGAAGATAAAGTTTTATCACTTCGCGGCTTTCCGTCGAACCGGCGGAGAGCCGCTCCTGGTTCTCCTTTACCGCTATGTATCTCATGACATAGTTATCTGTATGTCCGTCATCCGTAAAGGCAGCACCAATCGATCCTTCGCATTCTCGTTATAAATTATCGTTATTTGTCAGTATAAGCTATAATTAACAACTTTCTTGCAAATTTTGAATGCCTGAGTATAGAATGTCTTGAAAATGCCTTAAAATAACAGGTGCGGTAGATCGTGTCAAAAACACGGATGAATACGCGGGAAGTCGCGGAATATTCGATGTCGCCGATAAACAAGGTCTATGTCCTAGTCAAATCCAAGCTGATTCCGGCCATGCGGATAACCGGAAAGCGGCTTTTCCCCAGAAATCTAATTGACGAATATTCCCGGTCCGGTTTTTCCGAGGCGCGGCAGAGAAACCGGAATACGGTGCTGAATCAGAACACTTTTTTGAAAAGTCGGTGCAGGCCTTGATGGAGGTTTTCCATAACCCGGCTTTCCGTATGCGGGTCGGAGGAATGAGCGGCTACGACTTTTCCGATTCCGGACAGATTATTTGTTCTTCCACCTGAAATCTTGGATGAAACCGGCGTGTGCCGTCAGCAAAAAGATAATGGGGGACGCATCCAGTTAAAAATTTAACGGAAGAAAGGAGAAGTATTCCATGAAAAGGCTGCTTATTTGTCTGTTGATGTTTGTCGGGTTTGGGTTTCAAGAAGCGGCAAATGCCCTTGACGGCAGTCAGTTTATTCTTCTGTCCTCAACCATTGGCCCAATCGATTCCGGCATTGTCGAAGTTCTGGAAAACCAGTTTGAAAAGGAAACCGGCATTCGGGTGCGCCATGTCGGCGCCGGAACAGGGGCGGCGTTGAATATTGCCCGCAAAGGCAGTATCGACCTCGTGATGGTCCATGCCAAATCCCTGGAGGAAAAATTTATTCAGGAAGGGTTCGGAACCCAACGAATTCCTCTGATGTACAACGATTTCGTTCTGGTCGGACCCGCCTCGGATCCTGCCGGCATTCGGGGAATGAAAACAGCCGCGGAAGCGCTTCGCCGGATTTCAGAGAAAGGCGTCGCCTTTATCAGCCGGGGAGACAAGTCGGGAACGAACGTGGCCGAACTGGAACTCTGGGAAAAGGCGGGGCTCAAGCCCTCTGCCCCTTGGTACGCAATCTATGAAAAGGGGTCCGAAGGCAATTCCGCGACGTTGAAGTATGCCAGCCAGCAGGAGGCTTATACGGTTATTGACAGGGCCACCTTTCTCGCTCTAAAGGATCAGATTCAACTGGTTATCCTCGTCGAAGGCGATGAAGCCATGCTGAACTACATCAGCCTTATCCCAGTCGATCAGAAAAAATTCAAAACGGTCAACGCGACCGACACGATGCGTTTTGTAACCTGGCTGACCGACCCGAAAAAGGGACAGGCCGTCATTCGGGACTTCGGAAAAGAAAAATACGGAGCTCCGCTGTTCTTTCCCAATTCGGAAGACTGGCAAAAGTCTAAAGGAAAATAACGGATTCAATTCATCATATTCAAACCTGCGCCAAAAAGGTGCGAACAAACTTGTCCATTTTGATGTATTACTTGATCAATTTAATTGAACGGATCACAAAAATTTATTAAGGAGGATGAAAATGAAGCTTAAAAAGCGTACAATCTGTTACCGTTATCTGGGATTTATTGCACTCCTGTGTCTGATCACGGGTCTGGCAAGCGTCACATCTGCTTTTGCGGCTGAACCGGCGCAGAAAAACATTATTCTGGCCACTACGACCAGCACTCAGGATTCCGGTCTTCTGGACGCCCTGATTCCGATTTTCGAAAAGGAAACCGGTTATTTTGTCAAGACGATCGCCGTCGGTTCCGGTCAGGCCATGGCCATGGGAGAGAAGGGTGAAGCAGATGTCCTGCTGGTCCATTCACCTGCAGCGGAAAAAAAATTTATGGAAGCGCAAAACGGAATCAACCGCCGCCTCGTCATGCACAATGACTTCGTGATCGTGGGTCCGCCCGCCGATCCTGCCGGCATCAAAGGCTCCAAGACTTCTCCGGAAGCTTTTACGAAGATTGCCGGCACCAGTTCCCTGTTTATTTCCCGGGGCGACAACTCAGGAACGCATTCCAAGGAAAAGGGGATCTGGAAAGCCGCGGGGCTTAATCCGGAAGAGCAGCCTTCGAAATGGTATCAGCAGACCGGACAGGGCATGGGCCATACCCTCAATGTCGCGGCCGAGAAACTGGGTTATACGCTCACTGACAGGGGAACCTGGCTTTCTCTGCAGAAAAACCTCGGGCTTCCCGTTCTCATGGAGGGCGACCCGATCCTGCTGAACGTCTATCACGTCATCGAGGTCAATCCGGCCAAGTGGCCGAAAGTCAACGCACCCGGCGCCCGTGCTTTCTCCGACTTCATGGTTTCGCCCGCGACCCAGAGTATCATCAAAACTTTCGGCGTGGACAAGTATGGATCTCCTCTGTTTTTCCCGGATGCGGGCAAGAAAGTGGAGGATCTCGGGAAATAAATGGATCTGATTCTTGAAGGCATCCTGAAGGCCGTAGCGCTGCTTGTTTCCCTGGATCCGGAAGTCCTGGGAATCACCGCGCTATCATTGAAAATTTCAGGAACAGCCACCCTGATCAGTCTTTTTCTTGGCGTTTCAACGGGAACCGTGGTGGCCCTCACCCGGTTCCCGGGCCGCAAGATTGTCGTCAGTCTGATCAATACCGGCATGGGGTTGCCGCCGGTGGTTGTGGGTCTCTTTGTCACGATCTTCCTCTGGCGAAACGGGCCGTTGGGCTTTCTGCAAATCCTCTACACGCCCACGGCGATTATTCTTGCCCAGGCGATCATTGCTACCCCCATCATCAGCGGAATCAGCCTGGCCGCGATGCAGAACCTTCCCGCCAACCTCCGTCTTCAGATCCTGGCGCTCGGGGCCACCAGACTGCAGATGCTCTGGCTTCTCATACGGGAAGCCCGCCTGCCCCTGCTGGCCGCCGTCATGGCCGGATTCGGCGGCATCATTTCCGAGGTGGGGGCTTCCATCATGGTGGGCGGCAACATCAAGGGCTATTCACGGGTTCTCACCACAGCCACGGTCATGGAAACGGGTCGGGGAAACTTTGACGTGGCCATTGCGCTGAGCGCTATTCTCTTGCTGCTGGCCTTTCTGATCAACTACCTGCTGACACGGATTCAGCAACGGGAGCGTCCCCGATGACGGCCGCCAGTCCCCTTCTTCAGGTCAAAAATATTGTGGTCAAGCGGGGCGGAATTACTGTTCTGGATATCCCCGACTTTACGCTCAAGCAGGGGGAGGTTCTGTCCCTGCTCGGGCCGAACGGCTCCGGGAAATCCACGCTGCTTCTGACCTTGTCCAGCCTTTTGAAGCTGCACCAGGGCAAACTGATCTTCAAGGGCCGGGAGATTGACAGCCGCCGGAATGCGCTGGACTATCGACGGCAGATCGCCGTCGTATTTCAGGACCCGCTTCTTTTGGATACGACGGTGCTGGACAATGTGGCTTCCGGCCTGAAAATCCGGGGAGTAGAGAATATGAAACGTTTGCGGATCGCGGAAGAATACCTGGAACGCCTGGGAATTGCCCATCTGGCCAAACGATCCGCATCCAAACTCTCCGGAGGAGAAGCCCAGAGAACCAGTATCGCCCGGGCCTTTGCGACTCGCCCCACCATCCTTTTTCTCGATGAACCCTTTTCCGCTCTGGATCCGCCCACGCGCGAAGCTTTGATCTCGGATCTCACCCGCATTCTTCGGGAAACGGACACCACGGCGGTGATTGCCACGCATGATCAGATGGAGGCCCTGCGCCTTTCCAGCCGCATGGCCATTATTCAGCAAGGAAAGATCGCTCAGACGGGCTCTGCAGAAGAGGTGATGAATCATCCGGTTAATGAATTTGTCGCCTCCTTTGTCGGAATGGACACGGTCCTGGCCGGCAGGGTCCGGGAAAACCACGACAAGAACAGAATGATGATTGCCGTCGGCGATCGGGAGATCGAGGCCGTGGGGAATTTCCCTCCGGGAGAGCAGCTCATCTGTTGCATTCGTCCCGAGAACGTAACTCTCTCCACGGATTCACCCGAAGAACAGAGCAGCGCTCGAAACAATTTTTCGGGCCGGATTGTGCGCATCGCACCCCACGGACTTTTTTACCGCGTTGATCTGGACTGCGGTTTTGAGCTCACTTCTTACATCACCCGTACATCACTGGACAGCCTGGCGCTTCGGGAAGGTATGAAGGTCAAGGCCTCCTTCAAGGCCACCGCCGTTCATGTGATCCGGAAAACGACATGAAGCGCTTTTAACGGACTAAATTTGAATTTAACATTAAGGAGGCACGGCCATGGCAGGCAAAATTTTTTATCGGGAACGCCGGAAAGTCGCCGAAGGGGAAAAGAAGCCGCGGTTTACTCTCGTCGCCGTCACGGGTCTTGATCTCACCTTGTATCCGAAACACATGCGCAAACAGGAACTGGAACAGATTGCCGAAGCGGTCGGCGCGGAATTGATTCTGCTGAAAGACGTCGAAAAAGGCGAGGAAGTGGAAGTTAAGGCATAAACGGAGGGGATTATCATGGGGCTTTGGCGCGAAAGAGACGGTCGACGTCTGCATGTTAAGAGTAAACTGATGGGGGAAAGCCTGATCAGCAAATCGTTCATAAAAAGTCTCACCGTTGCTCCGCAGCGGAGGCTTTTCCCGGATGTGAATATTATCAAGATCGGAGGCCAGTCCATCTGCGACCGGGGCGTCAAGGCCCTTCCCCCGATAATTGAAGAAATTGTGGCGAACAAGAAAGCGCACAAGATGCTCATTACGACAGGGGGCGGGACCCGCAGCCGGCATATTTATTCCATCGGCCTCGAGCTGGGTATGCCGACGGGCATCATTGCCAAATTCGGCAGTTCCATCTCGGAACAGAACGCATTGCTGGTGTCCACACTGCTGTCCTCCTGGGGCGGAATCAAGATCGGACATGATGAGGTCATCAAACTGTCAACCTACTTCGCTCAGGGCTGCATCCCCGTCATGCACGGGATGCCCCCCTATGATTATTTCGCTTTGCCGGCAAAAGGATGGCGCATCCCCATTCACCGAACGGATGTGGGCACCCTGATTCTGGCGGATCTGATCGGCGCACGCAGCTGCATCTACGTAAAGGATGAAGAGGGTCTCTATACGGATGACCCCAAAAAGAATTCCGACGCTAAATTTATCTCCAAAATCAGCGCGTCGGAACTTCTGGCACATGACTTTGACGATTTGATCATTGAACGGCCCTGCCTTGAGATTCTGCAGAACAGCGAGGTCATAAACAGCATTCAGGTTATCAATGGTCAGAATGCAGGCAACATCACCCGGGCATTGAAGGGTGAACATGTGGGAACCATCATTCATAAAGGATAGCGTATTCCGCTGGAAATAAATTCAGAACACCCGATATTTTCTCTGAAACCAACTCTGCGACATCTGTGGCGATCAAGCGGTCAGATGGAAAACTCATTCGTGTAACATGCAAACTGATGGGGAAAAAAAGTCTATCAGTTCATGGAAAGGCGCTGACGTACCGAACATCGAGATTGCCGTTTTGATAATTGCTAATAAGCTGTTGCATTGTAAACCAATTCATACCCCTTGATTGCGCTCAATTCCACAAATCCAGTTGACAAACAGATTCGAAGCGCAACCGGCTCAGCCGGTACTTTCACGGCTGACGGCATGTGCGTCAGCAATGGCGGTGTAACCGCCGCAATCGAAGTGCGACCCTGGTTGCCGAATTAGAGCTCGGCGACGATTTTGCCCGTGACGGCGGCTTCGTAGCCGGGAATCGCGTCGATCTCTCTGCGCAGCGCTGCGGACTGGAGAACGTCCAGAAGGATCTTGACCGTGGGGTGGCCGATCAAGTCGCCGGGAATGACCAGATCGCATCTGACGGCTGTAATGGACACAAAATCCAGGCCAAAGGCTTCGGCAATGGCCCTTAATCCCAGGGCGGCATCGGCTACGTTGCAGGCAACGCGGTAGGCGCCTTCTCGGTGGGAGGTCACCTCGTTCCGATATCCATTGATGGCGTGTGCATTCACACCGGCGCGCTGCAGACAGTCGTCCAGCAGAATCCGCAGGGCCGCGCCCGGCTCTCGGTTGACAAAGCGAACCACGGGCCTGGCGAGATCTGCTGCGGAATGAATGCCCAGGGGGTTGCCCCTGGCCACCATCAGGCCCTCTTCCAGAAGAGAAAATCCCAGAATGCTTCCGCGCACTCCAGCCAGTTTCTGGCCGGCCAGGACCACATTGGACTCTGTTTTACCCGTGTTGTGCAGGTGGATTCCCGCCACGTGAGTCAAGCCTTCGGCCAGAGCGTTGAGGGCGCGATGAGTTGAGGCGAACCGGCAGTGTACGCGCGCATCGGGCGCCATACGGGAAACGTAATGGGCGAGGATCTCAAAGGCCGGATCGCAGCCCATCAGAATGAGGGTTTTATCGAGACAGTTCGCAGGTGAAAAAATCTGAGCGCTTTTTCCGTCCCGGGTCAACACGCCGTCCGCCGGGCGCAGTCCGAATCCAACGGACTCGGGGCCCTGCAGAGAAATACCCACCAGTCGATCACGGACCATCCCCAAAGCCAGCCGGGATGATGGCGCCTTTTGACCGTTGATTATATGGACGGGCCGTGTGTCCGGCGGTTCCTGCTCGGCGAACAGGTCTTCCACCCGGCAGTTGAAAATGCGGGCCAGCCGAAGCGCGATGGCGGTATTGGGCAGATAGCGCCCGGATTCAATGTCGTAAACCGCCTGGCGCCGGACGTTGATTTCCTCGGCCAGCTTTTCCTGAGACCATCCCCTGGCCAGTCGGTACTGCTTGACCTTGCACGTAATGGTATTGTTTTGTCGGGTCATAGGCCCTTTCTGTTCAAGTTTTCTCATCTATCTGATGAAATCTTATAAAATTGTATTGACCAATTTCTTTTCGTATGCAATGAGTTTGTGTCAAATGACAATTAAAAACGTCATAATTGCTTAAATTATACTTTAAACATTGTATAACGTTATTTGGATACATATTGCAACAGCGGTTTTCAAGCGGTCAGCCCGAATGGCATCGAATATCGCAACAGATGCCGCATGTCATTCAGACTGTCTCAATGTAGAAATTCACAGGAAATGAACGATATTTACAATGAATTGAGGCAAAGAGCGGTAAATGTTCTGGCGGCCCATCATCTGCTCGGAGACAAGGTGACCGTCAAAGCCCACGCACTGAGTCCGACGGAGGCCATCGGTAATCCGGAGGCAGATGATTTTCCGATTCAGAAAGGCAAGGAGCGATTGATGCAGGCGGATATTCGGGGCTCTTTGGGCCAGGCGTTCACCGATCAGTTTGGTGATTTCGAGGGAACTCTGGAGGAGATTCTGGCCGCTGCACTGAACAGCAATTACCGCCGGGCGATTTTTGTGGCCGCTTTGAACGCCGCTTTGCGGCATCTCAAGCTGATCGACGGCACCATTCACTGCCGCGACGAAGAACCCACAAAGTGCGCCAAAGCAGTGGCGGACCATATTCAAAAACATCATGGGAACGTAAAAATTGTTCAGATCGGCTTTCAGCCGCGAATGGTGGAGTCTCTGGCTTCCCGATTCACGATTCGGGTTCTGGATATGGACCAGGACAATATCGGCGCCCGCAAGTACGGCGCAGTTATCGAATCTCCCGAGGCCGCTGATACGGCCGTGGATTGGGCTGACCTGCTGCTGGTGACCGGAACGACCCTTGTCAACGGCACGCTTCCGGCCTATTTGGGCTCAAGGCCGGTTGTCTTTTACGGAACAACCATTGCCGGAGCGGCTCATTTGATGGGGTGGGAGCGTTTCTGCCCGCACAGCGTCTGAGGGCAAAAATACCGAATAAATATCGGCATTATTCGAAATGATCGTCTGACGAATTACCCGAATTTTCCGGATATCAACCATGGACTACCTGTTATTGGTAATCAGAAGTTGAATGCCAAGAATCGGCAAAATTTAATTTCACAGAAGAGGTTGAAAAAATGAAATCAAAAAAGTGGGCGTTATATTTTTTGGCAGTGGTATTGCTGGCGCTGACCGTCATAGGGCTGGGCAATTTTGCAGGAAGCAGTGCTGCTGCGGAAACCGAGCTGCTCGTATTTGCCGCTGCTTCCACCACCGATGCCATCACTGAAATCGGAGACCTGTATGCAGCCCGGAATATAGGTCGCATCAAACCCTCATTTGCTTCATCATCCACGCTGGCCAAGCAGATTGCCAGCGGAGCGCCGGCCGATGTATTTCTTTCGGCCAATCCAAAGTGGATGGACTTTCTTGAAGAAAAAAATTTACTGTTCAAAGAGACTCGATTCGATCTCTTGGGCAACCGGATTGTCCTGATTGCACCCTTGGACAGCATGATGGGCCAGATCGATGTGAAGCCCGGATTTTCACTGTCTGCATTGCTGGGCAAGGATGGCCGTTTATCCGTGGGTGATCCGGACCATGTGCCGGCCGGCATGTACGGGAAAGAAGCCCTGCAAAACCTCGGCGTCTGGGATCAGGTCAAGGATCGTCTGGCGCCGATGAAGGATGTTCGAGCGGCCCTGGTGCTGGTGGAACGCGGAGAAGCGCCCCTGGGACAGGTTTATGCCACCGATGCCGCTGTTTCCAAGAAAGTGCGCGTGGTGGGCACTTTTCCGGCCGACTGCCACGCACCCATAGTCTATCCTGTGGCTGCGGTGTCCGGCGGAAAGACTTCAGAGGTAAAACAGTTTATGGATTTTCTGAAATCACCGGAGGCCCGGGCGGTCTTTGAAAAACATGGTTTTGAAGTGCGTTGATGGATTTTTTTCACCTGACAGAGGTGGAACTGGAAGCCCTGAGGTTGAGCCTGTGGGTGTCCGGGTGGGCCGTGGCCGCCAGTCTGCCCTTTGGCATACTGGCGGCCTGGGTTCTGGCCCGCCTGCACTTTCCAGGGAAAAGCCTTCTGGACGGTTTGGTGCATCTGCCGCTGGTATTGCCTCCGGTTGTGACTGGATATCTGCTGTTGGTGATGCTCGGCCGCAACGGAATCATCGGCGCGCTGCTGTACAAGTATCTGGGCGTTGTTTTGGCTTTTAACTGGAAAGGGGCCGCGTTGGCCGCCGCCGTCATGTCTTTCCCTCTGATGGTCCGCGCGGTTCGACTATCTCTGGAAAGTGTGGACCCTGGGTTGGAAGCCGCGGCCCGCACGCTTGGGGCCGGTCCGGTGCGTGTATTTTTTACGGTTACGCTTCCCCTGATGGCGCCGGGAATTATAACCGGCATTATTCTTGCTTTTGCGCGCAGTCTGGGAGAATTCGGTGCCACCATCACCTTTGCATCCAACATCCGTGGACAGACCCAGACCCTGCCGCTGGCCCTTTACACGCTGACCCAGGTTCCGGACGGCGAGATGGGGGCCATGCGGCTGTGCATTCTGTCGGTTTTGATCGCCATAGCCGCGCTGATATGCTCTGAAATATTGGCCCGGCGCTTTGACGCCCGAATGAAAGGATGATTCGCTTTGGAGATCAGCGTGAGGCGCAAACAGGGCGTTTTCAGTATAGACGCCTCTTTTCGGGGGGCCGGATCCGGAGTTACGGCTCTGTTCGGGCCCTCGGGCTCGGGAAAAACCTCGATCGTCAACATGGTGGCCGGATTGATGCGACCCGATGCCGGCCGCATCGCCATCAACGGTCTTTGCCTGTTTGATTCATCCCGGGGCATCGATCTGCCGCCGGAAAAGCGTCGCATCGGCTATATTTTTCAGGACGGCCGTCTGCTCCCCCATCTTTCGGTGCGTTCCAACCTGACCTACGGAATGCACCAGACCCCTATCGGCCGGCGTTTAGTGAATTTTGACCAGGTGGTGGATCTTCTCGGCATCGGTCACCTGCTCCATCGAAGACCGGCCAAGCTTTCCGGCGGTGAGAAACAGCGCGTGGCCATCGGCCGCGCCCTTTTGACCAGCCCGGCCATGCTGCTCATGGATGAACCGCTGGCCTCCCTGGATGGAGCGCGCAAGGCAGAGGTGCTGCCCTTTATCATGCGGTTGGGCCGCGAGTTCGCCATTCCCATTCTCTACGTCAGTCATGCTCTGGATGAAATACTCAATCTGGCGACGCACATGGCGATAATGGAAGAAGGCCGCGTTCTGGCTTGCGGAAACATCGAGGATCTTTTGTCCCGCTCGGACCTGCATACCTTTTTCGGAAGAACGGAAATCGGAACGGTTATTTCAACAGTGGCCGAAAATCCGAAAGATTCCTTCGGCCTGGCCCATCTGCGTTTTGGCGGCAAGATCCTTAAAGTTCAGGGCATTCAGGCAGCCCCGGGCGCCCTGGTACGGGTGCGCATTCCGGCCAGTCATGTAGCCATTGCGCTGGAAGCGCCCGAACATACCAGCCTGCAGAACATATTCCCCGGAACAATTTGCGAGATACTGGATCAGGGCGAACATTTTGTGGAAGTGCGTCTAGATATCGGATGCTCCCTGTGGGCCCGAATCACCCGGCAATCCTGTGTGAATCTGGATCTGAAGCCCGGTCTGCCCGTTTTTGCATTGATCAAGAGCGTTGCGGTTTCTCTGGGCGCATCCACCAGAATCGGAACACCGGACTTCCTGACATCCTGTTTATAGCCGGGCGTTTGAGAAATATTAAGATTCAAACCTTTCTCGGACGCAATTTGCATTGGATGCAATGCATCCGAATGTATTGATCTTCAGCTATCCCTCTCCAATCGATTCCTGATTTCTCGATCCATTTTTTATTATGTTTTTTATTGACATCGAGGGATTGTATGATATTTAACTGTGCCTTAAATGACATATATCAGGATCGGCATATCATGACTTCATTCAGGCCGCAAATTTGGTTTTGCACCCTGATGAAATGAATCGGCAATAAATGTGTTGCAAAAGGAGTTTCCAATGTTTAACGGCAATACCCGCATAATTTCGGAAAATCATCAAATCGGTTCGTATTCCTTTGAAGAGTATATGGATCTGGTCAAGTCATTTCACGGGTATGCTGCACCCGGCGTTATCATTGGAGGCTTCATGGTCGATCTGGCGCTGAAAAATCTTCCGGACGGAGAGTTTTTCGATGCCGTCTGCGAAACAACCGCATGCCTGCCGGACGCTATTCAGCTGCTGACGCCCTGCACGTTCGGCAACGGCTGGCTCAAGGTTCTCGACTTCAACCGGTATGCGCTGACGATGTACAACAAGGAGAACGGAAAGGGCGTGAGAGTTGCCCTGAGCACTTCGGCGGTTCGCGCCTGGCCCGATATCAACAATTGGTTTTTCAAGCTTAAAACCAAGAAGGAACAGGACCCGCAGCGACTGAACGAGGCGATCAAGAATGCAGGCCATAGCATATGCAAGATGGAACAGGTCGAGGTGAATTCCGAGGTTCTGAAGCGCAAATCCAGAGGAAACGTCGCCGTTTGCGCCATATGTGGGGAATCCTTTCGAACGAACGGGGGAACCGTCTGCCGTGCCTGTCACGGGGAGATATATTACCGTATTTTCAGCGGCGCCGACCAGACCCAGGCGCCGCTCGAAATGCCCGCGCTCAAATCCACACCCGTTGAACAGGCCGTGGGGCTCGCCGCACTTCATGACATGACGGAAATCATTCCCGGCAAGTTGAAGAAACCGGCTTTTAAACGGGGACAGGAGCTTTCCATCGGAGACGTCTGCCACCTGCAGCGGATGGGGAAAAATCATGTTTATCTGAGTCAGGAAAATCCGGTCGGAGATGAATGGGTCAACGAGGATCAGGCGGCAATAGCCTTTGCCGCGGCCATGACAGGGCCTGGCGTTGCCGTCGGCGGCAAGCCCAGCGAAGGCAAGGTGAATCTGGAAGCGACCTTGGACGGGCTTCTGGCGGTTGAGGTCGAGCAGTTGAAACGGTTTAATCTGGTTCCGGAAGTCATTTGCGGATGCCTGAAAAACTTTACTCAGGTCTCCCGGGGCCAGAAATTTGCGGCCACCCGGGCCATTCCTTTGTTCATGCGGCGGGAAAATTATACCCGGGCTATAGACGTTCTGGCTGAAAAGCCGTTGTTTAAAGTCCTTCCAATGCGCAAGGCGTCCGTCGGCCTGCTGGTGACCGGCGAGGAAGTGGCCAAGGGGCTGATTGAAGACAGATTCATTCCGATTCTGGAAAAGAAGCTCAAACGGTATGACTGCCGGATTGTCGGAAAGGAAATCGTACCTGACGATCGCGGAAAAATTTCATCCGCCGTAACTCGCATGATTCAGTCCGGTGCCGATATGGTGATCGCAACAGCGGGTATGTCGGTGGATCCGGATGATTGCACGCGTCAGGGAATTATCGATGCCGGCGCCACCCAGATTCTCTACGGCGCTCCGATTATTCCCGGCGCCATGATTATGCTGGCTCAGATCAACTCGGTTCAGGTTTTTGGCGTTCCGGCATGCGCCCTGTATTTCGATGTCACCAGCTTCGATCTCCTGTTGCCCCGGCTTCTGGCGGGCGTTCCTGTCACAAGGGAGGATCTGGCGCAGATGGGACACGGGTCTTTCTGCCAGGAATGCAAGGTCTGCGTCTTTCCCCGTTGTCCGGTCGGCAGATAACCGGTGGCCGGGTTGCGTTTGGTTTTATTGGCATGGAAGAAAATGTTCAGGCTATATTTGTGCCTGAGCGGTTATTAAGGAGTGAATTTAATGCAATCGATCAGGCCTGTTTTACGGCTGCACCTGTGGCTGGAAACCGATGACGGACTGGTGTTTGGTTTCGGCCGCGCCAAGCTGTTGCAGAATGTTGAGGAATGCGGTTCCCTGAAAAAAGCTGCCGAGGCCCTGGGGATGTCCTACCGGGCGGCCTGGGGAAAGATAAAACAGTCCGAGGCGGTTCTGGGAAGCCAGTTAATTCAAAAGACCGGGAGCAACCGCAGCGGGTATGAGCTGACGCCTTTTGGCAAGGGCATCACTGAAAAATTCATGTCCTGGTTTGACAGGGTTGAAAAGAATGCACTGCAGGAAGCGGCCGCTATTTTCCCTTGGATGTCCGAACCCTATCAGGAAGAGCGTGTTTCGGAAGAAAGCGCCGCGGCTTCAGGCGGTGATGAAAAGTTTTCCGACTGATTATTTCGCGTCGGCGCAGAAGGCCGGTAGGACTCCGTTCCTTCTGCCCGCGCGCGGATCTGTTATTAAAAACCAACCTCTATGCCGCTTTAAGATCCGGCCGGAGGATGAATCGGTACTTTCGGGCATAAAACACTCCAATCTCGTGGATGCATGTGAAAAAGGGAGGGAGATTCACATCTCCCTCCCTTTCTGATGATGGATCCTATCGGGTTATCCCAACAGGTTTCTGACAGTCCGCTTCAGGGGCGCCGTCATCTTGGAGATGGCGGCCATTCGAGAGATGCCCGCCGGACCCTGAGCTACCAGATTCTTGTGATAGAATTCCGGTTTGTCCGTGATCAGGTAAATGACCCGGACCTCTTCCGCGTCGATCAACTGGGCTTCGGGAAATTCTTTCTTTACAATGGCGAGCCGTTTTTGCGCCTCTTCAAGCATCTTCTCCCGGTCTCCAAAAAGGATCGCCCTGGTGATGCAGACCTTTGCGCACATGGGAATAAGCCCGGCAGCCACCCGCTCGAAGCACATGTCGCATTTGTTAATGACTCCGGTGGCGTCGTCGCGTCTCGGAATATCATAGGGGCATGCGCTTTTCATCTCGTCGAAGGCTTCCTTGGGCAATTCCTTGATCTTTTCGGTATAAACCACCGCGCCTGTGGCTTCGTCGATGATGACAGCGCCCTGCACATATTGGTTGGCAATATCCTTGCAAGGCGGCTGGAGGCAGTGGCGGCACTGGTCGCTCAAGAAATTCCACGTGACGCGATCGCCGATTTTATGCTCCTGAAAACGAACGATCTTGTAGTTCCTGGGATTCAGATCGGGCGGATTCTGATGGCTTCCCCAACCCAGCTGTGTTGTTTTGTTAGCCTGGAAGCCCTGCCATTCCTTACAGGCGACCTGGCATCCACGGCACGCCGTGCACCGGGTTACATCAATGAAAAATGATTTTGACATATTGTTCCTCCCTTTTTAATAAGCGGGCGAGCATGGGTCCGTCCGCCCGCTTTTTCATTTTTATGACAGTTCGGTCACCTTGTCCGCCTTCCGGATATTGACGAGGCAGGCCTTTGATTCTTGAATGGTGGTATTCGGATCGCCCGCCGAGATACACAGACGGTTGGTTGAATCGCCACACCCCGGAGTTGTCCAGCCGAAGCAGAACGGCATTCCGATCAGGTGGACGGTCTTGCCCTGAATCTTGAACGGAGTGATGCGCATGGTGACCATGGCCGCAGCTTCAACCCGGCCTCTCGCGCTTTCGATAATCACGCCGTCGCCGTTCTTGATCCCCTTTTCCTTGGCCAGCTCCTCGCTCATCTCCACATAAAGCATGGGCTCGGCTTCAAGCAGGGGGGGAGTGTTTCTCGTTTCACTGCCGCTGCACCAGTGCTCTGTCAGGCTGTAGGTGGTCAGAACAATCGGATACTTGGGATCTCCCGGAACGGCAAGCTTGTCCATATCGCTTTGGATGACCTTTGCGCACGGGTTGTTCAGTTGATTTGAGAACAGATGCTTCTTAACAGGGGTTTCAATCGGCTCATAATGCTCCGGAAACGGACCGTCAACAAGTCCGGGGCCGAAAAGGCGTCCAAATCCCTCCGTCTGCATGATAAACGGATGTGTGCTTTTTCCTGATGAGACCGGCGGCGCTCCGCCATCGGGGACATCGCCGATCCATTTGCTTCCGTCCCATTCGATAACGGCACGAGAAGGGTCCCACGGTTTCCCGTTTAAATCAACCGATGCCCGGTTGTACAGAATTCTGCGGTTGACCGGCCAGCACCATGAAAATTTTGGAAAGAGTCCCAATTTGGCTTCCCTCTCGTTCTGCGTCAGATCGCGGTTTTTCGTCTGGTTGCCCTGTTCCGTAAAACTGCCGGCATATATCCAGTTTGGACAAGCCGTTGAACCGTCATCTGCGAATTCGGTAAAACTGGACACCTGGGTTCCCTTTTTGGGGCCGCTTACATAATAGCCGTTGCATTTTTTCGCAATTAATTCAGCATCGTATCTGTCATAAAAATCCATGTTCACAATAGGTCCAGGGAATGCACCGCCCTTTTCCTTGTACAGTCTCTTCACTTCGTTCATAATATCGATCATGGTCTGTCCCATGGCTCTCGAGTCGCCCCTGGGTTTCGTGGCCTGATAGTGCCACATTATCCATCTTCCGCTGTTGGCGACAGAGCCTTCTTTCTCAACGCGGTGGCTTGACGGGAAAAGGAAAACCTCTGTTTTGATATCTTTCGGATTAATGCCCGGACCATGCCAGAAATCCGTTGTTTCGTTGTGAAAGATGTCCGCAATAAACACCCAGTCGAGATTCCCCATGGCTTTCCTTATCTTGTGGATGTTTGGAAGGGACTGCGCGGGATTGGAGCCGAAAATTGAACCACCTTTCATCCCGCCTTTATACATTCTGTCAAAATAAAACATAAAGGAATTGTCGCCCGCGTCCCAGCTTGCAGCCGCATCGAGTTTCGGAAGCCAGCTGTATCTAAAATCGTTTTCCCTGGTTGCCGCGTCGCCGTACCAGGCTTTCAGCAGGCTGACCACGTATTTCGGGCGGTTCTGCCACCAGTTGACGCTTGCAGGATCTTTGGAGATCGGAGTAAACTTTTTATTGTAATCCGCAAGCGTAGGAAGATCGGCACGGGGCATCGGGTGATAGCCCGGAAGCTTATCGTACAGTATGGCATAGTCTGTTGCTCCCTGCACGTTGGGTTCGCCTCTCATGGCGTTGACGCCGCCGCCGGCGATGCCGATGTTGCCGAGCAGAAGCTGGACGATGCCGCCCGTGCGGATGTACTGAACGCCTACGGTATGCTGGGTCCAGCCAAGGGCATACAGGATGGTTCCGGCTTTGTCGGGTTTTCCAGTTGCTGTGTATAATTCATAGACTTTATTAATTTTTTCAACAGGTACGCCTGTAACCTCGGATACCTTTTTGATGTCGTATCTGGAATAATGCTTCTTCAGCAGCTGGAAAACACATCGGGGATCCTGAAGGGTTTTATCCTTTTTCGGAATGCCGTTGGCGTCGTACTCGAATTTCCAGCTCGATTTGTCATACAGTTTCTTCTTTGCATCATATCCCGAGAACAATCCGTCGTTGAATTTAAATTTATCGCTGACGATAAATGCCGCGTTCGTATAATTGACTACATAATCTTTAAAGTATTTGCCGTTGTCGATTATATATTTGATCATGCCACCCACAAAAGCAATGTCGGTGCCCGAACGAATCGGCACATGGAGGTCCGCTCTCGCAGAGGTCCTTGAAAATTTGGGGTCGACGTGAATGATTTTTGCGCCTCTTTCTTCCTTTGCCCGCATTATCCATCGAAAAACCATGGGATGATGCTCGGCCGCGTTGCTGCCGATGATTAAACAGCAATCCGTATTCTTTACATCAATATAGTGATTTGTCATCGCACCGCGGCCGAAACATTGCGCAAGTGCCGGGACGGTTGAACTGTGGCACACGCGCGCCTGATGGTCCATATTTACAATGCCAAGACAAGCCACCGCCTGACGTGTAACGGATAGTTCTTCATTGGTCATTTGCGATGAACCCATGTGGAACATTTCATCCACGCGGTTTACGACCTGACCTGCCGCATTCTTTTCTTTAAAATATTTGTCTCTTGTATCTTTAATGCGCCTGGCGACTTCCTTAACCATCCAGTCGTAATCCCTCTCCACCCATTGGTCGCTGTTCGGCGCGCGGTACAAAGGCTTGAGCAATCTGTTATCGCTGTTGATCTGGGACAGCATTGCCGCGCCTTTTGCGCACAGGGCGCCTTCGCTGACCGGATAGTCGGCGTCGCCTTCCGTACTGACAACCTTGCCGTTTCTGACATGGGCTATATACTGGCAAATGACCGAACAATAAGGACAGCTTGTGAGGACTTCCGTAGCGCCCCTGATCTTCAGCTCCTTTGCATAGGCTGTCGCGGGCCCCAGACCGAAACCCACCTGGCTCAGGGCGATTGCTGCCGCCCCGGCGCCCGTTACCTTCATAAAACCCCGCCGTGTAACTTCCATTTGTTGCCTCCTTCGATTTGTTTTCATGATTTATTGCCTGCAACCTTTTCAGCGCTTGTTCGGAGATCACGTTGCCGCTTCCATTCGATGCCGGCTGAAATTTCCTCGCAAGCCCTGATATGTAAATTTCGTCGAGCCATTTATATAATCAATTATTCAAATTGAAGGAATAAATGACATAATGCAGTACGGTTGTCAATAGATTTTATAGAAAAATGCTATAATATTAATATGTTATGGCAAACATATAAAAAAGGGCATCCGGCGTGGTGGGAAAAATATTACGCGGAAATTTCCCGGCGAACAGGAAACGATCCTTGCGGGGGTTTTACAGAAGAAAGCGGTTTATTGAAAATAGGGCGAAGATTGTTGTTGGTGAGATCGCTCTTTTACGGCCGCTTGCCGCAAAATTATAAGCTCGCCTTTGAACGGCGAGCTTATGAAATTCAAATCGAATGGGGTGGGTTGATCCGGCTCTTACAGAAGATCCGATCCGGTTCGTATTTGGTATTAAAACCCAACCTCTATACCGCTTTTAAATCCGGTTTCCGCTGCCTTGATATCCAGATGCGGAGTGGAAATATATTCCAGGGGCGGATAAATTTCCCGGTCTGTTTTCCGGGTGTCCACGGTCTTGATGTATTTTCCGCACTTGTCGCAGACGTCCAGACGGTGCTCTTCCTCGCTCTCAATTTCGAAATAGTGAAGGGCGTTGTGGTCCGTATTGTCGCAGAAGGGGCAGAATATTCTTTTCGTGGCCCATTTGTGCCAGCAGAAGCTGCAGCAGAAGAACCGCTTCCCGTTTTCCTCGAATATCGAAATCGCCGGGAGCGACCCGCAGATCGGGCAGTATCCCTTTTCCCAGGGCTGGTTCTTGTCCAGATAACTTGAAAGCTGCTTTGCGCACCGGGCCAGCGAGGGTTTCACGCTGCTGTAGACAATGAAGCCCAGCGTTTTTTTATCGATTTTAAGCTCGTCTGAGACTTTTTGAAAAAAAGTTTCGTCCGATTTCAGAAACGCGGCAAAAAGCGCGTTTAAATCCAGTTTCCCGGCTTCCACGGCTTCGGCAATCTTTTTGGCGGATTCAGACATTGCTCCGGACGCCTGCTGAACGATTTCGCACAGATTTTTGAACAGCGCCGCGGCTGCCCTGGAATCGATTGCAAACTGCGAAATGTCGATGAGCGGAAATCCTTCTTTTACTTTTAGAGCCAGGGCGTCTGCGGAAATTTCCAAGGGTTCGATACGGGTCTGATTTGCCGAATCCTCCTGAGCGATAAAAATCTTTTCATAGAAATCGATCAGGTCGGAATAATTCGGCTTCAGCTTTCGGATTTCTTCCAGCCCCTTTAAGATACGGCCGGAGGATGACTCTGTGCTTTCGGGCATAAAACACTCCAATCTCGTTGATGCATGTGAAAAAGGGAGGGAGATTCACATCTCCCTCCCTTTCTGATGACTGAGCCTATCGGGTTATCCCAATAGATTTCTGACGGACCGCTTCAGGGGTGCCGTCAGTTTGGCGATGGCGGCCATCCGTGAGATGCCCGCCGGCCCCTGCGCTACCAGATTCTTGTGATAGAATTCCGGTTTGTCCGTGATCAGGTAAATGACCCGGACCTCTTCCGCGTCGATCAACTGGGCTTCGGGATAGTCTTTCTTGACAACGGCGAGCCGTTTCTTCGCCTCATCCATCATCTTCTCCCGGTCTCCAAAGGTGATCGCCGAGGTGGGGCAGGACTTTGCACACATGGGAATGAGTCCGGCGGCCACCCGCTCGTAGCACATGTCGCATTTGTTAATGACTCCGGTGGCGTCGTCGCGTCTCGGAATATCATAGGGGCATGCGCTTCTCATCTCGTCGAACGCTTCCTTGGGCAGCTGCTTGGCTTTGTCGGTATAAATTACCGCACCCGTGGCATCGTCGAAGACGACGGCGCCCTGCATATAGCCGTCGGCCATGTCCTTGCAGGGCGGCTGGAGGCAGTGGCGGCACTGGTCGCTCATGAAGTTCCACGTAACCTTGTCGCCGATTTTATGCTCCTGAAAACGAACGATCTTAAAGTTTTTGGGATTCAGATCGGGCGGATTCTGATGGCTTCCCCAGCCGATCTGCGTGGTCTTGTTTGCAGCGAATCCCTGCCATTCCTTGCAGGCGACCTGGCATCCCCGGCACGCCGTGCATCGTGTTACATCGATCAAAAATGTCTTTGACATGTCGTTTCTCCCTTTTTAATAAACGGGCGGACAGGAATCGCCCGCCCGTTTTTCGCATCTTATGACAGTTCGGTCAACTTGTCCGCCTTTTTGATGTTGACAAGGCAGGCTTTGTATTCAGGAATGGAGGTGTTCGGATCGCCCGCCGAGACGCACAGACGGTTGGTGGCGTCGCCCACTCCGGGAGTAGTCCAGCCAAAGGCAAAGGGCATTCCGATTTCATGAACGGTCTTGCCCTGAATCTTGAACGGGGTCATGCGCATAGTGACCATGGCCACGGCCTCGACCCTTCCTCTGGCGCTTTCGACAATCACGCCGTCGCCGTTCTTGATTCCCTTTTCCTTGGCCAGTTCCTCGCTCATCTCTACGTAAAGCTGGGGTTCGGCTTCCAGCAAAGAGGGCACGTTTCTCGTCTCCCCGCCGCCGCACCAGTGTTCCGTCAGGCTGTAGGTGGTTAGAACGATGGGATACTTCGAATCGCCCGGGACTGCCCGCTTGTCGAGTTCGCTTTCAATCACCTTGGCGCAGGGGTTGTTGAGCTGTTTGGAGAAGGGGTGCTTCTTGACCGGGGTTTCGATCGGTTCGTAATGCTCGGAGAACGGCCCTTCCTCGCGTCCGGGGCCGTAAAGCGCGCCGTGCCCTTCCTTCTGCATGATGAAGGGGTATTTGCCCTGTCCGGTTGCCATCGGAGGCCAGCCGCCGTCAGGCACGTCGCCGATCCACTTGTTGCCATCCCACTCGATGACAACTCGGGTCGGATCCCAGGGCTTGCCGTTCAGGTCGACCGAAGCCCGGTTGTACAGGACTCTCCGGTTGACCGGCCAGCACCACGAATAGCCTGGGAAGAGGCCGATTTTGGCCTGCAGGTCGGTCTGGGACAGGCCGCGATTCTTCATCTTGTTGCCCGCCTCTTCAGTATAGCTTCCGGTGTAGAGCCAGTTCCGGGAGCTGGTCGATCCGTCGTCGGCCAGATTGGCGAAGCTGGGCACAAGGGACCCTGCCTTGTATGTCTTGTCTTTAATGGTGGTGTCTTTGAGGAAGAAACCGTTGCATTCTTTCGCGATTTGTTCCGCATCGAAATGGGAGGGCCAGTTCAGGTTCACAATCGGTTCCGGAAATACGCCGCCTTCTTCCCTGTAAAGCTTTCGCACCGCGTTCATGATTTCCACCATGGTCTCGCCCATGGATTTGGATTCGCCTGCCGGTTCGGCGGCCTTGTAATGCCACAATACCCAGCGTCCGCTGTTGCTGATGCTGCCTTCCTTTTCCACGCGGTGGCAGGCTGGGAACAGGAACACTTCGGTTTTGATGTCCTTGGGGTTGACCCCGGGCCGGTGCCAGAAATCGGTGGTCTCATTTTGATGGATTTCGGAGATGTACAGCCAGTCCAGGTTGTCCATCGCTTTCCGGACCTTGGTTGTGTTGGGTATGCTCTGGGCCGGGTTGTGCGCCCAGACCGAGCCGCCCTTGATTTTCCCCTTGTACATCCGGTCGAATATATGCAGGTGTGAATAGTCGCCCTGCACGAGACCTTTTGGCGTATCGCCCTTCGGAACCCAGCTATAGGCGAAATCGTTTTCCTTTGTCGCTGCGTCGCCGAACCAGGATTTCAGCAGGCTGACCACGTATTTCGGGCGGTTCTGCCACCAGTTGGCGCTCAGGGGATCCTTGGTGACCGGTGTGTTGGCCTTGTTGTAATCGGCCAGGGTGGGCCAGTGTGACCGGGGTACCGAATGATAGCCGGGCAGGATATGATAGAGAATGCAGTGGTCGGTGGAACCCTGAACGTTGGGCTCGCCGCGCAGCGCGTTGATGCCGCCGCCGGCAACGCCGATGTTGCCCAGCAGCAGCTGAACGATCGCGCTGGTCCGGATGTTCTGAACGCCGACCGTATGCTGGGTCCATCCCAGGGCGTACATGACCGTTCCGGCCTTGTTCTTTTGTCCGGTCGCGGCATACGTTTCATACACCTTGAGCAGATTTTTTTCTGAAACGCCGGTGATCGCCGAAACATTCTTTAAATCGTACCGGGAGTAGTGTTTCTTCAGAAGCTGGAAAACGCATCTTTTATTCTTGAGAGTCTTGTCTCTTTTCGGAACTCCGTTGGCGTCCACATCAAACGCCCAGGCTTTTTTGTCGTAGGTGCTCAAATTCTTGTCAAAGCCGGAAAACAGGCCGTCTTTGAAACCGAATTTTTCGCCGACGATAAACGATGCGTTGGTGTATTCCGTTACGTATTCCTTGAAGTATTTTTCTTTGTCGATAATGTACTTGATCATGCCGCCCAGAAACGCGATATCCGTTCCGGAGCGAAGGGGCACGTGAAAATCGGCCCGTGCCGAGGTTCTGGAGAATTTGGGGTCCACATGGATGATGGTCGCGCCTCTTTCCTCCCTGGCCTTCATAACCCATTTGAAACAGATGGGGTGATGCTCGGCGGCATTGCTGCCCATAATCAAGGCACAGTCCGTGTTTTTAATATCAATCCAGTGATTGGTCATCGCGCCGCGTCCGAACGACTCTCCCAGAGCCGCAACAGTTGCGCTGTGTCAGATACGGGCCTGATGATCCATGTGGACGACGCCCATGGCTCGCAGCGCCTGATGAACGATGGCGCATTCCTCGTTGCTCATCTGGGAGGAGCCCAGGTGAAAAATTTCCTCCACCCGGTTGACGACCTGTCCGCTTTCATTGGTGGCTTTAAAGTTTTTGTCGCGGGTGTCCTTGATCCGCCGCGCCAAATTTTCCAGCATCCACTCCCAGCTCTTTTCTTCCCACTTGTCGCTGTACGGAGCGCGGTACTTGGGCTTCAGGACTCTGTGGTGGCTGTTGATCATGGAATTCATGGTCGCGCCTTTTGCGCACAGGGCGCCTTCGCTGACCGGATAGCCCGGATCGCCTTCGGTGCTCACAACCTTGCCGTCCCTCACATGCGCAATGTAATGGCAGCAGACTGAACAGAACGGGCAGATCGAGATGACTTCCTTGGCGCCCTTGATCTTCAGCTCCTTTGCATAGGCTTTCGCGGGTCCCAGACCGAAACCCAGCTGGCTCAGGGCGATTGTCGCCGCCCCGGCGCCGGTTACCTTCATAAAAACTCGCCGTGTTACATCCATTAGTTGCCTCCTTCGATTGTCTTACTGATGATTTGTAACCTGCAACCTTTTCAGCGCTTTTACCAGGATCACGCAGCTTCCGTTTGTTGCCGGAGAAGGTTTTCCTCCTGAATAGACTTGCCGCAAGCTCTGATATTAAAAAGCGTCGAGTTATAATTTACGGAATCGATCATTCCAGTTTCTATCTTATTTGATATAGAGGGATCGAATTGTCAAGGCTTTTTGAAATAAAAATGTAATAATTTTAATATGTTACGAATAACATATATCGGGGCGGCTGGCAGAACAATATGTGCTTTCGGAAAATAATTTGACATCAGTTAAGCAATATGTCATTTATGACATAAATAAAAAACAACTTCCGCTCTTGGAAAGCTGAATATCGAAATGAAGGACCCGCATCTTCAGAAAGGAGGCGACGATGCATATGATCCGGCAGGACAAAATAAGAGCGACGGACATCGGAGTCGCGGCGTCTATTATAGGGCGTCTGGGTTTTGATATGAAGCCGGCCGCGGCTTATGCATCGAGCCTTAAATTCCAGGGTGTCCGGGAGATGAGCTGCATCTGCCCGCTTTGCTCCGCTGGCTGTCGCTGTATTGCCCACGTGCAAGGCGGTGAGGTTGTCCGAACCGAAGGCGCCGGTGATCTGGTCAGAAACGGTGATCCGGTCAGAAACAGCGAATGCGCTCTGCGCTCAAAAGGCGCCGCCATGCTGCCGGTGATCGCGGCGGAACTGAACATCCTTGACGGGAAATAAGTTCCGGTCCGAAAATGATCATGAGAACAGGTCGGCCTTGAAAATGCAAGAATCCGTGCAGTGGAGCCCGCCCGTATTATGATAAAAAATTTCGGAACGTCCACAGGAATGACTCCCCGCCAGCTGCTTTCGATCTGTCAAGATTTCAGAACGTCCCTCTCTTGCGACCTCATAGAGTTTGAAAAACATTTTTGTTTATGCTAATTTGAACATAATTTTATTCGCTGCCTTTTTGAACTCAGGTTGAGCGCGGCATTCAAGAAAACAGCCAGGCTTTGGCCGGCGCTCGACAGCGGGCATGTTTGAATTGCCGAATTTATGTGCTCGATTAATCGAATGATTCCGTTAACAGAGGGCCGTAAATGAAAAATATCGATACTACGATGCGGATCCGTTTGTGGTTTGAGACCGACAGGCAGATGCTGTTCGGCCTGGGCCGGGTTCTGCTGTTGAAAAAGGTCGATGAGTGCGGATCGCTTTACAGGGCGGCAAAGGAAATGGGGATGTCCTACCGGGCCGCCTGGGGAAAAATCAAGGCCACCGAAAACGAACTCGGCGTCGAACTGCTCACGAAAGCTCCAGGTGAAAAGCGGTACCGCCTGTCCGAAAACGGCCAGCTGCTGCTCGATAGTTTTGATCGGTGGTGCCGCGACATCGAGGAGATGGCGCTTCAAAAGGCCCGGAATATCTTCCCCTGGCAAATCCGAAAGTATGACGCAAAGGAAATCAATAACGCCCCCTGAGAAGCCGCGTGTGCGAACTTTCCACTTTTATATGGGCAAAGTCGGCCCTAGCATTGAGGGTGGTTGAGGTTCCGGGATAAAGCGCAAACCATCGATGCCTGTGGTTTTATACCGTAAATTTGTTTGTTCTGCTTGAAGTGCCCGCCAGAAATCCGGAAACCCTTACCGGTTCATCCTCTGTATGGTGGTTTGAAAAAAATCTGGCCTTCTGAAGACGGCAACGTTATTCTGAAAGCATCGAACCATATCCTGATTTTCATCCTGTCCATTCCAGACGCTTTTGATTGATTGACGCTCTTTTTCCGCGAAGGAGCCGTTTGATGAAAAAAGCTCCATTTTTTGTCTTTGCGCTTCTTTTGATCGGGCTTCCTGTGCCTTACGCGTCGGACGACGAAGCCGGATACCTGAAAGCCAGAGAGAATATGGTCCGGATCCAGATCGAGGCCCGGGGAATTTCCGACGCCAGGGTGCTCAAAGCCATGCGGGAGGTACCCCGTCATCTCTTTGTGCCGGCTCAACTCAGGGGCAGGGCCTATTCCGACTCCCCGCTTCCCATCGGAGGCGGTCAGACGATCTCCCAGCCCTATATCGTGGCCCTGATGACGGAAAGCCTCGGTCTGAAAGGCGATGAACGGGTTCTTGAAATCGGAACCGGTTCAGGCTACCAGGCCGCGGTTCTCGCTCGAATCGTAAAAGCGGTTTATTCCATCGAGATTCGAAAAGACCTTTACGAAAACGCTTCGCAAACCCTTGAGTCCCTGAATTTCACAGGCATCCAGACCCGCCATGGGGACGGCTACTTCGGCTGGAAGGAGGCGGCCCCGTATGACGCCATCATGATCACGGCGGCCGTGGATCACATTCCCCCGCCGCTTTTGGGCCAGCTCAAGGAAAACGGAAAGCTGATTCTGCCGCTGGGAAATCCCTTCAGCTATCAGAACCTTGCTCTGGTCACCCGGAAGGGAGAGAACTATTCGATTCGGCAGATCACCGGCGTGCTGTTTGTGCCAATGACCGGGCGCGCATCTGATCCGGACGCGGGCAGGAAGCGATGATTCTGGCGGCCGTATTTCTCCTGTCCGCATCCTCCCTCGCGTTCGAGGTTCTGCTGACCCGGATATTTTCCATTTCCCAGTGGAATCATCTTTCCTTCATGGTCATCAGCATCGCCCTGTTCGGATTTGCTGCAAGCGGAACCTTTCTCGGCATTCTGAATGCGCGGAAACAAGGATGGGAAAAACACCTTTCCTCGGATCATTCGCACAAGATCCTGTCGCTGCTTTACAGCCTGACGGCGATCCTTTCCTATATCGTCCTGAACCGGATGCCGCTGGACTATTTCCGCCTTGCCCTTGAACCCGTTCAGGCGCTGTATCTTCTTTCCGCCTATCTGATTCTGTGTCTTCCTTTTTTTCTGGCCGGCCTGATCGTATCTCTGGCCTATGTTCTGATGCCGGATAAAACCGGCCGCACATATCTTGCCACCATGACCGGTTCGGCCGTCGGCGCATTTGCGCCATTTATCCTGGTTCCTTTTTGCGGAGAAGGGCCTTTGATGGTTCTGGTTTCCCTGATTCCCCTGGTGATTCTGCCGTTTTCCGGCCGGGGCTTGAAATTCCGCCCTCCCCATAATCGTCATTTCGGAAAACCGTATTTCATGATGCTGCTGGTCGGAATCGGATGGACGCTGACGGCGGTTTTCTTCATGTTTCACGACAACGGCGCGATGATTCACGTCCGGCCCTCGGCTTACAAGTCCCTGAGCCAGATGCTGAAGTATCCCGATACGCACATTACCGAAACAGCCTTCAGCCTGAAGGGGAGAATCGACCAGGTGACAAGCCCGTATGTGCGTTTTGCGCCCGGGTTGAGCCTCAAATACACCGAAAAGCTGCCCGATCAGTGGGTCGCTTTCAAGGACGCCGATGATCCGTTCGTCTTTTTCGATTCAGATCAGGTCCGGAAAACCCGTTTCGTCGCCGGTACGCTTTCCTTTGCCGGCTATCATCTGATGCCGAATGCCGAAAAGACGCTGATCATTCAAAGCGGCGGCGGATCGGCGATTGCCTGCGCCATCGCCTCCGGCGTGCGGAACATCCAGGTGGTCGAAAACAATCCCCATATTGCCGAGCTGATCCGCCGTCATTACGGACTTGCGGTGATCGACGGGAATTCAAAAACCTTTTTCAGGCATACGGACAAGAAATTCGACGTGATTCATATTGAAAACTGGGGCCCGTCCATTCCTGGAACCGCGGCACTGAACCAGAACCATCTCTTTACCGTCGGCTCCCTCAAATCCTGCCTGGAACATCTTTCTTCCCAAGGGGTTCTGATTGTATCCCGAAAGCTGCTGCTGCCGCCGGCGGACAGCCTGCGTCTGTGGAGTAGTGCATATGAAAGCCTGAAGATGATGAATGCCGCAAATCCCGGCCAGCACATCGCCATGCTGAGAAACTGGGATACCTTTACCCTGATCGTTTCCCTGTTTCCACTGGGCCCGCGTGCTGAAAAATTAGAGGATTTTGCGCGGCAATGGAATTTTGACCTGGTTTATCTGCCCGTTCTTTCCGAAGCATTGGCAAACCGGTACAGCATGTTCGACCAGCCGTTTCATTTCCTTGAAATCAACCGGCTTGCCAGGGCCTATGAAACCGGAGAACAGAATGGGTATTTCACCGAATACTTTCTGGACGTGAAACCGCAGACCGACGACCGGCCCTTTCCCAGCCGGTTTTTGAAATGGTCCGGATTTAAAAAAAGCTACCAGGTTTCCGGAAGCAGGTTCTACCCGCTGTTTTTGTCCGGCGAGATCGTGGTCTGGGTCGTCTTTATCGAGGCCCTTGTCGTCTCCGCCGTGCTGATGTTGCTGCCGCTTCTGGCGATACCCGCCAAAGAACGAAGCCTTCCTGCTAGCAGTTCGATCTTTTTTCTGTCCGTGGGCGCGGGCTTCATGTTTGTCGAAATGTTTTTCATCAAGGTCTATACTCTGCTTTTCGCTGATCCCGTGATCAGCTTTACGATCGTCATCACGGGCGTTCTGGTCTATTCCGGCGTGGGCGGCTATTTTTCAGAACGCATCGATATGCCTCGCCTGCGCTATGGGCTGGCGGGACTGATTGCCTGCCTGGTTATCGGGTATTTTTCGGTTTACGCCTTTGTGGACAGGCTTTTTGCGCTTTCCCTGGCGGCGCAGTATGCATGGGCTTTTGTTATGCTGATTCCCCCGGGCCTGTTGATGGGCCTGCCCTTTCCCGTCGCCATGCGGCGCGGTCTGAAGACCCCTTTTCAGCGGGCTTATGCGTGGGCGGCCAACGGGTGCGCCTCGGTGCTGGCCTCGATTGTCTCGGTTCAGATCGCCCTGAATTTTGGAATATTGACCATCATGCTGGCCGCGGCATGTTCCTATGCGATTTCCTGGATCAGCGCAAAAGGACCGGTCAAGGCAACCGGCCGAAAGGACGAATGACCCGTAAAGGGCTGATTTTGTCCGGTCCTGCATATGATGTTGGCAATGCCGCAGGGTTTATGATATTGGGCGGCGAGCGGCTGAGTAATTCGGAATGTTTCCCGCAGGCAACAGCATTGCCGAATGCGCCGGTTAAGACCGACGGAAGAACCTTTGCCGCGGCATGCCTGAATTGAACGGATGCTTGAAACGAAAGGCGGTTTCACCATGTTTTTAAGGCGTCATGAAAAGACGGCCATCATCTGGAAAGATCAACGTATCAGCTATGATGAGCTTCTGGGGCGTATTGATTTTTTTGCCGATGCGTTTTCCTCGAAAAATTACCGGAAGGCGGCGATTTTTTCCGAAAACAGGCCGGAGTGGGCCTATGCGTTTTATGCGGCATGGCGCAACGGCTGCATTGCGGTGCCTGTTGATTTCATGAGCACGGCGGAGGATCTGGCCTATATTCTCGAAGACTGCCGGCCGGAACTGATCTTCTGCTCTAGCGGAACCCGCCCCGTGCTGGAAGCGGTCTGCGGTAAAATTCCATATGATATCGATATCCGCGTTTTTGAGGACATGAAGCAACCCGCTGAAATACAATCAGGAAACACGTTTCCGGAATTCGACTCGAAGGAAACCGCCGCGATCATCTATACCTCCGGCACCACGGGAAGCCCCAAGGGCGTGATGCTCTCTTATGACAACCTGCTTGCCAATATTGAATCCGTATCCGAGGAGGTCAGGATATTCACTCCCGGCGACAGGGTCATGGTCCTGCTGCCGCTGAACCATATTTTCCCCCTGCTCGGCTCCCTGATTCTGCCCCTGTATGTGGGGGGAACCTCCGTGTTCTGTCCTTCCATGGCTTCCGAAGACCTGATGGATACTCTGCAGCGGCACGGCATCACGATTATCATCGGCGTGCCCAGGCTCTACAACCTCATTCGAAAATCCATCAAGGGCAAGATTCAGGCAAGCCTTTTGGCAAGGGGGCTGTTCGCCCTCGCCGGAGCAATCGGATCTTTTCGTTTTTCAAGAATTCTGTTTAAAAAGGTTCACGAGAAACTGGGCGGACAGATCCGGTTTCTGGTCAGCGGTGGTGCGAAACTCGACGAGGAGGTGGGCCGGGATCTGAAAACGCTGGGTTTTGAAGTGCTCGAAGGGTTCGGCATGACCGAGGCGGCGCCCATGATCTCCTTTACCCGTCCCGGAGAGGTTCTGGTCGGTTCTGCGGGAAGGCCCATGACGTGCAACGAGGTGAAAATCGCGGACGGGGAGATACTGGCAAAGGGCCGCAACATCATGCAGGGCTATTACAACCGGCCTGAAGAGACCCTTGCGGTTGTAAAAGACGGATGGCTTCACACCGGAGACCTGGGCTATCTGGACGGTATGGGGTTGATTCATATTACCGGAAGAAAAAAAGAGATCATCGTGCTTCCCAACGGTAAAAACATCAATCCCGTGGAGATCGAAGGCAGAATAGTGGCCATGTCCGAGTGCATCGCCGAGGTTGGCGTGTATTTCAGCGATAATATGCTTCAGGCCGTGGTGCTGCCGGATTTCAGAAAGGTCAGGGAACTGGGGATTTCGAACCTGAATGAAACCCTGAGACAGGAGGTGTTTGATCCCTACAACCGGTCCGAGGCGCCCTACCGGCGGATCATGCGGTATCATGTTCTGACCGGGGATCTTCCGAAAACCCGGCTGGGCAAGATCAAGCGCTTCATGCTGTCGTCTCTGGCCGGCGATGCTTCCCGCGGCAGGGATAAGGGAAAGGAACCGGATTTCGAGGAATACGCCGCAATTCGGGATTTCCTTCGGGAACAGACGGAAAAGGACATATTCCCCGAAGACCATTTCGAAATCGATCTGGGGCTGGATTCTCTCGATCGGGTCGGCCTACAGGCCTTTCTTCAGGCCAGTTTCGGCATCGAGGTGGGGGAGGAGGACCTTCTGAATCACCCGACCGTAAAGAAGCTCTCGCTCTACATTCGGGAAAAGAAGAAAAAGATCAGCGTTTCGGTGGTTCAATGGGCCGAGATATTCCGGGAAAATGCGGATGTCATTCTTCCCCGAAGCTGGCCAGCGCACAATTTCATCAAAAATTTTGCACGATACGTACTGGGGTCATACTTCAGACTCAGGGTCAAAGGCCTTGAAAAACTGCCCAAAGAACCCTTTATCGTTGCGTCGAACCACCAGAGTTTTCTGGACGGGTTGTTTGTAATTTCGTTTCTCAAGAACAGCCTGAACAAAAACACTTATTTCTATGCCAAACAAAGGCACGTTCAGAAAAACTGGCTAAAGTTTCTGGCGAACCGGAACAACGTGATCGTAATGGACATCAACAAGGACCTGAAGGCCTCTCTGCAGAAGCTTGCCGAGGTGCTCAGGCAGGGCAAGAACATGATCATATTTCCCGAGGGAACCCGGACGAGAGACGGCCGGATTGGCAGTTTTAAAAAAACCTTTGCCATTCTGAGCCGCGAGCTCAAGGTCCCGGTGATTCCTGTGGCGATACAGGGCGCCTTTGAGGCGCTTCCGGCCGGCAGCGTTTTTCCGAGACCGTTTCGGAAGATTCAGGTCAGCTTTCTGGATGCGATCTATCCGGATGGCCATACCTATGATTCGCTCAATGAACAGGTGTTTCAGAAAATTTCGTCGGAACTGGCGTCACTGGCCGGTCAATCCATAGCCGCGACGCCGCAACATCATTGACAATTTGCGGCGGCTGCCTTAAAAACCGATTGTCGGGTGGCGGTCAGACCGCTTCGGACGGCGCTCAAAGGTTGTCCGCCGGTGAAAAGACATATAAAAGCCGTTCATCCGGATTTGAATCAGAAAGGAGACCGATTTTGGTAAGATTAGAAACCAGCATGGGTGAAATTTTTCTAGAGCTTTACGAGGACAAGGCCCCCAAAACCGTGGCCAACTTTCTGGACTACGTGAATCAGGGCCATTACGACGGTACGATTTTTCACCGGGTCATCGACGGATTCATGATTCAGGGCGGCGGGCATACCGCCGACATGAAGGAGAAACCCACCGGAAGCTCCATTGAAAACGAGGCGGACAACGGACTTAAAAACGAGGCCTATACCGTGGCCATGGCCCGCACCATGGCCCCTCACAGCGCAACGGCCCAGTTTTTCATCAATGTGAAGAACAACGCCTTTCTCAATCACACCGCAAAAACCGACAAGGGCTGGGGGTATGCGGTTTTCGGCAAGGTGGTCAAGGGACACGGCGTGGTGAACAAGATCAAGGGCGTGCCTACCGGAAAGTCGGGAATGATGGCCGACGTGCCCAGGGAACCTGTCGTGATTATCAAGGCCGAGGTGGTGGCGGAACCCTAGCGCCTTTTATTTTTTGCCGTCCGTATTTTCTGAAATGCGGACGGCGGTTCTTTCGGAAACCGGTCCGGTTTCCATTAATCCGTCGCGCCTTCGTCCGACACAACCCTTCCCCTTGCGCTGATCCTTATCTCCCGCATGGGAATCCGGGTTTCGGCCAGGGCCATCGCCTTTTTCAGAATAACCGGAAGGCCCGAACAGCAGGGGACTTCCATGAAAACTGCCGTGATGCTTCTAATGCCGGCGGTCTTGAAGATTTCGGCGAACTTTACAATGTAATCCTGGGCCGAATCAAACTTGGGGCATCCCATCAGAACGGCCCTGCCAGGAAGCAGATCCCGGTGAAGATGGGCGTAAGCCACCGCGCTGCAGTCCGCCAGAACCAGAAGATCCGCTCCCTTTAAAAACAAAGCGCCGGCAGGCGCCAGCCGAATTTGAATCGGCCAGTGGGAAAGTGCGGATTCTTCTTGCGCATTTGAAAGGTTTCGGGCCACGCTGGCCGAGCGGCAGGCGTTCGGCCCGTCAAAAATTTGAATGTGCGTCGAAGGGCATCCGCAGGCCATGGTTTTTTCAGCGGGTATCTCGGATTTCGGAGCAAGATGAAGTTTTACGGCTTCTTCGTCAAATGCTTCGACCTCTCTATTCACGACCCGGAGCGCGCCGGTGGGGCAGTGGCCGATGCAAGCGCCCAGTCCGTCGCAGTATCGCTCGGAAACCAGACGGGCCTTTCCGTCGATGATTTTCAGGGCGTCCTCCTTGCATCCGGGAACGCACTGGCCGCATCCATCACACAGATTTTCATCGATTTCGATGATTTTTCGCAAAACTTTCATGATGCCTCCTTTATATTAATACGGGCCGATGGTATTTTGAGTCTTGATTCATATCTACTGCATTCAAATCGTTGTTGCCTTGACTTATGTCAAGTGCGGGTGATAATTTTTGGCGATTTTGCGTATTTGAAACCGGAGAAGGATCATGCCTGAAATCCTCAAAATGCTGAAACAGAGCCAGTTGTTCGGCGGTCTGGATGCATCCGGTCTTCGCTGCATTCGAGAGATAGCGACGGACCAGGATTTCAGCAAGGGCGGAATAATTTTTTCGGACGGCGAACCGGGCCGGGGATTCTATCTGGTTGCCGGAGGCCGGGTGAAGATTTACAAGATGTCGGCCGAGGGGAAGGAGCAGATTCTTCACGTTGTCGGGCCTGGCGAGGCGATCGGCGCGGTGGCGGTTTTTTCCGGGAAATCCTATCCGGCCAATGCCCAGGCGATTATAGATAGCCGCCTGCTGTTTTTCCCCAGATCCCGCTTTGTGGCGCTTCTGGCTGAAAACCCCGAGCTGACCATGAATCTTCTGGCAATCTTCGCAAAACGCCTTCGGGAATTCACACTGCAGATCGAAAGCCTTTCCTTGAAGGAAATTCCCGGACGCCTTGCATCCTATCTGCTGGATCAGTCCGAAAAACAGAAAACGCCGGACGCCGTTTGCCTGGAGGTTTCCAGATCTCAGCTGGCCGATATTCTCGGGGCGGCACCCGAGTCTCTGTCCAGAGCCTTTGCCGGCTTGACCCGATGGGGGCTCATCGATGCGAGGGGCGATCAGATCCAATTTCTGGACCCTTGCGGGCTTCAGGATCTTGCGGAATATGGAAAGGGGCCGAGGTAATTTTTCAGTTTGATCATAAAATTTACACGCAAAGAAGTCTATTCCAATTACGCAACAATTGCGGTATTAAAAATTTTTATTGGTGCGGGCTGTCGCCAAGCGCAAAGAATTTTCAAGGAGAGTGAATCATGCTGGAACCTTTAACCAAAGCCGGTCCGGATGCGGTGCGCGTCGGGGTGCTGGAGGTCATTGATTATCAATATGCCGGACGCCGGGATATCGACATTACAATCTCTCAGCCCGAATTCACCTCGGTATGTCCGAAGACCGGGCTGCCGGATTTCGGAACTCTCATCATCCAGTATCGACCCAACGATAAAATCATCGAGCTCAAATCCTTGAAGTATTACCTGCTTCAGTACCGGAATGTCGGAATTTTTTATGAGCATGTGGTCAACCGGATTCTCGATGATCTTGTCTCCGTTGTTCACCCGAGATGGATGAAACTCACCGGTGAATTTACCGCGCGGGGAGGCATTGCAACCCGGGTCGTAGCTGCATACGAGGAATAATATGAAAACCAACCGCCTGCGAGTCTTTTTTCAATTTGTCGTTCTTTTTATCATGGTCAGCGCCATCATCGGGTGCGGCGTGTTTTCCGGAATCAAGAAAACGACCGGCAGAATCGCCCGTGATATCACCGGGTCCAACTCCGGATTAAAAAAGAAGGTGGCCATGGGGTGGGTTCAGGATGCCACAAGGTTTTCCGGAACGGACCTTGGAACTTATTTCGGCATGCGTCTGACCGAGAATGTGGGCAGGGCCTGTCCAGACATTCTGCTGGCCGGCGCCGGAGAATCGGAGGGTCTGAAGGTATTTTTTGCCAGGACTTCCAGCCGCCCGGAACCGGTCGAGCTGGCCGATGCCGGAAGAGCCATGGGCCTTAATGCCGTTTTGTCCGCCCGTATTCTCGAGATCGGTTCATTTATCAAGCCTGCGGGATGGCTCTGGTTCAAAGGAAATGAAACCTGGTTGCGGATGATTTTTAATATCGAGGTTTATGATACGGAAACCGGCGCCAAGCTGATGGCCGAAAATCTGGTCCATGAAATGGAGCTTGAAGGCGAACAGTCTCAGCCTGTCGACGGAAAAAAGCCGGAGGCCGTGCCTTTTCTCAAATCGGCCATGGACGAGCCCCTGTCCGATCTGGCTGAAAAAATCTGCGACGCGCTTCACGCCGAACCATGGAAAGCTTATGTTGCCTCGGTTTCCGGAGATGCGGTCGTGCTGTCCGCGGGGAAGAATTCGGGTTTGATTCCGGGCGACGTCCTGGTCGTTTATCAAAGTCATAGGGTGATCACCGGTGTGGAAGGCCGGTATTATCTGCCCGGCGTCAAGATCGGCGAGATTCGAATCACCAGCGTGCATGCAAATCGGTCCGAAGCCCTCAGGGTGTCCGGCGAGGCGGGAGCTGTCGGAGATATGGTCAAAAAACGCTGAATTCTTTCCTCCGGCTCAGCAACAGGATTTGCATTTCCGGCAGGGGACTCGAGCAACGAGTTCCTGCCGGAATTTTTTTATAAGCGCTCCCGGCTGTTTTCCATTGATTCAAGCGTCTTCCGGTAGCAATCGATCAGTTCAATGGCCTGGTCCCTGGAGAAGATCCGGCTGATGGCCTGGCGGAACCGGCTGCTGCCGGGCAAGCCCTTGGCAAACCAGCTCAGACGGCTGCGCATCATCCGGCATGCACGGCTTTCCCCGAAATACTCCACCGACATGCCGAGAAAATCGATCATGGTTTGAAATCTCAATTCCATGTTTGCTTCAAATTCGGGTTCGGCATTGAGTTGTCGACGGATCTGCTCGAAAATCCATGGGTTGACGATGGCGCTTCGGCCGATCATGACCCCGTCGCAGCCGGTCTGCTCCATCATGTCAACGGCGTCCCGGGCGCTTTGAACATCGCCGTTTCCGATGACCGGAATCCGCAGTCGGTTTTTCAAGGCGCCGATCAGCGGATGGAAGGCTTTCCCGGAAAACCCCTGAGTCGCGGTGCGCGGATGGATGGCAACCGCGTCCACGCCGCAGTCCTGAGCGATTTGGGCGATGCGGATCGCCTGATCTCCGGAGGGATTCCATCCGGTCCGGATTTTAATGGTCAGGGGAATGGAAACCGACTTGCGGACGGCTTTCATGATGGCTTCCGCCTTCTCAGGGATTTTCATCAGAGCGGCGCCGGCGCCGGATTTAAGAATTTTTCTGACGGAACAGCCGAAATTGATGTCCAGAATATCTGCGCCCGAGTCCTGAACCATGACGGCGGCCTCGGCCATGATGGCCGGATCGGCCCCGAAGATCTGGACGGACACAGGTTTTTCTTCGGGGCGGCTGATCAAAAGCGAACGGGTTTTTTCAGAGCCGTATACCAGGCCGTTTGAACTGATCATTTCAGAGCAGACCAGTCCGCAGCCGAATGTCCTGACCAGAAGCCGAAAGGGAAGATCGGTAATTCCGGCCATCGGCGCCATGACTGTCGGCGGATTTACGATCAGGGGGCCGATTTTAAGCAAGGGTTCCATCGCTTTGAAAATGTTCGTGATTTGCGCCGGCATTCATGGCCGGGCTGGCGTAACAGTACAGACAGCCGTGACGGCAGGGTTGATGACGGTAGGATCCGATATCTCTGGACCAGGTGCATTGGCAGCCAGCCGCAACGCGCTGTCCGGCGTCTTTTTTCAGGCAGGGCGAGCCCCCGAAAAGTTCCGCCAGCAATGACCCGGAAATGCAGGAGCTCGGGCCGGCATTGGCATTTCGTCCCAATTGCGCCAGCACCTGGGGTTCGCAGCATGCCTCCAGCGTCATTCCGCGGTCTTCTAAAATTTTTCCGAGTTTCGTCAGAATCTCCATTTTGGTTTCAAGGGGCGGGTCAACCAGTTTTACTTCTGAATTCAGACGGTTTCTTTGGCGAATCTTGGGGTAATGGTCCATGAAGCTGGTGATGCAGCGTCTGACGCCCAAATGGGCAGCTGTATCGGCGATCTGCGTAAAATCATGCAGATTGTTCTTCGGTTCGTTGTCCCGGTTCCGGTAGAAACAGATCGGATCGAATCTCCAGGCAACGGTTGCCGGGTTGAAATGCCGGCAAATATATTCAAGCTGTTCAAGCCGCTGCTGCAGAGGCGGAATGCCGGGTTCCAGCAGCGGGGTCCGCGAATTGACGGTGAACTGAAAGTAGAGGCGATAGCCCTGGCGGGTCAGTTTTTCTCCGGCTTCGGATTGAACGAATGGGCCGAAATTCTTGGACCAGAATACGATGGAATGGACCTTGTCGGAAGTGGCCTGAATTCTGTAAATTCTGCCGTTGTACGGATTGGGCGTTTCAAAGAAACCCAGACGGATCCGTTCCATGAACCAGTCCATGTAGAAGGCGGGAATATCGGTCCGCCGGGAGGCTGAGATTACGATTTTTTTATAAGAGCTCATGGTGCGCTGCTACTGTTTTTTAAGATCCGCCAGAGAGATGATTTTTGCCTGCGGCTTTTTATTGGAATTTGTATCGGCATCGGCGCCGGAAATGCGCGGCTGAGGCGATTCGGGGCTTTCGACTTTTTCCAGGCGCATCTTTCGCCCGCCCATGGTGAATTCCTCGCCGTTGATATAGGTATCCTTCAGTATCCACGAGACGGTTTGCAGGGGAACCCGAAGCATCAGAAGTTTGACATGGTACCAGTTGGCTTTTTTATCCGCGGCAATATCCTCAATTCTTGCAAAAACCAAGGGCTTGCCTTCGAAGTAAATCAGTACGAGATCGTTGATCGTGGACATGCGGACGGTGCGCTATGCCTTTCTTTTTGTTATATATCCGGAAAGCTACTATGACACAGGAGAAATTTTCTGTAAAGCGCTTCACACAGTTCGAGGACCCCGCAGAATATTTGTCACAGCAGAATAAACCTCTTGACAAAAAATTATGGGCCGATTTAACTGTTAAATAGTATTCAATATTTAATGATCAAATAGATACATGCCTGAACGGAGCCGGTTGATTTGCCTTGATTTCAGCACTTCCGGCGCCTTCCGAAAAAGTTCCGCGTTTTGACCTGACAACATATTGCTCATCTGAGCTTCGTTCAGAGTTCGTTGAGGCAGTGGCTGCTCCATCCTGTCTGAAAGATAAATTTTCGGCGTATATCCCCGTCTCAAAGGGCGGGCGCGACAACATTGACGATGATAAAAGAAAGGAGGAGTTATGATCAACAAGGAAATACTGTCAAAAATGAAAATCTTTTCAGGCGTTCAAAGCGAAAAACTTTTAGAAATCGCCTCAAACTGCAGCCTGATGGAGACAAAGGTCAATGATGTCATTTTCAGGCAGGGCGATGAGGCCAGGGATTTTTATGGTCTGATTGAAGGGGAGGTGGAACTGAGCCTGGTTTTCAAGGAAGAATTTCTCAGGCTGGATATTCGATACGAAGAATCCATTGTTGCCAAACGTGAAATCATTGAAAAGCCGATCGTGGTGGAAACCATTCATCCGGGCGAGATATTCGGATGGTCTTCGGTTGTCACCGACGGAATATGGACCGCCGGTGCCCGTTGTTCCAGGGCAGGACGGATTTTTGCGGTTCCGGCCAAGATTTTTAAATCAATTCTGGATAAAGATCGCGTTCTCGGGTATGCGGTGATGCAAAACCTGAACGAGGTTGTCTCCAACCGCCTGCAGCATCGAACGGACAAGTTGATAGAGGCTTGGGGAGAGGCCTTTGGCTTGAACAAAATATAGTCGCAAGGCCTGAACCAACGCTTTACTCAATGCCGTAATCCGTCAGCCGCCGTCATGATGCATCGATTTCAGGGCCTCATATCCAACATAAATGGGGCCCTGTGTTTTAAGGAGAATTTTATGTATGCAAATTCCACAGATCCCCTGGGAGATGCACTGAAAGGCTATATACAAGGAGACCTTTTGTCCAAGGTCGTGGTTTACCGGGATGACGGTCTTTCCGAGGACCTGATGATGAGCCGTTTTTTCCAGGAGCCCTCCAAGTTCACACTGGTGGAAAAAACAGCTCTGGGAAACTGCCGGGGTATGGTTCTGGATATCGGCGGCGGCGCGGGGCGTTACAGTCTGGCGTTGCAGAGCAGAGGCCTTCGTGTATGTGCCATCGACATCAGTCCGGTTGCCGTTGAAATTATGAAACGCCGGGGCGTAAGGGATGTGCGGGTTGCCGATATTTTTAAATTTGAACCTGCCCAGGCTTTCGATACCCTGCTGATGATGATGCATGGAATCGGTATTGTGGAAAATCTGGCCGGGCTGGAGAATTTTTTAAAGCACGCGTCCACCTTGATCAAATTCGGCGGCCAGATTATACTGGATTCTATTGATGTCCGGTGTACCCGCAATGTCATGCATCATGCCTATCAGGAGGTCTGCCGCCGGCTCGGAAGATACTTTGGAGAAACCCGGCTCCAGTTCGAATACCTCGGCAGAAAAGGGCCCTCCTTCGGGTGGCTGCAGATTGATCCGAAAACTCTGGCCGATTATGCACACAGGGCCGGATGGGCAAGCGAGGTTCTGTACTGGGACGCCGGCGGCGACTATCTGGCCAGACTGACCCGGCTGGAAGGCTGAGAAAGCCGGACTTCCTGAGACCATTGTTCGGCGAATCGATATGTGACGAGGGTTTTCTTTTCAGCCCGATGACTTGAAAGCCTGCCAGATGCCGGAAAGACTTGAATGAAGATCGCCAGTTTCAATGCCAACGGAATTCGGGCAAGAATGCCGGTTATTTTACGGTGGCTTCAGGAACAGGTTCCGGATGTGCTGTGCATTCAGGAAACCAAGGTCCAGGATTTTCAGTTTCCGGTCCGGGCCTTTGAAGATGCCGGCTATTACGCGGTTTTCAGAGGCCAGAAATCCTACAACGGCGTGGCAATAATCAGTAAAAGCCGTCCGGCGTCTGCAAGCTTTGGCTTCCAGCCGGATGATGATGAGCAGGTTCGGCTGGCCCGCATCGACTTTGACCGTTACACCGTGGTCAACACCTATGTCCCGCAGGGGCAAAGCCCCGATTCCGAGAAATTCCAGTACAAGCTTGACTGGCTGTCCCGACTTCGAAGTTATTTTGAGACCGGGTTCGGCGCATCGGATTTCCTGATATGGGCGGGCGATTTCAATATCGCTCCCCAGCCCATCGATGTCTATGATCCAAAGGCGCTGGCAGGCAGCGTATGCTTTCATCCCCTGGAGCACCGGGCACTGGATGCAATTCGCGGACTCGGGTTTACGGATGTATACCGCAGGCACAAACCCGATGATCCGGGCTTTTCATTCTGGGATTACCGCATTCCCCATGCCTTTAAGCGCAAGCTGGGGTGGCGGATCGATCATATCTGGGCCACGGCTTCCGCAGCGGATAAATCCCGCAGCGCCTGGATTGACCCGGAACCCAGAACATGGGAGAAACCTTCGGATCATACCTTTATTGTAGCGGTTTTTGATCTTTAAACGGCTGTCATCAACTTTTTAGGAGCGGAATATGTCCCAGGATCTTCGAGCATTTTTTTACCCGAGGCATGTGGCGGTTATCGGCGCCTCGGAAAACCCCCGGAAAATCGGCCATGAGATTTTGAAAAACATTCAGGCCGGGGGATTTTCCGGAAATATTTATCCCATCAATCCAACGAGTTCTCAGATTCTTGGAATCCCCTGTTATTCCGGCATCGACAGAGTTCCGGGACCGGTGGATCTGGCCGTTGTGGTGATTCCGGCAAAATGGGTTCCCCAAGCGATTGCCGAATGCGGGAAAAAAGGGGTGGTGGCCGCGGTAATCATTACCGGCGGATTCAGCGAGGCTGGCGCTCAGGGAGAGGCGCTTCAGAAACAGACGGTCGAGGCCGCCAAACGTTACGGCGTCCGGCTGATCGGCCCCAATTGCCAGGGGCTCAACAATCCGCACGCGTCTCTTTGCGCCTCATGGCCTCTGCTGACCCTCAGGGGCAAGGTGGCGGTGATCAGCCAGAGCGGTACCGTGGGAGCGGCGATGATGGACTGGTTTTCCATTGAAGGCCTGGGAGTTTCCAGCTTCGTGAGCATGGGAAACCGTGCGGATGTGGATGAATCGGATCTGATTGCCTGGTTTCAGAATGATCCCGGCGCCGAGGTGATCGCCCTTTACCTGGAAGGAATCAAGGATGTGGGACGTTTTCAGCGCGCCGTGGCGAACATGACAAAGCCGCTGGTGGTCCTCAAATCGGGGCGAACCGCAGGCGGAAAGGTGGCCGCGGAATCGCACACACGCTCTCTGGCCGGCGCCGATGCGGTCTACGATGCGCTTTTCAGGCAAAGCGGGATCTGCCGGGCGCAAACCATCGATGAATTCTACGATTTTTCAAAGGCCATGGCCTATCTCAAGCAGCCGTCGGGAAACCGCGTGCTGTTTATTACCACTTCCGGTGGAGCGGCCATTCTGGCCACCGACGCCGCCGAGCGCGAGGGTCTCTCGGTTCCTCCGCTTCCTGAAGAACTGGCCGATGCGCTCGAGGGCGTCATTCCGCCCCATGCCATTCATAGAAATCCGCTGGATCTGACCGGCGATGCGGATGCCGCCATGTTTGCCAGGGTGATGGAACGGTCCAGGCCGTATTATGATGTCCTGGGCGTCATCTTCGGAGATCCGATTCGAAATGCCGCAGAGGTGGTTGCGGCCGGCGCTCCAGAGCTGATCATATTCCTGGGCGGCGCCGAGGTGGAGCGCGAAGAGCGCATGAAGATGCATCGCAAGGGCATTCCGGTATTTCCCACTCCGGAACGCGGGATCCGCGCCCTTTCTCAGGCAATGCCCGCCGGTTTGAAAACGCGGCCCGCACCGACAACCTTTCCGGAGGCCTCCGGCCGTAAACTGTCGGGTTTTTTCGATTCCATCTCCTGGCTGTCTGAAAGGGGAATGCCCTGCGTGAAAACCCGGCTGGCGAAAAGCGCGGATGAGGCGGTTGCAATATCCAAAGAAATCGGCTATCCGGTGGTCCTGAAAGTGGACTCTCCGGATCTGATGCACAAGAGCGACTCAGGCGGGGTCCGCCTGAACCTGTCATCCGGCGCCGAGGTGCGGGATGCCTGCGAACGGATATTTCAAGACGTGAAAACCCGGAACCCGGAAGCGCGCATCAACGGAATCGCCGTCAGTTCCATGGCCCGTTCCGGCCTTGAGCTGATTCTGGGCATGCGACGGGATTCCCAGTTTGGTCCGGTTCTGATGTTCGGACTCGGCGGCATCGGCGTGGAAGTGTTCCGGGATGTGTCCCTGCGGCTGATGCCTTTTTCCAAAGACGACGCCCTGGCAATGATGTCGGAAATCAGGGGTGCGGCCATGCTTTCGGGCTTTCGAAACACGCCGCCGGTCGACCGGAATACTCTGGCCGATGCCCTGGTCCGGCTTTCCGAGATCGCACGGGACCATGAAGAAATCGCCGAGATGGATCTGAATCCGGTGATCGCCCGGCCGGACGGCATCCTGATCGTGGACGCCCGGATCATCCGGGCGTAGAAACAACAACGCCTCCTGAAGCAAATGCTCAGGAGGCGTTTCGCATGAGTTCAGGGGACTTATCCCTGCCTGCGTTCGAATTCCTTCATGAAGTCGGCCAAGGCCTTGCATGAATCCATGGGTACGGCGTTATAAACCGATGCACGACAGCCGCCTACGGATCGATGGCCCTTGAGGCCTCCCAGCGCGTTTTTCTGGGCCTGGGCCAGAAATTCCTTTTCCAGGTTTTCGTCCGCCAGCCGGAAGGTAATGTTCATCAATGAACGGCTGTCCTTGTCGGCGGTGCCGCGGTAAAAATCCCCGCCGTCAATCACGTCGTAAATCAGGGCCGCTTTCTGCTCATTGATCGCCTGCATCTTTTCGAGGCCCCCGATGGTCTCTTCCAGCCATTTGAGCACCAGGCTGGTCGCGTAGATGGAAAAACACGGAGGCGTGTTGAACAGGGAATTTTCCTTGGAAAAGGTTGTATATTTGAGCATGACGGGAAGCTTTTCAGGAACTCGATCCAGCATATCCTTTCGAATGATCGCCATGCACACGCCGGCGGGACCGATGTTTTTCTGAGCGCCGGCATAAATCAGGCCGAAAGGAGACGGATCAAACGGGCGGCTGAGAATGTCCGAGGACATGTCGGCGATCAGGGGAACCGCGCCGGTATTCGGAAATCTCGCCCACTGCGTGCCCTTGATGGTGTTGTTGGAGGTGATGTGCACATAGGCGGCCTGCCCGTCAAAAGCGATATTTTTGGGAATGTAGCAGAAATTCCGGTCTTCGGATGAGGCGGCAACGCGCACGGATTTGCCGAGGTTCTTTGCTTCCTTAATGGCCTTGGTGGACCAGGTGCCGGTGTTGACGTAATCGGCGGATTTTCCGTCAGCCAGCAGATTCATCGGAATCATGCAGAACTGTAGGCTGGCGCCGCCCTGAATGAACAGGACCTGAAAACGGTCGTCCAGTTTGAGCAGTCGCCTGGTGCGGATGATCGCATCGTTCAGCACATCCTCGAACGCCTTGGAACGGTGGCTGACCTCGACAATGGACATGCCGGTTCCGGCAAAATCCAGAAATGTTTCTTGAATTTCTTCGAGTACGCTGAGCGGAAGGGCCGCCGGGCCCGGATTGAAATTATGAATTCTTTTCATGGCGTTGCCTCCGATGACCTTTGATATTCTTTATTGAAAAGTCCGTATCTTAATATCTGGAAAAAATATGTCAATCGGAATTTTGTGCCGTTAAAGCCGATCGCAACTTCCGGCAAGGGATGTTGACAAACCGATCTTATTCGCCTAAATCTTTCGAAAATCATGTTGCCTGGGGAGATGAACTTGATTGCCATATACAGTGATAAGGTTTGCCTGCAATTCATTCAAGAAGACAATTTATGAAAATCTATCATTATCCTTCAAATTCTGCTGAAAAGAAGCTTTTGGCCATCATCAACCGGGGTCTTTCCTTTACCCGGAAACAACAGATCGAGGTGTCGAGAATACTGGAAGATGTCCGTAAAAACGGAGATGCGGCGCTGATTCGATACGCCGCGCGGTTCGACGGGAGCCGGCTTTCGCCGGAAAATCTTCAGACTACCCCTCAGGAGATGGATGCGGCACTAAATCAGGTTTCACCCGATTTTATGGGAGCCCTGGAACGGGCCGCCTCGCAGATCGAGGATTTTCATCGCAGACAGCTGCGCCAGTCCTGGATTGCTTCTCCTCGGAAAGGCGCGCTTCTGGGACAGCTGGTGCATCCGGTTGATGCGGCCGGAGTTTATGTGCCGGGAGGTCAGGGCGGCCGGACGCCCTTGGCGTCATCGGTGCTGATGGGCGCCATTCCCGCACGAATCGCCGGAGTGAAGAACGTCTACATGGTCACACCGCCCACGGCTGACGGCGGGATCAACCCGCACCTGCTGGCAGCGGCTCACCGGGCCGGCGTTACCGCGGTCTTCAAGACCGGAAGCGCCTGGGCCATCGGCGCCTTGGCCTATGGAACGGCAACCATTCCCAGGGTGGACGTCATTGTCGGACCGGGAAACATATACGTCACGCTGGCCAAAAAACTGGTTTCCGGAATCGTCGGCATTGATATGATTGCCGGGCCCAGCGAGATCATGATCGTGGCCGATGAAACGGCGGATCCCGAATTCGCGGCCGCGGATCTGCTTTCTCAGGCCGAACACGACGCACTGGCCTCTTCGGTGCTGGCGACCTCCTCGCGCCGGCTGGCACGCGAGACCGCAAAGGCGGTATCCGGTCAGATTGATTCTCTGAGCCGCAGGGAGATCGCCCAGAAATCCATTTCAAAATACGGTGCGATTCTGGTTGTTGCGGATATTTCGACCGCCATTGATCTGGCTAATCGGATTGCGCCGGAACACCTGGAACTTCAGATTCAGGATCCGTTCTCTCAGCTGGACCGGATTCGCCATGCGGGCGCGGTGTTTCTCGGCGGTTTTACCCCGGAGCCTGTGGGAGACTACATGGCCGGTCCCAATCATGTTCTGCCGACGGCCGGAACCGCCCGGTTTTCTTCCGTGCTTTCGGTGGAACATTTTATCAAACGGACCAGCCTGATCCATTACACCCCTTCGGCCTTCCGTCTGGAAGCCGAAGACATCCTTCGGCTGGCGGAGATCGAGGGTCTGGACGCTCATGCCAGGTCCGTGAGTGTGAGGCTACAGAAATTAGAATAATTCTTGACACAATAAAGGTGCAAGTATATATATGTTTTTCTAAACATCGCCGTTGGCGGTATAGATAAACTGCAACCTGTTAAGCGATCATTTTTCTTATGATGATGGATTTGTTGGCAATAATTTCAGTAAGAAAGGAGCAATTCGCATGAATGTAACACGAAGGGAGTTCATCCAGATCACGGGCGCGACCGCCGCTGGTCTGGCCGTGAGCGGGATCGGATTCGGCCTCTCCCCGGTCAAATCTCACGCCCAGATGCTCAAGACCAAGTATGCCAAGCAGACCACGACCATCTGCTGCTACTGTGCGGTGGGCTGCGGCGCCATCGTGCATACGAGCAAAGCCAGTGGCCGGGCCATCAATGTCGAGGGCGATCCGGATCATGTGATCAACCGCGGTGCACTCTGCGCCAAGGGCGCGTCTCTGTTTCAACTGGCGGAGAACAAGAACCGTCTGACCGAACCCATGTATCGAGCGCCTTACTCGGACAAATGGCAGAAGGTTTCCTGGGAGTGGGCGATGGAAGAGATCGCCAAAAGAGTGAAGAAAACCCGCGATGCCGGCTTCACGCTCAAAAACGACAAGGGGCAGGTGGTCAACCGCACCACCGCCTTGGCGTCTTGCGGAAGTGCGGCCATGGACAACGAGGAATGCTGGATTTATCAGGCGTTGATGCGCGCCCTGGGGCTTGTCTATATCGAACATCAGGCCCGTATCTGACATAGCGCTACTGTTGCGGCTCTGGCAGAGTCGTTCGGACGCGGCGCTATGACCAATCACTGGATTGACCTGAGAAACAGCGATGTTCTGCTGGCAATGGGCAGCAATCCGGCGGAAAACCATCCCATTTCCTTCAAGTACATTACACAAGCCCAGCTTAATGGCGCAACGCTGATCAGCGTGGATCCCCGTTTCACCAAGACCTCGTCCAAGGCCGATATGTACGTTCCGCTTCGTTCCGGAACGGACATCGCCTTTCTCGGGGGCATGATCAAGTACATTCTGGACAACAAGCTCTACGATGTGGAATACGTGGCCAATTACACCAATGCGCCTTTTATCGTGGGTAAGGACTTTGGTTTCAAGGACGGTCTTTTCACAGGCTATGATAAGAAAACCCGGTCCTACGACAGCAAGAAATGGGCGTTTGCAATGGACGCCAACGGGGTCCCCAAGATGGACCGGACCCTCAAGGACAAACGGTGCGTTCTGAGTCTGCTCAAGAAGCATTACGACCGCTACACCACCAAACTCGTTTCCAAGATCACCGGAACGCCCGAAGCCGATCTGGTCAAGGTTTACAAGGCCTACGGCGCCACGGGCGCCAAGGGCAAGGCCGGAACGAGCATGTACGCCATGGGCTGGACCCAGCATACCGTGGGCGTGCAGAACATCCGCACCATGGCGATGATCCAGCTTCTGCTGGGCAACATGGGCATTGCCGGCGGCGGCGTGAACGCCATGCGCGGCGAGTCCAACGTTCAGGGCTCCACGGACCACTGCCTGCTGTGGCACATTCTGCCCGGCTACCTGAAGATTCCGACGGCGGCCGATGATTCGCTGGACACCTATCTGACAAAGAACACCCCTGTCAGCAAGGACCCGCTGAGTGCGAACTGGTGGCAGAACTATCCCAAGTACACGGTCAGCCTGCTCAAATCCTTTTTCGGGGATAAGGCCCAGAAAGAGAACGGTTTCGGATTCAACTGGCTGCCCAAGTGCGATAACGGCAAGGATTACTCCTGGCTGAGCCTCTTTGACGAAATGTACAAGGGCTCGTTCAAGGGATTTTTTGCGTGGGGCATGAACCCGGCATGCAGCGGGGCCAATTCCAACAAAACCCGCGCGGCCATGACCAAGCTCGACTGGATGGTCAATGTCAACATTTGCGACAATGAGACCGGTTCTTTCTGGCGCGGTCCGGGGATGAATCCGGCCAGCATTAAGACCGAGGTGTTCATGCTGCCCGCCTGCGTTTCCTATGAGAAGGAAGGCAGCATCTCCAACAGCGGCCGGTGGATGCAGTGGCGCTACCAGGGTCCCAATCGCTTGGGCAACAGCCTGCCCGACGGCGACATGATTGTTGAGCTGGGCCTCAAGCTCAAGGAGCTTTACGAAAAAGAGGGCGGGGTATTCCCCGAACCCATTCTCAATCTCAAGTGGGATTACATGACCCACCATGAGTTTGATCCTCACAAGGCGGCCAAGGAGATCAACGGATACTTCCTGAAAGACGTGACCATTAAGGATACGACGTACAAGGCCGGCACCCTGGTGCCGAGCTTTGCCATGCTGCAGGCCGACGGATCGACCTCTTCGGCGAACTGGCTGTACTGCGCCAGCTATACGGAGAAGGGCAACATGGCCGCACGCCGGGGCCAGGAAGACGCCGAGAACAAGATCGGTCTCTATCCTAATTTTTCCTGGTGCTGGCCGGTCAACCGGCGCATCATCTACAATCGTGCTTCCGTGGATCTCAAGGGCAATCCGAGAGACGAGAAGCGATGGGTCATCAAGTGGACCGGAGAGAAGTGGATCGGCGATGTGCCCGACGGAGGATGGCCGCCGCTGCAGAATGCCGACGGCACGCCCAATCCCAAGAGCAAGCATCCATTTATTATGCGCAAACACGGTCATGGCCAGATTTTCGGCCCGGGCCTGAAGGACGGTCCATTCCCCGAGCATTACGAACCGATGGAGTGCCCGGTGGAAAAGAACTTCATGAGCAAGCAGTTTGTCAGCCCGGTGGCGCCGGTTTATGAATCCGACATGGATGCACGTGCGACCTGCGATCCGCGCTTCCCGTATATCGGATCGACCTACCGGGTCGTCGAGCACTGGCAGACCGGTCTGATGACGCGGCCTCAGCCCTGGCTGCTGGAACTTCAGCCGCAGATGTTTGTGGAGATGAGCGAGGAGCTTGCCAAACTCAAAGGCATCAAAACCGGAGAACGCGTCCGGGTGTCCTCTGCGCGTGGATCTGTAGACTGCATCGCCATGGTGACCAAGCGCTTCAAGCCCTTTAAAATCGCTGGGAATACGGTTCATGAGGTTGGCGTGCCCTGGCATTTTGGATGGCGATGGCCGGAGAGCGGCACGGAGGAAAGCGCCAACCTGCTGACCGTTGCGGCCGGTGATCCCAACACCCGGATTCCGGAAAGCAAGGCCTTTATGTGCAATGTTTCGAAAATATAGAGGGGAGGCGAGATAGATGAGCAAAGCAATTTTTGTCGATACGACAACCTGCACAGCCTGTCGCGGTTGCCAGATAGCCTGCAAGCAGTGGCATGGCCTGCCTGCGGAACAAACCACCAATCGTGGAACTTTTGAAAATCCTGCGGATCTTTCTTTCAACACCTACAAGATCGTCCGGATGCGGGAAGAGGTGATCGACGGCAAGCTGAACTGGCTGTTCTTTCCGGAGCAGTGCCGTCACTGCCTCGAACCGCCCTGCGGAGGCATTGCCCAGGATGAGAGTTCCATTTTCCGGGATGAGCGGACCGGCGCCGTGATTTTTACGGCGAACAGCAAGAGTCTCAACGCTCAGGAAATCACCGAAGCCTGCCCGTACAATATTCCCCGGGCCGGCGAGGATGGGACGCTGGCCAAGTGCGACCTGTGCAACGACCGGGTCGAGAACGGACTGCTTCCGGCCTGCGTGCAGACGTGCCCCACAGGCGCCATGAGTTTCGGCGACCGGGAAGAGATGCTGGACAAGGCCAAGAAACGCCTGGAAGTGGTGAAGCAGAAATATCCCAAGGCCATGCTGCTGGATCCTGACGATGTCAGCGTGATTTATCTGGTGGCCTTTGAACCGAAGTACTACCATGAGTTTGCGGTGGCTTCGCGTTCGACGGGATACGACATGACGCGGAAGATGGCTCTGCGGAAGATGTTCCGTCCGCTGGCAAACATCATGTCTTCATTGACATAAACAAAACGTGTATTAATTTCAAAAAGTAACATCGAGAGGGGAGAGTTGATCTCCCCTCTCGCGCTACATGACTATGACAAACGATCAGGAGAAGGAATGACCCAGCAGACAGAGACCACCCCGGCCCAGGTCGGAAAAGCGGCAGAATCCATTATGAGCATAAGACCTTTTTACGGGGAGCTGATCGGGTTTTACCAGGCCGTATTTATGGCACAGGAAGAGGCGAAGCAGACCGTTCGAATCGAGGCAAAACCGATTTCCGAGGACATGCTGAAGCTCAAGCTCAAGGAGAAGTTTCCCCTGGTTTCCGTAAGCGAGTTTGAGCTGGATGAAGTCTCCTGCAGGCAGCTTTTTGATAAAATCAGCCGCATCATTTGCGAGAAAAATCCGGGTCTGAAGTCCTCCGCCGAGGTTTTGATCGCCGCTGTGGACAAGGGCGATCTCAGGGTTGAGGATCTCTGCCGGGCCCTGCTGGCCGGAAATGATTCCGTTTTTGAAAAGTACGCCGAGGAATTGAAGGTTGACAAGAAGCTGCTGGCATTTATTGTCTACAACAGCGTCAAGCCTTCGCTGAACGTTTTTGCCGAAAAGACGGCACAGCAACTGGCGCCGGATTATTACTGGGGCAAGGGGTATTGCCCGGTATGCGGAAACACTCCGGCCATTGCGGTTCTGCAGGGCGAGGGAGAGCGGTTTTTGCACTGCGGCTTCTGCGGTTATCACTGGTCCGCGATGCGTATATACTGTCCGTTCTGCGAAAACAAGGACGCCAAGACCCTGAGCTATTTTTACAGCGAGTCGGAACCGGAGTACCGGGTGGATATCTGCGAAGCCTGCAACAAGTACATCAAGACGGTGGATCTTCGAAAGCTCAGCCGGGAGTGCTACATACCCCTGGAGCAGGTCGCGACCCTTCACCTGGATCTGAAGGCCCGTGAAATGGGCATTGAAAGTGGAACCAGCCTTCATCTTGAACCTTGAATAGAAAATATTTCGGCTGGAAATCAAACCGATTTAAAGACCGATGGCCTTTGCGGCCGCCATCGGTCTTTTGTTTTTGACTTATCCCGTGTTACACTATTCCTGCACGAAGAATTCAATTGCGGCAAAAGCCCATCGGTTGATGGACCGGCTCAATCGACATGAAATGGATTGATTGCCCATGGATGAAGCGCGCGAAAACAGGATGGTTGTTCTGGCCGGTGATATCGGCGGCACAAAAACGCGAATCGGGTGGTTTCGCCGAGGAGAAAACCGGCCGGAGCCTTTTGCGATCTGTACCTATGCCTCGAGAGAGGCAGCGGGAATCGAGGAGATTCTGGCAGATTTTATCAGTCGCCACGGATTTTCCGGTCAGCGGGCCTGCTTCGGAATTGCCGGACCGGTTCGCAACGGCACGTGCAAACCCACCTATTTGCCCTGGAAGGTTTCAGCGGCGCACATCCGGCAACGGTTCGGGTGGCAGCGTGTTTATCTGATCAATGATCTTGAAGCAACCGCCCTGGCCGTACCGCTGCTTAAAGACGATGAATGCTGCGGTTTGAATCCCGCATCCATTCAGGTCCGTTCGACGATAGGCGTGATTGCTCCGGGAACCGGCCTGGGACAGGCCATTCTGGTTCCGGACCGAGATCGCTGGATTCCTGTGAGCTCGGAAGGGGGACACACGGATTTTGCCCCCGTAAACGAGGAGCAGGTGGATCTGTGGCGATACCTTCGAAGCCGGTACGGTCATGTGAGCCTTGAACGCGTGCTGTCCGGCGCTGGGCTGGTCAATATCTACGCCTGGCTTAAAAATTTACGGGTGATTTCAGAGCCTCCTTGGCTGGTCCAGGCCCTTCTGGAAAACGACCCGGCCAGGGTGATTTCGCGGACGGCCCTGGAAGAACGTCATGAACCCTGCGTCAGGGCTCTGAACACCTTTGTGGCAATATTCGGCTCTGCCGCTGGCAACCTGGCCCTGACCGTCGGTGCGACTGGCGGAATTTATCTGGGGGGCGGCATTGTCCCGAAAATTCTGCCCGCCCTGCAACAGGGGCTTTTCATGGAAGCTTTCATCGCAAAAGGCCGGTTTAAAAATTACCTGGAGGCGATACCGGTTTGCGCGATTTTAAACGATCAGGCAGCCCTGTTCGGCGCGGCAGTCTGTGCGTTCAGGGATGCCGAATAGCCAATTTCATGTGAATCTGCTGCGGAGATTTTTCGAGATGCCGCGATGAGGCTGTCATGAGGCTTCTTCCGGGCGGATGAGTCGGTATAATAGCGATTATCAGACTTTTATATTCACCATATGTTTTCAAGGAAGCGCCGATGAAGATTCGACACAATTATACAGGGCGGATAAGGGTTCAGGACAGGGAATATCTTGTTTTCGATCCGAACCGGCTGGCGGAATCCGGCGTCGACATTCACCGGCTGCCGTTCTGCATTCGCATTCTGCTTGAAAACATGATGCGCCATATGGAGGTTTCCGGACTGAGCGAGGCGGATCTGATCCGTGTCGCACGATGGGAAGACTCCGATGAACCGCCGATGGAATTTCCATTTTACCCCGGCCGGGTCCTGATGCAGGATTTTACCGGCGTTCCTGCCGTGGTGGATCTGGCCGCCATGCGCGATGCCGTCCTGAAACTGGGACATGATCCAGCCCGAATCAACCCGATGGTTCCGGTCCAGCTGGTGGTGGACCACTCGATTCAGGCCGACTGCCACGGAACGGCCCTGGCCCTGGCGCAGAACGTCAAAAGGGAATATGACCGCAATGCCGAACGTTACACCCTTTTGAAGTGGGCCCAGCGTCACTTCAAGAACTTCCAGGTGATTCCTCCCGGTTCGGGCATCTGCCATCAGGTGAACCTGGAATATCTGGCAAAAGGAGTCGTGGGGACGCACAACCCTACCGGGTTTGTTGCATATCCGGACACGGTTGTCGGAACCGATTCTCACACCACGATGATCAACAGCATCGGCGTGATGGGCTGGGGGGTGGGCGGCATCGAGGCCGAGGCCGTCATGCTCGGGCAGCCGCTGATGATCACGATTCCAGAGGTGGTGGGCGTGCGGCTGACCGGGGCGCTGAATCCCGGCGTTACCGCCGCGGATCTGGCGCTGACTCTCACGGAGTTGCTGCGGCATCACGGCGTGGTTGAAAAATTCGTGGAATATTACGGACCGGGCATGAAGGCCCTGAGTGTGCCGGATCGGGCCACGGTCGCCAATATGGCGCCGGAATACGGCGCCACCATGGGCTTCTTTCCGGTGGACGAAAAAACCATCGACTATTTGATTCTCACCGGTCGCAAGAATCAGGCGCGACTCACCGAAACTTACGCCCGGACCGCCGGCCTTTTCTATACCGGAAGTGAACGGCCTGAGTACCGCGAGGTTCTGGAACTTGATCTATCAACCATCGTTCCATCGGTGGCAGGTCCCAGGCGTCCTCAGGACCGCATTCCCCTGTGTGATCTGAAAGAAACGATTCACGGAAAGCACGCCGAATTTTCTCAAACCACGGCTTATCCGATCAAAATCGACGGTCAAAGCACTGTCATCGGAGACGGCAGCATCGTTCTGGCTTCGATCACCTCCTGCACCCATACCTCCAATCCGGCGGCTGTGATCAGCGCAGGGCTTCTCGCTAAAAAGGCCGTGGACAGGGGGCTCAGGGTGCCGCCCTTTGTCAAGACCACGCTCTGCCCAGGATCATGCGTGGTGATCCGGTATCTGGAAGCAGCCGGGCTGATATCCAGCCTTCAGGCTCTGGGGTTTCATACGGCCGGCTTCGGGTGCATGACCTGCATCGGAAACAGCGGTCCGCTTCATCCAAAGGTTCAGGAGGCGATCGACGCGCACCATCTCAGCGTTGCCTCCGTGCTCTCCGGCAACCGGAACTTCGAGGCCCGGGTGCACCAGAGCGTTCGGGGAAACTTTCTGGCATCGCCCATGCTGGTGGTGGCTTTTGCCCTGGCCGGAAGAATCGATATCGATCTTGCCCGGGACCCGATCGGCTATGATGATCAAAATCGTCCCGTGTATCTGAGAGACATTCAGCCGGCCTCGAAAGAGATCGGCGCTATGGTCGAAAAGACGGTTCGGTCCGAGTTTTTTGCCGAGGAATACGCCCATGTCTATGACGGGGGTTCGTTGTGGCGGAATTTGCCGGAAATCGAGTCCGAAACCTATCCTTGGAATCCCGAATCCACCTATATTCGCAAGCCTCCGTATTTCGAAAACTTTTCCCTTATACCATCGAAGGTGCAGGATATCCGGAATGCAAGGGCCCTGGCTGTTCTGGGCGATTCGGTGACCACCGATCATATATCTCCGGCAGGCGCTATTCCCGAAGCCTATCCGGCGGGCCGGTATTTGATGGAAAACAGGGTGATGCCCGCGGATTTCAATTCCTACGGATCACGAAGAGGCAACCACGAGGTAATGGTTCGCGGAACCTTTGCCAACATTCGCGTCCGCAATCGCCTCTGCGCGGGCGAGGGCGGTTTTACGCAGAAGTGCCCGGAAAATACCGAGATGTTCATCTATGATGCCGCCGTGCAGTATCAGCGGCAGGGTGTGCCCCTGGTGATTCTGGCCGGAAAAGAATACGGAACCGGATCTTCCCGGGACTGGGCGGCCAAGGGAACCGCCCTGCTGGGAGTCAGGGCGGTGATTGCTGTTTCCTTTGAGCGGATTCACCGCAGCAACCTGGTCGGCATGGGGGTGCTGCCCCTGGTTTTTGAGAAAGGTCAAAGCGCCGAGCAGCTTGAGCTGGACGGAACCGAGACGTTTTTTATCGAGGGAATCGAAGAAATGAAACCGCGCCAGCAGGTAACCGTCCGGGCCGTGTCATCCGATGATGGGTCTGTCAAAATATTTCAGGTCGTCTCCCGCCTGGATACCGAGGTGGATAAGGCCTGTTTTGAAAACCGGGGCATTCTGCACCTTGTGCTGAGAAAAATGCTTCAATCCATGTGATCCTTACGTTTATCATTTTTATCTGAAATTACGGCACTTTGCAGAAACCGTGCCGAACGATCTCGCCTTCGATCAGGTATATGACCTCCTCGGCGATGTTGACGGCATGGTCCGCGATGCGTTCGATGTGCCGGGAAACAGAGAACAGATTGATCCAGTATCCCATGTAGGCCGGGTTTTTTTTCATGGCCTCCTTGATTTGATCATAGGCATGATGATCCAGCTCATCGATTTCATCATCCAGGCTGATCACCTCCCTGGCCAGATTTAGATCCAGATTGACGAGCGAATCCAGGCTCATTTTCAGCAGCCTCTCCGCCTTTCCGGCCATCATCGAGTAGTCGAAGGTAAATTCCTGCCTGGGATGCCGCAGCACGATCGTCAGGCGTTCGGCAATGTTGACGGCCTCGTCGGCAATGCGTTCAAGGTCGTTGTTGATCTTGATCACGGCGACCAGAAACCTCAGGTCCACGGCCACCGGTTGGTGCAGAGCCATGATTTTCAGGCACTCTTCTTCGATTTCCACCTCGATGGCGTCGATTTCCGGGTCCGATTCGACAACCCAACGGACGATGCCTATATCCCGGGTTTCAATGGCGCTGATTGCCTTGTGGACCCGGTCTTCGACAAGGGCGCCGAGGGAAAGTATCCTTTTTTTGATTTTTTCAAGCTCTCTGTGAAAACGTTTGGGCATGCAAATGACCTTTCTTTATCCGAATCGTCCGGTGATGTAGTCTTCGGTTTGCTTGATGCCGGGACGGGTGAAAATCGTATCCGTTTCACCGACTTCGATGAGTTTTCCCACATAAAAAAATGCGGTGATGTCCGAAACCCGCGCCGCCTGCTGCATGTTGTGCGTAACGATAATGATTGTGTAGCTGGTTTTCAGCTCGTGAATCAGCTCTTCGATTTTCTGGGTAGAAATCGGATCCAGGGCCGAGGCTGGTTCATCCATCAGCAGCACCTCCGGTGAAACCGCCAGCGCGCGGGCAATGCACAGCCGCTGCTGCTGGCCTCCGGAAAGGCCCAGGGCCGATTCCGATATTCGATCCTTGACCTCGTCCCACAGAGCGGCCTGTTTGAGACTCTCTTCGACTTTGTCGGCGATATAGGCCCTGTCCCGAACGCCGTTGACGCGAAGCCCGTAGGCGACATTCTCGAAAATACTCTTGGGAAAGGGGTTTGGCTTCTGAAAAACCATGCCCACGCGGCTTCTCAGCGAAACAACATCCTGATTCGGATCGAGAATGTTGTTTCCGTCCAGAAGTATGGTTCCCTCGGTCCGAGTGCGGGCGATCAGGTCGTTCATCCGGTTCAGACACCTCAGGTAGGTGCTTTTCCCGCATCCGGACGGGCCGATGAGCGCGGTGACCTGGTTTTCCGGAATCTCCAGGCAGATATCGTTCAGGGCCAGAAAGTCTCCATAATAAAAGTTCAGGTGCTGCGTCGATATTTTAACCGCTTCGTTCATAATGGGCCTTTTTTAAGTTTTCCGCTTTTGCCGCCGAAGCGGTGATTACCGCAGACGTTTCCGGACCCGGGACCGGTACAGAATGGCCGAAAGGTTCAGGCCCAGCACCAGGGCCACCAGCACCAGGGCGGTTCCGTACTGCAGATGGCGGGTGGCCTCGATCTCGGTTCCGGCGGTGGCCAGCACGTAAATATGATAGGGCAATGCCATGATTTCGTCAAACATTGAGGATGGCAGATGGGGTACAAAGAAAACGGCGGCCGTGAACATGATGGGCGCGGTCTCGCCGGCGGCCCGGCTCAATCCGAGAATCGCGCTGGTCAGAATGCCGGGCATGGCCGATGGCAGCACCACCCGGCAGATGGTCTGAAGCTTGGTGGCGCCCAGGGCCAGAGAGGCTTCCCGGTAGGTGTCTGGAACCGACCGCAGAGACTCTTCTGTTGCCGAGATAATTACCGGCAGGGTCATTGCGCCCAGGGTCAGGGCCCCTGAAAGAATGCTGACGCCGAACCTCAGGTAGACGACGAAAAACCCCAGGCCGAACAGGCCGAAGACCACCGACGGCACTCCGGCCAGATTGTTGATGCCCAGCCGTATGATGCGAAGCAGGCGGCCGGGCCGGGCATATTCGCTCATGTAGATCGCCGAAGCGATTCCGATGGGAAAGGCCAGAATCATCGCCCCCAGGCTCAGGCACAGGGTGCCGATGATGCAGGGCAGAATGCCGCCCCGAGTCATGGAATTCGTGGGGGGCTGGGTGAGAAAAGTCCAGCTGATCGCTTTCCACCCGTTGGCCGCCATAAAATACACCACAATCGCCAGGGCCAGCGCATTGACAACGGCCGCCGTTCGAAAGGCGGAAAATACGATTTTTTCCATGATTCTGCGTCGGCGCTGAAGGTAAAATCGGGGTGCGGGCGTGGAATCGAAGGTCGTTTGCGGATTTTCGATCTTTGCCGGGTCTGTTGGTCGCAGCATGGGTTAGTCCCTTTCTCCTTTACAGGCTTGCCTCGCCGACCTGTTTGTATTTGTGGGCCACATGATCGGCGATCAGATTGAAAAGCAGAGTAAAGAGAAACAGAACGATGCCTGTGGCAAACAACGCATAATAATGATCTCCGCGAAAGGGCGCCTCGGCCATTTCGGCGGCGATGCTTGCCGGAAGAGGCCGTACGGGATCAAAGATCGAAAGCGGAATCATGGCTGCGCCTCCGGCCACCATCAGCACTACCATGGTTTCTCCGATGGCGCGGGACATTCCGAGAATGACGGCGGTGCTGATTCCGGAAATCGATGCCGGAAGAATGACCCGAACGATGGTTTCCAGGTGCGTGGCGCCCAGAGCCAGAGATGCTTCCCTCAGGCTGTGGGGTACGCTGTAAATCGCATCCTCCGAAATGCTGCAGATTGTCGGAATCGACATGAAGGCCAGCATCAGGGCCGCGTTGAAAAGATTCAGTCCCGTGGCCAGATTGAACGTATCCTGAAGAAAGGGAGCGACAACGACCATGCCGAAGAAACCGATTACCACCGAGGGAAGGGCCGCCAGAAGCTCCACGACGGGCTTGACGATCTCCCGAAGGCGGTGAGAGGCGATCTCCGCCAGATAGATGGCGGTCATCACGCCCAGCGGTATGGCCATGGCCGCCGAGAGCAGCGTAACGCTGAGGGATGCGACGATCAGCGCAAGAATTCCGAAATCCGGCGGATCGGAGGTCGGATACCAGTATTTTCCCAGAATAAAGTCCTGAATCGAAACCTTTTCAAAGATGGGAATGCCTTCTTTGAACAGAAAAAAGGCGATCATGAACAGGACAGCCGTGGAAGTCAGGGCCGTGAAAAAGAAAAGATGCTTCAGAATCCGGTCCTGAATTTTTCGAAGATTATTCATGCCCCCTCCATGCAGAGCGGCGCCTGCCGGCGATCGGGTTCCGGCAGGCGCGTGGTTGAACGATTAGTACAACGGCACAAATCCCGCTTCCTTGACCAGGGGCTGCCCCTTTTCGGGATGTAAAACGTAGTTGATGAAAGAGGCGGCGTCTTTTTCCGGCCATCCGCGGGTGAACATGAAAAGCGGCCGGCTGATGGGAAAGGTTCCATCCAGGGTGGTCTTGGCGCTTCCTTCAACCCCGTTTACCGTAACCGCCTTGATGCTGGCGTCCAGATAACCGATGCCGACATAGCCGATGGCATTTTTGTTCTTGGAAACCGCCTGAACGATGGCGCCGCTGGAGGCCTGAAGCAGGGCTGCGGGAAACACCCGTTCTTTTTTCATGACCAGACTTTCCCAGACCTCATAGGTGCCCGATGAGGTGTCGCGTGAAATGGCCACGATCGGCAGGTTGGGGCCGCCAAGATCCTTCCAGTTTCTGATTTTGCCCATGTAGATGTCTTTCAGTTGCGTCAGCGTCAGGTTCTGCAGCGTATTGCTTGGATGCACCACGGGAATGATGCAGTCGTAGGCCACGGCAAAGGGAACGGGGTAGGCGCTATTTTCCACGGCCAGGGCGACTTCCTTGTCCTTGATGAAGCGTGAGCTGTTGGCGATGTCGGTTGTTTTGTCGATAATGGCCTTGATGCCGTTTCCGGAACCGCCGCCGGAAAGGGAGATCTTCACCCCGGGATTTTCCTTCATGTAAGCTTCGACGATTTTCTGAGCGATCGGCAGAACCGTGGTGGAGCCTTTAATGACGAGGTTTCCGGCCCATACCGATCCGGCCGGGAAAAGCCATGCAACAGTCAATAATATCGCGAAAATTTTTTTCATAATTTCTCCTTTGCGTTGAGCATTTTATGCGATTTGAATGTTAGAATCGCATTAAGATTCCGTTAAAGTTATGCTTGCCGATTTTTCCGGAAATCGCCGTCAGACGGAAACCCGACGGCTCAGCGCTTTGGAATTTTATATGAACCTGAAATATAATAGTGCGATTAAGAATCGACTAGAAAACGGTTCAGAAATTTAAATCCGCCTGGGCAGATAAATGGAAAAGGCGCTCCCCTGCCCCAGGGCGCTTTCCACGGTCACCCGGCCTCCGTGGGCCCTGGCGATGTGTTTGACGATGGCAAGCCCCAGTCCGGTTCCGCCCATTTTCCGGCTTCTTGCTTTTTCCACGCGGTAGAATCTTTCAAAAATTCGGGAAAGGTGCTTTTTTTCAATGCCGATGCCGCGGTCTTTGCATCGAAGAATGACATTCGTATCGTCCGAAACCGCCTCGATGCGGATTTCGCTTCCGTTGTTGCTGTAGGCGACGGCGTTGTCCAGAAGGTTGACCACGGCCTGTTCGATCAGGTTCGAATCCACCTCGGCCTCCAGGTCTTCCAGGCAGTCCAGATGGATTTGTATATCCTTTTCCCGCGCTCTGGAACTGCAGATCTGAACGGCCTGCTGCAGGACGGCTTTCAGACGGACGGACTCAATATGAAGCTGTTTTTCCTGTTCGATTCTGGAAAGCGACATCAGGTCGTCAATCAGGCGGTTGAGCCGGTCCACGTGCCGGGCGATGATCTGAAGAAAACGTTCGGTCTGCTCCGGATTGTCCGTTTCCTTCCGCTGTTCCAGTGTTTCCACAAACCCCTTGATGGCCGTCAGCGGCGTTTTCAGCTCGTGGGAGACATTGGCCGCGAAGTCCCGCCGCATGTTTTCGAGTTTTCGAATCTGCGTGACGTCGTTCATAACGATCAGAATGCCGGCGTACAATTCGCCTGCGCCTCGAAGCATCGTGCTGCGGGCATGAACGATGGTTTCCGAACCGGGATTCAGAAGAATGTCGGCTTCGATGTTTTCCCGGGTGACCAGGGCCTTTCGAACAAATTCATGCAGTTGGACGTTTCGAATCAGTTCCTGTATGATTCTTCCCTCATAAACGGTCTGGGTCAGTTCGAACATCTTCCGGGCCGCCGCGTTCATGCTGATCACCCGTTCATTAGAATCGACGGCGATCACGGCTTCCACCATGCTGGACAGAACCGCCTCCAGTTCGTTGCGCTGACGGCTGATGGTCTGAATCCGTTTTTCCAGCTCGCCGGCCATTCCGTTGATCGTTTCCGAAAGACCGGCGATTTCGTCAAAGCCGGTTTTCGGAAGCCGGTGCCTCAGATTCCCCCGGGCGAGCTGCTCGGCCCCCTGCCGGATTTCTTCAATCGGACGGCTGATTTTCCGGGCGATCAGAATGCTGAGAATAACGGCGATCGTTGCAATGGCCAGACCGCCTAAAAAAATCTGGCCGTAGATGCGTTTCAGCTTTTTTTCAAGATCCGTGAGGGGCGCGGCCGTGCGCAGAACGGCATCGATGCGTCCGTTGCGTTCCACGGGAATCGCCACGTAAATCATGTCCTGTTTCAGGGTCCAGCTGTATCGAACAATCGATCCGATCTTGCCGGAAAAGGCCTCGGCGACTTCCGGCCGGTCCAGATGTTTTTCCATTAAATTCGGGTCGGTTTTGGAATCTCCCAGCACGTCCCCGTTGGCCAGAATGACGGTGATTCGGGTGCCGGCCCGGTTTCCGAGTTCCCGGCTCAGCAGATCGATGCCGCCCTTGTGGGGCGAAGAGAGCAGCGGCTGAATCTGATGGGTTAGAAGGTTGGCCCGTTCGATCAGATCGCTGCGGGTCTGTTCGATGAAGAAATGCCGAAGTGTGTTTGCCGCATACACGCCGACGGCGATCATGCAAAGCAGCGTAACGAGCAAATAGGGCGGATAAATTTGCCGGATCAGCGGTTTTGTTTTCATGGGGTTTCCCGGAATCGATAGCCCACGCCGCGCACGGTTTCAATCAGGTTGCCGCAGGCGCCGAGTTTTTTTCTCAATCCGACGATCTGAACATCCACGGCCCGGTCGGTGACCGGATAATCATCGCCCCGGACGGCTTCGACGATCTGAGAGCGGGTGAAGACCCAGCCCGGACGCCTTGCCAGCTGCTGAAGGATCTGAAATTCGGTAAAGGTCAGATCCACGGGATTGTCTTCGACCGTTACCGTTCGTTTCCCCGGATCGATCACAATGCCCTCGATTGCAATTTTCCGGTTTTCATCGACCGGTTCAACGCGCCAGCGGCGAAGGGCGGCGCGTGCTCTGGCCACCAGAACCCTTGTGCTGAAAGGCTTGACGATGTAATCATCCGCGCCCAGTTCGAGGCCGGCGACAATATCCGGCTCCCCATCCTTGGCCGTGAGCATGACAATGGGAATGCGCCTCAGCTCGGCATCGCCTTTTATGGCCCGGGTCACTTCCAGCCCGTCCATTCCCGGCAGCATGAGATCCAGGACGATCAGGTCGGGTTTTTCGGTCCGGGCCAGGCGAAGGGCCTTTTCTCCGGTTTCCGCGATCAGGGTCTGGTAGCCTTCGCGGGAAAGATTATAGCGCACCAGTTCCACAATGTCTTCTTCGTCATCGACGACCAGAATCTTTTCCTTGGCCATAGCGGTTGCCTATATTTCCTGCTGATCGAGCGCCTTGCGAATCCTGTCGCGGATCAGATTCCGAATGCGTCTGAATTCGACCAGTATCTGATCCCCGGTTCCCGTGGCTTTGGCAGGATCCGGAAATCCCCAGTGAAGCATGCGGGCGCCCGGAAATACCGGGCAGCTTTCCTTTGCATGGTCGCATACCGTAACGACCGCGTCAAAGGATTTTGCGGAAAACAGCTCGACGGATTTTGAAAACCGGCCGGAGATATCGATGCCGATCTCCCGCATGACCGCAACCGCACGCGGGTCCAGCGACGAGGGCGCAACGCCCGTGCTGAAGGCTTCACAGTCCGAATCCGCCATATGTCGCGGAAGGCCTTCCGCCATCTGGGATCGACAGGCGTTCTGCGTACAGAGAAAAAGAATGCTTCGTTTCATGTTCTGTCTTTCTGATTCAACGCATCAATTTTGATTACAATTCTATCATCTTGTTTGAATCAGATCAGCGGATTGTTAGAAAATGGTTAACGCTCAGCGAATTGTCCGCACTCGGTAGATGCGTTCACGCCTTTGCCCGGTTGTTTCATCTTCCGAGACATATCCGGATCTTCCCGCATATTGGTTTCGGCAATGACAATCCATCATTTCCGCTGTTTGCTTTTAACCGTGCCCACTGATTTGGGGAAAATTCAAATCACGGCGGGGACATCAGGGTATACAGCGAGGAGGGCAAAGCAGCCGTATTCAGAATCTACCTGCCGCTCGTTGAAAAGAAGGGTGAGGATGAAATAAAGGCGAGGGAGGCCGTTCTGCAGGGTAAAGGGGAGATAATACCGCTGGTTGATGATGAAAAGATGGTGGCGGATATGAACCGCGAGTTGCTGGAAGGACTTGGTTGCCGGGTGGCCGCGGAAACGGACCCTGGCCGTGCGATCGACGTATTGAAGAGAAACAGCGATCAATTCGACCTTGTCGTCACAGACAAGACCATTCCCCGCATGACAGGCTTTGATGTGGCACGGGAAATCAAGGTTGTTCGAGTCGACATACCTGTATTGATCTGCTCCGGCCTGCAGGAAAAGGGAGACACGGAAAAGCTCGCCAGCCTCGGAATCCGTCAATTCACAACCAAGTCGGCGAGAATCAGCACGCTGGCCAGAGCCATCCGTGATGCACTGGAAAACGGTACAACCCTAAAATAAGGTGCATCAATCGTTCCGAATTCGCAGGCGTCGATATTCCCGCAGCGGGTGACAGGTTTTCCGTCCTTGGATTCATTGCACTTGACAAAACCGGCCGAAAAAAAATAAAGTAAAAAAAACAGATACATTCAGGCCAATGATGGACGCAGCCGCTTAATTGCCTTCAGCCCGAACCTTTTTTGAAAACGGACATTATGACGCTGAAAAACACATCCCTGACATCCATGTTTAATGAGGCCCTGGGAACCTGGGTTCTGCCCTGTATCCGCTGGTACTGCAAGACGCCATGTTTGTTGACCCTGCCGAGGATGGTTATGGCGGCTGCGGTGCCGGTGGGGTTTTACATTCATCCGGGCTTGGGACTTCTGCTGATGGTGCTTTCGGAGGTCGCCGGCGCGCTCGATGGTTTGATGACCGGAAACTCGGACAGAAATGACGATTTCAGACCCTTTCTGAATGCAACTCTGGATCGGGTTTCCGACTTTTTCTATCTTTCCGGATTCCTGATCTGGGCTTGGAAGCATCAGACGGCGCCTGGGGCCCTGGCGGGAACCTGCCTGGCTCTGTTGCTTTCCTTCATGATCAGCTACGTTAAGACGCGGGCCGAGTCTCTGCGCTGTCCGTGTCCGGTAGGCCTGATGGTGCGGAGAACGAGAACCGTCTATCTGATGGTCTGGGCACTCCTGCTGACGATATTCCCTAGGGCGGTTGCACCGGTGATCTATAAATCCGCTCTGACCCTTTACTGCCTGCTCTGCTTGGAAACCTTCCTGCGTCGCGTCGCTTTTGTGCGTTGCGAGATGTAATTTTTCGGGAATGTAAAAAATAAGGGATGCGGTTTTGAACACCGCATCCCTTTTCGATTGGGTGGTGGTCCCACCGGGGTTCGAACCCGGGTTTCCGGCGTGAGAGGCCAGCGTCCTAGGCCACTAGACGATGGGACCTTGTTGAAAAAGTCAGTCAGAATCCATATTAAAACCCGGCTGTTTTGTCAAACACTTTCCGCATCGGTATGCGGAGATGATTTTTTTCTTCCCTGGCGGGCACCCACGGCAAAATAGAGGATGCAGCCGATAAAGGGAACAAACGCCGCCGTTATGCCCCATAAGGCCTTTTTGCCGATGGAGCCGAAGTCTTTTCTCGCGATGTCGAGTATGGCCAGACAGGCGATCAGATAAAAAATGATGCCGATGGATATAATGATGACGGTCGTACTCAAGATGATTCTTTCAGTTTTTTTGCGATTTCAAGCACGGTGTTTACGTAATAGCTGCTGCGGTTGTAGTTGTGAATGACCCTGTAGGCATCTTCGGGTCTAATATTCTCGCGCCACCCGAAGCGCTTGAGGAAGTTGGCGATGCTCGCGATGGCGTCGGCATGATCAAACAGGTCCACCCGTCCGTCGTTGTTCCCGTCCCGGGCGTAGGCCATGATGCTGGTGGGAATGAACTGGGCCACGCCCAGGGCGCCGGCATAAGAACCTCGTATCTGAACCGGGTCGATGGCCTCCCGCTGGCTGTAGTTCAGAAAGGCTTTGAGCTGATCATAAGCCCAGCGGGTCCTGTGATTAGCCTTTTTTTCGAACTGCTCCCGGGCCGGTCGGCGGTCCTTGGGAATGGACTGCCAGATGATCTTCCGAACCGCGTCATCAGACATGGCCGCCATGGTGGAAAGCGAGTTGAGCACCAGCCGTTTACCGGTACAGGCGCCCAGTCGGGTTTCTACCAGAAGGATGGCGGTGACGACCTGCGGCGGAACGCCGTAAAGTCTTTCCGCAGCCTTCAGGGCTTCACGATAGGTCCGCATGTAGGCGCGTGCTTTATCGAGCAGGCTGTTTTCCTTGAACTGGTCATAGTTGAGGGTCGATTCCTGATGCATGAAAAAAAGAGATACGCCGCGTACTTCTAGGGAAACATTCTGATTCTTGAAAATTTCCTGAATAAAGCTGTTATCAAATCCGTCTTTGACCAGCCGTTCTTTAAGGGATTTAAAATGCGCATCATACCCTTCTGTCTGAACCGCATCGACCGGATGCGGGGCTATCAGCCAGAGGATAAGCAGATATTTGAAAAGCGTTTCTGCAGTCATCATTAAAATATGAGCGCGCAGGTTTTTGCCTGGAAATAGATCCGCCGGTGTACGGCATCGCACGATGCGTTTATTCTGTTTTTTTCAGGACCGCTTCAGGCAGACCGGCCCGGAATTTGTAGTCCGAGTGTAATCCAAGTATTGACATAGCATATGAAAGCCTTCAAAATCCAGAACCTTTTCAGCGGCATTCAGTCAAGTTGCGGTTGCACCGCACCGGTCGCCAGGCTGCGGAGCGGGGCGTGTATGCGACAGTCAACAAACGATCATCCCTTCCCTTGATAGGGTTCAGACGCCGTGGTATAGACTGAAAAGTCAGATTCGAGAAAGGGAGATTTGCGGGATTTATGGCTAAAAATGCGAAAACCCTGTTCAGTTGTCAAGCCTGCGGGTACCAGTCGCCGAAGTGGATGGGCAAATGCCCGGACTGCGGCCAGTGGCAGAGCATGGTCGAAGAGACGGCTGTCCAGTCGGTGCAGGGCGCCCGGTTTCGGGTAGGAACTGCCCAGCCGGTCCCCATAGACTCGGTGGCGCTCGGCGACGAGGTGCGTCTTGAAACGGGAATCCTCGAATTTGACCGGGTGCTGGGGGGCGGTCTGGTTCCGGGAACACTGGTGCTGATCGGCGGGGACCCCGGCATCGGAAAATCCACCCTTATGCTTCAGGCTTTATTCGGACTTTCCCGGACCGGTCGCAAGGCGCTGTATGTTTCCGGCGAGGAATCCGTGCGCCAGCTTTGTATGAGAAGCCAGAGACTTTCGGCGGGAGCTCCCGATCTTATGGTGGTCTCGGAAATCGAGGTGGACGCCATTCTGGCCATGGCCGAGCGTCTGCATCCGGACGTGCTGGTGGTCGATTCGATTCAGACGCTCTACAGTCCTGAGATCGCTTCGGCGCCGGGAAGCGTCAGCCAGGTGCGCGAATCGACCTTGCGCCTGATGCTGGCGGCGAAGAAAACCGGTATGTGCGTGCTTCTCGTCGGGCATGTGACCAAGGACGGCGCCATTGCCGGTCCAAGGCTTCTCGAACACATGGTCGATACGGTGCTGTACTTCGAAGGGGACCGAAACCATGTGTTCCGGATTCTTCGGGCCGTCAAGAACCGGTTCGGATCGACCAACGAGATCGGGGTTTTTGAGATGAAGGATGCCGGACTGACCGAGATTCGGAATCCTTCGGCGATTTTTCTTTCCGGAAGGCCCGGGGGCGCGCCCGGTTCGGTGGTTACCGCCAGCATGGAAGGAACCCGGCCGATTCTGATCGAGCTTCAGGCCCTGGCCTCAAGTTCGGCGTTCGGCACAGCCCGAAGGACCATTCTGGGCCTGGATCCCAACCGGGTGGCGCTGCTGGTGGCGGTGATGGAAAAAAAACTCGGCATGCAGCTGCTGGGCCATGACATCTTCATGAACGTGGTCGGCGGGGTCAGGGTGGACGAGCCGGCCGTGGATATGGGTGTGATTGCGGCGGTGGCCTCAAGCTTTCTGGATCGGCCCGTGGCCCAGGGGGCAGTGGTGTTCGGAGAGGTGGGTCTGACCGGCGAGGTGAGGGCGGTGAGCCGGGCTGAAGTTCGTGTGGCCGAGATCGCCAAGATGGGCTTTACCCGGTGCCTGGTTCCGGATACCAACCTCAAGCGCATGAACCGGACCGGCGGCTGCGAACTTCTTGGAATAAAAAGCATCTCCGAAGCCATGGAAATTCTGTTCTGATCGTCAATATTTGCAAATAAACAAATACCTTGCTTGACTTCAAACCTCAGTTCGGTATATGAAACGTCCAATTCAGAAATCAAACCAGTGGGAGGACCATTATACCCGCCGGGCCAGAAAAGAGAATTTTCCGGCCCGCTCCGTATACAAGCTGGAGGAGATCCAGAATAAATTCCGTCTGATTCAGCCGACAGACAAGGTTCTGGATCTGGGGTGCGCTCCTGGTTCCTGGCTGATGTACGCGGCCCGGCTGACCCGCGGGCAGGTGACGGGCATCGATATCAAATCCGTGACCCAGCCGCTTCCCAGGCATGTACGGGTCATTGCCGGCGATGTGACGGTGGTCGACGAAGCCTTTCTCCAGACGGTCGGCGCGGACTACGACGTGGTGCTCAGCGACATGGCGCCTTCTACGACCGGAAACAAGCATGCAGACTCGGCCCGGTCTTTTTTTCTGGCCCGGGCGGCCCTGGAACTGACCGAAGCGGTATTGCGTCCGGGGGGTCATTTTGTGTGCAAGATATTTCAGGGAGAGGACCTGACCGACTTTATTCAATTGGCCAAGAAACGGTTTGAAAAGGTTAAAAGTTTTAAACCGCAAAGCTGCCGAAAGGCCAGCAAGGAGATATACATCATCGCCATGAGCAAGAGACAGGAGGAAGACAATGTCGGGACATAATAAATGGTCGACGATCAAACATAAAAAAGGGGCCGCGGATGCCCGGCGGGGAAAGATTTTCACCAAGTTGATCAAGGAAATCACCGTAGCTGCCCGAATGGGCGGCGGAGATCCGGCGGCAAATCCGAGGCTTCGCAGCGCTGTTCTGGCGGCAAAAAGCGAGAACATGCCCAAGGACAACATCGACCGCGCCATTAAAAAGGGAACCGGAGAGCTGGAAGGCGTGAGCTACGAAGAGGTCGTTTACGAGGGATACGGTCCGGGCGGAGCGGCGATTCTGGTGGAGAGCCTGACGGACAACCGGAATCGGGCCGTTGCGGAAATCCGCCACATTCTGAACAAGGGTGGCGGCAACATGGGTTCCAATGGATGCGTGGCCTGGATGTTTGATCTCAAGGGGTATATCAGTCTCGACAGGAAGAAGGTCGATGAGGATATGCTGATGGAAACCGCTCTGGAAGCCGGCGCCGAAGATATTCGGGAAGATGGGGATGAATTTGAGGTCATCACGGAGCCGGAGAATTTCGAAACGGTCAAGCAGGCCATCGAGAACGCCGGCATTGCCTATGAGCTGGCCGAGATCACCAAGCTGCCTCAGAACACGACCGCACTTCAGGGAAAGGAAGCCGAACAGATGATTCGGCTGATGGAAAACCTCGAAGACTGCGACGACGTCCAGAAGGTATACACCAACGCGGATATTTCAGACGAGGCGATGCAGGGCGTCGCTTAAACAAAGAAAGAGGGTGCAGGGCAGGCTGCGCTTTGCACCCTCTTTCGAATCTGAAACATTGTCATTGCGACAGTTCGATCATTCGGCGGACCGCCGAGAGAGCCGGAACCTGAATTTTTTCGGGGACCCTCACTTCCCCATCCATCGTCTCAAGGCTGTGGACGATGTCCTGCAGGCTGATTTTTTTCATATCCTGACATACCATGGCTTCAGAGGCCGGATAAAAGGTCTTCCCCGGGCTGGCCTTTTGAATGGGATAGAGCATGCCCAGTTCCGTACCCACGATAAAAACCCTGTGATCCGATTCGGCGGCATGCCGGATCATGCCCGATGTACTCAGAATCACGTCGGCCAGCTTTAAGACCTCGGGCCGGCATTCCGGATGGGCCATGAAGACCGCATCGGAATGCGCTCTTTTTGCGGCCAGGACCTGATCGACGGTGAGGTTGTTGTGAATCGGGCAAAAGCCGTCCCAGAGGTGAATCTTTTTGCCGGTTCTGGAAGCCGTGTATTGCGCCAGATTGCGATCCGGCGTCATGAGAAGCTCGTTTTCCTTCAAACTGTTAACGACCGCCACGGCATTGGACGATGTGCAGCAGATCGTGGAAAGGGCTTTGACCGATGCCGGAGAATTGACATAGGTGACCACGGGCATGGGCCCGAGGATCTCAAGCCTGGCTTTCAAGGCCTCAGGGGTGACCATGTCGGCCATAGGGCATCCGGCGTTCATTCGGGGAAGGAGCACGGTTTTATCCGGAGACAGAATCGAGGCGGTCTCGGCCATGAAGTGAACGCCGCAGAAAACGATCACATCCGCATCGGTTTTTGCGGCCCGAATGCTCAGCTCCAGGGAGTCTCCGCACAGATCGGCCAGATCCTGAATTTCCGCAGGCTGGTAGTTGTGAGCCAGCAGCACCGCGTTTCTTTTTTTTAGCAGTTGTCTGATCTTGTCTTTCATTTTGTTGAACTCCTTTTGGCCGTTCGGACGACGATATCGGGCGGAATAAATTACTGTTCAAGCTCCAGAATATCCGTTTCCGGGGGAACCGTAAAAGTGAACAGATCCGGATTCAGGGAATCGGAAAACTCAAATCCGCTCAGTTCGATCCGGGTTTCATCGCCGTAGGCGTTACGGGTGACGGCATAAATGATGTCGGACGTATTCCTGGATACGGCCATATAGATCACCTCGACATCCGGATTCTTTTTTTGGGGAATCAGCTTGATCACGGCATTTCCCTGATCGTCGTCGGGTTCGAGGGAGGCGGTGAAATTTTCCCGAAGAATTTTGATGTCCGATAAAAAGCTGATCCCCTTGCCGTCGCCGAAAAAGACAGGGGCCTTGCCGATGATCACCTGTTTGTCGTTGGGGCGGTAAATCCATAGCTGACTGCCGTCGGATATGATGATCTGGGGCTCGGGCTTTTCATATTCCCACCGCATTTTCCCAGGACGGCGGATATACAGCTTGCCCGTCGCCGTATCCGTAATGTCCATGGACTTGATGGTGGAATACTGGTCAAACTGCGCGGTAAATCCGGACAGCGTGTAGCGCTGTTCGATTTTAGAGATCAGAGTCTCCAGGGCCGCTGACTGCCCGTCCGGTTCCGTACCGAATGCCGTGGCCGCAGTCAGGATCAGGGCGGTTAACGTACCAATTAAAATTTTTCTCATGATTTGAATCCGATTCTGTTTTATGGCGTTTTTAAATTCGAATTCATAGCCCTGCATCAAAGCCGAATCAAGCGATTTCTGCCGGCCTTCAACAGGAAAATCCGCTGAACGGCCCGTCGGAGAGCCGCCGAATCATCTCGGAAACGTCCTGGTCTTCATCAAACTCCCCCATGTCGATGCTGTCATGGATCGGCGCAAGATATTCGGTCCGGCCGAAGACCGCCCGGCAGATGGCGTCGATCAGATCCATTTTGAGACGGGTCTGTTCCGGATGCACGTTCGGCGGGCGAACCCCCAGCATGATCAGCGTTTCGATGTTGTTTTTCCGCAGCTGCTTCTCAAAAAACCGAGCTTTTTGAAGATTTCGAAAATACGCGCGTTTTCGGTTGATCAGGGCTTCATACATATCCTGGTCGGGCCGGGTGAGTTCGAGAAACTCCAGAAGGAAGGTAAGAGATTCGATAAAATCCGGCCCCTGAGAACGGAATTTTTTAAAAAAATCGGTTAGAAGCTGAACCTGGGTTCCGGCGTGCAGGGACCTTGCGTTTCGAAGTTTCACCAGAACCAAGTTTCGAAACCCCTCCTCCTCAAAGGATGAAACAGCCTGCCGCAGCTTCGGTGAAAGCGACCGGGTCAGGTGAAGACGCTGAATGAAAGGTTCGACCGCCGATTCGGGAAGCTTCAGGGCGATGCGCTGGTCCTCTGGCAGAATCAGAAGGGTTTCGGGGGGATTTTGGCAAACAAGCTGGATCAGCGCGGCTTGGTGCTCCGGTGTAATGCCGTTTCCTTCGAGTGCGGGTTCGATCCGGATCTGAATGGTTTCATCCGGAAAAAAAATCAGCTCCCGCAGCGTGTCGACATCGCTGTTCGGCGGATCGGCCAGCAGGACGGCCAGTTCGCCGGAGCTCATGTCGGAAAAGGTGGATCGAATGAAATGACGCACATCGGCGTCCAGTTCCAGCCCGTTGTGAAAAATTTCTATGATGATTTCGGCCAGTGTTTCAATGACAGCGTTAGAGTTCATGATGCTTGATCTCCAATCTTACAGATAAGGTGCCATTTTCCAGGCGATCTGGTCTTTGGGCAGCGCTCCCAGAAGGGTTTCGACCAGACGGCCACGATCAAATATCAGCAGCGTGGGAATGCTCCTGATCTGAAAACGGGCCGCGGTTTCAGGGTTTTGATCCACATTGATCTTGGCGACACGAATCTTGCCTCGCCACAGGCCGGCCAGTTCATCGATTACAGATCCAACCGTGCGGCAGGCCCCGCACCAGGGCGCCCAGCAGTCCAGAAGTACAGGAAGCGGTGCGCCGAGCACCTGGTTTTGAAAGCCTGCGTCGGTGATGACCATCGGTCCTTGCGTCATAAGATCGCGGGTATCCAGCAGGGCGGCGCACTTGCTGCATTTGGCGCCGGCATCGGCTTTATTCCAGGGAACCCGGTTCCGGGCGCCGCAAAAACCGCAATATAGAATCGATGTGTTCATGACTCTTTCCTTTTCAGTATTCCGTTTAGGGCATCACTCCGTATTTTTTCAGCTTCTTGTGAAGCGTCTTGCGGGTGATTCCCAATCTTCGGGCCGTTTCGCTTTTGTTTCCGTTCGAAGCATTCAGGGCTTTCAATATCGTCTCTTTTTCAACGATTTCAAGGGGTGGCACCTGATCCTCCACTGAATCCGGAGTTACGGGCAGTTGCCAATTTTCTATAATGGAAAGATCCGGGGCGTCAAGATATTCGGATTGTGCAAAGACCACGGCCCGTTCCACGGCGTTCATCAGTTCCCGGACGTTTCCCGGCCAAGAGTGTTTGATGAGCTGGTCCATGGCCAGCGGAGTGAATCCCCTGATGGGCTTGCGGTTTTTTTCGGAAAAGAGTTTCAGAAAATGTCCGGCCAGAAGCGGAATGTCTTCCCGGCGGTGCCTGAGCGGCGGCAGGTTGATATGTACCACGTTAAGCCGATAAAAGAGATCTTCCCGGAAATTGCCTTTCTGCACCAGCTCGAGCAGGCTCTTGTTGGTGGCGGCGATCAGTCGAACGTCGACTCGAATCACCGTTTCCCCGCCCACGCGGGTGATCTCTCGCTCCTGAAGCACCCGCAGGAGCTTGGCCTGCATGGTCTGAGACATCTCGCTCACCTCGTCCATGAACAGGCTTCCCGAATCGGCCTGAACAAAGCGTCCTTCCTTTCTTCGGTCAGCGCCGGTGAAAGCACCTTTTTCATGACCGAACAGCTCGGACTCCAGAAGGGTTTCGGTGATGGCCGCACAGTTGATCTTGATAAAGGGACCATCTTTGCGCCGGCTGTTGAAGTGGATTGCTCCGGCAATCAGTTCCTTGCCGGTTCCGGATTCTCCGCTAATCAGCACCGTGGCCTCGGTGGGCGCTGCCTGGGAAACGGTTTCCAGAAGCCGGATCATGGGCTCGCTGTTTCCGATAATGTTCTGGCGGTCGAATCGGCGGCCCAGGGTTTCCCTGAGACTCCGGTTTTCCTCCCTGAGACGGATGTGTTCCAATGCCCGCTCCAGGGTCAGTTTCAGCTTTTCAAAATCGAGCGGTTTGGTCAGATAATCATAGGCCCCGTTTTTAAGGGCCTCCACAGCGGTTTCCACCGAAGAATAAGCGGTCATGATCAGTACGGGTATGGACGGATTGTAGGACTTGATTGATTTGAGCGCTTCGAGCCCGGAAACCTTCAGCATCCGGATATCCATCAGAATCAGGTCAAAAAAGCGGTCCTTGACTAGCGCGATGGCGACAGAACCGTCGTCGGCCTCAAAAACGGCGTATCCCCATCCCGTTAACAGGGCCTTGAGCATGGTCCGATGGGCGCTGTCGTCATCGACCACCAGAACAGCGGGTTTCTGGATCATCAGGCAGACTCCTCTTCTTCCGGATCCGGCAGATACAGGGTGACAATGGTTCCTTCTCCAGGGCGGCTTTCGACCTCGATCCGGCCTTCATGGGCCTCGATAATGTTGTGGACGATGGCAAGCCCCAGGCCGGCGCCGGATGACCGGGTTGTAAAGTACGGATCAAATATGCGGGATAAATGCTCGGGCAAAATTCCGCGGCCGGTGTCCTGAATTCGAATCTGCAGAATATTCGAGTCCTTTTTTGCCGAAACCGTGAGCCGGCTTTCTGAATCCATGGATTCCAGGGCATTGAGATAGAGATTCAGCAGAACCTGGCGGATCTTATCCGGATCAATTCGGGCCGTGATGTTTTCGGGAACCACGTCGACGGTTACCGCCACTTTGTTTTCATCGGCCTTCCGGCGCACCAGCGTCAGGGAGTCGAAGATCAGCTCCCGAATGCAAACCGGTTTTCTGGACAGGGATACGGGCCGGGAGAAATCCAGCAGCTGTCCGACCACCCGGTTGAGGCGATCCACTTCTTGAATCATGATGTCGGCTATTTTCAGATCTTCCGGGACCGCCTGGTAGCGCTCTCTGAAATAGGTGGCAAATCCTTTGATGGAACTCAAGGGATTTCGAATTTCATGGGCCACACCGGCGGCCAGCCCCCCGACGGTGGCCATGCGCTGGTTTCGGGCGATCTGGCGGTGCAGGGCTTGAATTTCGCTTAAATCCTTCAGCAGAATGATATGCCCCACAAGGCGTTCGTTTTCATCCCGAAGCGTCGAAACGCTGACCTGAAGGGGAACCGGTCGATCCCCTATGGAGCATTCGATCTCCTTTTCCAGAGTGGCCCGGCAATTGGTGATTAATTCGATCAGCTTTTCGGGCAGAACTTCCCGGACCTGCTTTCCCGCAGCCGCTTCGCGGAAAAGGTTCAGTATTCCGGCCGCCGCCGGATTCAGGGAAACGATGCGTTCCTGTTCATCAACGGCCAGCAGACCGGCGGGCATTTTTTCGACGATGGTGTCGGAAAATGTCCGCACCCGTGACAGCTCCTGCCGGGTGGCGCGGTAACTCTGAGCGAGAAACAGCAGAAAGATGCCGGCAAAACCGATCAGAAGCAGGATGCTTCCCATGATCAGGGTATGCAGGGTGTCTGCCCGCCTGGCCGCCTCGATGGTTTCCATTTCAAGGCCGACGAAGATGATCAGATTCTGGCGCTCATGCCAGTGAAGGGGGGATGGGTCCTGAAAATCCCGGAATCGCCCGGAAGGCGGCTTCTTCGAAGGTATGAACCTGCGGAAGACCTCGAATATGGTTTTGCCGTCGCTTGATTTTTGAATTCTTCCTCGCACATGATCAAAAGCGGCGACTGCATTCAGATCCAGACCGGTTTCCCGGCGTTGGCCGATCCGGTCCATTTGACTGTGGGCCAGAATGGTTCCCTGGGCATTGGTCACCATCAGGTAGGCGATATCGGGCTGAAGAGCGGTTTCGCTCAGAAGGTTCTGCAGGGTAAATCCACGAAGAATGCGGCGCCCCATTCCGGTACGTGCACCGGCTTCGAACGACCGGATCAGAGCCGCGCCCTTTTCCAAAAGGAGCTTGGATGCGTTTTCTTTCTGACGGTGAATGCTTTCAAAGGTCATGACGGCAAAAATGGGAAACAGAATTCCCACGGCGGCCAGAAATATCCACGGGGGTACGCCCCAGAAACGATGAATCGAAGTTTGTTTGCGCATAGGGTTTATCGGAGCAAATAAGATGCCATGCCATTGGATTCAGGCGTTCATGTAAACACGGACAGTGAAAACGGATACTATGTATCCGGAAATCGAATCCATATGGATATTAAGTATCCATTATTGGGCCAGATCACGCAACAAAATTTGCATTCAGATTTGTGAAGGGTTTGCTATTTTTTTAAAGTTTTACTATCAGGAGAACATCGGGCAAGTTGTTTTCGTCATGTGATTCTGATGAACGGCGGGATACGCCTCGAATCGATCAATGAAAGGAAAGGCTCATGCTGATTACCGAGATGCTGGCAAGAAACGCGCGAATGTATTCGAACAAAACGGCGCTTGTGGAACGCGACCCGAACCGGAAATTGAGAAAAGAAATCACATGGAAGGACTTCGATCGCCAGTCCAATCAAACGGCTAATGCACTGATGGCGTTGGGGGTTAAAAAGGGCGATCGCGTGATCCTGTTGATGACCAACTGCATTGAGTGGCTGCCGATATATTTTGGCATTCTGCGGACCGGCGCCTGGGCCGTGCCGCTGAATTTTCGTTTTGATGCGGAAACCATTCTGCACTGCGTCCGTGTGTCCGAGGCAAAGGTTTTGATTTTCGGAGAGGAATTCATTGAACGCATCCAAAGCATCAAACCCGATCTGGATTCGGTGGTATCCAATTATGTCTTTTCCGGTCCCCGGCTGCTTTGCCCGAATTACGCCTTGTATTATGAAACTTGGATTGAGGGGCAGGACGACGCGGATCCGAAGGTGGAAATCGGTTTGATCGACGAGGCGGGGCTGTACTTTACTTCCGGAACGACCGGCATTCCCAAGGCGGTTTTGATCACCCACCGGAACCTGGAGTTTGCCGCCTACGTGGAAAACTGCCATCACCGGCAGACCCATCAAGACAATTTTCTGTGTATTCCGCCCCTTTACCACACCGGGGCCAAAATGCACTGGTTCGGCAACCTGATCGTGGGCGCCCCGGCCGTGATTCTCAAAGGAATCGATCCGCGCTCAATTCTGGAGGCCGTCTCTGAAGAAGAAATTACCGTGGTCTGGCTGCTGGTCCCTTGGGCGCTTGATATTCTGTTTGCCATCGAAAGCGGTGAAATTAAACTGAACAGCTATCGTCTGGACCGATGGCGTCTGATGCACATTGGAGCCCAGCCCGTTCCGCCGAGTCTGATTCGAGAATGGAAGAAGGTTTTTCCCCACCATCAGTACGATACCAATTATGGGTTAACCGAAACCACCGGTCCGGGATGCGTTCATCTGGGCATGGAAAACGAGCACAAGGTCGGCGCCATTGGAGTTCCGGGATTTGACTGGGAGGCTCGAATCGTGGATGCTCAGCTGAACAATGTTCCTTTCGGAAGTCCGGGCGAACTCATGGTTCGCGGCCCGGGCGTGATGAAATGCTATTATAAGAATCCAGAGGCAACGGCGCAGACGATTATCGACGGATGGCTGCTGACCGGTGATGTCGCCCGTCAGGACGAGGATGGATTCATCTGGCTGGTGGACCGGAAAAAAGATGTGATCATCACGGGCGGTGAAAATATCTATCCGGTCGAGATCGAAGACTTTCTTCAGGCCCACCCCAAGATTCAGGATGTGGCCGTCATCGGTCTGCCCAGCCTTCGGCTGGGAGAGATCGCGACCGCCATTATCCAGGTCAAGGCCGGACAGACACTTGGAAAAGACGAGATTGACGCGTACTGCGAGGATCTTCCCCGATACAAAAGGCCCCGGCGGATTATTTTTGACGCGGTTCCGCGAAACGCTACGGGTAAAATTGAAAAGCCCAAGCTTCGCAAAAAATACGCGGGCAGCGAGGAAAGTTTTCAGATTGAATAAATAATACCCGCGGGCGAAAAATCCGCCCGCGGGTATTGAATTCTTTCAGCTCAAGATCTTATTTGTCTTTGACCTCTTCGAAATCCGCATCGACGACATCGTCATCAGATCCGGGTTTCTGAGAGGCGCCGGTCTGGTCGCCGCCTTCATCCTTGTGACTTGAAGCGGCTTTCTGATACATGGCTTCCGCCAGTTTGTGAGACGCCTGTGTCAGTTCTTCCGTTTTCTGTTTAATCTCCTGCGTGTCGCTGCCTTCCATGGCTTTCTTAAGGCGTCCGATGGCTTCTTCCACATTGGTTTTGGTGGTGCTGTCCACCTTTCCGCCCAGCTCCTTGATGGACTTTTCCGTGGAGTAGATCATGGTGTCGGCGATATTTCTGGCTTCAACCAGCTCTTTCTTCTTTTTATCCTCTTCGGAATGCATTTCGGCGTCTTTAATGGCCTGATTGATCTCATCCTTGGAAAGGCCGCTGGAGGCGGTGATCTTGATGGACTGTTCCTTTCCGGTTCCCAGATCCTTGGCCGAAACATTCACGATGCCGTTGGCATCGATGTCAAAGGTCACCTCAACCTGTGGAACGCCTCGAGGCGCCGGAGGAATGCCCACAAGCTCGAAACGCCCCAGCGTCTTGTTGTAGGCGGCCATCTCCCGTTCGCCCTGCAGCACGTGAATCGAAACCGCGGGCTGATTGTCGGCAGCCGTGGAAAAGACCTGACTTTTTCGCGTCGGAATGGTGGTGTTTTTCTCAATCAGCCGGGTCATGACGCCGCCTAGGGTTTCGATTCCCAGAGAGAGCGGGGTGACGTCCAGAAGCAGAACGTCTTTGACGTCTCCCTTGAGAACGCCGGCCTGAATCGCGGCGCCCATGGCCACGACCTCATCGGGGTTTACGCCCTTGTGCGGCTCTTTACTGAAGATCTTCTTGACCCGTTCCTGGACCGCCGGCATGCGGGTCATGCCGCCGACCAGAACCACCTCGTTGATATCCTTGGGGCTCATTCCGGCGTCTTTCAGCGCGGTCCGGCAGGGGCCTTCCAGTTTATCCAGAAGATCGGCGACCAGATTTTCCAGTTTGGCTCTCGAGACGCGGATGTTCAGGTGTTTTGGACCGCTTGCATCCGCAGTGATAAAAGGAAGATTCACATCGGTTTCCATGGAGGAGGACAGTTCCATCTTGGCTTTTTCCGCGGCTTCCTTGAGCCGCTGCAACGCCATCTTGTCTGACCGCAGATCAATGCCCTGATCCTTCTTGAATTCGTCGGCCAGATAATCGATCAGACGAAGATCAAAGTCCTCGCCGCCAAGGTGGGTGTCTCCATTGGTGGACTTGACTTCAAAGACCCCTTCGCCGATTTCCAGAATGGAAATGTCGAAGGTGCCGCCACCGAGGTCAAAAACCGCTATCTTTTCTTCGGCGTGTTTGTCGAGCCCGTAAGCCAGAGAAGCGGCCGTGGGTTCATTGATGATGCGCAGCACGTTGAGTCCGGCAATTTTTCCGGCATCCTTGGTGGCTTGGCGCTGAGAGTCGTTAAAATAAGCCGGAACGGTAATCACTGCATCGGTTATTGTTTCACCGAGATAGTCCTCGGCGCTTTTTTTGATGTTGGCCAGAATGAAAGCCGAAATTTCCGCCGGACTGTAAGGCTTGCCCTGAAGATTGATCCGAACGTCGCCGTTGGGTGCTTTTTCGATTTTATAGGGAAGCACCTTGATATCGCGCTGCACCTCCTGGGAATCGTATTTCCGGCCGATGAGACGTTTGACGGCGAATACGGTGTTTTCAGGATTGGTGATGGCCTGGCGTTTTGCAATCTGTCCCACCTGGCGCTCACCGCTGCCGGTGATGGCGACGATGGACGGCGTGGTCCGGCCGCCCTCGGCGTTCGTAATCACCTTCGGATCGCCCCCTTCCATAATCGCCACGCATGAATTGGTGGTTCCCAGATCGATTCCGATTACCTTGCCCATTGATATTCCTCCTTAAATGGTTGCCTGTATGTAGGTATTTTTATTTTATTTGCTTTTACCGGATCTTTCGCCGGGTTTGCTTACAATTACCATGCTGGGTCTGAGCAGACGGTCATGCAGCATGTAGCCTTTTTGCAGTTCTTTGACGACGGTGTTTTCCGGGTGGTCGTTGCTTGTTTCCTGGGCCACAGCCTGATGAAAATTCGGGTCAAAGATTTCCCCTGTGGCCGTAATGGGAACGGCGCCGAATTTTTCAAAGACCTTTAAAATTTCGTTCCGGGTCATTTCAACGCCCTGTAAAAGAGATTGAATGCCGCCTTCTTCGGCCCGGGCCGATTCGATGGCCCGTTCCAGATTGTCTACCACCGGAAGCAGCTCCTTGAGCAGTGCCTCGTTGGCAAATTTTCTGAAATCAGCGATTTCTCTTGCCGTACGTTTTTTGAAGTTTTCAAATTCAGCGGCAAGTCTTAAAAAGCGGTCATGCGTTTCTGCCGCCTTTTGCTCAGCTTCAAGAAGCTTTGCGGCATCATCAGCGGATTGCTGGCCTGCTTCCTCTGTCGATGTCGGCGGTCTGGAAATGCTGTCGACATCTTCATGGGCCTCTTGAATTTCAATATTGTTCGCTTTTTTTTTGTGATCGCTCATGCGTTCAAATCTTCTCCAGACTTTCCGGTCAAAGCGGCTGAAGCCGCGGGCGATTGGCTCTTGTACCGAGAAAATTTTGTATGCTGTATCAATAACGATTCAAAAATAAGACGGCCTGATGCAATGTCAAGGTGATATTTGTGTATGATTCCCCAAAATATGAGCCTCAGGGCAATTTTTTTGGACGGGTATGATCAGAAATTGAATGGAAGGTTTCAAAACAAGAATGGGGACCGGGAAAACCGGTTGTGCACCCGTTATCGAGTTTTCCGGAATCACGGGAGGCATAATCAAAATCGGGATCGATCCACGACACAGACGACATTACTTATCGCTGCTTCCTTCCGGACCTGACGAGGTTCGTAAGCGTCTGTTGCGCGGCGGCCGATCTGAATGCCTTCTATAATTCAGGATTCAACCCTCAAACGGGAATTCAGCCCCGCATAAAGCGGATTTCGGGAAAAGGGCACCGCTAACTCCCCGCCTAGCACAACCGGTTTTCAACTATAGTCAGGCGTTGATTTTTTTTCAAGGGGAAAAAGATCCAGCGCCGCAACATATCGATTTTGCAAATAAGACCAATTATTGTCTTGCAGGATGCCGGTCAGCACTGCGGCGCCCGCTGAGTTCTAATCATTCCAAAGGGATTGCGACGTATCGGGCTTATATCATCAACGAAAACGAATTGAAGGTCTCGCCCCAGCAGGGGATGATGTTGACATCCAACTGAGCCTGTCGTATAGCTCAGATGAATTCGGAACCTGCCCCGTATTTTTTAGAAGAGAGCATCTTTATGACTCCAAAATTATTCATTGCAGTTTGTATTTCTTTTTTTGCTTTTTGCGCGGGATGCGCCGCTCCTGTGATTGTTGGTGTCGGTGCCGGCACCGGCGTTTATTCCTATATGAATGGTGAGCTCAAGCGCGCATATCCCGCTTCCCTGGAAACCAGCCTTGCCGCCGTGAACGATTCTTTGGATTCCATGAAAATCAATGTGGAGAAAAAGGAGTCAGACGGGGTTCAGACCGTCGTTTCGGCCAAGCGCTCCGATCAGACGCCGGTGACGGTCAAGTTGACCATACTCGCGCCCCGGTTGACGGAAATTTCGGTTCGTACCGGCGTTGTTGGGCTGTGGGACCGGAAAGTCTCCGAGCTAATCCATGCCAGCATCGCGCAAAGGCTCCAGTAATTACCTGATATCAAGAGTTTTCAATACAACGGCCGCCTTTGGAATGTTCCGACCTGGCGATAAGGTGCTGGTCGGGGTGTCCGGAGGGCCGGATTCCGTGGTCCTGCTGCATATTCTGAATGCGATGCGCGATCGGTTGCCCCTGCATCTTGCGGTTGCGCATCTGAACCACGGGCTTCGCGGGGAGGCGTCGAATCGGGATGAGTCTTTTGTCCGAAACCTGGCCGGGAAAATGGGTGCTCCCTTTTTTTGCGAGCGAATCGACGCGCGTGCCCTGGCGGGTGTGCAGGGGCGTTCTCTTGAAGAGACCGGACGCATGGCGCGGTATGAGTTTTTTCACCGCATCGCTGACCTTCATGGTTTCGAGAAGATCGCCATAGGGCATCATGCCGACGACAATGCCGAATCCGTATTGATGTATCTGCTGAGGGGAAGCGGTATATTGGGCCTTTCGGGAATTTCTCCGGTTTGGGGTTCGAGAATTGTCAGGCCCCTGATCCGCCTTCACCGAAAGGAAATATTAAGGTATTTGTCCGAAAATCGGCTGAGCTTTGTGTTGGACTCATCCAATGAAGATATCGGTTTTATTCGAAATCGCATCCGTTGCCAACTGATTCCTCTGCTTCAAAACCAGTATAATCCGAAAATTATTCATGCCTTAAACCGGCTTTCGAATCTGGCCTGCGCGGAGGAGGCCTGGCTGGTTTCCATTACGACGCCTCTTCTTCAGAAAGCGACAGTCCGGGAAGAAACCAACCGGAGGGAGCTTTGCATACGGATACTGCGAAAGCATCCTGTGGGCGCTTTACGCCGTATTCTCCGTCAGGCCGTCGAGCGCGTGAAGGGGGATCTGCGGCGCATTTCACTGGCGCATGTGGATGCGGCTGTCAAGCTCATTTATGGAGACAACGACCGGGCAAGGTTGGATTTGCCTGATCAAATCCGGATTCAGCGGGATCAGGATCATTTGATCATTTCAAGGGAAGATGGCTGCCGACAAAGGGAATTGAGCGATTCTGCGTCTTCCTGCGGATTCTGCTACACGATTGACTCGGACACGCGGTCGCTTTTCATCGAACCGATGGGCGCGTACCTGATTTTGACACACCTTGAAAATTCAGGCTTTCAAATGCTTAAGAATGCCGGTAATTCAGTCGCTTTTCTGGATCGGGATTGCCTCCGCTTTCCTCTGAAGGTCAGAAATCCGATGCCCGGCGACCGTTTTGTCCCGCTGGGCATGAAGGGGCGACAGAAACTGAAAAAATATTTGATCAATCGAAAAGTTCCTCGCAAGGTTCGCAGCCGGTGCCCGGTTTTATTGAGCCAGGATCAAATCATCTGGATCGGAGGACATCAAATCGATGATTCGGTTAAGATTTCATCCAAAACCCGTTACATACTCAAGATCGAACTTTTGCTTGCCTAATAGGCAATAATGATTATTATACAAAAATAAACGGCGCGTAAATTCCGACGGATGCGATGCGCCGTGCGGCGCCGGATTTGAATACCAGGGCAGACTGTATTCAATGGCCGGACAGATTAGGAGGAACGATATTTGAACCCTTTTTACAAGAATTTGGCTTTATGGCTGGTCGTTACGCTGATGGTCGTGATGCTGTACAATCTGTTTAATCAGCACCAGCTGTCGGATTCCAGCCTGAGTTATTCCGAACTTCTTACCATGGTTGAATCCGAGCGGATCGGCGAGGTGGTGATTCAGGGGCAGGAACTGCATGTGACAGATATTAACAATAAAAAGTACAAGGTGTTTGCCCCCCAGGATGCGGATCTAATTCGCATGCTGAGGAACAAGGGAATTGCGATCAAGGCTCAGCCCCCTGTGGAATCTCCATGGTATATGTCCATGCTGGCGTCATGGCTTCCGATGATCGTTCTGATCGGGGTTTGGATATTTTTCATGCGCCAGATGCAGAGCGGGGGCGGAAAGGCCATGTCTTTCGGTAAGAGCCGGGCCCGGTTGATGTCCGACCAGTCGGTTAAGGTGACCTTTGATGATGTTGCCGGAATCGAGGAAGCCAAGGAGGAGCTCAGCGAGATTGTCGAGTTTCTCAGGGAGCCCAAGAAGTTTACCCGCCTGGGTGGACGGATTCCCAAGGGAGTTCTGCTCATGGGGCCTCCTGGAACCGGAAAGACCCTGCTGGCGCGGGCGATTGCCGGGGAGGCCGGCGTGCCCTTTTTCAGCATCAGCGGATCGGATTTTGTGGAGATGTTTGTCGGCGTCGGGGCATCGCGGGTCCGGGATCTGTTCGTTCAGGGCAAGAAAAATGCGCCGTGCATAATTTTTATCGATGAGATTGACGCTGTTGGCCGGCATCGGGGAGCGGGTCTTGGCGGCGGACACGATGAGCGGGAGCAGACGCTGAACCAGCTTCTGGTTGAGATGGACGGATTTGAGTCCAACGAGGGCGTCATTCTAATCTCCGCGACCAACCGTCCCGATGTTCTGGATCCGGCTCTGCTGCGTCCGGGGCGTTTTGATCGACAGGTCATGGTGGCGCTGCCCGATATCAAAGGACGAGAGCAGATTCTGCGCGTTCACATGAAAAGAACGCCTGTAGGGCCGGATGTCAATCCGACCGTGATCGCCAAGGGAACGCCCGGATTTTCCGGAGCGGATCTGGAGAATCTTGTCAATGAGGCGGCGTTGCTGGCAGCCAAGCGAAACAAAGAAAAAGTCGATATGCATGATCTGGAGGATGCCAAGGACAAGGTTTACATGGGTCTGGAACGCAAGTCCAAGGTCATCCGGGAAGAAGACCGGCGCACCACGGCCTACCATGAAGCCGGTCATGCCCTGGTGGCCAGGTTGCTGCCGCATACCGACATCGTCAACAAGATAACGATCATCCCCCGAGGAAGGGCCGCCGGAGTGACCTGGTTTTTGCCCGAAGAGCGGGATTTCAAATACAAGGACCAGCTCCAAAGTGATCTTTCGGTTGCCTACGGCGGCCGTGTGGCGGAGGAACTCGTGCTCAATCGCATCAGTACCGGCGCTTCCAATGATATCAAACAGGCCACGGATCTGGCGCACAAGATGGTACGAGCCTGGGGCATGAGCGATAATCTGGGTCCTCTTTCCTATGGAAAGAATGAGGAACAGATTTTTCTCGGCCGTGAGATCGCCCAGCACCGGGATTATTCCGAGGAAACGGCCCGCAGGATTGATGGCGAGGTTCAGTCGCTGATTCAGAATGCATATAATCAGTCAAAGCGTCTTCTGGAGGAAAACATCGACATTCTGCACAAGCTGGCCGAGCTTCTGCTCGAGAAGGAAACGGTCCTGGGAAGCGAGCTGGATTCACTTATCCTTTCCATGAAACCCGGATTCAAGTTCCCAACGCCGCGTGATGAAGACGCCGGCTCGACCCCTGAGGCGCAGGTCAAAACCTGATCCCAGGAACAGAATTTGTAAACACGTGGCATGGTCGCTGAAACCTTCATGATCGAATGGGCTTCCCACCGGTTGGTATTCGGACTTCGAACCTGTGTCATGGGCATTCTCAATGTGACGCCGGATTCTTTTTCCGATGGAGGGCGATATCTTTCCGTAGGCGCCGCCGTTGCCAAAGGCGTTGAGCTGGCACGGGACGGCGCCGACATTCTCGACGTGGGGGGGGAGTCCAGCCGTCCTTTTTCCGATCCTGTCTCCCTGGAGGAAGAATCGGAGCGGGTTGTGCCGGTCATCGAAAGGCTGGCGCGTTCCGTTTCAATACCTATTTCCATTGATACGACCAAGGCTGTGGTCGCCCGGCGGGCCATTGAAGCCGGAGCCTCCATGATCAACGATATCAATGCGTTGCAAGGCGATCCCGGCATGGCCGATGTCGCCTCAGATTGCCGGGTGCCCGTTGTCTTGATGCACATGCAGGGAACCCCCAAGACGATGCAGACCGCGCCAAGATACGAAAATGCGGCCTCAGACATCATAAAGTTCCTGTCTCAGGCCGTTCAGTTTGCTCAGAGTCGCAACATTCCCCGGTCCAGAATCATCATTGATCCGGGTATTGGCTTCGGGAAAACTGCGGAGCAGAATCTGTTGCTGATTCGACGTCTGGGGCTTTTTAAAAGTCTGAGATTGCCGATTCTTGTAGGAACTTCTCGAAAATCCTTTATCCGACACGCACTTGGTCTTACCGATAATATCGCGCCTTTGTCGGGCCCGATTGAGACGGCGACTCAGGCGACCGTGGCGGCGGCAGTTTTAAACGGGGCTCACATCGTCCGTGTACACGATGTGGCCGCTACCTGCATAACCGTGAGAATGATCGACGCTCTGAAGCATGGTTGCGCGGTCGAACCTTTTGCATGGAAAGGTTCGAATCGCCATGACTGAAATATCCGGCAAGCCCATAAGGCGTGCTCGATTTAAATATATTTTCGGTTTTTTTCCGGGATTTTGTCTTTTCGTGTCACGAATCAAAAACTTCAGGAAAGTCAGCCATGATACTGGTCGTTGATGTGGGAAATTCCAATACCGTGTTTGGGGTTTACATAAAAGACATGCTTGCGGAAATCTGGCGGATTCAGACCGGGGGTCATCAAACCTCTGATGAGCTCGGATTGACGGTATGCGGATTGATGGCCGCAGACCGTATTGATTATAGAGATATCCAAAAAACAGTGATCGCCTCGGTAGTCCCGTCCCTGAAAAAAACCTGGGAAGGATTTTGCCGGAAATACCTGCATGATGCACCCCGCTGGGTTGAGGCCTCCAACCTGAGTCTGATGCCTGTACGGTGCGTCAATCCCGCGGAAGTGGGCGCCGACCGTCTGGTCAATGCCATAGCGGCCTATCATCGGTATCAAACCGGGTTGATCGTTGTTGATTTCGGAACTGCCACGACTTTTGACGTCGTATCCGAAGCCGGTGAATTTCTGGGCGGCGCCATCAGCCCGGGCATCGGAATTTCGGCAGATGCGCTGCATCAGCGAACAGCCAAACTTCCACGGCTCGAAGTATTTTCTTCTCCGCCAAGCGCTATCGGCCGCGATACGATGGAAAGCATTCGTTCCGGCGTTGTTTTTGGATATGCGGGTCTGGTGGATGGAATGGTCCGGCGTATCCGGGCAGAGATGGCATTCGAACTCAAGGTGATTGCCACAGGTGGTCTTGCACCGGCAATGCAGGGGGTTTCGGAAATTATCTCCGCTGTGGAACCAAACTTGACGCTGGAGGGACTGAAGATTATCGCCGATCGTTAAAACACCTTTCAGATGCGGCCGGATTTTTTCAGGGCCTCCTTAAAGACCCGGTAAAATATTTCATTTTCCGCAATGCTCCGGCTCAGAATGCGATCCACATCATCAATGTTGTCAAGGTTGATGATTACGTTTACGCTTTTATTAAAGGCCATCATCTTGTCCATGGTTCGGTATTGATTGCTGAGCAGGGCCACGAAAATATTCCGGCGAACAGACATGTTCTGCCTGGACAGATAGATAAGAATGCTGTTGCTGTCGATATTCGACATGTCGAAAGTTTCGTTGATCGCTACCAGATCAAATACGTGAAAACGCATTTTCGTGAGCGCATCACGTGCGTTGGACGCCTCGACAACATGATACTCCATCAGTTTCAGGGCATTGACGATTTTTTCACGAATCTGCGGATCGTTTTCACAAACCAGAGCCGTCTTTCCTTCTTCCTCCGTAAAATCAAATGCGCTTTCCATCGGCTCGTCGGTTGAATTGTCGACGTTTTCGATTCTTGAGGTCTGCGCGGCGGCATCCGTCAGTGGCGAGCTGACCGATATGCGGGTTTCGCACTTCGGACACCGGAGGGTTACGGTCTTTCCTTTTGGAATTTTTTCATCAGCGATCTTGAATTTGCTTTGGCATTTATCGCAGGTAATATCCATAATGATGACTCCAGTTGTTCATGATTGAATCGATGGCCATTCCGGCGTCAAGTTAACGAATTCTGTTTTTGTAGCTCCGGTCGATTTCCAGGTTGTCGATATCCGTGGTGGCTTCGCCGCGCGAACTCTTGACCATATCTATGCCGCGGCCTGTGATGCCTTTTCTTGACGAATAGGCCATGGCTATTTCCTGAGTAATGAGTCCCTTCTGGTATAGATTCACGATGTAATCGTCGAAAGTGGCCATCCCAAAAGGCCTTCCGGCCTCAATAATCTCATAAAAAGTTTTGCCTTCGGACTCTCCATGGAGAATGGTGTCTTTGACGCGAAGATTGGTGCCCAGTATTTCAAAGGCCGCAACGCGGCCGCCTCCGACTTTGGGCAGCAGGCGCTGGCAGACAATCCATCGAACCGTATCCGCCAAGCGGATGCGGATCTGGTTTTCTTCTTCCGTGTTGAACATGCCCAGTATGCGGTTGACGGTTTGGCCGGCATCCACGGTATGCAGCGTGGTCAACACCAAGTGACCGGTTTCGGCCGCAGTCAGGCCGATTTCCACGGTTTCCCGGTCTCTCATTTCACCGACGAGAATAACCTTGGGCGCCTGGCGAAGCGCCGCCCTCAGTCCGTTGGCATAACTGTCGAAATCCATTCCCAGTTCCCGTTGGTTGAACGTGGAGAGCTTATGCGGATGCTGATACTCGATGGGATCCTCCAGCGTGATAATATGGACGGACTTATTTTCATTGATCGTATCCAGAATGGCGGCCAGAGAGGTGGTTTTACCGGAGCCCGTTGCACCCGTGACAAAGACGATGCCGTTCTTTTCCTCGGCAATTTTATAGAAAGATTCGGGAAGCCCCATTTCTTTTATTGTTGGAATCTTGGATTCCAGTTTTCTGAGAACCACAGAATAATTGCCGGTTTGTGAAAATACATTGACACGAAATCGAGCTTTCCCGGCGAGCGAGTGAGACAGGTCGCAGGAACCGTGACTGAGCAGGTTTTCGGTGAGGCGTTGATCCTGGTTGATCAGATTCAAGGCGAAAGTTTCTGTTTGAAAAGGCGTGAGCTCTTCGATTTTAGGGTCCAGGGCGACCGGTATCAATTCACCGGCGCTTTCGACTTGAAGCGGCTTTCCAACGGTGAGGTTAAGGTCGGAAACCAGCTTGTGACAGTCGAGCATCTTGGTAAGAATATGGTCAATTTCCTGTTTTCTCATAATGCTGCCTCATATCATGCATCGGTGAAATCTGCTGGGGGCCCGGAAAGCATAGGCCGGAATTTGGCTTTATCGTTGGCCTTGGCATAGGCGTCATCCGGACTGATCCATCCTTTTCGGTAAAGATCCATAATGGATTCGTCCAGAAGCTGCATGCCGTATTTTTTCCCAGTCTGAATCATTGATGCCAGCTGATGGGTTTTGGATTCCCGGATCAGGTTTCGTACTGCCGGTGTGGCGATCAGAATTTCAACGGCAGCGCAACGGCCGGGCTTGTCGATTCGTTTAAAAAGCACCTGGGCGAGAACGGCCCGGATGGAGTCCGACAGTGTGGAACGGATCTGGGCCTGTTCGTGGGCCGGAAAGACCTCAATCATTCGATCTACGGTTTTCATGGCGCTTGAGGTGTGGAGCGTGGCGAACACCAAGTGGCCTGTGGATGCCGCCTCGATGGCCAGAGAAACGGTTTCCAGATCCCGCATCTCACCGACCAGAATGACGTCCGGGTCTTCACGAAGCGCCCCTCTGAGTGCGGCCGAAAAGGTCCGGGTGTGAATGCCGACCTCCCGGTGGTTGATGATGCAGCCCTGGCTTTCGTGAACGAATTCGATGGGGTCTTCGATGGTAATGATATGATCTCTTCGACCCCGATTCACTTCGTCGATAATGGCCGCCAGCGTCGTGGATTTGCCGCTTCCGGTCGGCCCGGTAACCACCACTAGGCCGCGGGGAAGGGTGGCCAGCTTTTTGATGACCGGAGGAAGACCGAGCTGGTCAACGGTCATGATTACCGAGGGAATTTCCCGAAACACCGCACCGATTCCGTTTCTCTGCATGAAAAAATTGGCACGGTATCTGGCAAGGCCCGGAATTTCGTAAGCAAAATCGATATCGCCGGTTTCTTCAAAGACCTTGACCTTGTCTTCCGGCGCGATTTCATAAAGCATGGCCTTGAGCTCGTCATTTTCAAGCGTCTTGTACTTGATACGTTCAATGTCTCCACGAATTCGAAGAGCCGGGGGAAGACCGGCGGCCAAATGAAGATCTGAGGCCCCCTGATCATTCAACAATTTAAAGAAAGCGTCAATTTTTGCCATAGGTTGCTCCCGAAATATAAACGGTATGGTCCGACTTATTGGGCATTAGTCAAAAATCTGATTTTGTCTTCTTCCGCATTCAAAAGGGCGGTATCTGTTTTTGCCGCATTCAGAAGACCGGCATGGATTTCAAGTACCGAGGGGATTTGATCTTCGACCTCAATTCGCTGGCGTTTTGATTCACCGATATCCTCGTGCAGGGTTCTGCTTTCAGCCTCAAGAGCTTTGAGCCCGGTGTTGATTTCCTCAAGAAAGGCGTCCACCTCATGGAAATCAAGTCCTCGAAACCGGATTGAGAAACATTTTTCCTGAATATCGAAGGAATTAATTTTCATGGGTGTTCTCATTGAATCAGGCCGGCTGAAAATCGTTCAAGAGATTTTACGATAAATGTTTGAAGAAAGATGATGATTAAAAAAACGATGACCGGTGAAAAGTCGATCCCCCCGAAACCGATGGGAATCTTGCGACGAATAGGGTAAAGCACCGGCTCGGTTATTTTGTAGATGAATCGAACGATGGCGTTGTAGGGATCCGGATTGACCCATGAAAGCACTGCACGTGCAATGACGATCCACATGAAAACCACCAGAATAATATCAATCACTTTTGCTGTCGCCATCAGAAAATAGCCCATCATGTACATGCGGATGTCACCCTCGCGAATTTACATAGCAATTTATAGGTGTATTTTTCATAAAAATTAAATATATTCTTAATGATAAGTCAAGAATTTTAACGAGGTACCGGACAGGAATTTAGAAGAACTCACACAATTTTTAAACCAGATGCGAATTCAGGCACATAAATCTTCCTTTTTTCATGATGTTTATCTAAATGGATCGGCTGCAATCATGGAAGATCGAAGAAGATAAAGCCGAATAGCCGGTTTGCTGCATTCCAGGGCGGAGATGCAAATGAATTTTTTCAGTTTTGGGGAAAATATGGTAGATTCCAGGCGTTATGCGCAGGCGCTTGCCAAAGGCATTTAAATTATAGTGACCCGGTTGCGCTTTCGAAGATAGTGTTACTTTTCGTTTAACTTGGGCCGTTGATCCTTTTGTTTTTTGCATGCGAATTGATAATCAATGCATTGATGAGAATTTGTGCGGTTGCGCTGTTGCTTATCCTGCCAGAGGAAATTAGATGTATTAATCCACTGGTGTTTTGTCCTGAATAAGTACCATTAATTGATATTCTTATGAATCCCGATATTGCAGATTTTAAAGACGTTATTCGGCGATTTGCCCGATCTGCCCCACCTACGGAACAGGCCTTTGAGCCAGCGAGTGTTTTTTTACTATTATACGGAGAACGGGCTCCTTGCCTGCTGGCCGTGCTGAAAGCCGATTATCCCGGCTACCCCTGGCGAAACCAGGTTGCGCTTCCTGGAGGCCATGTGGATGCTCAGACGGATGCATCGGCTCAGGATGCCGCGTTCCGGGAATTGAACGAGGAATTGGGTATCGGATCGGAACAGATCCATTTTATCGGATCTCTGGGACATTTTCAGACCATCTTGCATAAAGACATTCAGGTTTTTGTTGGTCTCTGGAACCAAGCGGGTCCTTTAAGGCCTGACCCCCAGGAGATTTCCCATGTGCTTAAGATCCCATTGGCCCGTCTGGCCAAATACCATTCGGGACAAAATGATAAAAATCCGGTCTATCCGCTGGATCACCAGATCGTTATCTGGGGCGTAACCGCCAAAATTTTATATCATTTTTTTGAAACCGCCTATCCTAAAATCGCTGAAAAATGGCCTTCTGTAATAGCGGGAATACGAGCAGGGTCATTGTGATGAATTGGAGATGGCTCGTTTGATCAATCGGGTCATGACAGAGATCAGGACAAGACTGCTCAGCACTGTCAGAAGAACGGGAAACCAGACCAGTTCAGGGTACTCGATTATTGCCACATACGTTCCGATAAGACCCAATACAAAGCATGCGGACAGAGCAGTGGCTCCGAAAAGGCAGGCCCGGTCAGAATCGTACCAGGGAACGATAATCTTGCGATACATGGGATTTGAATCAATGCGCATACAATGCTCACTATTCAGCCGGAAGCGCGTTTATTCAGATCGAGTTGCAGAAAGATGTTCCGGCCTTGGCGGGAACAAAGACAATAAACCACCAAACAAACCGTAATCAAGCCCTTGATCTGCCCAGAAACCTTACGGACCTTTAAGCTTCTGTTGAGACTTATCATAGGCCAAACCTTAAAACAAGATATGAAGCAATCCTTGGCCCGCATATTACTCTGAAACCCGGAGTCCGACAACAAGACTTTTCAGACGATCCCGGATGCCGCATTGATTGCCTGAGTGAGATCCGTTGACACCCGGTTGACGATGGGCTATTTAGCCCGAAATGCATGTTCGGTATGATGCATTATTCCTCCCTGAAGGCGGGACTTCCTCTGTGGGTTTTTGGAAAATGTGAGAAGGGTATTACGCTTGATGATTTTTTGGATGGGTCTGATTTTTTTCGGATGTTCCATAAAAAATAAAGCGTGGAGAATTTGAATAGAAGACGGGTTGGTCATGTGCTCCCATGTTGCAACAATTCGCCGAAGTTCAGAAGCGTCCATTGTATGAACTCGATGAAAGTCTATGGAGAAACGAATGAAATATGTTCTGGTTGCATCTGAAAATCGTGCTGCGGTTGACGGCATTCGGACGAGTCTCAAATCCCGATATCATGTGGAATGGGCCCGCAGCAAGCCCCAGCTCATGGAAATGTTTCGGGCCAGGAGATATGATTTTGTTTTTGTTGACCTGGAGTTGATTCAAGTTCCGGGAACAAAGTCGGATTACAAAAAAATTTTCCAGCCTTTTTGGGAGGTCTATCCTGCTGCCACCCTGGTGGTTCTGGTTCCGAGCGAATTGATTCGTGAAGCCGTTATGGCGGTCAAGGCGGGTGCCAGCAATTATCTGACCTACCCGATTAATTCGGATGAGGTCAGTTACGTGGTTGAAAGTATTTATCAGTCTTTACTGGTCAGATCTGAACTTGACTATCTTCGGGATCAGTTTTGGGACAGAGATTCTCTGGAGATGGTTCAGACCCGAAGTCCTTTGATGCGTTCCGTTTTCGGAAAAATCAAATCGGTTGCGCCAACTCGGAGTACCGTTCTTCTGAGCGGAGAAACCGGTACCGGAAAGGGGGTGATGGCCAAACTGATACATCGCCACAGTCGACGCCAGAACGCTCCGTTTATCAGTGTGCATTGCGGCGCTATTCCGGATACGCTGCTTGAAAGTGAGCTTTTTGGCCACGAGAAGGGCGCTTTTACCGGTGCCGTTCGCAGGAAGATGGGCAGATTTGAAGTGGCCAAAGGCGGGACAATTTTTCTGGATGAGATTGGAACCATCACCCCTTCTGCCCAGATCAAGCTCTTGCAGATATTGCAGGATGGCATTTTTCAGAGACTGGGCGGCGAGCAGTGCATCGAAGCGGATGTCAGGGTCATTTCTGCAACCAACACGGATTTAAAAATCATGTGCGATCAGGGAAGATTTCGTCGCGATCTTTATTACCGTTTAAATGTCTTCCCCGTTGAGATTCCGCCATTGCGGGATAGAAGGGAGGATGTTCCGCTCTTTGTGGAATTGTTTCTGAAAAAGTTGAACCGATTTTATCCAAAACAGATTTATGGTTGCGAACAGAGTGTTATGGAAGCATTGGAGCGTTATTCGTGGCCCGGAAATATTCGAGAGCTTGAAAATCTGGTTGAGCGTGCCTTTATTCTGGAGAGCTCTTCGCTTCTTTCGCCATCCAGCTTCCCGGCAGATATCATCGAGCCGGCCGGGCAACGGGCGGCGTTTCAACTGGATACACGCATCAGCTTATCTGAGGCTCGGCGAAAGGCGGTGGAGCATATCGAACAACAGTATATAAAGGAGCTTTTGACGCGGAATCATGGAAAAATCAATGAGTCTGCGGCTTCGGCAGGAATTACCACCCGTCAGTTGCACAAGTTGATGAAGAGATACGGTATTCAAAAAGAGGTTTTTAAAAAAACAAATGAGCCAATTTTAAAACGATTCGAAACATTTTAAAAAAAGACGAATCTGGAATTTTGACACAATCTGCGCGATTGGCGCATAGTATCGCATTGTTGTGACGTGGTTTAATTTCAACGGACACCCTGCTAAGAGACAGGAAAAGGAAAGCGAGGTGTCAGATGTCCGAAAAGAGCGCGAGATCGAACTACACCAGAGAGTTCAAGCAGGATGCTGTCAAGCTGGTGGTAGAGCATGGCTACAGTTGTCAGGAGGCTGGCCGGCGGCTTGGAATTGCCTGCGCGAACGTGTCACGCTGGGTGCGTCAGCATCGTGAGGAGCAGCAGCCGGATGGGTCTGGCACGCTTCGCCGAGAGCTGGAAGAGGAAAATCGTCGATTAAAAAAGGAGAACCAGCGGCTGCGGATGGAGCGCGAGATCTTAAAAAAAGCAGCGGCCTTCTTTGCGAAAGAGTCGAGTTGAGGTTCGACTTTATCCGGCGGTATAAGAAGGCCTATCCAGTTGCCTTGATGTGCAAGGTGCTGCAGGTAAGCCGGAGCGGTTTCTATGACTACGAGCGCTATCGTCATCAGCGGCTGAGTCCGAACCCCGAGCATGTGGCCCTTGAGGCCAGGGCCAAAAAGATTTTCCAGATTTCGAAGGAAACTTACGGATCTCGTCGTATGGTCAAGGGCTTGGAGCAAGCTGGTTACGATGTCGGCCGGTACAGGGTCCGCAGTCTGATGCGCAGGCTTGGTCTAAAGGCCAAAACGCCGAGGCGCTACAAGGTGACCACCGACAGCAATCACAAGCATCCGGTGGCCCCCAACCGCCTTGATCGGCAATTCGAAGTGGATACCCCCAACCGGGTGTGGACTACCGACATAAGTGTGCCGCAGAAAGCGGCGTAGGAGATGAGAGAGGTTTTTTTTACAAAACCGGTCTCTCGCAACCGACTTGCAGGAGTAGGTTGCAAACCACCGCAAGCGGCTTGGGTCAAAAGCTCTGGTCGTGAGCGTTGCGGAAAAGGTGCCTGAAGGCATCAGGTGAGGACCACAGAAGGCGAACAACCGTGAACTGCCGTTCAAGTGTCGAAAGTGTTCAGATGACGTCAAAACCGGATCTTTATGTTAATCCGGGACGAGCATGGCGGGTGCCTGTTTATTGGCCATGCGACGTCCGGCATAGAGGCAGCGCCAGCTTGGTTCGGGCTCCTATGTTGAACTGCGGGAACCTTCGGTTGCGATGTAAAGGGAAAGGCGCAAGCGGAAAATGCGAGGCTGATAGTACCGAAGCGCAGCCAAGGGGCGGAGCGACTCGTAGTAGTGATGAAGTTGCTGTAATGGCAATGGAGCGAAGGGGTCGCGTTACCCTGTCTGAGGCATGTGCCAACTGTGAAAACAGGAGGAGCATATTCCAATGACAAAGCCTTTTAATATTCCCAAAGCACTTGTTTGGAAAGCATTCAAACAAGTTAAAGCCAATGGAGGTTCGGCTGGAGTAGACAAGGAATCAATCGAGATGTTTGAAGGCAATCTCAGCGGCAACCTGTATAAACTTTGGAACCGTCTTGGTTCAGGTAGTTATTTTCCGCCGCCCGTCAAAGGCGTGCCTATTCCGAAGAAGTCAGGTGGAGTGCGGATGCTGGGAGTACCGACGGTCGCAGATCGGGTGGCACAAACGGTGGTCAAGAATGTTTTAGAACCCATCCTGGAACCCCTGTTTCATCGCAACTCCTATGGGTATCGACCTGGAAAATCAGCGCTCGATGCAGTAGCAATGGTACGGCGGCGAAGCTGGGAGTATGACTGGGTTGTCGAGTACGACATAAAAGGACTCTTCGACAATATTGATCATGAACTGCTTCTCCGGGCGCTGCGCAAGCATTGTCAGACTCCGTGGATACTTCTTTATATCGAAAGATGGCTGAAGGCTCCCATGGAGGGTGAAGACGGAAAGCTGGTGGAAAGGGCAAAAGGCACTCCACAAGGAGGCGTCGTAAGTCCGCTATTGGCCAACCTCTTCCTCCATTATGCTCTGGATGTGTGGCTTGTCCGGAATATGCGAAGTGTACGATTTGTCCGCTACGCAGATGATGGAGTCATCCATTGCAAGAGCGAGGAGCAGGCAAAACTTGTAATGCGTATGGTGCAGTACAGACTACGCGAGTGCAGACTTGAAATGCATCCGGAGAAAAGCCGGATAGTCTACTGTAAGGATGTCAACCGGCAGGAGGTCTATCCTGTGATTCAGTTTACGTTTCTTGGGTATTGCTTCCGTCCGCGTAAAGCTGTGGATAAGTACGGCCGGGTTTATGTGAACTTTGCCCCTGCAGTAAGTCGCGAGGCGCTGAAGGCCATGCGGCAAACCGTAAGGGGATGGCATATCCAGTTGAAGTGCGACAAGTCGCTTCAGGACCTTTCGAACATGTTCAATCCAGTGATTCGCGGCTGGAAGAACTATTACGGGCGATTCCATTCTTCTGCGATGAAACCTCTTTGGCGGAGCATTAATGCGTACTTGGCAAGGTGGCTGATGCGAAAATATAAGCATTTAGCAAAACACCGAACCAGGGCGTATCGGGAATTATCTCGCCTGGCTGTAAAGTTGCCAGGGATGTTTGTGCAATGGGAATCGAGATTTCTCTCATAGGCTGGGTAATGGGAGCCGGATGAGCTGAGAGGTTCACGTCCGGTTCTGCGAGGGGCTAAGGCTGCAATGCCTTGGTCTACTCACCCGTACGTTTGGACGCTTGAGGGCTGGTTGTTTCTGGCGGTGGTCATGGACCTTTTTTCTCGTCAGATCATCGGCTGGGCGATGGATGCGCGGATGAAGGTGCAACTGGTCATCGACGCCCTGGCGATGGCCTATTGGCGCCGCAAGCCGGCTGAGGGATTATTGCATCACAGTGACCGAGGCAGCCAGTATGCCTGTGAAAGGTATCAGAGTCAGTTGAAGCAGTATGGGATGATCGCGAGCATGAGTCGCAAGGGCAACTGCTGGGACAATGCCCCGACCGAGAGGTTCTTTGGCAGTCTTAAATCCGAGCACCTGGCCGACTTTCGCTTCGTTACCCGCAACGAGGCCAGAAGGGAGATTCTGGAGTACATCACCTTCTATAACGTGTATCGCTCGCACTCATCACTGGGATACGTCAGTCCAATGGAATATGAAAGGCAACAGTGGGTGAAGATGGCTTAACCGAGAGTGTCCGTTTTTACTTGACCACAACACCTCGAACTATCTTGTCCAAGTGCCTGTGAAGGCTCTCTTCCTCAATTTTGATGATCTGCGCACATTTTGACTCTTCTATTTCTCCTCTGCTCCTGCTATCCTGCATCTGCAGCCCTCCTTCTGGTCAATGATTTGTTCTTTGACAAACTCAAACCATACCAGATCGGGGGCTCCATCTCTTTCAAAATGTGCGAAAAATTTTATACCTTATCTGAACTCAAAACAAAGAAACAGCACCTGCGGGAATTCTCAAATCAGGAATTGTCCCTTAGAACTTCATAGGAAGAAACCGTGAGCACCTTGATTCCATCCTCATCTTCGACAAATCCGGTAACACGAACCCGTGTGTCGACAAATTCAACAAGCTGATCACCAACATCGTTGACCGCAATCTCGTAAACCTGCCCATCAGCGGCTACGAGTTGATAATTTATGATCGTTCCCTCTACCGTGAGGCTTTCCGAATCTGCGACAGCAATAGTGATGAACATCAACACCATTGCCACTGTAAAAACCATGCCCCTCAATCCATTATGATTCTTCATTGCCATGCCCTTTATTATGTAAAAATGTTGATAATGGTGATCATTGATTACATTTTAAAGCAAAAGACATACCAATAATTAAGTATTTAGAATCATAATATATTCACAGGATGAAACCATAATCGGAACTTAAAATTCCGTTTATGTTGCGACCGAACTCACAGTATTTGGTTTTGGATATAAGAATCTTTAAGTGTTGCAGGAAAAAATGGGCTGCAAATAAAAGAACTCGGGGTTCCGCTTTTGAATTTTCAGAATTAATTATTCCGATACAAAGGCAAATTCAACTCAACGAATCTGATTTCATAAAAAAACAAATATCATTTGAGCTAATTTCAAAAGTCGAAAACTCATCCAGAATTATTTTCAAGAACCAACAGGTGGTCTGGAACAGGTGGTCTGGATTCTTCGGACAGGAAACAGGGTCTAAACGCGCCATGTGCATTTCATCATGTGATCATCAGGTGAATCGAACGACGGAAGATTTTTCGATCCGACTCTGACCGGATGAATTTTCTAAATCGACTCTCGAAGTTGGCGCCGGAAACAAAAACAGAGTGTTTCGCCTGGGCGATTCTGCCGAACCACGGCCATCTATTGCTGAGAACCGGTATGACAAAGCCAAAATAATCAGAACCTTATTGGTTATTCTGAATAAGTTGCAGCGTTAACTTGGCAACATAGAATGCCTCTGCGGCAAAAGCTTTATAGCCTTTTTCCGATGTATGGAGGTGCAGCAGATACAGGATATCTTTCCGCCCCGCAAAATATGTCCTTGTCTCATCCTTGACTTTAAATCCCGTGAAACGGGACCAGTATGTTTTATCCCCCGGAATTTCGTACGTCAGCAGGATATCTTTTAACGTTGTATGTGAAAGCTCATATTCCATGGATTTCAATACATTGAACACATACCCTTTTAGCAGAAACTCCGTCATTATGTCGACTGCATTCGCATCCGACCAGTCCGACGGAATACGCACCGCGGTTACATACAAAGCGGCAAGAATGTCGCTTTTAGGATCATTAGGATTCTTGTACCGGTTAAAAACGCCGATTTCGACAGGAACGCCATCCTCCGGAAGTTCGGCTGGCTCCTTCACATTGATGATTGACCAATCCTTAGGAAAAACCATCTCGAATCTGAAATGTGGATTTTTCCTCTCCTTATAGCCATACTTGTGATACCGACTGACAACATCCTCTTGCCTTAAATCCGGAAAATCAAAAGGCAGCAATGGCTCTGCCCCATGGGCTTCCGCTTTCAATATGACCGTTGCAAAGCCTGCCGGCTCCTCAGAATATATTTCAAATGTTCCTTTGGCATTCCCCGCTTTGACATCCGGATTCTCGACATACTGAAGCACAGGCGTCTGATAGTTGCCCGAATCGATCGAGACCGTGAACCGACTCGGCGAACTTGGCTGCCCTTTTTCTTTAAAGGCTATCTCAATGGCATTTTGGCCTATCTTGAGGCAAAACAGCTCTTTCATTTGCTTCTGCACTTCAGGAGGCAGGGTTTTTATCGCGGGGTCATCGGCCAGAAAGAGCCGGACCGCGTGAGATTGTCCCCCTTTGATCTTGCTCAAATGAATGCCGTTGATTTTTATGGTAACGTCCCGGTCATAGCCCATGACATTGAGCGATGCGTCGAATTCATTTGCCATACATGACTCCTCGATCAATAGCGATGTCGTCAATCCCGTTACAGCCAAGAGTAAAAGAAGGATCGCGGTGTTAAGATATCTCTTCATTCCCATACCCTTTCCATGCTTTCTATGATTGGCTATCTTCTTTGTTTCCCATGCTTATTGTAACAGGCATCTGCAGGTATCCACCGGCATCTCATCAGTCCAGCGTGTCGTTGAAATAACGTCTGTGCGCCGCGCAGCGACACTTCTTGTCCCACGGACGGGAGCACTGCCTGATGAGCGCGATTGTTTCGTCACCCTCCTGCTTCGATCTAGGGCCGGATACATCCACCGATTCGACTCCGGTGAAGTCATCCCACCAGCTGACAACGGTGTATACTCCGCACATAGGGCAGAGGAAATAGGAATCGGTATGTTCATCCCCCATGATGCTGCCGGAGATGGAAACAACCCGCTCTTCAATTAGAAAGGGTCTATTGCATTGAATGCACTGCATAATCATGCTTCGCAGTTTTGAAGGTTATTTGAGGGGGCAAAGTACGCTGATATTACAGCAGCAATTCTTCCGGTACAAATTACTGCGGACACCAACATTTTAGTAACGATATGCGAAAGATAATATCCCGTCAACTGAATTCGAATCCACTGTAGAGAACAAATCAAGTGTCCGGACTTGTAGCGCATGATTTGTCCGGTTTTATATGGATGGAGAGAGAAACAATTAAGACAGGCAGAGGCGATCAGGTTGTTAGGTTCATCCGAACGGACCTTCAGGCGCTGCACCGACAGGTATGAGGAGAAAGGCCTTACACAGCCATATTGCCAAAGGGGTTATCATAGCTTCAGCCGTTCGCGGTCTGCCGGAGATTGTCCGTGATTTTCATTTTGATGATTCGGCTTTTAGCTCCCTTCCTGAAGACATGATCGAGATCCCGCTCGGGATTTTTCCCCGGGAATCTGATGTCGGTATTCACTTCTGAGAGTTTATCCCCTGTAAAGGTCATGCTTTATGGGCGTTTCCACTATATAAATTGAGCTTCTTCCCCTATATACAAACGTTTTTAAACAGTGCTAAAAATTGCATCAGCTACGGATAAATTGATAGCAATACTGTGTGAATGTGTTTTTTGAATTTCTTACAGAATGGAGGTTGATCATGATTGCGTCACCCTGCAAAAGATGCCCGTTGAGAAATCAGTCAAAGGATCTGTGCATTAAAAATTGCCATAGGCTGCAGGCGGTTCAGGAGCTTTACGTGTCTCTTAAAGAGGGAGGGGAATCGGAAATTACTTCCGCGATTGATTACTCCGACGAGGGAAGATTCAGCATCAGCAGCCTGACTGCGATAAGGTCGGGAGGACTGGCGTGCTGATCGAGCCTTCCTGTATGTTCTGCGTCTGGAATGCTTTTCTGATTAAAGGCAAGGGGCTTTTCCGGGCTTGTCCCGGAAGAGCGGGAGGTTTTGCTTAATCCATGTCATCATATCTCCAAACCGGAACCGCTCTGGTTTTGTGCCCGTCGGAAGGTCCTGCGACTCCCTCCTTTTCCGTCATTTCGATAATTCCGGCAGTATTAAAATTCTAAAGTTTCGGGGACGTTTTACCCCGTCTTTTTCGATTTGCTTTTTTAAGGCGCGCATCGCAAGAGCGGCGACAGTCGTTTGACTGTGATGGAGACTGAAAATTCTGTTATGAAGAGAAGATGCTTCGGAATTCATCGACCGCTCACGGTTTTTCACTTTGGCTTTCTTTGGACAAAATTTTGCGAATTTGCCCTTGCCTTCGAATGGCATTTATGATCCTGTTGTCCTCATCCGGGTTCGAATACAGGGGATTTGCACCCCGCAAGATCACGCCATGCCGGGCGTACACAAATAAATTCAGCGGAAAATGAGCCGCGCGGCTGATTTAGCAGGTTCGAAACAATCGAGAAAAGAGAAGGAGGCAAACCGATGGAAACCATAACGCCTGACCGGGAAAAGGCGCTGTCTCTGCTCAAGGAATACAACAGCAACGAATCGCTCATCAAGCATGCTCTGGGGGTCGAAGGCGTCATGCGCTTTATCGCCAGGAAATACAAGGAGGACGAAGAGAAATGGGGCATCATCGGCTTGCTTCACGACCTGGACTACGAGAAATTTCCGGAACAGCACTGCGGAAAAACCAGGGAGATCATGAGAGAGCGTGGCTGGCCGGAGGAATACATCACCGCCGTTATATCCCATGGATGGGGCATCTGCAGCGATGTCGAGCCGAAAACGACTTTGGAGAAGACGCTTTATACCATCGATGAACTGGTGGGCTTCGTCACGGCGTGCGCCCTGGTCCGCCCGTCAAAAAGCGTGATGGACCTGGAAGTGGGATCCGTGCGCAAGAAGTGGAAGCAGAAAGGTTTTGCCATGGGTGTGAATCGCGACGTTATCGAGAAAGGTTCGCAGATGCTGGGCGTCGAACTCAGCACGCTCATTTCAGATGTGATTATGGGCATGCGTGAGGTTGCCGCCGCCATCGGGTTATGACGGGTCGGAAATTCCAAATACACGCTGTTTAAATGATGATATTCTTGTTGTCACCGACTTATTGCTGTCTTATAAAAAAAGCACCGACAGAATTTTCCGGCCATCGATGACCCAAAAGAGGAGATAACTTTGGTTGCTCAAAAAATATCCGCATGGGAAAAGTGGATAATCAAACAGATTCATTTTCTATACAAACTCAGAAACGAGCTTGCCAAAATTGAGGATTCCTTGAAGTTGCTTCCAAGTGTGCAGGACGTCAAGGACAAAGAGCAAAAGCAGATTCAGAAGATCAGAAAGAAGCTGGAAGAAAAGCAGGAAAAAGACCCCGGAGTGTCGTTCCATGCAATTGAAGAACAGACGGATCAGGTATTTGCCCGAAACTGGAAAGAATTTGACCGCGAATTGAAAAAGGCACAGGAATCAATGGATCGAATCAAGGCCGTATTGATCGAAAAGGGTGTGTTTAATCCATAAAATTAGAGAAACAGTGTCACCTCACGATCATTAATCGGGCGGCGGCGGATAATTGGGCGGAGGCGGCGGATAATAAGGGGCCGGCGCCGAACCCGTCGAACGGGTGATCCGCCGTACGCCGGGGATCAGGTGGCCTTTTGCATACATGCACTGCATGTATGCAACGTCATAGCGATTCTGAATATTGTGATACGAATACGACGAAGCGCTGCTGCCTGCGGCGCTGCCGAAGATAAGCCCTGATCCGGCACCTATGGCCGCGCCCGCGCCCGCATCGCCCGAAGCGCTTCCGATAATCGCCCCTGCCGCCGCGCCCACGGCTGTTCCAACAGCGGCGCTCGTTACCGCGGAGCTCTGTGCCGCCTGTTGTCCTTGCATGCCTCCCACCTGTTCGTACGCATACTGTCGGCATATCATGTCGTCGCTGCGAAATTGGTCAAAGCTCTTGTTGTCGCCGGGAAGCACCATAACGCTGGGCCCCGTCGGCATCGTCTCACATCCTGAGAGGACGGTGATAGCAACGATGAATGAAAACATCAGCAAACGATTCATAGCATTAGTTCCCTGTCTCTGAAGATGGTTGCGCCGGCACCATTTGCCAGCCGCCGGGACATTCTTTCACATATGGGTAATACGCCTTTGCCTCACGACAGTAATACCAGACCCCGGGCTGAGCGGATGCGGGCCGGTCAGGATTATGCTGAGGAGTTGCCGGCACCATTTGCCAGCCGCCGGGACATTCCTTCACATACGGGTAATATGCACTTGATTCAGGGCAGTAACGCCAGAACTCCGGCTGTACGGCGCCGGGACCGCCGGAATCGCTCCGCTCGACGTATTCTTGGGGCCTTGACGGCACGGCGGTCTCCGCCCCATAAGGGACGTAATACGGATAATAAGGATAATAGGCGGAAACATACGGGTAAGAATAAGGATAGTACAACCACGGATACCAGAACAATCCGCCAATCGTCCAGTTCCAATACCGACCCCCGTCCCGATAGTACCTGACGTAAGGCCCGCCGCTTCGATAGTGGGGGCGGGAAGGTCCGCTGCGCGGGGGACGGCTGACAAAAGGCCTGCCAGCCGGAGCGCTACCCGAAGGACGGCTTACAGAAGGCCCGCCGCCGCGGGAAGAGCCGTTTCTTGCCTCACTGGGCGTTGGGTTTATGAGAAAGATCATTGCGAAAACAAAAGCCACGCAGGCAATCTTCTTCATAATATCACCTCTCCCCTTTATCCCGTAAACAGCTTTGAAATGATTATACCCTCCTTTTCAAGATGTTTCCATTGAATTCCGAATTCCGGTGACGCTTGGGGAGCTTAACCCATTGCTATATTTATATATAATGTACTTGATTCTCTATACTGCCTGAACGGTTTTCCTACAGAGCAGATAGCGGGGTCGGGGTCCTGAAATGTGTTCGCTTGACAAACCGAGGTTCAGCCAATTACAAGAGATCGACGGCGCGACGATGAAGAACGGAATTTTCCGGAACGCTTCCTGACAGTTTACAATGAGCGGGGTTGGATCTGCCCCCTTGGTTTATGGAATAATCCTACGACACAGCACTCAAGTTACTTGTATCACTGGCGATTGGTCTTCTGGTCGGCATCGAGCGCGGCTGGAGCGAGCGGGAGGAAGATGAAGGAGATCGAATCGCCGGCATCCGCGCTTTCAGCCTGATCGGGCTGATGGGAGGCGTCGTGGCCCTCTTCTCTTGCGAGGTCGGTCACTGGTTGATCATCGCCGCTTTTGTCGCGGTTCCGCCCTGATCATCACGGCCCATATCCTGGATGTGCGCGAAGACATGGACGTGGGAACCACTATGGCCTTTACCATGATGCTGACTTTATCCTGGCGGCCTGGGCCGCATACGGCCATCCCATTCCGGCGATGGCCGTCACGGTTATCGTCATCTCCCTCCTCGGTCTGAAGTCGGTCCTGCATTCATGGCTCAAAAAGATCAAACCGCAGGACTTTTTTTCCGGCGCCAAGCTGCTGATCATCTCCGTGGTCCTTCTCCCTCTGTTGCCGAATCACGGCTGCGGGCTTTGGGAGGCTTTGAATCCCTACTGGACCTGGTGGATGGTGGTTCTCATCTCCGGCCTTTCCTTTCTGGGATACGTGGCTATCCAGATTGCCGGCGAAAGAAAGGGAACGATCGTGACAGCCGTTGCCGGGGCGATGGTCTCATCGACCGCGATCACCATCAGCATGGCGCAGTATGCAAATGAACAGAAAGGCAAGACCCTGTTTGCTGGCTGTGTCCTGCTGGCCTCGACCATCATGTTCCTGCGGGTCATGATTGAAGTCTTCGTTGTGTATCCCGGCCTGCTGTATCCGCTCTGGATTCCGCTGTCCGCCATGCTGGCCGGCCTGCTCTGCGGTCTTACCTGGTTATGGTATCGGTATGAAAAAGGCGAAGCGGTCTACCATCGGCACATCGAGGTGAAGAACCCGCTGCAGCTCGGCATGGCCATGAAGTTCGGCCTGCTTCTGCCTACCGTGCTGCTTTTATCCGAGGCCATGAAGGAGTGGTTCGGAAATTACGGTGTGTACGCGCTTTCGGTGGTTTCAGGGCTGATGCATGTGGATGCCATTACACTCTCGCTTTCCAGGTCGGCGCAACACGAGCTGGCCGCCGAGGTGGCGACCTTGAACATCGTACTCGCCTGCGCAACGAACACACTGGTCAAAGGCGTGCTTTTTGCCGTTATCGCAGGCTTTAGCAGGGTGTTGAAAAACAAGAATCAGGCCGTCAGGCAAGGCGCGCGGCGATGCGACAAGCGCAGCATATTCAAGCATATGTGAGCATTGGCGAGAGCCGCGCAACGCTGAATGGCGGCCTCAGGCGCAGTTTTTCAACAGCCTGTTAGAGAGAGCATCCGGCTTCCCCTGTTCATGTGCGCCGCCATGCTGCCGGCGTTGTTCATCGCCGTCGTGATTCAGTAGCAGCCGACGCTGATTCCAAAACAAATTGAGGAAATCCCGCGATTCTGATAAATTAAATCTATATTTATTTAAAGCGCATCTGTCTGAAAATATGTTTGATATCGCAAACAGACCACATGATCAGCGGTTGGGCGGAAACCTGAAACAACCGAATGCATGGATGGATTTCACTCATAAGCCATTTATGTGACCCTGAGCTCATGCGTTTTTGTGTGTTTTGAAATATGACAGCGGAATGTCGTTCCGAGACGGGCCGGATAAACGTTCAAGAGCCTTATTCCATATGATTTGCCGGGGGATGGATCACCGGGCGCGAGCATCAAATTCGAATTCAAGCCGAATAAATGGTTGGCAATAAAGTTTTTCCATCAAAATCGAATGAATTAAAATTGAAGCCATTGAGCAGTTAATCGCCAATATTCGAAAAAGCGGACAGCTTGAACCTGTTAAAATCTGGTTCACGGGTGAAAGTTTTCGAATCATGGACGGCGAAAAGCGCTGGCCGGCCTGTAAAAACGCGGCGCGTCCGGAATGAAAGCAGTTGCTCTGGAGGATGAAACCTAACAGGGTGTTGAAAAACAAGAATCAGGCCGTCAGGCAAGGCGCGCGGCGATGCGACAAGCGCAGCATATTCAAGCATATGTGAGTATTGGCGAGAGCCGCGCAACGCTGAATGGCGGCCTCAGGCGCGGTTTTTCAACAGCCTGCTAAACGAAATCAGGAAGCGTTATGCATATTGTATGCTGTCTCAAACAGGTTCCGGATACCGCGCAGGTCAAGATTGATCCCGAGACCAACACGCTGGTTCGGACCGGCATCGAATCCATATTGAATCCCTTTGATCTGGTCGCTCTGGAACTGGCGGTCAGAATAAAGGGAGAGCACGGGGGAACCATAAGCGCCATCACCATGGGACCAATGCAGGCATCAACTATTTTAAGACAGGCGCTGTCCCTAGGCGCCGATCAGGTCGCTCTCTTGTCCGACAGAACGTTTGCCGGAGCGGATACGCTTGCCACAAGTTATACCCTTGCTATGGCCATCCGAAAACTGGGAAAAAAAATTCCCGTTGATCTGGTTCTCTGCGGCAAACAGGCCATAGACGGAGACACGGCCCAGACCGGGCCGGGAATCGCCACCCGCCTTAAGTATACGCAGTTGACCTATGTCTCACAGGTTCAATGGATTGATCCCGACAAAAGAAAAATACAGGTGAAAAGGAAGGTGGATGGTGGTGTGGAGGTGGTCTTGGGAGATCTTCCGGCGCTTCTGACCGTGGAGCTCGATCTCGTCCGCCCGAGAAGGGCTTCGCTTCCGGCGCTGATTGAATCGCTTGAAGCGCCCGTTCCGACCTGGAATGCCAAATCGATCGAGGCTGTCGAAGCGCTGATTGGAATAAAGGGGTCTCCCACCTCGGTGAAAAAGATATCATCGCCTGCCCCGAGACAGGGAGGTCCAAAATTCCGGGCCGAGCCGGACCCCGGCAGAGCCGTAACGCAATGCCTTGAAGCGCTTTTTGCGGATGACGCATTTTTTCAGATTTTAAAAAAACAAACGGTCTGAAAGCTGATGCCGAAAAATTCCAAAGAGATTGAAGTCGCGGAAATCATCTCCGACAAGTGTATCGCCTGTCAGATTTGTATTGGAGAGTGCCCTGTGGGGGCCATCGAACTGTTCAGGGATGGTGTGGCGCATATTGATCCCGAGGCCTGTGTCGGTTGCGGAAAATGTTTCGAGGTCTGTCCTGTCGAAGCTGTGGCATTTGATTCGAAAAAGGGCAAAACAATATTGGACAAGGTAACTGGTGCAGAAGCCGTAAAAGGCCTTTCCTATCAAGGCGTGGCGGTTTTCATTGAGGTCGTGAACGGGTCGGCCGCACCGGTTTCTTTTGAGTTGATCGGCAAGGCAAGGGACCTGGCCCTGAAACGGAACTGCGGGGTCATCGGGTTTGTCCTGGGAAACGAGGTCGAAAAAATAGCCGATGAAGCCATATTCCGCGGTTGCGACGTCATTCACATGATTTCTCATCCTGAGTTGGGAACCTATCTTTCCCGGCCGTACGGAAAAATTCTGGCAAACCTCTGCAAGGAGGTTCGTCCTGAAATTTTTCTGATCGGGGCTACCCACCTGGGACGAGATCTTGCCGGCGTGGTGGCCACCCGCCTGGGAGCGGGCCTTACCGCGGATTGCACGGGATTGGACATCGAAGCAAAAACCGGTTTCCTCCTCATGACAAGGCCCACCTTCGGGGGCAACATCATGGCGACCATTCTCTGTGAAAACCGGCGCCCCCAGATGAGTACGGTAAGGCCCCGGGTGATGAAGATGCCCGTTGAAGACAGGTCCCGCAAAGGCAGTATTTTTCGCCATGAATTCATCCCCGTAAAAGACCCCCTTGCCCAGGTCGTCGGGTTCACATCCGATATAAAAGCCTCGGGGGAAAAGGATATCACGGACTATCCCGCCCTGGTGACGGCGGGAAAGGGCGCCTGCGACGCGTCCGCTTTTCCGATGCTGCAGGAACTCGCGGATCTTCTCGGGGGCGCGCTGACCTGCACCCGTCCGATAGTGGAATCCGGACTGATGCCTTACGAACGGCAGGTGGGCCAGACCGGAAAGACGGTTGCACCCAAACTGTATATTGCGGTGGGCGTCTCAGGCGCCATTCAGCACATTGTGGCGATTCAGGGCGCCGAAAAAATCGTCGCCATAAACAGCGATGAAAACGCGCCTATTTTTCAGGTTGCGGATGTGGGAGTCGTGGGCGACTATCAGAAAATCATTCCGGTTCTGATCCGCCAGCTGAAGGAAAAAATGAAAGGCCCGGGTTGAGGCTGCTCCGGAAACTGGGGACTGCAGCCTGAGCTGAAAGGTTTTTAAGGCAGAAGACCTGCGGGTGCGTATTGATCCGCACAATTCAAATTGCCCGAGGGTTTTTATGAAGAAAAACTATGATGCGGCAATCGTTGGCGCCGGTCCAGCCGGAATAGCGGCGGCCTGTGTTCTGGCCGACAAAGGAATTCGCGCCGTTGTTTTTGAGCGGGGGGAATTTCCCGGGGCAAAAAACATATCCGGCGGCGTTCTTTACGGGCATGACCTGGCACGCATCATCCCCGATTTTGTGGAAAAAAATTGCCCCGTCGAGCGAAATATCGTGGAATCCAGAATATGGTATCTTTCCGAAGACGGAGGCTACAGCGTTGCCTACCGCGAGAAGGCCTTTGAATGCGAACGCCGGTTTAATGTTTTTACCATGGGCAGGGCCAGATTCGACAGATGGTTTGCGGATCAGGCTTCACAAAAGGGCGCCCTGGTGGTTTGCGGCACCGTTGTGACGGATCTGTTGCGTGATGAAACCGGACGTGTGACCGGCGTTCGAACGGACAGGCCGGACGGGGATTTGAACGCCAGAGTGGTGCTCCTTGCCGATGGAATCAATTCTCCTCTGGCCGCCCGGACAGGGTTTCGCCCCGATCCATCCCCCTCGCATGTTGCACTGGCCGTCAAGGAGGTAATCGAACTTCCCGAAGCGGTGATCGAGCAGCGATTCAACACCGCCTCCGGCGAGGGGGTGACCATCGATATTCTTGGAAGCATTACAGGTGGAATGAACGGGGTTGCCGCCATTTACACCAACCGTAAATCCCTGTCGTTGTGCATCGGTGCAAACCTGGCGGATTTTTCCGCAAAAAAAATCAAACCTTACGAAATGCTCGAAAATTTCAAGCAGCATCCCATGACCGCGCCTCTGATCAAAGAAGGCAAGCCCGGGGAATACATGGCCCACTGGCTCGCCGAAGGCGGTTATGATCAAATCCCCGGGCTCTATGGCGACGGCTATCTGATTGCCGGGGATTCCGCAATGCTTTTCAATACGCTGCATCGTGAGGGCTCGAACATGGCTATGGTTTCGGGAATTTTTGCCGCTGAAACCATTATCGAGGCGATCATGAAAAACGATTTCAGCCGGGCATCCCTGAAAAATTACGAATCCCGGCTGCGAAATTCGTTCATCTGCGACGATCTCAAAAAATACCGAAGGTTCAATCCGTTTTTGGAAAATCATCCGGAAATATTTACGACCCTGCCCGATGCCCTGGGTTTTGCCGCTCGCGAAATGCTGACCGTGGACGGCGTCCCCAAGAAAAGCAAACAAAAAAAAATCTGGAAAAACCTGCGAAAGCATCATTCTCTTTCAGCCCTGCTGCGGCTGATATGGGACGGATACAGGAGCGTTTAATGGGCGCATCGATCGAAGACAAACTGTTTCTGGACCGCTTCAGGGTGGATGAGGCCGCTCATCTGAAGATCAAAGACAGAGCGGTCTGCATTGACGACTGCGAGCAACAGCCCTGCCTTTACATCTGCCCGGCCAATGTGTACCGGCTGGAGCAAAACAGAATCAGCATCAACTATGAAGGGTGCCTGGAGTGCGGGTCCTGCAGAATCGGGTGTCCCCATCTCAACATCGAGTGGAGATTTCCCACCGGCGGCTACGGCATCCGGCATAAATTTGGATAGCATCCGCAGCCCGCCGGTGCGCGGGCGGAATAAGGTTGAGGAGTCGGGAGTGAGTTTCGAAGAGAATGGAAACCCATGATTTTATGGGCAGCGCCGGGTGGAGATGGGGCGAGATGAATGATCGTGCGAGCAAGGCAGCCGAAAGGGCGGCCGGGGGATTTTTCCCCCGGCATTTGCATGCGCTGCCGCCCTTTATTTTTTGCTCATTGCCGCAGCCAGCAGCCTGGCCCGGCTGAAACCCGCCGACGTGACGATGCCTTTTGGGGCAGGGTCATTTGCAGCCAGCTCTTTCATCTGCTTCACGCGCGCGTCACTGGGAGGGTGCGTGGACATGGCGTCGGACAGACTCTGAAGAACGGGGGTTCCCGTTTTTTTGGACTTTTTCTCCATTTCCAGAAGTTTTTCGTAGAATCTGCCGACCTGATCCTTGTCGTATCCCGCGCCGACAGCCAGCCGATAGCCGATGCGGTCGGCTTCCATTTCGTCTTCGCGGGAATTCACCAGAAAGCCGTATTTCTGGGCCAGAAGCCCCCCGCCGGCACCAAGAAGGCCTCCGATTGCCGCAGCTTTGGCCCGGGAGGAGGAGTCGTCAAAAAGTACGGCGCCCAGACCATAGCCGACGGCTGCGCCCACAACAGCTCCTCCCGTCGCGTACATCCAGGTTTTATTCTGGGCCTTTTCCATCGCGTACATGCGCTCCGCCGTATGGCGGGCCACGACGTGTCCGATCTCATGCGAGACCACGCCGGCCAGTTCCGCTTCATTTTCGGCCATCGCAATCAGCGGAGCGGTGACGAAGACCGCACCTGCCGGCATCGCAAACGCGTTGACGTTGGGCACATCCACGACGGTGAACGAGTAGGAATAGGGATTCCCTTCCAGATTGTTGGCCCGGACGATTTTCATCCCCAGATCGGATATGTATTTCTGAAGTTCCGAATTATTCGCCCTCGGATAATCCTTTAGCATTTTTGGCAGCGCTTCCTGGGTCAGGCGCTGCTCGTCGGCCACGGTCAGACGGGTTTCCTGCCCCACGTTCGAGCCTTCTCGGTAGCGTGAGCTGCCGGTCGGCGCGCATGCTGTGTTGACGGCTGCGATCAACAAGATCAACAAGACAGATATTCTTTTCATAATGATGCTCCCGGGTCTATTGACATGTTTCATACCGCCTGCCTTTTCGACAGCAGCGGACCTTCTTGTTTCGATAATTCAATTAAACATCGGCGCGGATTTCTGTCAAGCAGATAGGACGTGGGAACGAGGTTGCGTTCGTGCGTTTCTATTTATCGGCTCATCGCTTTGCGCTTCAGCTTTCTATGGATGTTTTCTCATGATTCCGCTCTTGCCTTCGATCCATGTTTTTGTTAATTTTTTCAAATAGTAACAGGTCTCACATGCGGGAGAGTCGTACCCCGCAAATTTACGCCCTGATGGGCCTGCACAACCGGCTTCGGCAACGGCGCTGGCGCTCGGCCGCTGAACCGGCGCATGGGGCGTTACAGGAAATCGCATGGAAGTATGCAATGTTCATGATCGTGGGCTTGAAACAAGCCCGGCGCTTGCGGGTGCGCTGATCGATTCGCTTGCGTCCAAAGAAGATCGGTTGTGGCCAAAACACGCATGGCCGCCTATGGAGTTTGACCGCGCCCTGTGCTTTGGCGCAAAGGGTGGACACGGCCCGATAAGGTACTTTGTCGAGAAATACATACCGGGCAAATCAATCCAATTTCGTTTCACGTGCCCGAAAGGTTTCGATGGGTTTCATGCTTACGAAGTTGCGGGTGGCTCCAAACAGCCGGTCGTCCTGAGGCATACGCTGAAAATGAATACCCGCGGGCCCGCGATATTATCTTGGCCTTTAGTTTATCGCCCCATGCATGACGCCTTGATTGAAGACTCGCTTGCTACGGCGCAAGTATCGCTCGGGGTAATGCCGCAAATTCAACCATGGTCGCTCTGGGTAAAGATGCTTCGCTGGTTTTTTTCACGCGGCAAGGCACGTGCCCAGGTTGCGCCTGACAGTTTGCTCCAGCCGCCGCTGCTTCCGCGCCGCCGCGTCTGAGCTCGGCCGTTTTATGGCAGACATTGATTCGTAATCAAGCCTGCACAGGCCATGAGATTTTCATAAGTATTATCAGGGGAAAAGTTGATGAAGCCAAACCCGCCTGACCAGGAGAAAAACGAATTCAAAGATCATGATAATGACTTGGTATGCTATTGTTTCCAATATACGAGAAAGCAGATCGAAAAAGATTACACAGATAATGGCCGCTCAATGATTCTTGAGAGGATTGCTTTTGGAAAGAAAACTGGTGGATGTGATTGTGCTCAGAAAAATCCAAAAAGACGCTGATGTTTGGCCGATGTCCGCCAGGTGGTGGAAGAAATTGCAAAGAAAAATGCCATATGACAACCGCATCAATTCGAGTTGTAATTCCGCCAGGCATGGTCAGGATCGCGTGCTTCTCACCATGCTTGGCGGCGGGGTGTTTTGCAACGAGACCCGCTGGATTGCCGACGGCATGAAACGTGCGCTGATGCGCTACGCGTATTGAAACCTCAAGGCTAAAATCGTAAGCTATGGCAGGTCCAGGGAATATGTGCGAAAAGGCGTAAGGAGAGAAGCCAGGCCCTTATTCTGAAAAAAGGATATTGATTTCGATTTGTCGCCGGCCCAAAGAAAAATTATGATCTGCAAAGTCGCAAAATTCGCAAGCCCTTCCAGAGGTAATGGAGGTTGGAACCAGACCCCGTGGAATGCCGTTTCATCCGAGCTGATTGAAAATTACATGGGGAAGAAGCCTGACCATTTTCCGAAGGCCAAGGTGAAGATTGCCTATGACGAGACGGCCATATACCTGATGTTTCGAGTCGATGACCGATATGTCCGGGCAGTGGCTGCAGGGCATCAGGACAATGTCTGGGAGGACAGCTGCGTCGAATTCTTCTTTACGCCGGGCCCGGATGTTTCCAAAGGATACTTCAACCTTGAGATGAATTGCGGCGGCATCATGCTGTTTCATTTTCAGACCGGGGCGGGGAAGGGCAGGATTGTCATTCCAAAGAGCGAATGCGGCCGGATAAGCATCGCGCATTCCCTGCCGCGCAGGGTTGATCCGGAAATTGCGGAACCCGTCACATGGACCGTTGCGTACCGGGTTCCCATCGATTTGTTGAAAAAATACTGCGAGGTGATCACGCCCGCCCCGCACGTTAGGTGGCGGGCGAATTTCTACAAATGCGCCGACAAAACCTCGCATCCGCACTGGTTGACGTGGTCGCCGGTCGACTTTCCAAAGCCGAATTTCCACCTTCCGCAGTCATTCGGCGTATTGGAATTCGAATGAGAATTTTCGGCACGGACTGTATATTGTTGAGAATCTGGGGTTGAGCCCCGGTCCATATGCACTCAAGGCTAGTCGCCCCGAGCCCTTCGAACGGTAATCGATTCGCCTGCTACGCCCCAGTTGTCGGTATCGACCTCATCGATCACGACAACAGTTGTTTTCGGGTTTTTGTTCAGAACATCGACCAGAAGCTGAGTGACCCCCTGAATGAGACGAGCTTTCTGCTCCGAGGTCGCCCCCTCTCTGGTGATCTTGATATTCACGTAAGGCATATTCTCTCCAAATTATGGCGTTCGAGCTCAGCCGAAGACTAAAAGCGCAGCCTTTTGCCGTTCGACGGAGAACTTTTCTGCTTTCAGATCATCGACAACCCGTATGCGACAAAAAGCCCGGTTTGCATTTTTTCAGCAGCAAAAACAGGGCGGGCGTTTTTTATTTCAAATCTTTTTTTAGCACCCACTGGCGGTTCTGGTTTTGCAGGAAGTGGTTGTCCTCAGCCAGGCGGTACATGCGGATCCGGTTCTGCCGGGCTACCTCTTCAACGGGAGTCGAGGTTTCCTTGGCGATGATCTGGAAAAGAGCGCGCCGGTCGCTGCTTTCTCCGTCGGCGATCACCTTCACTCCAGCCGGAGCGGCGGGATTGACGATGCCCACAAGGCCGTTCCATGCTTCGCCGATCAGTCCCTGTCCCTTTGCTTGGAGCAGGGCGGAATAACGTTCTTTCATCGAATTGACGACAGTGTTCCGATCCTGGGCCGCAGCGGTTGCAGCCAGAGAAAACACCATGGATGCGAAGCATATGGCGGCGAGAATTCTTTTTCCTTTCATGGCGGTTACACCTTTCTGATTGTAATGTGAATCAGGTTATTTCTTGTTCAGCATCTCCAGTTCTTCCTTGGTAAAAACGTCGTCAAGTCCTCCTTGGAAACTCAGGGCGTCGTCAAGGGCCCGCTGGACCTTGAGATTGATGTCCACCGTTACGTGAATGGGAGCAATTTCGACACGGTGCGTCGTGTCGGCCGTTACATGGTGCTTGGTGCAGGCAAAAGTTGCCAGGACCGTAAACACGATCAATGTTCCGATGATTTTCTTCATTGTCGTCTCCTGTTCGGGGGTGCCGATGGTTGAATCAAACTGGATTAACAACCATTATTTATCTCTGTCATTGAAAGTCAAGCAAATCCTCGAGAGCGCGGTCGATGGATTCTTCGCTGGTCATTTTGAGTCCGAGGACCCGGTTGATCAGCTCTTCCAGATCATTAATATTCAGCACCAGGCTGCCGATCTCCTGGGGCGGATCGCCCCGCACCCCCTTGCCCTGCAATTCGACTTTAGCGGCCGTTTCGCTGCCGGCTTTTTTGAGATCGATGGCAAGGTAGCTGTACTGGAAGTCCCGCAGAGCCTGCTCCATGCGTTCAGACACCAGCGAGAGATACGGATGACCGGCCATGGCCTCGTTGACATAGAACATGAGCGCATTCATCCACGCATCGTCGCGGATTCCCAAGTGTCCCGTTCCGGGCACGGCATAGACATATCCGCTGTCAAGCCGGATTTTTCCGGCCGCATAGGATACGGGAATCCTGCCATAGACCAGGCCGCTGCCGTCGATCTTTCCGTCGGTCAGGCGTGCCAGCAGCGCAACGAGATCGATGTTTTCCAAGAGCACCTCCACGCTGCCCCCCTGTTTTTCGAGATCGAACCGCGCCGACTGCAGGGCGATGGTTCCGCCTTGGGGAAGACGCAATCGCATCTTTTCCAGGAAGAGGTGATCAGGGTCTTCCAGGTGGAAGGCCAGAAGGCCCTCCCCGCCTTCGAAAGCGCCGAGGCGAATCCTGTCGATAGTCAGCATCTGGTTTCCCGGCGTGCTTACAGGCGAAAGGCTATTCACCCGAACGGAACCTGAAATGCCGCTTGCTTCCATATCCTTCTGGCGGCTTGTGATCGCCATATCGCGGAGGGATGCTTCCAGGTCCGGCATCAGCCGGGAACCGTCCATGCCGATGCGCGCCCTTATCTTGGCCTGTCCTGTTATGTCCAGATCGCTCAGACCCGGAACGAGCCGGTTCAGCACTTCTCTTCCGGGCATGTCGAACCAGTCGGCATCGGCATCAAGTGTTCCCGTCATAGCCGGACCGTTCATGTCCAGATCCGCCTTGAAACTTAAGGGGGTATGCGACAACGGATTCCAGGCCCCTTCAATCAGAAGGCGATTGTCGTGAATGCCGATTTGCCCTGACGGTCCCGGCAGATCAATCCGGTCATAGCCGACCTGCCCTATGGAAAAGCGGCCCTTATTCGAAAGCACCATTCCGCCGGAAATCGGAAGAGTGAGGGATATCTGCCTGGCTCTGGCCGCAAGTTCGGGTGCATCCAGAGCGCCATTGCCCAGATCGAGACGGGCCTGCCAGCGGAGCTGTCCTTTCCCGTCCAGAAAAACCCGACCCTCCAGACCAAGGGAACCTGCGCGGAATTTCATGCTTTGCACCCGGGCCGTGACGGACTTTCGGAATGCTGCGGCGGCATGAATCTCAATTGAACCGTTCGGGTTGACTGCAATGGATGCCATGGGCCGATTTTTCCGGGATACGAGTTCTACGCCCTCGATGACCACCGGAGTCCTATCGTCATGGCGGGTGATCTTTTTGACACTGAGAATGGTTCCCTCGTCCAGACTGCCCGTCATGCCCCGGTTGTCGGCTTGGAACCTTCCCTGAGCCCGCGCGAGGGCATCCTCCAGGCGAAGGTTCTGTTCTGCCAGCAAAACCGTCACGGGGCCCATAAAGCTTTTTTCAACCTGTGCCTCGACGCTCCACTCCGGCCATTCGGGTACGTTGAGAGCAAGGGAGCCCGAGGCATGGAAAGGGAGGCTGCTCCCGACGAGGGTTTCGCCGTAATAGTGGGAAATCAGTGCTTCCGGCATCGAGCCTTCAATGGTCCAGTCAAAGCGTCCGTCGATGGAACCGCTGTGCATCAGGAGCTCGGGTATGGAAGGATGGTTTCCCGTAACGGTGATCTTTGCCTGAAAGGGTCGGGCAAGGTGTGCCGACAGCATCGAGACGGCGCCCTGCTCACCCAGTTTGAGGTCGAGGTTTTCCAGTTCGTATTCCTGAAATCCCAGCCCTTTCAGCCGAAGATTGCCGTTCAGTGTTTCAAAGACCAGACCCTGATCCAGAATTCCCCGCACGGCCAGCGACCCTTCCTTCAGGCGTGCCAGCAGCCCAAACGCGTCCAGCAACATATCCCTGGCTTCGGCGGTCAACTCTAGGCTTCCCCATGGCGTACGGTTCGGCTCGCGATGCCATCGGGCATTCAGGTCGACGGCGCCGGCAAGGCATGCATTTTCAACGCCGCCTTCCGGCATGCTTCTCTTTTCGCCCGCTCGGCCTGAGACGCGGCCGTGAAGCATCGCCTCGCCCGAAGCGAGATCGCCCTGTCCGTTGACGATCACGGGGATGCCCATGGGTTCACAGCGGGCCTCCAGTTTTAGAACGTTTCCTCCGGCAGCTTCAAGGAGAAGGGAGAAAGGCACGCTCAGGGACATTCCATCGAAGTTGATCATGATGAAAGAAGAATCGAGCGCCAGCGAATCGAACGGCAGGCTCGGCGGGCCTGACGACGGCCCTCCGGCGTTGAGCTCGGGAAGCCCCAGGTCCATCGCTCCGTCCCGAAAGGCAATATGCCAGGTGAGACCGCTGATCACAATCCGGTCGACTTTGCCCTGCACGAGACCGGCCGGTGAAAAATGGACGGAGAGAAAATCTAGGTTCAGGCGGCCCTGCTGAGCCCGAATACCGCTCAGGTGCAGCCCCCAGGGCGTTATGGACTCCACCTTAACCTCGGGGCTTTCAATACCGGCCTGCTCCAGGTATTTCGTCAGTATCCGTTCGAACAGGACAGGACCGAACCAGGAAACGGCAAGGAGGATCACCGACAGAAGGGCAATCGCGTAACATACGATTTTGCCCGGCCTTTTAAGGAAAAACAAAGCCGAAACGCGGGTTGGTTTTTTCTCCGTCACGGGTTGCTCCGCGCCGCTTCAGGGTAATATTGAATCATTCAAATTCTCAAGGCATCAAACATGAGTATGCGATAATCGTCAAGGTCGAATTATTCTGACGAACCGAAAAACCCGTCCCTTACCGGTCCCTTCAGGGTGCGGATCTATTCCACCATGTTTTCGTCATGGCGTTCGTGGACATGCTTGATCCGGCCGGGCGAGAGGACAGCCCGAATATTTTACGAAGCGATCATCCGGTCCGGATTAGAATTTGTATCGCAGAAGACCGGCCAGGGAAAGGAACCGGTCAACAAAATCGTCGCCCAGGAGCCGCAGGCTTTCCAGAACCGCTTCAATGGGTTTTTCCGCCGGGTTATCCTTGGTTTTGGAAAAGAATTTATCGGCAAAGCAGACGATCTTTTCCTCCAGGGTCCTGGGCCGCATGTCCCGGCGGGGCAGGGGTAGCTTCTGGCGGTCGATGTCCGCAACGCTCAGCCCCAGGCCCACGTGGCGTTCGCAAACCCGGCCGTGGCGTTCAAGGCCGATGCTTTCGAGAAGATTCCGGCCCAGATAGCCGTGGCAGATATAGGGGTGAATTCCGGTGCATCCCAGCGAGGGGGCGCGCGTCAGCCCCATGCCGATGTCGTGCAGCAGGGCCGCCTCCTCAATAAAGGCCGTATCCGGATGCCTGTCTGCAAGATTGCCGGCAACGGCCATCGCCTTTCCGGCCACCTGACGGCCGTGATGAATCAGAATTTCGGCCGCCCGGCAGCCGGGCGGATAAAAACGGTAAATGACGTCGATCGGATCCATGATCAGGACTGTCGGGAAAGCAGCACGCCTTCGATAAAGGGGTCCAGGGCGCCGTCCAGAACTCCCTGGGCGTTTCCGACATCCAGGTTGATTCGATGGTCCTTGACCATCTGATACGGGTGAAGGACATAGGAACGGATCTGGCTGCCCCAGGCGATATCGTCCTTTCCGTCGTTGATGGTCTGAAGCTTCTCGTCCTGTTTGCTCTTTTCAAGCTGGTGCAGCTTGGACCTGAGGACCTTCATGGCCAGATCCCGGTTCCGGTGCTGGGACCTTTCCTGCTGGCACTGGACCACGATGCCGCTCGGCAGATGGGTGATACGGACCGCGCTGCTGGTTTTGTTCACGTGCTGCCCGCCGGCGCCGCTGGCCCTGAACACATCGATGCGCAGGTCTTTTTCGTCGATGTCGACAACAATCTCGTTGTCCAGCTCCGGATAGACAAACACGGATGCAAAAGAGGTCTGGCGCTTTCCATTGGCGTTGAAGGGCGAGATTCGGACCAGCCGGTGCACGCCGATCTCGGATTTCAGAAATCCGTATGCCCATTCGCCGGATGCGGTGAAGGTCACGCTCTTGATGCCCGCCTCATCGCCGGGCTGCAGATCAATCAGCTCCAGCTTGAAGCCCTTGCGCTCGCACCATCTCGTATACATGCGAAAGAGCATTTCAGACCAGTCCTGGGCCTCGGTTCCGCCGGCGCCTGCGTTGATCGACACGATGGCATTGTTGCGGTCGTCTTCCCCGCTGAGCATCATATGTAGAGAAAGTGTACGGAGGGTGTTCCCGATGCGCGCTGATTGCCGTGCAGCCTCCTGCATCGCATCGGCATCGGATTCTTCAAGGGCTAGGTCGTAAAGAATGCAGGCATCCTCGAGATCCTGTTCCAGTCGTCTGAATTCGGCAATCTTATTGGAAAGGTGGGTGCGTTCCTTCAGGATGGTTCGACTCTGTTCAGGGTCGTCCCAGAATTTTTTCTGGGAGATCAGGCTTTCGATTTCCTTGAGCCGTTCTTCCTTGCCGGCGAGGTCAAAGATACCTCTTGAGCTGTTGTAGCCTGGCGGTCAAATCTTTTAGGGTTTGTTTGAGTTCTGCGGACATTATTGTCTCCTTTTTCGGCATTAAGCCGTTTTAATTTATTTATTATAATACCTTTTTCTGTAAATTCCAAGGGCGCAGAATGCCGCCGTCGCCAGCCAGCAACCCAGCGGCAGGACATCGCCTGCCGCCGTATAAACACTTTGCATTTTCAGCCGGGGGATGCTTTGAGTCAGTACGGCCTCTTCAAACAGATCGCTTTGTATCATTACCCGGCCTGACGGATCGATAAAGCCGCTGATGCCGGTGTTGGCCGCGCGCACCAGGGCTCTGCGGTTTTCAACGGCCCGGAAAACCGCCATGGAAAAATGCTGATATGGGGCGCCGGTTTTTTCAAACCAGGCATCATTGGTCATGTTGACCAGAAATTCGGCGCCGTTTTGAACCATGGCTCGGGAAAGTCCGGGAAAGATGATTTCAAAGCAGATCTGGATTCCGATGGCCCCTTCTTTCCATCTCAGGGCGCTCCCCCTTGGGCCGGATTTAAAATCACCGACCTGTTCGACCATCTTTCCCAGAAAGGGAAGCCATCGTTTCAGGGGCACGTACTCTCCGAAAGGAACCAGATGCGCTTTGTCGTACCGGCCCGGCGACGAGCCGTCCGGCAGAACCAGATAGGCGCTGTTAAAATAGTCCGTTTTGTTTTTCACCGAAGGGCTGCCGATCAGCAGATCGGTCTGCATTTCGGCAGCGGCCTGTTTGACCATTTCCGTCAGCCAGCTGCCGTGCTGAAAATAAAAGGGCGTGGCGGTTTCCGGCCATACGATCAGGTCCGGTTTTTCGGCGGCGGCCGACAAAGAGAGATCGATGTATTTCTTGGTGGTGGAGATCTGAAACGCCGGATCCCACTTGACGGCCTGATCGATATTGCCCTGAATGACGCTTATCCGGCTGAAAGGTGCCGTGGATGTCGCATGCTCCAGTGTTTTGACGCGCCATTGGCCGTAACCAACAGTAACTACGGCAGCGAGCATCAGAATCGTCACCGCAAAACGGGCCGCCTGTCTGGAGACATTCAAACCATGCCAGGTTTTTTCACTTTTACAAAGCAGATATATAAACAGGACGCTGTTTGAAAAAACAACCAGAAAAGACACCCCCCAGACGCCGAACACATCGGCGATCTGAATCAGATAAAGCGCCTTGTGCTGACTGTATCCCAGAAGCCCCCAGGGAAAGCCCGAAAAAAGATGGGCCCGCAGATATTCCAAGGCGGTCCAGAAGATCGGAATCAGGTACAGAATATGAACCGGACGCGGCCGTAACGCGTTCAAAAGTGCACAGAAAGCCCCCCAGTATAGGGCGAGATAGGCGCAGAGCAGAAACAGCAGCGGCACGCACAGGTACAACGGAAGATTTCCATAGGTTTTCATGGTGAAAACCAGCCAGTAGAGCAAGGTCAGGTAGTGACAGAGGCCGGCAAACCAGCCGATTCGAAATCCCTGACCCGCCGACGACCGGCGAATGGCAAGCAACAGGGGCGCCAGGGCGACCCAGACCAGGGGATAGAATCCCGTTCCGGGAAACCCGGCGGTCATCAGAATGCCGCTCAGCGCGGCTAAAATGAATCTGGATGCATTCAATGGCTTATAAACAAAAACCTGCACAAAATGCGCAGGCGTGTTATGTGTCCAAAATTGCGCCGTTCTGCAGACGCTTGTGTTTGACGAATATGAATAAATGATCGATGCTTTTGTGTCAAGTATTTTCAAGGCTGAATGCAGGCGAACCGCCTTTCTGGAAACGCTTGACAGAAAAGATATTTGGGTTATTTTTTATCTGTTTTTATGCAAACCTTTTCAACGATGACGGTCTTGCCCAAGGAGCCAAAGCGCCTATGCCGGTTTACGAATACGAACACCTGCAGGACCCCTGCGTGATGGGACAAATTTTCGAGGTGCGGCACGCCCTGAATGAGCCGCCTATGATCCGGTGCCCGAAATGCGGAGGGCCGGTGAAAAAACTGATTTCCCGAGCCAGCATCCGCTCACCCAAAACCGATTCTGAACTGCGCGACCGGGGTTTTACCAAGCTGGTCCGCCGGGACGACGGGGTCTATGAAAACGTGACGGCCAGAGACGGTGAAAGCCGTTACGTCGTTCGAGACAGACCCGAAACCATGCCTGATTTTAAAAAAACCATTCGGGATTAGAATGCCGCGCGAATAAATGCAATTTCAAGGTAGCGGATTGCCGGGACCATTCAGCGGAAGGTTTTCAACCGGTTGGAAACATAACAGGAGAAATACATGATCCATGTCGAGGAGCTGACCAAATACTACGATAATTTTTGTGCGGTCGATCACATCAGCCTGAATATTCAAAAGGGGGAGATTCTTGGTATTCTCGGACCGAACGGCGCGGGTAAAACCACGACGCTTCGCATGCTGACCGGATATTTTCCGCCCACCTATGGAACGATTCGGGTCAAGGACTGTTCCATGGAAACCGATTCGCTGAAAATCAAGAACATGATGGGGTATTTGCCCGAATCCGCGCCCCTATATCCCTCCATGCTGGTTTTTGATTACCTGGAATACGTGGCGGTCATTCGGAATCTTCACGGAAATGCCCGATCCGCCCGGTTGAAGGAACTGGCCGAGCTCTGCGGCCTGGATCAGATCATGCACAGGCCCATCGGGGAGCTTTCCAAGGGTCTCAAACAGCGCGTCGGCCTGGCGCATGCCATGATGAGCGACCCGGAAATTCTCGTGCTCGACGAACCTACCTCGGGTCTGGATCCGAATCAGATCGCGGAGATTCGGGATATCATTCGGCGCATCGGCAAGGAGAAAACCGTGATTCTGTCCACGCATATTCTCAGCGAGGCCGAAGCGACCTGCGACCGGATCATGATCCTCCATCGGGGAAAGATCGTCGCCGACGGCGGCACGGATGCCATTCGGCAAAGCCTGGGCGGCGGGCGCCGCCTGAATCTGAAGTTGGCCGGCGCGGATGCCGGAGAAGTGGAAAAGCGCCTGGAAGCAATTGCCGGCGTTTCACGAATCCGGACGACCGGGGGCGATATGGTCGACGTTCAGGTGGACTGCGAGCCCGGCGCGGACCCGCGTCCCGAAATTTACCGAAAAATCAAGGAGACCGACTGGATCCTGATGGAATTTGTCCTGGAAACCCAAACGCTTGAAAGCATATTCCGTGAACTGACCAAGGAGAACTGACATGCGGCAGGCCTTTCACATATTTATCAAGGAATTCAAGGATTACTTCGTATCGCCGATCGCCTACATCGTGATATCGATTTTTCTGCTGGTTGTCGGGTGGTTCTTCTTCGCCACCTTTTTTCTGTATAATCAGGCGAGCCTGAGAAATTTCTTTGCGCTGCTTCCCATCGTATTTGCCTTTGTGATGCCGGCGGTTACCATGCGCCTTTTTGCCGAAGAGATTCATGCGGGTTCCTACGAGACCCTGCTCACGCTTCCGGTCAGCCTGACGGATGTGATTCTGGGAAAGTTTCTGGCCGCGAGCGCCTTTGCGGCGGCCATGCTGGTACCCACGCTGGCCTATCCGCTGACCATATCCTGGATGGGCAGGCTGGACTGGGGCCCTGCGGCCGGCGGCTATATCGGCGCCGTGCTGCTCGGCGCCGCTTTTTCCGCGATTGGACTTTTTGCCTCCTCGCTGACGCGCAATCAGATCGTCGCATTTATTATCGGCGTTCTCATCTGCTTCGGACTGACGATGATCGACAAAATGCTTTTTTTCGTTCCCCAGTTTCTGGTCGGTCCCATCGGATATCTGGGAGCGGACTCTCATTTTCAGAACATCGCCAGGGGCATCATCGACTCCAGGGATATTCTGTATTTTTTGAGCATTATGTTTTTGAGCCTCTACGGCGCCTGGCTGACGATGCGGGAAAAGGAATAAGGAGCTGGAAATGAAGCCAAAGAACCGATTTTCAAAATATATCCGGTTTATGATCTATCTGGCGGTGGTGATCCTGGTCAATCTGGCGGGACAGACCCTGTTTTTCCGTGCCGATCTGACCGAAAACGGGGCCTATTCGATATCCGGCGTCAGCAAAGAGGTAGTGGCCACGCTTTCCGAGCCGTTGACGATCAAGGTGTTTTTTACCAAAAATCTGCCGGCGCCGCACAATGCCACCGAACAGTACCTGCGCGATCTGCTGGCCGAATACGCTTTGTACGGAAACCGATATTTCAATTACCGGTTTTACAACGTCAGCGCGGAGGGGGATGATGCGCGCACCGAAGAAAACCGGGCCGCGGCCGAAAACTACGGCATCTATCCGGTTCAGATTCAGGCGGTCGAACAGGATGAGGTCAAGTTCCAGCGCGCCTACATGGGCCTTGTCCTGATTCACGGAGATATTGTCGAGCGCATCGACACGATTACCGGCACCGAAGGACTGGAGTACAAGCTGACGACGGCCATTCAGAAACTGAACAACAAGGTGAGCGCACTGCTGGGTCTTGAAGACAGGATTCGAGTCTCCCTGTATCTTTCCTCATCGATCAAAACTGTCGCCCCTTTCATGGGGCTGGAGCAGCTGGGGAACCTGCCCGTGCATATCGAAGGGATGATCAACAAGCTGAACGCCAAGACCTACGGCAAACTTGAGTTCCGGCATGTGGATCCCGAAGATCGGGAACTGGAGGAACTGACGAGCCGGTATCAGATCATGACCCTGAAATGGCCGGAACTTGAAAACGGTCGGATCGCGGCCGGAAGGGGTCTGATCGGCCTGGTCATAGAACACGGGAAGGACAAGGCGGAGCTTCCCCTGCTGTCCGTGATCAAGCTTCCGATCATCGGAACCCAGTATCAGCTGACCGATATTCCGAAGCTGGAAGAGATGATCGTCGATGCGGTGGACTCCCTGATCAACATTCATCAGAAGGTCGGTTATCTGGCCAGTCATGGAACCCTCCCTCTGCAGGATCCCGGCATGAACTCCTTCGGCCGGTCAGAGGGGGATATGGCCACCTTCAGCAATCTCGTCTCCCAGACCTATTCCCTTGAAGAGGTGAATCTCGATGCGGAAACGGCCGAGGGACTCAGATGCCTGATAATCGCCCAGCCCACCGAGGCATTCACGGATTACGAGCTTTATCAGCTCGATCAGATGCTGATGCGGGGAACCAATCTGGCGATATTCACCGATGCTTTCCGTGAAATGCCGCCTACGGGACAACCGGTCTACGGCGGTCAGGATCCGACCTATTTGCCGCTTGAAACCGGGCTTGAAAAACTGCTGGCGCATTACGGCGTCCGCATCCTGCCCGCCTATGTCCTGGATGAAAGCTGCTACCGCCAGCAGCTGTCCCCCCGCTTGGGCGGCGGCGAGAGGATGATCTATTTCGCCCCGGTCATCAAAAGCGAGCAGATCGATCATATCCTGCCGTTCATGAAAAATATCCGGGGGCTGATCACGATGAAGGTTTCCCCGCTGGAACTCGATGAAAAGCGCATTCAGGAAACGGGCATTCGAGCCGTGGAATTGCTGCGTTCTTCGGACCGGTCCTGGCAGATGAAGAACAGAATCAACTTCAACCATGCGCTGGTTCAGCCGCCTCGGGACGAGGAAGCGATGCACTCCATGCTTCTGGCCTGTCTTCTGGAAGGCAGCTTTCCCAGCTATTTTGCCGGAAAGCCTGCTCCGGAAAAGCAGATGGCCGGGACCGATGGACCCGTAGCGTCGGGAGCGCCTTCACCCGGTCAGGCCGGCCGAAGCAAGGCGGATCTTTCCGGAATTCAGGGAGAGGGCGTGTTTCGCGCCCAGAGCCGGCCGGGCCGAATCTTGATCATGGGTTCTTCGGAATCGCTGAAAAACAACCTGATCGATGAGGAGGGCCAGTCTCCCAATGCCATGTTCATCCTGAATGCCCTGGACGCGCTGAACGACCGTGAGCAGATTGCCGTGATGCGCAGTAAGATTCAGCGATTCAATCCCCTGACCGACGCCGGCGCGGCGAAGAAAACCCTTGTCAAGACCTTCAACATTGCGGGCCTTCCGGTGATGGCGGCGCTTTTCGGCGTGCTGATATGGATGCGAAGGATTTCGCGCAAGAAACGGATTCAGATGATGTTTCAACGACGCTGAGTTTCCGGGTCCGCGCGCCAGAAATCAATTCTGAATTCAGGGATAAAACCGTGGTGAACATGCTCATATCAAGAGGAATGCCATGAAGATCAAGAAAGAGATGATTGTTCTGGCGCTGTTGATCATCGCTCTCAGCGCGTATCTGGCTCTGCGCCGGACGGATCGAACCCACTATGCGCTTCCGGAGATTTCGCCGGTTGACAAAAAGCAGATTTCCAGGTTGGAAATCTCGAAGGCCGGCTATTCGGCGGTTCTGGTCCGCGAGCAGGACCGCTGGTATCTGGAAGACGGCCATTATCCGGTTGAGCCTGCCAAGGCGGACAGAATGCTCGACGAAGTCTCGGACCTGACCCTGACGGCTCTGGTCAGCGAATCGAAATCCTATGAGCGCTATGGGCTGGACCCGGCCGAGGCGCTCGAGATCAGCGCCTGGGCCGGAAAAACCCGGGTCCGTTCTTTTGCCGTCGGCAGGACCGCCTCCACCTACCGGCATACCTTTGTCCGGCTGGCCGATGATCCCCGAGTCTATCATGCCATCGGCAATATGGGGGGCTTATTTGATTCAAGTCCCTCCGAACTTCGCGACAAGACGGTGCTTTCCTTTGATCCGGAGCAGATCCATGCGATTCGAATCGTTGAGAATGAGAAAACCGTCTCTCTGGAGCGCCGTCAGGCGCCTGAGGCCGAAAAGGAAGCTTCGAAGGACAGGGAGGAGGATTCGGACGCTTCCGGCAAGGACTCCGTTGCGAAAAATGATGCATGGGTCGATGCTGCCGGGCAGCCGGTTTCCTTGGAAAAGACGAATCAGTTGATTTCCGGTCTGTCGCGGCTCCAGTGCGACCATTTTCTGGAAGACCGGAAAAAGGAAGAATACAGGGATCCGGTCGTCGAAATTACCCTGGAAGGTTCCGAGCCGTACGTGCTTTATGTTTTTGAGAAAGACCTGGAGGGGCACCCGGCTGCAACTTCGATGAGTCCGTATCTGTTTATTCTGAACGATTCCTGGATGAACTCTCTGAAAACTGATATTCAGGAACTGGGGAAACCCGATGCGCCTGAAACACCGGCTTCGAAAGCCAATGCCGGTTAGCCCTTTGCAAAGGAGCGTGCGATGGAATGCAAGAAAGAGCGGAATCTGAGTTTTTGCGCCTGCACCTATGATTCCTGTTCGCGGAAAGGCCTGTGCTGCGACTGCCTGCGGTATCACCTGAAAAGCCGCCAGTTGCCGGGATGCTGTTTTCCCGCCGACGCCGAGCGGACTTACGATCGGTCGTTTGAACATTTTGCGCGTCTGGTCCGGGATCGGAAAATCTAATTTTCATGCCCGGTTCGAGCGCGACGAAGCGCAAAATGCCCGGGCTGTATTCACGAGAACAAAAGGAGAACCGATCTGCCATGGGACTCAAAGAAGATATCGAGGCGGGGATTACGGCCATTCATTACGGATTGTTTGAACATGCCGTGGAATGCCTGACCCGTGCGATCAAAACCGGAAAAGCCGATGAAGAAGCCTATTATTTCAGGGGCATGGCCCACAATGCCATCGGCGACATGGACCGGGCGATTCAAGATTATACCCGTGCCCTGGAAATCCGGCCCGGGGTTGCGGAGATTCATTTTCTTCGGGCCGTCTGCTGGGAAAACAAGGGCGATTGCGGGAAGGCCGTCGCCGACGCCCAGGCCGCACTGGACCTGGATCCGGAAGATGAGGCCTGTCAGTGCTACATTGAGCAGATTCGGGCCAGGCTTGTTTAAGGCAGGGGCAAGTGCTTTAAGAATTCATGAATGGTTCCGGTTTTGCGTGGGTCATGATCATGCATAACTTTTAAACCGGTTGCAAGGAGGTGGATCATGAAAGTGGTTGCGTTTAACGGTAGTGCCCGAAAGGACGGAAACACGGCGTTTCTGGTGCGAACGGTTTTTGAAGAACTCGAGAACCAGGGCATTCGGACCGAGTTGATCCAGCTGGCCGGCCAGGAGATTCACGGATGCACGGCGTGCATGCGGTGTTTTTCCGAGAAAAACCGGCGGTGCGCCGTGAAAAACGACGCCCTCAACGCCTGCATCGAAAAGATGGCCGGCGCCGAAGGGGTGATTCTGGCCTCACCGACGTATTTCGCCAATGTCAGCCCGGAGATGAAGGCGTTGATCGACGTGGCCGGCATGGTCAGCATCGCCAACGATGCCATGCTGCGGCGCAAGGTCGGCGCTGGGGTGGTTGCCGTGCGCCGGGGCGGCGCCATTGGCGCCTTTGACGCCATGAATCACTTCTTTTTGATTTCCCAGATGATCGTTCCCGGTTCATCTTACTGGAACATGGGTTTCGGCATGGAAAAAGGCGAAGCGGCCGGTGATTCCGAGGGAATCGACACCATGAGGACCCTCGGGCAAAACATGACCTGGCTGATGAAAAAAGTTTACCGTTGATCGGTATCAGGGCAATACGGGCCGGACGATCAGCCGGTCTCCCGGATGGATGGGACTTCTGGAATTGATGTCGTTCCAGATCAGCAGCGCCTTGAGCGGCACGTTGAAATGCTCGGCGATAATGGACAGATTGTCTCCCTTTTTTACCACGTATACGCTGTTTTCACGCGCCGCCAGCCATTCGGCCAGCAGATTCTGAAGCCGCTCCTCGAATCCCCGGGCCTGGGGAACGCAGAGAAGGTACCGGCCTGCATCCAGATAATGTCCCATGATCTGGGGATTGAGGTTTCGAATGTTTTTGAAATAGGTTCCGGCGGCCCGCGCGATCAGATAAACCGGAATGGCCCGGGAACAGTTCACTTCAACGGATTCGCAGACCTCCGGCGGATACAGATCCTCTGTACCCAGATCAAATCCGTAGCGCGCAGGGTCTGCAATAATCAGTTTGATTGCGACGATTCGAAATACATACCTCTGGGTTTCCAGGGGAAGCCGAAGACGGTAATAATCGGTTTCGCCCTGGGCGAGCATTTCCCCCTGAAGGCCGTCTTCTCCCATATTGTAGGCGGCGGCGGCCAGGGTCCACGAACCCAGCAGCTGGCGCAGTTCGCTCAGATAATCCAGAGCCGCACGTGTGGCGGTTTGCGTGTTGCGCCGTTCATCGATGTTCCGGTCAACCGTCAATCCGTATTTTTTTGCCGTGGAGGAAATGAACTGCCACAATCCCACCGCTCCCTGGGATGAAACCACCTCCGGCATCAGCGCACTCTCCGCAACGGCGATGTATTTGAGATCATCGGGAAGGTTCCGCTCCTTGAGAATGGCTTCGATGCGCGGAAAATACCGTGCCGTGCGCTTGAGCCAGAGAATCGTCTGGGCGCGGTTCCAGAGGGTCAGCATCATCTCTTTTTCGAAGTTTTCCCGAACCTCGGGGATTTCCATGGGAAGGGATTCGCCGCAGAAGTCCGCCGACCGGTGCATTCTCAGCACCGAGATCAGCGAGGGAATCCGGTCAGGCTCAGGCAGGGGCGGGGTTTCGCCATATGCCGGAAGGCTCCATAATATGAGAACCGTCAGGATAAGCCAGGCTGTTTTCGACATCGCGGGGATAGCTCCCTTGTTCTTCGGCCTCATTTTGCGCCGCATACGGGGCAGTCTGAAATAATGGTTCAATTTTTACCATATCGGTCAATGGATTGCAAATCTTCGACCGAGTGGCCGTTTGAAGAAAAATCGTTATAGCGCATGTCGGTTTTGGGGTCATTGATATATTGATTGACGGACAGAATGCTGCAATTCGTCTATTCTAATCATCATGCCGCGAAAATTCAGAATTGACGCTGCGGGAGCTTTGCACCACGGAAACGCGCGGGCTTTTTCCCCGAAAAGACCCGCGCGCTGCGGGGGATGAGTTAATGCCGGAAGCTTCTCTGGCCGGTAAAGACCATGGTAACATTGGCCTCATTGCAGGCTTCAATGGACTGGTAATCGTTGATCGAGCCACCCGGCTGAATGACTGATGTAATTCCTTCCCGAATGCCCACATCGACCCCGTCCCTAAAGGGGAAAAACGCATCGCTGATCATGGCCGCGCCGATCAGGCCACCCTTGAGTTCGTTTGTGCGGGCGTCGACTGCGGCTTTTTTGTCCGGATCTTTCAGATCGTTGTAAGGAATGCCGTGCGTTTCAAAACAGAGGCGGTCGGCAAGTTTTCGGTATGCCTTGTCCCTGGCGATTTCCGCGACGCCCACCCGGTCCTGTTCGCCGGTGCCGATTCCCACCGTAACCAGGTCCTTGACATAAATGACCGAATTGGAGGTGACGCCGGATTCCACCAGCCAACCAAAAATCATGTCGGCGTATTCGTTTTCCGTAGGGCTTCGGCGGATTGCGTAGGTTTTGCCTTTGTATTCGCACCGGGCCAGGGCGAGATCCTCCCTGCGCCGGGCCGTGGGAACAAAGGACCACTGGGCGATGATGCCTCCGTCGATCAGGCTTTTGAAATCAACGAACCGTTTGCCGACGAATTCCTGAAGACGCTTGATATTGCCGATGCGGATCACCCTTAGATTTTTGCGCCTGGCAAAGATATCCATCACGCCGGGTTCGAAATCCGGCGCCGCGACGACCTCGGCGTATTGATTGGATACGGCTTCGGCCGTGGCCAGGTCCACCGGACGGTTGACGGCGATGCAGCCCCCGAAGGCCGCCACGCGGTCGGCCATATAGGCCTTGTGATAGGCTGATTCAAGAGTTTGTGCGAGAGCGACGCCACTGGGGTTGTTGTGCTTGACAATGGCAACGGCCGGCTTGTCCGAGAAGTATCTCAGAATATTCAAGGCGTTGTCGACATCGGTGAGGTTTATCTTTCCCGGATGTTTGCCGGACTGAAGCAGGGCCGCATCCGAAGCCAGATACCGGCCGGGCTGAATGGTTTCGATTCCGCCGAGAACCAGGTTCCCGTTGATCATGCGATACAGGGCCGCTGGCTGGCCGGGATTCTCGCCATAGCGAAGCCCCTTTTCTTCTCCGCCGATGGTCCAGGTGGCCTTTTCATAGTACAGGGTCTGCCTTTGGGCGCCCTCGATAAAACTGATTTCCATCTTCGAAGGGAAGGGATCGTCGGCCATGGTGTGGTACATTTTCTTGAGATCTTCAGCCATTGTTTTTTACCTTCGGGCCTGTTCAAAAAATTGCACAGGCGGTTGCGGGGTTGGGTTAAAACCGGTAGCAGCTTCTCACGGCATCGATGGGACGTGAGACCAGAAACCCGGCGATGGCCTGATCGTAGCGGGCCGTGTGGGCAAAAGCCTTGCGGGCGAGACGAAAACGCAGTTCAAGGGAGGTCTCGCCGCGGGAGGACTTCATTTCAGCGATGATTTCCCGGTAGTCCGACGGGTCCACCACCGATGCGACCCTGTGAAAGTTCTTTGCCGCGGCCCTTATCATGCAGGGTCCGCCGATGTCGATGTTGCCCCGGGCCTGTTCGACCGTGACTTTCGGGTCAGCGACGGTTTTTTCGAAGGGATAGAGGTTCACCACCACCATGTCGATGGCCGCGGCGCCGGTTCGCTGCATGTCCGCGGCGTGAGATTTGTTGTAGGTTTCGGTCAGAAGTCCCAGATAGATTTTGAAATCCAGGGTCTTGACCAAGCCGCCCTGGGTTTCGGGCTGGCCGGTGTATTCGGAGACCTGAATGAGATTTTTCGATGCCGAATCACCCATAAACTCCTGAATATGGGCATAGGTGCCGCCGGTGGACAGAATCCGCATTCCGGGGTTGAGGGCGATCAGTTCGGGGATAAAGGCGTCCAGGCCGGATTTGTCTGAAACGCTGACCAGCACATTGGAAACCTTGACCCGGTCGTCGATTCTTTCCACGATGTTGATGCTCATGCGCGTTACCTCTTTCCTTCGTATTCTTCCAGAAAACGTTTGAAAAACAATTCCATGAACTCATGACGCTGATCGGCGATTCTGCGGCCCTCCGCGGTCAGGATTTTCTCGTGGATGCGGCACAGCTTGACCTTGAATTCCCTGAAACCCGTGTCATCGCGCGAGTAGGGTGCCGATGCAAAGACATCCGCCTCCGGGCTGTGCAGGCGCGCGCCGACCTCGCCGGCAAACAAAAATGCCCTGGCCACGCCGACCGCTCCGATGGCATCGAGCTTGTCGGCATCAAACAGCACTCTGGCCTCCAGCGTGCGGGGCGGCGTCGTTCCGCGGAATCGATGGGACTGAATGCAGTGAATGACATTTTCTCTCTGATCTTCGGAAATCGGCAGCTGCCGAACAGCCGGCCCGGCCATTCGAGCGCCGTGCTGCGCATGGCAGATTGCTCCGCGGGAAACGTCCTGAGCATGCCGGCCGATGTCGTGCAGCAAAGCGGCAATGCGCACGGTCGTCATGTCGGCGCCTTCCTTCTCGCCGATTCTGGCGCAGAGATTGTAGACCCGCAGGCTGTGATCCCAGTCGTGGCTGCTTCGGGCCCGATGATAGAATTTCCGGGCGATTTCGTATGCCTGCCTGACCGGATACGACGCATCCCCGAGCGTCAGAAGAGTCTCGGACGCGGAAGTTTCGTCAATGGACCGGCTTCGGCATGTCAGCATATTGATTTTGCAATTCATGTGTGTCGTGGTTCCTGTCGATACCGCAAACGGCTTCATATCATATGCTCGAAAAAATTCCACTGCAATATTTTGCTTTCAGGTTCTTGGAATACATTTGAATCCCGGCGGCGTTCCATTGGCCAGGGATCGAAATAGGGCGAAAGAAAAGCGGGCTGCGCATTCAAAAAAAAGAGGTGTTGAATTCTTTATTCCAGGCTCATCAGGGACGCCCACCTCTGGAATTCATCGGCAACGCTCAGGCCTTTTTTTTCGAGCAGACGGATCATGGCCGGATCATTGAAGCGAAGGTAGGGGTTGACCTTGAGCTCCTGGGCCAGCGTGGAGCGCACGCAGGCGGGATCGTAGGCTTTCATGTATGCGTCGATATGGGGATGGTCGGGTTCCATGCGCTTGGCAAAGGCTATGGCGTCTTTCACATAGTCGTGGCCGGCGTAGATAATCGTTTCCGGAGGAAAGCGCAGCACCCATTGAATGGAGTTGAAAAACCCCTTCAGATCTCCGGTGAAGCAGTTGCCCACGGTTCCGTTGAACAACAGGTCTCCGGTGATCAGCGCAGGGCCGGCATGCAGGGTCACCGAATCGAGACTGTGTCCCGGAGTCGAATGGGCGTGAATCGGGGCTTGGCCGAGCAGCAGGGTCTTTTGGCGGACCAGAGCCGCCGGGGAAAGATATTCGGCACCGGTTTCTTCGACCAGGCGCCGGTTGCCGGGCGTGTGGTCGGCATGATTATGCGTGTTGGCAACATAACGCAGTTTCAGGCCCTGGTTCTGAACAAAGGCCAGAATTCGATCCACTGCGCCTCCATCGACCGCCAGCGCGGAATTGTTTTCGTAAATCAGATAGCTCAAATTGTCCTGGGCGTAACGAAACTGTGCGATGTGCATGAACCGGCACTCTCCCTGAGGCCTCAATCGAAAGCCGCCGAACAGTGCGCGGACGTCAGCGGTTTCGTTTCAGAAATGCTTCGATATCCAACGCGATCATGTCCTGCGCATCGGCCTGCGGGGCCTGGGCCTGCTGATCGACTTTCGGAAGAACGGCCTGCGCATCGGCCTGCGGCGCAGGGGCCGGTTTTGAATCACAGACGGCGCCTTTTTCCAGAAATTCCCGTATCCGCCCCAGCTCATCAGCGATTCTGGCAATTCCGGCGCTCAGTTCTCTGAACGCCGATTCTGGATCAGAGAGAGCCGTCCTCTGGTTTTTGGATGAATCCCGTTTTTTTGAATATAGTAAAGAATCCTTCATTCTAAATCCTTTTGGCCTCAGGGGTTCGGGGTCGCAAACATCTCGACCTTTCCGGGCTTGGTTTGCAGGTGAAACGTTACGCTCTTGCAGCTGTACTGGTTTTGAATGCTGAGAAAGCTTTCGATGATGAATTCCCTGAAAGTGCCGGATTCGATTCGCGAGGAGCGGTCTCCCACCCTGTTTTTCATCGCGCTGAACCGTTCGTACATGGCGTCGATCAGCTGGACCTCGGCATCCGGATTCTCCAGAATAAAGCGTTCGGCAGGCATATCGGTTGCGGAAGCGGGCGCTGTTTCAGGTGCGGTTGCGATCGGCGCTTTTGCGGCCGTTTTGGATCCGGTCCGGGTTCGGTATTCCTTGATCATTTCGTGAGGCACCACGCGGATGATTTCCGAAAGAGGGGTCTGGTTCAGCTTGAGAATGCCGTCGTCGATCATCGTTTTCATTCCCTCCTTGATGGCAAGGACCTTGAGTTCGTTTTCGCTGGCGCCCCGGTTCAGCGCTCTCGCGATGGCGCGGTTGACCACGAGCAGTTCGGAGATCAGACTGCGGCCTCGAAAACCGGTAAACCCGCATTTTTCACAACCCTTGCTATTATGAAAGGTCAGATGCGAGGGATAGGCGTCAAACACCAGATTCCATTCATCCTCGGGAGGAATGTATTGGGCCATGCAGTCCGGACAGGCCTTGCGGATCAGCCGCTGGGCCAGAACACCCATGAGGCTGGCGGCGATCTGGTTGTATTCGATGTTCAAATCCAGCAGACGCGTGACGGCGCTGACCGCATCGTTGGTGTGCAGCGTGCTGAGCAGCAGATGCCCGGTCTGGGAGGCGTCAAAACCGATGCGGGCGGTTTCTTCGTCCCGCATTTCTCCGATCAGAATCACGTCCGGGTCGGATCGCAGAAAAGATCTGAGCAGCCTGGAAAAGGTCAGGTTGATTTTGGGGTTGATCTGGGTCTGCATGATTCCGGGGAAGTTGTATTCGATCGGGTCTTCGGCGGTGATGATCTTGATGCCCGGATCATAGATGTACTGAAGCGCCGCGTAGAGCGTTGTCGACTTGCCGCTTCCGGTGGGGCCGGTGACCAGAACCATGCCGGCCGAACTTTTGAACATCTCTTTTAAGGGGTTCAACACATGAGGCGAATGGTTGAGCTGATCCAGGCCCACATTGGCCTTGCGGGAGTCGAGAATTCGAATGGTGACGTTTTCCCCGACAATGGCCGGACAGGTTGCCACACGGAAATCCAGGTCAAATTTTTCATCCTTTTCCCGGTCGAAATATTTGATCCGGAACACACCGTCCTGAGGAATCCTTCGCTCGGCGATGTCCAGATTGGACATGACCTTGACGCGGGAGATGATTGCCTTGACCATGCCCTGAAGTTTTTCATCGATCCATTTGATCCGAAAGGGATGCAGGACTCCGTCGAAACGGTACCGGATCTTGGGCCCCCGGCGGTCCTGTTCGATATGAATATCGCTGGCGTTGTTCATTACCCCGTATTTTATAATGAAATTGACCAGCTGCTCCGCCTCCATGTCCAGAATGCCGTAGGAAGCGAGCTTATCGTCCTGAGCCTCTGTAGGGGTGATATCCAGTTCGATGGCTTCCACCTGCTCGGGCTCGACGACGGGAGACAAATCCATCCCATAATCCTCAATTGGGACACCGTAAAGCAGGTTAAACAGCTCGGCAAATTTTCCATCGGTTATCAGAATACAGCGGATTTTAAGCCGCGTGTAAACCGAACGCAGCTCGTTGATGGGCTGAATGTCCTGGGGCCTGGAAGTGGCCAGGGTGAGCTGGCTTGCCTTTAAGGAAAGGGGAAGAATGCGGTGTTTCTGAGCGTATTTTTGTCCGATGATTCTGCCCAGCGTGGCCTTCTGCCTTTCAAGGTATGAAAAATTTTCAAGTTTTCGAAAGGGGATGTTGTACTGGCGGGCGATGGTTTTGTTCAGCCGATCTTCGCTGATGCGGTTTTTCTGAACCAGAATTTTACCCAGCCGGTCGCCCCGCTGCTTGCGTTCCTGAAGAGCGTCCTTGAGATCGTCTTCGTCGATGGCTTCCTGGCGGACAAGAATTTCCCCGAGTTTCAACCGCTTGTTGTATTTTTCGAGAACCTGATTCAGGTCCAGCGGGGAGAGCAGGTCCATGTCGCAGAGAATCTCTCCCAGGGTTCTTTGAGACGCCTTGATTTCGAGAACCCTCTGAAAGTCGGCAGGGGAGAGTATTCGAAGTTTTACGGCAAGATTTCCGATCTTCGGACTGGCGAGCAGCCTGCGGCGAAATGCTTCCAGTTCCGCTTCCGGCAGCAGGGCATGCCGTTTCAAGGCATCGAAGATTGATTCGCCGGGTTGTTTGTCAGCCAGGCCGGCATTGATTTTTTCCGGTTGAATCTTTCCGCTGGCAATCAAATGGCGCTGAAGATTTTTCTGAATATCGGAGTCCTGAAGGATTTCTTCGATCTGATTCTCGGTCAGCAGACCTTTCTTGACCAGCAGAAGGCTCAGGGGAAGATTGGACTCTTCTGCTTCGGCGTCCTGAATTTCAAGCGCTGTTTTAACATCGCTCTGTTTGACAAAACCTTCTTTGACAAGCAGATCGCCAATCTTTGCGGATGAATCAATATTATTGTCTGTGTTTTTCAAGGACGGCTCCCGTATCTGTTATGACCCGTTCAGGATCGTTCGGCTCTGCCCTGTTCCATGGGATTCGGGTCCGCAGGGTTTGAAACATCCGATTTTCCGAATGGGCGCAGCGAATCGATTGAAATGATGATTAGAAAAATATCAGTACCGGCGGTTTCTTGTCAAGAAGTCAGGGCCGAATCTTTGCGAAACCGATTTTGTGTTCGAATCAGCATGATTCCCACTATTCGACACGAAATTCCAAGCTTCCGTTAACTTCAATTAATTATTAAAAATTATTTCAACAAACCATTCAGTTTTTTGCTTGACTCTTTTCAAAAAATATACTTTTATGCGGTCCAGGTGGGATAATGTGTATATAAGTGGATATTTGGGGTGAAAAATGTTCCGAGGCAGTTCCACGCATAATCTCGATGACAAGGGGCGGATCATGATTCCCGCCAGGTTTCGAGAGGTCATCAATGCTGCCGGAAATGAAAGCATTATGGTGACCCGCATGGACGGGGCTTTATTTGCCTATGCGCTGCCGGAGTGGTCCAAAATCGAGGCCCGGTTGATGTCCGTGGCCGAAACCAGCGAGTCGATGCGGCGTTTCCGCAGGGCATTTATCGGCGGCGCATTCGATTGCACGCTGGACAAGCAGAACCGGATATTGATTCCGCCGGTGCTTCGGGATTATGCGGAGCTCAAACCCAAAAAGGAAGTCATGCTGGTGGGGCAGCTCAACCATTTTGAAATCTGGTCCAGCGAACGGTACGAAAAGGAGCTGAAGCAGCTGGAAGCGGATCTGAAGAAGGAAGATGTCGCTCTCGAGGTTGCAAAACTGGGGCTTTGATTCATGTCGTACCGCCATATCCCCGTCATGTTGAGCGAAACCATCCATTATCTTGGCTGCAGTTCCGGAAAAACCTATGTGGATTGCACGCTCGGGGGCGCCGGTCATGCACGGGCGATCTGCAGGGCCATGCTGCCGGATGGTTCTTTGATAGGCATTGATCAGGACAGGGACGCCATCGACAACGCCAGAAGGGCCCTGGCAGATTACGGGAACCGGGTGACGTTGATACACGATAATTTTGCAAACCTTCCCAGGATTCTTTCGAATCTGAAAGTATCCGGCGTGGACGGAATCCTCGCGGACCTGGGCGTTTCTTGGCATCACCTGCTGGCCAGCGGCAGGGGCTTCAGTTTTCAGAAAGAAGAGCCGCTGGATATGCGCATGGATGTGCGGACCGAAGCCAGGGCCGCAGATATCGTCAATGAAGCGCAGGAAAGCGAACTGATCCGCATATTCAGGGATTACGGCGAAGAGCGGCGGGCCCGCCGCATTGCCCGCAAAATTGTGGACGTTCGCAAGCGCAAACCGATTCTGACCAGTGCTCAGTTGGCAGGGATCGTACTCGATTGCGTTCCCTCCAAAATAGCAGTCCGGCAGAGAATTCATCCGGCAACGCGTGTCTTCATGGCGCTTCGCATTGCCGTGAACCATGAGCTGGAGCGGCTTGAAACCTTTATGGACCATGTTCTGGATTGCCTGAATTCAAAGGGAAGGCTTTGCGTGCTGTCGTTTCATTCACTGGAGGACCGGATTGTGAAACATCGAATCAAGGCCATGACCTCAGGCTGCATCTGCCCTCGCAGCCTGCCGCAGTGTGTGTGCGGCAACACCCCGAAGGTCCGGTCCCTGACGCCAAAAGCCGTTTGTCCTTCGGCTGAGGAAATCGCCGCCAACCCCATGGCCAGAAGCACCCGGCTTCGGGCCATGGAAAAATTATAAAAAGAGAGCGCCCATGAGCAATGGGGCCGGAAAACGCAAATCCTCATTCGGAAGGTTCATCCTCTGGATGGTGATCATTGCGTTTTTTATCGGTGAATCGCTCCTGTCAACCTGGTCGCGGGTTCAGTGCACTCAGACCGGATATGAAATCAGCCGGGAAATTCGACAATACGAATCCTTGGCGGCATTGCAGAAAAACTTAAAGATCGAACTGGCGTATCTCAGATCTCCTGAACGTATTTCGGCGATTGCCTCTCAGCAGCTGGGACTGGTGATGCCTGATCCTGGTCATATGTTGGTGGTGCCATGAAAACGGATCCGAGCAAGGGCATACGGTTTAGAATCGTTTTTGTCGGCTGCCTGTTTGCGATGATGTTCGCCGTCATTGCCGCCAGGTCGATTTATCTGCAGGTTTTCTGCGATGACCGGTTATCGGCCATTGCCGTCCGCCAGTACGAGCGGTCCCTGGAAACCCAGGGCCGGAGAGGAACGATTTTTGATGCCCGCCAGCGGGAACTGGCCGTTACCACCGATATCATTTCCATTGCCGCCTATCCCCGTCAGATTCTGGACGCGGCCGTCGCTTCAAAGCTCCTGGCCGGGGCGCTTGAAATTCCGGAAAAAGAGATTCGGGAAAAACTTGCCGTCAAACGCACGTTCATATGGATCAAGCGTCATGTTTCCCCCAGCGAGGAGAGAGCGGTGCGGGAATTAGACATCAAAGGGATCGGATTCATTTCAGAATACAGCCGCGTGTATCCGAACAGAAGCCTGGCCGCCCAGGTGGTGGGGATTCCCAATATCGACGGACGTGGTTTGGAAGGCCTTGAGTTTTATTATGACGAATATCTGAAAGGGGGAACAGGCCAGTTTACCGCTTTGAGAGATGCGCTTGGCCAGTATTTCGAATCGGAAAAACCCGAGTCCGAAATCAACGGAAACAACCTAATTCTCACAATTGACCAGGCGATTCAGTACAGCGTGGAACGCAGCGTCAGTGAAGCCGTGGAGAAGTTTTCGGCCCAATCCGGAATGGCGGTGGTCATGAACCCCGGCACGGGAGCCGTCCTGGCCATGGTCAATATTCCGACCTTTAATCCGAATCTTCTTCAGAATTCCGACCGAGCCCTCTGGCGCAACCGGGTGGTGACCGATCGTTATGAACCGGGTTCCACCATGAAAATCTTTACGGCGGCTGCAGCCCTGGAATCCGGGTTGTGCACGCAGAACAGCAGATTTTTCTGTGAGAACGGCAAATACCGGGTCGGATCCAACACGGTTCACGACACCCATGAATACGGATGGCTTACGCTTGAGGACATCGTAAAAGTATCAAGCAACATCGGAGCCACCAAGGTGGGGGAAAAAATCGGAGCGGCCGCTCTTTTCCAGACGCTGGACAGGTTCGGTTTCGGGCAGAAGACCGGAATTGACTGTCCCGGCGAGACAACCGGCAGCCTGGCTCCTTTTCAGCAGTGGCGCAAGATCGACGCTGCCACCATCTCCTTCGGCCAGGGAGTGGCGATTTCCGCCATTCAGCTTGCCGCCGCAGCCTGCGCCATCGTCAATGACGGCGTATTGATGAAGCCTTATCTGTTGCAGGCCGTCACGGACCAGCATGGGCGGGTGATCAAGAGGTTTACGCCTCAGGTTGTACGACGCGTGATCTCTGCTCAGAATGCCGGTATCCTTCGAAAAATGATGCAGAACGTCGTGTCCGAAGGCGGTACCGGTGTGAACGCGGCACTGGAGGGATATTCGGTCGGCGGTAAGACGGGTACGGCCCAGAAAATCAATCCCCAGGGCGGCGGGTATGAACGGGGAAAATATGTGGGATCCTTCCTGGGCTTTGCACCGGCCGAAAAACCCGAAATCGTCGTACTGGTCATCATCGATGAACCCCAGCGCTTCCACTACGGTGGTACCGTTGCGGCGCCGGCATTCCGCAGAATCGTTCTGGAAACCTTGAATTATCTCAATATTCCGCCTCCCGGTACCGGTGAAAGGTTGACGGTTTCCGTAGGCCGGGAGGTGCGGAAATGAAATTGTCGCAACTGATCAAAACGCTTTCCGGTCCGGTCGAATGGGTTCAGGGGGCCGGGAAGGACGAGGATCCGGAAATCACCGCCATCCATTGCCGGGCGGATGCGGTTTCCAGAGGCGGATTGTTTGTGGCCATCTGCGGATTCAAGGCAGATGGCCATCGTTTTGTCGAAGAGGCTATAGCCCGCGGGGCTTCGGCCGTGGTGGCCAGCCGTCCGGTTTACACAAAAACTCCCGTGATTCAGGTTGCGGACACGCGCCGGGCGTTGTCCACACTGGCAGCCCGGTTTTACGGAGATCCATCCCTGAACCTTTTCATGATCGGCATTACCGGCACCAACGGCAAGACCACCACCTCATTTCTGATCGAACAGATTCTGATTCAGGCCGGCTTTAACACCGGCGTGATCGGAACCATCAACTTCCGGTACGGGGGAAAAATTTTTCAAAACCCCATGACCACTCCGGAGTCGCTGGATTTTCAACGAATTCTCTCTCAGATGCGGGAAAGCGGGGTCACGCATGTGGTGGCCGAGATATCCTCGCATGCCATTGATCTTGGCCGGATCGCCGACTCCTGGTTTGACGTCGGCGTGTTCACCAACCTCACTCAGGACCATCTGGATTATCACCGGAGCATGGAAGCATACTGGGAGTGCAAGCGCCGCTTTTTTACGCAGTATCTGGCGTCGGGCCCCAAGAAGAACAGAGCCAGGGCGGTTGTCAACATCGACCATGTTCGGGGGCGGGAGCTTGCACAAGGGGTCACGCTTCCGGTGATCCGTGTGGGACACGATGCCGCAAGCCAGGTTCAGGCCCTTGAGACCAAATTGAATCTGTCCGGAATTCAAACCCGCATCCGTACGCCCCGGGGAACCTTTGAACTTCATTCTTCGCTGGTGGGCGCCCATAATCTGGAAAACATTCTGTGCGCAGCCGGCGCGGCCGTGGCGGCGGGAATCGAAAACGAGGCCATTCGGAAGGGAATCGAGGCCGTTGGTTGCGTGCCGGGGCGCCTGGAAGGCGTTCCCGATTCCCTGGGCCGTTTTGTTTATGTGGATTATGCCCACAGCCCCGATGCTCTGGAAAATGTGATCAAGACCTTAAGACCTCTGGGCGGCGCCAGAATGATCTGCCTGTTCGGATGCGGCGGGGACCGGGATGCCGGAAAGCGTCCGCTGATGGGTCAGATTGCGGCCCGGCTGTGCGACCTGTGCGTGATCACCTCGGACAATCCGCGTTCCGAGTCGCCGATGGCCATCATCGATCAGATTCTTGAGGGGGTTCGAAAACAAACGGATTTATTCCCGTATACATCTGAAATGCTGAAACGCGGATTTGACCGCAGGGGGTATGTGGTCGAGCCGGATCGCAGATCCGCCATTTCCCTGGCCATCGGCGCGTCCCGTACGGGAGATGTCGTGCTGCTGGCGGGAAAGGGCCATGAGACCTATCAGATCATCGGGGCCAGAACCTTTGACTTTGATGACCGGATCGAGGCTCGCAATGCACTGGGAGCGCATGAATAGAAAAATGGATACAAAAGACCGCAAAGCCTGGATGCTCGATGATGTGTTAAGGGCCGTTGACGGCGCCCTGCTGGCGGGTCCTGCGCAGGCGGGTTTTGCCGGAATCAGCATCGATTCCCGAAGCATTTTGCCGGAGCAGCTATTTGTCGCTATTTCCGGACTTCGGCATGACGGGCATGCATATGTCGGGCAGGCGGTCGAGAGGGGCGCAAGCGGGCTGGTTCTGGAATTCGGGAAAGTCGGCAGCTTGGATCTGAAGTCCTGGGAACGGAACAATGTGGCCTGCATCGGTGTAAAAGACGGTGTGCGCGCTCTGGGCGATCTTGCGGCTTTTCATCGCAGGCGTTGCGGCGCTTCGGTGGCGGCTGTCACCGGATCCAGCGGAAAAACGACCACGCGGGAGATGCTTGCCGCCATCCTGTCCCGGAAGTATGAGACCCTGGCCACCCGCGGGAATCTGAACAACGCCATCGGTCTTCCCCTGACGCTCCTGCAGCTGACCGAAAAGCATCAGTGGGCCGTGCTCGAGGCGGGTATGAACCATCCCGGCGAGCTTCTGCGTCTGGGAGAGATCTGCCGGCCGGACATTGCCGTCATCACCAATGTCGGTCCGGCCCATCTGGAAGGGCTCGGGTCGATTGAAGGGGTGATGCGGGCCAAGATGGAGCTCCTGCAAACGCTTGGTCCCAGGGGAGTGGCGGTATTGAATGCGGACAATCCCTACACCGTCAGAATGGCCGGGCAGATTGACTGCGAGACGGTCTGGTTCGGGTTTGCCGATTTTGCCCAGGTGCGGATCGGCAACATTACGCACGAGGGTGGAAAACTGAGTTTTGACCTGAGAATGGCCGGAGAAGCCGCGCGCGTCACGCTCAATGCGCCGGGAAGCTTCATGGCCCATAACGTCGCAGCCGCCGCAGCCGTGGGATACCGCATCGGGATGAGCCTTTCCGAAATCAGGCAGGGTCTTGACATCTTCAGTCCCGCCCGGGGGCGGATGAATATTTTACACGCCGGCGGCATTCATATCATGGACGATACTTACAACGCCAACCCGGCCTCTATGGCTGCGGCTCTGGAAACGCTGGCCGCCCTGTCGGGCAGAGGTCGGAGCGTTTTTGTTGCCGGCGACATGCTGGAGCTGGGTGCCGATGCGGAAAGTCTTCACAGGAAGGTCGGCGAACTGGCGGCCCGAATCGGTGTCTCCCTGCTTTATGCCGCTGGAACCTTTGCAGGTGCTCTTGCCGATGCGGCAATTAAAGCCGGAATGAAGAAGGAAGCGGTTCTTGTCGGAACCCGGTCCGAGATCGCGGCGGATCTGAAGGACCGGCTTCAGCCGGATGACTGGATTCTGGTCAAGGGGTCCCGCGGTATGGCCATGGAACAGGTGGTTCAAGAGATAACAAACTGGGTTCAATAACAATAGATCGGTTTTGCGATGCTGTATCATTTTCTGTTTCCTCTGCATACGAGCCTGGCCATATTCAATGTATTCCGATACATCACCTTTCGCACCATCTACGCGGGTATCACGGCTATGCTGATCTGCCTGATTATCGGGCCATGGGTGATCCGGAAGCTGTCCTTTCTGCAGATCGGCCAGTACATTCGTGAGGATGGTCCTCAGAGCCACCAGAAAAAAGCCGGAACGCCGACGATGGGCGGAACCCTGATCGTGTTTGCCGTGGTGGTTTCCACTTTGCTGTGGACCGATCTGACCAATTTCAACGTGTGGGTGGTGCTTGGCGTGACGGTGGGCTTCGCCGGAATCGGTTTTGCCGACGACTATCTGATGCAGATCAAAAAGCGGAACAAGGGACTGAGCGTTCGTCAGAAGTTCGGCCTTCAGGTCGTTCTGGCCGCAGTGGCCGGCGCAGTCCTGTGTATGTCCCCGAATTTTTCGACCCAGGTCACCCTGCCTTTTTTCAAGAATGTGTCGCCGGATCTCGGATGGGGATACGTGCTGTTCGCCATTCTGGTTATTGTAGGCACCTCAAACGCGGTAAACCTGACCGACGGCCTGGACGGCCTGGCGACCGGCCCCATGATCGTGGCTGCGGTGACCTATATGATTTTTGCCTATGTGGCCGGGCATGTCCGAATTGCCGAGTATCTTCAGCTTCCCCACGTGGTCGGATGCGGGGAGCTGGCAGTTTTCTGCGGGGCCCTGGCCGGCGCCGGACTGGGGTTCCTGTGGTTCAACACCTATCCGGCCCAGGTGTTCATGGGCGACGTGGGCTCGCTTTCCATGGGCGGAGCCCTGGGAATCGTGGCGGTGATCACCAAACAGGAAATTCTGCTGGTTCTCGTCGGCGGATTGTTTGTCATCGAGGCTCTGTCGGTGATCTTTCAGGTCGGATTTTTCAAGATGACACACGGCAAGCGGATATTTCGCATGGCGCCGCTTCACCATCATTTTGAACTCAAGGGATGGCCCGAACCGAAGGTCATTGTCCGGTTCTGGATTATCGCCATAACGCTGGCGCTGATTTCCCTGAGCACCCTGAAGCTCCGGTAGCGCTTCGGGAAACACGCAAGGATGGTTTTTACGGATATGAAGCTGAATCGGAAAAATGTGCTGGTAGCGGGTCTGGGAAAATCCGGAATGGCCGCCGCGCGTTTTCTCTGCGGCCGGGGCGCCCGAGTGACCGCATCCGATGTGTCCGAAGGGTCTGCCGAGGCGGTTGCCGAACTCAAGGAAATAGGGTGTATCATCGAGCTCGGTGGGCACCGGATGGAAACCTTCGAGAATCAGGATCTGATCGTCGTCAGCCCCGGTGTGCCGCATACGATCGCGCCGCTCTGCCGCGCACGGGAAAAAAGGATTCCGGTGATCGGAGAAATCGAGCTCGCCAGCCGTTTGATTCGGGAACCCATCGTGGCGATTACTGGAACCAACGGAAAAACCACGACCACGACTCTGGTGGGCGAAATGCTCAAGGCATCGGGAATGGATGTTTTTGTCGGCGGAAACATCGGCCGACCGCTGATCGAATACGTTTCCGGACCGCCGGCCGAACGGGTGGTCGTGGAAATCAGCAGTTTTCAGCTCGATACCATCGTGGATTTCAGACCGGATGTAGCGGTTCTGCTTAATATCAGTCCGGACCATCTCGACCGGTATGCGGGCATGCCGGCCTATGCCGCATCCAAGGTTAGAATCTTTGAAAACCAGACCTCGAGGGATACGGCCATTCTCAACGGTCGGGATGCATGGACCCTGAAGTTAGAAGAAAATATTCGCGCCCGAAAGCTGTACTTTGACGGCCGGAAGCCGGGCCGGTTCGGAGCGGACATAAAGGCCGGCCGGCTGGTGCTGCATATGGAGGATTCGAATGTCCGGACCGTGGATCTTTCTGAATTCAGGCTGGTCGGCAGGCACAATCTAGAGAACGCTTCGGCGGCATGCCTGGCCGCACTGGCCGCCGGCGGAAGTCCTGAGGCTGTAACTGCTGTATTGAACCGTTTTGAAGGGCTTGCCCACCGGGTGCAATACGCCGGGTCTGTCTGCGGGGTCGAATTTTTCGATGATTCCAAGGCGACCACCGTCGATTCGGTCAAACGGGCGCTGGAGTGTTTCGACAGACCGGTTATTCTGATCATGGGGGGACTGGCCAAGGGTTGCGATTTTCAGGATCTTTCGGTGCCGGTGCGGAAAAGCTGCAAAAAAATTATCGCCATCGGCGAGGCCGCCGACGAGATTGTCTCCGTGTTGGGGCCGGTCTGCGCGGGCGGCGTCGATAAGGCGATTACTATGGAAGAAGCCGTAGCCAGCGCTTTTTCCCACGCGGTTTCCGGCGACACGGTTCTGCTGTCGCCGGCGTGCGCGAGTTTTGACATGTTCAGCGGATATGCTCAGCGGGGAGAACGATTTTGTCAGGCGATACAGAAACTCAGAGCAGCAAACCGGTAAAGGGCACAAGAAACCCGAGTCATGCTTCATATGACCTGGTGCTCCTTTTCTCCGTTCTGACGCTGGTGGGCATCGGCCTGGTGATGGTGTACAGCGCGAGCGCCGCGCTGGCTCAGAAAAAATACGGATCGGATTTTTATTTTCTGGAAAAGCAGGCTCTGGCCGCCGGCCTTGGGTTTGTGGCCCTCGTGTTTTTCAAGCACTTTCCGCTCCGCTGGGTCCGAGTGATGGCTTATCCCATGTTGTTGACAACGGTTGCCTGCCTGATCGCCACGCGGTTTTCGAGCCTGGGATTTTCCGCCGGCGGCGCCCAGCGATGGATTCGGGCCTTTGGATTCAGTTTTCAGCCGTCGGAAATGGCCCGGTTCGCCATGATGCTCTATATGGCCTACTCGATGAGCAAGAAGCGGGAAATGATTCGGGATTTTTCCGTGGGGTTCTTACCCCATGTCATGATTCTGACCATTCTGTCCGCCTTGATTCTCATTCAGCCGGATTTCGGGTCGGTGATCATTCTGGGCGCGCTGACCTGGATCATGATGTTTATCGGCGGGGTTCGACTCACGCATCTTCTCTCGCCCCTGATCGTTCTGGTTCCGGCCATGACCTGGCTGATCATTCAGGAACCATACCGGGTCCGCAGGCTGATCAGTTTCCTGGATCCGTGGCAGTATGCATCGGATGAGGGGTATCAGATCGTCCATTCGCTGATGGCGTTCGGGGCCGGCGGCATTTTTGGAGGCGGTCTCGGCAAGGGGGTGCAGAAGCTGTTTTATCTTCCCGAGCCGCATACTGATTTTATCTTTTCCGTTGTGGGGGAAGAACTCGGATGCGTGGGCGTGATCGGAATTTTGGCGCTTTTTTTTCTGATTCTATGGCGGGGGATCCGGATTGCCCGAAAGGCTCCGGATGCGTTTTCGGCATTTGCGGCAGCCGGCATTACCTCGGCCATCGGGCTTCAGGCCGCCATCAATATCGGGGTGACCATGGGGTTGCTGCCGACCAAGGGGTTGACGCTTCCGTTCCTGAGTTATGGGGGAAGTTCGCTGCTGATCAACATGGCAGCCATCGGATTGCTGTTAAATATTCAGTCGATCAGGGTGCAACCATGGAAGAAATAAGAGATGACGATTTTCAGGAATCAGAAAAGCCGGTCGATTTTGGATACGGGCGAAGACTGGTGATTGCCGGCGGCGTGACCGGCGGGCATCTGTTTCCCGGCGTGGCGATCGCCCAGGAGTTTGTCAGGGCGGATTCCCGGAATGCGGTTTTGTTTGTCAGCGCGGGCCGGCCCATGGAGCGTTCGATCTTAAGCAAGGCCGGGTTTGAGCTTTGCGCCATCGATGTTCAGGGCGTCAAGGGCAGGGGACGGTTCAGTCAGCTGGCTGCCCTGTTCAAACTGCCTGGAGCGGTATGGGCCAGTTCGAGAATACTGAAGCAGTTCAGGGCGGACCTGGTGCTGGGCGTGGGAAGCTTTGCCGCCGGTCCGGTGGTCCTGGCGGCCCGGCTTCGCGGTATTCCCTGCGTGCTTCAGGAACAGAACATTCTGCCCGGCATCACCAACCGGATTCTTTCCCGGTGGGTTGGACGGATCTATGTGTCGTTTCCCGAGTCCAAGGATTATTTCGATCCGGGAAAGACCCTGCTGACCGGCAATCCGGTTCGCCGGCAGATCCTTGATGCGGCGCGAAAACAGAAGAAGGACGCGGCCGGCGCTTTCACCGTGCTTGTGCTCGGCGGGAGCCAGGGTGCGCACGCCGTCAACCTGGCGGTTCTTGAGGGCCTTGAGTTTCTGAAAGGCATGCCGGTGCGGTTCATCCATCAGACCGGCGCGGCCGATTATGACGACACCCGCAGGGCATATGAAAATCAGGGATTGTCGAACCGGGTTCAGGCCTTTTTCGAAGATATGGGCGCCCTGTACCGGCAGGCGGATCTGGTGATATGCCGGGCCGGAGCCACGACCGTAGCCGAGCTGGCGGTCATGGGAAAACCGGCGATCTTTGTGCCGTTTCCCTTTGCCGCCGACGACCACCAGACATTGAACGCACGCAGCCTGGTCAGGGCCGGCGCCGCGGAGATGATTTCAGAAAAGGATCTGACGGGGAAAATTCTGGCCGAGCGCGTACAGTATTATTCCGAAAATCCGGAAATTCTGGCTGAAATGGCGGCAAAGGCCGGACAGTTCGGAAAACCCGACGCCGCTGCCGTCATCGTGGCGGACTGTCTTCGAATGTGCAGCGAAACGGTCTGCTGAGGCCAAAGGGGCGATTCATGTATCAGAAAAAATATCACATACACTTTGTCGGAATCGGCGGTATCGGCATGAGCGGCATCGCGGAGCTGCTGCTGAATCTGGGCTACACGGTTTCGGGTTCCGACCTGAAAGGCTCTGACATCACGGACCGGCTCAGGAAACTGGGAGGAATCATCCATGAGGGACACTGTGCCGATTACATAAGGAATGCGGACGTGGTGGTGATCTCCTCTGCCGTGAAACCGGATAATCCGGAAGTTCAGGCGGCCCGGTCCATGGCCGTTCCGGTGATTCCCAGGGCCGAGATGCTGGCCGAGCTGATGCGGCTCAAGTACAGCGTGGCCGTGGCGGGCGCTCATGGAAAAACCACCACGACCTCCCTGGTGGCGTCTGTGCTGGAACATGGCGGATATGATCCGACCGTGGTCATCGGCGGAAAACTCAAAAGCATCGGGGTCAACGCCTTTCTCGGCAAGGGAGAGTACATCGTGGCCGAAGCCGATGAAAGCGACGGTTCGTTTCTGAAGATGTCGCCCACCATCGCCGTGGTGACCAACATCGACCGGGAGCATCTGGATTATTATAAAGGTCTGGACGAGATCAAGGAGACCTTTCTGAATTTTCTGGATCGGATTCCATTTTACGGCCTGGCGGTGCTGTGCCTGGACAACGAACCGCTTCAGGACCTGATTCCACGGGTTAAAAAACGATACACCACCTACGGCATGAGTCCGCAGGCGGATTTTCAGGCGCGGAACGCCGAATTTGAAGGGCTGAAAAGCCGGTTTTCCGTTTATTTCCGGGGGGATCTGCTGGGTGAAATGATTCTGAATCTTCCCGGAATTCACAATGTTTACAATGCCCTGGCCGCCATCGCCGTCGGCCGGGAGCTGAACATCGCCTTCGAAAAAGTCAAATCGGCCCTTGAGAACCATGCCGGGGTTCAGCGCCGGATCGAGATCAAGGGAGAGGAATGCGGAATCACCGTGGTCGACGATTACGGACATCACCCGACGGAGATCAAGACCACGCTGGGCGCCGTCAAAAACAGCTGGCCGGACAGAAGAACCATTGTGGTGTTTCAGCCGCACCGTTACACGAGAACCCGGGCCCTGATGGATGAATTTTCCCGGGCATTTTTCCAGTCGGACCGCCTGCTCGTGCTGCCGATATACGCCGCCAGCGAGGCCCCGATCGAAGGCGTGGACAGCCGGACCCTGTGCGAGCAGATTCACGCCTTTGGATACAGGGATGTCCTTCATGTGGAAAATTTTGATGCGGCGATCGGAGAACTCCGTCGCATGCTGCAGCCCGGAGATATCGTGCTGACCTTGGGCGCCGGCGATGTCTGGAAGGTCGGGGAGGCGCTGCTCGCGGATCTCCGGTCAAATCCGCCCGTCCACAATCAATGCTGAAGGAAGGCATCGTGCAGCCGGAATGGAGAAAGTGGCTTTCAGATACCTTGAACGCGGCGGTTCGCTTCGACGAACCCATGGCGGCGCATACCACTCTGGGGGTGGGGGGGGCGGCCTGGGCCTTCGCGGTCCCGGAAAGTCTTTCTCAGCTTCAGGCTCTGGTCAGCGGCGCCGTGCAGAGGCAGATACCCTACCAGGTGATCGGTTCGGGTTCAAATCTTCTGGTCAAAGACAGGGGCGTTCCGGGCCTGGTGATCTGCCTGAACCGATGCCTTTCCCGAATCGAGGAATTCGGATGCGGGCGGAAGGGAATGGTTTCAGCCATGGCCGGGGTCAGGCTGCCGGTGCTTTGCGGTTATGCACAGCGCCGGGGACTGGCGGGGCTGGAGTTTGCCTGGGGCATTCCCGGAACGGTCGGCGGAGCGGTTTTCATGAATGCGGGAACCGCGTCGGGCGCCATGGCCGATGTGGTTCAGTCCGTCAGCGTGCTTTTGCCGGAAAACCGGATTCTACGTCTGGAAAAAGAGGAATTGTCCTTTTCGTACCGAAAACTTTCCTGTCCGGTTCCGGACTGGGACCGGGGAAAGGCGATCATTCTGGAAGCCTCCCTGAGCCTGGAGCCCGAAAATCCCGGCGTTCTCAGGGAGAGAGCCGCGCGCATGCTGCGCAAAAGACGCGAAACGCAACCGGTTTTAGCAAAAAGCGCCGGCAGTTTCTTCAAGAATCCGGCCGGCGGGAAATCCGCCGGCGAGCTTCTGGACCAGGCCGGTTTGAAAGGAATGACGATCGGAGGGGCGCGAATTTCGCCCAGACATGCCAATTTCATCATCAACCTTGGAAACGCGACGGCGGCCGATATTCTGGCCTTGGTGGAGATCGCCAGGCAGGCCGTTCTGAAGAAGTTCGGCGTGTATCTGGAAACGGAGGTCAAAATTGTTGGGGAATAGAAGAGTTCGGCGGAATCACTACAGGGTGAGCCCGCAGTCACGGTGGGAAGCCCGGAAAAGAATCCTGCTTGCCTGTTTCAAGATTGCTGCCGGAATATCGGCGGTGGCGGTCATGAGCGGAATGTTCATCTTCGGATACGATCTGGCCACGCAGTGCGACTATTTCAGAACCCGGGAGATTCATGTGGATGGTGCCCGGCGGTTGAGCGTTTCCGAGGTTATCGAAAAAGCGGGCGTGCACGAGGGCGTCAACGCGCTGTCCGTCAATCTGTACAAGGCGCAGAAGATGCTTCTGGACCACCCCTGGATTGCCCAGGCCGAGATCGGACTGGAACTGCCTTCCGCGATTCGAATTCGAATCGTTGAGGAAGAGCCCCTGGCGGTGGTTGATCTGGGCCGCCGGTATGTCATCAACACGAAGGGTGAAATATTTAAAAGATGGGAGCCATCGGATTCGGAGGGTCTGCCCGTGGTCAGCGGACTGGAATATTCGGATCTGGCGGCGCTGAATGGAAACTCCAGTGAATCCTTCCGCGCGGTGATGAACGTGCTCCGGCTGGGAAGCGATGCCGACGCCGTCGTGCCGGTTCAAATGGTCAAGAGAATTGATGTGGATCGTGAAATGGGGCTGACGGTGTTTGCCTTTGACCGGCCCAGGGCGATCAAACTGGGCTACGAAAGGTATTCTGAAAAATATGACCGACTCAGAGAAGTGATGACTTACCTGAAGGAGCGTTCTGAAGTCGTTGATTTTGAATCGATCGATCTCAATGATCCGGGCCGGATTGTCATTACCCCGGTTCCATTGGATGGTCCGGACAAGGGCGGCAAGGAGGTCAAAGGTGCATGACAAGGCAGAGATCATTGTAGGTCTGGATATCGGTACGACCAAGATCTGCGCGGTAGTGGGCGAAATATCGGGTCGGGACATCAACGTCATCGGCGTGGGGTCTCATCCCTCCATCGGCCTGAGAAAAGGCGTGGTGGTGAATATCGAATCCACGGTGGATTCCATCAAGAAGGCGGTCGAAGAGGCCGAGCTCATGGCGGGGTGCGAGATTTCATCCGTGTACGCGGGCATCGCCGGAGGGCATATCACCGGATTCAACAGCCGGGGCATTATTGCCGTGAAGAACCAGGAGGTGAGCCAGACCGATGTGGAACGGGTGGTGGATGCGGCCCGGGCCATCGCCATTCCGATGGACCGGGAGGTAATCCACGTGATTCCTCAGGAATTTATCGTGGACGATCAGCCGGGAATTCAGAATCCGGTCGGCATGACCGGGGTCCGGCTGGAAGCCAAGGTGCACATCGTGACCGGCGCGGTGACATCGGCCCACAACATCGTTAAATGCGCCAACCGTTCCGGTCTGGATGTATGCGATATCGTTCTGGAATCCCTGGCTTCCGGAGAGGCCGTTCTGACCGATGAGGAAAAAGATCTGGGCGCGGCCCTGATCGATCTGGGCGGCGGAACGACCGACCTTGCGATTTTTGCGGGCAACAACATCAAGCATACATTTGTCCTGGGTCTGGGCGGCAACAATCTGACCAACGATATCGCCATCGGTCTTCGGGCGCCCATGGCGGAGGCGGAATTAATCAAGATCAAATACGGAAGCTGCGTTTCGCACAAGATCAGCAGCGATGAAACCATCGAGGTTCCGGGCATGGGCGGCAGAAAGCCCAGAAAGCTTCCCCGGCAGATTCTCGGGGAGATTCTGGAGCCGCGGATGGAAGAGATTTTTACGCTGGTCAAACGGGAGATCGATCGCTCTGAAATGGTGAACATGATTTCCTCCGGAATCGTGATCACCGGAGGCTCCGCGCTCCTGGACGGAATCAGCGAGGTGGCCGAGTCGATTCTCCATCTTCCCGCGCGTATCGGAACGCCCAGGGGAATCAGCGGCCTGGTCGACGTGGTCAACAATCCGATGTATGCAACTGCGGTCGGGCTGGTCATTTACGGCGCCAAACACCGGCCGGCCAAAAATTTTCGAATACGGGACGCCAACATCTTCAACCGGTTGATTTCCCGTATGACACGGTGGTTCAAAGAGGTGATCTGACAGGATCCGGGTGGAACTGTCCGCGGCTTGTTCAGCGGATGCCGGCGGCTCGCGCCGCCGTGGTTCAGAAACATAAACCAAGAGATGGGGGAAGGATGTTTACTTACGTGGATAGCGAAAAGAGTGCAAAAATCAAGGTGATTGGAGTGGGCGGAGCCGGCGGCAACGCGATCAACAACATGATCGAGGCCAACCTGAAGGGCGTGAAGTTTATCGCGGCCAATACGGATGCCCAGGCCCTGGAAATGTCCAAGGCCCCAACGTTGATTCAGATCGGCGAGCGGTTGACCGAAGGCCTGGGCGCGGGCGCCAATCCGCAGGTGGGAAAAGAGGCGGCTCTGGAAAACGCGGATGATATTCGCGCCGCACTGGCCGACAGCCATATGGTTTTTATCACGGCCGGATTCGGCGGAGGCACCGGCACCGGGGCGGCCCCGGTGATCGCCGAAATCGCCAAGGAGCTCGGCGCGCTGACCGTGGCCGTGGTGACCCGCCCGTTCTCCTTTGAGGGCAAAAAAAGGGCCAGACAGGCGGAAGAGGGGATCGAGGCCCTGAAAGAGCTGGCCGATACGGTCATCACCATTCCCAACGACCGGCTACGAGGCATCGCCGGAAAGAATGCCAAGATGCTGGAGATGTTCAAAAAAGCCGATGAAATTCTGCTGCATTCGGTCAAGAGCATCACGGACCTGATCATGATCAAGGGCCTGGTCAACCTGGACTTTGCCGATGTTCGGACCATCATGTCCAAAGCGGGAATGGCGATCATGGGCATCGGAATCGCCAGCGGCGAGAACCGCGCGGTTACCGCCGCCGAACGGGCCATTTCCCATCCGCTTCTGGAAGATATCTCCATTGCCGGCGCCAGAGGCGTGCTGGTCAATATCGCCAGCACCAGCGATCTGACCATGGAGGAGATGACCGAGGCTTCGGAGCGCATCTACACCGAGGTCGGGGAGGACGCGGAAATCATCTGGGGCGCGGTGGTGGATGATAGCCTGGGCGACGAGATCCGGGTCACCGTGATCGCCACGGGTATTGGAACCGAGAGCGAAAGACCGGCGAAGGGCAGAAAAATAACGGATGTCGCTCCCCGGGGAAGGCTTCGGGATGTCACGCCGGAAGACATTCAGCAGGCCGTTGATTATGAAGAGCCGACCTACATCCGCCAGCGGGCGGGCGGTGAAGGGAGCGGAGCAAAATTCCCCGGTTACAAGGGAATCGTTCTGGACAGCAATGATCTGGAAATTCCCACGTTTTTGAGAAGAAAGGCGGATTGATCGGCGGATCTGCAGGCAGACCGCGGATGATGCTTTTGAATGACAATCAAGAAACCCAATAAACCCGGAGAGCCGGTCGAATCCGGCGTGATCCGGAAAAACTGGCGTGGAAAAATCCGGGTGGCGCTGGCATATCCGAGCCGCTACCGCATCGGCATGTCCAATCTGGGTTTTCAGACGGTCTATCAGCAGCTCAACGCCTTCGAAAACGTGGTCTGCGAGCGGGTTTTTTCGCCCGAAGACGAGGCCGGTGCGGCAACGCCGGTGTTGTCTGTTGAATCCAGGCAGCCTCTGGCCGCTTTCGATATCGTTGCCTTTTCCATATCCTTCGAGAACGACTATTCGAACGTTCTGCGTATTTTGAAAGCAGCCGGGCTCCCCCTGCGATCCGAAAACAGAGTTTTCCCCCATCCTCTGGTGATCGCAGGGGGAGTAGCCTGCCTGCTGAATCCCGAACCCGTGTCTCCCTTCATCGACTGTTTCCTGATCGGCGAAGCCGAAACCCTGCTCGGCGAGTTTCTGGAACGCTTCGATTCAAAGGCCGAACGTTCGGCCATGCTCGACGAGATGGCCAGGACTCTTCCGGGGATCTATGTTCCGAAAAACTACCAGGTTCGGTATCACCGGAACGGCGCCATCGCCGAAAGGATTCCGCTCAACGGAGCCCCTTCAATGGTTCGACGCCGGTATCTGGCCGATATTTCGAAGACCGCCACCTGTTCGTGTATTCTGACGCCCGACGCGGTCTTCAACGATTCGTTTCTGGTGGAGGTCGGCCGGGGGTGTCCGCACGGATGCCGGTTCTGCGCAGCGGGTTTTGTATACCGGCCGCCGAGGTTCAGGCCTTTGTCCATGCTGGCGGAATGCATCGCCGAAGGAAGGGCGTTGTCCGACAAGATCGGGCTGGTGGGCGCGGCGGTTTCCGATCTTCCGGGCCTCGTTGAGCTGTGCGGAAAATTCAGCCAGGACGACTGCCGTCTTTCCTTCAGTTCACTGAGGGCGGACAATCTGGCGCCGGAGCTGATCGCGGCCCTGAAAAAAAGCGGCGTCAAGACCGCCACCGTCGCCCCGGACGCCGGAACCGAAAGACTGCGTGCGGTCATTAACAAGGGGCTGGAAGAGGCCGATATTCTGAAAGCAGCCGAAGCGCTGGTTGCCGGGGGAATTCCGAACCTGCGGCTGTACTTCATGATCGGACTTCCCACGGAAACCGACGCGGATGCCGCTGGAATCGCGGAACTCTGCAAGCGGATCAAACACCGCTTTTTAAAAGCCTCAAAAGCGCGCGGCCGCATGGGAAAAATCACGGTCAGCCTGAACTGTTTTGTCCCCAAGCCGTTTACTCCGTTTCAATGGATCGCCATGGAGGAAACCGGCGTTCTGAAATACCGGATCAAAAAAATCAGGGAGATTCTCAGAAAGGTTCCGAATGTCGAGGTGCATGCCGATATGCCCCGATGGGCCTATATCCAGGGCGTGCTGTCCAGGGGCGACCGAAGGGTCGCCGAGCTTCTGGCGGCGAATCTGGAAGATCAGGGAAACTGGGCCAGAACGTTCAAACGTTCTCCGGTGAATCCGGATTTTTATGCCTGCCGCGAGCGCGCGGATGAGGAGGTTCTGCCCTGGGACTTCATCGATCACGGAATCCGGAAATCCTATCTGCTTCAGGAACGCGACCGGGCCTTTCAGGAACAGACCACGCCGGCATGCCCGCCGGATTCTTGCGATGCCTGCCGTCGCTGCCGAAACGACTGAACGTTCGACCCCCCCCACACACACAACAGCCATGCAAAAAGTTCGGATTCCGAGTTTCGCGGCATCCGCATTTTACCCTTTAACGGAATCTATGAAAAACCTCGGTAATCAATTTTTGATGCCGTTCGATTGCGGGGTTCAAGTGCCGGATTTTCAAAAAAAACAGTTTTGAAAATCCGAATTTCGAAACCTGAAAAAATAGGAAATTGAAAAAATACTTGAAATTGTTTCCGCTTGATGATAGCAGATTCTCTTTGGTTTTAAGCGTTCATTTTACACCAACTTAACTTTCTGAAAGGGATGGATCAAAAATGACAAAGAAAGATCTGCAACTTGCTTACGCCCTGGCAATTGTTTGTTTCGTTGTGGGTATTATAAGCTATGCAGCCTTTCCTGCCAAAACGCCGGATACGCCGCTCCGGCTGATGTTTCACAGCTCGGCAGGAAAGATTTGGTTCGACCACGATACCCACGCGGATCAGGCAGGTTACGGCATTTCCTGCGAGGATTGCCATCATTACACGGATCCGTATAAGTGCGGCGAGTGTCATGCTTTGGAGAGCGACGACGAGAGTGTTCCCAAACGGTCGGATGCTTTCCACAAGCAGTGCATAGATTGCCACAAGGAAGGCGGGGCCGGCCCGGTGGACTGCAATGCGTGTCACGTCATGTAAGCCAGACGGTTGCAAAACCGCTGGCTTTTTTTTCGCCCTTTGACACTAAAACGCGAAAAGAAAAAGGTTGAATTATGATTAAAAGATCATTTGTCAGTTTAACAACGCCCTCTTTTGAGTATTCTGTCAAGGACAGCTCAATCAGCGGGCCGCAGAAGGTGGCGCCGTCCAAGACGGTAAGGTTGATCATCGAGAGTCCTTTTTCAAAGTCGATTGCGCTCAAAGCCGGAAACGAGATCAAGACGGGGCAGAGGCTGTGCATCGGGAACGCATATGCCGTATCCAGCGTAACAGGCAAGATCGCATCCGTCGAAAGATACGTCAACCAGGCCGGCAAGGCCTGTACGGCGGTTTTCATCGAGGTTGCGGCCTCCGAGCAGATCGACGATGCTTTTGCCAACGCGTGCAGAAGCAACCCCCGAAAGGCCGCTCTGGAATTTCTGGCCAATGCGCCCGGAAATCCGGCCATGAGTCTGTTTGATGAAGGCAAGGGACTGGACACCGTCGTCATTTGCGGTGCGGATTCGGATCTGGAAATCGTTACCCAGCAGCAGGTTCTGGAACAGTCGACCGACGCCGTTCAAAAAGGCATTGCGGCGATCAAGAAGATTACCGGAATCAGCAACATCGTGGCGGCAGCGCCTCAGAGTCTGATGCAGAAGGCCGGTTCGATCGGCGCCAGCGCCAAGGTCATTTCAAACGCCTATCCGGCGGCCAATCCCTACTGGATCATGAAAGACATCATCGGCAAGGTGGTTCCCGCCGGAAAATGCTGGGAGGATCTCGGGGTCTGCATTCTCAGCGCCGAGGCAGCGGCTTCGTTCGGCAAGGCTTTCGATGAGGGGAAGGTGCCCACGGAGAAAATCATTACGGTTGTCAAGAAAAACGGCGGCAAGCTTCTGGTTTCGGCCAAGATCGGCACGCTGTTCAGCGACATTCTTGCTGCGGCCGGAATTTCGGTCGCCGGCGGCGACCGGATTACTGTCGGCGGGCCGATGACCGGATATGCCGCATATGCCGAAGATCAGGCGGTCGAGGCCGGAACGGACGCCATCATGGTTCAGGACGCGACCGAAATCACGCCGGTATCCGATTATCCCTGCATCAACTGCGGCGAGTGCAACCGCATCTGCCCGGCCAAGATTCAGGTCAACATGCTGGTCAGATTCTGCGAGGCGGCCAAGTACCAGGATGCGGCGGATCTGTATGATCTGGATTCCTGCATTGAATGCGGCCTGTGCAGCTATGTGTGCGTGTCGAGAATGCCGGTTTTTCAATACATTAAATTGGCAAAACATGAACTTGCCCGGATGAATACAGCGGAGGCAACGAATGACTAATCAGAAGAAATTTATCGTTTCACATGCGCCTTTCTGGCATGACGGCAGTTGTATATCCGCGAGAAGCTACAATACAATGCTAGCCGCTCTGCCGGCGCTGCTGTTTGGCATTTTCCAGTACGGCATGCCGGCGGTGGGAGTGATCACTTTTTCCATCGGCTGCGCCATGCTTTGGGAAGTGATTCTGAATTTTGCGATGAAGCGCTCCGTCAGCATCGGAGACGGCAATGCCGCGGTGATAGGCCTTTTACTGGCCATGCTGCTGCCGGCGACGGCGCCGTGGTGGTTTGTGCTGGTCGGAACCTTTCTGGCCATCGTGGTCGGCAAGATGATCTACGGCGGCATCGGGGGGAATTCCTTCAACCCCGTGGCGGTGGCGGTGGCGATTCTGGGACTTTCCTGGGGCAATGTTCTCGATTTCAGCGAAGCTTATGTCAACTATGACTTCAGCTTTTCGATGTTCTACCCGCTGGCCGCGCTCAAGGCCTTCGGCGTATCGGCCGTCAGCGGCCTTAACGCCGGCGATTTGATGATGGGCAAGCAGATCGGCGGCATCGGAGCGACCTTCGGGCTCGGACTGATCATCGGCGGCATTTACCTGATCATCCGCGGAATCATCCGCTGGGAGATCGCCGTGTCCTTCCTGGTCGGCGTTTTTGTCACGGCCCTGCTCTTCAACATGGCGGATTCATCCAAATACGCCGGAGCGGTTTTTCACCTGCTCTCCGGCTACACCCTGATCGGCGCATTTTTTCTGGCTACAGAGGATTCCTCATCGCCGGTCAATTTCGTTCCCATGATTCTTTATGGGTTGCTTGCCGGCTTGATGACGGTTCTGATTCGAAACATCGGGGCTTATGTGGACGGCGTGATATACGCCATTCTGGTTGCCAACCTTCTCAGCCCGGTTCTGGACAAGATCCGGCCTAAAGCCATAGGAAAGGTTGTCTAACATGCGTGAATTAATCAAAATGGTTGTTGTGCTTACGGTTTTATGTTTGGTTTCCGGCGGACTTCTCGCATCCCTCCGAAACGGAACCAAGGAACAAATAGAAAACCAGCAGCTGACCTTCGTCAAGGGGCCGGCGATCAAGACAATTTTCAGCGCCGCGAGCAATGACCCGATCGCCGACCGCTTCAAGCTTAAGGACGGCGACATCGAAAGAACCTTTTTTGTCGCCAAGATCGACGGCAAGGCCCAATCCGTTGCTTTTGAAACCTATGGAAAAGGATTCGGCGGCGATATCGGCCTGATGGTCGGCGTCAATGTGAGTGACGACAAAATGGTCGGCGCCCAGGTGACCACCCACAGTGAAACCCCGGGCCTGGGTTCCAAGACCAAGGACGACCCGAAATTCTCGGGCCAGTTCAAAGGCATGGAACTCAAAGGCGATTTCAAGGTCAAGAACGATGGCGGGCAGGTGGATGCCATCAGCGGTGCTACGGTGTCTTCTCGAGGCGTTTCAGGCGCTTTGACCGAAGCCAGCACCGTGTATGCGCGTCTCAAAACTCAAATCGCTCAGAAACTTCAGGAATTTTAGGAGATAAAGATGGCAAAGACAATAGTCCAAGAATTTACCAAAGGTCTGTGGGACGAGATACCTCCTTTTCGGCTGGTGCTTGGCCTCTGCCCCACGCTGGCGGTCACAAAGTCGGTGGAGAACGGCATAGGCATGGGGCTTGCTACCACGTTCGTGATCGTGGGCTCCAACATCCTGGTTTCGATGCTGCGCAACATCATTCCGGCCAAGGTCCGCATCGCCTGCTTTATCGTGGTGATCGCGACCTTCGTGACCGTGGTCGAGCTGCTCATGCAGGCCTATACCTACCCCCTGTTCCTGACGCTGGGTATTTTTATTCCCTTGATCGTCGTCAACTGCATCGTGCTGGGCCGGGCCGAAGCGTTTGCCTACAAAAACGGCGTTCTGGCTTCTACGGCCGATGGCCTGGGCATCGGAATCGGCTTTACCCTGGCGCTGGCCTCTCTGGGCGCGATCCGAGAACTCTTCGGAAACGGCACCCTGCTGGGCGCTCAGATCATGCCGGATGCCTTCCAGCCCTTCACTTTCATGGTTCAGGCGCCGGGCGCCTTTGTGTGCCTGGGATTGATGCTGTGTGTTATGAACATACTCGGCAAGAAATAAGAGGAGAAAACCATGGATTATATCCTTCTTGCAATAAGCTGCATATTTGTTAACAATATTCTCCTTGCCCAGTACCTTGGAAACTGTCCGTTTCTCGGCACCTCCAAGAGGATGGAGACTGCAACCGGCATGGCCATGGCGGTTGTATTCGTGCTGGTGATGGCCGGCATCATTACCTGGGTGACGGAGTATTTTCTTTTGAGACCCCTGGGGCTTGAATATTTACGCACTATCGCTTTTATTCTGGTCATTGCAGCTCTGGTTCAGTTCGTGGAGATGTTCCTGAAAAAAAGCATTCCGGCCCTGTACGCGGGTCTGGGAATCTTCCTGCCCCTGATCACCACCAACTGCGCGGTTCTGGGCGTGTGCCTGATCAATATCAACGAGGAATACAATTTTGTGACCTCGCTGATTACCTCGATCAGCTACGCGGCCGGTTTTGGCCTGGCGCTGGTGCTGTTCGCCGGGGTGCGGGAACGCATTCTTCTGGCCCGGGTGCCCAAGCCGCTGCAGGACACTTCCATCGGTCTGGTCACGGCCGGCATGCTGGCCCTGACATTTTACGCATTTAAAGGAATGGTCTGATCATTCTCCCGTTACCGGGATAACAATACAAGGAGGCCATTGTGATTGAAGCGATACTTTTTATGGTGGGATTAGGTGGCGTCTGCGGCGTCGTTCTGGCCGCAGCGTCCAAAGTCTTCTATGTTTACGAAGATCCCAGAATTGCTCAGGTTGAAAACTGCATGGCGGGCGCTAACTGCGGCGGATGCGGCTATGCCGGCTGCTCGGCGGCCGCGGTGGCCGTCGTCACCGGTGCGGCAGCGGCCAACGTCTGCATCGTCGGCGGCGTGGAATCCGCGACCAAGGTTGCGGCGGTCATGGGATTGGAAGTCGGCGGCGCGGAAGTTATCCGCTCCTATAATTACTGCCGTGGCGGAGACCGTGCGGACAATCGTTTTGAATATATGGGCGTTGCCAGCTGCCAGGCTCTGGCTGCTCTTTACGGCGGGCAGCGAGAATGTCATGTGGGCTGCCTGGGTCTGGGCGACTGCGTCAAGGCCTGCACTTTCGGCGCGCTTGAGATCGGACCGGATGGTTTTCCGGTGGTGATCGCGGAAAAATGCGTGGGCTGCGGCGCCTGCGAACGGGCTTGCCCCAAGAGCATCATGAAGGTTCGGACCATGTCTCAGCGGCTGCTGGAATTCAATGAGGACGACGGCCGGCTGGCGCCCTGCGCGCAGACATGTCCCGCCCAGATCAATATTCCGAAGTACATCGACCAGATCCGGAACGGAGATTACGAGGGCGCGGTCGAGACGCTTCGCGAGAGAAACCCCCTGATCCTTTCCTGCGGCCGGGTCTGTCCCCATCCCTGCGAGACCTACTGCCGCCGCAGTGTCGAGGATGAGGCCGTTTCCATCAACCAGCTCAAGCGGTTTGTGGCCGACTACGAGCTGAACTCCGGCCGAAGATTCCCTGTTTCCTGCGCTCCGGACACCGGAAAGAAGGTCGCCGTCATCGGCGGCGGTCCGGCCGGTTTGAGCTGCGCGTTCTTCCTCCGCCGTCTCGGGCACAGCGTGACGATCTTCGATATGATGCCGGAGCTCGGCGGCATGATCCGGTACGGCATCCCCGAATACCGTCTGCCCAAGAAGGTTCTGAAGTGGGAATGCGACGGGTTCCTCAAGATGGGCATCGAGGCCAAGATGAACGTGCGGCTGGGGAAGGATTACGATCTGACCTCCCTGGTGGCGGCCGGCTACGATGCGATCTTCCTGGGAATCGGCGCCTGGAGGGACTACGATCTGGGCGTTGAAGGCGAAAACCTGGGCAATGTGTATACCGGCATCAGCTTCCTGACCCGGTTCGCCCTGGATCAGCAGACCAACGAAGACAAACATACGGATATTCCGATCGGCAAGCAGTGCGTGGTGGTCGGCGGCGGCAACACGGCCATCGACTGCGTCAGAACGCTCAAGCGGCTGGGCGCCGACCAGGTGACCCTGCTCTATCGCCGGACCCGCGCTGAAATGCCCGCCAACATGGTGGAAATCGAGGCGGCCGAGCACGAGCACATCAAGTTCCACTTCCTGGCGGCTCCCACCAGGGTGATCGGCGATGAAAGCGGAAACGTCAAGGCCATCGAATTCATCAAGATGGAGCTCGGCGAACCCGATGCTTCCGGACGAAGAAGACCGGTTCCGATCAAGGGTTCTGAAACCGTTCTGGAATGCGACATGCTGGTTTCGGCCATCGGCCAGGGCCCGGATGTTTCCTTTGCTCAGCAGGAACCCGGCAAGCGCATGGCGGAGCTCCAGATCACCAAGTGGAAGACCATCGACGCCGTGCATCCGGAAACGCTGCAGACCAACATTCCTTATGTGTTTGCAGCAGGCGACGCCCAGACCGGCGCTTCCCTGGTGGTTGAGGCCATCGGCGGCGGCCGAAGGGCCGCGCGTTCCATTCATCTGTATCTGAACGGCCAGAAGGTGACGCCGCCCCCGAACTCTCTGTTCAAGCGGCATATCGACGGCTCGATCATGGACAAGGTGCCGGGCATCATCACAACGCCGCGCGTCAAGATGCCCGAGTTGGAAGTCGAAGAGAGGATCAAGACCTTTGATGAAACGGACCTCTGCATTACCGAGGAAGAGGCCACTCGTGAATCCCATCGGTGCCTGAACTGCTGCCAGTTCTGCTACAATCCGGATAAAACCGAGGCAGCCTGACGCCTTCAGGATATAAATAAGGTATAAAAGCGGCCCTCAATGAGGGCCGCTTTTTTCTTTGCGGAATTCAAAAAAAGAAAGGCGCGCCGTTTAAACCGGCGCGCCTTTTATTTTAGCAAAGATAAGATCAGACAACCGTAACGTTGATTGCCGCAGGGCCTTTCTGCCCTTCGGACACATCGAACGTAACACGGTCGCCTTCTTTTAGCGACTTGAATCCTTTTGCGTTGATGCCGGAATGATGAACAAAAACATCCGGTCCGTTTTCCTGTTCGATAAACCCGTACCCCTTTTGGTCGTTGAACCATTTCACGATGCCGTTTGCCATAGTGACGCACCTCTCCTTTCCTGATTAAAAACAGGGTTTCGACCGGGGGTCAGCGCCGTGGCGCAGCGCTCTTCCCTCGGCAAAAACCGTCCGCCGTTAACGGCAGAATAACTAATTTTATTTCACTAAACTGTTTTGCGCATAAAATCAATATAAATGACCATTAAAAAAATATTTTTTGCGTATCATTTGCCTCGAAATTACTTTTCTTGTTTATGAAATTCATGTAGGTTGCGGCCCAGACGGATTTGATTTTCGAACGCAGGACGACCGGTTTTATTTTAATGCCAGAGAAAGGACGACACATGCAGGTTCCGATGACGCCGATTCGCATACTGAAACGTGCGGTAAAGCTTTATTCTGAAAAAACCGCCGTGGTCGACGGCGGAATTCGTTTGACATACAGACAGGTAGCAAAGCGGGTCAACCAGGTGACCAATGCGATTTACAATCTGGGCATTCCACCGGGCGGAAGGCTCGCCATGCTGGATTACAACTCACACCGCTACATGGAGATGTACTTCGGCGCCGCCCAGTCCGGCCGCGTGCTGCTTCCGCTGAACACCCAGCTATCCGCGGACGAGTACGTTTATATTCTCGACGACGCCGAAGCCGAGGCCGTCGTTTTCCATGCGGATTTCAAGCCGGTCATGGACCAGGTGAGGACCCGGACCAGAACGGTGAAATATTTCTTCATCGCCGAGGGCGAGGCGGACACTTCCTGGATGGCTGGCACGTACGAAAACCTTCTCGCCGCTCAGAGCGCCGATGCGATCATCACCGAGCCGGACGATGAAAACGACATGCTCAACCTGTACTATACGAGCGGCACGACGGGACGTCCCAAGGGGGTGATGCTGACCCACCGGAATGTCTACGCCAACGCGCTTTCCACGATTATCTCGTTCAAATTCGAGGATTCCACTGTCTGGCATCACATCGCCCCGCTGTTTCATCTGGCCGATGCGTTTTTCATCTGGTCGGTCACCTATCAGGGGGGCCGGCACATCATGAACCGGCAGTTCAGGCCCAAGGCCGTGCTTCAGAAAATGCAGGATGAGCGGGTGACCTGCGCCATGATGGTGCCCACCATGATCAACTGCCTGCTCGATACGCCCGGCATAGAGCAGTTCGATCTTTCGAGCCTCAAGTTTGTCATGGTCGGCGGCGCGCCGATGTCTCCGGCCAATGCCCGGCGGATGATGGAGAAACTCGGGTGCCAGTACATCTCCGGATACGGCCTGACCGAGACCTGTCCCCTGCTGACGGTCGGCAATCTCAAGGACACCCTGAGCGATCTGCCCCTTGAGGACCGGCTCGGGCATATCACTCGAACGGGCCTCGAGGTGGTCGGCGTGGATCTGCGGGTGGTGGACAAACACGGTCAGGATGTGCCCCGGGACGGCAAAACCGTCGGCGAGATCATCGTCCGTGGAGACAACGTGATGAAAGGCTACTGGAAGCTTCCGGCCGAAACCGCCGAGGCCTTTAAAGACGGGTATTTTTATACCGGGGACCTGGCCAATGTCGATTCAGAGGGCTATATTTTCATCGTGGACCGGTCCAAGGACATCATCATTCGAAGCGGGGAGAACATCGCTTCGGTGGAGATCGAAAACTTTCTCTACACCCATTCCCAGGTTCTGGAGTGCGCCGTGATCGCGGTTCCGGACAGGCGCTGGGGAGAGGTGCCCCGAGCCCTGGTCGTACGGAAGCAGGGCGCCGAACTCACCGAGAGGGACCTGATCCGCTACTGCCGCGAAGGACTGGCCCGATTCAAGGTTCCGAAATACATCACGTTCCTCGACGCTCTGCCCAAGACCGGGTCGGGAAAGATCGTCAAGGCACGGCTTCGAGAAATATACGCCACGGAAGAGTAAGACCGGAAAATTTTGTTCCGGCTGAGGGTTCGCGAGACCCGTCGGTCTGAAGAGGATTCGGTTCTATGCAGCGTGCGCATTCCGGCATGAAGGGGTTTGCGGTCGTCTGGACCGGCCAGTTCATATCGCTTCTGGGCACCGCGATGACCACCTTCGCCCTCACGCTCTGGGCCTATGAAACCACCGGGAAAGCCACGCCCCTGGCCCTGATCGGCTTTTTCTTCCTTCTGCCCATGGTTGTGTTCGGACCGTTTATCGGCGTCGTAGTGGACCGAAGCAACCGGAAGCTGATGCTGATGGTCAGCGATCTGGCGGCGGCGGCGATCACCCTGATGGTTCTGGCGCTGCATGCGGCGGGCCGCCTCGAGATGTGGCACCTGTATCTCACCTCCTTTCTGGCCGGCGCATTTCAGGGGTTCCAGTGGCCCGCCTGTTCGGTGGTCGTCACCCTGATGCTGCCCAAGGATCAGTACGCCCGGGCCAGCGGCATGCTGGAAATGGGGAGCAACGCATCCTATGTATTCGGACCCCTTGCCGCCGGCGCCCTGATCGGCCCCCTGGGGCTGGAAGGCATACTGGTCATCGACCTGTTGACCGCGATTCTGGCTGTCGCGGCCCTGATGTTCGTTCGCATTCCCCAGCCGGTCTTTCCGGACAGCTCCCCGGATCCGGAAGAAAAATGGGTTCAGCAGATTTTCTTCGGTTTCAGATACATATTTTCGCGCAAAAGCCTGCTGGGGCTTCAGACAGTTTTTCTGGGCGCCAATTTTTTCAGCGGGCTGTCCTTTGCGGTGATGGCGCCCATGATTCTGGCCCGAACCGGAAACGACGAACTGGTCTATGGAACCGTGCTTTCCACCGGCGCCGTCGGCGGCGTGATCGGCGGGCTGGCGATGGGCCTCTGGGGCGGTTCGCGGCGGCGGATTCACGGCGTGCTGCTGGGATGGTTCTGCTCGGGCATTCTGGGCGACCTGGTGCTCGGAATCGGCCGAAGCGCGCCGGTCTGGATGGCCGGCGCCTTTCTGGGCGTTTTCTTCAGCCCGATGAGCTACGGCTGCAACCAGGCGATCTGGCAGGCCAAGGTGCCGCCCCACATTCAGGGCCGGGTGTTCACCGCCCGCCAGTTTATCGCCCTGTCCGTGCTGCCCCTGGCCAGCCTGGCGGCCGGCCCCCTGTCGGATCAGGTGCTGGAGCCGGCCATGGCTGCGGGCGGTTTTCTCGAACCGGCGTTCAAATGGCTGACGGGGTCGGGCCCCGGCGCCGGCATGGCCCTGCTGTTCGTGTTCAGCGGCATTCTGGCGGCACTGACCGGCCTGGCAGGCTATCTGTTTCCGATGATCCGGCAGGTCGAGGACATTCTGCCGGATCACGACCATTCTCCCGGTTCCGCCTAGGCCATTCACATCCAGCTGTCGAAAACAAAACATTCATGGTATTTTGATTTTCAGAAGGGCCGTTCGGCCATTCTGAGGGCCGGTGCCCTCGGGCCGGTTCGAGCAGCGTTCAGGGAGATGCGCCATGGATACGGAAATTTTCGGAGAATACACGGTCTGGGTCCTGATCACCGTCGCACGGGTCGTACTGATCGTTGTGATCCTCTACTATGTTCTGAGAGGGGTTCTGAACAGATGGAAGCAGCGGAATACCCGCCGCCAGCGCCGGACGGCGGTCTGCCCCCACTGCGGCTGGCAGGGAGATGCGGGTATTCATGCCGGCAGGTGCCCCCGGTGCGACCGTTTCCTTGAGGACCGGAAGATCGACGGAGAAACCTGATGACAATCATCACCTGGACGGGAATCCTGTTTTGCATTTCCCAGGCCGGAATGTTTTCCGGGCTGAACCTGGCCTTTTTCAGCGTGGGCCGTCTTCGGCTGGAGGTCGAAGCCGCGCGCGGCAGCATCGATGCAAAAAAGGTTCTTACGCTTCGGAAAGACGCCAATTTTCTGCTGACCACCATTCTCTGGGGAAACGTCAGCGTCAACGTGCTGCTCGCCCTGCTTTCCGGCTCCTTGCTCTCCGGAGTGGCGGCCTTTCTGTTTTCGACCGTGCTGATCACCCTGCTGGGCGAGATTCTGCCCCAGGCATTTTTTTCGCGTTACGCGGTTCGATGCGCGTCTTTTTTTGCCCCGGTTCTTCGAATTTATCAGATTCTGCTGTTTCCCGTGGCCAGGCCCACGGCGATGCTTCTGGACCGATGGCTGGGACCGGAGGCGATCTCTTTTTTTCAGGAAAAGGATTTTCACCATCTGATTCAGGTTCACATCGAGTCCGAGCACTCCGACATCGGAAAGGTGGAGGGCACCGGGGCGATCAATTTTCTGGCCCTGGACGACATTCCCGTGATCAGCGAGGGGGAGGCCGTCGATCCGCGAAGCATTCTGACCGTGCCGTTCAAGGACAACATGCCGGTCTTTCCCAGTATGGCGCACAGCCCGAAGGATCCCTTTCTCAAAAAAATACAGGCCTCCCGAATGAAGTGGGTGATTCTGGTCAACGCCGCCGGAGTGCCCTGCGCGGTGCTCAACGCGGACAAGTTCATTCGCGACGCGTTGTTTGAAAAAAAGACCTTCGACCCCTATCATTACTGCCACCGGCCGATCGTGATTCGGGACGAAAAGACCCGCCTGGGGGAAACGATTCTTCGCCTTCGGGTATACCCCACCCGGGCCGATGACGACGTGGTCGACCAGGACATCATTCTGTACTGGACTGCGGACATGAAGCGCATCATCACCGGATCGGACATCCTCGGAAGACTTTTGCGGGGAATCGCCCGGCAGGAAAAGAAAACCTTCACCAGCCTGACATGAACTACGGAGAACCGCAGCGATGAACCCATGGTTTGTTCTGGTTCTGGGCCTGGCCCTGACGGTGATCGGCGCTCTGAGCCCGTTCGGCAGCTTTGGCGGCCTGTTTCTGATCGCCGGGGCCGTCACGCTGATCAACGCGGCGCGCAGCATATTCCGGCGAAAATAATCCTGTTTTCCCGCCCGCGGAAATGAACCGGACAACACCCGCCCGAGTGCGAGGCGGAACCTTGAAAATTTTTTCATAAACCGGTTGACAGGAAAAGCAATGTATCATAATGATACTTATTGAAACGGAATGAATAAACGAAAACCCCACACCGATTTGAATGCATTCAAGCAGCTTTTCCGCCGCGGTACGGCGAGAGTTATCACCGCAACGGCGCGGAAAGGGGCTGTCGCCATGGGTTTCATGGATGAGGAGGATATTCTTTCGGTCGTTAACCGCCTGGGTCCCGAACACTTCTACAAGTCCATGACCATACACGGCAGCCACAAGATCTGGCAGGATGTGTACCGGTACCAGGATGACCAGGATAATGCCCTTTACATCAAATTGCAGCTGTCTTCGGACAGCCGGAAAGCCGTTCTGATTCAGATGAAAAAAGACGAGGGAAAAGATGAACAGGATAAAGCTTGATTGCCCGGTCTGCGGCGCCGGTACGCTGACCCGGCATGTCGGAACCGAAACCTTTGAATACCGTGGGCAGACCCGGACGATTCCGGATTACGCGACCTGGGTGTGCGATGCATGCGGAGAGTCCGTCGTCGACGCCGGGTCTCTGAAAGCCTCGGGCAGAATATTGAAGGATTTTCAGCGCAAGGTCGACGGCCTTCTGACCGGTCAGCAGATCAGGGAAATCCGCGCCAGGCTTGGCCTCACCCAGGAGCAGCTGGCCGACATCATCGGCGGCGGACTGAAAAGCGTGGCCCGCTACGAGTCCGGGCAGGTATGCCAGAGCCGGGGCATGGACAACCTTCTGCGCATTCTGGATGCCTATCCGGAAACGCTCAGGATCATTCAAAGAAAGGAACGGCCGGTTCAGGAATCGGCCAAGGTCGTTTACATCGAGGATGCGAGAAACAAAAATGCCTATCGATTGGCGGGCAGGACCTTTGAAACAGGGGAGGTCGGTTATGGCTTCTAGATTCCAGATCGGCTCGATTCGCCTGGTCGAGGCTCATTTTTCACTCAACCGTCAGTTCAAATGGGAAAGCGGAAAGCCGGTCGAAATTCCGCAGAACGTCGAGATCAAATATCAGCAGATCAAGGAAAAAAGCATCCGCGTGCTCGTCTCGGTTTCCTCTGTTTCCGATCAGCAGCCTTTCCGGTTTTCCGTCGCCTGGGAAGGTTCGTTCGTGTTCGAAGAAAAACCCCGGAAAGAAGAACTGGAGCGCATCGCCCACATCCATTGCGCATCCATCATGTTTGCCTATATTCGAGAGTCCGTGGCCGACCTGACCCGGCGCGCCAGCCTGCCCGCCCTGAATCTGCCCCCTTATAATTTTGCCGCCCTGTACGAGGAAAACAAAAAATCGGCGCTTTCGGCAACCCCGCGAAAAATCCGCAAAAAGCCGGAGGCCTTGCAGAAGCCGTCCGCCCCGAAGCAGCCGAAGGACGCGAAGATTCAAGAGAGCTGATTCACCCCGAAGCAAAGATCGAAACGAAGGTATTCTCTGCAATGCCTTCGTGAACTGTGCGCCCTTGAGGTTCATAAAACAGCCGGAAGCAGGTTTTTTCAAAAGCCTGCCAATTATTCGATCTACGGCCCCAGAGCGGCGGCCCTTTGCCGCATCGAATCATTCAGAACTCCGTTGCTAATCCGCATTGCATAATCGATGTTCAGGAAAACAGCCTGCGCCGGCCGATTTTCATTGACAGCCGCGCTCTTAGGTTCTACATAAAACTCTTTGCTAACCATTACTTAATCTGGTTTTCGCGCCGGGCTTTCCATGAACCACCCCTGTTCGACCCGCGCCTTCCGCATGCATTTTCGCATCGCGGCTTGAAGACGCCGCCCGACGATTGGTATATTTCAGCAGGCATTGTTCTTTGATGGAGGCCGTATGTCGAACCATCTGGTATGGGAGCGTTTCTGCTGGTTTGATTCCCAGGTAAGGGCCGCGAAATATCCCAACGCAAGCCGCCTGGCCGAACACTTCGAACTGTCTTCCAAGACCGCCCGGAGGGACATCAATTTTTTGCGAGACCGTATCGGCGCCCCCCTGGAATACTGTCCTGTCCGCAAGGGGTACTACTATACGCAGGATTCCTTCGAACTTCCCCGGCTTCAGGTGAGCCCGGAGGAGGTGCTCTCCATCCTGCTGGCAAAACGCCTGCTCTCCCGTTCCGCCGACGGCATGATCAGCAGGTCCATTCAGATGTTCGGCAGGAAGCTTTTAGCCCAGGCCGGCCATCCGGGGCTGACCGAAACCGCGATGGACGAATCCTTTTCCGCCGTCTGGAACGCCTATTCTCCAACCCAGTCCCAAATCTTTCAAAAAACCGCCGACGCCCTGCTTTGCGGCAAACCCCTTGAATTCACCTATCGTTCGCCGGCCGGGTGGCAGACCCGACGCATCGTCGAGCCGCACCACCTCCAGCACTACATGGCCAGCTGGGTCCTGATCGCCTGGTGCCGAATGCGAAACGACTGGCGGAAGTTCTACCTGGCCCGCATCAGCGATCTTGCGGTTCTGGACGAGCCGTTCGAGAAGAAGCCCGCTCCGGTCTGGAACCATCTTCTCGAAGGGGGCTTCGGCATCTTTCAGGGAAACGACCTGGTGGAAGTGACGCTGCGGTTTACTCCCTTTCGGGCCGGATGGGTCCGCGAACAGAGCTGGCATCCGGACCAGAAAATGCAAACTCTTGCCGACGGAAGCCTGGAAATGACTTTGCCGGCGGCTGATTTCCGGGAAATCCGAATGCGCATACTTCAGTTCGGCGCGGACGTGGAGGTGATCGGCCCGGCGGAGTTGAGAGACGAGGTGGCCGAAGAGGCCCGGCGGTTGACGGCCTTGTATGAAAAACAGCCGAATGAATAAATTTGGGCCTTTTGGGAAAAATTCAGGCGATGTGAAAAAATATTTTGAACCTGGGACGCTATATGTCCGGGGCAGGGGAGTATGATGCACATCGTACGATGGCCCCATATTCCATAAACATCACCCCGGAGGAAGCAATGAACATTACTCGAAGGAAATTGCTCAAGGGTCTGCCAGCTCTGCTGGTTTCAGGCGTTGCGCTCAGATCGCGGACCGCTGAAAGCGCCATCCAAGGGCTTTAAAGCAAACAAGAATCCTTGTCGACGATTTCGGAGGCCGCATGTCGAATCATCTGGCATTGTGGGATCGGTTCCACGTCTGGACGTTGCTCGGGAAATTGAGGGAATAGAACGAAAATATGATGGACAGTTTCAGGTGGTGTTCGAAGCAATCCGGCAGGGCTGAAGGAAGAAGAAAAACCACAGCTGAGGATCGGTTTCTAATCAAACAGGAGGCTTGCAAGGGCCGGATATGAGTGGATTCAGGTTTTCCTATAATCGGAATCGGCTTCAGTCATCGACAAACGGCGATAAGGTAAATGTGATTAAACACCCAGTTGGAATTTCGGTTTAAATTCGTGCTCAACCTTTTTAAAACGGTAAAAGGAGGGATCATGGAACAATTATTGGCCCATAAAAATCAATCATTGATTTCCCATTTAGAAGGGGTGAGCCAAAAATCGGAAAGTTTTGCAGCGGCGTTTGATGCTTCAATACAGGGGAAGGTTGCCGGTATCCTACATGATATCGGTAAGGCCGAATCTGAATTTCAGAAACGTATCAATTCAAACGAAAAAGATGGTGAAAAACAACCCCATGCTCACCATGCCGCTGCCCATGCCCTCTATGGATGCAACCCAGCTCAGTGGCCGATTGCAATCGCTGTCAATGGCCATCATGCAGGACTCCATAACCGTGGTAATGTCGACCAATCCGCAGGCAAGTACAATGAAAAGGTCAAAATGTGTTTGGAAAAAATCAGAGAAACAGACCCTGACTTTACAATTCCAACATCGTCGGGGATGTTGCCGGACTGGCTCAAGGAGCTTGAATTCTTCCCGGGCAACAAAGGAAACGGTTGGTTGGCCACTGATCTTTTTACTCGTTTCCTATTCAGCGCCTTAATCGATGCGGACCGTCTTGATACAGAGGAACATGCGTCAGATGGGGATAAAAAAATTGAGGCCAGGCGGTGGGAATCGTTTGCTCCCGAAATCTTACTGCCGCGTCTGGAAGACGAACTGAGGGAACGGGCTCATAAGGCAATATCTGAGGGAAAGGCTTCCAAAGAAGTCATGACCGTTCGGCAGGAAGTGGGTGCCTGTTGCCGGGAAGCCGCTGCCAAGGAACGGGGGCTGTTTTCTCTAACTGTCCCGACCGGCGGCGGCAAGACATTGGCATCCATACTATTCGCCCTTTGCCACGCTGCCCACCATAAAAAATCCGCTCCGGAAAGCAATCATTTCCGGCGCATCATTGTGGTAATCCCCTATCTCAGCATTATTCAGCAAACCGCCAAGGAACTCCGGGATATTTTCGAGTCCGATGAGTTGAAAAAAGGGCGCATGGTCCTGGAACATCATTCCCAAGTGGAAGACGAGCCGGAGCCGGCAGGGAAGCAGAAAAACAAGAAGGAGGTCGAACCGTTCTATGACAGCCTTTCCGAACGTCGGCGCCTGGCGGCCGAAAACTGGGATGCTCCTATTATAATAACCACGAGTGTACAGTTCTTCGAATCACTCTTCTCGCGCCGTCCAGCCAAGGCCCGCAAACTCCACAACATTGCTCAGTCCATTGTTATTTTTGACGAAATCCAGACACTGCCGCCGCTCATGCTCCAGCCGATTCTGCACGTCCTTTCTGAATTGGCGAATCCCCAAAGGCCTTATGGGTGTTCGATGGTCTTCTGCACAGCTACCCAGCCGGCTCTGCATAAAAGCGATGATTTGCCGACCGGGCTTGATCATGTCCGCTCCATAGTTCCACCGGAAACAGCGCGAGAACACTTTGCATCTTTACGCAGGGTGACTTATCGATGGCCTGAAACGGATGAAAGAATTTCATGGGAAGAAATCGCCACTTCAGTATCGGAGCGCGGTGTCAACCAAGCCCTGATTGTCGTCAATACCCGCAAGGCCGCGCGTGATCTTCACCGGGCATTCAGCGACCACCTTGGAG
>JAXGZF010000005.1:0-430132 GCA_040771865.1 Desulfobacterales bacterium
TCACGGCGACGAGCGACATAGACGGCATTTCGGATGCCAGCGGTACGGTCACGGTAACGTCGGGCGCATTGTCGGCCCTTACGGTGAGTCCGGATACGGCGACGCTGGCGGCCGGCGCAACCCAGCAGTTTACGGTAAGCGGCGTGGATGCAAGCGGCAATGCGGCGGATACAGGTGTGATCACCTGGAGCGTGAGCGGCGGGATCGGCACGATTGATCCGGATACCGGAGTATTGACGGCGACCACGGCGGGCACGGGAACCGTCACGGCGACGAGCAGCCTGGGGGGTATATCGGATGCCAGCGGAACGGTTACGGTGACCGAAAGTACGCTGAATGCCACGGCGGATGCTTCAGCCCTGGTGACCAGCGGCGATCCCCATATGGCGAATATAACCGCCGTGGGCGCGGCGGCCTACACATGGTCGATTCAAAGCGGGGGCGGGTCTCTTTCGGCAACCTCGGGCGAGACAATTGCCTTTACGGCGCCCTCAACCATCTCCGGCGGAACGAGCGGGGACGCCGCCGTGATTCGCGTGGCAGATGCAGGCAACAGCCAGGTTTATTACGAGCTGACAATCACGACCTTTGAGCCGGTTCAGATCGCCTCTCCGGCGGGAAATGTCGGTTATGACGCGAATCAGGGCGTGCCTTCAGACTTGATGGCGGTTGCCGGAGCAACGGGCGTGTATAAATACCAGAGCAGCAATGCCGGCGTTTTGACCGTCAACGAGGATACCGGCGAGATTGCAACGATCGGCGCCGGAACCTGCCAGATAACGGTTATCGACGCAGTCCACGGCGCCTTTGCGGCGGACAACGGTTTCCGTGCGGTTTCCGCCCAGATCGAGGTCGTCAGTCCGATCGTCATTGCCGGTCCGGTCGCCCTGAACTCGGGGGCTTCGGCGAAATTTACCGCAACCGGCGGAAAAGACGGCCAGGTGAACTGGCAGGCCGATGCCGGAACGATCGACGCGGACGGAAACTTTACGGCGCCGAATGTGGCGTCCGGCAGCCAGGCCGTTGTGATTACCGCTGTGGATAAAGCCTTTGCCAACGTGCAGGCGGCGCATACGGTAACGATTCATGGGCCGGTTGCCATCATCGGGACGCCCGAAGGCTATCAGGACGGCGTTCCTTCCACCTACCCGCTTCTGACGTTCGGCGCGACTTTTTCCCTGGCGGCGTCCGATGCAACAAGGGATTACCGGTGGAGGGTGTTCGACTGGATCGATGCTGAAAATCCGGTCTGCACGGGAACCGGCGCGGCTTACGATATCGATCCGGAGGCGCTGTTTGCCGCTTCCGGCGCGGGAATTTATCTGGTGCAACTGTCGGATTCGGCCAATGCCGATCTGACGGTCGCAACGATCAAGGTCCGCGTTCCGATGAAGCTGATCGCCGGAAAATTTGCCGCATCGGATTACAAGGATCGCGGAACCTATGGAGATGATCAGGGCGCGGATACCTTTACCGTGCTGGGCGGTCCCAATGCAGCGGTTTACAACTTCGCCGCCGTCGATCCGAACAGCGGAATCGGGGTAACGGTTTATACTTGCGGCGCGTTTACGGGCGCCTCTCCGGGCGACGCAACCAACGACTTCGCCTTTACGGATGGCATACCCGCCGTGGTGCTGTTCAGGGTTTATGTCAGCCTGGATGCGACATCAAACAACGCCGACGTGAACCGGCTGATCGAAGCGGAACTCGATGAGCTCTGGTCGGGAACCTTTGCCGTCGTGCCGATGATAACCTATGCCGGTTCCATTGAGGATCCGGCCGGATCACCCGTGGAAGGCGCCGACATTCGGGCGCTCCATGATCCGGCGGTCTTCGCCGTTTCAAATGCCGACGGCAGTTTTGCGCTGCCCGAGCTGATGAACAACGGCGCGACCTACCAGTTCTCGGTGCAAAAGGATGGGTACCTGGACAGGATCGTGACCTCGGATGGAATTCTGGCCGACAACGTGATCGTTCTTGAACCCATGGGAGCGGGCGGAACCATCTCGGGTTTTGTCACGCTCGATGATGATCCGGCGCCCTATGCCGGCAAACCCGTTGTCGTTCGAGCAAAAACGGCAGCCGGCGAGTATGTCGTTGACAGCGCCGGAAATATCGTGGAAACGGCGGCGGATCTGTTTGGAAGCTATGAGATTCCCATTCCCGAGGCGTCCGCAGGAAGCGGGCCGTTTGCCATCGAGTTTGCAAAAACCGGCTACATCCTGGATCCTGCCAGCGGGCTCGGGATCATCGAGAATGTGGATCTGGAAGAGACGGATGCGGATATCATCCTGTACAGGGCAACGATCATATCCGTTTGCGGAACCCGACAGGATGACTCGGTGGCGGTCACCATCACGGCCGGCGCAAATGGCGCGTTTTTCAACGGCACGCCGAGTGAAATTGAAGTCAGCGATGCCGCCGGCGCGGCAATCGATGTAGCTTACGGCGCAAACGCCTATTCGTTTGTGCATGATGCGTATGAAAGCTTTACGATCACGATCAAGGCGGATGTCAGCGAGAACCGGGACGTAAACAGCGGTTATTTCGCTTCCAAAACCTGGACCTATCTCCCGTCGGCTTCCGGGCCCGCAAAGGGAACGATCGATCCGCGCGTCGGCGGTCTGGTTAAAACTCCATCCGGCAAAACCGTGGTTGAATTGCATCCGGGATGTCTGACCGGAGACGTGTTCGACAACGTCGTGCTGATGATAACGGAGGTGGATGCGGACGGCGGCGCCGTGATTACCGGGTCGCAGATCGTTGACGTTCAGCTTCTCTGGGAAAAAACGCGCGAGAATGTCGGCAATGAGTTCATTAACCGCGTTCAGATCACCTTGAAGTTCGATCCTTCCGTGGTGCCCGAGGGGGCTTTCGAAGATGAAATCTTCTTCATCTACGAGGCGCACAGCCTGGGGGATCTGCTTGCGCGCAAAGCATCGCGCGTGCCTCTGGGGGACATCCTGCTGCCCATTGAATATGTGAACGGGTCTACGACCTTCATCGTGGATCACCTCTCGGTGTTTGGAGTGGGTCCGGCAGTTGCTTCTGACGATGATGGAGACAAAGGCGGAGGAGGAGATTCGTGTTTTATCTCGGCAGCGGCCGATGAAGGATCGGACCCGGCGAGCCGGATGGCAGTCTTGCTGACCGTCCTCGGCTTGACGGCGGTCTGTCTTGCGCTTGCGCGGCCTCGCCGAAAAGAGAATGTTGAAAAGTAACCCCCGTTCGTTCTCCCGCTCTGCTTTCCTGGGGAGCGGGCCGTGTGACGGCTGGTTTCAGGCCATGCTCGAAATCGGCTCATGATGGATTGTGATGAAAAAGGGGGGCACGCATCAAGTGCCCCCCTTTGGGGGCAAGCAATCATGCTCGCGTGAACCGGGCTCAATTTTTTGGGTTGGCGCGGTTTTTTTTGATGTTCCAGATGCTGTCGCCTGATGAAATTGTGTAAAAGCGTAACACCCGGAAACGGGCAAATTCGGGGCTTTTTGTAACGAAATGTTACAGTTTGGAAAACTGCCAAACGGTAACCCCTTGTAATAATTGATATTAATAAATTCACCATATTGGCGCGTTAATTGCTTTCATATTACACCTTGCGGCGACAAAATTGAAGACAGCATCTGCGAAAGCTCGATGGTTCGATGACACATCTATTTCAGGTGGATACGGCAACAAAGTTCCGGAACCCGCGTTCCATTCCCTCTGTTTTACCAATCCCGATCGTTTCAAAATTTCGGTACTCCGTCTCGGGGAACCCCTCTATCCGGAATCCGCGGTTTGCTCAAATTCCACAAAAGCCTTTGACGATGGGTGGGAAACTCACAACAATTCATGGTCTTGTCTGCCGGGCTTAAAACCGAAGAATGCATATTATTTCAATTTGGATGAAATCGGACTTGGAAGGAAAGGCGATGGTAATGCGAAGAATCAAATGGGTTTCGATGCTGATTGGCCTGCTTGTTTTGCCGGCAACGGAACGGCTGCATTGCCGTTAGGAGAAGTTTCTTTTTATTGAACAAACGGAACTCCTTTTGGCCCGAATGTTTTAACCGCAAAAACCTGGACCCAAAAGGAAAGATTAATAAGATGTCCTCGGAATTCCCGGCCGGAATTAATGGGAAATAAATTGAATGAGTTGAACAATGTCCCCTGTGCCAATGCTGCTGATAACTCTTGGGCGGGGGTACCTACTTTCACACTGAACCTGTCTATAGACATCGGCTTTATTGATAGCTGACGACATATTGAATCATTTTGGTTCCTGATAAATTGGAGGGGGTATGGCCCACAAGGCTTCTGATTTTGTAAAATTGATTCTGCTGGCGACATTGACAGTTTGTGTTCTGTTCATGACTGGGGTGGAGGGAAGAACGGCTACAGTCTCGCTTGATTATTCAGCGGTGAATGTGGGGCAGACTGTCAGGGCCTCATGGACAGGTTTCACTGATATGGTCAATGTTTATGTATTGTATAGTTCAGGAACCCCATATGCTACTGCAAGTACAACTAATACCGCAGGTTATCAGGATTTGAATACTACGGGTTGGCCTATTAACAGCTATTACGTAAAGGTTGAACAAAAATCTAACACCGCAATTTATGCAACATCACCTGTTTTTTCTGTTAATCCTATGCCCGACTTAGCTGCAGTAAGCGTCTGGCTCTCAAGCATCAGCACCCCAGGCACAGAATTGACCAGCCCCAAAGTCGGTGATAACGTCTATATCAATTTTCAGTTCAGGGTTGATAATGCGAGCGTTTATGCCCCAATAAAAATCAATGGCTATCTTGATGGTTCCTCAGTCTATTCAGCAAGCTACTCGCCGGTAACCCCTACCGGTACGTATAATCCATCAACGCAGACTTATTCCTACTATTGGACGGTAACAGCAGACCAGCACACAATCCAATGGGTTCTTGATGATGTTAATCAAGTGAAAGAAACAAATGAGAGCAATAATTCGTTGTCTCGCACTTACAATATTCTTAATCAAATAGATTTGGTAGCCGGTAATGTCGGCATAAAAGACGGAAGTGGTAATAATGCAAGTGGATTTGTAGGTCAGACGGTTTACTTCAGCTTCGATTACAGTATGGTCGGACAGGGTACATCAGCTCCTTTTAATATTTCTTGTGAACTGGATGGCAGTCCGTATTGGACGCAGTATAATGTCACTGCAACACAAGGCAGTTATTCGATATCGGCGCCTACCGGCTTTTTAGTTACAAATGCTTCTCACACGGTTACCTGGCGTTTGGATCCATCAAATAATATTCAAGAAACTAACGAATCGAATAACGTTTCATCGACCGGTTGGACACCCGTACTCGTCAGTCCTCAAGTGACTGTCTCTCCAACCTCTGGCGTTCAGGGAACAACTTTCTCACAGCCCGGTACGGGTTTCACACCGAATGGTGGGGTCACATTGCACTTTACCGGGCCGGATGGGCCGTCAACAGCATCCGAAACAGCGGGAGCAGATGGCGCATATGAACATTTCTGGACATGCGACGCCTGTCCGGATGGGACGTATACATACTATGCCGTGGATGACGCCACCGGACAGTGGAGCAATACGGTGACGTTTACAGTGTACGGCCTCAACCCGCAGGTAAGCGTGTCGCCGAACAGCGGACCACAGGGCACCACGTTCAGCCAACCGGGAACGGGGTTCACTCCGAACAGTGGAGTAACGCTTCATTTTGTCGGACCAGACGGCGAATCGACTGCGACGGAGACCACGGACGGCACGGGGGCCTATTCCCACAGCTGGCTGTGCGACGCCTGTCCGGTGGGTGAATACAGCTACTATGCCGCGGACAACGCCACTGGTCAGTCGAGCAATACGGTCACTTTTACGGTAGAACCACAAATTGCCGCCACTCCATTCCTCTCTCCTCTTTACCGCGGCTACAGCAGCGACGACACAGACCACTTCTACACCACCAACCCGGTGGAACGCGACGCAATGCCGGATAGCGGCTACACTTACGAAAAGGTCGAGGCCTATATATCCAATCGCGCTTTTGAAGGCGGCGTCCCGCTTCATCGGCTCTACAATTCAACAACCAAAAGCCACTACTACACCACCAGCGATACCGAACGTGACACGGTCCTTGCAAATCCAGATTGGGAAGATGAGAAGGAAGCCGGCTATGTCTACCCGAATCATGCCGATTATCTAGTGCCCATGTATCATCTTTATAGCGCCACGGCCGATGACCATTTTTACACTATTTCCGAATTCGAGCGCAGCAATGCCATAGAGAGCTTCGGCTATCAGGATATGGGGGTGGCCTTTTATGCAGCCAGGAATTCTTCCGCCGCTCCGCTGGCCGGAAAGCCGGTCGCCAGAAGGGGCGGAGTCGACCTTTCCTCGGGTAATTTCGTCCCTTACCGGAACCATGTGGATTTCGCCAATCCTGCAGGTTTTGGGCTTCCTTTTGTTTTTGCACGGACCTACAATTCAGGCAATTCCGGAGAGGCCGGCCCCCTTGGTTCCGGGTGGACCCACAGTTACCAGATCCGAATCATAGACTTAGGAGGCATTGCCATCGTCAAATGGGGCAATGGCAGGGATGATTTATATGTGTACAATGGTACAGCCTACACCCCGGCGCCCGGCGTATACAACCAGCTTCAAAAGACGTTTGGTTCGTACATTCTGACCACCAAAGATAAGACAATTTATACTTTTGCTTCATTGCCTTTGGGTGCTCCTGAAGATGGTCTTTTCGTGGGACGGTTGGTGGAAATTAAGGACCGCAATGGAATCGAACTCGAACTGGTGTATGATGATGTTAAAGAAGGACTCTTGGATCATGTGATTGACGGTTCCAACCGCACCTATCAATTCCACTACATTCCGGTTGCCGGCGACCCCAGCCACCTGATTTCCGAATCCAACCGCTACCGGCTGAGCGGCATCACCGAGGAGAATGCCGGCGGTCTGAACCGCAGCATCGGTTTCGGTTATGACGTCATGAGCCGTTTGACCAGCTACACCGATGCCGAAGGCAACATCACCTCCTATGCGTATGAGGATGCCGACAACCCCGGCCTGCTCACGAAGATCACCCTGCCGGAGCTCAACACCATCACGGCTGACTACAACGGCGATAAACTGGACACCCTTGAGATCGGGTCAGGCGAAAACGTCGAAAAGACCATTCACCTTATTTATAACACGCCGATTCAGACACCGAACGGTTCGGTGGAGGGAACCCAGTACATCGTGCAGCCTGCTGGCGGCCCGGGCCAGACCGTATCGGTGACCCACGACCAACAATATAAACTGGGAATCGTCAAGGACGGTTTGAACAACCTGTCCGAAGTGCTTCAATACGACAACAATCTAAACCCCATTCAGATAAAGGACAAGAAAGGCCTCGTCTGGTTTTACAGCTGGAATTCTGCGACGGGCAATCTCACCGGAGTGGTCAATCCGGAAAACGAGGTGACCAACTACCAGTATGATCCGAATGAACCGAACAACCTCATCAGAATTACCGATCCCGCACTCAACGTCACTAAATTTGAGTACGATGACTATGGAAACGTAAAGAAAATTATTCACGTTGTCGATGGGACCGATCGGGAAACCATCATTACTCGAGACGGCAATGGCCAGATCCTATCCGTAACCACGCCTTCCAACAATCTGAACGGTATTGTCTCCACTGCGACCTTCACCTATGATGCCTATGGGTACCTGCAGACGATTACCGATCCCGAGGGAAAAACCGCCGCCTTCGATTTTGACGAAGGCGGTCGGCTGCTTTCCAGGACCGATCCCGATCTGGTGAGCATCAACTATACCTACTACCCGCTGAACCGAGTCAAGACCGCAAAGGACATGCTCGATCGGGTCACCTCCTATACCTACGACGGCAACGGGAACCTGGATACCATCAAAGATCCCCGAAACATCGTCACCGACTACGATTACACGGACCGTGACCTGGTGGAGACGGTCACCCAGGCGGGCGTGAGAATCGCCAAATACGGTTACGACGAATCCGCACGCCGCACCAGGGTGACCAATGCCATGGAGAGAACCTGGGAGAACAGCTTCGATCAGGCTGGAAACCTGAGGTCCAGCAAGACGCCTCTTGGGCTGATCGATTATTTTCACGACTATTATCCGGACGGCAGCCTTCAGAAGCAGGTGGACCGCACCAGCCGGGAAACCAGCTATGCGTATGACGGCGCCGGGCGAATGACGCACAGGACCATCGCCGGCGGCAATTATTACGAATATGAATACTGGCCCAACAGCCTTTTAAAGGCGGTTTTACGCAACGGCGGCCAGATCGGAAGCTTTCAATACGATGCCAGTGGAAACCTGACCGCCTATACGGATGCTTTTGGTCAGACGGTCAACTACACCTATCATCCGGGCGGCAATCTCAAGACGATCCAATATCCCGGCAATAAAATGGTTACTTACAACTACAACCTTCGCAATCTGCTATCCACCGTCTGCGACTGGCAGAATCGAACCACCACTTATTCTTATACCGATGCAGGGCGTTTGAAAAAGATCGCCTATCCCAACGGCGCATACGTCGAATACGCCTACGATGCGTATTTCCGGCTTAAAACCGTGAGCAATAAGAAACCCGATGGAAGCGTGATCGTCGAATACACGGTCGACGAGTTTGATGAACTCGATGTGCCGCGGCAGGTGACGACCACCGGCGGAATATCTGCGACGCATCCGGCTCTGTCTGAAAGCTATGTCCACGATGCCAACAACCGCATTACTTCCGCGGGAGGCACGACCTTTACCCATAATGATATGGGTGAACTCCTGAGCCAAACCAGAAACGGCGTCGCCACCAATTTTACGTGGGATAGCGATGATCTGCCCGGACGCCTGAAGTCAATCAACGTGTCGGGTGCATCCAGGAGCTTCGAATACGACGGCCTCGGCAACCGCATTGCCGCCACCAGAGAAGAGGTAATCACCCGTTACGTGCTGGATCTTTCGGGCAGTATGGCCAACGTATTGGCCGAAACCGACGGCAGCAACAATGTGAATGCCTGTTACATCCATGGTCTCGGGATCATATCCAGAATTCTGCCCGACAACACGGCCGTTTACTACCACTTCGACCGGCAGGGCAATGTTGTGGCGCTCACCGATGAATCCGGCAACGTCACCGACCAGTACGCCTACGATGCGGATCCCTTCGGCTTCGCCATGACCCGGCAGGGATCGACCGACAATCCATTTACTTTTGTGGGACGTTATGGGGTGATGGACGAGGGCGACAATCTTTTCTACATGCGGGCACGATACTACAATGCCGAAACAGGCCGTTTTTTAAATGAAGATCCCATTGGGTTTGGTGGGGGAGATTTGAATCTGTATGCTTATGTGGGGGGGAATCCGGTGGTGGGGATTGATCCAATAGGCCTCTTTGATTTAAAAAAGATTTTGAAAAATATAGGAGATATTGCGGGAGAGTTAAGCGGTGTTAATAATTGGATTAACGACATGAAGGTTCTTGAATCCTTTGTTGATAGCGTTGATATTTTAAAGTGTTATCAAAGTAGATATTCTGAAGGTAGTATGGAATATTTAAGGTTTGAAAGTAAAATCAACGCAGCAAAAGAGGAAGTTTATATATATCTCACTAATATTGTAAAGAAATATTCTTACGAAGCAATAAAGGATTATTCTTCAGATGCAATATTAGGAGAAATTTTGGGGAATGCTTTAGGGGTTATATCAACGATTAATAGGCTCAATCCGAACGGAGAACCCTACACCGTAGGAGATCTGTTAGTAGCGGAAACGGCTGGAGGAGATCTTGACTTAAATGATCCCAATGACAAAGCGATATCTGATATGCAAAAAAATATGGGGCAATAAAATATTCAGGTATTTTATTGGAAAAATAAAAAAAGCCGTACTGCCATTTGATTTGGCAATGAGGTGATGCATTATGAGTCGTAGAATATTTTTTTTAATATCAATTATATCAATTATAATTGTGACTTTTTTTGGAAATGTTTTTGCTTTAAATTACGCAATAGTCTACGACGAGCTGCATCGTGTCATCCGTCTGGATTATTCGGATGGTACAAATGTTATCTACAACTACGACAATTTAGGCAATCGCACCTCCAAAATCGTCACGGTTGCCAACACTACCATCGATGCGCAATTCACCTCCGACCTGACCAACGGGTTGGCGCCGTTGCAGGTCGCCTTCACCGACCAGTCAGTTGGCAATATCACATCCTGGGAGTGGAATTTCGGCGACGGTCAAACCAGTACGGAGCAGCATCCTGTCCACAGCTATGCCGACCCTGGAACTTATACGGTCAGCCTTACCGTAAACGGGCCGGACGGCTCGGACGCCATCAGCATTCCAAGCTATATCACGGTCGGCGACGGTCAGGGCAGCCCGGTACTTTCCGTTTCTCCATCGACTCGAAGCGTTTCCGCAGGCGCTGGATCCACAATCTTCAGCGTTGACAACACAGGCAGCGGAGTTATGAACTGGACCGCGGTTTCCAACGATTCGTGGCTGACGATTGCCGGCGGCAGCCCCGGCACGGACAGCGGCGTCATTACGGTCAGCTACACAGCTAACGACGGCGCGGTGCGGACCGGATCAGCAACCGTGACAGCCCCGGGCGCTTCAAACAGTCCTCAGACCGTAACGGTCTCCCAGGCCCAGGGCGCCATCGATCTGGATCTGTCAGCAAACTCGCCGGCGGGCGGGGAGGTCTGGACCCTCGGCTCGACATACGCCATAAGCTGGACGGCATCTTCACCCTTCGGCATCAACGAGATTCGGTTATATTATCATTACAATGGGGAAACCCTTTCCATTGTGACGCTCGATGGTCAAGAAACGGAGTATGCCTGGACCATTCCCGGCAATGGCGCTTATATTTCGCAGGACGCTAGAATACGAATCGTTGCGTTCGACGGCAACGGCGGCCAGGCGGAAATTTACAGCCCCTCTTTCAGCGTTCAGGACGGCGAATCTCCGCCGCCCCCCTGGCAGGTTCCGGAAAAGTTGACAACATCCGATAACAGCCAGAACTACATTTCGCAATCGAATTCCCGGGGCGCCATCGCAACCGACAGCCTCGGGAATGTCCACCTGGCGTATCTGTTCACCCAGGACGATCTCAGCGACATTGTATCGGGCGGCAGCGGAAACAGAATCATAACCCAGAAGATTTTCTATCGGAAAAAGACCGGCGGCACATGGTCCGCTCCAACCGAGCTGTACAGCCTGACGTCGACAACGGACTCGAATTTGATTGGGCATCGTCCCTTCAGCGAGCTTCGCATTGCCGTGGACGCACAGGACAACCCGCATATTGCCTGGGTGTTTGGAGGCGCCAATACCGCTTCATGCGATGGGTGGAATGGAAATGAAATTTATGCCGTTTCTTTTGATGGAACAGCCTGGCTTCCGCCGGTGAATGTTTCGAACAATGCCACGTATTCCTATTTTCTCGATATCGCGGCGGATACAGCCGGCAATGTGCATTTTGTGTGGATCGACGGCAGAACCTTTGAAGCGAATAGTTGCACTTCCTCCGGAACCCGTACGGTATACCACGGCATCCGTTTTGCAAATGGCGACTTTCCGACGCGGCGCCGGTCGTAGATGCGCTTTACTATGGAAATTATCCTGCCCTTTGCGGCGGGCAGAACGGTAAAATGTACCTTATATTTACCAATAGTTCTAAAGAGATGGAATATACTTCATGGGATCAAGGGCAATGGGCCGCGCCCGAGGTTATCAGACCCGTTGCCGGAGACTATTACTATAAAGACATTGCGGCGGATAGCGCAGGCAATATTCATGTGGTTTTTGATGAAATGCAAGAGTCCCCTTTTTCCCGCGCCATCCAATACATGTCGTTTAATGGAACGGAGTGGTCCGAACCGGAAAAAGTCTCTTTTGGCGAAGACGGTTTCGATAAGATTCCGACTCTTTCGATCAGCGAGGCGGGGGCGCCGCAGGTTGTCTGGTACATGGGCATGACTTATACTGAGGACTCCCGGCTGCTCTATCGGCAGCGGCTGGACCAGGGATGGAGCGGCGCCGTTCAGTTGAACACCCCGTCGAGCAATCCCGAGTATGCAGGGATAAATTCCGTTTCAGCGGCCATTTCAACAGGGAATGTTCTCCATCTTGTTTGGCAGGCTGTTTACAACGGCTGCAGCGAGGTTTACTATGCCGCCGCGAGCATTTCTGCGTCTGATTTGGTAAATCCGGGCGCGATTGCCGTTCCCGCCACCGACCCTGACGGCAACTATTCTGTGACCTGGGGGCCTTCTCCTACCGAAGGAGTCGCCTATGTTCTGGAAGAGGCAACGGACAGCGCGTTTACAGAAGGACTTCGAACAGCCTATACTGGAACGGAGCCAGGCGCCGACATCAGCGGGCGTGAAATCGGAACCACATATTATTACCGGGTAAAAGCCGTCAAGCCGGGTTTCGCGGACAGCGGATGGACCCTCGGCGCCAATGGTTGCGAGGTGAGTTTAGGCCCCGGCGGATCAAGCTGCGTTGTATCGGGTCGTGTGACGGTCAACAATCTTCCGGCCGGCTGGACTTATGGCGAATCGACTATTTGTTTTTCCGATGGAGTTCACCCCGATGTCGGCGTTCAAACGGACGCGGACGGCAACTACAGCGCCGCCCTTTTCCCGTCCACGTACGAAGTTCGTTTGGGTAGCAATTGGTGGAATTATAATGGAGGCGAGTATATAGGTATATCTTATTCAGCGCATTCCAACTTCAGCGTATCGTCCGACGCCGTTTTGGACATTGTCGTTCCAACCGTGCTTCTGTCCGGCGTCGTTTACGACAGCAACGGATCGCCGGTGCCGGACACTCGGGTCGAATGTTACTATGATGGGGGAAGCTCATATTGGACGACATCCGCCGACGGGTCATTCAAACTTCTTCTTCTGCCCGGCACCCATACGCTGACCGTTCGTCCTCCGGCCGCCTTGTATCCTCCATTTTATCTGCAAGATGTTTCATTTTTGGACAATACGGTGCGGAACATCATATTGGGCGTTCTACCCCTGTCGCCGGTACCCGATACCGGCCAGACCCAATGTTACGACGCGGCCGGAAATGTGATTCCCTGCCCCCAGCCGGGCGAGGCGTTTTACGGCCAGGACGGCAATTATACCATCAACCCGCCCTCCTATACCAAGCTGGATGCCAGCGGCAACGACCTGCCGGAATCGGCCGAATCCTGGGCCATGGTGCGCGACAACGTCACCGGGCTGGTCTGGGAGGTCAAGCAGAACAAGGACGAAATCCAAGATTATACCAACCCCCATGACGCGGACAATACCTACACATGGTACGACAGCAACCCGGCCACCAACGGCGGCTATGCCGGCACTCCGGGGGACGGCACCGACACCGAAGATTTCATCGCCGCGCTGAATGCGGAAAACTTCGGCGGGTATTCTGACTGGCGCCTGCCGACGCCCCGCGAGCTTAGCAGCATCGAGAATTACGGCCGCTACAATCCAACCATCAATCGAGACTTTTTTCCGGACACGCAACCGTCCGACTACTGGTCGTCTACTACCTTCGTCGCCAACTTCGTCCCCAACTTTACCGAGGTCGCCTGGTTCGTGGCTTTCAAATATAGCGGCAGCAGCGACATGCTTAAGTCGGACTCCTTCTTCGTTCGGGCGGTGCGCGGCGGACAGACTTCAAACCATTTTGTCGACAACGGCGACGGTACGGTAACGGACACGGCAACCGGCTTGATGTGGCAGCAGACCACGGCGCCAGGAACATACACCTGGCAGGAGGCCCTTTCCTATTGCGAGGGGTTGAGTCTGGCCGGCCATACGGACTGGCGGTTGCCGACCATCAATGAACTGGGATCCATCGTGGATCTCGCAGAATTCATCCCGAGCATCAATCGGGACTTTTTTCCGGACACCCAACCGTCCTACTACTGGTCGTCTACTACCAATACCGACCCCTACAATACCGTCTGCGCCAGTAGCATGGACTTTTGTTATGGCCACGAGTACAACTGGCGCGGTAAGTCGAACTCCGACTTCGTTCGGGCGGTGCGCAGCGTAAAGTCCGGGTGGCTGGATGATCCGGTAATCGGCGATCTCAACGGCAACGGCGAGGTGAATCTGACCGATGCGATTCTGGCGTTGCAGGTTGTCGTGGGCGCGAATCCTTCCGCAATCCGTTCCGATTATGCTGCATCGGGCGCGGATGTGGACGGCGACGGCAAAATCGGCCTGGCCGAGGCGATCTATGCCCTGCAGAAAACAGCGGGCCTTCGGTGAAAGGGAGAGAAAAGCGGTCCGGGTTGATAGGGCAGGGATTTGTCGGCGGAAAACCGCCCTGAGTTCATGTTTGTGTTGCAGCCGGCGCCTCCCTGGCTTTATTATAGGGCAGTCTGGCCGCCCATATCGATGTCCGGTTTTTTCAGGCCAGCTCTATTCCGTGCGAAAAGTAGGCGGATAAGGGTGAAAAAATGATGAGCGGGCTGAAGCGCTTTGCCTCGGGCGCGGTCGGAACCTTTCTGTGGGGTCTTGTCCTGGCGGCGGCGTTTTTCGGTCCGGCGCCGGCGCCGGCTTTCCAGATGGTCATCGATGATGAGAGTTTGACCATCGACGCCGAGCGGGTCCCGCTGTCTGAAATCCTGCAACGTCTGGCTGAATCCGGGGTGCGGATCCACATCGCTCCGGATATCGGGCACGAGGTCACGGCCCGCTTTGACCGCCGCCCTCTCGCCGCCGGCCTGGCCGCGATTTTGCGTCCGCTGAACCATTCGCTGATCTGGGAAACCATTCAGACCCCCCTCGGGCCTGTGCAGCGGTTGGTTGAAATCTCGGTGTTTCGCGCCGAAGACCCCCGGCCCGGTCCTGTTGTGTCCGCATCCCGGCCGGTTCTAAAGATCCGCACCGATTCGAAGACCGGGGCCTGCTACCTGGATCGCCAGGTGATGATCGCTTTTGACCGGACCATGGATATGGCCGGTTTCAAGGCGCTTCTGTTGCGCATCGGAGGGCGTTTGATCGACGTGGATCCGGTTCTGGGCGTTTACCGCATCGCCGTTTCCGAAGACGAAGACATTCCAGGGCTCTGCCGACGCCTGGTTCTGGAACCGGGGGTGGCGGCGGCTGAGCCGAATTATGCTTATCGAATGCAGCCCGCTATTCCCCGGCCGCTCATTGACGGTCCCGTAGCCGCTTTACCCTTTCAAAGGCCGTCTTTTTTGAATGATATTGCGCCGGTTGCCGTGCTGGATAGCGGCTGGCGCGCGGATCCGGCCTATTCGAACGCCGTGGCGGCCGCTTACGACGCCCTGGCCCCGAATGCGCCCATCGACGACGCGGTAGGACACGGAACCCAGATGGCGCTGATCGCGTCCGGTTTAATCCATCCGCTGGGGACGGAGGAGAATAGGCCGGACAGCCTTGTTCCGGTTGTGGCCGTGCGGATTTTCGACGACAACGGCTATACCGACGGCAGCGTCTTGATGCGGGGGATCGACTTCGCCTTAAAGTCCGGCGCCCGGGTGATCAGCCTGAGCTGGGGCTCCGAAACGCCCAGCGCATTCATGGAGCAGGCCGTAAATACGGTTCGAGATCGCGGCGCCGTGGTGGTGGCGTCGGCGGGCAACGAAAATACGGGAAAACCGGTCTATCCGGCGGCTTATGAAGCGGTTGTGGGCGTGGGCGCTTTGAATCCGGAAGGCGCCGTCTGGCCCCGATCCAACCAGGGCGATTTTGTAGACCTGCTGGCGCCGGGATTCGCCTCGCTTCCGGTGGGCAGCCAGGGCGAGGCGCCGGGGGCCTATGCCGGAACCTCCATCGCCGCCGCCTACACCGCCTGCCGCCTGGCTCTCGAACTCTCTCGAAATCCCGACGCATTGGCCGCCGAGGTTCTGGAATCCCAACTGAAATCCCGTTAGAAGGCAGCCTTGCTTCATCTTCCGCAAGCCGGAAATTCCGCTTTCCGGTCGCGGCGGGCGGGGGCGTTTTTCTCAGTGCGTGATCCTGATCGGCGGCAGCTTTACTGTTGCCTTCAATTCCTTGAGCGCATCGCTCATCAACTGGATTTCATGAATCTGAATTTGCGTCCGGTCTGCCTGGGTTTTTTGGACCACCTCGAATGTCAGGGTGAAGATGGGGAATTTTTCTCCCTTGATTCCGGCGGCGCCGGCCATGACCAGGATGAGTCGCCCGGGTTTTTTGTCGTTGACGATGTGCATCAGGGGTGCCGTGTGCGAGGTCTTGTTCCCGCCTTTGTATTGTAAAACCTTTGGATCGTAGGTCATCGCCAGCTTGACGCCGGCCAGGTTGTCCGCCTGATCGAGCGTCAGAGGAACGGTGATCGTCTCGCCGGGTTTGGCCTGAATGTCCGGAATGGAAAGCTCGACGCCCCATGCCGTGGACAGGGACGAAAGAAAAAAGAGTCCGAAGATCAGGAATCCGAACAACCTCGCCGCCGTTTGTATCATCGCCAAAACGCTCCTTGATTCAAGTACATAGAGTAGCGATCATACGTGAATTTCATTACAAGGGCAATGGTTTCCTGACGGCTTTGCAAAAACTCAGGACGGCTGCCGATGCATTCCGGGTCCGGAATTGCCGGCCTGAAGAGAGATCTCTTCGAGCTGTTCCCAGCGGGCATAGGCCGCTTCAAGGTCCTGCTCCAGTTTTTCAAGTTCGGTCTGCATGCGGGCGATTCCGTTTCCTGAGGTTTTATAGAGTTCAGGATCGGCCATGGCAATAAAAAGTTCGGTTTTCCGGGCTTCCAGGGATTCGATCGTTTCCGGCAGTTTTTCGAGTTCGCGCTGCTCCTTGAAGGTGAGCTTTCGTATGCTTGCGGGAGCGCTTTTGGGTCTGGGCTTTTTGGAGGGCGGCTTTGGAGCGGATGGTTCGGGCTCCGGCCGCTGGTTCAGCCAGTCGTCATAACCGCCCGCGTACTGACGAACCCTTCCCCGGCCTTCAAAAACCAGGGTGGATGCGGCCACGTTGTTCAGAAAGGTTCGGTCATGGCTGACCATCAGAACCGTTCCCGCATAATCGACCAGCATGGCCTCGAGAAGTTCCAGTGATTCCACATCCAGGTCGTTGGTGGGCTCGTCGAGAACCAGCACGTTGGACGGCCTTGTGAACAGCCTGGCCAGAAGCAGACGGTTGCGCTCTCCGCCGGAAAGGCGGGAGATGGGCGCCCGGGCCTGGTCGGGTGAAAACAGAAAATCCTGAAGATAGCCGATCACGTGCCGGGCCCTGCCGTTGACCACCACCGTGTCGCCGTCCTCGACCACGTTCTGCTGAACGGTTCTGCTTTCATCGAGACGGGCCCTGAGCTGGTCGAAATAGGCGATCTGAAGACGGGTTCCATGGCGTACAAAGCCGCTATCCGGCGCGATTTCGCCCAGCAGGATGCGCAGCAGGGTGGTTTTGCCGCATCCGTTGGGCCCGATGACGCCCACCTTGTCGCCCCGCATGATGGTTGCTGAAAAATTTTCGATCAGCGGGCGGTCTTCGAAGGAAAAGCAAAGATTTTCGGCATGAATGACCAGACGGCCCGAACGCTCGGCCTCCTGCTGCAGGAACCTTATATTTCCGCTCCGGGACCGGCGTTTTGCAAACTCTTCCCGCAATTTCACAAGCGCCCGCACCCGGCCCTCGTTGCGGGTGCGTCTGGCCTTGACTCCCTGCCGGATCCAGGCCTCTTCGCGCTGAAGTTTTCTGTCGAATTCCGCGTTCCGGGTTTCCTCGTTTTCGATCATGGCCTGTTTTCGGGTCAGATAGCGTTCGTAGCCGCCGGCAAAGGAGATCAGGGTCCCGCGGTCCAGCTCCACAATCCGGGTGGCCAGGCGCTTGAGAAAGGCGCGGTCGTGCGTGACAAAAACCAGGGTTCCGGCCGATTTCAGCAGATAGTCCTCCATCCACGCGATGGATTCGATATCCAGGTGGTTGGTCGGCTCGTCCAGCAGCAGAATGTCGGGATCACTCACCAATGCCCGGGCCAGGTGCGCCCGGCGTTTATAACCGGCCGAGAGCGTTTCGCAGCGCGTGTCGGCATTCAGACCCATGCGGGAGATGACGCTTTGAACCCGCTGGTGAAGCTGCCAGGCGCCGGCGGCATCAAGATCCTGCTCAATTTCGTTCAGGCATTCCAGGCCGGACGGATCGGAGTTTTCCTCAAGCGTCAGGCTGAGCCGGCGATGCTTCTTGAGCAATGCCGCATGATCCGGTTGACCGGATGCGGCGACCTCGTAAATCGTGCCGCTCAGGTCGGCCGGCGCTTCCTGTATCAGCAGGGCGGTTTTAAGACCCGGAGTTCTGGCGACCGTGCCGCTGTCCGGCAGGAGTTCACCGTGAATCAGTCTCAGCAGGGTGGACTTGCCCGCGCCGTTCCGTCCGATGACGCAGATCCTTTCTCCGGCTTCGATCTGAAGATCCGCGTTTTCGATCAGGGCCGGATCGCCGAAGCCGATTCCGACATTTTTTAAGCTTATCAAGGCCATTTACTCGGCTCTTTCATCGAATTCGGGCAGGGGGCAGGCGCGGCCTTTCACATAGGCCTCGTCCGGTTCGAGGTTTTTCCCTTCGGCGGCCTGAACGGCCAGGGCGTCGCAGCGCTCGTTTTCCGGGTGTCCGGCATGGCCGCGCACCCAGACAAACCGCACCCGGTGAAACTCGCACAGTTCCAGGAGTCTTGCCCAGAGGTCGCAGTTTTCGGCGCGCTCGCTTTTCGTGCGCATCCAGTTGTTGGCCCTCCATTTTCGGGCCCAGCCCAGGGAGATGCCGTTGACCACGTAGCGTGAATCGCTGTGAAGCACGATGTCGGAGGGCGTTTTAATGGCTTCAAGCGCCGCGATGCAGGCCATCAGTTCCATGCGGTTGTTGGTGGTCCGCGCAAATCCCCGGCAAATCTCGGTCCGTTCATTCCGGTCAACGATGATTGCCGCATATCCGCCGGGCCCGGGATTTCCCCGGCTGCTTCCGTCGGTGTAAACGAAAATTGCGCCGGCGGGCGTTTCGACGGCTTCGCCCTGGACTGGAAGACGGTCGGTTCCGGCCGGCGCGCTGGCATAAGACGGATTTTGAATCCATTGACGGGCCTCGTCCTCGGTCTCAAAACCCTTGAACCTGGCGCCGGCGTAGCCGCGAACCTGGACCTCGGCGCCGTCCGGTCCGAACCAGGCGGTATAGATGCCGGGCTTCCGGCCCCTGGCAACCGCATAATATTTTTTGGGTTTTCCCATGCGATGCTTCCTTTAGATCCGCAAGGTATTTCGAACTGAGAATCCGGTTGTTTCCGGCGTTCGTCCCGTCCATTCATCATGGTCGTCACCAAGCTGATGAATGAGGGGATGAGTTTAGTACAATTTGGCAATTTATGCCACAGGCGGGTTTGATTGAAATTTCAACCATGGGCATGGTTTGACATCAACGGTTGTCAAGGGCGGGATTGGCGCTTTTACGCTCAAAGCGCGTCCGGTCTTCGAGGGAATAAATGAGCATCATCGCCGGTTACGAGATATGTTTTTGAATGTACTGCATCAGGATTTTTCCTTCGGAGAAATCCGGGTTGATTTTGATGCCGGTTTCAATGGCGTTCCGGGCTTGAATCCATTCGCCCTTTTCAATATAGACCCTTGAAAGATTGTAGTGAAGACCCTCGTCTTCCGGTTCCAGAAAAATGGCGTTTCGAAACGCCTGGATCGCCTCGTCCAGGAGACCCTGTTTGCGAAAGGCAATTCCCTGATCATTGTAAGACTGCATCAGATGGGAGGCGATTTCCTCATTCTTGCCGATTCGATCCCTGGCTTCGCTCAACTTTCCTTTTTCGATCAGAATCTGGATTTCTCGAATACGGGCGTCAAAATCTTCGCTTTTCAGAACATGATCGACAGAGGGTTTGTCAACTTTTTGACTATCTTGAAGCGGGGATGCTATTTCTTCTTCTTTAACGTGAATCAGCTGTTTTAAAAACGCCAATGCGGTCTGAATGTCGTTGTCGCGAAAGGTGACCGGCCCGTAAATATCCCTGAAAGCCTGAGCCTGTGAGAGGGAGGCCTGGTATTCGTTGATCTCTTGGGTCAGGGATTTTTTGTCCGAGGCCAGCATCGGCGTTGCCAGTGTTTTTTCAAGCACTTCCCGAAAGAGGGTGATGCAGGAAAAAATATTTTTTCTGAGCAGCTGGACTTTGCATTCGTCGAGTTTTTTGAAAATGATTTCCACCCGTTCTCGTTTAATATCGTCCTCCATCAAGCCTCCTTCTGCTATCTCAGGCAGCTGTTATTGCCGCGAGGCGCCGCCGAAATATTATTATCTGAAAAAAAACCGAAAGTCGAGAGATTGTTTTCAACTATGTATTTGATTTGTCAATACAAAGATGTATTCCGCAACCGGGTTAAAAAAATGGAAAAAAATCTAAAGTTTTTTTTCAGAAAACCGATAACAAGATCAAAGAAGAGTACCTATGTAGAAACATTCCAGATGATCCGGACGAGGTGGGGGAATGACGATCACAGCTTATCAGGTTGACAGCGTAATCAAGGCCTATCAGAAACACAATCGGGCCGAACCCAGGAGTTCCGGCGCGAACGCGGAAGACATGCGAAGCCCGGTCCGGGGCGACGTGGTATCCATTTCCGGCAAGCCGGAGGTCCGCGCCGAAGCCTACGAAAAAATTTCTTATAGCCTTAAGGATATACTGATTCATGGCCCCAGATGATGGAGGCTGTTGGAATCGTCAACGGTCGAAATGGCATTTTTCTGTTCATGAGCTGATGTTATGTTGATGCTTTGGGGACAATCGCCGGCGCAGCCGAAAAAAATACTGGTCGTGGATGATCATGTTCCCATGCGCAAGCTGATCGCGGAAGCCCTGGGACAAACGTCCAATTACCAGATCAGAGAGGCCCGGAACGGCCAGGAAGCTTTGGATGTTTTGAAGCAGGACAGCTTCGATCTGGTCATCAGCGACGTGATGATGCCCGGCATGGGCGGATTGGAGTTGCTCAACCACATTCGGGCCATACAATCGACCATACCCGTAATCATGGTGACCGCTCATCCGGCCACGGATCTGACGGTATCCGCCATGAAGAACGGGGCGGTGGATTTCCTGCCGAAACCCTTTGATATTGATGAACTGACATTCAAAGTCGGTCTTTATCTTAAAGAAAAAGCCTTTCTGGATGAAACCGAGAAGCGCAAAAAAGATACGGTTCTGGAGCTGAAGGCCAAGACCGAGGAATTGTCCCTGAGAAGTTACATCTATGACGCCATTGAAAGCGGCGCCGGCGATACCGACCGCGTTTTCGAACATATCGTTGATCTGGCGCTCAAGGTCGTGGAAGGAGATTGCTCCCTGCTGGCGTTTTTTGACGATGCGAGCAAGGAGTTTTATCCCAAGGTTTTCAGCGGAAATCATGATCGGGCGGTGGTCGAAGCAACGGTCAAAAAGCTCAAAGATCTTCTCGGCGAGGTTGTGGAAAGAAAGGAAGCGCTTCTCATTCATTCCGAAAAAAGATCGGAGATCGCCCCCTCGCTGATCTGTGCTCCGCTGCTGATTCGAGGATATGTCTTCGGAGTTTTGTGCGTTCGAAAAAAACAATACCGGGAGGCGTTTACCCAGAAGGATCTCCATTATATTCTCAGCCTTACCAAGCGCGCATCCCTGAATATCGAGAACAAGATGCTTTATGAGAGCATCTACAGCAACCTGCTGAACACCTTTAAATCCTTGGTGACGTCCATTCAGACCCGTGATTCTTATACAGAGGAACATTCATTCCGCATGTGCCAGCGTGCGGTCGAGGTGGCCAGGGCCATGCAGTGCGCCGATGATCAGATCGAATCTCTTCAAATTGCCGGCTGGCTGCATGATGTGGGGAAAATCGCCATCCCCGACAGCGTGCTGATGAAGCCGGGCCGGTTGACGGACGAGGAATACGCCATTATCAAAACCCATCCGGATCTCGGCGTTCAAATCATTCGGCATGTGATTCTGTTTGAGCGCGAGGTGACCCTTATCCAGCATCATCACGAGCGCTGGGACGGAAGAGGGTATCCTCACGGAATTTCCGGCGAACAGATTCCTCTTGAATCCCGGATTCTGGCCGTCACCGATACCTTTGACGCCATGACCAACAATCGTCCCTACCGCAAGGCCCTGAGCGTGGAGACTGCCGTGGAGGAACTGAAAAAAAACAAATGGACCCAGTTTGACGGAAACGTTGTGGACGCCTTCCTGACCACGCTGTGAGCATCGTTTCAAAAAATTCCATCCCTCGTTTTTTTGCTGTTCTGAAGACTGATATGGCACGGAAATTGTTTCCATTAATAAGAAACACCCGAATGGAGCATGATCATGGCCATACCCATCAATTCCGATCCTTTTTTACCTCAGGTTCCAACGCATAGCGGCTGCGGGCAGTATCTTCTTCAAAAATACGACGCAAATCAAACCCGGCACTTTTCGACGATTCTTGGAGAGGCCTTTTTAAGCCGCAGCGATCCAGGCCCTTGCCTGACCGCAACAGTTGAAAGCCTTGTTCTCGCGATGCTGCGTCAGATGAGGGCGGGTGCGTCTGTTCCTGAGACCCTGAACCCGACCGTTGTCAAATCCCCTTGCCTGACTTGTTCCGGAACTGTGAATGCTTCCCCTGAACCGGTTGATGAATCAGACGAGCGCCAAGGAGGTCTTCAGGCGGATGCGGAAAGCAAAAGCGATTTTCGAGCCGATCTGAACGATATCATTCAAAAAGCTTCACAAGCCCATAACGTGGATGCGGGACTGATATCCGCCGTGATTCGAGCGGAAAGCAACTTCGACCCTGCCGGCACCTCTTGCAAGGGGGCCATGGGCCTCATGCAGCTGATGCCGGAGACAGCCAGGGAGCTTGGCGTTGAGAACCCGTATGATCCGGAAGAAAACGTCATGGGAGGGGTCCGATATCTCAGGTCGCTTCTGAACCGATACGCCGGAAACGTGAAGGATGCATTGGCGGCTTACAACTGGGGAATGGGAAACCTGGAAAGAAATCCCGGACGACTTCCTGCGGAAACGCGCGGATATATCGCCAAGGTTATGAAATATTACGAAGGCGTTTCAGTATAAGCCTGTCGCGTTTTCTTTCTCGAAGCCCCGACGAAATATGATACGGGCGGATTGAACGCTGTGGCGGAGTCATGCGGAAGAAGGCACATCCAAACTCAGGATTCCTGAGCCAGTATTTTTTCCACCATGCGGGACAGTTCCTGAATGCGGTAGGGTTTTTGAATAAATCCCGCTTTTCCGGTCTGAAGCATTCGATCGATCTGATCCGACTTGTAGAATCCGCTTGAAAGAAGCACTTTCATTTCCGGATGCTGGGCTCGAATGCGTTGGAATACCTCCTCGCCTCCCATAACCGGCATCACCAGATCAAGAATGACCAGATCGATTCCGTGAGCGGAATCCCTGACAATTTTTAAAGCCTGCCTGCCGCTGTTGGCAACTATAACACGGTATCCGAGGCTTTCAAGAAGTTCCTGGGTAACATCGGATATGGTTTCTTCGTCATCGACAACCAGAATCGTATGCCGCACCTGTGCTCTTGAAACATGATCACGGTCTGCTGAGGCCGGAAGGGATTCCGCTGCAGGCAGATAAATTTCAAAAGTCGCGCCCTGACCCGGCTCGGAAATAACCTCGATATAACCGCGATGACTTTTGACGATGCCGTAGACTGCGGCCATTCCCAGGCCGACGCCTCTTCCCATGGCGCGGGTGCTGAAGAAGGGCTCGAAAACGCGTTCCCTGGTTTCTTTATCCATTCCAATGCCGGTGTCGGAAACGGAAATTTTGACGTAACGGCCAGGCGCGCATTGAGCGTTCAGCTTACCGGGCTCAAGAAATTCAACATTTTCCGTTTTCAGCAGAAGGGTTCCTCCTTTCGGCATGGCCCGATCTGCGTTGATGAAAAGATTCATCAGGGATTGTTCCATCTGCCTCTGGTCCGCTTCTACGTGCCAGATATCTTCTTCGAGATTCCGTTCAATGACAATCTGCTTGTGGGTGCGGGCAAAGATGGCAAGACTCGATTCAATGATGGAATTGACGTTCAAAGGCTTGCATTCGTATTGCCCTTTCTGGGCAAATCCCAGCAGCTGACGAACCAGGTCGGCGCCGCTGTCGACCTGTTCCTGAATGTGTGTCAGTCTGGCATGGCAGGGGTGATCCGGGGCAAGGTCCTGAAGGCTCAGGTCAATATTTCCCTGAATTCCCATCAGCAGATTGTTGAAGTCATGTGCGATTCCGCCGGCCAGCGTTCCGACTGCCTCCATTTTTTGCGCCTGGATGAGCTGGCTTTCAAGATTTTTCTGATCGCTGATGTCCCGAATTGTCTCGATGGCGCCAATCGTTTCGCCGCTTTTGTTGAGCAGGGCGCAGGCCTTGGCCCACAGGCTGGCCGGCTTTCCCTGTATGCTGTCCAGGGAGGTTTCAATGACCAGATTGCTGCGCTGCCGGGAAAACAGCCGATACCATTTTTTGATTTCCGAATCGGGTTTTGTTACCAGATCAATCAGAATGGGACGCCTGTATCCGTAAAAGGCTTCGGCATAAAGATAATCCCCTTTACCGATCATGTTTTTCGCGTCCATACCTGTCATGGTTTCCATGGCGCGGTTCCAGAAGACGACCTTTCCGGCGGCATCGATGGCAAAGGTGGGGTCAGGCAGAAAATCGACCAGATCCTGAAGCCCCAGACCGGCGCTCGAGAAATTTTTTTTAATCGGCTCGTGGGAAAGAACCATTCCGTCAGTGGAATCCATTTGGATCAAGGATGCCGTCACCCGGCAGGGCAACTTTTTTCCCGTCCTGCTGCGGCAGGTGAGTTCGCAGGTCTGAAATGGTTTTTTTGTTGAAAGGCTGCCGAGTATCGAGGACAGTCGATCCTGAAAATCCGGCTGATCGTACAGGATATCAAAGCCTTTATGCAACAGATCCTGCTGCGTCCATTTGAAATGATCCGTGAACGCCTGATTGACAAAAACGATTTCTTGTTGTGAGGCAACTATGATGCCCTGGGCGATGGCGTTCAATATCGAAAAATCAATATCCATGGATTCACTTCCCGGCATGATGGTGAGGGGGCTTGCCGTGAAATAACGCGATATCCGCGGCAAAACCTTGCATTGCCTTTAACAGGCTGTTGAAAAACTGCGCCTGAGGCCGCCATTCAGCGTTGCGCGGCTCTCGCCAATGCTCACATATGCTTGAATATGCTGCGCTTGTCGTATCGCCGCGCGCCTTGCCTGACGGCCTGATCCTTGTTTTTCAACACCCTGTTGAATCGGATCTGATAAGGCTTCCGACGATCGGCAATAACACTTTGATATTATTATCTTTGCTATTGGATGCTATCTTGGATTTATATATATGCTGGCACGATAAATATCAAGCAGTTTCAACCGCAGGCTTGTGCCCGGATTTTCGAATCGGAGTTGAATTGAGTTTCTGCCGTAACGATGTGAATCCGCATGCCTGTCGTAAATTTGAAAAAAATCTTGACAAGCCATGGGGGGGTGCGTATTTTTTGCGTTCGATTATGAGCATTATCTTAAAATTGCTTTCAATAAATCCGTATGGCAAGACCGCGAAAAAACAGAATCATTACCGGCAGTTTGCCAGTTGATTATTTCAAGCCTCGAGGAATTCCCCTGGTCGAGCTTGAGGAGGTCAACCTTTCTCTGGATGAGCGCGAAGCCTTGCGTCTAGGGGATCTGCTGGAGATGCCCTATGAGGATGCCGGAAAAGCCATGGGAATATCCCGGGCAACTTTCGGCAGAATTATCCGGCAGGCCCGAAAGATTGTTTCAAATGCGCTGATCAACGGCAAAGCCATCCGCATCGAAGGCGGCAGCTGCGCCATTTCAAATGCGCAGAACGCGAATGGCAGTTTTGATTCGGATCCGAAAGGATCTGCCGGTTAACAAGAGGGCAACACGCAAGTAATGAAGCGGTTTTTTGTGTCGCAACACTTCAGAGGAGACGCATTCGATGGATCAAAAGAAAACGCCAAAAACCCTGGAAGAAGAAATTTCAAAAGCCAGTCAGGAGGCCGCATTAAAAGGCTCTCTAAACAAAATTAAACAAAAGTTTCTGGTCATGAGCGGAAAGGGCGGAGTAGGGAAAACCAGCGTTTCGATCAACCTGGCCCTTGCGCTTTCCCGAAAAGGTTTCAAGGTCGGCATCATTGATGTGGATATTCACGGACCGGATGTTCCCCGAATGCTGGGCCTTGACGGCATTCTGACCGTTAATGAAAGGAACCGGGTTATACCGATGCCTTATTCCGACAACCTTTCCGTGATATCCATAGAATCGATGCTTCCCTCCAAGGATGAAGCGATCATATGGCGAGGTGCGATGAAGCATTCGGCCATTCGGCAGTTTATCGGTGATGTGGAATGGGGAGATCTGGATTTTCTGATTATCGATTCTCCGCCGGGCACCGGAGACGAGCCGCTGACCATAGCGCAGACGATACCGGAAGCCAAGGCCATTATCGTGACCACTCCTCAGGAGGTGTCTCTGGCTGACGTGAGAAAATCCATCAGTTTCTGCAAAAAGGTCGGGCTCGATATTTTCGGGCTGGTCGAGAATATGAGCGGTTTCACCTGCCCGCATTGCGGCGAGTCATTTGATCTGTTCGGTTCCGGCGGCGGAAAAAGAACAGCCGATGAGACCGGCATCTCCTTTCTGGGACGCATTCCTTTTGATATGAACATGGTTGCGTGCAGCGATACCGGAGTCTCCTTTCAGGAAAAATATGTCGATTCGCTTGTGACCCGGGCATTTGACCGGATTGCCGACAAAATGGCCGGCGAGCTGTAAGATATTTTATTCCGCAGTTTTGAAAAGCTTCCGGATTTTCACCGGAAGCTTTTTTGTAATTGGAAGGGCGGCGAATTTTTTCGATTTATCTGCGCACATACCCATCCAAAAAACCAATGACAAAAATCCGGGTATGATGGTATATTTTAACAAAATTTTGATTTTTTGAATTTCAGATGCGCATTGGATCGCAAGCGACGTGGACGATATGGCAACCTCCTGTGACCTTTCCGTCGATATCGGGTGTCTCCGGCTGAAAAATCCTGTAATGACCGCGTCCGGGACATTCGGTTACGGGCGGGAATTCGATCATCTGATCGATTTGAAGCGGCTGGGTGCCATTATTGTCAAGGGAATTTCCCTGGAACCCTCGAAGGGAAATCCACCGCCGCGCATCATTGAAACGCCCTGCGGCATGTTGAACGCCATCGGCCTGGAAAATGTCGGACTTCGGGCGTTTCTTTCCGAAAAGATGCCGTTTTTGAAAACGCTCGATACCCCGATTCTCGTCAACATCTACGGCAAAACCATTGAGGAATACGAGGCACTGGCATTCGGGCTGGACGGCGTGGACGGCGTGCACGGTCTTGAGGTGAATATTTCATGTCCGAATGTCAAGGCCGGCGGCGTTGCTTTCGGAGTGGATCCGCAAACCGCTTTCGAGGTTACAGCCGCTGTCAGGCGTCGAACGGACCTGCCGCTGATCGTCAAGCTGACGCCGAATGTGACGGACATTACGCAGATCGCCCGCAGCGTGGAAGACGCCGGCGCCGATGCCGTGTCGATGATCAACACGATTACCGGCATGGCGGTGGATATTCACACCCGCCGACCCAGGCTGGCGAATGTCACAGGGGGCCTGTCCGGGCCGGCGATCAAACCCGTGGCCCTGAGAATGGTCTGGCAGACGGTTCAGGTTCTTAATATTCCCGTGATCGGCATCGGAGGCATCATGACCGCCGAGGATGCTCTGGAATTTCTCGTGGTCGGCGCCAAGGCCGTCCAGGTCGGAACGGCGAACTTTGTTGATCCCCATGGAACCATCGATATCATTGACGGCATCGAGCGTTTTCTGGTTGATCGGAAAATTGTTCAATTGACCCGTATTATCGGCTCTCTGGAAACCTAAACGTTTAACGAAAGGAGCTAAAGATGGGATTTGTCAATTTTCAGGCAATTGTTGATTTTGCAATTGAAAAGGAAAAGGAAGCCGCCGCATTCTATGAAATGGCCAGCAAGACGGCAGCGCTTGCCGGCGCAAGGGACATGCTCAAGGAGTTTGCGGCCGAGGAACGCAAACATCAGAGCATGCTGGAGAATATTGGAGAACAGACCCTGTCCGCGTATGACTTCAAGGCCGTTTCCGATCTGAAACGTTCGGATTACCTGACGGACATCGAATACGAAAAGGGCATGGGTTATCGCGACATTCTCAGGATCGGAATGAAGCGGGAGGAAAAATCAAAGGCGCTTTATACCGTACTGGAAAAGAATGCGCCGAATGCAAACACTCGGAAGCTCTTTCAGGTTCTGATTCAGGAAGAGTCCAAACATAAAAAGAGCCTTGAAACCCTTTACGATGACCTGATGGCGGAAAGCGGGGATTAAGTTTCCGGCTTTCACCCTTCCTGATTAAAAGATCGTTCCGATATCTGAAGACTGCTGCGACATTTTACGGCGATTTATCAATCGCCGCGACGATGCGTTTGATGCTTTCATGCACGCCTCGCGTCTCCTTCTAACAGGCTGTTGAAAAACTGCGTCTGAGGCCGCCATTCAGCGTTGCGCGGCTCTCGCCAATGCTCACATATGCTTGAATATGCTGCGCTTGTCGCATCGCCGCGCGCCTTGCCTGACTGCCTGATCCTTGTTTTTCAACACCCTGCTAAATGATGGGTGTGCATTTTTATCTTTTTGCGGGGTCATGAAAAAAAGCGGCAACCTCGGCAGAAAAGCGTCTGCCGGTAAGTTGCCGCTTTACCTATTTAAAATTTATCCGAGGTCGCGGCCCGTTAGAGGCCCTCATCGGCTACCACCGGGTGGGCCTTGAGATATTCCAGCCGATTCAATCCGTTGATGAACGCTTTTGCACTGGCCGTGATGATGTCCGGGTCCGCACCGCGGCCCAGCGCAATGAGCCCGTTTTCCTTCAGACGGACTGTCACCTCGCCTTGGGCGTCGGTTCCTCCGGTCAGAGCGCTGATGGAAAATCGCATCAGATCGGCCCTGGCGCAGGACAGCTTCTTGATGGTATTGAAGGCGGCATCAATGGGGCCGTTTCCATAACCGGCGCCCTGGACCGACCGGCCGTTGATCGACATCTTGACGCTGGCCATGGGCAGTACGGTTGTGCCGCTGGTGACATGCAGGTATTCCAGCGAGAAGACCTCGGACGTCTGCAGAACCTGTTCCGTGACAATCGACTCCAAGTCCTCGTCCATCACGTGTTTTTTCTTGTCGGCCAGTTCCTTGAATCGTGCAAACACCAGGCCGACTTCTTCATCCGACAGATCATATCCCATGTCTTTCAAGTGGGAACGCAGAGCATGACGGCCCGAATGTTTGCCCAGAACCAGCTTGCTTTCACTCAGTCCAATGGTTTCAGGCTTCATGATTTCATAGGTCATCGGATTTTTCAGCATTCCATCCTGATGAATGCCCGCTTCATGGGCAAATGCATTGGCGCCGACAATGGCCTTGTTCGGCTGAACCATGATGCCGGTGATCATGCTGACCAGGCGGCTGGTCGGATAAATAAATTCCGTGCGTATTCGGGAGGCGACATCCAGAAAATTGGGCCGGGTATGAACGGCCATCACCACTTCTTCCAGGGATGTGTTGCCGGCCCGTTCTCCGATTCCGTTGATGGTGACCTCCGCCTGCCTGGCGCCCGCATGGATGGCGGCCAGGGTGTTGGCCGTGGCCAGCCCCAGGTCGTTGTGACAGTGAACGCTTAACACCGCCCGGCCGATGTTGGGGGTGTGGGCCATGATGTAGCGGACCAGATCTCCAAATTCTGAGGGAATCGCATATCCGACGGTGTCGGGCAGGTTGATGGTGGTAGCGCCCGCTTCAATGGCCGCTTCAAAAATCCGGCACAGAAAATCCCGGTCGCTTCTGGAACCGTCTTCTGACGAGAATTCGACGTTATCCGTAAAGCTTTTCGCGTATCGGACGGCTTCAACCGCGGCCTTGACGACCTCTTCCCGGTTCATATGGAGTTTGTACTGCATATGAATGTCCGATGTGGCGATAAAGGTGTGGATCCGCGGATTGACCGCTCCCTTGACCGCGGACCATGCGGCATCGATATCCTTGATCGAGGCCCTCGCCAGGGCGGCCACCTGCATATCCTTTGCTTTGGCGGCGACGGCTCTGACCGCATCGAAATCTCCTTCCGAAGCCGCAGGAAATCCGGCCTCCACCACGTCCACTCCCAGTTTCTCCAGCTGGGTGGCGATTCTTACTTTTTCTGCGGTATTCATGCTGGCGCCCGGAGACTGCTCGCCGTCTCTCAGGGTGGTATCGAAAATAATCAATCTCTTGTTCATGATTTTGCTCCTGCTGTAAAGGCGTACTGTTTCAAGCGGGGTTCATTTCCCCCTGATGTTGAATGTCGATTCAGAGCAGAATCACGCCGAGCATGGGCCGCAGAGCGCAAGTCGGCTTGTTCTCTGCGGCGTTGTCACCTGCTTTCACGTTTATCGGTTTGCTTCTCATTTGGTTTTTTTTAAACCTCGTGGTTATGGTCTTCAGGCTTTTGCGTTTTTTCCTGAGACAGCTTGTATTGGAAACTGTCCGCCAGGGCCTGCCAGCTTGCTTCAATAATGTCTTCAGATACGCCGATGGTATTCCAGATATGATCCTGATCCCGCGATTCAATGGATACCCGCACTCTTGCCGCCGTGCCTTCTCGTCCGTCGATTACGCGGACCTTGAAATCCACCAGATGCATGGAATCCAGATCCGGGTAGAATTTTCCAAGAGCCTTTCTCAGAGCGTTGTCCAGGGCGCTCACCGGACCGCATCCCTCGGCCGCCGTGATTTCCTCGTTTCCTCCTACCGAAATCTTGATGGTGGCGTGGGCCGAACAGGGACGGTCTTCATCTTTTTCCACGGCGACCCGGAAGGATTTGAGTTCAAAGAGCGGCATAAACTGCCGGGTGATTTTCTGCACGAGGATTTTAAAGGACCCGTCCGCGAGATCGAACTGATATCCTTCTTTTTCCAGGCTTTTGATTTCATCGGCGATCCTGCGGCTGTCGAAACCGTTTCCGCCGATCTCCACATCCATTTCCCGGGCCTTGTACTCTACATTGCTTTTTCCGGCCAGATCCGAAATCAGCACTCTGCGCTTGTTGCCGACCGCTTCCGGGTCGATGTGTTCATAGGCCCGGGCCATTTTCATGATGGCGCTGACATGAACCCCTCCCTTGTGGGCGAATGCACTGCGACCGACAAAAGGCCGGCTGTTGAGCGGTATCATGTTGGCGGATTCGCTGATGAACCGGGAAATCTGCTTTAAGTGTTTGAGCTTTTCCGGTGTGATGCACGGCCGGTTCATTTTCAGACAAAGAATCGGAATGATGGAGGTCAGGTCCGCGTTGCCGCACCGTTCCCCGTATCCGTTCATTGTGCCCTGCGCCATGACGGCGCCGGCTCGTATGGCCGATATGGAATTGGCCACGGCCAGTCCGCAGTCGTTGTGGGCATGAATTCCGAGCCGGACGGACCGGTCGCCAAAAAAAGTCCGCACCTCCCGGAAGATTCTCTCGATATCAAAGGTTAAGTTCCCGCCGTTCGTGTCGCAGAGAACCAGAAATTCCGCTCCGGCCTCAGCCGCCGCCTTGAGAGTTTCCAGTGCGTATTCCGGGTTTGCCCGGTATCCGTCAAAAAAATGTTCGGCATCATATATCACTTCCCGGCCCTGATCCTTGAGAAAGGAGACGGTTTCCCGAATCATGGCCAGGTTTTCTTCCAGGGCGGTGTTCACGATCTCTTTCACGTGAAGATCCCAGGATTTTCCGAAAACCGTTATTGTCTGGGTTCCGGCCGCCAGAAGACTTCGAAGATTCTCATCGGATTTGGGATGAATGCCGGGCTTACGGGTTGAACCGAAGGCGGTCAGCCGGGCCGTATGAAATTTCGTCTTTGCGGCCATTTCGAAAAACGCCATGTCTTTTGGATTGGAACCGGGCCACCCGCCTTCGATGTAATGAATGCCGAAGTCGTCCAGACGACAGGCAACCGCCATCTTTTCCGCGACGGTAAAGGAGATGTTTTCACCCTGCGAGCCGTCTCTCAGTGTGGTATCGTAAAGCAGAATCGGTTCCATCATGACTCCCGCGGTCAGGGGCGGAAATTCCGCCCCTCACGCAATGATTTTACGGTTTTATAGTCATCCGCGGATCGAGGCTTGCGCCTTGCCGAATACCGGATTATTTTTTCCGGTTTTCCGGTCTTAAAGCCCGGACAGCTGCGCCAGCCTTCCACATCTCTGAGTTCTTGATTGCATCCAGCTCTATTCTCAGCTTTTGCAGATAGTCGGGTGCGCTGTTGGCTTCAAGGACTCGCGCCGTCTCTTTTCCGGTCTTCACCCTTTCGTAAAGGTCTTCAAATACCGGCGCGACCGCATCTCGGAATTTTGGCGCCCAGTCCAGAGCCCCCCGTTGGGCCGTGGTGCTGCAGTTGGCAAACATCCAGTCCATGCCGTTTTCTCCCACCAGCCGGATCAGGCTCTGGGTCAGCTCTTCAACGGTCTCGTTAAAGGCCTCGCTGGGAGAATGACCGTTCTTTCTCAGGATGTTGTACTGAGCCTCCATGGTGCCGGCCAGGCATCCCATGAGCACGCCCCGTTCACCGGTGAGGTCGCTGTAAACCTCCTGTTCAAACGTGGTGGGGAAAAGATACCCGGATCCGATGGCCACACCCAGGGCCAGAGTCCGTTCCTTTGCCCGGCCCGTGTAATCCTGGTATACGGCATAACTGGAATTGATGCCGCTTCCGTCCAGAAAGTTTCGCCTCACATTGGTGCCGGACCCTTTGGGCGCGACGAGGATCACGTCGATATTCTCAGGCGGAATGACGCCGGTCTGATCCTTGTATACAATGGAGAATCCGTGGGAAAAATACAGGGCGTCTCCCTTTTTCAGGCATTTTTTGACCATGGGCCAGGTGGCCTTCTGGCCTGCGTCGGAAAGCAGCATCTTGACAATGGTGCCCCTTTTGGCCGCCTCTTCAATGGGGAAAAGTGTTTTTCCCGGCACAAAGCCGTCTTTTACGGCCTTTTCCCAGTAGGCATCCCCTTCAAGTTGTCCGATAATGGGAGAAAAGCCGTTGTCCTTTAAATTCAAGGCTTGGGCCGGCCCCTGAACCCCGTATCCGAGAATTGCGATGGTTTCATTCTTCAGAACCTCTCTGGCCTTTTTCAGAGAAAATTCCTCGGATGTAATCACTTCTTCCACCACTCCGCCAAAATCGATCTTTGCCACAATATCCTCCTTTATTCATTTGTTATAGATTTATGACGACTCATTAAGCTGTTATTGCTCCGGAATTAACTGCCCTTGGGATCACGTGAAATGGCGATAACGCCGGTTCTGGCAATTTCCTTGATGCCGACGGGTTTGAGCAGGCTCAATATGGCCGCCAGTTTGTCTTCATCTCCGGTCACTTCCAGCGTGTAATGCTCCAATCCCACGTCCACCACCTTGCATCGGAAGATGTCGACGATTCGAAGAATTTCGGCGCGATGTTCGGGCAGCGCCCTGACCTTGATCATGGCAAGTTCCCTTTGAACAAAATCGGTTCCGGTCAGCTCGTAAACCTTGACCACATTGATCAGCTTGTTGAGCTGCTTCTTGATCTGCTCCACGAGGGGCAGATTGGCCTTGGTGGCGATGGTCAGGCGCGAGATTTTCGGATCCGTTGTCTCCGCTACGCACAGGCTCTCGATATTGTATCCCCTTCCGCTGAACAGTCCGGCGATTCTGGACAGAACACCGGGTTCGTTGTCAACCAGAATGGACAGAATGTGTTTTTCCGTTTTCATTTCAGGGTCCTTATTCTCCCTATTGATTGAGGCGAATCATGCATTTCGGCGTTTACAGGAGCATTTCGCTGATGGGTGCGCCGGCCGGAACCATGGGATAAACGCATTCTTCCGGATCCACCAGAAACTCCATGATCACGGTACGGGGGGCGGCCAGGCCTTCTCTAAGCACGGGTTCGACATCGGCCGGGTGAACGGCCCGCAGGCCCATGGCCCCGTAAGCTTCGGCCAGCTTTACGAAATCCGGCGCATGTTCCATTTTCGTGCTGACATAGTTTTTGTCATGAAAAAGTTCCTGCCACTGCCGGACCATGCCCAGACACCGGTTGTTGAGAATCACAACCTTAACCGGCAGCCCATACTGTATTGCCGTTGCCAGTTCCTGAATGTTCATCTGAATGCTGCCGTCTCCCGCGACATCCACCACCAGCTGTTCCGGACAGGCGATCTGCGCGCCGATGGCGGCCGGAAGACCGTAGCCCATGCATCCGAGGCCGCCGGAAGTCAGGAACCGGTGAGGCCGGTCAAAATGGTAGTACTGGGCTGTCCACATCTGGTTCTGACCCACTTCGGTGGCGATGATCGCGTCGCCGCGGGTGAGTTCGTAGAGCTTTTCCACAACAAACTGAGGTTTGATCAAGGCGCACTGGGTATTATAGGCCAGTGGCGTGGTGCGCTTCCATGTTTCGATCTGTTCGAACCATGCTTTGCGTTGTTGAGCAAGATTCTCGAGTTTGAGCTCTTCGATCAGACGATTCAAAATATCCAGCGCCAGTCCGCAGTCGCCGACCACAGGTATGGACACCGGTACGTTTTTACGAATCGAGGTGGGGTCGATATCAATATGAACGATCTGAGCCTGGGCGGCAAAAGCATCGGTTTTTCCCGTCACCCGGTCGTCAAATCGAGCGCCCACGGCGATCAGCAGATCGCAGCCGGCGACGGCCATGTTGGCCCGGTAGACCCCGTGCATTCCCAGCATTCCCAGCCACAGGGGATCCGAGCCCGGAAACGCCCCCAGTCCCATCAGAGAGGCGGTAACGGGAATCTGGGTTTTTCTCGCAAATTCCGTCAGCCGATCCGCAGATTTGGAAAGGATCACGCCGCCGCCGGCGAAGATAACGGGCCTTTTCGCATGCTTGATCAATTCGACCACCTTCTGAAGCTGCTTTTTGTTTGGGTGGTAGGTCGGATTGTATGAACGCAATCGAAGCGACTGGGGCGGGACATAGCTGATGGTTCGCTTGATCACGTCCTTGGGCAGATCCACAAGCACCGGCCCGGGCCGTCCGGAACGGGCGATTTGAAACGCCTCCTTGATGATTCTGGCAAGATCCTCGGTCTGGCTGACCAGGTAGTTGTGCTTGGTGCAGGGGCGGGTAATGCCCACGATATCCACCTCCTGAAACGCGTCATTGCCGATCAGGTGGGTGGGAACCTGGCCGCAGAGCACCACCAGCGGAATCGAATCCATGTAAGCGGATGCGATTCCGGTTACCGTATTGGTGGCTCCGGGTCCGGAGGTGACCAGACACACGCCGACCCGGTCGCTGACCCTGGCATATCCGTCTGCGGCGTGAACGGCACCCTGCTCGTGGCGGACCAGAATATGACGGATCCGAGTTTTGGACAGCTCTTCATATATGTCGATGGTGGCGGCGCCGGGATAACCGAATATGGTATCGACGCCTTCCTCCTGAAGGGTTTTCATCAGGATCTGCGCGCCGGTGAGCTTCATGCGATTACATCCTTTGAATTACTGATGGATTTTGTATGTTTTTTCATATTGATTGGGACATCCGAATTAACGGACGATCGCTCCCTGGCTGGCCGAGGACACCATGCGGCCATACCGGGCCATATATCCGTGTTTGATTCTGGGTTCCGGCGGAGACCAGGCATCCAGACGCCTTCGAATTTCCGCTTCCGGCACTTTCAGGGTTATGGTTTTTGCGGGAATATCGATGGCGATGATGTCTCCCTCTTCGACAATGGCGATCGGTCCGCCCTGCATGGCTTCCGGCGAGATATGGCCGATGGATGCGCCTCGGGTTCCGCCGGAAAACCGTCCGTCGGTCAGCAGCGCCACATGCGCGTCGAGCTTCATTCCGCAGATGGTCGATGTGGGGGTGAGCATCTCGCGCATACCGGGGCCTCCCATGGGACCTTCGTAGCGGATCAGCACCACGTCGCCTTTTTGAATCCCGCCAGCCATGATGGCCTCGGAAGCCGCTTCTTCGGAGTCGAACACCCGCGCAGGCCCTTCGTGGCAAAGCATTTCCTTCAAAACCGCGGCTTGTTTAACGACGCAGCCTTCGGGGGCAAGGTTGCCAAAAAGTACCGCCAGGCCTCCCTGCGGATGATGGGGACTTTCTATGGGTCGAATGACCTCTGAATCTATGGTTCGAACGGACTGAATGTTGTCCGCCACGGTTTTTCCGGTAACAGTCAGACAATCCCGGCGGATCAGATTTTTGCGGCAGAGTTCCTTGATGACGGCCTGAATTCCACCGGCCCGGTTCAGATCTTCGATGCGATTTTTGCCGCCCGGGCTCAGGGCGCAAATATGCGGTGTACGATTGCTGATGGCGTTGATCTGATTCAGATCCAGGGATATTCCGGCTTCCTGGGCGATGGCGCACAGATGCAGGACCGTGTTGGTGGAACATCCCAGAGCCATGTCCACGGTCAGGGCGTTTTCAAACGCTTCAGGGGTCAGAATCTTTTTCGGAGTGATCTGGTTTTTAAACAGACGGACCGCCTGCATGCCGGCTTCTTTGGCCAGGCGAATGCGTGCGCTCATCACCGCCGGAATGGTGCCGTTCCCCGGCAGACCCATGCCGATGGCCTCGGTCAGACAGTTCATGGAGTTTGCCGTAAACATTCCGGCGCAGGAACCGCAGGTCGGGCAGGCCGTATTTTCGAGCTGAGCAAGCTGTTCTTCGGTCATTTTGCCGGTACGGACAGCGCCGACCGCTTCAAAAACGGTGATCAGGTCGGTTTTTTCTCCGGTTTCCGGATGAATGCCAGCCAGCATGGGTCCCCCGCTGACGACGACGGTGGGAATGTCCAGGCGGGCGGCCGCCATCAGCATTCCGGGAACAATTTTATCGCAATTGGGCACCATTACCATTGCGTCGAAAGCGTGGGCCGTGGCCATGACCTCGATACTGTCCGCGATTAGTTCACGGCTGGACAGGGAATACTTCATGCCGACATGGTTCATGGCGATGCCGTCGCATACGCCGATGACGCCGAATTCAATCGGAGTTCCGCCTGCCATGTAGACGCCGGCCTTGACCGCATCCAGGATCGTGTTGAGGTGGACATGACCGGGTATGATCGCATTGGCGGAATTGGCGATTCCAATCAGAGGTTTTTCAATTTCGGAATCCGTAAATCCGCAGGCCTTCAGCAGAGACCGGTGCGGAGCGCGTTCAATCCCCTGTTTAACGGATGAGCTTTTCATGGCATTTTCTCCTTTTGTTCAAAAAAAAACCGTTACCAGTTTTCGGCTGATAACGGTTTTTGAGTTCGGAAATATGAATTAGGCCATTATCAACCTGCTTTTCCGTGGTCAAGTACGACACCGACCACGGAAATAAGGATAAGGCTAATAAGGTTGATAATAATCCAGTTCATATTTTTCATAAAAAAATCAAAATTTAATTTTGAATCAATATCAATCTTTTCTGGCATTGTCAATTTTTTATTTCTTCCGGCAGCAATTCTTTGAAGCCGCAACCGGCTGGGCAGGCCAGGAGCGTTCCCTGACGTTTCGTGGACTTTTGGACCAGAAACGGCGCCTGACATTGAGGGCAGGATTTGGGGAAGGGTTTGTCCCATATGGCGTAAGTGCATTTGGGATAGGCGCTGCAGCCATAGAAGATCTTGCCCCCCCGTGACTTTTTTTCAATAATCTTGCCGGAACATTCCGGCTGGGGGCAGTTCATGCCGGTGGATGTTTCAGACTCCTGACTGTTGAGCGAGCGGGTGCTCCGGCATTTCGGGTATCCGCTGCAGGCCAGAAACGGTCCATATCGGCCCTGACGCAGTACCATGGGAAGGCCGCAGAGCGGACATGTCTGATCGGACACCTCGGCCTGGGTCGGCTGGGCCGGACAGATTTTCCCCTTTTCATTCCGGGTGAAATTGGCTGTGAAGTCGCACGAAGGGTATCCGCTGCAGGCCAGAAAAGGGCCGTTTTTTCCGATTTTTACGTGAAGGGGTTTCTGACATTTCGGGCAGCTCAGTTCGGTGGAAACGCCCACGCCCTTGGCGCTGATCATGGCCTGAGTGGCGGCTTCCAGAGCGGATTTAAAAGTATCGTAGAACCGGCTGAGAATTTGATGACACGGAAGCTCGGCCGATTCGATGCGGTCCAGATCGTCTTCCATCCGCGCAGTAAATGCGACGTTGAAGATGTCCGGAAAGTTTTCCACCAGCAAGTCGTTGACAACAAATCCCAGTTCGCTGGGCCGGAAATACCCTTTTTCCAGATCGACATATCCTTTTTCCCGAATGGTCGACAGGATGGCGGCATAGGTGCTGGGCCGGCCGATGCCGTTTTCCTCAAGCTCCTTGACCAGTGTGGCTTCGGAAAACCGCGGCGGCGGCTGTGTGAAATGCTGTTTGGGTTCGTATCGGAGGAGCTGCAGGATCATGTTTTCCGATAGTTCGGGAAGCATGGTTTTTTTGTCGGTATCGGATTCGTCGTCGGAAGCCACATAAAGGGCCATAAAGCCCGGAAAGGCAATGGAAGAACCGCTGGCGTTGAAAAGATAGGATCCGGCTTTAATAGCAACGGAATTCGTATTGATCAGAGCCTCGGTCATCTGCGAGGCGACAAAGCGCTGCCAGATCAACCGATAAAGCGCCATCTGGTCATGGTTCAGGAAAGCGGCCACCGCTTCCGGCGTGTTTTCCACGGAGGTGGGGCGAATGGCCTCGTGCGCGTCCTGCACCTTTTTGACGTTTTTAAAAAATCTTGGCTTATTCGGCGCATAAGTTTCCCCGAAGCGGCTTCGAATCAGGACAAGAGCTTCCTCGGCCGCCTGCTGCGAGATGCGAATCGAGTCGGTTCTCATATAGGTGATCAGACCAACGGGCTCCCCGGGGCCTAGATCAATGCCTTCATAAAGCTGCTGGGCCACCGCCATGGTTTTTTTGGCTGATAATTTCAGTTTTCGAATGGCTTCCTGCTGAAGCTTACTGGTGGTGAAGGGGGGAGGAGGGGTGCGTTTTTTCGTTTTTTTCAATATTTTTTCAACGATCAGATTCTGTCCGGCAAGTTCGGCCAGAATGGCCTCGGCCTGGGCCTGATCGGCGATTTCAATTTTTTTCCCCGCTTTTTTAACCAGTTTGGCCGGAAATTCCGGAGGCTGATCCCCCTGAACGTGGGCGGTGATGGACCAGTATTCTTCCGGTTCAAACGCATGAATCAAACGTTCGCGTTCGCAGATAATGCGCACCGCAACGGATTGAACCCGGCCGGCGCTTAACCCCGACTTGACCTTGCGCCATAACAGAGGACTGACCTGGTAGCCCACCAGTCGATCCAGTATTCTGCGAGCCTGCTGGGCTTCAAATTTGTTAAAATTCAGCTTTTCGGGCTCGGAAATGGCTTTTAAAATGGCATTCTGGGTCAGTTCGTGAAACAGAACTCGATGAAAGTTTCTGCCTTTTTTGTCCAGCAGATCGGCCGTGTGCCATGCAATGGCTTCACCCTCGCGGTCCGGGTCCGGGGCCAGATAAATTTCAGAAATGTTTTCAGCGGCTTTTTTCAAAGCGCGAACAACCTTTTCCTTCCCCGCTATGGTTTCGTATTTGGGTTTAAAGCCGTTTTCTATGTCGATTCCGATTTCCCTTCGGGGCAGGTCTTTGATATGGCCGACCGTTGCAACGACTTTATACTGTTTGTCCAGATATTTTTCCAGGGTCCTGACTTTCGTGGGAGATTCCACGATAACCAACGCTTTGCTCACAATTTCCTCGCACTAATTTCAACATGATTCCGTCGATTTCCGGCGGTGAACAATAATTGCGCCGCCTCATGGGGAGCGGGTAAAAAAATTTCCAGGCAATTGCCGGATCGATCCTTTAAGCTCCATCTGTAATAGCAGGCCGCTGAGTTTTCCCGGTGCCAGGGACAGCTTTCGAGCCAGTTCGTCGATATGCACCGGATAGGGGCCCATAACTTCTATCAGGGCATTTTCTTCAGGAGAAAGAGCGGTCCGCAAAACGCTCTCGTGACCTTCGATAGGCTTTCGAAAACTGAGCAGGGGCGCAAGCTCATCGATGATGTCGCCGGCATGCTGAACCAGCTTGGCGCCCTGTTTGATCAGATAATGGGCGCCCGCGCTTTTGTACGACTGAATGCTTCCCGGCACGGCGAAAACCTCACGGCCCTGGTCCGCGGAAAGCCGGGCTGTTATCAAAGATCCGCTTTTCATGCTGCCTTCTACGATAACGGTTCCCAGGCTCATGCCGCTGATTACCCGGTTTCGTAAGGGAAAATGGTGCGAGTCCGGACCTGCATTCAGAGGAAATTCAGAAACCACGGCGCCGTTTTTCGATATTTTCTGAAAGAGCTCCAGGTTTTCAGGCGGATAAATCCGGTTCAGGCCGCTTCCCAGAACGGCGATCGTTCTGCCATTTGCATCCAGGGCTCCCAGATGAGCCGCCGTATCAATTCCGCGGGCCATTCCACTGACGATCGTTATCCCTCCGGCGGCCAGATCCGACCCAAGACGCCGAGCAGCTGTCAGGCCGTAGTCGGTGGCGTGGCGAGATCCTACTACCGCTATGCACGGATGAATGTTTTCCAGGTTTCCGCAGACGTAAAGAAAAGGCGGTGGGTCCGGGATTTCACGTAACAAGGTAGGGTAGACAGGATCAGCCAGAGTGATGATGCTAAATCCTTTTTCCTTCGCAAGATCAATTTCGTATCTGTCGGCATTTACAGGAACGCTGCTCAAAATTGCTCCGGCAATCCGTTCGGTTATGCCCGGAATCCGGCAGAGTTCGCTCCCGGATGCATTGAATACAAGTTCCGGGGATTCGAATTGATCCAAAAGACGCTTGTACAGAAGATTTCCAACGCCCGGAACGCTTTTGAGCCTCAGCCAGGGAAGAATATTTTCCATATGATTATCGTTCGCTCTCACCGCATTTTCCGGTGAATTGCGGAGACAGCGGCTCATGGATTTCGCATTTCTGAAAGCTTCTGTCTTGCCTTGATATCCGCCTCCGAATTCGGGTACTCTTGAATCACACGATTCAGGTGATGTCTTGCCCCTTCAAAATCTCCCAGGGACAGACAGGCAAAACCGATTTTTAAAAGTGCGCCGGGCGCCTTTCCTTGAGTCGGGTACTGCTTGACCACCTGATTGAAAGCCGAAATGGCCTCGTTGTATTTTTTTTCGGCGTAAAGGCACTCTCCCGCCCAGTACAGAGCGTTATCGGCCAGATCATGTGCTGGATGATTGCGTGCGACCGCGGAAAACCGCGAGGCTGCCTCGGCATATTGCGCGGCCTTCATGGCCGAAAATGCCCGGTTGTATTCATCGGCGACGGATGCTTCCATGACAGGTTCATCCCCCAGATGGTTCGGAAGAGAGGGCGTTGTCTGAAGGCTTTGCCGTTCAGATCGTTTAAGGTCAAGAATCGCCTTTTCGTGGCTGTCCACCATGAATTGAACAACGGACAGCCGGTGATGCAGCTCTTCCATCTGTCTGCAGGTACTTGCCAGACTGCATTCCATCATTGCTCCGTCGGTGTTTTGATCCGGTTGCACAGTTGTGCACCCGGCCAAGAAAAAAAGCGCGAATAATCCTTTCCATGCAATTCTATTGACGTTCATCCGGCAGTCTGTTTTCCCCGGCCTTCCCAGAAAAGAAGAATGGGGCTGGCCACATAAATCGACGAGTAGGTTCCGATAATGATTCCAACGAGCAGGGCAAAGGCGAAATCATGGATGATTCCACCGCCGAGAACAAACAGGCTGAAAACGACGATCAGCGTGGTTGCCGATGTCAGAATCGTTCGGCTCAGCGTTTCGTTGATGCTCCGGTTGATGATGAACGCAAGCGACTCCTTGTGATATTTTTTCAGATTTTCCCGAATCCGGTCAAAGACGATGATCGTGTCGTTGAGTGAATAACCGATAATGGTCAGCAGGGCGGCAACGATGGGAAGGCTGAATTCCTTTTCCAACAGCGAAAAAAGACCGACGGTAATTATAATGTCGTGAATCAAAGCAACGATGGCGCCCATGGCGTATCGGAGGCTCAACATCCAGAACAGAATCAGGGTGACGACCAGGGCGGCGCCAATGAGAAACGTCATGCTGACCTGAAACAGGGAAAAAAGATATACGGCTCCTGTCAGAGCGGCGGCCATGACGCCGCTGATGACCCATTTGAGTTCGAATCGTCCGGAGATATAGATGGCGATGAAAAGCAGGGTATAGAATATGGCAAACAGGGCTTTTTCCTGAAGATCCTTGCCCACCTGGGGGCCGACCATTTCCACCCGCCGGATTTCCGATTCATTTTGCGTGGCGCTGTCCAGCGCCGATTTGAGATTGCCGGAAAAAGCCTCATCCAAATCGGCGGAAGCCTCCGTGCGGACCAGATATTCGTTTTCGGACTCCTCCCCGAATGTTTGAACCGAGGCATTGGCAAGATTCATAGCTTTGAGACCGGACTTGATCGCATCGATGGTTGCCGGACCGCTGAATTTGATTTGAATCAAGGTGCCGCCCGAAAAATCGATTCCGTAACGCGGGCCTTTATGGAAAATCAATGAAAGAATGCTGATCACGATCAGAGCCATCGACAGCCCAAATACGATTTTGCTTTTTCCGATAATATTCAGATTGATGCCGGGCTTGATAATCTGCATGGATTCCTCTTTATATGCTGAGACGTTTCATCTTCCGATTGATCAGAAGATAATCAAAGAAGGCCCGCGTCAGAACAAGGGCGGTAAACAGGCTGGACAGCACTCCAAGGCTCAAGGTTACGGCAAATCCCTTTACCGGCCCGGTTCCGAACTGAAACAGAACCAGGGCGGCGATCAGCGTGGTAACGTTGGCGTCGAGAATAGTCAGGGTAGCCCGGTCATAGCCTGCGGCGAGAGCGGCCAAAGCGGTTTTTCCGAGCGAAATCTCTTCGCGTATGCGTTCGAAAATCAGCACGTTGGCATCCACGGCCATGCCGATGGTTAAAATGATTCCGGCAATGCCCGGCATGGTCAGGGTTGCCTGAAAGACAGCCAGTCCCGCTGCGATCAGAACAATGTTGATCATCAGGGCAAGGTCCGCGATGATACCGCTGAAATTGTAGTAGACGATCATGAATACCAAGACCAGCAGGCCCCCGATCAGCATGGAGATCAACCCCATGCGGATGGAATCCGAGCCCAGAGAGGGGCCGACGGTTCTTTCTTCGATGATGTTGACCGGCGCGGGAAGGGCCCCGGCTCTGAGTACGATGGCCAGATCCTTGGCTTCTTCAGTGGTAAAATTTCCGGTGATTCTCGCCGAGCCGCCGCTGATTTTTTCCTGAATGACCGGGGCGGAATATACCTTCTTGTCCAGAACAATGGCCAGGCGTTTTTTGACATTCTCTCCGGTAACTCTTTCAAAGATCATGGCGCCTTTCTTGTCGAATTCAATGGATACATAGGGTTCATTGTACTGGGAGTCGATCTGGACTCTGGCATCGGTGAGGTAGGCGCCGGTCAAAAGCGTTTGCGAGTGCAGCAGAAAGGGTGTTTTGATCGTTCGATGGGTGATCGGATCTGTCTCAACCTCGTAAAGCAGCTCGGTTCCAGGCGGGAGACCGCCTTCCATGGCCGCACGGGGATCATGAGCATCATCGACCAGCTTGAACTCGAGAAGCGCAGTTCGCCCGATCAGCTGTTTGGCTCTCTGGGTATCGGTAATGCCGGGCAGCTGAATCAGTACGCGTTGTTCTCCCTCACGGCGGATGTCCGGTTCGCTGACGCCGAATTCATCGATGCGGTTTCGAATCGTTTCAAGTGCCTGGTCGACGGCCATCGTTTTGATGTGTTCGGTTTCAGCCTCCGGCAGGTCAAATCGCATCGTAACCGTACCGTTGTCTGAGCTTTTGGATGCCAATCGCAGTTCTCTGAATTGCTTATCCAGAAGGGCTTCAAATTTTTCGAGCTGGTCTTCGGGAACATGAACCGTTATCTCGGCGGCTTTCGGGCTTTCCACGCGGGTGTTGGCGATATGCTCCTTGCGCATGAAACTCCGCAGGTCCTGATGAATTCTATCGATTGCGCTTTCGACCGTTTTCTCGGCATCCACCTCGAGCACCAGGTGCATGCCGCCTTGAAGGTCCAGGCCGAGGTTGATCTTTTTATGCGGCCACAGACCCGGTTTGAAGGTGGGGAGCGTATAAACGATTGCTGCCGCTATGACAGCCAGGACAACAATCCATCTCCACGAAATGTTTTTCAATGGTGCATCCTTTCCTTGGCAAATCCTTCCATTCCACTGAGAACAAGGGAAAGTCGGCTGAAGTTCAATACAATTTGCAGCGTCCTGTTCTCATGCATAGATTCGAAGTTTTCGAAAAGTATCGGTGCTTTCGTAATCAGTCCGTAGATGGTTCGGAGTTTTCATTTTTTCCATTGGATTCAGCAACCGGAGGGGCGGACTGAATACGAGCCGCCACATTGCCGCGGTTGAGTTTAATTCGGACCTTGTCCGCAATCTCAACAGTCACCACGGCGTCGTCGACTGCGGTGATGCGTCCGTGGATTCCGCCAGCGGTGACGATTTTATCTCCTTTTTTCAGCGAGTCGATCATCTGGCGAAGCTCTTTGTTCTTTTTCTGCTGCGGGCGGATCAGCAGGAAGTAGAAAATGACGAACATGAGTATCAGAGGAACCAATGATGTAAATCCTCCCTGGGCGCCCTGTCCCGCAGCGCCTCCCTGGCCCATTGCATACGCGATACCTGTCAAAGTGAATCCTCCTTGTCTGTAGATGGGGCTCGAATGACGGCCGCCCATCCAAAAGGTTTACAGAAAGTCTTCCCATACCATTTCCGTGTTTCCCTGAACGCCGGTGATGGTGAGTTTGATGACGGTGGTCCCGCTCTTTGCATCAGCGGGGAATCGTACATGATAAAAGGATTTCCACGGCGTCAGATAGGGATAAAAATGGTTGAGTTCTTCGCCGGCATTTTTGATTTCCCGTATTTCAACCGGAACATAACGCCGACCGCTCGGGTCGGACAGATAGAGTTGCCACATCGATTTTGTCCGGGCAAAATCGTTCCAGGATTTTTCGGGGACATAAACCGCCATGACCATGTCGATGTATTGTTCTGAAGCGGCCATCTGATCCTGCAGCAGTTTGTCGCGGTCCTTTTCGCTGAGCTGGTAAATCCGTGCATATTCATCCACATAGGCATGACGGAATTGCGCCGATTTGACGGTTGCGGCTGCAATCAGTTTGATATCCAGGCCTTGGTAGATACGTGCTTCGCGGCACCACTTCGAAAAAGCCGCAGGATAGTTTCCTCCGTGATAAGGATCTGCGGACTGCTGCCAGCGTTTTGTCCAGGAAGTTTCGCCGCATCCGGTCAGCAATCCCGTCATCAGGATGATTCCACCCAGAATGCGGCAAAGCATCCTTTGGCGCTCATTTTTTTTAAACGTGTTCGGGATCACCGAATCCATTTCAATCTCCCGTATTCTTCTCAGGCCTCATGCGACGCAGCCACGGGAATCAGCATCATGCAGCCGGGCCTGTGCTTAACGACCGGGCAGGTGCATTTCCCTCCCGTTGACGATTCATGATCTGCTTGAGAAGTGGCTGATATACTGTAAATAAATCCCGACGTCAAATATATTGTGTTTCAGGGCTCAGCCGGAATCCAGCTGGTTTCTCCGTCAAGCTGTTTTGACAGACGTTCTGGCAATCAATCGGTTCCAGCAACGTCCCCATCATGCATGCTGTAGGCGATAATCCTGCTCAACGGCTGAATCATGCAGGCGCCCTGTTCTTGGGATCGGGATTCGTGTCCAGCTGATTTGCGCTCCACTCCCGACCGCGATGGAATGCTTGTGGAAGCTGGTCAGGCTTGGACGGCATCTGCTGGCAGGTTTTCCTTCAATGAAAAACCGGCGGCACCCGCCGCAAGCGTCAGTACGCTCAGGCCAATCAGCCAGAAAGGTCCGGGTTGAAATTTTGGGACACGATATTCCCGATCTTGCTTCCTTGTTTCAGGGTGCGGCCGCAGGTGCGCACCGATCCAGCAGATTTTTTTGATACCGCAATACATTAGGGGTGTCAACCTTCCGGCCGCACGGACTGGGGGGCTTCCGGGCTTCGGGTCTCTGAGACGATTTTGCTCTCCCCGGGTGCGAGCGCAGGATCGCCCGCGATGATGATCGAAAGCCCGCGACGGCTTTCCAGATCAAGGATTTCACGGCGTTTGCGGTTGAGCAGGTAATCGGCCACCTCGACGGGTACGATTCCGGTTACCTGCATCAGGTTTTCCTTGAGGGTTTCCAGTCGCAGTTTCCGAAGAAAACTCAGTCCCAGCGTTTCCCTGGAGGGTATGATTCCCTTTCCCCTGCAGGATGGACAGGCCTGAAATCCTCCAAATTCAATGGAAGGCCGCAGGCGCTGGCGCGACATTTCCATGAGTCCGAATTGAGATATTTTTCCGACCTTCACGCGGGCCTTGTCTGTTTTCAAAAAAGTCTTCATGGCGCGTTCGACTTCGGATTTGTTTTTGGCGTCCCTCATGTCGATGAAATCGATGACGATCAGACCGCCCAGGTCACGCAGCCTTAGCTGGCGGGCGATTTCCTCGGCCGCTTCGATATTGGTGTGATGCGCGGTCTGTTCGATGGATTTCTGATGAATTCCTTTGCCGGAGTTGACGTCAATGGCAACCAACGCCTCAGTGGATTCAATGACGATGGATCCGCCCGATTTGAGTTCCACACGGCTTTCGTAAATGGAGGCGATCTGCTCTTCCAGCTGATATTTTGTGAAAATCGGCTTTGCGCCCTGATAACGTTTGACAAGCTTTGTATGGCGCGGAGATATAAGGTTTAGCTGTTCCTTGACTTCCCGGTAGATATCGGAATGGTCGATCAGAATGCCCGAGGCGTCCGTGGTAAAATAATCCCGAATGACCCTCTGAACCAGATTCTGCTCCTTGTAAAGCAGGGCGGGCGCACTCTGGTCAAGCCCCTTGTTTTTGATGTTTTTCCACAGTTTGAGCAGATAACGGACATCCTGGGAAAGAGCGGTTTTGTTGCACTCAGCGCCGGCGGTACGTACAATCAGCCCAAAACCTTCGGGAAGTTTGAGATCTTCAACGATCGCCTTCAGTCGGGAACGCTCGGCTTCGTCTTCGATTTTCCTGGAAACTCCGATGGTCTGACTTCCCGGCATCAGTACCACATATCGTCCGGGTAGGGATATGAAGGTGGTCAGCATGGCGCCTTTTTTCATGATCGGGTCTTTGGTGACCTGTACCAGCATTTCCTGACCTCGGGATACAATGTTCTGAATGGACAGATCCCGTGAAGGGTTGTCCTGAAAATAGTCGCTGTGGATTTCGTTTTTTTGAAGAAATCCGTTGCGTTCGGCGCCGTAGTCAACAAAAGCGCACTGAAGGGCTGGTTCCACACGCGTGATCACGCCTTTGTAAATATTTCCGTGAATGATTTCGCGTCCGGCGGTTTCGATGTGAAACTCTTCGAGCTTGCTGTCTTTGACCTTGGCGATTCGGCATTCTTCCGGATCCAGTGCATTGATAAGAATATTTATGCTGCTCATATATCTGGCGCACCTCATTTATGTTATGGCGAAAAGATTAAAAAAAGAGTATTTTCCGGCTTGAATAAGCAATTGTCCATTACAAGTCAAACGGTTTTTCCGCAGGATTTGTCCTGCGGGGGCGCGGTAGCGGAATGTATTCAAAAATCATAGAAACAATAGGCTTCCGGCCGGTTTTCCCTGTTTTTAAAAGGTTTCCTTGCTATTTGCATCGTCTTGTGGCATGAAGACCCCAAAATATGCGTCCGAATATTCTTTGTAAGATGCAGGATTTTGGCATGCGCCGTCAACGGCTCCCGGAGGTGAGAATATATGGAGGAACGATACGATCCGAAAGTGATTGAGCCCAAGTGGCAGAGAATCTGGGATGAAAAAGGCCTCTTCAGAGTAACTGAAGACCGGAAAAAGGAAAAATACTACATATTGGAGATGTTTCCTTATCCTTCAGGCAAGATTCACATGGGCCATGTCCGCAACTACACCATCGGCGACGTGGTGGCCCGCTACAAGCGGATGCACGGTTTTAACGTGCTGCATCCCATGGGCTGGGACGCATTCGGCATGCCGGCGGAGAATGCCGCGATCGCCAATAATACCCATCCAGCCCGATGGACCTACGAAAACATCGATTACATGCGCGGCCAGCTCAAACGAATGGGATTTTCCTATGACTGGGATCGGGAAATCGCCACCTGCCGGCCCGAGTATTACCGATGGGAACAATGGCTTTTTCTGAAAATGCTCGAAAAGGACATGGTCTACCGGAAGGAATCCTTTGTCAACTGGTGCGACGACTGTCAGACGGTTCTGGCCAACGAACAGGTGGAAGCCGGGGCCTGCTGGCGCTGCGGCAAAGTCGTTCGCCAGAAGAAACTCTGGCAGTGGTTTTTCCGCATCACCGATTATGCCGAAGACCTTCTGGTCCATTGCGACGCACTTCCCGGATGGCCCGAAAAGGTGACCACCATGCAGAAAAACTGGATCGGAAAGAGTTTCGGCGCCGAGATCCGATTTGCCGTCGCCAATTCATCCCGGTCCATTTCCGTTTTCACCACCCGGCCGGATACGCTGTTCGGCGCGACTTTCATGTGCCTGGCGCCGGAGCATCCGCTGGTCGTCGAACTTTCCAGAAATACGGCGGAGCAGGCGGCGGTCGATCAATTTGTGGAGCGTATTGCGCTTCAGGACCGTTCGGTAAAGGCCCTTGAAAATTATGAAAAAGAAGGCGTTTTTATCGGCGCATGGTGCATTAATCCGGTCACCGGCTTTCAGATGCCGATCTTTGCAGCCAATTTTGCCCTGATGGAATACGGCACCGGCGCGGTGATGTCGGTTCCGGCCCATGACCAGCGCGATTTTGAATTTGCTAAAAAATACAATCTGTGCATCATTCCCGTGGTTAAACCGCCGGATCTCGATCCCGACGCCCGCACGATGACCGAGGCCTATGAGGGCCATGGAGAGATGATTCATTCCGGACCCTTTGACGGGTTGGACAACGAGGCGGCCAAGGATGCCATCGTGGCGCATCTGGCTAAAAGGGAACTCGGTAAAAAAACCGTCAGCTACCGGCTTCGGGACTGGGGCATATCGCGGCAGCGTTACTGGGGCGCTCCCATTCCCGTGGTCCACTGCAACCGTTGCGGCGTCGTGCCGGTTCTTGAATCCCACCTTCCCATCGTGCTTCCCGAAGACGCCGATCTGCTGGAAGGCGGCCGGTCGCCTCTTCCCGAGCTGGATGATTTCAAGAATACCGCATGCCCCGAATGCGGCGCAAAAGATGCTCGGCGCGAGACCGATACCATGGATACTTTCGTGGAATCCTCCTGGTATTTTGAACGTTACTGCAGTCCGCGGTATGATCAGGGCATGTTGGACCGTTCCGCGGTATCCTACTGGATGCCTGTGGATCAGTATATCGGCGGTGTTGAACATGCCATCCTTCATCTGCTGTATTCCCGGTATTTCACCCGTGTTCTCAGGGAGTTCGGGCTGGTCGAATTCAAGGAGCCGTTCACACGGCTTCTGACTCAGGGCATGGTTTGCAAGGAAACCCTGTCCTGTCCGAACCATGGTTTTATTTTCCCCGACGATGCTAAAGACGGTGAGGTTCCGAAGTGCGCGAAATGCGGTCTGCCTGTGGTCGTGGGCCGCGTGGAAAAGATGTCCAAATCCAAGAGAAACGTCATTGATCCCAATTCTATGCTGGAACGCTACGGAGCGGACACCACCCGCTTGTTCTGCCTTTTTGCGGCACCGCCGGAAAGGGATCTGGAATGGAGCGAGCAAGGAGTGGACGGGAGCTTCCGGTTTCTAAACCGCATCTGGCGGCGTGCGTCGGCTTGGATGGATCGAATCGCTCGGATGCCCGCCTATCAAGGAAGCCCGAATGATCTGGAAGGGCCGGTTCGGGAGCTTTATAAAAAGACTCATCAGACCATTCAGAAGGTCACCGGCGATATCGAAGACCGATTTCATTTCAACACCGCCATCAGCGCGATCATGGAGCTGGTCAATTCTCTCTACGCCGTCGACGAGAATGAGAATTCGGCCCACGCCTCCGAGGTGGTCCGTTTTGCCATAGAATCTGTTGTGCTGATGCTGGCGCCGATTGTACCGCATTTTTCAGACGAGCTTTGGCGTACTTTGGGGCATGACGCGTCCGTTCTGGAAACGCCGTGGCCAAAATTTGACCCGGCCTGCCTGATCCGCGACGAATTAACCGTGGTGGTTCAGGTCAACGGAAAGCTCAGGAGCCGTTTTGAAATTCATGGGGACGCCGATGACGAGGTGATCAAAAAGCGGGCGCTTTCCGATGAACGGGTCGCGAAGTTCATCGGGGGCAAGGCGGTTCGAAAAATCATTGTGGTCAAGAAGAAACTGGTTAATATCGTGGTTTAACGCTATGCGGCTTCATAGTCTTTTCTGCCTGGTCCTTCCGTTTGCCTTATTACTGGAGTCTTCGGGGTGCGGATACCGGTTTTCCGCGGATAGTAGCCTGCCTTCGGGCATCGGAAATATTTCGGTCCGCATGTTTGAGAACCGGACCGGCGAGACCGGCGCCGAGGCCATTTTTACCAATGCATTGATTGCCGAACTGATGCGTTCCGGAGTCAGCATCGCGCAGGCGGACTCGGCGGATTCCCGGCTTGAGGGCGTCATTGAATCGGTGAATGTCGGTACTGTGTCGCGTCGATCCACTCAGGTTTCAACGGAAAGACGCATTCAAATGGCGGTTTTATTCAAGCTGTTCAACCGGGATGGAAATCTGTTGTCCTCAGGAAGGGTTTCCGAGGAGCGGGATTATCGGGTAACTGCCAACAGAACAGCCACGGATGCCGCACGATTGGACGCAATTCGGCAGATTTCTCAAGATGTTGCCGAACAGGTTCGACACCGTTTGTGTGAAAACTTCTAGGTCTTTGCACGGGGCGCAGTCCAGCGTATAATTGATGAAACCGCGCCCTGTGCAGATATATCTAGTCTGAGAGTGCGTTGACCAGTTTGGAAAGACGGGAAATTTTCCGAGAAGCGGTTTTGGGATGAAGCACGCCCTTTTTGCAGGCCTTGTCAATTATGGATTTTGCTGAGTTTAACTCCGCAAAGACGTTTTCCGCCGGTTCTTTGCTCGCCGCTGTACGAACGGATTTGACCACGTTCTTGACCCTTGTTTTGACTGACCGATTCCGCATCCGACGATTTTCATTCTGCCGGGCGCGTTTTAATGCGGATTTATGATTCGCCAAATTAGCACTCCTTTCAATGATCGGTATTCAATGTATCCTAAATTAGGAACCAATACTGATTTAGAGTTTTTTTGTCAAGGAATTTTGTTGGCAATGAATCATATTTATGTCTGAGTCGGTACAAATTACGCGGGCAACCGCCATTATCGGAACTGCCACGCTGCTCAGCCGTATTCTGGGTTTCGTACGCGACATGGTCATTGCATGGGTGCTGGGCGCCGGCTTGGTATCGGATGCTTTTCTGGCCGCCTTTCGGTTGCCGGACCTGATGCGCCGCCTTTTTGTCGAAGGCGCATTCAGCATGGCCTTTGTTCCGGTTTTTTCTGAACGACTTACTCTCGATGGCAGGGATTCCGCCCTTAAGCTGGCGTCTTTGGCCGGCCGCATGCTGGCTGTTGTCCTGATCGGCACCGTAATCGTTGGCATTCTTATCGCCCCCTTTCTTGTCCGAATTCTGGCCCCGGGTTTTTCGGCCCGACCGGCTCAGTTTGACATGGCCGTTTCACTGGTGCGCATCATGCTGCCTTATGTTTTTTTTATCGGCATGACTGCGTTTTTTGCGGCGGTTTTAAATGGTTTTGGACATTTTGCCGCTCCGGCATTTTCGCCGCTGATTCTGAATGTTTCGATGATCTGTTTTGCGCTGTCAACGGTTTTTGTGCCGGATTCTCCTGCATTTTTCATAGCGCTGGGCGTTTTGTTCGGAGGCCTGTGTCAGATGCTGTTGCAGTTTCCATTTTTAATAAACCGTCGTGCAATCTGTTTATCGTCCTTCGGAACCTGGGCGGATCCAGGCATCAAAAAAATTCGACATCGCTTGGTTCCATCGATATTCGGAGCTTCCGCCTATCAGATCAATCTGGTTCTGGGTACGTTTCTGGCCTCATTTTCAGGCTTGGGCGGCATTTCTTATCTGTACTACGCAGACCGGCTGATTCAGTTTCCCCTGGGAATCTTTGCCGTATCGGCCTCAACAGCACTGCTGCCCGGTTTGTGCAGGCAGGCCTGCCTGAAGCAGTCGGTTCAAATGTCCGAGGACTTTGAAAAAACACTTGGACTGATTTTTTTTCTGACACTGCCGGCAATGATGGGGATGATCGTCCTGCGTCAACCGATGGTTGAACTGCTTTTTTGTCACGGTGCTTTCGATATCCAATCCAGCAGATTGACTGCGAATGCGCTTTTGTATTATGGTATAAGTCTATGGGCGATAGCGGGATTACGGGTCATTATTCCGGTTTTTTATGCGCTTGGCGAAACGCGGATCCCGGTACGTGCGTCCGCGATATCGATCTGTGTTTACGGCGTTCTGGGTCCATCGCTGATGACGTTTATGGGCTATTCCGGGCTGGCGCTGGCCGCCAGCGTCGCCGCTGCCGCCAATTTTGGTCTGCTGGTCTGGCGGATGCCGCGTGATCGGTTTGAATGGCGCTGGAAAAATATGGGCAATTCTTTTTTGAAGAGTTTAATGCTTTCATCGATCATGGGGGCAGGGGTCTGGTTGATTTCTCGGGGATTGATTCAGCATCGGACCGGATGGCCTTTGGCCGCGGGTCTTTTAGCGTGTATCAGCGCCGGTATTTTGATTTATGGAGCGCTGAGCATTTTCTGCGGCCGTCCCGAAATAAAGTGGGCCTGGTCGCTTTTTGAGAACAAAGGGAAACGATGAGTGCTCGACAGAAAATTTTATTGATCTTTGTCGTTTTCGGACTGTTTTCGATGCTTTTTCTGATTGTCGAGGGAGAGAATGGTCTTAAGGATCTCAGCGTTCTTCGAAATCAGCGTGACCGAATACGGGAAAAAAAAGCTCGGATTGAGAAAGAGAATATAAAACTTTACCGAGAAATAGACCGGCTTAAGAATGATCCCGCTTATATCGAGAGCGTGGCAAGAAAGGAACTCGGCATGATCGGGAAAAACGAGGTGATTCTCAAAACCCGGGATGCCGGAAGGTAGCCTGGTCGATACCCATTGCCCTGGAAGCAAAGCGCTGCCTGAAATTGATCGGCGATTTTGTCAAAGCAGCGCACTTTTTATTTTAAGTATCGTGGTTGTTTTCGGATTCATACCGCGAATTGATTTGAAATATAGATGCCCGTCATGAAGGACTGAAAGAACTGTTCAATGAACCATTGCTGCACTGTCAGTATCGCGAGAGTTTACGAGGCCCAGGGTTGTCTGGAAAGAGCCGTTTGGGTCTATCGCCGGCTTCTTGAAAAAGATCCGCAGCGGGAAGACTGGCGGCATGCCGTAGAAAGGCTGGAATGCAAAATAACGAATCGACCCCGCAGGCGGGCGGAGGATCTCCTGCCGCTGATGTGCCGGTTGGTCGATCTGGCGCTGTGCTGTCGCCGTGTCATCAGCGCCCGAAAAATCAACAGTCTTTTTCTTCAAACGCAATCGCCGAATTCCGATAAGCGTTAACAGCCGTTGGAAACGGTGATTTCATATTCAAAAGCGGCCAGAGAGTGCAAATTATTTTCAATCGGGGAATGTGATGAAACGTGCTCTGATCACCGGAATAACCGGGCAGGATGGGTCTTATTTAGCCGAATTTCTTCTTAAAAAAGGATACGAGGTTCACGGCGTCAAGCGACGGGCTTCATCGTTCAATACGGAGCGGGTCGACCACCTTTACAGGGACCCCCATGAAAGCGGCGTCAGGTTTTTCATGCACTACGGGGACCTGACCGATGCCACCAACCTGATCCGCATTATTCAGGAGATACAGCCCTGCGAAATCTACAACCTTGGGGCGCAGAGCCATGTTCAAGTTTCCTTTGAAACACCGGAGTATACGGCGAATGTCGATGCCCTGGGCGTTCTTCGAATACTGGAGGCCATTCGAATACTGCACCTTGAAAACAAGACAAGATTCTACCAGGCTTCCACATCCGAAATGTTCGGTAGGGTTCGGGAGGTTCCCCAGAAGGAAACCACGCCGTTTTACCCCAGGTCGCCTTACGGGGCCGCCAAGCTTTACGCCTACTGGATTACGGTCAACTACCGGGAAGCATACGGCATTTACGCCTGCAATGGAATCCTTTTCAACCACGAGTCGCCCGTTCGGGGTGAAACTTTTGTGAGTCGAAAGATCACCCGTGCCCTTGCGCGCATCAAACTCGGACTTCAGAATACGCTTTATCTGGGAAATCTGGATGCCAGGCGGGACTGGGGGCACGCCCGCGACTATGTGGAAATGCAATGGCTGATGCTTCAGCAGGCGGAACCGGATGATTACGTGATCGCTACCGGTGTTCAGCACACGGTGCGTGAATTTGTCGAGACGGCCTGCCGGCATCTGGAATTATCCATTCAATGGCGGGGCGCCGGGGCGGATGAAAAAGGCATTGATCCAAAGACGGGCGCGGTTTTTGTGGCCGTGGATCCGAGATATTTCCGGCCCACAGAGGTGGAAACGCTTCTGGGAGATTCGTCCAAGGCCCATGCCACGCTCGGCTGGAAACCGAAGGTTGGATTTGACGATCTGGTAATGGAAATGGCGATCGAGGATCTCAGGCAGGCCGAGCGGGATCATCTCTGCCGCAGGGAAGGGTATCGGATTCCGAACCATTTTGAATAAGCCGGGAGTTGCTTTTGAGGGATGTGATGGATATCGGCGCTTCGGACGGCGCGCTTGCAAAGGATTCGGCGGTTTTTGTCGCCGGACATCGGGGAATGGTGGGGTCCGCCGTGGTGAGATGTCTGCAGAATCGTGGTTTTGTGGAAATCGTCACGGCAGGCAAAGATGAACTGGATCTGCTGGACCAGAGGGCAGTGGCATCATTTTTCCAGACTCGAAAAATCGATGCGGTAATTCTGGCCGCCGCCAGAGTGGGCGGTATTCATGCGAACGCCGCTTTTCCCGCCGAATTTATCTACCAGAACCTGATGATCGAGGCCAATGTGATTCACCAGGCCTTTTGCGCCGGGGTTAAAGACCTGTTGTTTCTGGGAAGTTCCTGCATTTATCCGCGCGAATGTCCCCAGCCGATTCAGGAAGGCTATCTGATGACCGGGCCCTTGGAGCCGACCAACGCACCCTATGCCCTGGCCAAGATTTCAGGCATCGAACTTTGCCGGGCTTACAACCGACAGTACGGGGTACACTACCGGTGCGTGATGCCCACCAATCTATACGGCGAGAACGACAACTTCGACCTGCAGACCTCCCATGTTCTGCCGGCGATGATTCGCAAATTTCACCTGGCAAGACTGGCGCAATGCGGCGACTGGAATGCCGTCGAAAGGGATCAGGCCCGTTTCGGTATGATTCCGAAAAACTTTTTATCCTCCCTGGCGGCTATTGCCCGCTTCTCGGGTTATCGCGTGCCGGTGGAATTGGAATTCTCGATCAAAGAGGCCAGGCCCGAGGTTACGCTCTGGGGAAGCGGGACTCCCCGGCGAGAATTTCTTCATGTGGACGATCTGGCAGAGGCCTGTCTTTTTGTCCTGGCCATGACCGGCAACGCCGATCATACACGGTCTTTTATTTTTAATGTGGGCGTCGGAAAGGATCTGAGCATCGCAGAGCTTGCCGAATGTATTCAGAAAATCTGCGGCTATCAGGGCCCGGTGTCCTGGGATCGGTCCATGCCCGACGGAACGCCGCGAAAGCTTCTGGATGTTTCCAGGCTTGCGGATCGTGGATGGACGGCCTCAATACCCCTGTTGCAAGGGATTAAAGCCACCTTTCAATGGTATATTGAACAATTGAAATAACGATTCAAAGATTGTTCGCCTGACCGTTTATGCAACGCGCGACCCTGCGGTGCCGTTGACCGCCACTAAATCGAAATCCCGGACGCAAACTTGACAAACCGGTGTCTCCTGGTCTAATTCAAGCGATTGTATAAATTCCGTCTCAGACGGAGTGCAGGTTTGCGGTTTTGTGCCTGAGACTGGGAGATCCGTCCTTTAATTTGGAAATGTATAATAAATTCAGTTCTTTATTGAATTAATTTCCCTTTACGGAAAAAGTGGAGCCGTACTGGCGCCTGACGCGATCGTCGGCTATTTATGGGTTCTGCACTCCGTGTGTTTTCAGACACAGGGGGGTTGTCAACAACCGAAGGGAGTATTTCCATGGAGATATGCATTGTTGGAACCGGTTATGTCGGTCTGGTTACGGCAGCCTGTTTAGCTGAAATGGGAAACAATGTCTGGTGCGTGGATGTGGATTCAGGAATTGTGGAAATCCTGAACAACGGCAAGATCCACATCTATGAACCCGGACTGGAGGAACTGGTCCGGCGTAACGCAACCCAGGAGAGACTCCGGTTTACCACTGATTTTTCCGAGGCGCTTGAACGCTCCCTCTTTGTCTTCAACTGCGTGGGAACGCCTTCCGGGGGTGACGGATCCTGCGATCTTTCCCAGGTCCGTGCAGTGGCGACTCAGGTCGGCCGTCTGATCGAAGACTACAAGATTGTGGTCAACAAGTCCACCGTGCCCGTGGGGACTGCGGACCTGGTGCGGTCACTGATTCAGTCCGAACTGGACAAGCGGGAGATCCAGGTGGAATTCGACGTGGTGTCCAATCCGGAATTTTTAAAAGAAGGAGATGCGGTCAATGATTTTATGAAGCCCGACCGGGTAATTGTCGGCGCCGACAACGTCCGGACCGCCAAGCTGCTCGAAGCGCTTTACGCGCCTTTTGCCCGAAGCCGTGATAAAATGATCGTCATGAGTGTTCGCAGCGCTGAGATGACCAAGTATGCCGCCAACTGCATGCTGGCCGCCAAAATATCCTTTATCAACGAAATCGCCGGTATCTGCGAAGCCATGGGGGCCGATGTGCGGGATGTGCGCCTGGGGATCGGTTCGGACCAGCGCATCGGCCATCATTTTATTTATCCGGGCGTCGGCTATGGCGGGTCCTGTTTTCCCAAGGATATCCGCGCCCTCATCAGTACAGCCCGCCAGAACGGTCTGGAACCCCGGTTGCTTTCCGCGGTTGATCAGGTCAACGAGTATCAGAAGCAGGTCCTGTCGCATAAAATTCGTAAATATTTTGCTGCTCAGGGCGGTGTAGAAGACAGGGTTCTGGCCTTGTGGGGACTTTCTTTCAAGGCCAATACCGATGATATTCGGGAGGCCCCCTCAATAAGGATAATTGAGGAGCTGACTGCTCAAGGCATGCGGATTCGGGCCTTTGATCCGGCTGCAGGAGACCGGGCAAGAAACGAATTAGCCGAAAATTCTCTGGTACGGATTCTGGACAATCAATACAGGATTCTTGAGGGTGCGGACGCTCTGGCCGTGGTCACCGACTGGAACCAGTTCAGAAATCCGGATTTTCAGCGGATCAAAAGCGCGCTGAAGCAACCGGTAATTTTTGACGGCCGGAATCTGTATTCGCCAACCCTCCTGGCGGATCAGGGATTTGCCTATTTCTGCATCGGTCGTCCGGTCGCGGGATTTAAGGCATGAATGCGGTAAGCTTGAAACTGAAAATCAAACGTTCAGGATGATCATGCATGCGAAACTATGACTCCAGCAAACGGATTCTGATTACCGGCGGGGCCGGATTTCTCGGCTCCCATCTGTGTGAACGTCTGTCGGAAGATGGACACGAGGTGCTTTGCGTCGATAACTTTTATACCGGCCGTAGAGCGAACGTGGCAAACCTTATCGGCCGTTCCAATTTTGAAATCCAGCGGCACGACATCTGTTTTCCGCTTTATGTGGAAGTTGACGAGATTTACAATCTGGCATGCCCGGCTTCCCCGGTTCATTACCAGTTCGATCCGGTCCAGACTACGAAAACCAGTGTGCACGGAGCCATCAACATGCTGGGGCTTGCCAAGCGCGTCAAGGCCAGAATTTTTCAGGCATCGACCAGCGAAGTTTATGGAGACCCGAAGATTCACCCGCAGACCGAGGCATACTGGGGGCATGTCAATCCCATCGGGATCCGATCCTGTTATGATGAAGGCAAACGGTGCGCCGAGACCCTTTTTTTCGACTACCGCCGTCAGCACCGCCTCTCGATCAAGGTGGCCCGGATTTTCAATACATACGGTCCGCGCATGCATCCCAACGATGGCCGTGTGGTTTCCAACTTCATCATTCAGGCCCTGACCCACCAGCCCATCACCATCTACGGAGACGGGAGCCAGACACGATCCTTCTGCTACGTGGACGACATGGTCGAGGCCTTTATTCGACTCATGAAAACATCCGATGATTTCACGGGCCCGGTGAACCTTGGAAATCCCGGTGAGTTGTCCATTCTTCAGCTCGCAGAGAAACTCATTGATCTGACCGGATCCCGATCCGAAATGATTTTCAAACCGCTTCCCGGTGATGACCCGATTCAGCGCCAGCCCGATATCGATTTGGCCAGAGAGACACTTGGATGGGAACCGAAAATCGGATTGCATGAGGGATTGAAAAAGACCGTTGACTATTTTGACGATTTTCTTTCGAAGAATAACGGCTTTTCTTGATGAGAAGATTATTTGACCTTTTACTTTCGATCATTTCGGTAATCGTTGTTTCGCCTATTTTCATTGTCGTTATACCCGTTCTCAAGTTTACCGGAGAGGGGTGTGTTTTTTTTGTTCAGGAGCGTGTGGGAGAGGGGGGCAGCCGTTTTGGCCTTCTGAAGTTTGCCACAATGCTCAAAGACAGCCCGAATACGGGAACTGTAACGGCCATGAATGATCCGCGGATTCTGCCGGCGGGGCGGTTTCTTCGGGCAGCGAAGATCAATGAACTGCCTCAGATTTTGAACGTGGTGAAGGGAGATATGTCCATTGTAGGGCCGAGGCCTCTTACCGAAGAGGCGTTTCAGTATTACTCCGAAGATGTCAGGACGGTTATCCGCAGGATGAAGCCCGGATTGACCGGCATGGGAACAATTGTCTTCCGGAATGAGGAGCGGATTCTGTTTGAATCTGCAAAAGAGAAGATGGCCTGTTATGCAAATGACATTATTCCCCTGAAAGGGGCTTTGGAAAAATGGTATTACGAACACCGGAGTTTCTGGGTGGATCTGAAGATTGTCGTGGCAACGGCGCTGGCAATTGCGGCGCCCGGGGCGCGTTTTTATCTGAAGTGGTTTGATATTGAGCCCTTGCTGAAGGAATCGTCTTTGCGTGCTTATTTTACAGACTGACCCACTGCTGTCCGGTTAACGTTTTTTGAATCGATATTAACATGCTATAATTATTTAAAATATAGCTAAATTTCAAAGGAAACGATTTGAATTTGGTCCGATTTGGTTGATACCCTCCTTCTCGGCACTCGACGACCAAAGGAGGGTTTCAAATGAATCAAGGCCAAACCGTTTTTTCTCAGATCATGCATTATCTACCACACAAACAATTCCGCCAATGCGTCGACCGCTACAAAGGCAATCAACGTGTCCGTTCTTTTACATGCTTGGATCAGTATCTATGCATGGCCTTTGCGCAACTGACGTACCGGGAAAGCCTTCGCGATATTGAATGCTGTTTGCGTGCTTTTGCTTCCAAGCTCTACCATATGGGCATAAGGGGTCATGTCTCCAGAACAACTCTGGCCGATGCGAATGAAAACAGAGATTGGCATATTTACCGCGACTTCGCCCACATTCTTATCCAACAGGCTCGAACTCTTTACAAACAAGACGATTTTGGCGTTGAACTTGACCAGACCGTCTACGCCCTCGATGCTTCCACAATCGATTTATGTCTTTCTCTGTTTCCATGGGCCAACTTCCGCAGCGCCAAGGCCGCTGTAAAACTTCATACGCTCTTGGATTTGCGCGGCAATATCCCCACTTTCATCGAAATCACCGATGGCAAAGTTCACGATGTAAACATCCTGGACATCCTCATCCCGGAACCCGGAGCAACCTATGTAATGGATCGCGGGTACCTGGATTTCCACCGGCTTTATAACATTCATCAAAGCGGCGCTTTTTTTATTATCCGAAAAAAGACCAACGCCGTTTTGCATCGGCTGTATTCACGACCAGTTGACAAAACAACAGGTCTGTACTTTGACCAGACCGTGACGTTGGTCAGCCCGAAGTCGAAAAAGGATTATCCGCAAAACCTGCGACTGGTGAAATTCCACGATCCTGACTCCGGGAAAAAGCTGGCCTTTTTAACCAATCAATTCTCTTTACCTGCCTTTTCCATCGCTCAACTTTATAAATGCCGATGGCAAGTGGAGCTGTTCTTCAAATGGATCAAACAGCACCTTCGTATCAAAGCGTTTTACGGCCTATCTGAAAATGCCGTTAAGACTCAAATCTGGATCGCGGTTTCGGTATACGTTCTTGTGGCGATCATTAAAAAACATCTTCGAATCGATTTGACTCTCTACACAATTTTGCAAGTCTTTAGCGTTACATTATTTGAGAAAATCCTGATTTCACAAGCCTTGGCGCCAGACTTCTACAAACCAAGAATTACTAGTGGATGTATCCAATTGAAATTATTCGATAGTTAACCGGACACTTGTGAGACTGACCATCAATAACGGTATGCGGTAAATGATAATATGGTGACGGAAGAACTGCTGAAAAAGATGTTGAATCGATCGGAATCGATGTTTGCGCAGGATCTCTCGGCGCATCGGAATACCGTTCAGCAGTCGGTTGCCGGAAGCCGCATTCTGGTCATCGGAGCGGCGGGGTCGATCGGCAGCGCATTTGTCAAGCAATTGATTCCCCATCGGCCGGACGTGCTGCATCTGGTCGATATCAGCGAGAACAACCTGGTCGAGGTCGTTCGCGATCTGCGTTCCTCACAGCTGGCGCTTCCGAAAGACTTCAAGACCTATCCGGTAGCGATGGGTTCCGAAGAATTTGAAAAACTGCTTCAGTATCAGAAGGCTTACGATTATGTCGTGAACTTTTCAGCCATGAAGCATGTGCGTTCCGAGAAGGATCCCTTCAGTCTGATGCGAATGTACAACACGAACGTCTACTTTGTGAAAAAACTGCTGGAGGCACTTGAAGGTTCGGATATCCGTAAATTTTTTTCCGTATCTTCCGACAAGGCTGCTAATCCGGCCAGTGTCATGGGTGCGACCAAGACTTTTATGGAGAGAATATTGCTGGCCTTTGCGGAACGGATTCCCTTTTCCACCGCCCGGTTTGCCAACGTGGCCTTTTCCGACGGAAGCCTGCTGTATGGCTTTCTGCGGCGGCTGGAAAAAAGGCAGCCCTTTTCCGCACCGCATGACGTTAAGCGATATTTCATTTCCCATGAGGAAGCCGGTCAACTGTGCATTCTGTCCTGCTTTCTGGGAGAGAACCGGGACATTTTTTTCCCGAAGCTGAATGAGGACAGGGACTTGCGGACCTTTTCGGAAATCGCCGTAATGGTCCTCGAAGCACATGGTTGCAGACCGTATCTTTGCAATTCCGAGCAGGAGGCAAAGGAAAGGGCAGCCCGCATGAAATTGGGAACAAAGGACTGGCCGTGTTATTTTTTTGAGAGCGATACCACAGGGGAAAAGCCCATTGAGGAATTTTTTACGGACCTTGATCGGGTCGACCTGGCCCGGTACCGGAATATCGGGGTAATCAGCCAGCCGCCATGGAAGGACAGAGATCGGCTCGACCGCGCTTTGAGGACTTTTGAGAAGGTCCGCAGAAAGTCGTTTTGGCGGAAAGAAGACATGGTGGAGGCCATCCGCATCATCGTTCCGGAGCTGGAACATGAGGAAAAGGGTCGAAATTTGGATCAGAAGATGTGAAAATATAAAATGCAATTTACAGACATGCTGAAAGATGATGCCGACAGGTTCCTGCATGGGATATAATGCAGCATCGGGTTGACGAGGTAACGAGGAGGTTTGTAATATTAAACAATGAACGCAATCAAACCGTGACCGAATATATATGGAAATCAAGACTAAAATTCTGATCGTGTTTATTACCTCTTTGTTGCTGTCGCTTTTTCTGACCCCATTGGCCGGACGGCTCGGGTTTAAATTCAGGGCGATTGACCATCCCGGTGAGCGCAAGGTTCATTTAAATCCAACTCCAAGAACCGGCGGATTGGCCATTTTTGTGACGTTTGTCGTGGGTCTGATCTCTTGCCGGTATTTTGTAACAGACTTTGCAGATTTTCTGCCGAACGATTTCCGGTTGGATCTGTTTTTTTCAGGAGCTGCGCTGATTTTCGGAGTCGGATTATGGGATGATTTCAAAAGACTCGGGCCCTGGACAAAACTTTTTGTCCAGATTATCGGCGCCAGTTTAGCTTATTTTGGAGGCGTGCGGATAACGAACCTGGCGGGTTTCATGAATATTGACCTGCAATGGGTCGGTTATATCGTCACGATTTTCTGGTTTACGCTTTTCATCAACGCTATTAATCTTGTGGACGGCCTGGACGGACTGGCTGCGGGACTTGTTTGCTTCACCTCGCTGGTCATGGCAGCTCTGGGTTTATTGAAACAAAACTATTTTGCGGCGACCCTGTTTGCGGTTCTGGCCGGAAGTGTCATGGGATTTTTGCGGTATAATTTCAATCCAGCCACCATTTTTCTGGGAGATGGGGGGAGCTATCTGCTCGGTTATCTAGTAGCGGGGCTTTCGGCCTTGACTTCGCTGAAAACCAATGTGGGCGCAACCATGTTGATTCCTCTGCTTGCCTTGGGAATACCGGTGTTTGACGCGCTGCTTTCCCCGGTTCGTCGTTTTATTCGAGGGCAGGAGATGTTCATGCCGGACAACAGGCATATTCATCATCGACTTCTGGCCATGGGTCTGACAGCACGAAAGGCTGTGTGGCTGATCTACGCCATATCGATTTGTCTGTGTGCAACAGCGATTTTCCTGGTCAATCTGCGGGATGAGCAGTCCGGCTTGATTTTGATCCTTCTGGCAGCCGGTTCTGTATTGTTCATTCGAAAGTTGGGATATCTGGACTATCTGGCTTCGGATAAGATGCTGGGGTGGTTTCAGGACGTGACCGATTCGGTGGGCGTGAGCCGGGAGAAGCGGGGCTTTTTAAATATTCAGATTGAAATCAACCGGGCAGAAAACTGTGAACAGCTGTGGACTCATTTAATTGACGCACTGGAAATGCTCAATTTTGATCGATGCGATCTGAAATTAAATGGATTCTGCCGGGCGCCGGGTTTCTCTGAGGATGGAGAGGCTCATATTTTGCGCTGGAATCGTATGAACGGAGACAACGATGTCCTGAAACGAACGCTTCGTATCGATCTCCCGCTTGTCGGCTCTGATAAAAGATGCTTTGGCAACCTGGTGCTGGAAAAAGATGTTATAAACCATGAAATTGGGCACTATACACTCAAACGCGTTGAGCATCTCAGAAGAAATATCATTAAATCCATGGAGAAATTTGATACAAATCCTCCGCAAAACCATGAGCGTCGGTCTTCGCAGACAAATGATACAACCCAACCTTGACGTCACAATTATTCTGGTACCAGCCTTCATGTTTTGTGCCGGTACCGGTTGTGGGCGCTGAAAGATGTTTTTCGATCATCCTGGTTTTACTTTGAGTTTCTTGATATTTTGGGTTACGAAGTAATGTTGCTGATTATTATAAACTCACAGCCGATTTCGGTGGTGATCCACGCAGTGTATATGGTCCGCTGTGGAATTGAGTTGCTATAACCCCGCACCGGCATGGCAAGGTTTTATGCGGCTTTTTATTGTTGCTGAAAGGACGGACAAAGAAACAAAAACTTCCCGATTTAGAGTTTCGAAAACTTTTTGATGATCGATCTGCACTGTCATATTCTGTTTAACATGGATGACGGCCCTGTATGCATGGATGAAACCATTGCCATGGCGATGTGCGCGGTTGATGACGGAATCCATGAGATTGTGGCCACCCCGCACACCTTGAACGGAGTGTACGACAATCCGTTTGACCGGGTGGTCTGCGCCGTGAATCAGACCCAGGAGGCTCTGGATCAAAATAACATTCCCATCAAGCTGGTGCCTGGGGGGGAAAACCATTTCTGCGCGGGGTTGTCCGAACAGATTTTGAACGGCCATGGGTGTTTTATTAATGGAAACGGCAGGTACGCACTGGTAGAATTTCCTTTTCATACGCTTCCGGTCCATTACAAGAAAGAACTTTTTGTTCTTCGAATGCAGGACGTCGTTCCGATCATCGCCCATCCCGAAAGAATCATTCCTTTTCAGCAGGATATAGAACTGCTGGCGGAGCTGGTTGAAATGGGATGCATAGTGCAACTTACAGCCATGAGCGTTACCGGGGAATTCGGGAATCAGACCATGCGCTGTGCGCATGAGCTGTTAAAGCAAAATTTGGCCTATGTGATCGCTTCCGACGCCCATTCATCAGAAAACCGTGTGCCTGTGCTTTCCCCGGCCATAGAGGCGGCCGCTGACGTTTTGAAAAGCATGGTCTTGGCAAAAACGCTCTTTTCTGATAATCCGCGAAGAATCGTTGAGGGCAGGGACATCGTTCCCCTAAGCCGGATCACTTCTGATGCGCGGCGAATGAGTTTTTCTCGGAGAATTAAAACCTTTTTGAGCGCATAGAAGGCGTTCGGAATTTTCAGACGGGTTGCGGGCGACGTGCTCGGGCTTTTTCGAATGTATCAATCATTAAATGAAACGAAAGTACCAAGGAGTCACACCATGATTTTAAGAGGGCGCAATCAATTCGTATTATGGGTTTTTGGGCTGATTCTGGCCCTGATCATTTTTTCAGGATGCACTGCTTTCCGGTCCGGCAGTCAGCAGGCTTCCGAGGGGAAGGACATTCAGCAACCTACGAGCAAGAACGAACCGATTTACTATGATTTCGGGGATGTGCTGGTTCCCAAGCAGCTGACCGTGAACAAAAAACTTTCCTTTGTTTATCGGACTCCGGGATTTTCCGCAGGTGTACTTTCACTGAAAGGCCGGGTAGAATTAAACTCTCTGCTTGCCTTTTTTCAAAACAATATGGTCAAGGACAACTGGCGTCTGGTAAGTTCATTCAAGTCGATGCGGACCATCATGCTTTTTCAGAAGGAAAACCGGTGGTGCGTCATCAATATTACAGAAAAAGAATACTATACCTACGTAGAAATCTGGGTTTCGCCCACCATGAATGAATCTGCGGCGGTCGATATTCGTTGATTCGAACCCTTTTATTCCAGACGACAGGAGCGCATGGATTGCATGTACGGCGATATTCTGAAGGGCAAACGGATTGTGTTGGGCGTATGCGGAGGAATTGCCGCCTATAAGAGCGTGGAGCTGATTCGGCTGCTGACAGGAGCCGGCGCCAGGGTGCGCGTGATCATGACTCAGCATGCCCGATGGTTTGTCGGACCGACAACCTTCGGCGCTCTGACCGGAGAGCCGGTGTATGACCAGCTTTTTCAGGAGAATCGGGATGCCGCTATCCGCCATATCGAATGGGCGGAAAATGCCGATGCGGTCATCATCGCGCCGGCTACCGCCAACATCATCGGGAAGATGGCCAACGGCATCGCAGACGATGCGCTGAGCACCTTTCTTCTGGCGGTCACCGCCCCCATCATGATTTGCCCTTCCATGAACACCCATATGTATGAGAGCCGTGCGGTTCAGAGGAATCTCGACGTTTTGAGAGCTGACGGATGCCACATTCTGGCTCCGGCTTCCGGTCAACTGGCGTGCGGAGCTTCCGGAACCGGGCGTCTGCCTGAACCCGGGCAAATCTGCGATAGAACGGCTGCCCTGCTTTCCAGGAAAGACCTGAAGGGGAAAACCGTTCTGGTAACCGCCGGTCCCACCCGGGAGGCCATTGACCCGGTGCGGTTTATTTCAAATCCATCAAGCGGAAAAATGGGGTATGCCATCGCCCGTGCCGCCGAATACCGGGGCGCCCGGGTGATTCTGGTTTCCGGCCCCGTGGAGCTATCCGATCCCCTGAACGCTTCCGTTGAGCGGGTACGATCCGCGCAGCAGATGGCGGATGCGGTTTTTTCGCATCTGGACGAGGTTGATATCGTCATCAAGGCTGCGGCCGTTGGGGATTATCGTCCCGAGCAGGCCGCCGGGCATAAAATTAAGAAGCGTGGCGATCGGATGAGTCTTAATCTGGTTTTAAATCCCGATATTTTAAAAGAAATCGGCCGAAGAAAGGGTCGGCTGTTTCTTGTTGGGTTTGCCGCAGAAACCCAGGATTTGGAGTCCAATTCGCTTAAAAAAATTTCTCAGAAGAACCTGGATATGATTGTCGGAAATCTAGTGAGCCGTCCGGATTCGGGGTTCTCGACGGAAACCAACCAGGCGGTTTTTTTCTATTCCGACGGGTCGCGGGAAGAATTCCCGCTGATGGAAAAATTTATTCTGGCCAATGTGCTTTTAGACCGCGTTGTCGCGCGCATAGCCGGATAAGAATCATGTGCTCCAACCCGAATGATCTGATTTCCGATATTCAAAGCACGCTGCGCGCCATGGCCGAAGCCGGATGCCGCGGATTCGACTCAACACCGGAAAGCATTGAGATCTTGAATTCATGGGATGCACGGTCCGACAGTCTGGATGCCATTCTCAAAGATCTGGCCGAGTGCCGGCGCTGCTCCTTGGCTGAAGGCCGGAACCATCTGGTTTTTGGCGAAGGAAATCCCGAAGCCCGTCTGGTTTTTATCGGAGAGGGGCCCGGTTTTGAAGAAGACCGGAAGGGGGCGCCCTTTGTCGGACCGGCCGGGGAGCTTCTGACAAGGATCATACAGGCCATGGGTCTGACGCGGGATCAGGTTTACATCTGCAATGTGGTCAAGTGCCGTCCTCCGAAAAATCGCAACCCCTTTCCGGAAGAGATTCAGGCCTGCCTGCCGTTTCTGGAACGGCAGATCGACTGCATAAGACCCGAATTCATATGTACTCTGGGCGCTGTCGCCGTTCAGGCACTGCTTCGGACCGAAGAGTCCATCACGCTGCTTCGCGGCCGTTTTCAGAGCTATAAAAATATTGCCGTGATGCCGACCTTCCATCCGGCTTATCTTCTCAGAAATCCTGAAAAAAAGAAGGAGGTTTGGGAAGATGTTCAGAAAGTGATGAAACAAATGAGACTCAAGACGGAAGGCAAAAGATAGAAACGAAAACAAATTTACGGAAAACGGGCATATTGCCGTTGGCATTCCGCAGTTTCAAAGTATTTTATCTGGGTATTGACAGGGTTATGAAAAATGATTTATTGAGTTATTCTTGACTTAATTTATGGTTGAAATGCGTTAAACAGGCGGGGACTCAAGGTCTCCGCTTGTGATTTTCTTGAACGGAACTGACTAAGGAGGTTGGACAGACATGGGCGGGAAAAAGAAGGAAACAAAAGAAAAGCCCCTCGAAAAATTGACGGCTAAGGAGCTCAGAGAGATCGCACTTCAAGTTCCTGATATCACGGGCGTTCATGGACTCAATAAGGACGAACTGGTTTCGATCATCAAACAGTCCCGCGGCATCAAGGAAGAGGCCAGGAAATCAGATAATACAGTCCGGGAGATCAAGGCTAAAATACGTGGTCTGAAGTGTCAGCGGGCAACTTTTCTGGAAGAAAACGATGAAAAGATGGCTGCCATTTTTCGTCGCCGGATCATCCGTTTGAAGAAAAAAACGCGTCGGGCGGCGTAGGAAATTCCCTGCTCTTGCAGGACAGCCGGGGAGTTCGAAAACCCGATGATCAATCCGGAATCCGTGGCATTTGACGTGGACGGGGTGATGGCAGATACTATGACCCTGTTTCTGGACATTGCCCGGGAAGAATTCAATATTCATGAAATCCGATACGAGGATTTCACCAGCTATGATCTGGAAGAGTGCATTCAGATGGATCCCGGGGTTATGGAAAGCATTATTTCCCGAATCATTAACGGTGGGTACGCAGCCGAACTGCGCGCTTTTGATGGAGCGGCAGAGGTGCTTACGCGTCTGGGAAGACAATGCGCTCCTTTGCTGTTTGTGACCGCCCGGCCCCATGCCGGGCCGATTGATGCATGGATTCGGGAGATGATCCCTTTAAGCTTTCGAGATATTCAGATCGTTCCGACCGGCACGTATGAAGCCAAGGCCGACGTGCTGCTGCAGCGGGGCATCTCTTATTTCATCGAGGATCGGCTGGAAACCTGTTTTGCTTTGGATTCCGCGGGAATTACTCCGGTGCTTTTCAGGCAACCCTGGAATCGAAGGCAGCACCCGTTCCGGGAGGTTGGATCCTGGCGGGAGTTGGAGGCCCTGATCGACTTTAAATGAATCTTCGCGTCAAAGACTTAATTCCGGAATTCATTGAATCCCTGGCCACCGAAAAGAGCTATTCGGCCAATACCTGCCGGGCCTATCGAAACGACCTTGAAGATTTCGTCTCGATCATGTCCGATCAACTGGATGAAACTCCCGTTTTCGTTGATTCGATCGATGTGTTGATGATTCGAAGTTGTCTGGCAATTCTCCATCGTTGCAATACAAAGTCGACGATTGCCCGAAAGCTTTCAGCATTGCGGTCTTTTTTAAAATATCTGGTGCGGCGGCAGATCGTGCCGGTTAATGTTGCCGAACAGATTCTGACCCCGAAACAGGAAAGGCCGCTCCCGGTTTATCTTTCCGTGGATGAGATGTTCCGGCTTCTGGACTCCATCGCTGGCGGGGATCTGCCGGGGCTGCGGAGCCGGGCGATTTTTGAAACCCTGTATTCCTGCGGGATTCGAATTTCAGAGCTGGTTTTCATGGATGCCGCTGACGTGAATGCGGTATCGGGCATGATCCGTGTGACGGGAAAGGGCTCTAAACAGCGGAGGGTTCCGATCGGTTCCAAGGCGCTTGTTGCGATTCAGGCTTATCGAACGCGTCTGGAAACGGAGACCGGCATAGCGCAGGATGCCGGACCGTTGTTTTTGAACAACAGGCTGGGCCGGTTGAGCGCACGATCCGTGGCGCGAATACTGGATCAGCTGATCCGCAGATGCGACCTGACGTCGCCGGTTTCGCCCCATGCCCTGCGCCATTCATTTGCCACGCATCTTCTGGACGCCGGTGCGGATCTTCGGGTGGTGCAGGAGCTTCTGGGTCACAAGAGCCTGTCAACCACGCAGAAATACACCCATGTCAGCATGGACCGGCTGATGGAAACCTACGACCGCGCTCATCCACGGCGATAGCTGCCGGTATGGGCAAGTCCTGCAGATTTTTGGCTGAAAGTAAATCGAAAAGAGAGACTATGAATTTTCATGGCACAACGATTTTGGCGGTCCGGCGCAACGGCAGGATCGCCGTGGCAGGAGACGGTCAGGTCACCCTGAACAATACCGTGGTCAAACATCGGGCAAAAAAGGTGCGTCGAATCTACAACAACAAGATCGTTGTAGGCTTTGCCGGCACGACCGCCGATGCGCTGAATCTCTCGGAAAAACTTGAGGCCATGCTGGAACAGTATAATGGCCAGTTGATCCGGGCGGCCGTTGAACTGGGCCGCCAATGGCGAACCGATAAATATCTTCGGCGACTGGAGGCCATCATGATCGCTGCGGATGAGACCCGCATGTTTCTGATTTCCGGAAACGGCGATGTTATAGAACCGGACGAGGATGTGATTGGAATCGGGTCCGGAGGTGCTGCAGCCCAGGCGGCAGCCTCGGTTCTGCTTCTGCATACCCAGATGGATGCGCGCAGAATTGTGGAGGAATCCATGAAAGCGGCCGCTTCTCTGTGCGTATATACCAATGAAGCCATCACGGTTGAAGAATTGTCCTTAGGTTAGGCATCAGCATATAGAGCGAATCTGCGCCATGAGTGATTTAAAACCAATTGAAATCGTTAAAGAACTCGATAAATATATCATCGGCCAGAATCAGGCCAAACGTTCGGTGGCCATTGCGCTTCGAAACCGATGGCGCCGTCGCCGGGCGCCGGATGAGCTCAAGGACGAGATCGCGCCCAAGAACATCATTCTCATCGGACCGACCGGGGTCGGCAAGACCGAAATCGCCAGGCGCCTTTCCCGCATGACCGATTCCCCTTTTTACAAGGTCGAGGCCTCCAAGTTTACCGAGGTCGGATATGTGGGGCGGGACGTGGAATCCATGATCCGCGATCTGGTTGAGCTGACGGTCAATATGCTGAAGGTTCGGGAACAGGAAGCGGTTCGGGAAAAGGCTCAGGCCATCGCCGAGGAACGCATGCTGGATCTGCTGCTCCCGTCCAGGCAACCCTCCCAGGGTTCCATGGAGTCGCCGCCGGACGCAACGGCCCTTCCTTCCCCCCCTCTCGCTGACACTCGGGAGAAACTTCGCGCCTTGCTTCAAAACGGCAAGCTCGACGAACGCTATGTGGACATGGATGTGGCCGAGCGCAGCATGCCGACGGTGGAGGTTTTTTCCAACGTGGGCATGGAAGAGCTGGGCATCAATTTTAAAGACATGTTCGGAGGCCTTTTTCCAAAAGCTACCAAAAAAAGAAAAATCAAGGTGGCGGACGCCATGAAGATTCTTGCCGAAGAAGAAGCCCAGCGCCTGGTGGATATGGACAGGATCGTCCGGGAAGCGGTCGAAAAGGTGGAACAGTCCGGAATCATCTTTCTGGACGAGATCGATAAAATTGTCGGAAAGAATGCCGGTCAAGGTCCCGACGTTTCCCGCGAAGGCGTTCAGAGAGACCTGCTGCCCATTGTTGAGGGCTCTACGGTCAACACCAAGTACGGACCGGTCAAGACCGATCACATCCTTTTTATCGCTTCCGGGGCGTTTCATGCAATCAAGCCGTCGGATCTGATTCCGGAGCTTCAGGGACGGTTTCCGATCCGCGTGGAACTGAATTCCCTGAGCCGCCAGGATTTTGTCCGCATTCTTACAGAACCGAAAAATGCCCTGATTCTTCAATACCGTGAATTGATTCGAACCGAGGGCGTGGAAGTCGACTTTACTCCGGACGCAATCGAGCGCATTGCCGGCATCGCGGTTGACGTCAACAGCAGGACGGAGGACATCGGTGCAAGGAGACTGCATACCCTGATGGAACGTCTGCTTGAGGACATTCTCTTTGACGCGCCGGATATGGCGCCCCAGAAGGTGAGGATCAACGGAGAATATGTGGACGGAAAATTGAAGGACATCAAGGACAACGAAGACCTGAGCAGGTATATTCTATGATGACGTCAGAAACCATTCAACCGAATGTTGCAGAAATACTCATCGAGGCGATGCCGTATATCCGTCGTTTTTCCGGCACGACCCTGGTCGTCAAATACGGCGGCCACGCCATGGTGGACGAGCAGCTCAAAGAGGATTTTGCCAGGGACATCACTCTGATGAAGCTTATCGGCATGAACCCCGTGGTCGTTCACGGCGGCGGACCCCAGATCAACAAGGTGCTCGACCAGATGGGCATTAAGTCCCGTTTTGTCCGCGGCATGCGTCTGACCGATGCGCCCACCATGGATGTGGTGGAGATGGTGCTCGGCGGCAAGGTCAATAAATCGATCGTGGCCCTGATCAACCAGCACGGCGGAAAGGCCGTGGGGCTGAGCGGAAAGGACGGCGACCTGATCAAGGCCAAAAAACTTCAAATCCTGCATCAGGAAGATGTCACCAAACCGCCTGAAATCATCGATCCCGGTCTGGTGGGAGAGGTGACGGAAATTCATCCGGAAATCATCCATACCCTTACTCAGAAGGGATTTATACCGATTATTGCACCGGTGGGCGCCGGAGAATCAGGAGAGACTTACAACATCAATGCGGATCTGGTGGCTTCACGCATTGCGTCGGCTCTTGGCGCGGGTCGTCTCATTCTGCTGACCGATGTGGACGGGGTGCTCGACGAGCGGGGCCAGTTGATTTCCTCCATCGATTTTGCACGCATCAACCAGTTGATCGCAGACAAGACGATCTCCGGCGGCATGATTCCGAAAATCGAATGTGCCATGGACACCCTGAAGAACGGCGTCGAAAAGGTTCACATCATCAACGGGAAAATCAGACATGCGCTTTTGCTGGAGCTGTTTACTGACAAGGGCATCGGAACGGAAGTGAAACAATGAAAAGCGAAATTATTCAAAAGGCGGATGCGGTTATTGCGCGTACCTACAAGCGGTTTCCCCTGGTTCTGGTCAGGGGGCAGGGCAATCGCCTCTGGGATGATCAGGGAAAACAGTACATTGATTTTGTCGCCGGAATTGCCGTGTGCAATCTGGGACACGCCCATCCGGCGGTGGTCGATGCCCTGGTCCAGCAGGCACAGGCCCTGTTTCATGTATCCAATCTTTACTATACGGTACCCCAGGTGGAACTGGCCGCCTGGCTGGTGGAGCGTTGTTTTGCCGACCGTGTGTTTTTCTGCAACAGCGGCGCCGAAGCCAATGAGGCCGCCATCAAGCTGGCCCGAAAGTATTTCCGGGAAAAGGGCGATCCGCGCCGTTTTCGAATCATCACCATGGAAAAATCCTTTCACGGCCGCACCATGGCCACGCTTTCGGCCACCGGACAGGAGCGGATCAAGTACGGATTTGATCCGGTTCTGGCGGGTTTTGATTTTGTTCCTTTTAACGATATCGCCGCTGTTGAGGAAAAGATCGGTCCGGAAACCTGCGCGGTGATGCTCGAACCCATCCAGGGAGAAGGCGGCATCCGCTGCCCGGATTCAATGTATCTGAAAGGCCTGCGCAGGATTTGCGACGAAAAGGGCATTCTGCTCATTCTGGATGAAATTCAAACGGGAATCGGCCGGACCGGCCGGCTTTTCGCGCATCAGCATTTCGGAATCGAGCCGGATATCATGACGCTGGCCAAAGCCCTTGCCAACGGACTTCCCATCGGCGCCATGCTGGCGCGTGAGCAGGTGGCCGAAGCATTCGGTCCGGGGTCACACGCATCGACCTTCGGAGGCACGCCGGTGATCACGGCGGCCTCTCTGGCAACACTTCAGACAATTGAAAAAGAAGGGCTTATCGAAAACTGCCGAAAGATGGGAGAATATTTCCGGAAGAAGCTTGACTGGCTCAAGTCCCGTCATGACTGTATTCAGGAGGTACGGGGGCTCGGACTGCTTCTGGGCGTCAAGCTGTCCGTTTCAGGTGATCCCGTGGTGCTTGCCTGCATGAGGCGCGGATTTCTGATCAACTGCATTCAGGGCGAGGTGCTGCGTTTCGTGCCGCCTCTGGCTGTTTCGCAACAGGACATTGACGCCCTGGCGGCATGCTTGGACGAAGTGTTAAGCATGCCGGCCGATGCATAAAAATGTGATATTGGCGAGGTTGTTTTGAAAAAAGACATTCTAACCATTCTGGATCTGGACAGGCAGGATATTCAAAAGCTTTTTGACCGGGCGTTTGAACTCAAGCGCCGCTACAAACAGGGAATTTTTGATCAGCCCCTGCGGGGCAGGAGTCTCGGGCTGTTGTTTGAAAAGCCTTCGACGCGCACCCGGCTTTCCTTTGAAACCGCAGTGATTCAACTGGGCGGAACCCCCATATTCATCAGCGCGAAAGATACCCAGCTGTCCCGCAATGAACCGGTCAAGGACATGGCGCGGGTGCTTTCCAGGTATGTTGACGCCCTGGCGGTTCGCACCTTTTCCCAGCATATTGTTGAGGAATTCGCGCAATACGCGGACATTCCGGTGATTAATGCCCTGACCGACATGTACCATCCCTGTCAGGTGCTCAGTGATCTTTTAACCGTGCTGGAATATAAACATCGGCTTGACGGTTTGAAGGTAGCCTGGGTGGGCGATGGAAACAACGTGGCCCATTCGTGGATCAACGCTTCCGCGATTTTGGGTTTCGAGCTTTTTCTGGCGTGTCCGAAGGGATATTTACCCGATCCGTCCGTGGTTCGAAATGCGGTTGAAAACGGCTGCGGGAAGATCCAGATCACCAGCGATCCAAAGGAAGCGGCTCGAAATGCCGCGGTGATTTATACCGATGTCTGGGCCAGCATGGGCCAGGAGTCCGAGCAGCAGACCCGTCTGAAGATCTTTGAGCCTTTTCAGGTCAACGAGGTTTTGATACAAAATGCGGCGGGCGATGTCATCGTCATGCATTGTCTGCCGGCTCATCGCGAAGAAGAGATCACCGAGGCAGTGCTGGAAGGTCCCCATTCCGTGGTCTGGAATCAATCCGAAAACAAGCTGCACATGCACAAGGCGATTCTGGAAACATTGATCCGGCCCTGTGGCCAGCTGATTGCGTAAAGCCGCTAAAGCACTCAAAATAAGGAGAACAATCGTGTCGAAGAAGATCAACAAAGTTGTTTTGGCCTATTCCGGAGGACTGGACACTTCGGTGATACTCAAGTGGCTTATCGAAACCTATCAATGCGAGGTGATCGCATTTTCAGCCGATATCGGTCAGGCGGAAGAACTCGACAACCTTGAGCCCAAGGCGATCAAAACCGGCGCCAGCAAGGTCTATATCGATGATCTGACCGAAGAATTCGTCAGAGATTACGTATTTCCGGCATTTCGGGCCAACGCCATTTACGAGGGCCACTATCTTCTGGGAACGTCTCTGGCGCGTCCCCTGATTGCCAAACGCCAGATTGAAATCGCTCTGGCCGAAGGCGCGGATGCCGTCAGCCATGGGGCCACGGGAAAGGGAAACGATCAGGTGCGTTTTGAATTGACCTATCTGGCCCTGGCGCCTCACATTCAGATCGTGGCGCCCTGGCGGGAATGGAATTTAAAGTCCCGAACCGCCTTGATGGAATTTGCACAGAAGCACGGAATTCCGGTGCCTACGACCCCCAAAAAGCCATACAGCAGCGACCGCAACCTGCTGCATATCAGCTACGAGGGCGGCATTCTCGAGGATCCATGGAATCCCCCCGACGAGGACATGTTTGTACTCAGCGTATCTCCGCAGAAGGCCCCGGACAAGGCGGAAGTGATCGAGATGTCCTTTGAGAACGGAGATCTGAGGTCGATCAACGGTAAGAAACTGTCTCCCGCGGGCCTTCTGAGCGAACTCAACCGCTTGGGAGGCCGCCACGGCATCGGCAGGGTGGATATCGTGGAAAACCGCTTCGTCGGCATGAAATCCCGCGGAGTTTACGAGACTCCAGGTGGAACGATTCTTCGCCAGGCCCACATGGCCGTGGAATCCATCACCATGGACCGGGAGGTCATGCATCTGCGCGATTCCCTGATTCCCAAGTATTCCGAACTGATCTACAACGGGTTCTGGTTTTCGCCGGAAATGCGCCTGCTTCAGAACATGATCGACAAAACCCAGGAAAACGTTTCCGGAGTGGTCAGACTCGAACTCTACAAGGGCAACTGCCGCGTGCTGGGCAGAAAGTCCGACAGGTCCCTGTACAGCGAGGATTTTGCCACGTTTGAAGACGAGAATGTATACAGCCAGAAGGATGCCGAGGGTTTTATCCGGCTTAATGCACTGAGGCTTCGCATACAGAAACTGCTGGCCCGCTCCTAAACGGAAGGAAAGACCATGGGGGAAAAACCCTGGGACGGACGATTTTCCGAAAAGACGGCGAAGGTCGTGGAAACCTTTACCGCATCCATCGACGTGGACAGCCGCCTGTATCCCTATGATATCGAAGGCAGCGTCGCTCATTGCAGGATGCTGGCCCGAACAGGAATCATCGCTCAGAACGAGGCCGACGTGCTGATTCGGGGACTCAACGAAATCAGGGGTCTGCTGGATCGAGGAGAGTTTGAATTCGATCAGCGTCTCGAAGATATTCACATGCACATCGAAACCCGTTTGTTTCAACTGGTCGGCAACACGGCGAAAAAGCTTCATACGGCCCGAAGCCGCAATGATCAGGTGGCCCTGGATGTGCGCATGTATCTTCGGGAAGAAACCCGCAGCATGATTCGCGATCTTGCCGCTCTTCGAAAGGTGTTTGTGGACCTGGCCGAATCAGGCCTTGGCGTGGCGATGCCCGGTTACACGCATCTCCAGCGGGCCCAGCCGGTGCTTCTGGGGCACCACTGGATGGCCTATTACGAGATGTTTTCAAGGGACGCTCAGCGGTTTCAGGACGCCTTGAAGCGCATCGACGTCATGCCTCTGGGCAGCGCGGCCCTGGCCGGAACCACATATCCGATCGACCGGCATTATGTCGCTGAACAGCTGGGTTTTGCTTGGGTTTCGGCCAACAGCATCGATTCGGTTTCCGACCGGGATTTCATCATCGAATTTCTGGCCGCGGCCAGTTTGTGCATGATGCATCTGAGCCGGCTTTCCGAGGAACTGATTCTGTGGTCTTCTTCGGAATTCTCCTTTATCGAGCTGCCCGATGCCTTTACCACCGGAAGCAGCATCATGCCGCAGAAAAAAAATCCGGACGTGCCCGAACTGGTGCGGGGAAAAACCGGAAGGGTTTTTGGCGACCTGGTTGCGCTTCTGACACTGATGAAATCACTTCCCCTGGCCTATAACCGGGACATGCAGGAGGACAAGTCGATCTTGTTCAGCACGGTGGACACGCTCAAGGCCTGCATCGAAGTGACCGTCCAGATGCTTCCCTGTATCCGGGTTCATGCGGATGCAATGCGGCGGGCCGCCGGCCGGGGCTTTCTCGATGCAACGGATCTGGCCGACTATCTGGTCACCCGGGGCATGGCGTTTCGCGAAGCCCACAGCTGTGTGGGAAAAGCCGTGGCTTTTGCCCTTTCGCGGAACAGGGAACTCAGCGAACTGAGTTTGAACGAACTCAAGGGTTTTTCCGAGTTGATCGGAGAGGACGTTTATGAGTTTCTGAAGGTGGAGCGCATGATTGATCGGCGGCAATCCGCCGGCGGAACCGCCGCTCAAAACGTTCGAAAGGCGATTGAACAGGCCAGAGAGGATCTTGGCTGAATTTTTTCACTGGGAGCGGAAATGCATTCGTTATTCATTAAGTGCGGCCGGTTTTTCAAGGGGATTGTAACGGCGCTTTGTCTGACGGTTCTGTTGTGCGGTTTGACCGGATGCGGAAAAAAAGGGCCTCCGGTTGCGCCGTCTCAGATCCAATCGGAAAAAAGCCTTCCAGGTTAGATTTTGAATCTGATCTGCCGTGCTGATTTATTGAAACAAGGTGAACCGTGAACCATTTTGAATATCGGGGAAATGAACTTTTTTGCGAGGAGATTCCTGTCAAACACATCGCCAAGGCGGTGGGAACTCCTTTTTATCTGTACAGTCATGCGACCCTGAAGCGGCATTATGAGGTTTTTCATTCGGCATTTGAAGGAATCGAGCGGCTGATCTGCTATTCGGCAAAAGCTAATACGAACCTGGCTGTTTTGAATTTTTTCCGGTCTCTGGGAAGCGGTCTGGACATTGTTTCCGGAGGCGAGCTTTACCGGGGGCTTAAGGCGGGGTTTTCCCCGGACCGCATCGTGTACTCCGGAGTGGGCAAGCGCGCTGACGAGATCGACGAGGCCCTGGGCGCGGGAATTCTTATGTTCAATGTGGAGTCCCTGGAAGAGCTCGATCTGATCAATCATCGGGCCGGCGCTCTGGGAAAAAAAGCGCCGGTCGCTATCCGCGTGAATCCGGATGTGGATCCGAAAACCCATCCTTATATTTCAACAGGGCTGAAGAAAAACAAGTTCGGTATCGACGCCCGAACCGCGATGGAGGCATACCGGCTGGCCACGAAAATGGAACACGTGCGCATTGTCGGCGTGGATTGCCATATCGGATCCCAGATTACCCGGACCGATCCGTTCCAGGATGCCATGAAAAGCATTCGAGCCGTTATTCAAGAGCTTTCCGGCATGGGCATCGCCGTTCAGTACCTGGATATGGGCGGCGGTCTGGGCATTACCTACGACAGCGAAGCGCCGCCTCAGCCTGCGGATTACGCCAGAGCCATCGTGGATTCATTAAAAGGGGTTCCGGTCCGGCTGATTCTGGAACCGGGGCGGGTGTTGGTCGGAAATGCCGGCATACTGGTCACCCAGGTGCTCTATCGAAAAATCGCTTCGGAAAAATCGTTTATTGTGGTGGACGCTGGCATGAACGATCTGTTGCGTCCTTCCATATACAAGGCCTTTCACGGCATTACGCCGGTGGAGAAAAACACGGCGGAACCGCTGGTGGCCGATGTGGTCGGTCCGATCTGCGAAAGCGGGGATTTTCTGGCCCAGGACCGGAAAATATTCTCAGCAGGTCGCGGCGACCTGCTTGCGGTGATGAGCGCCGGCGCATATGGCTTTGCCATGTCGTCGAATTATTGTTCCCGGCTGAAGGTAGCCGAGGTCATGGTCCGGGGCGACCGGTTCGAGGTGATCCGGCGCCGGCAGACCTATGAGGATCTTGTGGCCGGGGAGACCGTTCCGAGTTTTCTGGACTCAGGGGATTGAAACTCAGTTAAGCGTGATCGATGAAAGATATCGAATTTTACAAGATGAGCGGAGCAGGCAATGATTTCATCATCATCGACAACCGGAATCCGGTTGTCGATGAAACCGATCTTGCCGCATTCATTGCAAAAGTCTGCCGCAGAAAGTTTTCGGTAGGCGCTGACGGGCTGATTCTGGTGGAGTCCTCGAACAAGGCGGATTTCAAGTGGCGGTTTTACAACTCGGACGGCAGCAGGGCAGAGATGTGCGGAAACGGCGCCCGTTGCGCCGCCAGGTTTGCCTATGTCAACCGAATCGCAGGACCCGAACTGTCTTTTGAAACCGACGCGGGCATCGTTTCGGCCCGGATTCAAAACGATCGCGTTAAAATCCGCATGACCGATCCCGCCGGGCTGAGGCTGAACTATCCGTTGAGAATTGACTCACGGATGCTTCGCATCAGCAGCATCAACACCGGCGTTCCCCATGCGGTGGTTGAGGTGGAGGATTTGGAAAACGCCGATGTGTGCGGTGACGGCCGGTGCATTCGTTTCCATGAAGCATACGCACCTGCGGGAACCAATGCGAACTTTGTGTCCATGACAGCTAAAGGCGAAATTGCCATTCGGACCTACGAGCGGGGCGTTGAGGATGAGACGCTGGCCTGCGGCACCGGATCCGTGGCTGCCGCCCTGATTATGTCAAAAATCAGGGGCCTGTCCTCTCCGGTTGATGTTTTGACTCGAAGTCAGGAGCGTCTCAGTGTTTATTTCCGAATGGACGGGGATCGGTTTTACGATGTGTACCTGGAAGGCAGCGCCCGAATCATCTATGTCGGCAGACTGAATTCGGAAGCCTGGGCCTGAAGCTTCTTACGGCATCAAAGAAGAAACTGGAAATGCAGAGTCCGTGCACTTATGGCCGTGGTTTACATCAGTTTGGGATCGAATATGGGCAGAAGACGGGAAAACTGCCTTCTCGCTCTGGATGAACTGGGCCGGCCCTCTGTCGGATCTTTGACCGGACGATCGGAATTTTATCTGAGCCAGCCTGTAGATTGCCCTCGGCAGAACTGGTTTGTCAATGCGGCGGCGCGTCTCGATACACGGCTCGATCCGTTTGCGCTGCTTGAACAGACAAAACGCATCGAAATTCAGCTGGGCAGAGTGAAAAACACGGTTCGATTCGGCCCGAGGATCATTGATCTGGATATCGTTCTGTACGGCGATCAAATCCTGGACGCGCCGGAACTGACGATTCCCCATGCGAGGATGCATAAAAGACGTTTTGTGTTGCAGCCGATTTGTGATATAGATGACCGCATCGTTCATCCTGTTTTTAAAGAACCGTTAACCCGTCTTCTGGCGCGGATTCCCGAATCCGGCCAGAAACTGATTCGAATTGCATGAGACTATTAATTCTGGCGGCGTTGATATTCCTAGGCTATCGGGCTTTAAAAGCCCGTATCGGCAGCGGGCATCGAAGCTCAGAAAACGATTTGCGGAATCTGGATGACGAGATGATTCAGGATCCTTTTTGCGGCGTCTATTTCCCCAGGAAAAACGCCGTTCGTGCGAGCATCGGGAAGAAGGATTTTCTTTTTTGCAGCGAGCAATGCCGGGATGCGTATCTGAGCGGCCGTTGACAACTTGAAACGGCTTGATTCCGGCGTTTTGAACAGATGATGACAAGGAAGGAACAGCATGAAATTTTTCATCGATACGGCCAATATTGAACAAATCAAGGATGCCAACCGTATGGGCATGATTGATGGGGTTACCACCAATCCAAGTCTGATCGCCAAGGAATCCGGAGATTTTGAAACCATTGTCAAGGAAATTTGCCGAATCGTCGATGGACCTGTCAGCGCCGAGGTCATCGCCCTGGACCTGGAGGGCATGCTCAAGGAAGCCCGCCATCTGGCGACATTGCATCCGAACATCGTGGTGAAGATTCCCATGACCATCGAGGGGATGAAAGCCGTTCGGCAGCTTTCGGAGGAGGGTATTAAAACCAACGTCACGCTGGTATTTTCTCCTTTGCAGGCGCTGATGGCGGCCAAGGCCGGAGCCAGTTACGTCAGCCCGTTTGTCGGACGCCTGGATGATATCGCGCATGACGGTCTGCTGCTGGTGGAGCAGATTGTTGAGATTTACAGCAATTATGCCTTTGAAACCGAGATCATCGTTGCTTCCGTGCGTCATCCGCTTCACGTGCTGGAATCGGCGCTGATCGGTGCGGATATTGCTACGATTCCTTACGGAGTTTTGAGCAAAATGGCCGAGCATCCCCTCACGGACAAGGGTATTAAGGCATTTCTGAATGACTGGAAAAGGGCACAAAAATAAATAACCGACGCCAAGATGCTTGAAATATTCTCAAAAGACAGAATCAAGTTCTACCTGAGTGATCCCAATACGCTGACCCTGGCGCGGGTTGCGGCGGTGCCGGTGATCGTCGTTCTGCTGCTGTTTCCCAACCGGCCTTGCACCTTCCTGGCTGCCTTGCTGTTTTCAGCGGCATCGATCACCGATTATCTGGACGGTTTTTTTGCCAGACGGCAGGGACTGACGTCGGAATTCGGCAAGATCATGGATCCGCTGGCAGACAAATTGCTTTCCTCTCTGACCTTGATTATGTTGAGCGGGCTTGGCTGGATTCCTGCCTGGATGGTATGCGTGATTATCGGCCGTGAGCTTTCGGTGACCGGATTGCGCAATGCCGTGAGTCAAAAGGGCAAAGACGCTTCGGCATCCTGGCTTGGAAAATACAAAACCGGATTTCAGATCGCAGCCATTATTCCGCTGTTGTTTCACTATTCTTATTTCGGCATTCAACTTCATGCCATCGGGATGGTGATGCTGTGGGCGGCTTTGATTTTAACGGTGTGGTCCGGGGTTGACTATATGATCCGTTACACCAGAATTTTACGCAGCTAGTCAAATTTTCTGTTGACAGCGGCCGTGTGATGAATGTATAAGGCAACACACTGGGCGGGAATAACTCAGTGGTAGAGTGCAACCTTGCCAAGGTTGAAGTCGCGGGTTCAAATCCCGTTTCCCGCTCCATTTTTTTTGGCGGCATAGCCAAGTGGTAAGGCAGCGGTCTGCAAAACCGTTATTCTCCGGTTCAAATCCGGATGCCGCCTCCAATGAAATCAAAGGGCTCATCCGGAATGGATGCGCCTTTTTTTTTAATAGTCATCCTTGTTTGTCCACCGGTGTTTTTGTGTGAAAGTCCGATTCGATTGCGGCCGATTGGAAACCAATATCATGCTTGAAAAGGCGGATTGATGAGGCGTCAAACAATTCTGCATGATGCAAAACTGGCTTTGAAGGGTTTTTGTATGGGGGCGGCGGATGTCGTGCCCGGAGTGTCCGGTGGAACCATGGCCCTGGTTCTGGGAATTTACCCGGAACTGATCGCTTCCATTCGATCCTTTGATTTGAAATTCTTAAAACAGCTCGCGGCTTTTCATTTCAAGGAAGCATTCGATCGTGTATCCTGGCGATTTGTCCTCTTTCTGGCCATCGGAATTCTAACCGCCATATTTTCTCTGGCCCGGATCATCGGCTGGCTTCTCGCTGAGCATCCCGTTCTGATATGGTCCTTTTTTTTCGGCTTGGTGCTGGCGTCCGCCTTTACGGTGTCGCGGCATCTGGAGCGCTGGCGGCCTTCAATGGTGTTCATGATGCTCTGCGGAATTGCCGGAGCCTATTGGATTGTCGGCCTGATTCCTGCGGTGACCCCCGATGCGGCGTGGTTTCTTTTTCTCAGCGGTGCGGTAGCGATCTGCGCCATGATTCTGCCGGGAATTTCGGGTTCATTCATTCTCGTTCTGATGGGAAAATACCATTACGTGTTGCAGGCGGTAAATCAGCGGGATGTTGTTGTTCTGGCCATTGTAGCCGCGGGCGCTCTCGCGGGACTGGTCTGTTTCGTCAGGCTGCTTCACTGGCTGCTCAACAATTTCAGGAACCTGACGATAGCGGTATTGACCGGCTTTATGATCGGCTCTCTGCGGCGCGTGTGGCCATGGAAGATGCTTGAAAACAGCTTGGATTCTCAGGGCAATCTCGTCGGAGTTTTTTCGGTGAACATTCTGCCTTCGGGGACCGGCGATACGCTTCAGGCCGTTGCTTTGATGGGGGTCGGGTTTTTTCTGGTGATCGCCTTGGATGCGCTGTCCGCTCGAAAAGAGAAAAAAAACTCGTTGTAAAGCCGTTTATCGGAACCTTCTGTCCAGCAGCAGATGGGAGAAGTATCCCAGTTCAGCGGCTGCGTAGAAGGGCAGCAGAGGCTGAACCGGTGCGTTGATGAACAGTGCCGGCAACAGTATAATGGGAGAGGGTACGATCACCATGGCCCACCAGGTGTGAGTCCAGCCTCTGTGGCGGCCGACGGCCGGAAGCAGCGCGCAGAATCCCAGGAATGCGGCCCATTGGTAAGCACCCTGAATGATCAGGGCAAGATCCAGAACCGCCAGTGCAAAATAAAACAGGTTCTGCCCCTTGGAATCGGTGTCCGTATCCGGAAACAGGGCGCCCAGCACGGTTGCCAGCATCAGAACCGACCCGGTCTGAAGGTCGGTCCGGTACACGTCGAAGGCAGCCAGACCGGCCAGGGCGGCCCCTCCCAGAACCAGCCCGCCACCTAAATGCGTTCGATATCCCGGCATGTTTTCGGATTCAATGCCTGCCCGCAGAGGTGACGTCGGGCGTTTGCATCACGGCGTCCGCAATTGTTTCGGAAGCCTTGAGTATATCTTCTTTTGTCGTCATTCGGCCTGTGCTGAACCGGACGCTGCAGCGGGCCAGATCCGGCGGAATCCGCATGGCCGAAAGAACATGAGATATGGATGCGGCATCGCTGTGACACGCGGCGCCCGGCGAGGCCGCGACATCCAGACCTATGTGTTCGAGCAGAAAACCGGCCTCTACACCAGGAAAAGATACATGGAGAGTGTTGGGAAGGCAGTTCTCGAGGTTTCCGTTGATCCGGATCCGGGGCAGTTTCTGTTTCAGACCCGATAACAGCAGGTCCCGCATGGATTTCATGTGGCGGGCGTTTTCTTCAAGTTCCCGAGATGCAATGGCCGCCGCTTCTCCGAGTCCGACGATTTCCAGAACATTCTCGGTTCCCGCCCGTTTGCCTCCTTCCTGGCCGGCACCATGAATCAATCTGCTCAAAGAAACGCCGCTTCGAATATAAAGCGCTCCGACGCCCTTGGGCGCATAAAATTTGTGCCCCGCAATCGACAGCAGATCCACCCCGAGGTCGTTTACCTGTACCGAAATTTTTCCAATGGACTGGGCCGCATCGCTGTGCACGGCGATGCCTTTTTTGCGGGCCAGCCGGGCGATTTCGGAAACGGGCTGAATCGTTCCCACCTCATTGTTGGCGTGCATGATCGTAATCAGAATGGTTTCCGGACGAATGGCCCGTTCGATTTCATCGGCATCGATCCTGCCATAACGGTCCGGCAATATACGGGTGATTTGAAAACCCGAGTTTTCCAGGCTGCGACATACTTCCAGGACGGCGGGATGTTCGATCTGGGATGTAATGATGTGATTGCCGCGGTTCCGGCGGGACAGGGCGATGCCTTTAATGGCATGGTTGTTCGATTCGGTGCCGCCGCTGGTAAAGATGATTTCATCCGGCCGGCATCCGATCAGATCCGCGACCTGACCGCGGGCTTTTATCAGGGCCTGTTTTGGCTTGATTCCATACCAGTGAGCGCTGGATGGATTTCCGAACTCGACCGAAAGATACGGCATCATCGCCGCAATCACCCGGGGATCAAGCGGCGTGGTTCCATTATAATCCAGATAGACGGGGGAGGGCATGAATCTTTTGTCCAGTGCTTCGAAGGCCTGAGTGATCAAGTATTCGTGTCCCGAAACGACCGGATGTTCAACAGAGAAAACCGCGTCGCCCTATTTGCGGCTTTGATTGATTCTGTCCTTCAGTACGCCGGAGCATTTGAAGGTCACCACCCGTCGGCTGTCGAGCATCATGTCTTGGCCGGTAGCGGGGTTTCGGCCCCGGCGTTTATTTTTCTCTTTGACGCAGAATTTGCCAAAACCGCTGACGAGAACGTCCTCTCCGTCTTCCAGGGTTTTTTTAATGATGTCGAGAAGGTTTTCAACCATATCCGCGCTGTGCTTGCGGGAAAAACCCGTCCTTGATTGAACCGAGTCCACAATCCGTGCTTTAGTAAGCGTCATGGTGAACGTATTCCTCTGATTTTAAAAGATATTAAACGAACCGACATTCTGAACACCGGATAGAGACTATGAGTATATTTAGATTTTGTCAATAAATTTTAAGATGTTACATGATAAAAATTATGCGGAAAAATATAACTGTTTGAAATAAAATAAAAAACATATTTTTAGAGCATATTCGCATTTTTTTCGGGATTGAATTTTCTGATGGATTGATGAAAAATTCGAATGTTTTCAGTTTCGTATTCAGAGGCATACCGCAGCCGGATGTATAGATCGATGATGCTGTCCACGTTTTCCTTCAGGTCTTTGCGAATGCTTCCCACGTGATGGGCGTAATCCGACGGTCCCTGATCCGGTCTGCGGGGCAGGCCGCATCGAGCGAGCTTGTCGCAGAACCTTTCATAGGATCGTTGAACCGGATCGATCCGATGCCGAATCGCAAATCCTTTGAAGCGCATGATGGCCGTTGCCAAAAGCAGGGTGATGCCGATGGAAAGCAGCAGGATCAATACAGGGCGCGTCCAGGTTTTGGGAAGTCCTGTTTTCTCAAGAAGGCTGAATTGACGCTGCTTTGTATAGCCGATCACCCAGAGATTCCATTGATTGGCGGCTGCATCCCATGCCAGTGCCGCAGGTTTCAGAAATCTGGCGATAAACTCGGGATATTGAATTGTTCGACGCAGAGTTCGTCCCGAGATAATTCCGGCGCCGGTTTCCTGCATGATGCGTTCCGGCGCCACCGCGGCTGTCGGATCAATGCGGTGCCATCCCTGTTCTTTTGTCCACACCTCGGTCCAGGCGTGTGCGTCGGACTGACGAACGATCAGATAGTCTCCGAAGGGATTTTTCTGACCGCCCAGGTAACCCACAACAACTCTGGCCGGTATTCCGGCTGCTCTCATCAGAAATGCAAAGGCTGAGGCGTAATGTTCGCAGAAGCCGGCTTTGGTGTTGAACAGAAAATCGTCCAGCAGGTCGCCGGATAGACCGGGCGGTGAGAGCGTGTATACAAAGCCTTCTGTTTCGAAAAATTCCAGAGCTTTTTGGATGATTTGATCTTCCGCGTCAGCCTGCTGCGCCCATTTCCGGGCCAGGCTGGTGGATCTTGGATTTACGGAAGCGGGAAGTTGCAGGGCCTGATGTTCCCATGGATGCAGCCGACGGGCTGCATGAAACGGACCGGACACCAGGTCAAACATCTGGCGTTTATATGATAGCCGTTTCAGAAAAAGGGTTTGATCGGCAGTCATGCTTGCGGCATTCGGAATCGAAACGGGAATGTCAAGGGCAAAAAGCCAGCGATTTTCATGAGGTTCCAGGGTAAGCGTGTATCGAATCAGATTCTGATCCGATTCTGCGAAGGCGCCTACAGGAATATTGCTGCCCTGATGCCAGGTTTTCCCGTCAAAATGCCAGAGAACCAATCCTCGCCAATAAAGATTCGATGAATCCGGAACAGGACCTTCAAACTGAACGCGAAATGCAACCGCCGGGCTTCGGGCAAGGGAAGTGATATCGCCTGGAGAAATATGATCCGAAAAACCGCTGGTTCCGACGGCTGACCGGGAGATTCCCCAAATATTGCCCTGAAATCTGGGAAAAAGAAAAAAAAGAACGATCGCAACCGGAAGCGCCTGTAAAATAATCCTGGCGGCAAGCCTTGCATCGCTTGATAGATGGGTGTTTTTACAATTCAGATGAATCATGACGGCCGTGGTCCATGCCACGGATGCAGCCATATAAAGCGCTGATGCCAGAGACTCGGTATTCAGAACCTGGGCCAGCACAAGGAAATAGGATAGAAAGAGCGCCACCATGCGGTGTCTGAAACTTTCGAGCTCCAGGGATTTCAGGCCTGCCATCAGGACCAGCATGCCCAGAAACGCTTCGCTGTCCAGCGCCGAGCTGTAGGTGATGAATATTCCGGCCATGCCTGTGGACATGGCGATGGCGCGAAAAATCTTTCCGGGCCATTTCAGTTTGTTGCGGTCCAGATAATAAACGTATCCCCAGCACGCCAAACAGAAGACCGTAATCCATGGCGGCAGTGTAAAGGCATGAGGCGCCAGCGCGATTGCCAGCGCCGCCAATACCAGCGGGACCTGTCCTGTTTCATGGCGCATCGAAATCTACCGCAATGCCGTAGGCGGCCAGCTGCTTCAGGCATAAATGAAGGTGGGCTTTGCCGATCGCCGGGGCAATGCTTTTTCCGGGAAGTTTCAGGCCGTACTTGAGGCCCGTGCGATGCGCCTTCATGATTGTGCCGCAGAGTTTGGACAGTTTTAGTTCCGTGTCGGCTTCTTTGAGTTGATCCCAGTCCGCGACAATCGATGTTCCAGCAGCAGCGACAAAGGTTTTGATAAAAAGACCCTGGCCGCCGGAATACGCTTTCCAGGAAATATGTCGCGGTGAATCTCCGGGTTGATAGGTTCTCAGCTCATGAAAATCATCGGCGCCCGGAACCGGTTTCATTTTATGATGCGAGGCGCCCGTACCGCCGGATTCGAAAGGAAACGGAAAGCCGTAAGCCGGGCGAGGGTAGATCACGCAGGGCGCATCAATCGGTATCCTTTTTCTTGCCCAAAACAACCCTAGCGGATACCGCGTCTGAATCGTCAGCATTCTGAACCGCAATATGCCGCGTACGGTCCTTTTGATTTCTATATGGATGTGCGAATCATTTTCTGGAAGGTTTTCGACAACATATGCCTCCCTGGACAGTTCGAATTTGACCGCGTATTTCAAGCTGCCCGGATTATGGACGTGTAGAACAAATTTGGCGTTTTCGCCGGCAAAAACGCCTTGAGCGCTGATGGATCTGATCTGGATTCCAGATAGATTTCGATGCGTATAACCGACAGAGACAAGGACGATGGCGCCGAGCAGAAAGGTGAACACAAAAGCCATGTTGCTGTTGTAATTGCCCGCGCCTGCTGTCATGGCCATGAGCGTTATGATCGAAATGATTCCATACCCGCTGGGTGACAGAGAAGCGGAATGGTTCCCTGCGGTTTTACTCGAATTCGAGTGCAGAAAGCGCACGAATCTTGATTCCGGGCGAAAAAATATTTTCAGACGACAGGTACCTTTCTGAGCAAAGCGTTCAACTGCGGCCGGGGCAGTTCGCCAAAATCTTCCCGACTGTGCAGCCGGTGGCCCGCCACCCAGAGCATTACTTTCTGAATATCTTCCGGAAGCCCGTAATGCCTTCCTTCCAGAAAGGCCCAGGCACGGGCGGCTTTAAGCATCGCGATTCCGGCTCTGGGTGACAGGCCTACTGCAAAATCAGGCGAGTTTCGTGTGAAATCGATAATGTTCTGAGTATATTCCAGCAGGGCCTCGGAAACATGTACTTTTCGTATCTGTTTTTGAACTGCAACCGCATCCGCGGCGGTCAGGCACGGTTCCATATGCGCAAGCGAATCAATGACATCGACCTGCTGAAGCAGCTTTTTTTCAGCGGCCCGGTCTGGATAGCCAAGCTCAATGCGCATGAGAAACCGATCCAGTTGGGACTCCGGAAGGGGGAAGGTCCCGGACTGCTCCAGAGGATTCTGAGTGGCAATCACAAAAAAAGGATTATCCAGAAAGCGTGTATTTCCTTCCGTCGTGACCTGGTTTTCCTCCATGGCTTCCAAAAGGGCGCTCTGCGTTTTTGGGGTGGCCCGGTTGATTTCATCCACCAGAAGCACCTGGGTGAATATGGGGCCTGGATGGAAAACGAAGGTTCCGGTTTTTTTTTCGAAAACGCTGACGCCGAGAATGTCGCCGGGAAGCATGTCGCTGGTGCATTGGATTCGGCGGAACTGGAGCCCCAGACATCGGGACAGAACTTTTGCCAGTGTGGTTTTGCCGATTCCCGGAATGTCTTCAATCAACAGGTGGCCTTCGGCAAAAAAGCAGGTCAGGGCAAGGCGGATTTGTTCTTCTTTTCCAAGCACCACCCGGGAAATTCTGCTAACAAGATCGTCAAAAGATATCTGCATGGTTGCAATTTAAAATATCAAAGGATTGTATAATTCGGAACCGGTAATTTTCCTGGGCTTGTTGGCGAAGCGCTTTCCCTATTTAAACACCATGATTTCGATCCCTGTCTTTTCAGCCTGTAAATATTACAACAATAATACCGTGGGTATGGGGTGTCAAACTTTCGCTCCCCATCGCTGAGAGCTTTCTCTGGGAACATTGAAAGGACAACAGGTCGCGATTTGTCTGCTTCCCGGCGCGAAAGCAGGTCAGTTCGTGTGTTGCTGTGAATTCGCCTGAAATTTTTAAACAGATTCCGCTTTCGGTTAAAATAATCCATCTTAATAAATGAATATCATTATAATTGATATAATGATATTTATTATTTGACTTTCATGTAAATTTAGTGTTTCTTATTAAAATCAAAGCAAAAAATCAAAGGAGGAGGTCTGCTGTGAAAGAAACCCTGCAACCCGGACTGACATTCGAATTCAAATTTAAGGTTCCCGAAAACAAGACCGTTCCCCATCTGTTTCCTGAAGCCGCAGAATTTCAACTCATGCCCAAGGTTCTGGCAACGGGTTTCATGGTGGGTCTATTTGAATGGACGTGCATTCAGGCGATCAATCCCCATATTGACTGGCCCGCAGAACAGACCGTGGGAATCGGTGTTCAGCTTACCCATCTGGCCGCTACGCCGCCGGGATTGGTGGTGGCGGTTTCCGCAAGACTCGAAGCGGTTTCGGGCCGCAAACTGACTTTTTCCATCGAGGCTCATGACGGGATCGAAAAGATCTCGGAGTGCAAGCATGAGCGTTTTGTGATTGATGCAGAAGGATTTAATGCCAGACTCCAAAAAAAGATAGCGAAGTCCGGGATGTAATCGAATGACGTCGCCGATTGAATTTTTTTAATCCGGTTGTATCATCATAGTTGTCGCATGCGAGTTCTGATGACCGGGGTCGAATCAGGGGTGTTTCAAAATTCGCCGATTGTAGAAAGCAATGTATTATTTGTTCATTGAAGACCGTCATGAGACTGATTTGTTCGAATGAATCGTTGAGCAGCAGGAAAGGGGTGCGATATGGCCGATGGTTATGCCTGCCCGATGCTTCCCTCGGAGACGATTTCGGAATACAGGGAAATTTTTCAAACAGTCGAAGATGGAATTGAATATGTGCTGGAAATGTTTCCGATGCTTTTCAGAAGTGCGCTGTCTGAAATTCGGGGAAAATTTTCCAAAAAGGAAGTGATGGTGATTATCCGCGTGATGAGCGGATTGATTCTTTCTCCCCAGTTGGCTGGCCAGTATATCATCGGCAATGTGCTTGACCGAATTGCCCGGGAGGATTTGGTTGCGTCGGATGGGATCGAAAAAAGCGGGTTTTTGGAGAAATTGCGAACGCTTAATATCTTTCAGAGAGCATGCCTGGAGATATGGGCCAACAGCTACTGGTATCACGGCGGAAAACCCTACGAGGACAGCGACGCCTTGAATAGATATATGGAGACGCTGATATAGGGAGCGTCACGTACATCCTATATTCTCTGTGTCATGAAATTTTTATAAAACAAAAAAGAATTTAAATTCAATAAGATATAAATTGACGCAATTTTTGAGTGCACCTGTTTTGTTGTTTTCTGGCGACGATTCGACTCGTCTCTCTAAAAAAAATCCCACGCCGGATCGTAAGTTTATCCGGCATACTCCCTGGTTGGTAGCGGAATCGCCCATCATCCCTTATCCTGGCTGCAAGGTTCAACAGGAGGCCCGGATGTTGTCCGCCGAGGTCTCTGATGCCTCAAGGTACATCCTCGGGCTCTTTTATCGAAACTGCAATTGCTCTACTGAACCCCGGTGCCCTGACTGCATGACTTCTGTCGCTCCGTTGCGGACTCTATCACACTAAATAACAGCAAAATCGATCGTCTGTTCCATCCGAGTCAGTTGAACCATGCGCTGGCAAAATCAAAAAAGGTTCATAAATCATAGCCGGCCGTTTCGCCGAGAAGTGCCGTTTGTTCAGGAATCTGCTTGAAGAAATTTGCCAGCCGTGTCATAAAAATTCCTTATTATTTTTTATCGTTCCGGGAGATTTCAGGGGAGGAAGGGGTGAACCAGACGGCCTTGGTTGTGGGCGGGTGCAGAAGCGGAAAAAGCAGATACGCCCTTGAGCTGGCGGAGCGCAGGTTCGGAGCAAGGAAGATCTTCATGGCGACCTGTGTTCCTGCGGACGGCGAGATGCGCTGCCGGGTAGAGCGGCATCAGGCAGAGCGGGGGCCTTCCTGGACCACGGTGGAATCTCCGTTTCGGCTATCCGAGGATCTGCTTTATCACAGTGAAAGGGCCGACGGGATTATCGTGGATTGTCTGACGCTCTGGGTGAGCAATCTGATGATGGAAGGCCTGGAACTGGACGACGTTGCCCGCCGTGTTCAGACATTGACCGATGCGCTTGAGCGGGCAAGATGTCCGGTGGTGCTGGTGTCCAATGAGGTGGGAACCGGTATTGTTCCGGAAAACGCCTTGGCCAGATGCTTTCGGGATGCAGCGGGATTTGCCAACCAGCAGGTGGCCCGGTGCGCGGACACCGTGGTGTGGATGGTGGCGGGAATTCCGGTGACGGTTAAACAACCTTCGGGCTTGGGAACAAATCCATGAGGGGGTTGATCTCGGCCATTCGGTTCATCACCGTGCTGCCGGCCGGAGAATCCGGAACCTTTGAGCCTCGAAATATGATTCCTTTTTTCCCGGTGGTGGGGCTGCTGCTCGGCGGCCTGACGGCCGGATTTGATTTCGTGGTTTCTCGTTTCTGGTCGGGTCCGACGGTCGCGCTGCTGGATGTTCTTTTTCTGGCGGCCTTGACCGGCGCTCTGCATATAGACGGCCTGGGAGATACGGCCGATGGCCTTTACGGCCGACGCTCCCGTGAAAAGGCCCTGGCCATCATGAAGGACAGCCGGATCGGCATCATGGCCCTGATGGCGGTGGTTTCGGCCCTTGCCGTGAAATGGGCGGGAATTTTCGGGCTGGACGATCACCGCCTGCTGTTGATTATCATCATTCCGGCCTATGCCCGGGGCAGCATGATCATGGGGATTTTCAGCCTTCCCTATGGAAGGCCCGAGGGGGGGACCGGTCGGCACTTTTTTGATGAAAAGCTGGGATTTTCGGACTTTAAATGGATGGGGATTCCTCTATGTCTATCGCTCCTGCTGGGGTGGAAGTTTTTCTGGCTCAACGCGGTTTATGGTATTCTGGTGTTTGCGTTGCTCCTGTTCTATAAGAAGCGCATGGGCTGCGTCACCGGCGACATGCTGGGCGCCATGACCGAAATCATTGAAGCTGGGCTTTTTCTGATGGTTTCCATGGAGTTTGCGGCATGATTCAGGGCCATGGCGGAAATATTTTTGAGGTGGCTGAACGGCTGGGATGTGCGCCATCTGAGATTATTGACATGAGCAGCAATGTCAATCCTCTGGGACCGATGCCCGAACTGGTGGAACATCTTCAAAATATTCTTTCCGAGATCATGTCGGTATTGCCCCGGGTGGATGCCGCAGACATCGTCGAGCTCTTTGCACGCCGTTACAATCTGGATCCCCGCTGTGCTCTGGCGGCAAACGGGAGCACTCAGCTGATATACGACATACCCCGGGCTTTTGAAACGAAAAAGGCAATCATTCTGGGCCCTACCTATGCGGATTACGCCGATGCCTGCCGAATGCAGGGCGTCTTGTTCGACGAATTTCTTGCTGAAGAAGACGATGGGTTTGTCCCGGATTTGAACCGGTTCGGAGACAGACTTTCCGATGCGGATTCGGCATTTGTCTGCAACCCCAACAATCCGACCGGCGTGTTGATTCCGGCACGTCAGTTGCGGGATCTGTGCGGCTCTCATCCCCGTGTGTGTTTTGTCGTGGATGAGTCCTATCTGCCCTTTGCGCCGGAAGGAGAGCGGCAATCCATGGCAGGTTGCGGGCTTGGCAATGTCGTTATTTTGAATTCCATGTCCAAGATATACAGGTTGCCGGGGCTGAGAATCGGTTTTCTGATCGGACAGCCGGAAATGATTCAAAAAGCGGTCCGTTATCGTCAGCCATGGTGTGTGAACGGCCTGGCTCAGGCGGCCGTGTCGTATCTGATGGCGCATCCGCAGAATACGGATGCCTTTGTTGCCAAGACCCGCGTCCTTCTGGCAGAGGAAAGAATAAACTTTGTGCAGGCTTTGAATGAAGTTCCGGATATTCAATTTTATGATAGCAGCACCTCGTTTCTGCTGGCCAAATTGTCCGGAAGGTTTACCGCCGAAAAGGTATGGGATTTTCTCTGCCGGCAACGGATTCTCATACGGGACTGCACGAATTTCAACGGCCTGACAAACCGTTTTGTCAGGTTTTCATTGAAGACACATGATATAAATACTATAGTAGCCCAAAGACTGGCGTTATGGATGAAATCGTAACAGATTCGGCCCTAAAAGGTGGTGTTCAATATTGCGGCTCGCGATCTGTTTGTGAGGTAATTTAACCATTCGGGAGTTATGAGGTGGAGGTTGCGATGGATTTCTCCAACACTTGGTATGTTATTCCGGCAGCATTTATTCTTGATCTTATCTTCGGCGATCCCCAAAATCTGCCCCATCCGGTTCGATGGATGGGAAATGCCATTACCGTCTTGGAGCCTTCTTTCCGAAGGCTTCCCTTCAGACCGGTCATTTCTGGGTCACTTTTTGCGCTATTCTTGATATTGGCCTCTTGGGCGGCCGTGGCTATTCTGGTCGTTCTGGCTGCCAAAATTCACCCTTTGGCGGCGGGCATTATTCAGCTGGCGCTGATTTTTTTCTGCCTTTCGACCCGTTCTCTGCAACAGGCTGCCAAGAATGTGCTGACCGCCCTGCGGACGAATGACCTTTCAGCGGCCAGAAAAAATGTGGCGGAAATTGTCGGAAGAGATGTCGCCGGTCTTAACGAGGCGGACGTGGCAAGAGCCACCGTCGAATCGGTCGGAGAAAATCTTGTGGACGGCGTGATTACGCCGCTTTTTTTTGCCTTTCTCGGCGGAGCTCCGCTGGCCGTTGCCTATAAAATGGTCAACACGCTTGATTCAATGATCGGATACCGCAACAAGGACTATATCGAATTCGGAAAGGCTGCGGCACGTATCGACGACGTTTTCAACTATATTCCGGCACGTCTTTCGGTTTTTTTCATCGCTTTGGCTGCCCAGATCACCCGTCGCAAAGGAATGCAGACGCTTGCCATGGCTTTTGATCAGGGGAAAAATCATTTAAGCCCGAACTCCGGTTATCCGGAAGCCGCCTTTGCGAGCGTTCTGGAGGTTCGACTCGGCGGGCCTTCCACCTATGGCGGTGTTCAGGTCAGTAAGCCCTTTATCGGAGAACAGTTTGGCGAGGTTGCGACGGAAGACGTCAAAAAGGCCTCGAATCTGATGATGATTTCAGCCGTTCTGGCACTGGTGGTTTTCTGGGTTGTCGCCGCCATTTTCAGCACAGCGGGCTGATCAAAGGCTCACGTCTGAATCAGGGTACAGGGGGCATTGTCATCTCAAGGAGGAAAGGGCTGATTGTTGAATGCAGCCAAAGCTTTCACGCTCTTACAGAGGATTTTACCCTTTTAAACTGTCCGTTCCCTCTTTTGTTTATCCTGCAAGCTGGGCGGACAATGTCAGGGCCCTGGGGCCTTTTGTCGATGAGATCGAGCTTCTGCTGCTGGAAAGTGGACCCGAAAACCTGCCTTCAGCGACTCAGATTGATGAACTGGAAAGGCTCGCCGATACGCTTGAATTGACCTATAATGTCCATCTTCCAACGGATATTTTCCCAGGCCATTCAAATTCCTTCATTCGCCGCAGAGCAATAGATGCGCTACGGCGTGTTCTGGATCTTGTCGGACCTCTGGGGCCTTCCACCTGCACATTGCACCTTACCCCTTCCGCTGATATTCAAACTGCGGATCAGATAGCTTCATGGCGTGATCGCCTGAATGAAGATCTGGAACAAATTCTCTCAAACGGGTTTCTTCCGGAGCAAATTTCCGTTGAAAACCTGTTTTATCCGTTTGACTGGTCGGAGCCAGTCATTACGGGACTTGGGCTTTTTGTGTGCATGGATGTCGGTCATCTCATGGTAAGCGGCATGGATGCCGGGCGTTTTTTTGAAGAATGGCGGCATCGGATTTCCATCATGCATCTGCACGGGGTGAATGGAAATCAGGATCATCTGAATCTTGACCGACTCAATCCGGCGCAGATGGAAACCGTTCTGAAAATGCTCACCCGATACCGGGGAACCGTTTCTATCGAAGTCTTTTCTCTTGCCGGGCTGTCCTCGTCCCTGGCGGTGCTTGAAAAAAACTGGAATATACCGACAACCCGAAGCTGAGCCGAAGAAATGGCATGACCTGAAAGATGGTTTTTTGTTATTATTAAAAATCAAGGGGATGGATTGTGGTGGGCGTTATCGTCCGTTAAAGTCGGAACAAGTCTTGCATTATGTTTTGGATAGATATTTGCAGCTGTTTATCGCTGTGGGAATAATTTTTTCATCGTTGCGTTTGCGTGGAGTCTGAGAATTCGGAAGGAATGTGCAGATGCGGGAGCAAGGAGACACAACTGAAAAGGTGATCAAGTGTTTGTGTGATTCGGTGCGGGAGGTCCTTAAAATCACCACCGCTTCGCAGATCGAGATTTCCCCTATGCTGCAAAGAATCAGCACCGTATCCCTAAGGCCCGATATCGGATGCTTTGTGCAGTTCGGAGGGGATTTTTCAGGTCTGGTGGTGATGAATTTTTCCGGAGCGGCGGGTCTGGAGATCTATCAGCGTTATATGAAAAACATGGGAATGCCCGAGGAAGAGCTTGCCGGCCAGCATACCGCCGATGCGGTTGCCGACAGTCTCGGAGAGCTGATCAATCAGATCATCGGCCGATTCCGCGTGCTGATGGAAAAGCACTATCGGGTTGGCGTTCAGCACAATCAGCCCAAGGCCGTTACGATCTCCGATCGAATCGTGATCTCCATTGCCGCGGCAATTTTTCAGCCGCAGAATCTGCGCGTATCTTGCAGGACGCAGGACCAGAACCGGTTCAACATGGAGATCTCCATGGAAAAGATTGAATTTTACCCCATGGACGGGTTTGAAGCGAATCATTCCCAGGATACAGAGAAACTGTTGTCCGGGCTTTAAATCAGCAGAATTTGCAGGCTGACCGAAGCGCGGAAGCAGAATTTTGAATTTATACGGACCGATCAAGATCGGTCGAAGATGTCTTCAGATGAAAAGGAAATCGGTATGAGTCCTTATCGCCAAACGATTTGCATTGTATACGCGGATGATGATCCCGAGGATCGAATGCTGGTTAAAGATGCACTGGACGAAAGCCGGCTGGCCAATCCGATTCATTTTGTGGAGGACGGCGAGCAGTTGATGGATTATCTCAAGCGCCGGGGCCAGTATGCCGATTTGGCCGAAAAACCCTATCCGGGTTTGATTCTGCTGGATCTGAACATGCCTCGAAAAGACGGACGGGAAGCCCTTGAGGAGATCAAGGCCGATCCGAAGCTGCGCCGCATACCCGTAGTGGTGCTGACGACCTCAAAGGCGGAGGAAGACATCTGCCGGAGCTACGATCTGGGCGTGAGTGGTTTCATCGTAAAGCCGGTGACCTTTGATTCGCTGATCGAGATTGTCCGGACGCTCGGGAAATACTGGTTTGAGATCGTTGAACTGCCGGTTTAAGCATTTTTTGAAATTCGAACCGGTTTTTTTGATTTGCTGAGAGCATTTTGATTTTTTGCATGTTTGTCAGAATTTTGACCCGGCGTTCTTTTTGAACCGTTTTTGAAGGAGAACCCAGCCCATGACACGTATTTTGGTGGTTGATGACGACGATCAGATCCGTGCTTTGCTTCGAGATGTTCTGGAACGCGATCAGTTCGAGGTCATGGATGCGGCGGACGGCGATGTTGCATTGGCTTTGCAGAGGAAATATCCGGCTGATCTGATCATTACCGATTTGATCATGCCTTCAAAAGACGGTATCGAGATGATAATGGAATTTCGAAAGGAATTTCCCTTGGTCCCAATTATTGCGATTTCCGGCGGTGGTTCATTGGGCCCTGGCCGTGTTGCGGCCGAAGATTATCTGAGGCTTTCAAAGGCTTTCGGCGCGGTCTGCACATTTCCAAAACCCTTAGACATGAAGCTGCTGCTCGATAAGATCCGGCAAATGCTTGCCTTGGATTCGGCGCCTTCCGTTACATAGCTCGACACTTTACGGGAGGCTTTCTCCGATCCTTCGTTTTTGATTCTGAAAAATATCAGTGGACAAATCAAAGGCGTCCATGTAAATAGATTACCTTGTTTCTGGAAAAGGCGATGGAAGCATCGGAACTCTCTTTTGACAATAATCAGTCATCATGTGTTGAAGAATCCGTGCTTCCGGAATCTGATGGTAATCCGAAAACAAAACTTGTCAAGCGGAGATGGGCCTTGGTGATGTGGCCTCTTGCAGCCCGCTGATTCCAGAGGAGTTTGTGGCATGATTGCGTATCAGCTTTGCGTTGAAGCTCAGAACAAGCCCGGCAGCCTGGCCAGAATCACCGCGACTCTGGCCAGAGAAAAAATCAATCTTCGTTCCATTACGATCAGCACCTACCAGGATCACGGCATCATCAATATTCTGGTCGACGATTCCCAGAAGGCGTTCAAGGCCCTGAAAAGCGAAGGCCTTCCCGTGTCCCTGAAACCCGTGCTGGCCGTTCTGATCGATGACAAACCCGGCGGACTGGATGAATTGATTCAGCTTCTTTACAAAGAAAATATCAATGTTGAAAACGCCTACGGATTTGTTCTTGAAAGCTGGAAAAACGCCGTGTTTGTCCTGGATGTCGATCAGGAGGAGAAAACCCGTAAGATACTGCATGACGCAGGGTTTAAAATGCTCAGCGCCGATGCTCTGGCGGCCGTGGAGCCCTTTCACTACATGAAATACTGAATTTGAAATTTAGGATTGTCGATTTTGATAATGCAATTGGTTCTTGAAGAATGCTTTCGGACGTTCCATAAATGGCAAGCCGGTATTTCGCGGGAAAGAGATTATGAAGTACTATATTGAACTTTGGGATGATAACGAAATGTGGAGCCGGATGGATTCCAGCATGGATGACAAGATAGAAGCCTATCACACGGCCTGTTTTGTTGCCTGCCGAAGGAATACGAAGGCCAAGATTGTTGACGGTTGCGGCAATGTGTTTGCCGAGATCAAGCCGGAATCACTGATGATCTAACCGAAGGCTTCCATTTTCAGACTGTCTGCGGAATATCTTGACGGAAAGGATGAACTTTTCCAAATAAAAAAAGTCACTTGCAGAATCGTTTGGCCCCTTCGGGGATAACAGGGAAACCGGTGCGATTCCGGTACGGACCCGCCGCTGTAATCGGGGACGAAATCCGCACAAGGCCACTGGTTCTTTTAAGAGGATCGGGAAGGCGCGGAGACTAGACAGATCCGAGAGTCAGAAGACCTGCCATACGGTTTGGCTTTGTGGAGACGGCAAATCCTCAAGCGTAGAACGCTTGAGGATTTTTTTTTGAGGAAGACCTGATTTATTCGAAACCCTGAACAATGACAATGGGTTGAATAACATGAAGACGATGAAAGCGGCTGTTTTGCTTCGGCCCGGAAGTCTGGAAATCCGCGAGGTAAAGCAACCGGCATGTCCGAAGGACGGCGTGCTGGTTCAGGTGAAAGCCTGCGGCATATGTGCGGCGGATGTGAAAATGCTGTCGGCGGGGCATCGCGCTCTGGTGTACCCGCGAATCCTCGGCCATGAGATTGCTGGAATTGTGGCGCAGAGCAGAAGCCCCCTTTTTCGGGAAGGCGACCGGGTTCAGGTGCCGCCCGGCCTGAGTTGCGGGGTCTGCAGGCATTGCCGAGCTCATGCGGACAACCAGTGCCCGTCGGTTCAAATTCTGGGTTTTAACCGGGACGGCGGGTTTGCCCAGTATTTGGCTCTTCCGCTCGGCATCGGACCTGTCCGGGCGGTTTTGCATCCGCTTCCTTCGAGCATGCCCTTTGATCATGCGGTTTTTGCCGAGCCCCTGGCCTGTTGCATCAATGCTCAGAATAAGCTGGGCCTGAGTCGGAAGGATTCGGTGCTGATTGTGGGTGCCGGTCCCCTGGGACAAATGCATGCGGCTCTGGCGGCGCATCAGGGAATAGCACAGATTCTGGTGGCCGACATGGATTCGAGACGGCGGATACTGTCGGAGTCAATGGGGATAACGGTTCTGGATGCGCTGAATCCTCTTTTTTTTGAGCAGTTGAGTACTCTTACCGGCGGTCATGGTCTGGATGTGCTGATCTTTGCGGCAGGCGTTGGTCTGGATGACCGGTTTCTCGAGGCCATGGCTGCAGGAGGGCGTGTTTCGATTTTCAGCGGCATGAGCGCTGATCATTCCAAGGCAGCTCTGGACTTAAACCGGATACATTACCGGGAGATCATCTTCGCCGGTGCTTACGGATGCACGGTGCGTCAAAACGCTCAGGCTCTTGAATGGATTGCATCAAACGGAGCGGCGGTTGAAAGACTGATCACCCGCCGCGTGTCGCTGACCGGTATTGCGGATGGATTTTCCCATGTCCGGGAAAAAATTGCTCTGAAATCCGTCGTGGAGGTGGAACATGAATGAATCGATCAGAGAGTTCGGACGGTATATCGATCAACTGATCGCCGGCCGGAACCTGACCCGAATGGAAAGCCGCGATCTTTTCGGTCAGATTCTGTCAGGCGATCAAACGGATATCCATCAGGGCGCCTTTCTTTCGGCGATTACCGCCAAGGGCCCGACGCCCCAGGAAATCGCAGGGGCCTGGCAGGCCATATTTGAAATGGATACCGTCAGGGTGCTGCCGGATACTTCAAAACCCCTGGTGGACAACTGCGGAACCGGCATGGATGCTTTCAAGACCTTTAATATCAGCACCGGGGCTGCGATCGTGGCCTCTGCCGGGGGCGTATGCGTTGCCCGTCACGGCGCTCGGGCCATCACCTCCGAATGCGGCACCGTGGATCTGTGCGAGTCCCTTGGCGCGGATGTAGAATGCGGGCCGGAGATTGTGCGGGAAAGTATAGAAAAAACGGGTCTTGGTTTGTTCAACGGAATGAGTTCTCAGATTCATCCCCGGGCCTTGTTTCGAATTCTTTCGCGAATGCGTTTTGGAAGCGTTTTGAATATCGCGGCCTCTCTGGCCAATCCTGCGCGCCCTCTTTACGGCGTTCGTGGGGTATATGACCCTGAACTGGTGATTCCCGTCATCGAGGCCATGCGGGAAATCGGATTTGTCCGGGCCATGGTCTTTCATGGCCTTCTGCCCGGAAAGAATGGCGGCATCGATGAACTTTCGCCTGCAGCGGAAAGCTTTGTGGCCGAACTGAACGCAGACGGGAAAATTTCTTCTTACTGGCTGGAACCGCGCATACTGGGAGTTGAGTATGACAAGCCGATAGATGCCATTGCCGGCTGCGGTGGGCCGCAAGAAGAGGCTCTGCGGCTTCTGGGCGTGTTTTCTGGAAAGGAAAAATCCGCATTGTATCAAACCATCTGTTTGAATGCGGCGCCGCTTTTTTATGTATCCAGCACGGTTTCAGACCTGAAGGAAGGATTTGAAAAGGCCCGAGATGTCATCGATTCCGGACAGGCGCTGAATCAGGTCTTCAACTGGGTTCAGGCTCAGAACCGGAACCCGGAGCAGGGCCGTGTCCGCATGAACCAGCTGCTAGCAATGTTATGAAAAGTGCAAAAGGGGGTTGAATAACAATGAACACGGGTAAACCGATTGAAGAGATCATCCGCGAGATAGAACCGGTCGATGGGGACTGGCTGGAAAAAGCCCGCGCCCGGACCCGGAGTCTGGTCATGCCCACCCGCGCCCTGGGTCGTCTCCATGAAATCGCGGAGCAGATTTGCGCCATTCAAAGAACTCTGACCCCGGCCATCGGCCGTAAGGCGATTCTGATCATGGCCGGAGACCACGGAGTGGTCGCCGAAGGCGTCAGCGCATACCCGCAAAGCGTTACCGCGGAGATGATCCGTACCTTTCTCAGAGGCGGGGCCGGCATCAATGTTCTGGCAAGGCAGGTGGGCGCCGATGTCGCCGTGGTGGATACCGGAATTATTCCGGATCTGGATCCGAATATGTTCGTCGGCAACGAGCAGCTTCGAATCTGCAAGGTAGGCCGGGGAACGGCGAACCTTGCCCAGGGCCCGGCCATGACCCGAAGCCAGGCCGAAGCCTGTGTTTCCCTCGGCTTTCTGGCTGCGGAAAAATGGATCAAAGATGGGGTTGATCTGATTGGAACCGGCGATATGGGCATCGGAAACACCACGCCGTCTTCGGCCATCGGCGTTGTGATCACCGGTGCGGACCTGGACCGGATGGTCGGTTTGGGAACCGGTGTGGATGCTCAGGGTATTGCACGCAAGAAGGCGGCCATCGCGCGGGGCATAAAAATCAATGCTCCCGATGCCCCGGACGGTCTGGACGTCCTTTCCAAGGTCGGTGGATTCGAGATCGGCGCCATTGCCGGATGCATTCTGGCCGGGGCCTTTTACCGCCGGCCGGTCGTGGTGGACGGTTTGATTTCAACGGCAGGCGCCCTGATCGCCCATACACTCTGTCCTCTGTCCTCGCAGTACATGTTTGCCGCCCATTGTTCCGAGGAGCCCGGCCACCGGATCATGTTGAACCATCTGGGGCTGGTCCCCATTCTGGATCTGGGAATGAGACTTGGCGAGGGAAGCGGAGGCGCGGTAGCCATGGGAATCATGGAGGGCGCCGTGCGCGTGATGAATGAGATGCTGACCTTTGAAGAGGCTGGCGTGAGCGACAAGGAATAAGTTGCCCGGAAAGTGCCGTTGATTGGATTCAGGCATCTGGAAAGCAGGCTTATCGTTTTGCAGACAGGTCCGCACAACAAAAAAAATGGTTGACTTTGAAATGGTTTTTTTTTAAGGGTGATTTTCACTCAGGTGCTCAATGGATTGAGCTCAAAAGGGAACCCCGTGTGATTCGGGGATGGGCCCGCCGCTGTGATCGGGGACGAAATCCGCAGAAAGCCACTGGTTCGATTTGAATCGGGAAGGCGCGGAAAATAGAATGATCCGAAAGTCAGAAGACCTGCCTGAGGGAAGAAGCCGTTGCCTCCGAGGAACAGAGGCGTTTGGCGTGTAAGATCTTGAGGATAAAAAAGGGACATCCCGGATCGATGATACCAATCGATCCGGGATTTTTTTTGCCCGGTGGAAGCTGCCTGCAAGGAGGACATGATGAAGGGATGGATCGTATCTTTTTGCGCTATCGTTATGCTGTGGACGACACCGGGGCTGTGCCTTGAGGCGGAAAAACAAGCGGAATCTCCGGTTCTGGAAACCGTGGTGGTGACCGGCGCAAGAACCGAACAGAAAATTGAAACAGTAGCCGCCAATGTCACGGTGATAGACCGGAAAGCCATTGAATCCTCCAATGCCAAATCCGTTGTGGATCTGCTGCGGGTCGAGGAGGGAATTGTGGTGAAAGATCTTTTGGGGAACGGTCGGCAGGCTCAGGTGGATCTGCGGGGATACGGGGAAACAGGCCCCTACAATACCCTCGTGCTCGTAGACGGCCGTAGGGTCAACGAGATCGATCTGAGCGGAGTGGACTGGACCCAGGTTCCCCTGAATCAGATCGAGCGCATCGAGATTGTCCGGGGGGCCGGAAGCGTGCTTTTCGGTGATAATGCCGTGGGCGGAGTGATCAATATCATCACCAAAACGCCTGGCTCCGAACCTCGGGCTCGAGTCGAACTGTCCGGAGGAAGTTACGGAAAAAACAGCCAGTCCGCCTATGTGAGCGGCGGCAGCGAAAAATTTGCGGCCGCTGTTTTTGCCGACCGCGATTTCAGCGACGGATATCGGGACAACGGAGATTTTTCGGCCCTGGATGTGGGTTTCAAGATGTTTCTGTACCCTTCGGAATCCCTGACCATGCGTCTGGATGGCTCGCGTCATGTTGATGAATACGGCCTGCCCGGCGCTCTGACCGAGGCCGAGATGGCCGAGGATCGCACTGCCACCAACAGCCCGCAGGATAATGCCGACAATGACGAACACTACCTTCGATACAGCGTAGACTGGGAGACAGGCGCCGGAAATTTCATTACAGACATCGCCTGGCGCGAACGCAGTTCCATTTCGCGATGGGCCAGCTGGTCATGGTTCACCGATTCGGATATCGAGACCTGGTCCATTGCCCCCCGATACGTCTATGCCGGTGATGTTTTCGGGCATGAGAACACTCTGACGGCGGGTGTGGATGCTTATTGGACCCAGATGGATCTCGGGAGCTATTACAGCGCCGACATGAATGATCCCAGCGAGGTTTCCGACATTTCGCGGGATTCTCTCGGACTCTATGTTCAGGACGACCTTTACGTGTTTGAAAATCTGATTTTCGGTCTGGGCGCGCGATTTGAAAAGGTCCGATACGATTTGAATAAAAAAGACCTGACGGGCTGGTATTCTTCCCTGGACGCGGAGGTGGATGACGAGGAGTACGCCTGCAGCGTCGGACTGACCTATCTGTACGGCGAGAACTCTTCGGCTTTTGCCAGGTATAACCGGAGCCTTCGGTATCCCCTGGTGGATGAACTCGTGGTGTATGATTTTATGGCCGGTTCGATTGTGGTCAATGAGAATCTGAAGCCCCAGACCGGCGATCATTATGATTTCGGCATCCGGCATAATTTTACCTCAAAACTTCAGGCCAGGGCTACGGTGTTCTTTTCAAGAATTGAAGACGAGATTTTTTACAACAAGGCCACCTATTCCAACGAAAACCATCCCAAGACCTCTCATCATGGCGTGGAGACGGGACTTCGGGCGGATCTGTCCGATCATTTTACTATTTTCGGCAACTATACCTATGAAAACGCCGTCTTTGAAGCAGATCCGTACAAAGACAATGATATTCCGGGCGTTCCCGCACACAAGGCCAACATCGGCATTCTGGTGCGAGACCTGACGCCGGGACTGATCCTGTCTGCCTTATACAACTATGTGGGATCCAGTTATGCCATCAGCGACATGGCCAATGGGGTGGATAAACAAAAGGCCTATTATACGGTGGATCTGAAAGCTTCATATAAATGGAAAGGCATTCAAGGTTTTGTCGGCGTGAACAATATCACGGACCAGGAGTATTCCGAATATGTGGTGGCGAGTTCTGCAGGAACCCGCGTTTTTTATCCGGCGCCGGAAAGAAACTGGATCGCCGGAATTCAAATCGAGTTTTAATTTTTAAGGATTTACTCCGATCTCTGAGGATCGGCATGCTCCCGGCCGGGAAGGGGTGACCTGAAACCCCTTCCCGTGCATTTTTGTACTGCGACGATGCAATTCATCCCTTCTGTTGAACAAAATTTCATATTCGTGTAGACAAGTTCTGTTGTCGATATGGGCGGCAGACACATCAACTTTGATTCTGAGGAAATTTATGCGTGAAATTTTTATCAGCGGCGGTCCGGTAATGTATCCGCTGCTTCTGTGTTCCATTATGGTGCTGACCGTTGTCATTGACCGGTTGATTTTCTGGTTCCGGGTGGACCTGAACCGAAACCGGCCCCTGGTGGACGAAATTCTCGAGCTGAGCCGCAAAGGAGATTGGGAGGCGGTCAGAACCCGCGCGATTCAGAACAGGGATTATGTGGTCCGCATCCTGGTGACGGGCATTCTGCATCGCGAATTTTCCATGACCAAGGCCATGGAATCGGCTGCGGCGGATGAGATTCGACGCATGCGCCGTTTCATGGGGGTGCTGGACACAATGATCACGGTGGCGCCGCTGCTGGGAATTTTTGGAACCGTGACGGGCATCATTACCTCCTTTGAGATGCTCGGCTCAACAGGCATCGAGCATCCTCAAGCCGTAACCGCCGGAATCGCCCAGGCTCTGATTACGACTGCCGCCGGCCTGGGAATCGCCATCCTGTCCGTTTTTCCTTACAATTATTTCAACTCGCGGGTGGACCGCGCTGCCCAGAATATCGAAAAATACGCCACCAGCCTTGAAATCGTCTATGAAAAGATCGTGTATACCAATGGAACAACAGGGGAGAAGGATCGGTGAAGGTCAAGATCGATGATCGCAGACGTGCCCGCATTGAGATGCTTCCTCTGATCGACATCGTGTTTCTGCTGCTGGTATTTTTTATTTACGCCATGATGTCCATGGCCGTGCATCGTGGGATGAACGTCGCTCTGCCGGAATCTTCGACGGCCGGCAACGAAAAAAACCCGAAGATATCCGTGTCGGTAACGGCGGACGGATCGGTTTATGTGGACAAGGCGTCGGTTTCACCGGAATCTTTGACGGCGGTTTTGAAGGAAAAGGCCGCCGGCGACGGGCAGGCAGGCGCCATGCTTTTTGCGGACCGCGAACTGCCTTATCAGACGTTGTTTCGCGTTCTGGACCAGATTCAAATGGCCGGTATCACAAAAATCTCTCTTCAAGCCAGGGCGGAACACCACCCGTGAGACGCCTGCTTTTTGCAGCCCTTGCGGCGGTCGGAATTCACGGCCTGTTGTTTGTCTGGGAGTTTGATCTGACGGTCGCTCCACATCGGCATGAGCCAGAGTCCCGTACGCTGAATATGATTCTGATATCCCCGGTGCCGGAAAAGCCGGCGGTCAAACCGCTTGAACATCCCCGGAATTCTTTGCCGCGAGCGCCGGTTCCTCCTCCCCCGAAGCAAAAAGCCCCGAAACCCGTTCAGCCGGTCCAAAAACCGCCGGCGACACCCGCTTCGACCGAGCGGCCTTCGGAAGAATCCATTGCGGCGCCTGAGACGCAGCCTCAAGTCCTTCCGCAGGCCGAAGCTTTCGAACCGGTCCGGCCAGAGCTGTCTGAACGATCCGGTTCCGAGAACCTTTCGAACGTTGTGCGTGAAGCGGTCCCCATGTACCGGAGCAACGCGCCGCCGGACTATCCCCGCTCGGCACGGAAAAGAGGATGGGAGGGAACTGTCATTCTGGAAATCCTGGTGGATGTCGAAGGCAGCGCCAAAGACATTCGGATTAATGAATCCAGCGGATATGATATTCTGGATGAGGCGGCCGCGTCGGCGGCAAAGAAATGGATGTTCGTACCCGGAATGAGAGGCGATGCTCCCGTGGAAATGTGGGTTCGCGTGCCTGTGACCTTTCAGCTGCAATAATTCGAGGATTCTTTTCGTCATTTCGACCTTTCTTGTCAGGGCTGGCATTTCAAACAGATTGGCTTGAAACAGCAGTCTTTGCATGCGCCGATCTTCTGCCTGATTTTGATTCCGGCTTGCAAAAAACTCAGAAACCCGTATGATGACAGGTATTTTATGGCTTGAGTGCAAATGCGCTCACCGTCGGCAGCATACAAGGAGAAGAAGCATGCCCCATCAGCCTTCGGGTTTCCAATCGGATCACCCCAAATTTCTGACTTCCACACGGTTTACCGAATTTAATCTGTCTCAGGAGGTCATGATGGGAATTTCCGATGCGGGTTTTGATTTCTGTACACCCATTCAGGCTCAGGTGCTTCCTGTCGCTTTAGCCGGAAAGGATGCCGCGGGCCAGGCTCAGACCGGAACGGGCAAGACAGCGGCCTTTCTCGTGACGGTATTTGCCCGCATTATGGGGTCGAAGCCGGGCAGAGCCGGCCGGCCTTCTGCCCTGATTCTGGCGCCCACCCGGGAACTGGCCCTTCAGATTTACAACGAGGCCTGCCTGCTTGGGCGTCATACGGGGTTGGTCGCCGTACCCGCCGTGGGCGGCATTGATTATCGAAAACAGGCCGATGATCTGAAAAAAGGGGCTGATATCGCAATCTGCACGCCCGGCAGACTCATCGATTTCATGAAACAGGGGATTTTTCAAACCGCCGGCATTCGCATCGTTGTGATCGACGAGGCCGACCGATTGCTGGATCTGGGCTTTGCAAAAGACATCCGCTATATTCTGCGAAAACTTCCCCATTATGATCAGCGGCAGACGCTTTTGTTTTCCGCCACACTGTCTTACCGGGTCCTGGAACTGACCTATGATTTCATGAATCTTCCGGAGTTTATATCGGTCACGCCGGACAAGGTAACTGTGGAAGGCATCGAACAGGTGCTGTATCACCTGGGGCGCGAGGACAAGCTTCCTTTTATTCTAGGCTTTTTGAAAAATGAGGAATGGAGCAGAATTCTGATCTTTTCGAACACCCGTCATGAGGTCGTTCGCCTGGCTGAGAGACTTCAGGCCAACGGATGGGAAGCCCAGGGAATCACCGGCGATCTGGATCAGCGAAAGCGGCTTCGGCTGATGGAAAAATTCAAATCCGGGGAAGTGCGGATTCTGGTGGCGACCGATGTGGCCTCCAGAGGAATTCATGTGGAAGACGTCAGCCACGTGATCAACTACGATATTCCTCAAGACCCCGAAAACTACATCCACCGCATCGGGAGAACCGCCCGGGCCGGAAAATCCGGATGCGCTGTCACCCTGGCCTGTGAAGCATACGTCTATTATCTGGAGGCGGTGGAAGATCTTCTGGGTTATAAAATTCCGGTCGGATGGGTGGAGGAGGACCGGTTGATTCCGGATCGATCTCCGGCGCCCGAAAAGCGACGCTGGAAAAAGTCGGGGACGCCAGCAGCAAAACCGGCTGTAAGGTCTAAAGCTCGAAGACCGCGAAGGTCCGGGGTGAATTCAAAACAGGGCGCGCCGATTGCTAAAACGTCGAAACCGGATCCGGTTTCCCGGAATGGTCCGGGAACGGGTCGCCGGAGAAAACAAGGTCGCCGTTCAAATCAAAAAACAAAAAGTCCAAACTTAGCATAGGTCTTTGAGGCAATGCCTGTCGCGGAGGATGGAGTGACACTTACGAGTTTGCAGAAAAAATATCTCAGGTCCCTGGCGCATGGACTTAAGCCTGTTGTGTTCATTGGCCAAAAAGGAGTCTCCGATACGCTGATTCAGGCAGTGGATTTGGCCCTGACCGATCATGAACTGATCAAGGTCAGGTTCAACGAATTCAAGGAAAAGCCGCAAAAGTTAAACATAATCGAGGAACTTGAGAAAAACTGTAAATGTCAACTGGCGGGGCTGATCGGTCATAAGGCGATTTTATTTCGCCTAAATTCAGATCCGGACCGGCGTAAAATCATGCTGCCCGAATGACCCTCGATGGAATCGCCATCGGCCGGCGCCAAATGGACGCCTTAAAGGTCTTCGGGCCCGATGTCTAAACCCCTCGAAGCATCTCGAGTCGTACGATTCTCCTGTATCATGCGTGCTCTTTCAAATAGCGGTAAAGCCCGGGATGGGTGCATACCTCGTAGTATTTTTGGCCGGTCGACCGGACCGGCTTCAGCGTTTCCGGAGACACCACTAAAATATCGTCCTCCCGAATAATCAACCGCTGATACTGTCCGGTAGCTGTAGGAAATATGCCAGTGTAAATCCGGATTTCGTCTTCCTGTATTTCGGGAACTCGGCAGGAAATAAATTTCAGATCGATCTCTCGGGCCAGTTTTTCAAATCCGTCTGCGTTCAGCTCAATACCATTAACGTTATATCTAAGAATCTGGTCATCTAAGGTTCCGTTTTCCTGATCGGATGCTGTATAAAAAATATAGAGATTGAAAGGGGCTGAACGATTTTCGATATGCTTGCGAATCCTTTTGGAACAGCTCGCCATACGGTCGGCCAGATTGATTGCCGGGGATATCATGATCGGTTTTTCGGCATCAAAGAGATAGGTCGGAGGCGCATCGTTAAAGCTGATTCCGATGCCGATCTCCAAGGGTGGCAAATGATAGGTTTTGTTCCTCTGGTTGTAATGCCCAACGATGGAAATCGTGTTCAGAGACAATCCGCAGGCGCGTGCTACCGCATACCATCCGCGGGGAGAATCTTCCCGTTCAAATATGGACAGAATCAGCGCATCGCCTTCTATAAAAACCTTTCCCGCTCCGTACCGGGGCAGGATGTTGGAGATGGGATCAAAAAAAGTCAGGCTGAAATAGGATGCCGGATTCAGCCCGGTTTCTTTCATTTGTTGCGTAATTTCCGTTGATCCACGGACATCGGCCTTTAAGATTACGTGATTGATGATCTGCTTTTCTTCCAGACGCTGTTCATGGGGCAACAAAAACTCGTACAACGATCGGTTCGCTCTGGAAAGATGAATGGTTTTTTCATCAAGATTCAGATTGATCCGGTCCATGACGTTTTGAATAATCTGCTGGTTGGTCCGGTCCCGGTGATAGGTCAGAAGCCTTGTCAGAAATTCGATGAGGTATTGTTTGCGTTTTTTCCTTGAAATCAGTTGAATCCGGTCCGCCATCTTCAACAGAGGTTTCAGGGATACAACTTCTCCGGTGATTTTCTGCAAACGTTCGATCCGGTCGTGAACCAGCCTTCTGCCTTTCCGGTCGATCAGATACTGCAGTACCAGCTGCGGGGCCAGGGGGGGGCAGTACTGATGGCAGATCGTTTTCATTTCAAAGATAGCCGAAATTCGTGGGATCAGGCCTTTTTTCCGAAACTCTCGGTAGAAAAAATCCAGGCATCTTTTCTGATTGCCGATACGGCTTTTTAAGGTGCGCAGATCTTCAGGAGATGCCCCGTTTTGAACCCGTTGTTTCAGATGCTCGGAGGTTTCGAAATAGTTCATCAACAGGCCGATATTGTCTACCTGAAGCATCCATGCCTGAATTTCAGGATCCGACGAGGGCTTTGCGGTAGTATTGTGACCGGGCAATGGAGCGCTGTTCCTGGAGGCCAACTGTTCCATCAGTCCCTGAATTATTGAGACCAGGGGATCATAGCGATGGAGATCCTCGAAACGGTTGCCCAGCAGGACATAGTGCTCCATCATGAAAAAATCATCCGGATCTTTTGTATAAAGCAGCGGACCGGAAAAAAAATCGTCCGGCAGCAGATGCTCCGCGCCGAAATTGGATTTGCGGATGGATTTGAGCTCCGAGTTTTGCATTTCAACCAGATGGCCGAACAGTTCTTTACCGGATTGGATCAGGATCTGGCGTCGATTTCTGGATACCACCGTCAGCTCTTCCTTGAGCTTAATGGCGGCATGAGCGTCTTTAAAAGATTTTTCCTTTTGAAAGATCAGATGGCGGATTTGGTCCATCATCTTCTGAAACTGTTTTTCCAGCTCTTCGGTGAAAAATTTGACCAATGCCGCCTGGGCCATCAGATCGATTTGAATTTCCCTTTCTCGTTTTGCGAGGTTAAGGGCATCCAGAAGTACGTCTTTGCAAATTTGCTTGAATTCAACAACCTCCTGACCCCAACTCGACCTCCTGTCGGAATACAGAAAGATTTCCACCTCGGCGTGCCGGCAGACCAGAGCAAGAACAAAAGCGCCAGCCGCCTTTCGAAAGTCGTCGCTCAGATGCACATCGCAACGGATATTGTCCACTCCCATGCGGAGTCTGTCCATGGAGAAATCAACACGGTAGGATTTCAGAGGAAAATCCACGGCCTTAGGTATGGAGGAATAAAAAAGTTCCATGCGCTTTTCGAGTATGAAATTGGGCTCAAGGACGAAGTCAGAAAATTCAGATTCGAACCTACCACACGCCGAATAAAAATAAAATAATACTTTTGTATGTTTTTTGCTTCGTTGCTCCGTACGGGCAATATTTTTGACAGGGATATGCTTTTCTTTTAAGATTGAAGCAAACTTTGCGTTTTGAACCGGTTTTGAATCCATGCCGGTTTATGGTGCGGCCCTTCGGTTAAAAATTAGCATGGACTTTCTGGATTCGGAGAACAGGATGGACCTATCGAATTTAAAACCATCCGAAGCCGTCAAGTCGTCGATGATCGCCGGTATTGCCGTTTTGACGGCTCTGGCCGTTTTGGGCGTATGGATCGGCTACCGGCAGCTTCATTTTAATCCCGCTGTTCTGGCTATGCGGACCGAGGTGTCGGGAACGATTCCTGCTCTGCAAACGGATTCCCTGATTTTTCGGATTCCGGAAACACTTGTGGCTGCAGCGCCGGAACTCTATGATGACACTAACCTTTCGGACAAGATCAACGGAAAGGCGGAACTGTACCTTGCCGCGGGTTTCAGGTCGTTGACGGCTCGAAGGTTCAGTCCGACACAGATTCCCGACCAATGGGTGGAAGCGTTTTTTTACGAGATGCGGGATGCATCCGCTGCCTTTTCCGTTTACAGCGTGCAGCGTCGCGAGGATGCAGCGCCTTTGAATGTGACTCGATATTCCTATGAGACATCGAACGCGCTTTTTCTGGCCCACGGCGTCTATTACATCGAACTGATTGCATCAGATGCTCAGCCGCCGCTTCAGGAAGCTGCAAGAAGCCTGGCGCGAGCCTTTGTGGCGTCGCATCGCGTTTCGGAAAACCAAATTACGGAGGCTGAAATTTTTCCCGATGCCTACCGGACTTCCGACGAGATCAAACTGCTCAGCGCGCCGGTATTCGGATGCGAATTCCTGGACAAAATTTATACGGCCTTCTACGAGATTCAGGGCGATCGCATGACGGCTTTTCTATCCCGGCAGGACTCGGCGGACAGTGCCCGGAATCTGGCAATGCAATACCGGGAATTTCTGCTGCGTTTCGGGGCCCGTGAGCTGGATTTGAATCTCGATGTTCCCGGTGTGCACGTTTTGAAGATATTCGATGTTCTGGAAGCGGTTTTTACGTGGGGCCCTTATCTTGCCGGCGTGCATGAGGCTTCAAATGAGGATCGCTTGAAAATACTGGTCCAAACCCTTTATCATGGGCTTTCGGAGACCGGAGATGGGGCCTGAAGAAGATCTGATTTCCCGGCGCAATTTCTTGGTCCGGGCGCTTAAGACCGGCCTGACGGGCACGCTGGTCGCCGGAGGCGGAATCCTGTTTTACGACCCGGACGGACCGATCCCCCCGGTTGTTCAAGCAGTCAGCTTTCCGGATTTTACCATTTCCGGAATCAAAAAAAAGCTGTGCATCGTTCATGGGCCGGACCGGAAAAAGAACCTTCGGTCTGCGTTTCAGGCCCTGGGGGGCATGGAGTCCTTCATTCGCCCTAAAGACCGGGTTTTGATCAAGGTCAACGCCGCATTTGCCACGCCGCCGCAGCTGGGGGCGACCACGCATCCCGAACTGGTGAGCGAAACGGTCCGCATGTGCATTGAGTCCGGCGCCGCTTATGTGGCGGTGACGGACAACCCGATCAATGATCCGCAGAGCTGTTTTGAACTCACCGGTATCGGACCGGCAGCCCGTCAGGCGGGTGCGCATGTGATTCTGCCGGATCCCGGCGCTTTTGAGCTGCTGACCGTACCCAATGCCCGGCTGATTCGAAACTGGCCCGTTATGGTGGGCCCGTTCGAGGGGATCACCCGGGTCATTGGAATGGCGCCGGTTAAAGACCATCAACGCAGCGGCGCCTCCATGACGCTGAAAAACTGGTACGGCCTGCTCGGAGGCAGGCGAAACATCTTTCACCAGGACATTCATACCATCATTCAGGAGCTTTCCATCATGATCCGCCCGAGCCTCGTGATTCTGGACGGGGTCGTGTCCATGGTCCAGAACGGGCCAACCGGCGGGTCGTTTTCGGATCTGAGGCGGACCGACACCCTGATCGTCGGCACGGATCCGGTAGCCGTGGACGCCGTCGGCGCGGGTCTTCTGCAAAGATCTTTAGACCAGTTGCCTTTTCTTGAAAAAGCTGAGGCGGCCGGTGCCGGCACCGTGAACTATGAATCCTTAAACCCGATCAGAATCAACGCCGGATAGGATGCAGCCATGGATATGCGGGTTGTGCGACGGGTCTGCCAGGTATTTTTTCTGATGCTTTTTTTGTGGCTTTGCGCGGTCATGACCCTTGGAGCAGGCTGGCGGCAGCTCCGAGGCTGGCCGGTTAACTGGTTTCTCCAGATCGACCCTCTGATCGGCCTGGAAACGCTTTTGAGCACCGGCCGTCTTTACGGGGGCATGCTCTGGTCTCTGGCGGTGGTGTGGATGACCCTGGCTTTTGGCAGATTTTTCTGCGGATGGGTGTGCCCTCTGGGAACCTGCCAGCAGGCGGCCGGATACGCAGGCCGGCGGACTTTGTCCCTGGCCGGAAAAGTGGGGGTGAACCAATATCGCGGGGCCCAGAATCTGAAATACTGGATTCTGGCTGCACTGACAGCGGCTGCCGCTGGATCCGGCATTTTGCAGGGCATGATTCATGTCCCCTGGCTTATTGCGATGATCGTCTGCATCGCGATAGGGTATTTTAGAGGCGTCAGCGCGTTTTACCTGGGTGTTGGTTTGATGCTGTTCTGGGCGCTGGTCGCCGTGTTTCAGACAATTGCACCCGGATTTTTACAGGTCGGCCTTTTGGATCCGGTCTGCCTGATGCAGCGGTTCGTCAATTTCGTGCTGCTGCCGCTGGCGGACGGCGGAATTGTCAATATGTATCCCGGAAACCGCTTTTACGCGCTGGGCTGGTTTTCCGCCGCAATGGTGGGATTTGCCGTAGCCGCCTCGGTGCGCATTCCGCGGTTTTACTGCCGATATGTTTGTCCCCTGGGAGCGCTTTTCGGTCTGATCAGCCAGGCATCGTTCTGGACCCTGTTCAGAAAGAACGTTCAATGCCGGAAATGCCGCGTCTGTGAAAAGGATTGCGAGGGGGCCTGTGAACCTTCAGATCGGTTCCGGGTATCCGAGTGCGTGCTTTGCCTCAACTGCATGGCCTCATGCCCGGATGATGAGATCCGATTCGGAATCGCCCCCGGCCGCCATCATCCCATCGATCTGGAACGTCGCCGGCTGCTGGGCGCCGTTGTGCTGGGAGTTGCGGCAGGTCCGGTAACGAGACTGGATCCTCTGAACGCGGCGGCCTGGAATCCGGAACTGGTCAGGCCTCCGGGCAGCCTGAATGAAGCCGAATTTCTGTCCCGGTGCGTAAAATGCGGGCAGTGTGTGCGTATCTGCCCCACCAACGTGATTCAGCCGGCCGGTATCGAATATGGCTTCAGCCGGTGGGCCACGCCGGTCCTGAATTTCCGGGCAGGCGCCAGCGGGTGCCAGCTCAACTGCATTGCCTGCGGCCATCTTTGCCCGACGGCCGCCATCCGGCCTCTGGGACTGGATGAGAAAAAAGCTGTGCGCATCGGTACGGCTTTTGTGGATTGGGGCAGGTGCCTGCCATGGGCCATGGACCGGCCCTGCATTGTCTGCCAGGAAACCTGTCCGGTCAGCCCCAAGGCCATTTCAACCCGGATCCATTTCAGCTTTCTGGACCTGGGCACTCTGGCGGTTGAGGCTGTTGATGCTGCCGGCATTCACCTGAAAGACAGCGTTCTGCCGCCGGATCAGCTGGCTGGCGGAGATTATTACTGCGTAATCGGTCAGGATGGTTACTCGCGGATTCTGGCCAATACCGATCGCCTTCTGGTTCTGGAAGATTCGGGCATGCAACAGCCAAATTTCAAAGACCATATCCGGATTGCGATCCGTCTTCAAAGGCCCGTGGTCGATCCAAATCGATGCATCGGCTGCGGAATCTGCCAGCACGAATGCCCGGTTCGCGGAAAACCGGCGATCTGTGTGACGGCGGAAAACGAATCCCGTCACCGGTCACATGCACTGCTGATTGCTGAACCTCGGTCCGGGCAGTCCTGATGCAACAACGGCTGAAAATTTAAATTGCATTTTTCAAAGATCAGATGGAGGTTGAAATGGAACCCGATAACAGCGATCCAACTCGCAGGGAATTTTTAAAGACCACATCGATGGCAGCCATGGGCGTTCTGCTGGCTTCGACGATTCCGAGGCCTGCCGAAGGACAGACCCCGACCGCCGTGCCCACCCGTGCATTCGGCAAAACCGGCGCAACGGTTCCCATTCTCGGACTGGGCGGAATGTTCGACATTCCCTCCAACCAGCTTGTGCTCAGACAGGCTTACCAGTGGGGGGTCACCTACTGGGATACGGCTGACTGCTACGGCGGCAGCGAAACCGGAATGGGGATGTATTTTGAAAAATACCCGGAACATCGAAAGGACATCTTTCTGGTCACCAAGTCCTGCGAACGGGATGCGCAGGGCATGACCCGATTGCTGGAGCAGTCTCTGAACCGCCTTAAGACCGATTATATTGACCTGTACCTGGTTCACGGGGCGAAGCATATCGATGAAATGTCTGATGAAATCCGGCGATGGGCGGAAAAAGAAAAATCAAGAAAACGGATTCGATTCATGGGTTTCAGCACTCACGCCAACATGGAAAAGCTCATGCTGGCGGCAAGCCGTCTTGGGTGGATCGACGGCATTATGATGACCTATAATTTCCGGCTCATGCACACGGATCAGATGCAGGCCGCCGTGGAAGCCTGCACAAAGGCCGGTATCGGTCTGACCGCCATGAAGACGCAGGGGGGCGGTTCGGTTCGGGCTGACAGCGAGGCCGAGATCGCACTGGCAGGCCGGTTTCTCAAGAAAGGCTTTACCGACAAGCAGGCCCGTATGAAGGCGGTCTGGGAGAATCCGCATATCGCCTGCATCTGTTCCCAGATGCCGAGCATGACCGTGCTGATGTCCAATGTGACGGCCGCCCTGGATCAGACCCGGCTGTCGAAAGAAGAGGTGGACCTTTTCAGGCAGCTTGCCCTGCAAACGGCGCCGTCCTATTGTGCCGGATGCGCCGAGATCTGCGAAAGGGCCTTGGATATTCCGGCGCCGGTCAGCGACGTGATGCGTTGCCTGATGTACCGCCACAGCTATGGGGAGACGGAGCGGGCCGAAGCGCTTTTCAACCGGATTCCGAAGGACCTTCGGGACGCCATGCGCCTGGCGGATTATTCAAAAATCCAGCGTCTCTGTCCGCAGAAGATGCCCGTGGCACGATTGATGATAGAGGGCTGCCGCATGCTGGACCGGAGATTCCGGTATGCTGCGCGGGCAGACGATGCGGAAATTCAGCCTGGTTCTATAGGATAGCGTCCATGATGCCGGAAGCCGAATTTGCCGGACCCATCATTTTCGTGAGCCGGACTTACCGGCCGATGGGCGTAAAAAAATATGAGAACAGAGCCAGAACGGCCGGAAGGGTTAAAATCGAAACCAGAAAACTGCTGAAAAAAAATTGATTCACCAGAGCGCGATTGCCGCCGGCGCGTTCGGTCACCAGAGGAACGGCGGTCAGGGGAGGAACAGCGCTTTCCAGAATGATGATCAGGGCGATCTCGTAAGGAGGCCGGACGATCATCAGAATGCCGAGCGCGACCAGCGGAAAGACGATGTTTTTGGCAATGATGAATTTGACGATTTCTTTTCCGTAAAGGCGGCCCTTGCCTTTAAAATCCAGATAAATATTGCCGCCGATGATGATCATTACAATCGGCAGGGTCATGTGGCCGATCATTTTGAGGCCTTCCAGAACAAATTTCGGCGTCAGAACATGCAGCCCAGACAATCGAATCGCGACTGCCGTCAGTACGGAGATCATGACAGGATTCAAAATCCTTTTCATATCGATGGATTTTTCGGCGTTTTTAAAGAACAGATGATAGGTGCCGAAAAACAGAGACGGGAAAAACAGGGTGAAGAGAAAAAGTTGCGTGATGATCGTTGCGTCGGGGCCCATCATTCCGGTTAGAACGGCCAGAGGAAGAAACAGGACGTTGTGATAAAAAAGGCTCAGGGCGAACTCGCTTTGAAAACGTTTTTCAGAGAGCGGGGTTAATAAAAGGGTCATGAGCCCGGCCAGAAGGGTGAAGCCTGCCCACCACAGGGGAAGGGTCCACCAGGAAGGAAACGCGACAGGGTCAAAGTTTGAAATGATGTTTGAAAAGATCATGGCCGGGAGCGCTACATCCAGGGCCAGAGGAGAAAGCAGCCCGAAAGCATTTTCCGGAAGAACCCGCCGGCTGATGATCCAGAATCCGATCACTCCCATTCCGATCAGAACGGCAACCGCCTCGAAAACATTGATAAAAACTGACATTGTCCTCCTCCCGGCATCAGCTGGAATTCGGTGTCCGATTTGGAGCCACGGCAGACAGACTCATTGTATGATACTTATACCGATTGGGATCGATTTTCAATATCGGGCGTGTGGGTCTTCAGAATGCAGATATTGCCTCCGTATATCGTTTTTTTGAATGAAACGATCAGGTTTGCGGCCTGAATGAGGGGAAAAAGCCCCTGTGTTCGGGAAAAATTCAGAAAATTTCCAAAATGTTCCCACCCGGCCATTCTTTCGATGATCAGGATGGGGATGGATAAGGGATGGCGGAGGGGGATGCGGTAGTCGGCGAAAAGAATCCGCCCGGCAATCCGTCGGGCCCGAAGGATCAGCTCAAGGCGCGATTCCGGTACGATTTCATGAAGCATCATGGAAAATACGGCACAGTCCACCCGCGGCTCTTCAAGACGGTTGAGGGCCGACAGGGCGTCGCCGCAGATCAGGCGCAGATTGTCGATGCTGCGCTCCGCACTGATTCGATGCGCCTGCCGGATCATGAGAGGAGAGTGGTCGATGCCGATAACCTTTTCGCATCGTTTGCTCAGATTCATGGCCAGCGCTCCGGTGCCGCAGCCGATGTCCACAGCCACGCTGCCCGGCTCGATCAGGTCGAAGATGGCGTTTCGAATCGGTTTCAACAGGGGGTCAATCCATCGGGCGTAAGGCTGGCCGTCATAATATCGGGCTTTTTCCGGCTCCATGACTATTCCTGCTTGAAGTGGTCCCACCCTGTGGGGGAAAGCGGACGGGAGCTTTTGTCCGTAAAAACGATGACGGCATTTTGAGTCTCGGTGATTTCTCCGATGCGTTGAAGCGGGTAGCCAAATCGGTTTTCAAAGTTCTGAGCCAGCGCATCGATCTGTTCCGGAGAAACCGTGACGATCAGCGCGTAGTCTTCCCCGCCAGCCAGAATCAATTCCGTGGCGTTCAATTCGAATTTTCGGCAGAAAAACTCCAGGGCGGGTGACACAGCAAGTTTTTCAGCATCAATCCGTACGCCGGTCCGACTTTCCTCGATAATGTGGCCGAGATCCGAACTCAGCCCGTCGCTGACGTCAATGGCGGCATGCACCCCGGGGTGGTGAGACAGAAACCAGCCTTCTTCCAGGCAGGGGCGGGGAAGCAGGTGGGCTTCCTTCAGAATTTTCAGTTCCGGTGTGTCGGCTGGAATCCGGTTGAGTATCAGGTGAAGCCCGGCCCGGCTTTGTCCGAGAAATCCCGCGCAGCAAACGATGTCTCCGGCGACGGCCGCGTCCCGATACAGGATGTTTTCTTTCCGTGCGGATCCCACGACACAGACGTTGATCACCAGATCGGTTAAGGAGGCGGTCGTGTCTCCTCCAAGAATGTTGACCTCATGTCGTTTTGCCAGATCTTTCATGCCCTGGTAGACTTCTTCGAGAAATTCGACCGGACAGTCCCTGGGAATCGCGATGCTGACAAAGGCTTCCCGTGCTTTTCCCCCCATGGCGGCAATATCGCTCAGATTCACCGCCATGGCTTTGTATCCCAGATTGAATCCGGAGGTCGCATCCCTGAGAAAATGGACCCGTTCCACCATCAGATCCGTAGTGACTATTGCCACTTCTCCGTTTTCTAGGGTAAAGGCGGCCGCGTCATCCCCGATGGCCTTCAGTACATGTTTTGGACGAACCAGGCATCCTTTGCTGATCTTATTGATAAATCCGAATTCTCCGATGTCTTTTAACGGCATGCCGTACAGATCCTTTCGTTGTCGCTGGGTCCAAATTCACTGCGGGGTTTGTCGCCATTCTTCTGATTCCATAAGGAAGAACGTCCGTCAAGTCAAGCCGAACATATTGAAATGCTGACTTATGTCGAGAGTTCGGACACAAGTTTTTTTCAGTGCCTTCAAAGCGGAGGGTTTGTTTTTGCATGCGAGGCGTTCAAATGATGCATTCGATTCCGAATATTACGTTTTTATTGACAACCGGCGGGGGTAAAATGTAATAGCTTCTTTAATATGACCGCTGAACGACAAGGCTTACCCGGGGTTGTCTCATAAGGAGCTGTGGATATGCTGAAGGAAAATCTCGTTAAGGAAATCGAGCAAAGCATCATTCGCAACTGGTCATCGCCGGCGTTTTCCGATTATGGAAAGCCGCCGTTGACCTATGCCGATGCGGCTTCAAGGATCCGGTGGTTTCATCGGGTGTTCGAGGACTGCCGGATTGGCCCGGGAGACCGGATCGCCCTGATCGGAAAAAATTCAGCCAACTGGGCCATGACATACCTTGCGGTTATATCGTACGGCGCCGTGATCGTACCCATTCTTCCGGATTTTCATCCGGAAGAAATCGCCCATATCATCCGACATTCCGAATCCGTTTTCGTGTTTGCCGCAGACGGCATCTTCAACACGCTGGATGTGGCATTGATGCCCGATGTTCAGGCGTTTTTTTCTCTGGAGAATTTTACGCCGCTGTCTCATCGCGACGAAAAGCTGGGCGAAGTCCTTGAAAAAGCCTCGATTTACTGTCTTGAATCCAACCGGACGAAGGCCGTGGATTTTTCCCTGAAGCCCGTGGATAACCCTCAGCTGTCTTCAATTGTCTATACTTCCGGCACCACTGGATTTTCAAAAGGAGTGATGCTTTCCCACAACAGTCTGATGGCCAATGTGCGTTTCGCAAGGACGTACATGCCGCTGAAACAGGGAGACCGGATTGTTTCATTTCTTCCCCTGGCCCATGCCTTCGGGTGTGCTTTTGACTTTCTCTTTCCATTCATTGTGGGCTGCCATATCACCTTTCTGAAAAAAATTCCTTCCCCATCCGTGGTGGTCAAGGCGTTTCAGGAAATACAGCCGCATTTGGTGATGACGGTGCCGCTGGTGGTCGAAAAAATTTATAAAAATCATATCAAGGACAAGCTCGATAATGCCAAGGTGCGTTTTCTTCTGAAACTGCCGCTGGTCAACCGGCTGATTCTGAAAAAATTCAACGACAGATTGAGCCAGGTGTTCGGCAACCATTTTTATGAGGTGGTGATCGGCGGTGCCGCTCTGGAGGAAGAGGTCGACCGGTTTCTGAAAAAGATCGGATTCCGTTATACCATCGGCTACGGGCTGACTGAATGCGGACCGCTGGTCAGTTATGCGCCGCATTCCGGACACCGCGTCGGAGCGGTGGGCCGGCTGGTGGACACCCTGGAGTTGAAAATCGATTCGCATGATCCCGCCCTCGAGCCCGGCGAGATTCTGGTGCGCGGCGATAATGTCATGGACGGCTACTACAAAAACCGGGAGGCGACGGCAGAGGCCATCGATTCCCAGGGCTGGCTGCATACGGGAGACCTGGGGCTTCTGGATGCCGACGGTTTCATTCATATCAAAGGACGATCCAAAAACATGATTTTGGGGCCATCCGGGCAGAACATCTATCCCGAAGAAATCGAATCCCGCCTCAACGGCATGGATTATGTCGAGGAATCCCTGGTGATCGAATCCGGCGACAAGCTGGTCGCCCTCGTTCGTCCCGACTATGAGCGGTTACGCACTCACGGCATCGATGGATCTAAAATTCCCGAAATCATGGAAAAAAACAGAAAAGAACTTAATTCAAAACTCCCTGCTTACAGCGGTATTTCCAGAATTCAGATCCATCCAGAGGAATTTGAAAAAACTCCCACAAAGAAGATCAAGCGCCGTCTGTACCGCACTGTTTAGCAGCCCGTAGATTTCCCTTCTGATTCAGCTGACTTTCCGGCATGATGTATTATATAAATAAGCGGAAAATCAGCATCATGTCTAAACCGCTGTTCGCGGCAAGTCTTCTGAACATCAAGCGGCGATGGATTGTCTTCCGGTCGCACTTTGAGGCCATGAAGCCGCTGCGTTGTCAAGCCGAGAACTTTTCAATTTAAAAACTTGAATCTTTATTTTCGCCGGGTTTATAGTCGTTGAACAGAAAAAAGAGGCCGATGGCTTTGGACTTTTACCCTTGCGATTTATAAGCGGATTCAAATACAATGATATAAACAGAAGGTGCGAAATGAACATAGGCAAAAAAATCAGAATCAAAAGAATCGTCAACAGAAAGTCCGGCAAAACCGTGATCATTCCGATGGATCACGGCGTCTCAATGGGGCCGATTCAGGGCCTTGAAGATATTGACAAAACGGTCAACATGATCCTGCGGGGCGGGGCGAATGCCACGGTGGTCCATAAGGGCATCGTCACCTCCACCAACCGGAGCGAGGATACGGATATCGGTCTGATTATCCATCTGTCGGCTTCAACTTTGCTGAACCCCTTTCCGAACAACAAGATATCGGTGTGTGACGTTGACGAGGCCCTTGCGCTGGGTGCCGATGCGGTTTCGGTGCATGTGAATATCGGCGCGGGCGGGGAAGCGGCGATGCTCGAGTCCCTCGGCAAAACCGCCAGAGAGTGCAACCGGTGGGGAATGCCGCTGCTTGCCATGATGTATCCCAGAGGGGATCAGGTGGATGTCAATGTCGAATCCGTCAAGCTTGCCGCCAGGGTGGGTGCTGAACTGGGCGCCGACATCATCAAGTGTCCGTATACCGGAAGCGCGAAGTCGTTTGAGGAGGTGGTTCGAGGATGTCCTGTTCCGGTGGTGATCGCCGGAGGTTCCAAGCTCAGCGACGAAGAAACGCTCGACATGATCGAGGGCGCAATGGAGGCTGGGGCGGCCGGACTGTCCATGGGAAGAAACGTGTTTCAGCACGAGGATCCCGAACATTTTGTGAGAGTCGCCTGCGAGATGGTGCATAACGGCATGCCTGCGAGAAAGGCGCTGAAAATGCTGCGCAGACAGCTTTGAATTCAGGTCCGGCCTCTATTTTCAGCATCGGACCTATGATCGAATGAATTAAAAACGTGTCGGCACTGTCTGAAAAAAGCGCTTGAAAGGCCGGTTGCCGCTTTAAGACAACCTGTTTCAGCTTCCGGCTTTGCGGATTCTTGCATATTTTGTTGGAGCATCTTCATTCGGTATGAACCTCAAAACTATCAGGAGGCGAGTTATGACGATCAGTTTGCCGAGTTTAGCTTATGCGAAAAATGCCCTGGAACCTTACATCAGTGAAAAAACCATCGAATTTCATCATGGCAGGCACCACAATGCGTACGTCGAAAACGCGCGAAAGCTCATTGAAGGAACCGATCTCGTCAATCAACCCCTGGAGGCTGTTGTCGAAAGGGCGGTCGCGGATCCTTCCAAGATGGCTCTGTTCAACAATGCGGCTCAGGTCTGGAACCACTCTTTTTACTGGAACTGCATGAAGCCGGGCGGTGGCGGAGCGGCTTCGGGCAGAATCGCCGATCAGATTGCTGTTGCCTTCGGCGGTTACGAAAAGTTTGCCGAACAGTTCAAGAATGCGGCGATGACGCAGTTCGGAAGCGGATGGGCCTGGCTGGTGCTGAAGGACGGCAGGCTCGAGATCTCCAAAACCGGCAACGCCGATACGCCGATGGCCCATGGCGTCAAACCGCTTCTGACGATTGACGTCTGGGAGCATGCCTACTATCTGGACTATCAGAACCGAAGGGGGGATTACATCGACGCGTTTTTGAAGCATCTGGTCAACTGGGATTTCGTGAATTCCCGACTGGTTTGACCGATTGCTTCTGAGTCAGTTGAGCATGATATATTATTTTCAATCCGGGTGAAATCCCCAAAAAAAGGGGGGGCGTGCTTGCCCCCCTTTGCTGTTTCGTCCTTCCGAGGACCCGTTAAGGGTATGGGGTATTTCGAAAAGAATTGTTTGACATGCAAGAGAAAATTTGAGATAAAAAGACCGACCGGTCTGTCTTTTTTTGAAGATCAAGGATTATCCCAATGCCTTCGCGGAAAGAAAACATTATTCACGAGGCCCTGAGGCTGTTTTCCCTGAAGGGTTTTTCCAGCACCTCGATCACCGACATACTGGAGGCCGCCGGTGTTTCCAAGGGAGGATTTTACAACCATTTCAAGAGCAAGGAAGATCTGTTTTACGCCGTTCTTGAGCGGGCGCGGCATATCTGGCGCGAGAAGGTCCTTGAAGGGGTGAATCAGGTGGATGATCCCATCGGCAGAATATGTCTGGTGCTTAAAAATTATCGCGATTCGTATCTGATCGATTTCGAAAATATCCCTGGGGGATGTATTTTTATCACGCTTGCCGTAGAACTGGCCGATCAGCATCCCAAGCTGGCCGATGCGGTGAATCAGGGATTTTCGGGGTTCAAGGCCATGATAACCGGTTACTTGAATCAGGCGCAGGAAGCAGGCGATTTGAGATCGACGGTTTCCACCAGAGCGGTCGCCGAGATGGTGTTTGCCGGCATGCTGGGGGCCTCGGTGATGTATGGCATCAACAAGTCCGCCGATGATTTGAATCATGCGATTGAAGCCGTTATCCAATATCTGAAGGAACTGGTTCGAGTCTGACCGGTTTGCCTGAAGTCTGGCTGTTCCGTCTTAACCCGAGAAAGGAGGATGTGATGATCGATTTTACCTTTACCGAGGAACAGGAAATGTTCAGAAAGGCGGCCCGGGAGTTTGCGGAAACTCAGGTAGCGCCGCGAGTGGCCGAGATGGAGGCTACCGGCAAGGTTTCAGTAGCCGTTGTTCGGGCCCTGGCCGAGGCCGAGATGATGGCCCTAACCGTTCCCGAGCCGTTCGGCGGTCTGGGGCTGGGCTATACGGCCAGAATGATCGCTTTGGAGGAGATCAGCCGGATTTCGGTGGCCACCGCCATGATGCTCCAGGTGTTTGCCTTGGGAATCGAGCCGATTGTGAAATTCGGTAACGAGGCGCAGAAAAAGAAATACCTTCCCGATCTGGCCTCCGGAGAGCGTCTGGCCACGACTGCCGTTACCGAAGCCACCGGCGGGTCCGATCCGACGAGCATTCGGACGTCATATCGCAAAGACGGCGATGATTACATCATCAACGGCCGGAAATGCTTTATCACCAATTCTCATATTGCCGACACCCTCACGATTCTCGCCAAGGATGAAAATGATCCCAAGGCGTTTTCCGCCTTTATTATCGAAAAGGGCATGCCCGGCTTCAAGGCGACGCATGAAGAGAACAAGGTCGGCATGCGAGGATGCAATACCGGAGAGCTTTCCTTTGAAGATCTCCGTGTTTCAAAGGAACAGATTCTTTCCGTCGAAGGTAAGGGGCTTCGCGTGACTATGGCGGCCATCGGCGATGTGGGCCGCGGCGGCATGGTGGGATGCGCCCTGGGTGTTCAGGCGGCCTGCCTGGAAGCTTCGGTGAAATTTGCCCGCGAACGCATCCTGTACGGCAAGCCGATCAGTCAGCTGCCGACCATACAGAGCAAGCTGGCCGAGATGAAAGTGGATCTTGAGGCCGGACGGCTGCTGGCGTACCGGGCCAGCGCTATCCAAGACAGGGGTCAGCCTTCCAGCAACGAGTTCGCCGTGGCAAAGTATTTTACTACAGAGGCTGCACAGAAGGCCGCCAAAATGGCCGTGGACATTCACGGAGGATACGGGTGCATGCAGGAGTATGCGGTGAGCCGGTACCTCAGGGATGCCTTTGTTCTGGGGCCCTCGGCCGGAACCTCGGACATCATGAAGGTGATCATCGCTCGCTGGGTACTTTCCTGATTCTATTTCAATACGTTTAAAACTCCTGCTGAATTCATCGCTGAGTTCACAGAGGCGAAAACACAGAATAGGATGCCTCATGACGCTTCAGATTATTGTGTGCGTTAAAGCCGTACCCGATCCGGCGAAGGCCGATCGCATCAGAATCGATCCGGCAACGAGAATGCTCAAGCGAGCTCAGGTTCCCCTGGCGTTCAACCCGCTGGACCGAAACGCCCTGGAGGCGGCGCTGCAGATCCGGGAGAAATCCGGCGCTCGAATCACCGTCCTCAGCATGGGGCCTTCAGGGGCGGAAAACATTGTCAGAGAATGCCTGTCTCTCGGCGCCGATCATGGAATTCTGCTGTCCGACAGGGCTTTTGCCGGGGCGGACACTTATGCCACCTCGTTTACACTGGCAAAAGGAATCGAGAAGATCGAACAATATGACCTGATCCTCTGCGGCATGGCCAGCAGCGACGGGGCCACGGAATGGGTTGGGCCCCAGATCGCCTCGTTTTTGGGAATACCGGTGGCAACCCAGGTTGAGGAATTTGCACAGGTCGATTCGCAAACCTTCAGGGTCCGATCCGGAATTGAAAACGGATACCGTCTGATGGAGATAAAGCTCCCGGCGCTGTTGACCGTAACTCGAAAGCTGAACCGCCCGCGTGCCCTTTCGTTTTCAGGGATCATCAAGGCCAGAAAAAAGCAGATAGTCCAATGGGGTTTGCGGGATCTCGGGCTCGCCGAAGATCAGGTCGGCCAGGCGGCATCCCCGACCGTGGTGAGTGCGATGACCACCCGCACGGTTCGAAGACAGGTTGAATTCATCGAGGGTCCCATCGAGCAGAAGGCTGAAATTCTGGTGCAGCGGCTGGCCCACGCCGGCTTGATCTGAGATCCGCTATCAGAAGAACTGGCTGGATTTTCGCTGGCGACTATATGGAGAGAATGGACCTATGACAACAAAAGCTTTCGATGGCCCGGTGTGGGTGGTGGCGGAACGGGTCGACGGGCGGATTCAGAATGTCTCGCTGCAGCTTGTCGGAAAGGCAAGACAGCTTGCCGACGAACTGAATTCATGCGTTGAGGTTGTTCTTCTGGGGCACGGGATGAAGAATCGCATCGAGCCCCTGTTTGCCGCCGGAGCTGACAGGGTTTACCTGGGAGATGATCCGGTTCTGAACTGGTATCAAGCTGACATTTACACGGAGATGATCGTTTCTCTTGCCCTGAAGATAAAGCCGGAGATTCTGCTCATCGGATCGACATGCACGGGCAGGGAGCTGGCGCCGCTGGTTGCGGCCCGGCTGGCGACGGGACTTACCGCCCACTGCATTGATCTGAAAATTAATGACCGGAACATTCTGGAGCAATGGGTTCCGGCCTACGGCGGGCTTATGTCGATCATATGCCCGGAAAGACGGCCTCAGATGGCCACAGCGGCAAGCGGCGTCTTTCCCTTGCCGGATATGGATGAAAGCCGTCGGGGTGAGTTGGTCCTGCTCGATGTGCCTGAGGCGGTTTTCGACCGGATTCGGAATCTGGAGGTCGTGCGCACGGAACCGGAAACCGTGGCGCTGGAATCCGCTTCCATTGTGGTTGCCGGCGGCATCGGCGCAGGGGATGAAGCCGGGTGGCGCCAGATTTCGGATCTGGCCCGGATTCTGAATGCGGGCCTGGGATGCACCCGGCCGGTGGTTGATGCGGGCTGGGCCGGTCATGAGACCATGATCGGCCAGAGCGGAAAGATGGTCAGCCCCGAGCTGTATCTGGGCATCGGCCTTTCCGGAGATCTTCAACATTTAATCGGCATTATGGGGGCCAGTGTAATGGCGGCTGTCAACAAGGATGCCAGGGCACCGGTTTTTGAACAGGTGGACTACGGCATCGTGGCGGATTGCCGCGAATTTGTTCCCCTGCTGATTGAAAAAATCAAGACGTATCGTCAAAGCCGATAATCAGGTTTTGAATCGTTCGATCAGAATATGGCCCCGAATCAGGCTGCTGGTGTCGAACGGCGCTGTCTTCGAATATCGAGAATTCCGACGGTTAATGGGATGATCAGCATCAGAACGCCCAGGGACGCGACTCCCTGCCAGGCGGCGCGGACGTATACCAGGCCGCTCAGGGTGATTCCCGAATAGCCTCCCAGATAATAAAAAAGCACGTAAAGTGAGTTGGCCCGTCCGCGGCTGGCGGTCAACTTCCGGTTCAGTGCCCCTGCGGCCGAAGCGTGAATGGAGAAAAAGCCCGCGCAGATTCCGGCCAGACTTATAATAATTCCAATCATGGAAGGAATCAGGGTCAGGCCGATGGAAGCGGCGAAAACCACTGCGCCCATGGCCATTGTGGCGCCGTTTCCGATCCGGTTGCTGATGTTTCCGGCCAGAGGCCCCATCACAACGCCGATCAGATACGACAGATACATCATCGTAATCACGCCGGTGGAGGCGTTGAACGGGGGTTTGGAAAGATAAAACGGCAGAAAGTTGAATATCGAGGAAAAGACGAAAAAGGCGGAAAAAGCCGCCGCGTAAATCATCATCAGCTCGGTGCGGCGAAGCAGTCCGAGAAAACCGATTTCATCAGCCGATTTTCCGGTTCGCCTGTTTTCAGAGGGAAGCCAGAAGGTCGCGGCCAGGGTGGCGGCCAGCAGAAAGATCGAGGCGCTGAAAAACGCATACCGCCAGTGCAGGGGCGGATGAATCCAGCCTCCGAGCAGGCGGCCCCCCAGCCCGCCGGCCACGGTTGCCGATATGTACGAACCCATGATGACATTGAGCCGGTGAAGCGGCAGGGTCCGGGAGAGGTAGGCGGCCACGCAGGTGGTCAGACAGGGCAGAAACAGCCCCTGAATGAACCGGGCCGCAATGAGGGCCGGAAGATTTTCCGACAGGGCGCAATACAAGCTGGATGCCGTGACCACAAAGCCGCCGACGGCGATCAGGGGCTTAACCCGGTACCGGTCCGCAAGCCGGCCGAAGGGCAGGTTGGCCAGAGCGATTCCCAGCACCACCATGGAGATGGTGAGGGAGGCCTGCGTTTCGCTGACGCCGAATTCGCTCTGAAGCACCGGCAGGACCGGCTGGGTGATGTAAATCGTGGTAAAGGCGGCGGCTACCAGCCAGAAAACCACCGCGGCAAGACCTATGGATTTGAATCGCTTCATGAAAAAATAAATCGCATGGCTTTTGGAGAGCCCGCGGTTTTAGGAAATCCGGCACTGTAAAAATCAGGGCCGATCGGCAAAATCATGCGAAGAATGCATTCAGGGTTTTCAAGTTCAGGATCATGCCGGATACTCGCCGGTACGCTCCACGGTGGAAGGATCGGGGATAAAGGTGCAGAATTCAATTTTCTGAATCCGGTCGTCCTTGATTTCGAAAAGCACCACCGCCACCGTATTGTCTTTCTCGCCCGCAGCCAGCCGGACACAAGGCTCTCCGCTTTTGGCATAAAAGGTATAGGCCCTAGTCAAGGCCAGTTCGGCAAAAAGCCTCATATCCTCGGATTGGCTGGATTCCTCGAAGGTTTCAGACAGGAAGGCGGAAATTTCATCTTTTCCCCTGAGCTCGTCCAGCACATTCTGGGAAGAATAGGCGACGTCATCCGCCAAAAGGAACATCAAGGGGGTTTTGTCCATCGTGTTGATGGCTTTTGCGTAAGCCCTGGAGGCATCGGAAGCCGTGAGTTTCTCTTGCACCATACTCTTTCTGTCCCCCTGATTGCAACCCGTTGACGGTCGATTCATGGGATTGCAACCTTTTGAATTTCAAACAGAATATTTTTAATCCATAAATCTGCTTTGACATTGAGCCTTTGTTTCATTATGAAAAAACATGAGTTTTGGCAAGAAAATTTCTTGAATATTGATTTTCCGGCTTTCTGAAAAAAAGCCGTTGCAACAGGGAGAATTTCATGGATGATGAATTGACGTCCGAAGAACTCCGGCTGGTTGAACTGCTGCGGCAGGAGGTTTCCGCGGCGGCTGGTCGGAAACAATCATTCAAAACCCGTCAGCCGTTTCCGAAACCCGCGCCTCAGACGGCTCAACCGGAACCGACTGCCGGGATCATCGACGTTGCCGAACTCAGGCAAAGGGCGACGACTGAATTCAGTGAGTTTAAAACCCGGTTTTCGGGCCTGTCGGACGGTGATCCCGACGTGCTGTGCCAGGAACTGGAAAAGCTGGCGGACCAGGCCGGCGCGCTGAAATCCACGCTTGAAACCTACCTGCGGCATAAGAAGGTCGATGATGCCAGACAGGCGGTGGCCGATATGATTTCCAGGGGAATTGTTTTCCGGGAAATCGTTATTGACGACATCCATTTCACGGTCAGCAAATCCGGAGAGATATCTCTGATTTCCGACCCTGACCGCATCGGGCTGTCTTTCTGATCCGGGCCGCAAGTTACATGACGGCGCTGATGTGCCTTATTGCATCCTGGATGAATTTTTGATATCTAAAAACTATCAGCATGCAACTTCTGCGGCCGCATTTCCATCTTATTCTCTGTTTCAACGGCGCAGGTGAAAAGGCAGCCGCATAATGGCGAAGGTGCGTATCCGACGATATGCACGCCTTGTGTCCGCAAGTCAACTCAGTGAGCCGGGCGATGAACGTCGCTGGTTCCGTCCCTCAATCCGATCAGTGGCAGCCATCGTTCTTTCAAATGCATTCATCATTTTTTCACCAGAAGGACAACCGAGATCCTGAAAGGAGAGATTCCATGACAAAGCAGTTTTCCTTTACCAAGTATGAAAACGAAATCATGGCTGATTTCAGAGAAAGGCTCAACAAGGCGGAATCTACCGAAGACGTGAAAAAATTTTTTGCCTATACCATCAAATCGTTAATGGAAAATATATTTGGGGACAAGCTGGATTTCCGGCTTGATGACGTCGTTCTGACCACCGGAGAGGAGCCTTATTACAGCCTGAACGAACGGCTCTTGGAGAATGGGGATTTTAAGGGGGCCTGGGGCGATTCAGACCTGCCCCGGGTGCTGGCCCGGCTGGCCGGTTCGGCCCTGAAACGGCACATACACCTTGAAAAAAATCCGGGAAAAACGGAATCCAAGATTCGCATGTAATTGGAACTTCCGGGATGGCGAAACAGGGATTTTTGAGTTTCACAACGATTTTTCCGGATGGAAATATGAGTTGGAGGCGGCATGAAGTTTACCATTCTGGGCACGGGAACCTCCGCGCTCTGTCGCTCAAGGGCCTGTTGCGCGTATCATGTGATGAAAATCGGCGGTGGAGTGGGCATCGACATAGGGGCGGGCGTTCTGGCCAGGTACTGCGATGCGGGCATCGATTTCATGGAACTGGATGCCCTGGTACTCACCCATCCCGCCCATGTGGATCATGTCGGGGACCTGCCCATGCTGCTGTTCTCCATGAACTACACTCCCGGAAGGATTCGAACGCGGCCTTTGCCGATCTATGTGCCAAAAGGGGAGGGCGGATTTATAAACCGGGTCTTCGAGGCTTTTCCCAAGTCGCAACCCAAAAACTTTGAGGTTCCGGTGTTCGAGGTCGAGGAAAAGGCTTACAACCTGGGTGGCTTGGTTTTTAATTTTGTTTCCATGACGCACGGAACGGTTCCGGCTGTCGGAGTCCGGATCGAGGATAACGGCAGGCAAGTTGCCGTTACCGGGGATACCGAGGCAGGTCCGTGGGTGGTGAGGCTGCTCAAACATGTCGATCTGGCCGTGATGCACTGTGCCTCCGCTGAAGGCTATGGCGGACCGGAAACCCATCTGAACGGAGTATCCGTGGGACGGATGGCGGCACGGGCCGAGGTCGGGCACCTGATCGTTACGCACCGGTATCCGCTGGGAACCGATGACGAGGTGCTGTCTCAAATCCGGCAATCCTACGCAGGACCGGTGTCCTTTGCCGTGGATCTGGATGCCCATATCCTTTAATCTTCGAGGCGATCTCCAGTCGAAGATTATTTCATGTCCTTTGGATTTTCACGGTTTTTCCAAAATCTCGCCGAAAATTTCGGATGCCCAAGCGATTCGTTGACGAAAGCAGAGAAATGTGATTGGAAGAACTGCATTTTGTTGTTCTGAAGATGCTTTCTAACGCAACGATTCGTAATGAAAGATGGGCCGAAAATGATAAGCCGGGGAAAATTTCTGACAGGTCTTGTCCTGTCGGTTGTTCTGATTGTGCCTGTTGCTTCATGGATCCGTTTAAGCATTTCGGAAAAACCCATCTGGTCCGTCAGCATATACGCCGGAACCAGCCCCTTTGATTTTCATCCCCATCCGCTGGCTTCGCGGCATCCGGTGCTCAGCGCATCGGATATCACGGATGCGCCTTCGGATTTTGTGGCCGATCCGTTCATGGTTCGTTTTCAGAACCGCTGGTATATGTTTTTCGAGACGCTCACTACTGCTTCCGGCCAGGGAGACATCGCCTTGGCGTCAAGCGATGACGGCATTCGATGGCGCTACGAGCGGATTGTCCTCGACGAGCCGTTTCATCTTTCCTATCCCTATGTTTTTGAGTGGAACGGGGCCTGGTACCTGATTCCGGAAAGCCGCAACGCATCATCCGTCCGGCTTTACAAATCGGAGGTCTTTCCCTTTGAGTGGGAATTTGCCGGCGAGCTGGTTTCCGGCGCTTACTCCGATCCGTCCATCGTATTCAAGGACGGCCGCTGGTGGCTGTTTGTACTCAAGGATCTGGACACCCTGCTGCTGTTTCAGGCCGAAAACCTGACCGGGCCCTGGTCGGAGCATCCCCGGAGCCCTCTCGTGTACCGGGATCGCAATTTCTCCAGACCCGGCGGCAGGGTGATTGTTCATCAGGACCGCATCATCCGCTATTCTCAGGACGGGGACCCTGTTTACGGAAACGCCATCCGGGCGTTTGTGGTGGACGAGATCACCCCGGAGACCTATCGCGAACACGAGGTGCTGACCGCAATCCTGCCGGTTGCGTCCGGAAGCGGATGGAACGCATCAGGAATGCACAATATCGATCCGCATCAGACCAATGAGGGCCAATGGATCGCCTGCGTGGACGGCAAGCGGAAGTCCGGAGCGTTTGAACCGGGAAAAGGGGCCCGACGGCTTCTGGACCGCATCAGACGTCTGGCCAACTTCTGACGAACTGCCATGGGTCATTCCGGTTGCTGAATCAGAAGCCTGCGCTGGGCTTGGTAAAGGGAGGGCATGCTCATACCGGAGCGGTTCAATCCCTCAACCGTTATCCAGGCATTATGTCGGTCATCGGTTTCTCCTCCCACCTGGACGATTTTATCCCCCTGCCGATGAATGCCGATATAGAAAGCCTGTGGAAAATGTTCGAACATGGTTTCCGGTGTGCCGGACGAGGTGCTCGGGAAGTCGTAGGTTCGGGCAAATTCGTCCTCCTGTGCACACTTGTAGCATTCCATAATCCCGGGCGCTCGAATGTTCCAGAAGACATTTCGCACCCCTGCGTGGGGAAGCACGCTCAGGTCTCCTCCGGGGCAGAGATAGAATCCCCGAAGATTCTCGAAAAGATTTTCATAAGGGAACATGCCGTGAAAGTCGATCGCGGCGTCCGTCCCGTCATAGGTATTCCAGCCCTCGTAATGGGTTTCGCAGTCCGATATTACATTGCCCGAAGCCCACATCTTGAGCGTAACCGGATGAACCATTCTGGAGAAAAAATGCGTGCGTTGCACCAGAATGCCGTGACTCTGGGCGATGGTGACCCCGGCATGCCCGCTGAGGCCTTGAAATGAAATATCCTGAACCGTGAAATCCGCGCTGCGGCTGAAGATGATTCCCTGGGTGAGATCCTTGACGACAACGTCCCGGACCCATCCGTCGCAGGCATGGCTGAACCACAGTGCGCCCCAGAGATAATCCTGTTCCTTGGCGGTTCGAATGACGGAACCATCGGCGGCCAGATGGGGCTTGTGGTGCCGGTATTCTCCAGGCCAGCAGCTTTCAAAGCGCAGGTTCTCGATGCCGACACCCTTTACGCCGTTGAAGGAAAAAATACGGGGATTGTAACGGATGAACTGGTCGAATCGAGCGGATTTTGCCAGGCGGATGGTGTTTTTGTCCAGTATCCGGTCGATCTTAACGATCCATGAGATTCTGCCGGCGGCGCCGCCGAAGGTGTCGTTCTGGCCGGGGACCAGCCGAAAGGGAGAGGTCAATTGTGCCGCGATATCCACCCTGGTTGAATCCGGTCGGCTTTCATCGATCAGGGGATCACAGAATTCGATGATCACGGGTTGTCCGGCAACCAGGCGGGAAGTATCCGAAACCGCAACCGTCTTCTGTCCGCGGCTGAGCGTTTGCGTATAGTGGGCCAGTTCATGTTTGGCTTCTGCGCCCATGACGGACAGAGCGGTCCGGTGGCGTGCCTCATTTGCAGCCGGAACCGTGCCCAGGCGGCGGACCGTGTCATCAGGCGCCGGCGCGGCCATGTGCAGAACCGTTCCGGCGGATCCGGAACCCTGGCCGCGAACAATCACATGGCTGTGTGTGATGCAAAGAAACGGGGCGTCAACGGCCGGGTGAATCTCGTAACGGCCGGAAGGCAGAAAAACCACGCCTCCGCCGGCCGCGCCGGCCGCATCGATCGCGGCCTGAATAGCCGCCGTGTCGTCTTTGCCGTCATCCGGAATCGCTCCAAATCCCGAAGCGGTGACGTCGAAAACCGGTCCCGCAACGTCCGGAATCGGCCGGTCTCCCATGGCGTATCCGGCCCGTGAAAAATCGGGCAGACGGTCGCCCGTCGGGCCATGTTGAACGTATTCTTTCCAGACATTTGGAACCCATTCGCCTGGATCGGCCTCGAATGCCAAAGCCCTTCCTGAACCCAGGAAGAAAGACAAGACGGCAAGGCCAGCCATCAACCGACAAAGATTTTGCAGATTGAACCCGTTTTTCAAAGCGATGTCTCCTTGAGACCTCGGCCGGATTTTCGTGTTTTGAATTCAAAATACGCTTGAGCCGGTTCGAAGCGGCCACGATGCGGTCAGAAAGATCATATTCGGGGTGAATTGTCAATTCTTTGAAATGACGTACAATATGGCGTCGCTCGATGATTTTCCATTTGACACGGATCGCAAACCCCTATAAATTCACAAAAAATCAGTCTTATACTTTTGGCAGAAAACCTGACGGTCTGCCGATGAATCGAAAGGAAGTTCGCGCCTTTCCTGATTCGACGATTCCGCATTCCAGCCGCGTATTGAGACGGCTTCGGAAAAGTTGAATTCCAGAATGTGTTTCAAGAACGCGATTCAAACAACGAGGTCCATTCTTCGGCGGTTCGAATGCCGGTCTTAATTCTTTCCATACGCTATGCTGTTTAATTCTCTTGAATTTCCTTTTTTCTTTCTGACCGTTGTCGGCCTCTATTTTGCGATTCCGCACCGGTTTCGATGGATCATGCTGCTTGCGGCCAGCTACTATTTTTATATGTGCTGGAAAATCGAGTACATCGTGCTGATTATCGGTTCCACGCTGATCGACTATTTTGCGGGTCTGAAGATGTCCAGGGCTGCCGGAAAACAGGAAAAACGGAAATATCTGATGCTCAGCCTGGCATCCAACCTGGGCATTCTGTTCTGCTTCAAGTATTTCAACTTCGTCAGCGAATCCGTCGCAGCGGCGTTCAGCGCATGGAACATTTTTTACGAGGTCCCTCTGTTCGACGTGCTCCTTCCGGTGGGAATTTCCTTTTATACCTTCCAGACGCTGAGCTACACCATCGATGTGTACAACGACCGCATTCCGGCTGAAAAACACCTGGGAATATTTGCGCTGTATGTGGCGTTCTGGCCCCAGCTGGTGGCGGGACCTATCGAGCGGAGCCACCATCTCCTGCCTCAGTTCCGGCAGCGGCATGCGTTTGATTACCTCCGGGTAACCGACGGTCTTCGGCTCATGCTCTGGGGAATGTTCAAGAAAGTGGTCATCGCCGACCAGCTCGCCGTCTATGTCAACCAGGTCTACAATCACGTGGACGATTATCAGGGCCCTGCGCTCATGATCGCCACATTTTTCTTCGCCATTCAGATCTATTGCGATTTTTCAGGCTATTCGGACATGGCCGTGGGCTCTGCGCGGGTTATGGGCTATGACCTGATGGAGAATTTCAACCGGCCGTATTTTGCCAAATCCATACGCGAATTCTGGCAGCGGTGGCACATATCCCTGTCCACCTGGTTCAGGGATTACCTGTACATTCCCCTGGGAGGAAACCGCGTTGTGAAGTGGCGCTGGTATTACAATCTGTTCATCACCTTTCTGGTGAGTGGGCTCTGGCACGGCGCCAACTGGACATTTGCGATCTGGGGCGCTTTGCACGGATTTTTTCTGATCGTTGAAATCGCAACTGGAAACTGCTGGCAAAAAGCGGCCAATTTTCTGTTTCCGGACGAGCAATCGTTCTGGAACAGGGCGTTCCGGGTATGCGTCACGATGATTCAGGTCTGTTTTGCCTGGATCTTCTTCCGGGCCAACACGGTCCAGGACGCGTTGACCGTGCTTCGAAAGATGTTTCTGTTCGAATCGGATATCTGGCTTCACGTGGTCGGAAAAGGATCATTATCACTGAGCGCGGCACTGGTCCTGATTCTGCTGGCGGTCCACATGAAGGAGCGTAGAACGGCGATCAATGAGTATGTCGGACGCCTGTCTGCAGCGACGCGCTGGTCGGTGTATGCGGCCGCCTTCTGGGCCATCGTGATTTCAGGCGTTTTCGGCGTCCGGCAGGAGTTTATTTATTTTCAGTTTTAAACATGCAGACGAGAAAATTTATCATAAAGCTGCTGGCATTCGGTCTTCTCAACCTCGGAATCATGGTGATTCTGCTGGCGGGTTTTTCCGGCCGGAACCGGGATATTCATCTGAACAACTGGGATACCGAGTCGAACCTGTTGATGATGGGCCGAAATACACATTACGATGTGGCGATTCTCGGCACATCGAGAGGCCGCGTGTTCTCCCGGGATTCCAATCACCGGATGCTGGAAGAAATCCTGGGAAGAAAGGTCATCAATCTGTCTAAGGGCGGCGGCGGCGGACTGATGCCCGCCGAGTTGCATCTTTCGTATTTTTTCGATCAGGGAAACACCGTGGACCATGTGGTCTATCTGGTGGATCCGGATGTGTTTTTCTGCTCCATCAACAACGAGAACAACAATTTTTTCCTGTGCGACGAGCCGTTCGAGCTTTCCATGCTCTGGAAGCTCATCGTCCGCCGGTATCCTGCTGACCGCATATTTTCATACCTCCAGATGATCGCCAGAGACGACTGGGAAAACTTCACCCGCTACAGCGCTCCGGGGTTGACCGAAGGTACGCTTGAAGCGATTGATCCGGAAAAGCTGGAAGAGGCCAGGGCCCATTACCTCAGCCAGTATACGGATGAAAATTTTAAAAAATACAGCCGGATCGTGGACGCCATCAATGCTCTGGTCAAAAAGAACAACAGCCGGATTACCTATGTCATGCTGCCGTTGCTGATCGATGATTTTCCGGGCGTCGAGCAGGTGGACCGGAAATTAATCGATGTCGCCCGCGAGGAGCGCGTGAATTACTGCAACCTCGTGGAGTCGATGCAGGACCGGAAATACTATTACGACCACATGCATTTCAACAAAGCCGGGATCGCCTATTTCGCCGGCGCCTACCTGGATCCGATCCTTCAGGGAAAAATCGTGAAATCCGACAACCGGACCGGCAACAGCATCGATCTGGTCACTTCACGGGCAAAGGCAGAGTCGCCGCAGCCGAATTAACCCTACCCGGGTAAAGTAAATTTCGGGAAAATCCGATATAAAATAGAAGCGGACAAAAAGTACAACCCGTCCGTGGATAAAAAATCTGAAATAATTGGACCAAGGTACAATAGCCTTTGGTGGAAAAGTATATAAAATAGGGTTGTACGAACTGGAAATTTAATCAAACCGACATATCAAAACATTAATATAAGGATAAGGAGGCGCTGTTATGGCAACATCAGGAAATCAGCTCATAATAGGCAAAGTGGTCATTCTTTACGGAACGGTCAAGGCCGTTGCACCGGATGGAACGGTTCGCGTGCTCGGTCCCAACAGTTTGATTTACGCTGGTGAACGGATCATCACGGAGAGCGACGGCAACGTATCGATCGTACTGGAGGGTCCTGCTGCGGGTCAGATTGATCTTGGGCGGATGAGCGATGTTCTTCTGACGGAGGATGTGTACGCCGGGGCCGAGCCGGACGAGGTGACGGATGTGGTTGCCCAGGCCGAGCAGATTGAGGAGGCCGTCGCGGGTGAGGAGGATATCGAACTGGAGGCCGCTGCCGCCGGTGGCGCCGCGGGTACGGGAACCCACGAGATCGCCAGTTTCGACCTAGTCGGCGAAGAGGTCACTCCCGGCAGCGGCGCGGAAACCACGGGATTTACCTATGGAACGGTGGATACCCTTGAGGGCGTCACCACTGATGAATTGAACGGCATTGTCGCTTTGAGGGCAACGGAGTCCATCAATGAGGACGGCACCCAGGCCATCACTTACACGGCAACGGTCGATAATGCTCCGGAAGGAAGCGATCTGGTCCTGATACTGTCGCTGAGCAATGGAGATTCGGTTGCAATTACAATTCCGGCGGGCGAGACCACCGGCAGTGCGGATTATTCCTACAGCAATCCAGATCCGTATGTCGATCCGGAAATTATCACCGCCTCGATTGAAAATGCAACGGGCGGCGGCTACGACAATCTGGATGCTTCCGCCACAGCCACCACCGAGATTTCCGATACGATCGACACGACGACGGTCAGCCTTTCCGCTGCGGATGCAAATGAGGATGCCGCGGGGGTGACCTTTACGGCGACGTTGAGCAATCCGGGCGAAACGGACGTCACGATCGTTCACCAACCTGGGCGACATTGTGATTCCGGCGGGCGAGACGACGGGCATACTGTTTGTCGATACGGCGGACCCGGATGTTTATATGGATCCGAGCAGCATCACGGCGACGGTGAGCGGCGTTGCCGGCGGCAACTTCGAGGCGGTGGACTTTTCCGAGGCAACCGCCACGGCCCAGATTTCCGATACGATCGACACGACGACGGTCAGTCTTTCCGCTCGCGGATGCAAATGAGGATGCTGCGGGGGTGACCTTTACGGCGACGTTGAGCAATCCGGGCGAAACGGATGTGACGATTGTCACCAACCTGGGCGACATCGTGATTCCGGCGGGCGAGACGACGGGCACGCTGTTTGTCTCTACGGCGGACCCGGATGTTTATATGGATCCGAGCAGCATCACGGCGACGGTGAGCGACGTTACCGGCGGTAATTTCGAAGCGGTGGACTTTTCCGAGGCAACCGCCACGGCCCAGATTTCCGATACGATCGACACGACGACGGTCAGTCTTTCCGTCGCGGATGCAAATGAGGATGCCGCGGGGGTGACCTTTACGGCGACGTTGAGCAATCCGGGCGAAACGGATGTGACGATTGTCACCAACCTGGGCGACATTGTGATTCCGGCGGGCGAGACGACGGGCATACTGTTTGTCGATACGGCGGACCCGGATGTTTATATGGATCCGAGCAGCATCACGGCGACGGTGAGCGGCGTTGCCGGCGGCAACTTCGAGGCGGTGGACTTTTCCGAGGCAACCGCCACGGCCCAGATTTCCGATACGATCGACACGACGACGGTCAGTCTTTCCGCTGCGGATGCAAATGAGGATGCCGCGGGGGACCTTTACGGCGACGTTGGCAATCCGGGCGAAACGGACGTCGATCGTTACCAACCTGGGCGACAGTGATTCCGGCGGGCGAGACGACGGGCACGCTGTTTGTCTCTGGCGGACCCGGATGTTTATATGGATCCGAGCAGCATCACGGCGACGGTGAGCGACGTTACCGGCGGTAATTTCGAAACGGTGGACTTTTCCGAGGCAACCGCACTTGTTCCGACACGATCGACACGACGACGGTCAGTCTTTCCGTCTGCGGATGCAAATGAGGATGCTGCGGGGGTGACCTTTACGGCGACGTTGAGCAATCCGGGCGAAACGGATGTGACGATTGTCACCAACCTGGGCGACATCGTGATTCCGGCGGGCGAGACGACGGGCACGCTGTTTGTCTCTACGGCGGACCCGGATGTTTATATGGATCCGAGCAGCATCACGGCGACGGTGAGCGGCGTTGCCGGCGGCAACTTCGAGGCGGTGGACTTTTCCGAGGCAACCGCCACGGCCCAGATTTCCGATACGATCGACACGACCACAATGAGCCTGTCGGGACCGGAATATGTCACTGAAGGCGCATCGGCAACTTACACCGTTTCGGTGGATAACGCGCCTCAAACAGACATGACAGTAGATGTTACATACAGCTATATTAGTGCAGAAACCAATGACATTGTCACTCATACGACCCAGGTCACCCTTGAGGCCGGCCAAACATCTGCGCAGTTCGCAGTTGATGCCGTAAACGATCTGATATTCGAAGAAACCGAAACGTTTGAGGTATCTATCAGCGATCCACAGGGCGGCAACTTTGAAAATTTGGTGCTTGGGAATGCCAGTGTTGAGACAAATATCGTAGATAGCGACGCGCCGCCTTTTTTTACAGTTAACGACGTGACGGTTCATGAAGGAGACGGTACGATCACCTTCACGGTGACCAAGGCTGGAGCGACGGCTTTGGCGTCTTCAGTGGATTACACGGTCAATCCGAACACGGCGGTGACGCCGGGGGATTACACGGCGGGGACGAGCGCGCTGACGGGGACTCTGAACTTTGCGGCCGGAGTGACGACGCAGACGATCACGCTGAACGTCACCGACGACGCGGTATACGAGCTGACGGAGAACTTCAACGTCAATCTGAGCAACGCGGTTAACGCGACGATCTCCGATGCGCAGGGCATCGGCACGATTCTGGACGACGACGCGAAGCCTGCTTTCTCGATCAACGACGTGACGGTTCATGAAGGAGACGGTACGATCACCTTCACGGTGACCAAGGCTGGAGCGACGGCTTTGGCGTCTTCAGTGGATTACACGGTCAATCCGAACACGGCAGTGACGCCGGGGATTACGCGGGGACGAGCGGCTGACGGGACTCTGAACTTTGCGGCCGGAGTGACAACGCAGACGATCACGCTGAACGTCACCGAACGACGCGGTATACGAGCTGACGGAGAACTTCAACGTCAATCTGAGCAACGCGGTTAACGCGACGATCTCCGATGCGCAGGGCATCGGCACGATTCTGGACGACGACGCGAAGCCTGCTTTCTCGATCAACGACGTGACGGTTCATGAAGGAGACGGTACGATCACCTTCACGGTGACCAAGGCTGGAGCGACGGCTTTGGCGTCTTCAGTGGATTACACGGTCCAATCCGAACACGGCAGTAACGCCGGGGATTACACGGCGGGGACGAGCGCGCTGACGGGGACTCTGAACTTTGCGGCCGGAGTGACAACGCAGACGATCACGCTGAACGTCACCGACGACGCGGTATACGAGCTGACGGAGAACTTCAACGTCAATCTGAGCAACGCGGTTAACGCGACGATCTCCGATGCGCAGGGCATCGGCACGATTCTGGACGACGACGCGAAGCCTGCTTTCTCGATCAACGACGTGACGGTTCATGAAGGAGACGGTACGATCACCTTCACGGTGACCAAGGCTGGAGCGACGGCTTTGGCGTCTTCAGTGGATTACACGGTCAATCCGAACACGGCAGTGACGCCGGGGGATTACACGGCGGGGACGAGCGGGCTGACGGGGACTCTGAACTTTGCGGCCGGAGTGACAACGCAGACGATCACGCTGAACGTCACGGACGACGCGGTATACGAGCTGACGGAGAACTTCAACGTCAATCTGAGCAACGCGGTTAACGCGACGATCTCCGATGCGCAGGGCATCGGCACGATTCTGGACGACGACGCGAAGCCTGCTTTCTCGATCAACGACGTGACGGTTCATGAAGGAGACGGTACGATCACCTTCACGGTGACCAAGGCTGGAGCGACGGCTTTGGCGTCTTCAGTGGATTACACGGTCAATCCGAACACGGCAGTGACGCCGGGGGATTACGGCGGGGACGAGCGCGCTGACGGGGACTCTGAACTTTGCGGCCGGAGTGACAACGCAGACGATCACGCTGAACGTCACGGACGACGCGGTATACGAGCTGACGGAGAACTTCAACGTCAATCTGAGCAACGCGGTTAACGCGACGATCTCCGATGCGCAGGGCATCGGCACGATTCTGGACGACGACGGACAGCCGTCGTTTTCGATCAACGACGTGACGGTTCATGAAGGAGACGGTACGATCACCTTCACGGTGACCAAGGCTGGAGCGACGGCTTTGGCGTCTTCAGTGGATTACACGGTCAATCCGAACACGGCAGTGACGCCGGGGGATTACACGGCGGGGACGAGCGCGCTGACGGGGACTCTGAACTTTGCGGCCGGAGTGACAACGCAGACGATCACGCTGAACGTCACCGACGACGCGGTATACGAGCTGACGGAGAACTTCAACGTCAATCTGAGCAACGCGGTTAACGCGACGATCTCCGATGCGCAGGGCATCGGCACGATTCTGGACGACGACGCGAAGCCTGCTTTCTCGATCAACGACGTGACGGTTCATGAAGGAGACGGTACGATCACCTTCACGGTGACCAAGGCTGGAGCGACGGCTTTGGCGTCTTCAGTGGATTACACGGTCAATCCGAACACGGCGGTAACGCCGGGGGATTACACGGCGGGGACGAGCGCGCTGACGGGGACTCTGAACTTTGCGGCCAGGTGACAACGCAGACGATCACGCTGAACGTCACCGACGACGCGATGTATACGAGCTGACGGAGAACTTCAACGTCAATCTGAGCAACGCGGTTAACGCGACGATCTCCGATGCGCAGGGCATCGGCACGATTCTGGACGACGACGGACAGCCGTCGTTTTCGATCAACGACGTGACGGTTCATGAAGGAGACGGTACGATCACCTTCACGGTGACCAAGGCTGGAGCGACGGCTTTGGCGTCTTCAGTGGATTACACGGTCAATCCGAACACGGCGGTAACGCCGGGGGATTACACGGCGGGGACGAGCGGGCTGACGGGGACTCTGAACTTTGCGGCCGGAGTGACAACGCAGACGATCACGCTGAACGTCACCGACGACGCGGTATACGAGCTGACGGAGAACTTCAACGTCAATCTGAGCAACGCGGTTAACGCGACGATCTCCGATGCGCAGGGCATCGGCACGATTCTGGACGACGACGCGAAGCCTGCTTTCTCGATCAACGACGTGACGGTTCATGAAGGAGACGGTACGATCACCTTCACGGTGACCAAGGCTGGAGCGACGGCTTTGGCGTCTTCAGTGGATTACACGGTCAATCCGAACACGGCGGTAACGCCGGGGGATTACACGGCGGGGACGAGCGCGCTGACGGGGACTCTGAACTTTGCGGCCGGAGTGACAACGCAGACGATCACGCTGAACGTCACCGACGACGCGGTATACGAGCTGACGGAGAACTTCAACGTCAATCTGAGCAACGCGGTTAACGCGACGATCTCCGATGCGCAGGGCATCGGCACGATTCTGGACGACGACGGACAGCCGTCGTTTTCGATCAACGACGTGACGGTTCATGAAGGAGACGGTACGATCACCTTCACGGTGACCAAGGCTGGAGCGACGGCTTTGGCGTCTTCAGTGGATTACACGGTCAATCCGAACACGGCGGTAACGCCGGGGATTAACGGCGGAGAGAGCGCGCTGACGGGGACTCTGAACTGCGGCCGGGTGACAACGCAGACGATCACGCTGAACGTCACCGACGACGCGGTATACGAGCTGACGGAGAACTTCAACGTCAATCTGAGCAACGCGGTTAACGCGACGATCTCCGATGCGCAGGGCATCGGCACGATTCTGGACGACGACGGACAGCCGTCGTTTTCGATCAACGACGTGACGGTTCATGAAGGAGACGGTACGATCACCTTCACGGTGACCAAGGCTGGAGCGACGGCTTTGGCGTCTTCAGTGGATTACACGGTCAATCCGAACACGGCGGTAACGCCGGGGGATTACACGGCGGGGACGAGCGCGCTGACGGGGACTCTGAACTTTGCGGCCGGAGTGACAACGCAGACGATCACGCTGAACGTCACCGACGACGCGGTATACGAGCTGACGGAGAACTTCAACGTCAATCTGAGCAACGCGGTTAACGCGACGATCTCCGATGCACAGGGCATCGGCACGATTCTGGACGACGACAGTCTGCCGATCGCCACACCGGACAACGATGTGACGGTCTATGAAAAGGCCCTTGATTTGGACCAAGATGGCGCTGACCTGGCTGCAGGTACGGTGAAAGGCACCGATCCGGGCAGCACGGGCGAGACCGACGCCAGCAATACCTTGGTGGGGTCGGTGAGCGGCGGTGCAGGCGGCTACACCTATAGTCTGGTCGGAAGCCCCAATGGAACCTATGGCGTGATCCAGATTAACTCTGATGGTACTTATATCTATACCTTGACCAAGCCGGTAACAACAACTCCGGCGGCAAATGATGGGGTGACTACCGCAGTAAAGGAAAGTTTCACGTATCAGGTGACGGATTCCGCAGGCCAGACAGCGACAAGCACCATTTCGGTGAATATTGTCGACGACGTGCCCACGGCGGGCTCCCACATCGCGACCGTTGAGGAAGGCTCCAGCATCGGGACCAATGTGATGATCATCCTTGATCTCTCGGGAAGCATGGATTATTCCCCTGGCGTCACCGGTTACGCGACCCGTCTTGCCGTTGCCAAGGAGTCGATTGAGAACCTGATCAGTGAATACGATGACAGGGGCGATGTGATGGTACGGATCGTAACCTTCAGCAGCAGTGCCAGCGCTCAAGGTACCGAGTGGATGACGGCAACGAACGCCCTGAGTTATATTAACGCTCTTTCCGATTATGCCGGCAATGGCTCCACCAACTACGACGCCGCCCTGCTGAAAGCGATGGATGCCTTTGACGACTCCGGCGCGATCGCAGACGGTCAGAACGTCTGCTACTTCCTCTCCGACGGGGACCCAACTGCCCCATCGGGAAGCATCGGCATCAATGCGGCGGAAGAGACGGCGTGGGAGAACTTCCTTAGCGCAAACGACATCACATCCTACGCCTTGGGCATGGGTACGGGCGTGACGGCTGCCAATCTCAATCCGATCGCCTACAACGGCACTACCTCTGCGGAGATGGATGCCATCGTCGTCACGGATTTGAGCCAGCTCAATGCCGTCCTGTTGGGAACCGTTATCGACCCAGGCAATGTCGCGGGCAATCTTATTACAGATTCGGATGCCGCATCTTTCGGGGCCGACGGGGCAGGTGATTTGGCGATCGTCTCCATCGCCCACGACGCGGACGGCAATCCCGGCACCCCCGATACGGTGTATACTACGTCCTCCGGCGAGTACAACCCCGCCACGATGACCCTCACCATCACGACCCATGAGGGCGGCACCCTCGAAGTGAATTTCTCGACCGGGGCTTATAACTACACCGCCCCGACGGAACTGACGGCGGAAACGGACGAGGTTTTCACCTACACCATCCAGGATGGCGACGGCGATACGGCGAGCAATACCCTGACGATTCACGTGGATTACGACATCCCGCCTCGTCTGATCGTCGGTTCGGCGGATGACGACACCGGCACGTCAGGCCCTTCGTATACTTATGGGACTGGCTCCGGCACCATTGAGGGAGACGGCGGCGACGACATCCTGATCGGTGATCCGGGCGGGACCACGACGTTGAGCGAAGGCGATACCGCCAACATCGCCTTCGTCCTCGATACTTCGGGGAGCATGGGCACAAACATATCTTTTGGCGGCGGATCAATCTCGCGCTTGGCGGCGATGAAGCAAGCGGTCATCGACTCCTTGAACGATCTGTATAATTCCGGGGCGGAGAATATCCGTATTCATATCGTTCAGTTCAATAACAATGGAAGCACCGTCGGCACCTACGACCTGACAAGCGGCGGTGTGGACGATCCAATGGCGCTTGCCAGTGCCATTTCCGCTGTCAACGGTCTCACCTCCGGCAATGGAACCAACTACGAAGGCGGCCTGCAAGAGGTGATCGACTGGATTACTCCGGGAGGCAGTGATCCACTTGCCTCGGCCGACGTCAACAAGGTTGTGTTCATCTCCGACGGCGAGCCGAACCGCGCACTCAACAATTCTGGAGGAGTTGTTTCAGGCTTGAGCGCTGCCGTGGCTATGCAGCACGTCCTCGGCACGTACGACACCTGGCCCAACGGCAACGATGACTCTGTCAGCGAGGTCGCAACGATCGAAGGCTCCGGCTTCACCATCGAAGCCATCGGCATCAACGTCGGCGACACGGCACTGGGCTATCTCAGCCAGGTCGAGGGGTCGGGCGGATCTGCCACCAACATCACGACGGCTGAAGAGCTGAGTGCCGTCGTGGGCGAGCTCTCCGGCGGCCAGTCGACCCAGCCCGCCGCGGCCGGCGACGATACCATTATCGGCGGCGACGGCGACGACATCATCTTCGGCGACGCGCCGAACACCGATGCGCTTGCGGATGATCCTAATGGTGATGGCGCTACTGGCGATGATCTTGGAACGCCGGACGGCGCCGGCTGGCAGGTGTTCGACGACCTCGGATGGAGCGAATCCGCTATGGTCGACTACATCAATGACAACCACGAGGCGCTTTCTGCCGAGAGCGGACGCACCGGCGGAAACGACACTATTTCCGGCGGCGCCGGCGACGACATCATCTACGGCCAGGAGGGCAACGACATCATAGACGGCGGTTCCGGCAACGACATTCTGGTGGGCGGTTCGGGCGATGACATTCTGACGGGCGGTTCGGGCGCCGATACATTCAATGTCGGCGACGGGCACGACCACATCACGGACTACAACAAGCTTGTCGACGGTGACAAGGTGGATATCAGCCACATACTTGATGTCGAAACTCAAGATAATCAACTCGCTGTCGTCGATAATGGAGGCAAGGCCAAGCTGGTGATCTACGATGATGCGGCGCATACAAACGAAATCGGGAGCGTCACTTTTGATACCATCGACTTCGGTGACGGCACTGGACAGGCAAATGACGTTGATATGCTCAAAAACCTGGTGGATTTCGATGACGGAACTAACCCATAACTAATCAAACCGAGGGGGACGGGCTCGAAAATGTCCTCCCATTTTCAAACGAAAACTGCCGCGGAGGGTTGATCAAAATCCCTTCGCGGCAGTCCTTGTTATAGCAGTAATTTTTTTTTATCCCTTGTTGATCAGCAGAGCCAGGCCGAGGCGGTTGCCGGTTTTGGTCTTTTCATAGGCGGAGGTCAGGTGGGCTTTCACGGTCCGTTCGGTGATACCGAGATCGGCGGCGATTTCCAGGTTGGTCCGGCCAACGGCGACCTGTTCGGCGACGATGCGTTCCATTCGGGTCAGGTCGGCCAGTTTGCGGGTAACGGCCGGCGCTTCCTGCTTTGGCGCCCGGGCCGCTGCTGCATCGAGGATCAGGCGTTGAATGAGCTGCTGGCCGAGCCAGACGCCGCCGCCGCTGATAATGCGCACCGCCTCCGAGAGACGTGCAGGCGAGATGTAGGTGTTCCCGTATCCGGCGATTCCGGCTTTCAAAAAGGAGAGTCCCTCTTCCTCGTTCGGCTGGTCCGAAAGCAGAAAGAACCGGCCTGAGGGGATCGCTTTGCGCAGCTGTACAAACGCGGGAATATCCGCCAGAGAGCGGTGCAGCAGGATCAGATCAAATTTTTTGGCCATGAACAGCCGTTTCACTTCGGCCAGCGTTGTCGCCCTCTCCACGGGGCGGGGGGAAAGCAGTTCGCTCCACCTTATGGTCACCGACGGGTTTGAACTGCTCAGCAGAATTGCCATGCGATCACCTCTCTCTCAACGCCATGTGCTTGGCTCTCAGGACCGGTTTTAACAGGTACGTCAGAATCGTCTTCTTGCCGGTGAGAATTTCCGCTGTTGCAACCATGCCAGGTATGATCGGCAGGGGGTTGTCCTTTGGACCGAGATAGTTCCGGTCTGTTCTCAACTCGACGAGATAATAGCTGTTTCCCTTGTCGTCCGTGAGGCTGTCCGCTCCGATACGCTCAAGCTTGGCGTCGAGGCCGCCGTAAATTGTGTAGTCGTAAGCGGTAATCTTGATCTTAGCCTCCTGTCCCGGCCTGAGAAAAGCGATGTCGGAGGGTTTGATTTTTGCCTCGATCAGAAGCGTCGCCTCGGTCGGAACGATCTCGACGAGGTTCATTCCGGGCTGGACGACCCCGCCTACGGTGTTGATCAGCAGGCGGTTGACCGTGCCGTTGACTGGGGATTTTACGTGCGTCCGGTCGAGCCGGTCCTTGAGTGCGATGGAGGTGGCGGCGCCCTCACCGAGCTGTGACGAGACCTCATTTAATTCCGCCTTTGCCTTGTTGAGAAAGTTCAACCTGAGCTCCTTGAGCGCCACCTGGCTTTCTCCGATCTTGGAACGGACCCGGGGAATGGCCTGCCGCGTCGTTTCGATTTCGCCGAGCATCTCGCTGGCCCTGCGCTCCGTCTGAAGGACTTCCATCTCCGCAATGGCGCCTTTTTCCACAAGTGGTCGCAGCAGAGCGATTTCTTTCTGAAAAAGGTTATAGGTCTTGTTGAGTTCATCGAGCCGGACGTTGAGTTCCTTTAATTCATTGACGCGCTGATTGATCTGTTCCTGCTTGATTTCGATGCCGGAACGAAGCTCGTTCTGCCGGGACAGGTAGAGCTGCTGCTCGTGCAGGCCTATATCGGGTGCTTCCTGCATGACTTCCTCGGGAAGATGGAAGGGCGTGCCGCTCGTTTCGGCTTGCAGGCGCGCCGCCTTGGCCTTGTTGGCGAGATACTTGGCGCGGTTTTCCTGAAAGGACGACGCAAAACGGGTATCATCGATGCGCAGCAGCAGCTGGTCTTTTTGAACGGTGTCGCCCACCTTGACGAGGATCTCCGCGAGGATGCCGCCCTCCAGATTCTGAATGACCTGAATCTGTCCGGCGGGAATCACCTTGCCTGCTCCGCGTGTAACTTCCTCGATTTCCGAAACCGAGGCCCAGTAAAGACCGGCGATGAACAGGACCAGGACCGTCCAGATGATTGCTCTGCCTCCCCGGGGGGACTGGGCAAGGATAGAGGTCCGGATATCCGTGGCGAAGTCGACGTCTTCGGCCTTTATGCGATAAAACAACTCCTTGGGATTCGATTCGATTTTCGACGGCGCCGGATTATTTTCGGTTGTTTCTGTCACAGAGTTTTCTCCTGCTTACATTTTGAGCTGGCCTCTCCTCATCGCCTCGAGGACGGAGGTCTTGGGTCCGTCCGCCACGATGGTTCCGTTGTCGATGACGACAAGGCGATCCACCATCTCCAGCAAAGAGGCCCGGTGCGTGATCAGGATCAGGGTCTTGTCCCGGATCACTTCCGCCAGTTTCTTTCTGAGCCGGACCTCGGTCCGGTTGTCCATGTTGCTTGTCGGTTCGTCCAGCACCAGTACGGGCGGATCGAGCAGCATTGCCCGTGCAATGACGATGCACTGCCGCTGCCCTCCGGAGAGCCCCCGGCCCAGTTCCCCGATCTCCATATCATACCCGAGAGAATGCTTTTTGACGAATTCATCGACGCCGGCCATATCCGACGCGCGCAGAATGGTCATGTCGTCCACGTCATGGGTGCCCATGGTGATATTGTTGCGGACGGTGCCCCGGAAAAGCTGAATGTCCTGGGGGACATACCCGATGAACCGGCGCAGCTCCGTAGGATCGATCTGGCGGATGTCCGTTCCGTCCATCGTGACCATGCCGCTCTGGGGTTCGTAGAGGCCCAGCATGAGTTTGCCCAGCGTGGTCTTTCCCGAGCCGATGGGGCCGATGATGCCGACCTTTTCTCCGGCGCGGATCTCCAGCGTGATATTGTTGAGAACCTTGGCGGCCTGGCCGGGGTAGGAAAAGGTCAGGTTTTTGATTCCGATCGCGCCGTCGAAACGGGCCCGGTGCAGGAAAGTCTTGCCAGCGGGTCTCTCCACGGGAAGATCCATGATGTCGTTGAGTGTTTTGAGGGCTTCCTTGGCCCGCTGGTAGCGCGCTGCGAGACCCACCATCTGCCCCATGGGCGCCAGCACCTGCCGGGACAGAATGACCAGGGCGATCAGGCCGCCCTGGGTAAGTTTGCCATCGCTGATCATGTAAACGCCGCCGATAACCACGGCCACCACCACGGCGCTTTGCATGAAGAAGGAGAGGTCGGTGACCGAACCCGACAGGAAACGCGACCGGGAGCTCCACTGCGCGATATAGCTGACCGCCTCCTCCCAGGCACGCTGAATCTGGCTTTCGGCGCCCAGCATCTTGATCGTTTCCAGGCCGGAGAGCCCCTCCACAAGGATGGCGTTTTTCTGGGAGGATGCTTTGAAGGTCCTTCCGACCGCCTTCTGCAGGGGAATCTGGATCAGGAGCGCGTAGATCAGAAGAAACGCGATTACGGCCAGAAAGAGGTAGACGATCGGGCCTCCGAAATACCAGACCACGAATAAACCCATCAGCATGAATGGCAGATCGATCACAGAGGTAATGGAAAAGGAGGTGACAAAATCCCGAATGCTTTCGAACTCCTGAAGATTTCGGGTAAAAGATCCGATGGACTGGGGCCGGACTTCCATTTTCAGATCCAGAACCTTCTGCAGCAGCATGGCGGAGATTCTGAGATTGGCCTTGTTTCCCGCCTCGTCGATAAAATAACTCCGCAATGCCCGCATCAGCACGGCAAAGAAATAGATCACCATGATTCCGATGGCCAGCACCCACAAAGTCTCCACCGCGTTATTGGGAATGACGCGATCATAGACGATCAGGACAAAGAACGGGCTCGCCAGGCCGAACACGTTGATCAGAAAGGAGGCCACCAGTACATCCCGGTATATGCGCCAGGATTTGAAAATTGTTCCCCAGAACCAGCCCTTACCTGAACCGAGGGCCAACTCGTCCAAAGATTTTTTTTCCAACCGGTATTTAGGACGAACGAAAATAGAATAACCGGCGTAGAGCCTCGCCAGTTCGAAATTTCGCATCAATCTTTCCAGCGCCTGTTTCCGGCAGCAGGATCTTAAACTGCTCACCTGTTGGGTGTTCTTGCCGACCAGCACGCATGCCTGACGGCCTGAGCGCAAAGTTCTGCCGGAAGTTGCAGGAGAGAAATCTTATCGAGGACCGTTTTACAACGCGGGATGACAGGTCAGGCCCGGTCCGCCGCCCTTGAAACAGCCCCACGGTAAGGCGATTCTTCATAAGCGGCAGTCCGAACCAGTCCCGTACGCAGCAGGCCGTCCGTGCAGCTTTGTCAGTTGACCAGACAATCCAGAAGCGGATCGTCAAAAGCATCCATATCCCTTTCGAGCTTCCAATCTGTCGCAGGGTCTTGTTCCCTTGTTTCAGGTATATTCATTTTTTACCATCCAGGGAAACCATCGTTCGCGGCGTATTGAATCCAAGTTTCTATCTTTCAATCATTCTATTTACTATATATTTTTTTAAAAACTAATGTTATTTTCTCAAAATAGATTTGCCTCGGTAAATCATCCGAGGACATCATGTTGTACGTAGAGCGGGACAAAGAAGGCAATATCATCATGATTCACAGCTCTCCCAGATCGAGCGCCGATGAAGAAAAACATGGTATGGATGAAGAAATTCTGGATTTTCTGAATAAACCGTCAGCGCTGGTCTCGCAGTTGCTGCTGTCCCTGTCGGACATGGGGATTATCCGCCTGCTGGAAGACCGATTGACTCCCTGATTCAGAAAAACGTCATTTGTTATACGGAACTTCCGGAGCAGGCCTATGGGTAACCTGAAAAACGCAAGCGGTTGAGAGAAACGATCACCCTCAGACCTTGACGGTTGACGATATCCTGTGAGTTCGTACGCATAAGTTATTTGCAGCATCCTGATCGATTTCGCTGTCTGCGACATATCCCTGGATCGCGTCGACGTTCAGTTCGCTGAGAATCTGCACCTGCTGCTCGGTTTCCACGCCTTCCGCGATCACCATGATGTCGATGCTGTGCGCGACGCCGCACAATGAGCCGATGAAGAAGCGGCTGTCGCTTCTTGTCCTTGAGTTCTCCGGTGTAGGCCTGGTCGATCTTGACATAGTCCGGACGCATGGATTTGAGATATCCTGTGCTGGAGAAGCTCTGCCCGTAGTGATCGAGGCTCATGGCGTGGCCGAGTCCAGCACGAAGGCGCTGAATTCCTTCACCATTTCCGCATTTGCAGCGCGCTGAATTCGGCGAATTCAAGATGATCCGCGCCGATTTCAGGCAAAGGCTTTCACCAGGTTTGAGCCACTGCTGGAACGTAAATCGCCTTTTCAGGCGGTGTTCGCCTGCCAAAGCTGAAGCCGCCAACTGGTTGCGGATTCATCCGCATCACCCTCGATAACGATGCGAAGCCCGGCGGTGACATCAGATTGAGTCGTTCGGCCAGGCATAAATACGCCCGCACGGAGTTTAAGCTGTCTTCCCGGATGATTCGAGAAAATCTCCAGATGGAGGATTCGATTTTGTCCTTTGTTTTTCCGGATTGCCGGGCGTCAAGGCTGACACGCCGTTCCATGAGGGCTTTTTCAGCATTTCCTTCCACTGCTGCTGCCCCCATCGGCATTTTGTCCGTTCCCTCGGTAATCGTACGGACGCTCCGTTGTTGGGTCCCGTCTGTCTGGGCAAGGCGGTTGTGGGCGAAATCCGGTCGAAAAGCAGATGCCGAGCGTTGCGCGGCGGTTTTCATGTTGCGCCCCCACATGGCCGGATATTGTCCGGAACGGCGAGCTGCTCCAAGGCAGCTGTTCTATTCGATGGGCGATATTGCGGGCGATCTTCTCGGCATCCCAGGAAGGGGCGTCCGGGAGAAAAATGCCGAAGTCGCCCCCCGTGAGCCGTGAGAGAACGCAGCTCTCGCATTGCCTTGTGACTTCCTGAAGCTGCGCGCGGCCATCCTTTGCAGAAATGCGTCTCCGGCCTGAAAACCCCAGTCCTGATTGAGCCTGTCCAGATCGTTCAGCTTAACTGGCAGTAAAATTCCCTTTGTGACGCTGTCCTGGCGATCGAGCCGGGCAGTGACCTGGGTGTCGAAGTAGCGGCGGTTGCCCAGTCCCGTTACTGACTGGCGATAGGCGCGTTCCCGGTCTCTCCGCCAGAACGACCTTGCTCTTCGAACATCTCTTTGACCTTATTCGTCATGCGGTTCATGGCTTCGACCACTCGCCTTGAGCTCAATGGTCCACGGTGCGCGTTTTGAATTTCATATTCCTTTCTGCAAATGGCGTCTGCCTGCTGTTCGGCCAGCACCAGCGGTTTGAGCAGCATCAGCCCCAGGCTTCCTGCTACGAGTACAAAAATGCCGCAGGCCACAAACCAGATGGTCGTTCGGATCACATCCTCCCAGAGTGTCTTGTATGCATAACCCGGATGACTCTTCACATAAACGGACCCTGCCTGATTCCATCCAGACATGATGCCGGCGCTGGCATCGGGGGCTTCCAGCCTGATCCAGCGAATGAACCAGGGAGGCACGTTCTCGATGGAGACATCGAGATTGCGCTCGATCAGAACATCGCCCCTTACGTCCGACAGCTGAATGGAACCATAATACCCGCGATCAAATACGGCATTGATCATGCTTTCAATGGTCGGCATGTCCTTTTCGATCATATACTGCGTGATGGACAGCGCAAGGGAGGTTGCCGTATCCTGTGCATGAGACTCGAGCTGATCTGCCAGGAACGTGCGGGTGCTCTCTACCTTGGCAAGCCAGGTTCCGGTAAAGAGGATGAAAAACAAGGCAAGGGTAAAAATGATCAGTTGGCGATAAAGCGTCATATTTCTGCCCCCATTTTACAGTTTGCTCTCCGATAATTTTTTCTGCAGATTGCGCCAGGGCTTGAGCCGTTCGCTTTTTGCGGGGAGATGGCCCTGTGATCGCTGTTTGGCCGTCCAGAGGCCGCTGCCGTTGAAGCCCAGAACAGGCTGCAGGTCGGGCCGCTTCGATGCGGGAGCGATGCCGTCTATGAGATTGTCGAGAATCAGCGGTTCGGCTGTCGGTGTGCTGTAATAAGACAAAACCATGTGGGCGATTCCGTACTGAAGGGCCTTGACGTACATGATATTCAGTTTTTCTTCCTTTACACCGATCTCTTTGAGGGTGAAAAACTTGGCGATTGCAAAATCCTCGCAATCCCCTGCATTCCTGCAGAGAAACTCGAGAGGGGTAGCCCAGTAGTCCTTCGTTTTCCAGACTTCGATATCACTGGCGTACCGAACCCGGCTGTTGAAGAACTGGTTGACAATTTCAAGTTTTTCCAGGTCCGATTTGCTTCTGTCCGTCGTCCGAATGATGTCTTCCCATTCCAGCAGACGCGTTGCCGCTTCTTTGCCGTACCTAATCTCCGCCTGTTTCAGAAGTTCCCGATTGATCCGGAAGCTTTCATCCATTCCGGCGCTGGAAACAGCCGCCGCCATGAAAATGATCAAAATCAGCCGGGAAAACCTGCTTCTCACGGCTTGTCCGATAAAGGCGGTCAGAGTCGATCCGAACCGCGACCTGGGTCGATCCATCCTTCCGATTTTTCCGACCTCCACAAAATCATGTTGATTCCGGAAAACTTGAAAACCACGGCATCGGTTTCCCGGTTCAGCCGCTCAATAAAACCAATCTCGCATATATAAATAACCTTTGAAAATGGATCCGCGAGCTGCGGATCCAATATTCAAAGGTTATAGAAAATAACATCGTTACGACTTTTGAGAAGAGAGATTTCCGTTTATGGTGCGACAGGTTCCGGATATTTGCTTGTTACGGACCGCCTCTCTGTCTCATCCGACTTTGAAGACGCAACTTTCCGCAGTTCATCAGCCGGGTTATTCCTTTGCAGCTGCAACCTCGGCGCCTTCATCTGCCGTTGCTTCTTCGACAATGCTTGCTTCAGGCCACTCCAGCCCCATCGAATGAACGAGCTTGCCCATTCCGCTCAGGATTCTGAATTCAGAGTAAGTCTGATCGTAGTTGGCTTTTGCGAAATCGGATTTTGCGTTAATCGCTTCCGCCTGGGTGTCCAAGAGATCAAACATGGTGCGCCTTCCAATGCTCCACTGCGTGGCAAAGGCATCAGCGGTTGCTTCGGAGGCCTTGACATAATCCTCGAGATGAGCAACGCGTTCCTTGGCCGCTTCGTTGGCTTCCCAGGAAAGGCGAATCGACTGGACGGTCTCACGTTCGGTATTTTTTAGAATCTCTTCCGCTTCCTTGATCAGGTACTTTGTTTCCTGAATTCGTCCGTAATCCCGTCCGCCATTGAAAAGATTGTAGCTGACAACGGCAGCCGCCGAAAAATAGTCCCGACGGTAGTCGTTGGGGTATACCTCATCTTCCCAGTTGTAATCCGCCGCAACGTCAAGCGTCGGAGAGAGCAGTCTCCTGGCAACTTCATACTGCAATTGTCTCGCCTCCAGATCAGCCTTGGCGGACTTGATAATGGGATAGTTGTTCAGCGCAAAGTGTTCCGCCTCATCCAGAGTCGCGGGAAGGGCTGCTTCCAAACGCTCTATTTCGGCAAGCTGCCCCGGATGCCGGCCGACGACCGCCTGGTAATCCGTTATTGCGTCGTTCAGGTTTGCCGCCGTCACGACGACGTTGGACTGCGCCAGCGCGAGACGACCCATTACCTGTTCGAGTTCCGCTCTGCTGTCCACGCCGGACTGCATTCTCAACTTGACCTGGTCGGCAATGCGTTCATGGTTGACGAGGTTTTGCTTGGCAAGTTCGTGGAGTTCGCTGCTCAGGAGCACATTGATGTAAACCCGGGTTGTCAGAAGGGCGATGTTTTCCGACGTGCCCTGCAGGAGAAAGGCCTGGGACTTTTCGCGCGCTTTCTGCCGGTCCACATCGGCTACATCCGCGCCGCCCCGGAATAAATTCTGGCGAGCGCCCAGCGTATGCTGCTTGGGCCAGGATTTATCGTTGGAAATCTCGGGTTTATCCTGTTTCATATAGCCCAATGAAAATGCGCCGCCAAGAGTTGGGTAATAGGCTCCTTTTGCCTGTACGACCTCCTGGGTCCTGGCCTGACGGTTATAGCCCAACTCCTTGATCTGCGGATGCGTTTTAAGTACTTGTTTAACCGCTCTCGGCAAATTGTCGGCTTGAACCTGGCCGCTTCCGAGGGTCATTATCCCCGCAAAGGCAATGACCGCGATTCTGAAAAACAATTTCATCATACCCGCCTCCTCATCAGTTGGTTAATTGCCCGGTACTTATATAAAAACTGAGTAAACAAAACCCTGAAAGCTTAAGTACTATATAAAGAATATTATGCTTATAAAAACACCGACGCCATATAACTTACAAGTTTAAATGCATTTTAGCAAACCATAAATTCATTAAAAATTCCATAAAAAAAATTCTACGCGTAAAATATTTTGTGTTAATTTATTGTATGCTTGTTCAGCGGGCCAATTTAAAAACGTTCCACGGCGGACCCTTAAAAGAAGGTCCGGGCGCGAATTGTGTCAAGAATGAAAGGGCGAATGTTCAAAAATCTATTGATAAACTTGGATAACCCTCAAAATGCCGATTTTTGGAAACATCCTGCCCTGTGTTTATTTAACACATTTTTAAAATAATTCACTTGATTCAGGACTTTTGAGACCACTTTTATTCTGCAATTTTCGTACCGAAAAAACAAATTTCAAACCATCTGACGCTATAACCCTTTTCAACCGCTTTTTTCGGGCAAAACAGGCATGTATTTCCAAGACAGTTGTCTTGTCCATCCCCCTGGTCCTTGCGAATGTGACAATTATTGCATATATTTTTCAAAAATTGTCATTAAGGAACTTTCATGCGCATCTTTCTAATTGAAGACGATTCCAAGATCCCCTCCATTTTAAAATTCTGCGGCCTCTGCCGCCGGAGGCTCACAAAATCTTTTCCGCACGAGTGTCAAAAACGATGGAATGTTTTGTTTCAGAAAGCAGGGCGGCGTGAGGGCAGGGGAGAAAACTTCCGGTTTTTCGATTCAGCCGTCTCCGGTTTTAGCGTCATCCGGGTTCGTGTCCGGCAACATAAAAGTTGTAAACAAGTTGTGCCAGCTTGCATTCAGGATAAAGACCAAGGAAAAAGGGCCACGGCGCGAAACGCCGTAACCCTTTATTTTATTGGTGCCTGGGACGGGAATCGAACCCGTACAGCACTATGTACCGAGGGATTTTAAGTCCCTTGCGTCTACCAGTTCCGCCACCCAGGCAGGTTGTCAGCCCGCAACTTATTGAAAAAGCAACAAAAAAATCCAACCGAAACAACCAATTGTCGCCCGAATCAGATGAAGCTCTTTTATCCGGTACAGAAGAAAATGTCAAGATTTGCCCAACCGCTTCCGAAGGGAAAACGCATGCATCACGCCATGGCACCGGCAGACCGTGCTCAGCAGAATCGGGCCGTCTGAAGCGATGGCCTTTTCCATGACGTTAAGAAGCGAAACAGAGCGAAAGCCCCCGACGCCGGGCGCAAGCTGGCGGCTTCGCAGCACAATGCACTGAAAGTTTCCGGAAGCAAGGGTTTGAAGCATATCAAACAGCGCTGTCCGGGGCTTTCCGGTAACCGTGCAGTGATTCCTTGGCTCCGGACAGTTGTCCGGGCAGATGAAATCCGCATGACTCATAAAAAGGCAATCGTCTCCCGACGGCATCGGATGCGGCATTTTTTGGAATATTTCCGGAGGAACCGCGGCCGGAATCAGTTCATGGCTGTTCAGAACCTTGATTTTTAGCCATTCATAAGCCACGTGTACGGGAACCATCGGCACGATCCAGTCCGGCCGGTCCGACCTCAGGTTGTCCGCCAACCAGGAAACCGCGTCCGCTTTTACCACCCGAATGCGATGCGCTTTCAGGGCTTCAAGGCTGGCCCGGTCCTGATCCACCACCAGAATCCGGCAACCCGGATATCTGCCGGTCAGGTCTCGAACCGCCTTTTTACCGAAACGGCCTGCTCCCAGAATCCAGAATTCTTTCATCGGTGTTGATCCTTTGCGTTTTTCACACAAATGACGGAGAAAAGACCTGCGGCCGTGCTTAAACAGATCCAGTGCTTGTCAAAGCTTACGGCATCTGGTATGGGAATTCAATGCAAAATCAAACCGATGAACCCTCATTGATTCTGGCTTCCCGGTCTCCGAGGCGAAAATATCTGCTCAGAAAGGCCGGGTTGTCGTTTTCCGTCATTCCCAGCGCCGTGGATGAAAGCGGGATTCGCGCCGACCATCCGGATGAACTGGTCCGTCTTCTGGCTGAAGCCAAGGCGCTTGAAATCGCCGGGAAGTATCCGGAAAGCTGGGTGATCGGCGCCGACACCGTGGTCGTTATCGGAAAAAATATTCTGGGAAAACCGGCCTCAGAAGCGCAGGCCGCCGAAATGCTTCGGCAGCTCAGCGGCCGGACCCACCGGGTGCTGACCGGATATGCTATCTGTTGCCTGGCGAAAGACCGGATGCATTCCGAAATTGTGAGCACGGACGTGCTGTTCAAAACCCTGAGCGAAGAGGAAATCCAGTGGTACGTAAGTACGAAAGAGCCCTTTGACAAGGCGGGCGCCTACGCAATTCAGGGTCTGGGCACCTTTCTCGTCAAAAGCATCAATGGTTCCTATACCAACGTGGTCGGGCTTCCCGTATGCGAGGTGGTTGAATTCCTTATCCGTGAAAAGGCGGTAGCCCTGAGAGCCGGCAGAATAAAATAAATGAGCATTGCAGACAATCTACATCAAGTCATTCAGCGAATCGATGCTTCGGCCTTGGCCTGCGGGCGGAATCCCGGGGAGATCCGTCTGGTGACCGTGGGCAAAACCCATCCGGCGGTCCGGATTCAAGAGGCCGCCATGGCTGGTGCATTGATTTTCGGTGAAAACTACATTCAGGAGGCTCTTGAAAAATACGAAGCCCTTGCCAATTTGGGTTTGATCTGGCATTTTATCGGGCATCTTCAGACCAACAAGGCCCGTTTTGCCGTTAAAATGTTCGACCTGATCCATACAGTGGGATCCCTGAGGCTTGCAGCTGAACTGAACCGACAGGCGAAAAAAATCTCAAAAAATCAAGATATTCTCATTCAGGTCAACATTGCTAGAGAGGGTTCAAAATCCGGTGTGGATCCTGACGACGCTTTCGAACTGGTCCGGCAGATCAGTCAATTCAGCCATTTGTCCATAAGGGGTCTGATGGCCATTCCTCCTTTCTTCGATGATCCTGAAAAAGTCCGGCCATATTTTTCGGCGCTTCGCGATCTTCGAGATTTCATCCGAAATCAGAATATTGCTCATGTCGACATGCATGAGCTTTCCATGGGGATGACCGGAGATTTTGAGGTCGCTATTTCTGAAGGCGCCACGCTGGTCCGCATCGGGACGGCCATTTTCGGAGGACGAGCTTGAAGCTGCTTCTGCATATCTGCTGCGCTCCCTGCGCCGTCTATCCTCTGGATTTTTTGCGGGAAAACGGCATCTCTGCAATGGGTTATTTTCATCGAAACAACATTCACCCCTTTACGGAATGCCTCAGGCGTGAGCAGACCCTGAAAAGCTACGCACAGGACATTGATCTTCGGATGATCTACCAGAAGGGCTACGATATGGAGGGCTTTCTTCAAAACGTCGTATTCAGAGAATCGGACCGTTGTCGCTACTGCTATCATGACCGTCTGAAAACAACGGCGCTTCTGGCAAAACGGGGAAAATTCGAAGCGTTTTCAACCACGCTGCTTTACAGCAAGTTTCAGCAGCACGACCTGATTCGGCAGATCGGCGAATCAGAGGCAAAGGCTGCGGGCGTGCCTTTTTACTATCATGATTTTCGCGAGGGATGGAAAACCGGAATCGAAAAATCCAGAGAACTCAACCTCTACCGTCAGCTCTACTGCGGATGCATATACAGCGAAAAACAGCGATTTTACAAGCCATTAATATAGACCCGGAATAAGAGCTGCCGATGTTTGCCAACTTCATTTATCTGATACTGGCGCTTTTAATATTTAACGCACGCCTCCCTTCCGAAGCTCCGTCCGAAGGCTTTTTAGGCGCGTTGTTTTGGACCGCTGTGCTTGCGCTGGCTTTTGTTGCTTTAACCCATATCCAGTTTCGCCGCATCGAGCAAAGATGCGAACAAGAGCCCCTTCCCATGCTCGACAGCCGATTTTCAGCCGCCATGACCCGGTGCTCGATCATGGCTCTTGCCGTGTTCGCCTTGGATGTTTACGCTCTGAACCTGCGGGATTTCGCTTCTCAGCTTTCCTTGTTTGCCATGGCGCCCACCGTCGAAGGGGTCGTTTTCATGGGGCTTTTCATTGTCTATCTCTGCACGGTCTGGACCCTCGCCTACCCGGCTTACCGGAAAATTTACAGATCGGAAATGAGCCTTCAGGAGTACGTCGTATCCAACATCTCTTTTTCCGTGCCGATTCTGATTCCCTGGCTGATTTTATCCGGCGTCATGGATATGATTCAGTTGCTTCCCTTTGAAGGCCTTCGTCAGTTTCTGTCAACCACCGAGGGAGAAGTCTTATATTTTCTGATTTTCCTTATTTTTGTGGCCATTGTCGGCCCGGCTTTGATTCAAAGATTCTGGAAATGTACCCCGCTGGAACCCGGCCCCGCCCGAACGCGAATTGAAATGCTTTGCAGGTACGCCGGCGTCCGGTATGCTCAGATTCTTCGGTGGCCGATTTTCGGTGGAAAGATGATCACCGCCGCAGTCATGGGTCTGATACGACAGTTCCGCTACATTCTGGTCACCGATGCGATGCTGTATTATCTGTTGCCGACGGAAGTCGATGCGGTCATCTCCCATGAAATCGGTCACGTCAAGCAAAAGCATCTGGTGTTTTACCTGGTGTTTTTTGCCGGTTATCTGCTGATATCCTACGCGCTGTTCGATCTGATCGTATTTACCGTGCTGTATCTGAGTCCGCTGACTCTGCTGATCGATTCAACCGGCGTTAACCAGACCACTGCGGCATCGACCATTTTCAGCCTGACGATCATCTTGATGTTTATCGTATATTTCCGGTTTATTTTCGGATTTTTTATGAGAAACTTCGAACGGCAGGCCGACTGCTATGTTTTCCGAATCATGGACACGGGCCGCCCCCTGATCGAGGCTCTCAAAAAAATTGCCGTCACTTCCGGAGTGTCGCCGGATAAACCCAACTGGCACCACTTCAGCATTTCTCAGCGGATCCGTTATATGGAGCAGTGCGAAGCAGACCGGAGATGGGTGACGGATCACGACCGAAAGGTCAGGAAGGGAATCGTTGTATATCTGACCGCACTGGTCATTGCCGGCACAGTAGGTTATCATCTGAATTTCGGCCAGGCCGGTAAAGCGTTAAATGCCAAATTTTTTGAGTCGATACTGATGCGTGAGATTGAAAAATCTCCTCATGACGCCGCACTTCATGCCGCTCTTGGAAATCTTTACTTTGAAGTCAAAAACTATGCTGGAGCGATTTCGGCCTACGACCGTTCCTTGTCGCTGAACCCTGAAAACCCGGAAACGCTCAACAACCTGGCATGGCTTCTGGCTACATGCGAGGATGAAACCTACCGGAATCCGGATATAGCGCTGACGCTTTCTCAAAAAGCCGCCGCATTAAAACCGTCAGCCCATATTCTGGATACGCTGGCCGAAAGCTATTTTGTGAACGGAAGATTGGTCGAGGCGGTTGAGGCTGGGAAAGAGGCCCTGGCAATTGCTGCGGACAATCGAACTTACTATGAAAAGCAGATCAAGCGGTTTTCTGCGGCCGCGAAAGCCGCATCGCCCTGATAATGCCGGGGCTATTTGATGGTCACTTTCCGGACCTGAATCAGGTCGCAGTGCCCGGCAAAGATTTTCTCAATTCCATCCTGACGTAAGGTGGTCATGCCGTCGGCGATGGCCTGCTGCCGGATCTGTTCCATCGGCGCGCTTGTCTGAATGAGCTTCTTGGCGGCATCGGTTCCCATCAGGAGCTCGTGAAGTCCCATCCGGCCGCGATATCCGGAATGATTGCAGTCCTCACATCCTTTGGGACGATACAGCTTCAGATCATCGTCATACGGAACGCCGAAATGATTGTTAAAAATTTCCTGCCCGCCGTATTCGCGCACCAGTTCATCGTATTCCTCGCGCGAAGGATGATAGGCTTCTTTGCATTTTTTGCACAGGGTCAGGACCAACCGCTGGGCAAGGATGCACAGTACCGCATCGGCAAAATTAAACGGATCCATACCCATGTCCAGCAACCGGGTGATGCTTTCTGGAGCGCTGTTGGTATGCAGGGTGGAAAAAACCAGGTGTCCGGTCAGGGATGCCTCGATGCCGATATGCGTAGTTTCCCGGTCCCGCATCTCGCCGACCATGATGACATCCGGGTCGGCCCGCAGAAAAGCGCGCATGGCGGCGGCAAAATCAAATCCGATTCTGGGTTGAACCTGAACCTGGCGCAACCCTTTTTGCGTGATCTCCACAGGATCTTCCGCCGTCCAGATTTTGGTTTCAACCTTGTTGATATAGGCCAGAGCTGAATGCAGAGTCGTTGTTTTACCTGATCCGGTCGGACCGCAGACAAAGATAATCCCATACGGCTTGCTGATGGCGGAGAGAAAATTTTCGTAATTCTTCTTCGAAAAGCCCATCTTTTCAAGGGGAATTGGCTCTCCGGCTGCCAGAATACGCATGACCACATCTTCCAGGCCGCCCTGGGTGGGAATGGTGGCCACACGAAGCTCGATATCCTTCCCTCCGTACTTTTTGAATTTGATCTTTCCGTCCTGGGGTTTCCGCCGTTCAGCAATATCCAGACCCGCCATGATCTTGATTCGTGAAATAACGGCATTCTTGTAACTGAAAGGAATGGTCTGATAAATAGTGCAATTTCCGTCCACCCGGATTCGGACCTGGGTATTTTCCTTTCCAGGAAAGGGCTCGATATGAATATCTGAAGCCCCGCGGGCTGCGGCGTCCAGAACGATCTTGTTGACAAGCTGCACCACGGCGCTGTCCTGCTCATCGACCAGCCGCTCTTCATCTTCGACCTCGGCCGCTTCGTCCTGAAGCTGCTGAATAATATCGTCAATGGCGGCGAGCTCTTTTTCATCGTGGGTAAAAAGTTGAATAATATCAAGAATGTCTTTTTGCAACCCCACGCAGAATTTTAACTGCCTGCCGGGGAAAAGCGCCTTGATTTCATCGATCTTCTGAAGATCATTCGGGTCGGCGATGGCAACGACCACCTTTCCGTCTTCTTCGTCGTACCGCAGGGGAACCCAGAAATTGTTGCGCATGAAGGAGGCCTTCAGGCCGACCAGCAGCTCTCCGGGAATTGTAATATTGGGATGATACTCGATGAACGGAACCTTGTAGTAGCTGCTCAGCGACTTTCCGATGTCCTGTTTGGTGATTTTATATTCTTTTATCAGGATGTCTTCGATCGAAGTCTTGTTCTGGCGGGCATCGGCTATCGCCTTGTTCAGTTCCTTCTGGGTGATATTGTGGTTTTGAAGCAAATAGTCAAATTTGCTGGTTCGGTCTTTGGCCAGACGTTTCTGGTTGTAAAGGGCAAGCGCCAGAATCTTGGCCAGTTCAACTACGGCCTGCTCGTCTTTCTCGGTAAAACAATTGCCTTCTTTCTGGTTGATCAGTTGAACCGTGCCGAGCAGAAATCGTTTGAAGGTTATTGGAACCGCCAGTACCTGTCGGGTCGAAAATCCTGTCACACTGTCCCACCGGCCGTCGAACTTTAATTCTGGATCAATCGCTGCCAGTTCTTCTTTATCGTTGACGTTTTTAATATTGACAAGTTTGTTTTTCTGGGTCGCATACCCGGCGATGCTGTTCGAAGAAATGGGGAGGCGGATTTCCTCGATCTCGTTTCCGGATTTGAATCGGGACACCATCTCCCGTTTGATGCCGTCGACCACATAAATCGTCAGCCGCTCGGCATTAAACAGCCCGGTAATTTCGTGTTTAAGGTCCACCAGAATCTCATCGAGATTGGAGGCCGCATAAATTTTATTGCCGATTTCCTGAAGCCGGACACGGTATTCCATCTCGGATTTGAGGCTGTGAACGTCTGCCGGATTTGCGTCGTTTGAAACGGAATTAATCAGCATATGCCTTACCGCTATTGTTCATTTGATTTTTGAGTTGCTTCGGTCTGGCCCGGTTTTTTCTGCAAGCTGCCGCAGATTCTTTGCACGCCTCCGCCGATGAGGAGCGCACCGAGCAGATAAAAACTGAACTTGATGAACCCCAAAGCCGAAGACAGATTCTGTATGGACTCAAGACGAGGCATCACTTGGGGAATACGGAAGAAGACGCCGATTCCGGCCGTTACCAGAACTATTCCCCATATTCGCTTGAGCAGCGTTTTTTGCTCGGTCATAATTTTTCCGAAATTTTATCTAATAATATAATCCGATTATCTCAAAAATGTCAAACTTTTAGCTGAAATTCTTCACAAAAAAACACGACACCCCTCAAAATTTTTTCAGGATAAGATAATATTTTCCAAAAGACTTTTACAGGGCGTAAAGTTCCTGCCCGTTGAGTACCTTCACGCCGTTATGAAGCAATAGTTTGACCGCATCATCGATGTTGTCAAACCGGAATATCATCACGGCATTCTTCTGACTCTGCTGAACAAAGGCATACATATATTCGACATTAAGCCCGGAACGCCCCAGCAGTGCCAGTATTTTGTAAAGGCCTCCGGGGCGGTCTTCAACTTCCGCAGCCACCACATCGGTCTTTCCTACGGAAAACCCCCGGTCTTTGAGAACTTTCTCAGCCTTGGCCGTATCATTGACGATCAGCCGCAGGACTCCGAAATCGCTGGTGTCAGCCAGGGCAAGGGCCCGAATGTTCACATTGGCGTCAGCCAGAATGGATGCCACTTCGGCCAGACGCCCGGATTTATTTTCAAGAAAAACCGAAATCTGCTGGACTTTCATGCGCAACCTCCCTTTGGTTATATTCACCGATGAAGCAGGTCTCCTATATTTTCCGATTATCAATTACGCGAACCGCCTTGCCTTCGCTCCTCTGAATGCTCTTGGGTTCAACGAGTTTCACTCTGGCCGACACGCCAAGATAATCCTTGATATGCTTCTGAATCATGCGCTCAATATTCTGAAGCTTTTTGACCTCATCGGAAAAAAGCTTTTCTCCGACCTCCACCTTGACCGTCAGAACATCCAGATTGTCCTCTCTGTCCACAACCAGCTGATAATGGGGTTCCACCTCATGGATTTCCATCAAAACGCTTTCGATCTGGGATGGAAATACGTTGACGCCCCGGATAATGAGCATGTCATCCGTACGGCCACTGACTTTGTTCATCCGCACCAGAGTCCTGCCGCAGATACAGGGTTCACAGTTCAGCGATGTGATGTCCCGGGTCCGGTAGCGTATTACGGGAAAAGCCTCTTTGGTTATCGAGGTGAACACGAGTTCTCCGGTTTCTCCATAGGGGAGTGATTCTCCGGTATTCGGATCTATGATTTCGGGTATGAAATGGTCCTCGAAAACATGCAGGCCTTTTTTGGCCTGATAACATTCAACGGACACACCCGGCCCGATTACCTCGCTCAGCCCGTAAATGTCGATGGCAGCCAGATACAGTTTGCGTTCGATTTCCTCGCGCATGTTTTCAGACCAGGGTTCGGCGCCGAAAATGCCGGCCTTGAAGTTTAGATCCGCAAAAGAAACCCCCATTTCTTCGGCCGCCTCGGCAAGGTGAAGGGCATAGGAGGGCGTACAGGTCAGTATGGTGGGCTTGAAGTCCTTCATGATCAAGACTTGGCGTTTGGTATTTCCGCCGGAAACCGGAATCACCGATGCGCCGAGCTTCTCGGCTCCGTAATGAGCGCCCAGTCCTCCTGTGAAAAGCCCGTATCCGTATGCATTATGAATGATATCATCGCAGTTGGCGCCGCCGGCGGCCAGAGATCTGGCCATGAGTTCGGCCCATGTCTGGATGTCGCGCGCCGTATACCCGACCACGGTCGGTTTGCCCGTTGTACCCGAAGACGCATGGATGCGTACCACCATATCCATGGGAACGGCAAACATGCCGAAAGGGTAATTATCCCGCAAGTCCTGCTTGGTAGTAAATGGAACGTTTTTCAGGTCTGCCAGCGATCGGATTTGACCGGGGGTGATTCCCGCTTCCTGAAAACGTTTTCTGTAAAAGGGAACCATCGCATAGGCTCGTTCCAAAGACGTTTGAAGCCGACGCAGTTGAAGTGATTCCAAGTCTTCTCTCGGCATGGTTTCATGCCTGATGTCGTAAATCATGGCCTGCTCCTTTGCTAAATCCTTCGTGTTATCTGTGGGGTACCAGAAATCCGGTCCCATGCCAATAAAATTTTAATGAAAAAGGCCGCGGGTTAAAACCCACGGCCCAGAAAACAACAAAACCATGGGTTGAGATTTTTCCGTCCACCCATGGTTTTAGTTCCGAATTTTGATTTCCGCCTTACGGATTCAGCCCATGGATAGACCTTCGAAAAAAAGAAAGTCTTCCATAAAGCCCAAGAAAACTGAGGCGGAACAATAACTGCAACGCGATGCCTCCCCAATTCGACGTCTCAAAAATTCTGTCTTTTCGGCGGTATTGTTTTGATTTCTATAAAAAATTGCACCACGTCCTGTCAAGAAAAAAATATGCTTCCTATCCTCGTGAATCCCCTCCGTGTTTCGCTGAATACGCCGTCGGATTAAGCTCGATTATATATTTTCGAACACCCTTGAAAATACCTTCACACAGATGATCCTGATACTTGGCATTGGTGAGCCTTCGACATTCTTTAGGATTGCTGATAAACGAAGTCTCTACCAGGATCGAAGGCATCTGTGCGCCCAGCAAAACATAAAAAGGCGCCTGCTTTACCCCTTTATTGCGAATGTCCGGATAAACGCTTCGCATCCGGCTGATTACGGATTCATGAACGTGCCCCGCCATGCGGCTTGATTCATTGACTTTGGCATTGAACATCAGATCATTGAGGATGGACTGAAGATCGCTGATATTTTTGGTTGAAGTGGCATTTTCGCGCGCCGCCACCAAGATTGCGTCATCATCGGTGGCAAGATTTAAAAAGTAGGTTTCAATGCCGTTGGCGTTGCTGCTCTTGGCTGCATTGGTATGAATTGAAATAAAGAGATCCGCATTTTTGGTGTTGGCGATCGCGGTTCTTTCTTCCAGAGTCAGATATCGGTCGCTGTTCCGCGTCAGAATTACCTCGCAGCCAAGGTCTTTTTCAATTTTTTTGGCCAGACGGCGGGAAATCTGCAGTGTAATATCCTTTTCGTGAACGCCCTTAACATGTCCTGGAGCCCCGAAGTCCTTCCCGCCGTGTCCCGGATCGATGACGATGCGCCTGACGCCAAGCGCCAGCTGCTTGGCCAAAGCGCCCGGAGAAAGTTTGCTTTTCGAATCGGGCGCGATCGGTTGGCCGGGGGATTTTGAAGCGGTTTGACGTTCTTCACCCCAGACGTCAATAACAATTCTGAAAGGATTTTTCAGAGAGAATATCTTATAGTTTCGAAACGATTTGATATCCACAACCACCCGAACCGAATCCAGTGTATACTGTCCGATCCGGACATTGCTGAGCAGATCGTCGTTGATCGGAATGTTTGTTTGCATATCCTTGCGCAGACGGCTGTTGGCCATGTCCACATAAAGCCGTGGGGGCTTGCCGATCGAAGGATCTTTTTTAAGAATGTGATGCGTAAAGGTTGTCTCATTATCCGCATTGACGACGACCCGGGTGTAGCTTGGATTTGACCAGAAACGCAGTTCTTCCACAACAGCTGCACCCGTAAGCACAGAATCCTTTACATGATTTTCAGATTCCTGCACCAAGGCGGGCTTTTGAGTTGTTTCGTTTTTCACCGATTCCTTGATAGGAGTGACGGTAAGCCTATCCAGCTCTGCTTGGGCTTTTTCACAATATCGGCTTTTGGGGAAACGTTTTACGATACGGCTGAAAATATCCGCCGCCTCTTTTTCATCCGCCTTCCGCCCTGAGTATCGGTTAAGTTCCAGGAAAAGCTTTCCGGACATATATAAGCCTGCTGCAGCCCATGGACCCGTTGGATCGCTGCGATACACCTGCTCAAACTGTTCAATGCAGATTTTCCAGTTTTGCCGGTACTGTCGTTTGGATGGATTTTCGACCATCTGACGATAACTGCGATCCGCTTTCATGTAAAGTTCTTTGGGATCCTGGGCGGGGCATCGATCAGGATTGAAAACCCCGGACAGTACAAAAGCCAGAACCAGACAGACAGTGAATTTTATTCCGGCCTTGAGAAAAGTCGCTTTTCTACACCAATGTTGTTTGTGATCGCAGATGAAAACCATGTGTTATACGGGTATGGTCTTTATTTTTTCCTGAAGTTCGTTCAGGCAGTTCAACGCGTCCAGAGGCGTCATTCTATATATGTCCAATCCTTGCAGCTTGGCCAGGATCTGATCTGAATGATTCTGGAACAAATCAAGCTGAACGGGTTTTCGAAGTGCTTCAGCTTTGGTCGCAGTATCGGGGCATCTGCAAAGATGCGGTTTTTTCCCCTCTTCTATATCGGCCAGGATCTGCTTGGCCCTTGAAATGACCGTATCGGGGATGCCGGCCAGGCGCGCTACCTGAATCCCGTAACTGCGGTTCGTGCCTCCTTCGACCAGCTTGCGCAGAAAGATAATCTCTTCATTCCATTCCTTGACGGCTATGTTGTAATTTTTCATCCTTGACTTTGTCAAGGATAGATCCGTCAGTTCGTGATAATGCGTGGCAAAAAGGGTTTTGACGCCCTTGAATTTCAGGTCATGCAGGTATTCCGCCACAGCCCACGCAATGCTCAACCCGTCAAATGTACTGGTTCCCCGTCCGATTTCATCCAGAATCACCAGGCTGTCTTTTGTGGCGTTGTGCAATATGCGGGCTGTTTCCTCCATTTCCACCATAAAGGTACTTTGCCCCTGGGAGAGATTGTCCAGGGCGCCGACACGGGTAAAAATCCGGTCGGTAACGCAGATCGATGCCTTTTCCGCAGCGACAAAGGATCCCATCTGAGCCATGACGACCGTCAGGGCCGTCTGCCGCAGCACAGTTGATTTGCCGGCCATGTTGGGCCCGGTTATCACCAGAACCTGGTTGTCATGCATATCAAGGCGGATATCGTTGGGCACATAGCGTTCGCCGCGCATCATCTGTTCGATCACCGGATGCCGACCCTGTTCGATCTCAATGCAGCCGTCTGTGTTGATTTCCGGTCGACAATAGTGGTTTGTTTCAGCGATCTCCGCTAAAGCCGACAGACAATCGAGTCTGGCCACGAACCGGGCAATCTTTTGAATCCTTGGATTTTCAAGGATTGCCGCCTGGCGGATTTCATCAAAGATTTCGTACTCAAGCGCCGCTCGCCGTTCCTCGGCACCCAGAACATCGGCCTCGTAGGTCTTCAGCTCATCGTTTATATACCGCTCGGCATTGACCAGGGTCTGCTTGCGTACGTAATGGTCCGGCGCCTCATTAATTCTGCCTTTCGGAATTTCAATGTAATACCCGAACACCTTGTTGTAACGGACTTTCAGGGAATTGATTCCCGTTGCCCTTTTTTCTCTGGCTTCAAATTCGATAAGCCAGCGCTTGCCGCCAGTGCTGATTTCAATCAGCTCGTCAAGCTGTGCGTTGAAACCCGGTTTGATGATTCGGCCTTCGTGAAGGACAGGTGGCGCATCATCAAGGATGGACTTTTCTATTTTTTCGACCAGCGTCGCCAGCGGGCCGGGATCTTCTTCTATGGAAAATAGCGGGCAACGAAAGGATTCAAGCTGAGTCAGGACTGGAAACACCATCTCAAGGGACTGCTTTATTGCCAGAAGATCCCTGGCGTTGCCGTGTCCCATCACGATTCTGCTTCCCAGGCGTTCAAGGTCATAAACTGATCGAAGCGTTTCCTGAATTGCTTTGCGAATTCTGGATTTCTCTATGGCCTCCTGCACTGCATCCTGCCGTGTTTTTATGGCCTCTGTGTCCAGAAGCGGATAACGCAGCCATTGACGCATCATCCGCCCACCCATGGCGGTATGCGTTTTGTCGATTACCTCGATCAGGGCGCCCTGCCGGCTTCCATTCCGGATATTTTTTAACAGTTCAAGATTTCTGCACGACAGGTCATCGACCAGCAGGCAACTGTCCAGACTGTAGGTTTCAATACCGGCAAAATGCCCGACCGCCTGTTTTTGAGTCTCCTGAACATAATACAAAAGCGCTCCTGCCGCACACACTCCCTGCCGCATCTCTTCGCATCCGAATCCTTCAAGGGATCGGGTTTTGAATTGCGCGATCAGCCGTCCACGTGCCTCGGCATAATCAAAGGCTCTGTCTTCAATGAAAGTAACGACCCGGCCATCGAACTTCCTGATCAGAGGAACCCGCAAAGCATCGTTTCGGAAAGCTTCAGGCAGCAGCACCTCTCTGGGAGATATCCTCAGCGCCTCGTCGAGAATCGTATAGGAATTTTCGGACTCAACCATTCGAAAGGCGCCCGTCGAAATATCTAGGCAGGAAAGCCCGGTTTTCTCATGATCACTGTGCAATGCCAGAAGGTAGTTATTGGATCTGGCGTCAAGCAGTTCGTTTTCGATGATCATGCCCGGCGTGATGATCCTTGATACTTCTCTTTTGACAAGGCCTTTGGCCGTCGAAGGGTCTTCAACCTGATCGCAGATGGCCACCTTGAATCCCATTTCAATCAGCCGGGCGATATATCCCTGGACGGCCCGAACCGGCACACCGCACATGGGTACCGGCGAATCGTCTTTTTTGTTTCGCGATGTTAAAGTGATTTCAAGTGCTCGTGATGCCAGTTCCGCATCCTGAAAAAACATTTCATAGAAATCTCCCATTCGATAAAACAGAAGGGCATCGGGGTGCTTTTCCTTTACCGAAAGGTACTGACGCATCATGGGGGTTGCGGTTGAAGAACGCATCGGTTTAATGGCATCTGTTTTAAAACAGCCGGGTCATCCGGCTGTTTCAGAAAACGCGCATAGGCAAAAGGCGACTGCCTTTTGCCTATGCGGGACAAGGTGTTTGAAAATTGGGAACCCGTTTTGTAAAATGCTTCAACTGGCGTTTTGTGTGCCAGCGGTTGTGGCGCCGGCCGCAGGCGCGCGTCCTTTGTAAGAATCCAGTTCGCTTTGCAGGAAAGATATCTTCTGCATATTCGAATCCACCGCACAGTTGAGGTTGCGTATTTCCTTTCTTGCCTTGAAACGAACGGCCAGGCTGGAAATATATGCGATCAGAAATCCCAAGACAAAGAATCCCAGCACCAGAACTGCATTGTAAACTCCCGGAAAGCTGTAGGAGACAAACTTCAGATTAAGATTGAAAGTCGGTTGCGACAAAAAATATTCCTGATTCTGGTAAATAAACAGCGCGATGAATGCCAAGATAATCACCAACAGACCGATCTTCACTTTCTTCATATTATTTCTCCCTAAATTAAGCTTGTTAAATCAAGTTTATCGAAGAAGGGCTTTAATTTGTCACGAGTTGCCTGCACGTGTTCCGGTATGACGCGAACATCGCCCAGAACCGTCATAAAATTGGTATCGCCAAACCAGCGTGGAACAATATGACAATGCAGATGTTCCTCTATGCCGGCGCCGGCTACCTTACCCAAATTCAATCCCACATTGAAACCGTCCGGATGAATCGTCTGCTTCAGAATACTTGCGGATTCTCTGATCAAGACCATCAAATCGGAAAGTTCATCCCGGCCAAGTTGATTAAGCCCGGATGCGTGCCGAACGGGAGCGACCAGTAGATGGCCGTTGATGTAAGGAAACTTGTTCATCAGGACCATGCTGGTTTTACCTTTAAAAAGGGTGAGCGGGTTGTCATGCAGGAAGGATTTGCAAAAAATACAGTCCTGCTCCTTTTCACCGAGTATATATTCAATTCGCCACGGCGCCCACAGGGTTTGCATGCCGGATATTTCCACTATCAAAGGATTAGCATGAATACAGGATTTCAAATCCTTTCAGTTACCCTTTTTGCATCCAAAACTCAACCTTTTTTTCCTGTCAGCGGCACAACCTCGATCTTTCCCCAGAATCCGATATTTTTTCCCAGAACCACAACGATGCCTTCTATATCCTGTATAATTTTACCCATCTCAATGACCTTTGAAATATCCTTTGAAGATCGGATCTGGTTACACAGCGCAGTTGCGGCGGCATCTGCCAGTGCGCAGTTGCTGGATATCACACATACCGCATCCGCTCTGCCGAAACTCAAGGAATGCCCTACCGTTGCGGATGAGGTGCATACTCCAAACGGTTCGTTCCGGCCTTGCAGGCGAATGCCCATCTTCATGCTGAGGGGTGAATTCCCGGCAAAAATGCCGATTACAACCGGTTCATTCACCTTCAAGAAGATATCCCCGCCGTTTTCAACCACCACCTCGGGGCTGAAATTCAGCAGCCCCGTTCCAACACTTTCGGCTATGGCGCCGGCCACAGAGGCCATGGGGCCCACTCCGGCCATTTGGCCGGCCCATGCCATGGTCCGAACGATTTCCGGGGCAGGGCCACGCACCTGCCAAGGTTCAATGGCGTGCAAAAATTCGGGACAACCAGCGATATAAGATTCTAAAAAACCCCGGCAGTTAATCGCCAGTTCCCGTCCGATCTTTTCCAGATTCCGATGGGCCTGGATGAAAAGATCGGTCTCCTGCGCATGGACTTCAAAACTGATCCAGCGGCCGCTTCTTGCCGCAAACCGGTAAGTCCTGGGTTCATGCATAGCGATCCCCGGAAGGAAGATCTCTGTTCGGAGTCGGTCTGAGTTCTTCAGGGCACTGTCTGATGAAATACCGATCCGTCATGCCCGAGATAAAATCCCGTACAATTTCTTCCTTGCAGTGCCGTTCCAGATATTCAGGCGCCATATCCTTCAGAAAACCCGAAAATATGACGGAATCGTGATTTTCCCTCTCAACGTCTTTCAGGTATTTTTCAAACAACATTCCAAACAGCCGCTTGATGGAGTTCAGGTGTTGCTTGATGAAGGAATTTAAATAGATCCGTTCTAGATTAAAAGCCTTCAAATCCCTGAGCGCATCGGAAACCTCCGGGCTGAAGGCCACGCAATCTTTCTGAAAACTGTTCTGAATAATATCGGTGACCAGACGGAATACGATCGTGCCGTTGGTGTTTCCCAGCGTCCGGACCGTAGCTGCGGGCAGATCGTCCCGACGGATCAGGCCCAGACGGATGGCATCCTCCACGTCTCTTCCAATATAGCTGACCGTATCGGCCATCCGCACCACGCAGCCCTCAAGTGTCATGGGAACCAGTGTCAAGTCCGGGTTGCGCTTTTTCCGAACGATTTCCGCTTCCAGAATTTCGAAGGTCTTATCACGGTTGGGTATCAGGACATTGTCATGAACCTCTCCGTCATGACATAAAATGCCGTCCAGAGTTTGAAGGCAGAGATTCCAGCCCCGTCCCTTGCGTTCGACATGTTCGAGAAACTGAACGCTTTGCACGCTGTGCAGAAATGCGCCGATTCCATGGCGTCGGCAAAGTTCGGACAATATGCGCTCACCGTCATGTCCGAAGGGTGTGTGGCCGATGTCATGCCCGAGGGCGATCGCCTCGATGAGATCTTCGTTAAGCCCGAGAAACCGTCCGATGGTGCGGGCAATTTTGGATACCAGCTGAACATGCAATACCCGGTGAGTGATATGATCGTTTTGAATCAGGTAAAACACCTGAGTCTTATCAATATAGCGTGTGTAGGCCAAAGAATGCAGTATCCGGTCTACGTCCAGGGAAAAGTTCTGGCGATATCCCTGCTCGGTTCCGGGATCTTTCCACCTTCGAATACCCTGCCGGCTGAAGGCGGCACAGGACGACAATTCCCTTTCTTCCCGGCAGCTCAATTCCTGTTTCAATGCATTGAGGTTAACGTTTTCCAAATTTGTCATGGTTTTCAACGCCGAGGTTCTTGTCGATATGGAAAAGTTCCTGAATAACCTGCCTGCCCCGTTCCGCATGGGTTCCGGGCCAATAAATCCTGCCGCACCGGGGACAGACGGTGAATTCCTTCTGGGAGTGCCAGACGTAATCCGGAACCCGGCTGCGTACCGATTCCTTTGTTGCCGGAAGGATCGGAACATTGCATCTCAGGCAGCGTGAGAAGGGATTCAGACAGGAAAGCGGGATTCCCGTCGCATCGATGACCTGCCTGAGCTGCTTCAGATAGCTGTCCGATTCGATAAAAATAAACATTCCGCTCTTTCCCGCGCGCAAGACCCTTTGGCTGCGGGTTAAACGAATCCTTGGAAATTCGGCATTCTTTTCCTGCCGCCAGCCGCCGTCCCCCTGATAAGAGGCGTCAATGCCAAGCATTCGAAGCCATTTGGCAAGCTTCCCGAGAGGCTTTTCGACCTCGAATCGAATTGGGAAAGATCCATGCATCACAGATCTCCTTAAAACGGGCTGTCCAGTTTGAATGTTTCAGGAGACACCCTCGCAAAGGTCCAGTATCTTTCTACGGTCAACACCAGACCGGCTTCGGATCCGATGACTGAAAGCCGTTCCGGAACGCGGTACCCATCAATGTTCTGTATGGCTTCAAATTCGGCCTGGAAAAGAAGTTCACCATTCCGGTCGAATCGTTCAATCCGCGATATTTTCGGCATCTCGTCGGAAAAAAAGATTTTTTCTACGATATGCCGATCTTTCTTCAGCACAAGAACGGGGCCTTGAGCGGAGTCTGTTAATAATTCGGCGAAACTGTATTCCGGAATCGGTGCGCGTCCAGCCAGCAGGCTGACCAGATCCTGCGGTTTCATGGCAATGGAAATCATGCGGCCAAGGTCGCTGTCGGTTGACCGCTGCTTGTAAAGACGTTTCTCGGTTTTGGAGAGCAGATAAAGCCATTTACCATCGCAGGCCATGGCTCTATCCGGATGTCCGGAAATTCCGAGAATTTCAACCCGGAATCTGTCTTCGTCCGATCCAACCCACACCACTCGCGCACTGGCGGATTGGGCACGATTCCAAAAATGAAATTTTCCGATACCCTTGAATGAGGTCATGCCTTTGTTGGTTTGGCGCAACGCCTCGATCAGGCATAAGGCTTCCTCGGACACGGGTGGAGCTGGCGGTTTTCCGACCATGGCGCAGCCCCACAAAAAAAATGTCATCAGAACGGCAATCAGTCTTTTTGTCATGGGTCGGAAAATCCCTGATTTATGAGTTCCTGAATTTTTTTCTGAAGATGTTCGACCTTGTCTTTTTCAGCATTCATCAAAGCGCGTCTGTAAAGCTCCAGAGCTTTCCTGGGCTCATCGATCTTAAGATAGACGTCCCCCAGATGTTCCAGAATGACCGGATCATCCGGAATGCGCTCTGCGGCATCCTTGAGCGAATCCAGCGCCCTGGGGTACAACCCCTTCTGGTAGTAAACCCATCCAAGGCTGTCGATGATGTACCCGTCATCCGGTCTGAATTTTAAGGCCTCCAGAATCAGTCGTTCGGCCTCATCCAGATTTTGTCCAAGATCCGCATAAGTGTAGCCCAGATAGTTCAGTGCGCTGGCATTTTCAGGCTCTAGGCGGATTACCGTTTTCATGGTTTCGATGCAATCCGATTTCCGGCCCCATTTATCGTAGACGACCCCGAGGCGAAATAGAAGATCGCTGTTTTTTGGATCCAGTTTGAGTCCGCTTTTCAATGTAGTTTCAGCATTTTGAAAATCTTCGATCTCCTCATAGAAGGATCCCATATACAAATATAATTCGGGGTTGTCCGGACTGGCGGCAATCACCTTCTTGAATGTATCAATCGTATCCTGAAGCTTGCCCTGCTGCTGGAATATAAAGGCGATTTGAAAGGCGGCGTTTTGGTAAAAACTGGAATCCGGCTTGACCGCAAGAAAGTGTTCCAGAGCCGAATCCGTCTGCTCAAGTTCCTTGTATGCGACCGCCAGAAGGTAATGAAGTTCGGAACTTTGTGGAACACCCTTGAGCATGATTTGAAGAATTTCGATGGCAAGATCGTATTTTTTTGGCGTCAGATACAATTCAACCAACTTGCGTATGACTTCCGGATCCCACTGACTGCGCTGTCCCAGGGGGATCAGCAACTCATCGGCATCATCGTACATGCCGCGCACAAGATACGCCGAACCAAGCTCCATGGAGGCACGAACGTGTTGCGGATTCTGCTTGAGAATGTCCTGATAGGTTTGGATCACAAGATCCACTTTTCCTGTTTGCTCGTATATGCTGATCAATTCAAAACGCGGCTCTTCCAGGTCGGGTTCAAGCTCTAGGGATTTGAGAAACATCTTTTCCGCTGAATTCCACTGCTGCCTTTGCTGGTGAATTTTTCCGAGAAAGAAATAACCGGCATAAGACTGAGGCTGATTGCGGACCAGTCTCGAATAAACCTCAAATGCCGCGTCCATATTATCCTCAGTCAGATACAGTTCGCCGAGCAGCAAATAGATATCCTGACGATCCGGATCCAGAAAAAGGATTTTTTCGTATGCTCCTCTGGCTGCATCCAGGTCTTTTACGATCTGTTTTAACCGGCCATAGAGTACCAGTGCATCCACATTATCCGGCTGCTTTTTTAAAATTTCTTCGACCACCTTGAGCGCATTTTCGGAATCCTTCTGGTGAAGATAAATTGCGGCAAGCTCCTGCTGAAGATAAATCGACTCCGAATCCAGAGCGATGGCTTTCTGAAGATTTTGAAGGGCATCATCAATCTTTCCCTGCTTTTTCAACAGCTGGGATTCAATGTAGAAATAATAGGCATTAGGGGAAGATGTGATGCCGGGTTGTTCTGTTGCTGAAGGAGCGACCGGTGCCTTCACGCATCCCGCCACAGCCAGCAGAATAAAACACGCCACAGCCCTTATCATCCGATCCATTGGGCCTGAAGACATTGTGGAGCCGGCGCGGTGTGACAACCAAATACCAGGCAGAATTTTATATTGATACATATTCATGTGTCGATCACTTTAAATGGGGAGGCTTTTCATAACCTCAGTCCGAAAAGCCGTTTTCCAGATAGGAGTTAAAATCCGACAACTCATTTTGAAAGAATTCCCGCATTTTTTTGATGATATTTTTCTCAACCTGTCGAACTCTTTCCCTGGAGATCCCGTGCCTTTCACCGATTTCCTGTAAAGTTGCCGGTGTGTCCGAAAAAATCCGCTGTTCGAAAATTTCAAGCTCTCGCGGCGTGAGCAGCTCTCGAAACTGGGCAATTTTCTCATATAAAAGCGAATCGATCTGCTTTTTAGCTACCTGTTGCTCTGCGGATTCCGCATCCGCACTTAAAAATTCGATCCGTTCTGTATCCGAATCTTCTTTCAGCGGAGCATCGAGGGATACATCCCAGCTGTTAAGCCGCTGATCCATATCGACAACCTCCTGTTCCGTGACCCCCAGCCGCTGAGACAAGAGTTTGGGTTTGGGATCGAATCCCTGATCGATCAACCTTTGTTTTTCCTTTTTCAGCTTGAAAAACAACCTGCGTTGTGCCTGAGTGGTGCCGATCTTCACCATTCGCCAGTTGTCCATAATGAACTTCAGAATATAAGCCTTGATCCAGAATGAAGCGTAATAAGAAAATTTCACGTTTCTGTAAGGATCGAACTTGGAAGCCGCCTGCATCAGCCCGATATTTCCTTCCTGAATCAAATCCAGAAGATTCTGCATCCAGACTCTTTGAAACTCCAAAGCGATTTTGACAACCAGCCGAAGATTGGCTGTCACCAGTCTGTAGGCGGCGTCCGAATCCGAATGTTCGCTCATTCGAACGGCCAGCTCGATTTCTTCTTCACGCGTTAAAAGCTTATACCGGCTGATTTCCATCAGATAGCGCTGAAGGGGGTCATATTTGACCAGCGCTGCTGCGTTCGAAGCGTTATTGCCGGCCGCCTCTTCGCTGTCTGGATGTCTTTCGCTTCCGGTTTTTTTTGAAATTCCGGGGCGCCTATTTTTCGGTGTTTTCATAACCAGCCTTTACAATCTTACAATCTTCGACAGAGTGCCGGAGCGCTCTTTTCTATGGACATGCCGACGCACTTATGCTATTTGCAGCCCATCATTTGCATGCGCCTGTAGCTCAGTTGGATAGAGCAACGGACTTCTAATCCGTAGGCCGCACGTTCGAGTCGTGCCAGGCGCGCTCAAAAATCAAAGGGTTAGCTCAGGCTTGCTAACCCTTTTCCATTTAAGCCGCGATGCAATCAATCCGAAAGCCGGACTCCTACCCTGAGCTTTTACGAAAAAAGTTCATTGGGTTATTTGAACAAGTATATAACAAAAGTTTTGACAACCTCTCACGGAACTCCCAAACAGCAAGAAGGTACGGTGTACATTTTATAAAACATTATCTTAATCAGACCGCCTCAGTCAATCGCTAAACGCCTGTCATACTCAGAATAAAAATGAAAGACCCCTTGATCCACCATTTCCGGAAAAATCTCTGAAAAACATTATTCTGGATTCAACTTTTTTTTGTAAGTGCTTATATTGTTTTATAAATATCTTATCCCTTATCCTTGGAAATTTCAAGCGATCATGCAGTATATGATGAAGTTATATCGATTTCCAAAAGATCCTCCATAAAGGTCCAGCGACCGGATACATCCGGAAATGTCAGCAGATTCTTGAGTTCGGACAGAAAGCTGGTGCGTGGAATTTCCCTCGCGCCAAGTCGCATCAGGTGATCGGATGCCACCTGGCAATCTATCATGCCAAACTCCCTGCCTCTAAGATATTGGCACAAAGCAACCAGTGCCGCCTTGGAAGCGTTGTTGGCCCGTGAGAACATGGATTCACCAAAAAAACACCGGCCCAGTGCCACACCATAAAGTCCCCCCATCAGTCTGGATTGCTGCCAGACCTCGATGGAATGAGCCAGTCCGCAATCAAAGAGACGGTCGTAGGCCAGAATCATCTCCCGGTTCAGCCAGGTCGGATCACCGGTTTCAAGGCGAACCGCGGCGCATTGCCGGATCACACTGTGAAAAGCGCGGTCTGCCGTGACCTTGAAACGCCTGTGCCCGAGTTCCTTGCGCAGACTTCTGGATATGTGGATCTCATCTGGATACAGCACAAGCCTGGGATCCGGGGACCACCACAGAATCGGGCTCCTTTCGGGGTACCAGGGGAATATTCCCTCTCGATAGGCATACAGCAGGCGTTCAGCGGTCAGGTCTCCACCGATTGCCAGAAGACCGTCGGGTTCGGCAAGATGAACGGGCGGAAATGATATGGCGTCGGAGAGCAGAAAAACAGGCATTCACCGCTCAGGTATACTGAAATTTGAGTGCGTCATCCATCAGCTCGACTTCGACATTTCCGCCTTTTTCCAGCCGGCCGAAAAGAATCTCATTGGACAAGACATCGTTAATTTGAGTCTGGATAAGCCGTGACAGGGGTCTTGCTCCAAATTTCGGATCATAACCCTTTCTGGCCAGCCAGTTTCTCGCCTCCCGTGCAACTGTCAGATAAACCTTTCTGGCGGACAGTTGCACACTAAGCTGATTGAGAAATTTATCCACCACCCGCTTCATGACCTCGTGGCTCAAAGACTGAAAGGCGATGATGGCATCCAGGCGGTTTCGAAACTCGGGGCTGAAATATGCCTCAATCGCTTTTTCCCCCTTGGACAGGACATCCTTGGACTGTTCACGGAAACCGATGCTCGCTGAGGCGATCTCTCGGCTTCCCGCATTGGATGTCATGATCAGAATCACATTTCGGAAATCGGCTTTCTTACCATTGTTATCCGTCAGCGTGGCATGATCCATCACCTGAAGCAAAATATTGAACACATCCGCATGCGCTTTTTCAATCTCATCCAGAAGCAATATGCTGTAAGGATGCTTACGAATGCCGTCGGTCAACAGCCCGCCCTGATCAAATCCGACATAGCCCGGCGGCGCGCCGATGAGCCTTGCCACCGCGTGTTTTTCCATATACTCGCTCATGTCGAATCGAATGAATTCAACGCCCATAATCTGTGCCAGCTGCCGGGCCACTTCGGTTTTGCCGACTCCGGTCGGACCCGTAAACAGGAATGATCCGACAGGCTTTTCCGGCTGGCCCAAACCGGCGCGAGAACGTTTGATGGCTGAAACCAGGGAGGCGATAGCGGGATTCTGGCCGAAAACCGCCTGCCTGAGTTCGTTTTCCAGATTTTCCAGACGCTGACGATCGGAAAGAGACACTCGAAGGGTTGGAATCCGGGCCATCTTGGCGACGATCAGCTCAATGTCGGAGGATCCGATTTTTTTGCGCCGCGAAGCACCGCTCAGACGAACAGAAGCACCTGCCTCGTCGATCACATCAATAGCTTTATCTGGAAGAAACCGGTCATGAATATATTTTGCGGACAATTCGCAGGCCGACCTCAGGGCCTGATCAGTGAATCGAATGCCGTGATGCTGTTCATACCGCTGACGCAGGCCCTTTAGAATTTTGAATGATTCTTCGACCGATGGTTCCAGAATCTCAATTTTTTCAAATCGACGGGAAAGGGCCCGGTCTTTTTCAAAATGGTTCTTGTATTCCTCGTAGGTGGTGGCGCCGATACAGCGAATCTCCCCGCTCGAAAGAAAGGGTTTTAAAATATTGGCGGCATCCATCGACCCGCTGGACGTGGCGCCGGCTCCGACCAGCGTGTGAATCTCGTCAATAAAGAGAATGACATTTTCCCTTTTTTTAAGCTCAGAGATAACCCCTTTCAAGCGATGTTCAAAATCACCTCGAAATTTGGTGCCGGCCAGCATGCCGCCCAGGTCCAGGGAATATATCCTCATATTCCTGAGAAGGTCGGGAACCCGTCCCTCATGAATGCTGAGCGCAAGGCCTTCCGCCATGGCGGTCTTTCCGACTCCGGCTTCTCCGACGAAAACGGGGTTGTTCTTTCTGCGACGGCAGAGTACCTGAAGCGTGCGCTCCATCTCCAATTCACGACCGATCAAGGGATCAAGCTTTCCCATGGAAGCCATCAGCACCAGATCGGCGGTAAAAGACTCGATGAGATCGTTTTGTTCTTTTTTATCTACCCGGTCCAGTTTTCGGCCATCGGTTCCCAGCGGAGCGGAATCCGAACGCAATCCGTGAGAGATGTACTGCAAAACGTCCAGCCGGGTAATACCCTCTGCGCTGAGAAAGTATTCGGCATATGAATCTTTTTCCAGAAATATGGAGGCCAGAATATCGCCGACTTCCACCTGCTTTTTTTCGGCCGACCGAGCATGATTCAGCGCACGCTGAATGACGCGCTGAAAACCGACGGTCTGCTGAAGAACGTAATCGCTGTCATCGGGGATTCGCTCAAGCTGCTCGCCGAAAAAATGTTCCAGCGCGGATATCAGATTGTCTGCGTTGCCTCCGCAGTGCGCAATGATGAGCCTGCCTGCGGGATCATGCAAAATGGCAAACAGCAGGTGCTCCACGCAGACATACTCGTTGCGGCGTTTTTTTGCCTCACTGACGGCAAAACCCAATGTGGCGCTCAATTCCTTACTGATCATTGTCTTACGCTCTCTCCACGGCGCATTGAAGCGGGAACCCCTTTTCCCGTGCAAGCGCATGGACCAAATTGGCTTTGGTTTCGGCGACCTCTCTGGGATAAATCCCGCATAATCCAGCCCCCTGGCGATGAACCGACAGCATAATTTTCATCGCCTCTTCCAGCGGCTTTTGGAATATATGAATCAACACCTGAACCACAAACTCCATCGTCGTATAGTCGTCGTTAAGCAGAATCACTTTATATTGGAAAGGCTCTGCGATCTTCTTGCGTGTTCGGGTTGAAATATTTTCCTGAAGGTCGGCATTAACAGGCGACATCCATTATCCTCTACACACAGATCCGGAATGAAACTTGGCTTCCGCCCGGAATCAAAAAGCCGGTTGCAGTTCCATCATAAACTCCATTCCCGGAGAGGACTCGGCGATGTATAATTACGCCCAAGTCCATTTTTTAATAAATATAAACACTCTCCCGGGAATTTGTAAAGAATCGCATTCGGGTGCAGAATAAAATTTACCGGTCGGCCCCTTACTGACCGCAACATTTCTTGTATTTTTTACCGCTGCCGCAAGGGCAGGGATCGTTTCTTCCGACCTTGGACTCGTCGCGCCGAGCCGGCTGCTTTCTGGCAGAGCCTTCACCATGAGAAAAAACGAGGTTCTGATCATCGGGCTTCCGCAATTCGTCCATTTCCGTGGGTTTGACCGGCTGAACGCGCGCCAGTATGCCAACGGTCTGTTCCTGGATTTTGGACACCATCTCCTGAAACATCTCAAAACCTTCTTTTTTATATGCGATGAGCGGATTCTGTTGCGCGTACCCTCTCAAACCGATCCCCTCCTTGAGATGATCCATATTCAACAGGTGGTCTTTCCAGAGATTGTCCACGCATTGAAGCATCACAAACCGCTCCAGGCGCCTGAACTCATCGAAACCGATCTGCCGCTCTTTTTCTTCATAGCGCTCGACGGCCGCATCAAAGATCAGATCCGCCAGATTTTCCGCGTCAAGATTCTCCAGCCGGCTTTCATCAATCGTCAGACGAAAGTTGAACTGATCGAAGACAGAATCGGCCAGTAATTTTAAATCCCACGGTTCGCCCGGTGAATTTTCTCCGGCGATCCTGTCGGCAATGTTTTCGGCCCGTTCACGAATCATTTCCATAATGGAAGGCTTCAGGCTTTCCTCGCAGAGGATCTCGCGCCGTTGCTGATAGATCACTTCCCGCTGCTGGTTCATCACGTCGTCGTATTCGAGAATATGCTTCCGTATATCAAAATTGTGACCCTCCACCCGGCGCTGCGCATTTTCAATCGCCTTGCTGATCAAACCGTGTTCAATGGGTTCACCTTCCTGCATACCGAGTTTTTCCATGATCATGGTCATGCGTTCCCCGCCGAAAATTCTCAGCAGATCATCTTCAAGGGAAAGATAGAACCGCGAGGACCCCGGATCACCCTGCCGCCCGGATCGCCCGCGAAGCTGGTTGTCGATGCGTCGGCTCTCGTGCCGCTCGGTTCCGAGAATGTGAAGCCCGCCCAGATCGGTAACCCTTTCACCCAGAACGATATCGGTTCCACGGCCCGCCATGTTGGTTGAAATCGTCACCGATCCCTTCTGACCCGCCATGGATACGATTTCCGCTTCGGCTTCGTGGTTTTTGGCGTTTAGCACCGAATGGGCGATGCCCCTGCGCTTGAGCTTCAGACTCAGGGCCTCCGAAACGTCAATGGATACGGTTCCCACCAGAACCGGCTGCCCTTTGGCGTGAAGCTGTTCGATTTCATCGAGCGCCGCTTCGTATTTTTCCCGCTTCGTTTTGTAGATCACGTCCGGAAAATCCTTGCGAATCATGGGCATATTTGGCGGAATGACAACCACATCCAGATTATATATCTTTTTGAACTCCGCCGCCTCGGTATCGGCCGTACCGGTCATGCCGGCCAGTTTCTCATACATGCGGAAGTAATTCTGAAAGGTAATCGTCGCCAGAGTCTGGTTTTCGTTTTCGATTTTCACATTTTCCTTGGCTTCCAGCGCCTGATGCAATCCGTCGCTGTAACGCCTTCCGGGCATCAGACGGCCGGTAAACTCATCAACAATGATCACCTCGCCATTTTTTACGATATAGTCCACATCGCATTTGAACAGGGTATGCGCCTTGAGCGCCTGGTTGACATGATGCAGTGTCTCCATATTCTTGGGGTCAAACAGGTTGTCGACCTGAAGCGCTTCCTCTGTTCTGGCAACGCCCTCTTCGGTCAGCGTTACCGTTCTGGCCTTCTCGTCAATAACGTAGTCCCTTTCCGATTTCAGCCTTGGAATGATGCCGTTGACCGCATAATACAGATGGGTGGATTTTTCCGCCGGTCCTGAAATGATCAGGGGGGTTCTCGCCTCATCGATCAGAATGCTGTCAACCTCGTCGACAATGGCGTAATGCAGAGGCCGTTGCACGAGGGAGTCCTTGTCAAATTTCATGTTGTCGCGCAGATAATCAAATCCGAACTCATTGTTGGTGCCGTAGGTAATATCCGCTCCATAGGCCTTCTTTCTCTCGGAATCATTTAATCCATGCACGATGCAGTCCACCGTCAGGCCGAGAAAGCGATAGATCTGGCCCATCCATTCTGTGTCTCTTCGGGCCAGGTAATCATTGACGGTTACCACATGGACGCCTTTGCCCGTCAGGGCGTTTAAATACGCGGGCAGTGTGGCCACCAGCGTTTTGCCCTCGCCGGTTTTCATTTCCGATATTTTTCCCTGATGCAGCACCATCCCCCCGATGAGCTGAACGTCAAAATGACGCATATGCAGGGTTCGAAGGGAGGCCTCCCTGACAACTGCAAAGGCTTCAGACAGTATGTTTTCCAGAGGCTCTTCATTTTCGAGCCGCTGTTTGAAATCCGCGGTCAGTCCCCTTAATGCCTCATCATTCATAGCCTTGATGCCGGGTTCCAAGGCGTTGATTTTCTCAACCAGGGGCTTGAGTTTCTTCAACTCTCTTTCATTTTTGCTTCCAAATACTTTGGTTAACAGGTTTAAAAGCATTTTTGATCTTATCCTCCGCCACCTATTTCAACCTGCTGAGAATTTTTTATAAAACGACGAATTTTGAATCCATCTGACTTAAAAACTGTGCTTGACGAATGCTTTTCAGGCTAACACAAGCTTTATCGGAATTCCACCGGATACTTTATAAAATCTTTTGTTTCGGAGTTGTAATTCTTGACCGCAAATCAGGGATTAATTGATCATCATCAGGAATGGCTGAACAACCGGAGAGCAATGAGCGAAGGGTTTAATTTAAAACGTATTTCTTCGGGTTTACGGGAATTCCGTTCAGATGAACCTCGTAATGGACATGCGGGCCGGTACTGCGACCGGTGCTGCCGACCAGGGCGATAACCTCGTTGCGCTTGACGGCATCTCCCCGTTTTTTAAGCAGCTTCTTTGCGTGTGCGTATTGGGTGACCACGCCATGACCGTGGTCGATCACGATGAGGTTTCCCCAGAATCCCTTGGTTCCTGAAAAAGTCACGATTCCGGCGGCAGTTGCAATAATGGGAGTTCCAGATGGAGCAGAAATATCCAATCCCTTGTGAAACTCTCTCAAGTCGTTAAATGGAGATTTTCGATATCCGAAACCAGACGAAATCCTTCCGGATATGGGAAAGACCGAAGGGGTGGATGCCAGTGTCGTCCGCTGGTCTTCAAGATATTTCAGAAGATCTTCGAATTCGTCATGTTGCACTCTTGAGGTCTGATCCAATACCTTTATCTGTTCGTGCATCTCCCGAACCAGCTGATTGTGCTTGTCAGACAAAGCGATGCTGGTGTCCAGATCTTCGGGCGCCGGCCCGCCCATGCCAAAAATGCTGCCCGGCTTTTCGGATTGTTTCATTTTGGACAAATCGCGTACTTTTTTTTCAAGGCTGGAGAGTTCGATGAGACGGGATTTTAATGAATTGATGTCGTTTGCAAAACGTTGAATCTGCTCGCGCTGATTTAGAATTTCTTCTCTCTGACTGGCAACCGTATCTTTCAGCGTAAGACTCCGGAAGGAAACCCGCTTTAGATGCCAATAATCCCAGAACATATATCCGGATACAACGAGAAGGACGCTGGCTGCCATTGCAAAGAAAAACATCTGCTTTAGCGATACGGCAAAACGTTTTGAACAGGATCCAGTATGGCTCAGCGCAAAAAATGTAATTTTCTTTTGCATATCCACTCGGCAGAAATCAATCAACAACTACTTGATAACAAAAGAGATTAACTATATCCGGCATGTTTTAAACAATGGCTATGCAACAAAATTTTTGCTTTAATACCACATAACGAATTGTCCTGTCAAGACCGGAATCGCCATAAAAGGATCTTATTGATTTTACTCGCTAAAATATAAAACATCAACTTTGCCGTTCAACTTCGAGCCGGACGGAAACTTTAATGCAGAAAACCGAATCCGGCATCGTGAAAGCGGACAGCCATGTTTCGAGACATTTATCGCTTGGACAATAAAAAAACAGCGTTCTTAGAAAAAAAATTCGACACCGGAAGCGTGTTACAAAAACACATGAAAACTTCATTCAAAATTTCAAGGTGATCGGCCTGCTGTTTATTGAGGGCGGGTTATCTATGGCAAGCGGGTTGCCTGAGAATGCAGGAGACCATGAATATTCTTATCACTGGTGCAGGGAAATCAAAGCGCCGAACATGGATCGGGCGAGGAGGCAGCCCGGCGTTCAAAAAAGCGAATATATTTATCTCTTTGAAATTATTAAAATATATCGCTTGCTTTATTCCGTGAATTTTGGTAACAACGCCGTGAACAATTACAAGATTACCGGCCGAGGTTGTTTTATTGGGGAATTCCGCCAGACATTGACAGGAGTTATGCTGAGTGACTGAACAGCAGAATTTCAAAGATTTTGAAAAAAGCGTGAACGAGCGGTCGTCCGAATTCAGGCAAACCATTCTGGACCAGATTTTTCTTATCTTCCTTACCATCCCGGACGAAGAGATGTATGGACAGGTTCTGGATATTATTCTTCAGGCGACGAAGAGCGGGTTCGGAATTTTCGGATATATCGGCGAAAACGGCGACCTCGTTATTCCCAGCCTGACCAAAGATATCTGGACGGCCTGCCGCGTAGCCGACAAGTCCATCGTCTTTCCGGCCGATGCCTGGGGCGAGAGCCTCTGGGGAAAGGCTGTCCGGGAGCGGAAGCCCTTTATTTCAGACGGTCCTTTCAACATTCCAAAGGGCCATATTCGAATTGAAAATTTTTTAACTTCCCCGATTGTTTTCGGAGAAAAGACCATCGGGCTGACCTCCGTTGCCAACAAGGAAGGCGGGTATACGGAGGAGGATAAGGAGTTTCTGGCCGTAATCGGCAATCGCATTTCGCCCATTCTCAACGCCAGGCTGCAACGGGATATTGAGGAGCGGGAGCGCAGGCGGGCTGAGGATGCTCTGCGACAGAGCGAGGCGACGCTTCGAAGCATGTTCGAAATGGCGCCGGTGGGTCTGTCCATCATGAAAGACCGTGTTTATGAGCGCGCAAACAAAACCTGGTACGACGCTTTCGGCTATTCTGAGTTCGACATGATCGGGCACACAACACGGATGCTGTACGAAAATGAAGCGGAATATGAACGGGTAGGCCGGGAGTTGTACGCAGATCTTCCGGGACGCGGTCTGGCTTCCGTCCAAACAAGGCTTCGCCGAAAAGACGGCGTTTTTCGGGATGTTGTCTTGACAGCCGCGCCGCTCGAATCGATGGATTCCTCTTTCAGAGCGATCATCGCGATTCAGGATATTACCGAACTCAAACAAATTGGGGAAGAATTGAGAGAGAGCCGCAGACAGCTCTCGGATATTATCGAGTTTTTGCCCGACGCCACTTTTGTCATCGACAAGATGAGCAGGGTTATTGCCTGGAACCGGGCCATAGAGGTTATGACCGGAATCAAAAAGGAGAATATGCTCGGCAGGGGAAACTACGAATATGCGCTGCCTTTTTATGGGGAAAGAAGACCCATTCTGATCGATCTTGCCCTGAAAACGGATCGGAACATTGAAAAACAGTACACGGCCATTCAAAGAGGTGAAGACATGATCTTCGGCGAATCCTTTACCCCGAACCTGATGACCGGAGATATTCACCTTTCTGCAACTGCATCGGTTCTCCGTGATTCCCGGGGAGAGGTTATCGCTGCGATCGAATGCATACGAGACAATACGGAGCGTAAAAGACTTGAGGAGCGTCTGAACCGGGCAGAGAAAATGGAAGCGCTGGGAACGCTTGCCGGCGGCGTGGCTCACGATCTCAATAATATTCTGGGGGTTCTGACGGGATATTCCGAATTGCTTATAGATAAACTGCCCTGGGACAGCCCTCTGAGACGTTATGCCGAAAACATTCTGAATTCCGGAATGAGGGGCGCTGCCATCATTGAGGACCTCCTGACGCTGGCCAGAAGGGGAGTGAACGTTTCTGAAGTCGTGGATCTGAACAGAATTATTTCAGGCTATCTTAAAACACCGGAGTTTGAGGGGTTGAAATTCCATCACCCGGATGTGAATATTCGGGCCGAGATGGATGATAACCTTTTAAGAATCAAGGGGTCGCCCGTTCATCTGGGCAAAACGCTGATGAACCTGGTCTCTAACGCCGCAGAGGCGATATCGGGCAGCGGAGAGGTAAGGATTCGAACAAAGAACCGCTATCTGGATCAGCCCATACAGGGATATGACGAGGTCAGGGAGGGAGATTACGTGGTTTTGACGGTTTCCGACACGGGCAGAGGAATATCCGTCAGAGACCGGACCAAGATCTTCGAGCCCTTCTATACCAAGAAGGTGATGGGAAGAAGCGGAACAGGCCTGGGACTGACCGTGGTATGGGGCACGGTAAAGGATCACGAGGGGTATATAGATGTTCGAAGCGAAGAGGACAAGGGAAGCGAATTCATGCTCTATTTTCCCGTTACCCGTGAGGACAAGGGGGATATTGAAACAAACGTGCCTTTTGACGATATTCTGGGCGATGGTGAATCCATTCTGGTGGTGGATGATGTGAAGGAACAGCGCGAACTGGCGGTGAGCATGCTGGAACGGCTCGGATATCGGGTCGAGGCGGCGGCCGGAGGGGAAGCGGCGATTGAATACCTCAAAAACAGAAAAATCGATCTGATGGTTCTGGATATGATCATGGAGCCCGGAATAGACGGACTGGAAACCTATGAAAAGGCCCTTGAAATTAATCCCGGCCAAAAGGCGATCATCGTCAGCGGCTTTTCTGAGACGGAGCGGGTCAGAAAGACCCAGGAATTGGGCGCCGGGGAATTTGTCCGCAAGCCCTATATTCTGGAGAAAATCGGTCTGGCGATTCGAAAGGAACTGGACCGAAAATAGGCAGTAAAAATTCCATCAGCACAATTTCAAGGTTGCACGTTCGCAAAAGCAACATGGCTTGGCGGTTTGATTTCATTTTTTTTGGAAAATGGGGAAGATTTAACCTGGCGCCGACATTGACTGCGCTTGTTGCGACGGCGATCCAGGAAGGGCTGAAACATATGGATTGTGGCGCTGCATGAATGCCCGAAAACACCAATCCGGGGCTTTCAAAAAAAACACAGCGCTGGATTTTGAGGCAATTTTCAGGCAATGCACCAGATCACCATGTCCTGCTTTGTTGTTGACATCTGGTCCGATACTTTTGTAAAATTTTTTTAAATTCACACACGAATCATCTCTCGCGGCGTATCCTCACTTTATAAGCGCATCCTGCTCTTCTTTCGGTTTCCGAAGCATTTTTACTTAGATTTTGCAGTTTCAATAGATTTATCAAGAATTACAACGGATTTTGCCCCGCAAGAAAACCCCTTAACAGTGAAAGGAGGCAGGTATGTTTGACAGTGTGTATAAAGTCATCGAACTGGTCGGAACCAGCGAAAAGTCATGGGAAGATGCGGCAAAGCAGGTGGTTGAAACCGCGAGCAAGAGTCTGAAGGACCTGAGGGTGGTTGAAGTCGTCCAGCAGGACATGAAGATCGAAGAGGGAAAGATCGTCGCTTACCGGACACGGGTCCATGTCTCGTTTAAATTTGAAAAATAAACTGTTCTCAATCCAATCAGGCGATGCGGGTCAGGGGGCGGCCCGCATCGCCTTTAAAAGCCGGTTCATGCGGCTTGAGGCATATTGCTGAGCCGTCAGGCATGATTTCTCAGCTTCAGAGCGACTGGATGGGGCCGAAGGTATGTCTGCTGCCGCAGATAGGGCTGACTGTATTTCCGCACATAATGATTCAGCAGGGTGATCGGCACGATCAGCGGAACATGGCCCTTTCTGTAATCGTCCAGCACCTCAAGCATTTCCTGTTTTTCGTCCGCGGAAAGATCCTTTTTGAAATACCCCAGAACATGCTGCAGCACATTGATGTGTTTTCTGATCGTGGCCTTCAGACCGAGCGCCGCCATCAGCAGCTCCTCGTAGCGGTCAAACAGCGCGTCCGGCAGAAGGGCGTGCGGATCGGCGACCAGTTTTCCCATCTGCCGGTAATGCTCGGGGCTGTGAGACAGGATCAGAAGCTTGTGGCGGGTGTGAAAATCCACCAGAGCGCCGGCTGTCCGGCTTTTGGCAAGAAGGCTCCGCCACCGCCTGAGTGTGAAAATCCGTTCGATGAAATTTTCCCTCAGGACCGCATCATGCAGCCTGCCGTCCTCCTCAACCGGAATGCGGGGAAAGTGTTCCATAAAGGCTTTTGCAAAAAGGCCGACCCCTGTTTTGGCCGGCATGCCGTTCTGTGCGTAAACCTTGACCCGCATCATGCCGCTGCTGGGGGATCGGCTCTTGAAGATGAATCCGCAGAGATCTTCCTTTTCGAGCTCCCGCACCCGTGCGCCGGCCCAGTCGAGCATCCGGCCGGTATGATCCATGAGGCTGCGGACGGTCATCAGCCGGGGCGAGGCAGGATCGCCTACCAGCCGCATGGCTTCGCGGGGAACGCCCAGACCGCATTCCACCTCGGGACAGACACCCACAAAGGTCACATAAGGTCCAAGCGTCTGGGTGATGAGGGGGTCGTGCTTGTGCCCCCCGTCGTAGCGCACGTTCTCGCCCAGAAGGCAGGCGCTGATGCCGATCTTGATTGTGTCGTCTGAATCCGGCGCGCTTATCATGGCGATTCCATTTCCGTTTTCGAATCCGCTCCGATCAGAGGAAGCGTCTTATCCAGTTTAAAATAAACCAGAAAGCGGATTGTGACGCCTTCCGGATCTTTTGGGCGATCATGGCGTCGGCGCAGTTTCTCAATCAGATCCGGATCGGTTTCCTCGCGTGTTTTGGTCAGAAAAAGGCGGAGGCCCTGAAACCCGGCGCCTTTCTCGATGAACAGATAGGCCGCATGCGGGTTGGATTGCAGATTGCGATGGGTGAGCCGGTCGCGCATGATAAACGCCAGGGTTCCGTCTTCCATGAAATGGGGACGGGAATAGACTGCGGCGTCTACCTTTCCTTCGGCATCGGCGGTCGCCAGAACGCCGACGCCTTCTGTATTTTCAAAATAGGTTTTCAGATCCGTCACGGGGTTTGCGTCCTTTCGTCGGGATTGTCGATTCTAGGGGCTTTTTCATCCATCGCATTCGGAGGCATCAATTCCGATTCCTGCGGATCCGGCGTGAAGGGCTCGGGTCCCCAGGTAATGGGGTGGTTCATCGCACCGGCGATGTTTTTCAGCATGTTGCCGAAGATCAACTGATGGAAGGGATACATGCTGTACCAGTAGAGCAGTCCGGCCAGGCCGCGGGGCAGGAACCTCGATCGCTGCTGCAGCTCGCATGTGCCGTCTCCCAGGTCGAGAATGCGGAATTCCATCAGGGCTTCTCCCGGAAGTTTCATTTCGGCGACCAGAACCAGCCGGCCTGGCGGGTCCACCTCAACGACCCGCCAGAAATCCAGCGCGTCTCCGACGAAAAGCTCGGAAGGATGGCGTCTGCCGCGATCCAGACCCACGCCGCCGACCAGCCGGTCGAGAAAGCCCCGCAGTTTCCAGAGAAAATTGCCGAAATACCAGCCCTTGATGCCGCCGATGCGGGCAATCGGTTCCCATATCTCCTCCCGGGTCGCCCGCATGCGAACCTTGTAGCAGCACTGCACCACGGCGCCGCCGGCGTAATCAACATCGCCGCTTAGACTCCATTCGGGGAGCGCCACGGCGCCGGCGTCCGACCATCGGGTTTCGACAAGCTCCTCCTGCACTCTTTCCAGGGCCAAGTGAATGGTTTCCCGGCAGCCGAGCAGTTTCTGCGGGATCAGGGTTCGAATCTGCTCATCCTCAGCAACCATGGGACGACGCCAGGCTTCGGTCAGGTCCCAGGCCGCCGCGGCCGGCACCGGAGTGATCAGGCTGATCCACCAGGCATTCAGGGGGGCGGATTGAATCGGCACGCTGATGGTCAAACGTCGGACAAGGCCCGCCTCCTCGGCGTACATCTTCATCAGGTCCAGGTAGGACAGCACCTCAGGGCCTCCGATGTCAAAGGTCTGTCCCGCGGTCTGTTTGATTTCCAGGCAGGCCGTCAGATAGTGCAGAACGTTTCGAATGGCGATCGGCTGGCAGGCCGTGTTGAGCCAGCCCGGCGCGATCATCACCGGCAGGCGGTCCACCAGATACCGCAGGATCTCAAAGGAGGCGCAGCCGGAGCCCAGAATCATCGGCGCTCTGAGAACGGTTGCCGGCACGGGCCCGCTCCTTAAAATCTTCAGATCCGGCGGCTCAACGCCGAGCCATTCCAGGCAGATCACCCTGTCCACGCCGTGAAAACTGGCCGCCTCGATCAGATTCCGGGCCGCTTTTTCAGCCTGTTCGCGCTCGGATCCGGTGGAAAAATGCACCAGATAATAGATGGCGCGGCACCCGGACACCGCCTGCCGTAACGCATCGGGGTCCATCACATCGGCTTGAACCGGCTCGACGCCCGGATCTTCACCCCAGGGCCTGGACCGGATCTTGGCCATGCATCTGGCCATGGCGCGGACCCGGTATCCGGCTTCCACCAGCCGCGGGACGAGACGTCCTCCCACATAGCCGGTGGCGCCGATGACGAGTATGGGGGCCTTGTTCATGAAAAAAATCTTTCAATCCGGAAAAAATCTTATTTTTCCTTGTGCTTCATGGACTCAATTCCGGTTCGAAGCTCAAGCCAGTCGTTGAGTTCCGCGATATTTCGCGTCAACTGATACCGGCCTTCGGCAAAAACGCCGTAATCGCCGCCTCCGGCCATGGCCGCGGCAAACCGGATCGTGTTGGCATAAAACAGCCAGGTGCTGCACCAGGTTTTTTCGATGGCTTCGTCAAACGGGCTTGCGTTCTGGCTCAGCCCCTGGGCGAATCCCTGTTTCCAGATTTCCGCCATGATGGTGGTGGCGGTAGCGACGCTTTGGTTGGTTTCCGCGATGGTATGCTCATAGCGGTCCCAGTGGGTCTGAATCCAAGACTCGCTGTGACAGCTCAGACAGGTTGTCTGCATGGCGGCAGTTCTGGTTTTTTTCGTATTTTCATCGATCAGATGCTCTTTTGCATATTCGCCGGCAAAATCCGTGGGGAGCGGCAGGCCGTCTTTGTTCCGGATTTGGGTCGTGTCAGGCGATGCGGGCTGGGGATGGGCGTAGATCAGCCCGAAAATCCGCCAGCCGAGCCGGTCGCTCATCTGGTGGGTTCTCTCGACAATCACGTTGCCGTCAGGACTGGTCAGAAGGCTCACATGACAGGCCGCACAGGTGGGAGCGGTAAAGTCCTTGCCCACCGTCCAGGGAACGGCCTTGAATTCCCAGTCCTTGTTTTGGGAGGCGAAAATATTGCCGTGTTTGCTGGAGTCGTACACCTTGTAGGCCGGAACGTCGGGCCCGATATGGCATTCCTTGCAGGTATAGGGCTTTCTGGCGACTTCGATGGAAAAGCCGTGCCGGGTATGGCAGGAAGAGCATGCGCCCAGGCTGCCGTCCGTGTTGATTCGTCCGACGCCCTGATTGGGCCAGCCGTTGATGATCGGAAAGTCCATTTCACCCAGATCCGTATCCCGGGTTCGAACTCCGGTCACTTCCAGCCGGGTTCCGTGGCAGTAATAACACCCCTCGGCCCGTGTGACGTCATCCGCAGGGGTAAAACTCACCTTGCCGCCGGAAAATTCCGGTTTTCCGATAATGGTCTGCATCAGATTCTGGTATACGGCGTTGTCATCTAGATTGGCGTAGGCGTGGGCCATGATGTTCAGGCCGTACTGGTCTGTTTCCTGCCGGTGACAGGTCGCGCAGTCTTCGGGACTGACCACGACATGAATCTGAAATCCGTTGTGCTCGAAAGCATCGGCATGGAGGTCGTTTCGCATGGAATGGCATTCCGCGCAACCGACAGCGGTTTCCTGAAGGGATTCCGGGATCTTTTCGGACGAAACTTTTTTCCCGATTCCCTGAACGCTCATGGCCTCCTTGACGGTGGTTGCAGCGTGCCGGCTGTGGCGCCAGTCCTCAACGATTCCGGGGTGAATCGATTCATGGCACCCCAGGCACTCCCCGGTAGCGGCGCTCACCCGATGCTGGGCGGACCAGGCGGTTTGAAACCAGCACAGAGAAAGCAGAAGCGACAGCAGACAGGAAAGATGTTTCATGAGGACCTCCTTTTAAATAATGATAATGATTGGGTCAGAATGATTTTCTACCGGGCCGATAAAGCCCTCGGATTCAGACGAACAAGATGATGCATCATCTTGTTTATATCCGTCTCCTGAAAACAAAGTCAAGCAACCGATCCTTCTCTACGGGTTTGCGGAAATCTGGCTCAGAACCTTGTGAATTCGGGAGGATTGGAGCAGAAAAGCTTCAAGCCTGGCTTGAAGAATGGGGGGGAAAGGATTGCCGTCGGTTTCGATGGCCAGAAACGGAAGCTCTTCAACGGATTGCGCAATCCGGTCGAGAGCCTTGTTTCCGTTGCCTGAGATCCGCTTTCCCGCAATATTCATTTCACAGTTGAGAATGGCTTCGGACAGACGATTGGGCATGCACCCGAAGGGACCTACGGCGATGACGCCGCAGTAAGGGTCCAGTATTTCGGTGATGGCCGCGCCGGTCGTCAGAATGGCCTCGCCGACCAGATGCGGACTGATCAGGCGCCGGCTGTGCTGAATGATATGGTCCACATCCTCGTTTCGATCGGAGCACAGGCCGGTTTGAGCCAGAATGTTACGGAATGTTCTTTCCACTTTCTTCATGCAGGCGTTTCGAAGTCTCTGATAAAGCCGTTTTCCCATGCCTAGAGGATGCGTGGAAAGACGATGCTGCACGCACCAGTCGGTATAATAGATCCATTCAATCACGGAGGAAACCTTGACGGCAAAACCCTTTCGAGCAAGCATTTCGGGCAGGTGCTGGCGAGAGATGCCGTCGTGACGGACAAATATCTCACCGCTGAGCAGAATCTTGGGCGTTTCGCACCAGCTGCGGCGCACCGGAATGTTGCCCAGAACGCGGGCGACCCCTTGAATTTCTTCAGCCAGACGTCTTGAACCTTGAAGCGTTTCAAGCCCCAGAATGATGCGCTGCCACTGGCCGTCAAAGACCTCGAGCGCCGGCTTGCAGTCGACGGCATTGGTCATGAGCGTGGACCGGATTTCTTCCATGATCGAGGCCAGAACCACGCCGCGCCACAGGTTCATGATCTGTTTTCCGGAAATCAGCCCGGCATAGCTGTTTTCCGCGGAAAGTGACATCAGAGCGACATTCTCGAAGCCCTGTTTCAAGATGAGGTCGTTTAAAAACACCGAATACTGCCCGTACCGGCATGGACCCGAAGCCGTGGGCATAAAGTAGATGGTCCGTTCCTCGGCGTTCCGGTTTTCAAGGTGTTTAAAAAGCGTTCCGGTGGTCAGCTGCAGCGGCAGGCATTCCTTGCAGCTGCTGTGAGCCCTTCCAATTTTGAGCGCCTCGTTGTCCGATGGGGGGAGGGCGGATGCTCGTACTCCGGATTTTCGAAAAGCGGCCGCCAGGGCTTCAGCGCCCAGGTTTCCCATGGAGGGAAAGACCAGGTGCACTCTCGGATCGTTAATCGGGAGGCGTTTCTGCATCGAATCGATATAAACCGCATGTCCGTTTTCAAAGGAAAGTCCGGCCGGAATAAACGGCTTTAAAGCCTCTGAAAAAACCTTTCTTTTTTCCAGCTCCCGGTAGCGCACAATGATGTCCAGAAAGGCTTCGATGCGGGTTTCCAGACCGGCGTCGGCCGTATGGCTGTCCAGCTCGAGAGTCAGGGACGGTTTTTTGCCCATGATGTCGCGGAAATACCCGAGAAGGAAAGAATCCGGACCGCAGGAGAAATTGGTGATGAAGCATCCGAAAAGCTGAGAATGCCGCCGAATGAATCGGGCTGCCTTGAGAATGCGCTGACCTGCGGCCCAGTACATGTTGGGTTTTGCCGCTTCTTCCGACAGCGGTAGAAAATTCAGCGGAATAACACGGATTCCCCGCGAGGCGAGCTTGTGGGGAATTCCCATGTGCGCCTCGGATACTAGGGAGTTGTAGACGCGGCCCAGAATGACGACCGCAAATTCCTCGGGGGCTTTTTCAAGGTTTTTCAAAATCCTGTCGCCCTCCTGAACCATTGCGTTGAGCACCGTTTTCTGGCGTTCAACGGCCCTGTCAAAAGCAATGGCGGCTTTTTCCCGGGATACGCGAAGCGGACGGGCCAGGTCGGCAAAGGTTCTGCGGGCGGTTTGCAGGCCTTGAGAAAAATCGATAACCGGTTGCAGGATGCGATCGGATTTTCGAAGCGCCGCCAGATGATCCAGATGCTTGAAAGCCGATGCCAGGTAATAGGGCTCGCCCTGGGAAAGCGGACAGATTACGCTTGTTTTCTGCGATGGGTCCGAAAAATCCGCCTTGAACTGCGGCAGAAAGATATAATCCGGATGCTTTTCGACGAGGGTGTGAAAAAACCCGTGGGCCAGTTCGACCGGATAGCAGAAGGGGGCCCGTCTGGCTTCGATTCCTGCCGGGTCGGGTTTTTCCGGAATGAGGACTTGAAATCCGAGCTGAGTAAAAAATTCATGGTACAGGGGGAAATACGTGTTGACCATGAACGATTTGTTGATGCCGATACTTCGGGCATTTTCTGAATAATGACAGGGCCTTGTCTCGAAGATCGTGCGCTCGTAATCCGAGACGTGGTTTCGGTTTTGAGCGTCGAGCCGGATTCGGGAGCGGATGTTGACCCACCGGTTGCAGGCGCCGCCGAACGGGAAGACCGCGCCGTCGATGATGATGCGGGATATCTCGCACTTGCGGTCGCATCGATCCGCGCCGCCCCTGCAGATGAAACTCTTTCCGTATTCGAGCGACCGGTTTTCGAGGGCATGCAGCGGGAAGCCTTGTTCCTTCATCAGGCCCAGTTCGATTTTCCGTTCGACCTCGAGCGCCACGCCGAAGGCGCCCATCAGGTGAGGATCCGGCGGAACGATGATGTCCTTTCCGGTCAATGCGGCCATGGCCAGCGGCACGGCCCGGTTGCAGCATACGCCTCCCTGCATGAAGACCTTTTTGCCCACCGGCCGGTTGCCCTTAACCCGGTTGGCGTAATTCATGCAGATCGAGTAAACCAGCCCGGCCACGATATCCGGAGTTTCAGTCCCTTCCTGAAAGGCGTTCTTGATGTCGCTGCTGATGAAAGCCGCGCACTGATCGTTGAAATTCGGGGGATGCTTTCCCTGCATGGCGGCCGAAGCGATCTGCTCCATTTCGATATTCAGGGTCTCCTTGGCCGCCTCTTCCAGAAATGATCCGGTTCCGGCGCTGCATGCCTCGTTCATGGCGTAATCCGAGGCCACGCCGTTGGTGATGTAGGTGTACTTGGCATCCTGTCCGCCGATTTCAAAAATCGTGTCCACCTCCCTGTCAAAGAAAAGGGCCGCGGAAGCGTGGGCGATGATTTCGTTGACGACGCCGTCGGTCAAGGCATGGAGACCGGCGATCTGCCGCCCGGATCCCGTGACGCCGATGCCGACGATGTTCATCGAATCGGAAAGTTCCCCAAGCTGGCGGCGCAGAGCCGCGTAACACGCTCTGGACGCGCCCACGGGATCCGCATTGGTGCGCAGATAGACCGAAGCAAGGACCTGGCTGTCTGCGGTTCTCAACAGAACGGCCTTGGTGGTGGTGGAACCCACGTCGAGACCGATGATGCAGCGGTTGCCGGCTTCAGGCGTTCCCATGCGGGATTCCTTGAACACGACCCTGTGTTCGGCTGTTTTCAGCGGGGGAAGCTGAACAAAGGTCTTGCGGTCTTTTGTGAAAATATCCTCAATTTCATGAAGGGGGAAGGTTTTGTTTTCACTGGCCCAGAGGGCGCATCCCAGCGCTTCAAAATAAGGCGCCTGTTCGGGGACGTACAGATCCGGAATCTCGGATTTCAGAAAGTCGATCATCACGTGGTTGCGCGCGCAACCGCCGATGACCACGATGGCCTTTTTTCCGACCGGCCGGATCAGCTCCAGAATCTTTCCCGCCATCATGCGGCAGAGCCCGGCGGTGACCCGTTCCTTGGGAACGCCCTTGTTGGTGGCATGAGTGCAGTCGCTTTTGCAGAACACGCTGCACCGGCCCGAAACCGAGTATGGAGGCTCCCGGCGGGCAATCTCAACGGCTTCTTCCAGAGAAAGGTCCATTCTGCGGATCTGCTGCAGAAAAAACTCTCCGGTGCCCGATGCGCACTTGTTTCCGGCATAAACCGCCGTGATACGCCCGTTTTTCCCAAGACCGTAAACCATGAAGGTTTCAGCCCCCGCGCTGACCACAGCCGAATACCCGTTCGAATTCGGACGGATAAATGCCAGGGCTTTTTCAACGGCTTCGGGTTCGGAAATCGAGGATAGCCGAGTGTATTCCCGAAACTTTCTGCCGGTGGCAGCAATCGAGGCGTAACTCCGAATGTCCAGACCATTTAAAGCCTTTTTGAGTGCGGCATGGGGGTTGCCGTGATGAGAGAGCATTCGGTGGCCCATCTCGAAAAAATCTCCCGAGGCATTTCGCGAAATCTCGCTCAGCGACAGGGTGGCGGCGCCGAAACATATTCCAAGCGATTTCATGGTGGTATCCATCTCCGTCTCCGTCCATGGAAAAATATCGGCACTGGCTTGAGCGCCTGTTTCGATGTTTTACTTTTCCTTAAGGAAAATGGATGGAAAAACGATTGAATATGTCATCGCTGGATTGTCCGGCGATGGAAAGGTTCGAATCACTTTTTAAAATATAAGGCAGCACGCTTCGTCTTGTCAAGGACAAGACCGCCGGTTGCGGGGCCTGTATTTTCGTGTTAGAGTCCTGTATCGGGTTTTACTTGTCACGTTGAGACAAGTCCGGCCGGGATCGGATCGGAATGCGGCGGCAAAACCTTCGCCCGAATGAAGGCCTCGAATCCGTTCTCTGAATATTGCTGCGGCCTTTGACTTTCAACCGGGCCAAGATAAGATAAGAGAAGATTATTCCACATGCCGGATCAAGGGGAGAAAGACGGAAAAGACAGATTTTTCGGCCGGGTCAATGCAGTGCGCGGCAGCGTGGTGGATGCGGTTTTTGACCGGGGACTGCCCCCCATCGACTCGATTCTGCGTGCGGGCCCCGAAGATTCCATCGTGATCGAGGTGATGGATCATCTGGATCCGGAATCGGTTCGCGGCATCGCCCTGACTCCCTCCGCGGGTCTTGGAAGAGGGGACTTCATCAGGGGCGACGGCCGGCCGCTTCAGGCGCCCGTGGGTTCCCGGCTTCTGGGCAGAATGTTCAACGTGTTCGGCCAGACCATCGACGGCAGGGCGCGGCCGGAAGACCTTTCCTTCAGAACGGTTCATCAGGCCCCCATTCCACTGTCTCAGCGGGTGACAAAAGAGAAAATCTTTGTTACCGGAATCAAGGCCATCGACCTTCTCGTTCCTCTGGAACTGGGAGGAAAAGCCGGTCTGTTCGGCGGCGCCGGAGTGGGCAAAACCGTTCTGATCACCGAGCTGATTCACAACATGGTCGGGCGACACAAGGGCGTGAGCATATTCTGCGGCATCGGGGAGCGCTGCCGGGAAGGCGAGGAGCTTTACCGTGAGATGGACGAGGCCGGCGTGCTTGAAAACACCGTCATGGTGTTCGGACAGATGAACGAGTCTCCCGGTGCGCGGTTTCGCGTCGGTCATGCGGCCCTGACCATGGCCGAGCATTTCCGGGACGAAGAGGGCAAGGACGTTCTGCTGCTGATCGATAATATTTTCCGATTCGTTCAGGCAGGAATGGAGCTTTCCGGACTGATGGGACGGCTGCCGTCCCGGATGGGATACCAGCCGACCATGGCAACCGAACTGGCAGCCCTCGAAGAGCGTATCGCCAGCACTCAAAAAGCGTCCATTACATCGATTCAGGCGGTTTACGTACCTGCGGACGATCTGACCGATCCCTCGGCGGTCCATGCCTTTTCCCATCTTTCCGGCACCATTGTCCTGTCCCGCAAGCGAGCCGGCGAGGGCTTCTATCCGGCCATCGACCCCCTGGAGTCCCGCTCCATGATGCTTTCGGCGGACATTGTCGGTAACAGACATTATCAGACGGCCCGGGAGGTCGGGAAAGCTCTGGCGAACTATGAAGAACTCAAGGACATTATCGCCATGCTCGGCATCGAGGAGCTTTCCCGCGAAGACCGGAAAATAGTTGCAAGGGCCAGAAGGCTGGAGCGCTTTCTCACCCAGCCGTTTTTTACGACAAAGCATTTTACGGGGCATGACGGCCGCATGGTGGATCTGAACGATACGATCGAGGGGTGCGAGCGGATATTGAGCGATGAATTCTCCGATGCCCCGGAAAGCGCCCTGTACATGATCGGATCGATCAAGGAGGTCCGTCGTTGAAATTAAGGGTTTATACGCCTTCCGATATCTTTCTGGACCGGGAAGTTAAGAAAGTGGTGGCCGAAAGCCCGGCAGGAAGCTTCTGCATTCTGCCGCGGCATATCGATTACGTGACGGCCCTGACTACGGGTATTCTGCTCTACCTGACTCCGGAAGACGAGGAACGGTTTCTGGCGATCGACGAGGGCGTTCTGGTCAAACTGGCCGACGAGGTTCGAGTGGCAGCGGAGTGGGTGATCGCGGGAGAACTGGGCGAGCTCAGGCAGAGCATTGAGCATATGATGTTGAATGCGGGAGAGCGGGAGAAAAAGACCCGCAGCTCAATGGCGCGTCTGGAAGCGGATTTCATTCGACGATTCATGGAGTTCGGAAAACTTGGAAAGGTCTGAAAAGGACAAGGCCGCGGCCCGAAAGCGTCTGGCCGAAAAGGTCCGCGCCAAGGAGCGCCGCAAGATGCGCGCCCGCCAGGACGAGGCCCGGAATGTGTGGTTCGGTCTGGGAATGTTCGGCGTGGTGGGCTGGTCCGTGGCCATTCCGGCGCTGATCGGAATCTTTGTCGGCGTCTGGATCGATATGACCTGGAAAAGCCCTTATTCCTGGACCCTGATGCTCCTAGTGATCGGCGTTGCCGCAGGCTGCGTCAACGCCTGGTTCTGGGTGCGGCGCGAAAGCGGCGCCATTGCACGGAAAAACGACTCGGATTCGAACGATGGAAATGATTCCTGATGCTTATTCGATGGCTGCCGCCGCATTCTGGGGTCTTATGCTGGGTGTTTTTTATTTCGGCGGCCTCTGGGTCACCGTTCAAAGAATGGCGGTTTCAAAAAATCCCAGGGCACTGATGGTTTCGAGCTGGCTGATTCGAATCGCCGTCGTCCTGCCGGGAATGTGGCTGGCGCTGAAGCAGAGCGTCGGGGTCTTCTGCGTTGCTTTCGGCGTTTTTGTGACGACGCGGTTCGTGATTCAGAAGATCGTGGTGCGTCATTAACGGGCTGTTGAAACGGCTTTTACTTCGAATGAGGAATCCATGCATATCAGTCCGGATAATTTGATTTACTGGCAGAAGGGTTTTGCGGTTTTCAACGCGACCATCGCGTTTACCTGGGTCGTGATGGGTCTGCTGACTCTGATTTCCTGGATCATCACCCGGCGGCTCACCTCGGATGTCTCGCTGTCTAGGGGACAGAATCTTCTGGAAAGCATTGTGCTGGGAATGGTTAACCAGATTCGGGAAATCAGCAGACACAGGCCCGCCCGCCTTCTGCCCTTTCTCGGAACCCTTTTTTTGTTTGTCGCCGCGTCCAGCCTGCTTTCGGTGATTCCGGGCTTCGAGCCTCCCACGGGATCCTTGTCCACAACCGCCGCCATGGCCATCTGTGTATTCATATCCGTTCCTGTATTCGGCATTTCCCGAACAGGTTTAAAGGCTTACCTGAAGAATTATGTCCGGCCCAATCCGCTGATGCTGCCGTTTAACGTGTTGGGCGAAATCAGCCGGACCATGGCCCTGGCCGTCCGGCTTTTCGGCAACATCATGAGCGGGACCATGATCGCCGCCATTCTGCTGTCCGTGACGCCCCTGATTTTTCCCGTGATCATGCAGCTGTTCGGGCTGCTGACCGGGCTGGTTCAGGCGTATATCTTTGCCGTCCTGGCGGCGGTCTATATCTCAGCAGGCATGGAGGTACAGATCCGCAGGCAGGAAGATTTGAAGAAAGGAGAACCTGATGGATAGTTTAAGCCTCGTGGCAATTGTATCCATTGCTTCTGCGGCCGTCTGCATTGCAATCGGTTCGATCGGCCCGGCGCTCGGCGAAGGTCGCGCGCTTTCCCAGGCCCTGAGTTCCATCGCCCAGCAGCCCGATGAAACCAGCTCCATCACACGGACCCTGTTTGTCGGTCTGGCCATGGTCGAGTCCACCGCCATATACTGTTTCGTGGTGGCGATGATTCTGATTTTCGCCAACCCCTTCTGGAATTTTTTCATGACCAAGGCGGGAGGATAAAAGGTGCTGATCAACTGGTTCACGGTCCTGGCCCAGATCGTCAATTTCCTGATTCTGGTCTATCTGCTCAAGCGCTTTCTGTACGGACCGATCATTCGGGCCATGCAGGAAAGAGAGAAGAAAATCGCCCGTCGGCTTCAGGACGCTGAAGACAGGGAACTGGAAGCCGATCAGCGTTCTGCAGCCCTCGAAGATGAAAAAGAGAAGCTTCTGAATGAAAAAGAGGAGATTCTTCGCGACGCCAAAGAGCAGGTAAAGGCCTGGCGGGACAGCAGGGTCGAGCAGCTTCGGGAAGAGATCGACCGGCTCCGCCAGGCATGGATCGACAGCGTCGAGAACGATAAGCAGAAGTTTCTTCAGCAGTTGAAACAAAAGGTGGTCTGCCAGACCCTGATGATATCCCGGAAGACGCTTGTTGATCTGGCCGGAGAGGATATTGAGCGCCTGGCGGTCCGACGGTTCGCCGAAAAGTTGCAGACAAAACCCCGCGACAAGGCGAACCTGTCCGCTGTTTCCGGAAAGATTCTGATCCGATCCGGCTTTGAAATGGATTCCGCTCTTAAAGACGAACTGGCCGGGGTTCTTGAATCCGTTTTTCCGGCCGCAGGTGGCCTTGAGTTCATTGTAAGCGACGGGATCGGGTTCGGAATCGAACTGGTTGCCGGCGACTGGAAGCTGACGTGGAATCTTTCCGTTTATCTGGAAGGCATGGAGGAGGAAATTCACCGCTCTCTGGCTGTTGCCTGCGGAGGCAAGCCATGACCCGATCGGGCCTGCTGTCCGTGCTGGACGAGGTTTACCGGACCGTTGAAGCGTATCTGGACGGGCGGAAGACGGAAGTCCGGATTCAGGAGGTCGGCAGAATTTACTCGATCGGCGCCGGCATTGTGCAGGCGTCCGGCCTCGGCGGGGTGAAATCCGAGGAACTGGTGACCCTGGGAAGAGGCGTGGTCGGCCTGGTGCTGGATCTGCTGCCGGGCCGGATCGGCATTGCGCTGCTGGACAGCCAGGCCGATCTCAAGGCCGGTGATGAGGTCTCCCGAAGCGGACGAATTCTCGATGTTCCGGTGGGAGATGCCCTGATCGGCCGCGTGGTGGATCCCATGGGAAGGCCTCTGGACGATTCGGGCCCGGTCCATGCTGCCGAACGCTGGCCGGTGATGCGGCAGGCCCCCGAGATCATTCGAAGATCCCCGGTGGAAAAACCGCTTCAGACCGGCCTGAAGGTGATTGATGCGCTGATTCCCATCGGCTGCGGGCAGCGGGAGCTGATTCTCGGAGACCGCCAGACCGGAAAGACCGCCATCGCCCTGGACGCCATCGTCAACCAGAAGGGAAAGGACATTCTGTGCGTGTATTGCGCCATCGGGCAAAGAAGCGCGAGCAGCGCCAGAATGATTCATGAACTCAAGGCCCGGGGCGCCATGGCGTACAGCATCGTGATGGTGGTCGAAGGCGACGACGTTCCCGGGCTTCAGTATATCGCCCCCTACGCCGCTACCTCCATGGCCGAATATTTCATGGAAAAGGGCCGGGATGTTCTGATTGTCTACGATGACCTCACGCGGCATGCCCTTGCCTACCGTCAGCTGTCTCTGCTGCTTCGACGGCCGCCCGGGCGGGAGGCCTTTCCGGGGGATATTTTTTATGTCCATTCCCGTCTGCTGGAGCGCTCCACGCATCTGAAGCCCGAATTCGGAGGCGGCTCCCTGACCGCGCTTCCCATCATCGAAACCGAGGCCCAGAATCTCAGCGCCTATATTCCCACCAACCTGATTTCCATCACCGACGGCCAGATTTACCTTTCGCCGGATCTGTTTCGAAAGGGCGAGCTTCCGGCCGTGGATGTGGGCAAATCCGTATCCCGGGTCGGAGGCAAGGCCCAGCTTCCGTCGTATCGCAAGGTGTCCGGGGACCTTCGGCTTTCCTATTCCCAGTTTCATGAACTCGAATCTTTCGCCCGATTCGGAACCCGTCTGGATGAGCGAACTCGAAAGACCCTGGAACACGGAAGACGGGTTCGGGAAATCTTGAAACAATCCCAGTTTTCGGCCCTGTCTGCGGCCGAACAGGTGGTGATTCTGCTGGCCGTTGTTTCCGGAGCTCTGGATGATATTCCCCTGGAAAAAATTGCCGAAGCCGAGTCCGTCATCATCGCGCTGCTGGCGTCCAGATCCGGGCTTTCCGATCAGATTGCCAATGCCATGCCGGATGACGACCTCTGGGACGGCCTTCTCAATATGCTTCGTGATCGTCTCAGGAGTCTATAGCCGGCATGCTGAGCCTGGATGTGCTGAAAAAGAAAATCAAGACCGCCCAGGATCTGCTTTCCGTGGTCAAGACCATGAAAAGCCTGGCAGCCGTGAATATCCGGCATTATGAAAGCGCGGCCGCCTCTCTGGAACGCTACAGCGAGGTGGTGGACGCCGGCTGGCAGGCCCTGTTTCGAACCCCCATGCAGGTGCTTCCGGCGGTGAATGAGCGGCAGATCATATTTCTGGTGTTCGGATCGGACCAGGGCATGTGCGGCCAGTTCAATGAGGTGATCGCAAACCTGGCTTCTGAAAGATTCAGAGCCGATCAGGCGGCCGGCCGGCGGGTTGCAGTCTGGACCGCAGGCGAACGGGCTATGGCCGCCCTGGAAAATCTTCATGACGTGGAAGAACATTTTTCCCTGCCGGGCGGGCCGGCCGGCATACCGGGGCAGGTTCAGGAGATCATTCGAACCTTTGAACAGCGGCGCAATGAAAATGGAGTCGAGGTTCTGGAGGTTTTTTACAACCAGCTGATTTCCGCCGGAGGCTACGAACCGGTTCATGCACGGATTTTACCCCTGGATTCAAGGTGGGTTGAACAGCACCGGCGGAAAAAATGGCCGAACCCTTGCCTTCCGCTACTGGGAATGGCGCCAGAGCACCTGTTTCGGGAGCTGTTCCGGCAGTATCTTTTCGTGTCGTTTTACAAGGCGTTCGCCCAGTCCCTGGCCAGTGAAAACGCCGCCCGGCTCCGGTCCATGCAGGCGGCGGAAAAAAATATTCAGGAGCTCGATGAAACGCTTGAGGCCAGATTCAGGGAAACCCGGCAGAACATCATCACCTCGGAGCTGCTCGACATCATCTCGGGCTTTGAGGCGGTCAGCGGAAAATCATAACTCAGAATCAGATATCAGGGAGAAAGATAATCCATGGTTGTGTATCTGAAAAGTTGCGTTGTATTTTCCACTCGATATGGAGGCGTGGGATAGAATAACGGGCATTGTTGGAAAGGGAATTGAAAAGAAAATCGTCACGATAAGGTCCGAAAGGTTATAACCGCACATGAATAAACCCATCGAAACAGTTTCCATTGTCGGCGCAGGGGCGGTGGGAGCTGCTTATGCGAGCATTCTTCATGAGATGGACTGCCGTTGCGTCTCGCTTGTCGCCGGCGGCGATCGGGGCAAACGGCTTCGGAAAGAGGGTCTGATGGTTAACGGCAGGCACTACCTTATTCCGGTTCTTCTCCCGGAAGATTTGTCAGAACCTTCCGATCTTGTCATGGTTGCGGTGAAGCACCATCATCTGGGTGAGGCCATACGGGACGTGAAAAACAGAGTCGGAGCAAAAACCGCCATTATGTCCGTGATGAACGGCATAGAGAGCGAGGAACGGATTGGTGCGGTTTATGGAATGCAGAAGGTTCTGTATGCCGTGACCATGGGCATCGATGCGCTGAGGGAAGAAAATCGTATTACGTATACCACGCAGGGAAAGCTGTTTTTTGGAGAGGCGCGAAACGCGGTTCCTGCCGAGCGGGTCGCGCGCGTGCAGGCTCTTTTCGACAAAGCCGGGATAATCTATGAAACGCCGCCTGATATGATCCGTATTCTTTGGTGGAAGTTTATGGTCAATGTCGGCATCAACCAGACATCGGTTTTGCTTCGCGCTCCCTACTCCGTATTTCAAACCTCGCAGGAGGCAAGAAATCTCATGGAGTCTGCAATGAGGGAGGTCTTAATGCTTTCGGAAAAGGCGGGAGTCAATCTTTCCGAAGAGGATATCGGAAAGTTTGGAATCGTCCTTCAAAGTTTAAGCCCGCAGGGGAAAACTTCCATGCTTCAGGACATCGAAGCCCGCAGGAAAACGGAGGTGGAGATGTTTGCGGGAAAGGTTGTCGAGCTTGGAAAAAGGCTTGATGTTCCAACGCCGATCAATCAGCAACTGTTCGATTCGATCACGAAAATGGAAGCCGAATACAGTTCGTCGCCATCTTTAAAACCTCTATCCTGACGGCTTCGTAAAAAGTCCCGGGAAGAAGTGATGCACACAACAGGGTCCTCTTTAAGGAGTCAGAAAAAAAAAGCCGCCGCCCGGAAAGGCGGCGGCGAATGTTCGGGGCCGTTGTCAGGCGAGCGGGAAAAGGGATTGACTCAATCGGGATACCATTTCGAGCCCCCTGACTTCATTCTCAAAGAGGGGTATTTCTCCCCGGATGTTTTCAAAGGTTTGCAGAACCTCCTCCCGGTATCGATCCTGCATCTTCACGCGATTGAGGATGAAGGCCGCGGTATCCTCTCCGATTTCCGATTTGTCGATGGCCTGATTGATGATCACGCCGCCGATGGGAATGCCGAATTCTTCGAACCATCCGATGAACCGGCGGATCACCGCGATGGGCAGGGATTCCAGCAGGGTGACGAAGAAGAAGGCGCTCTTGTCCTTATCCGTCAGGATTTTGCGCATATGTTCGATCCGGTCCCGGAAGGTCGTCAGATAATCCAGCAGAGGATCCTCTTCCTCCTCCGCCTTCTTTTTCCGGAATGAGAGGCTGAGGCGCATGCTTCTGGCCTCTTCACGGCTTTTCATCATCTTGTCCACCCAGAGAGTGTATACCTTGGACATCCCCAGCAGTCTCCTGGCGTTCGCCGTGGGTGCGGTGTCGAAGACATAGAACTCAAAGGCGTCGTCAAAGATGATGTTGATCATGTTCTCAAACATGGCCGACTCCTCAAAGGCCGGATTCATGGTGGCGGATTCGATGAAATCTTCGGCCTTCGTTGGAATGTCCGCAAATTTGAGAAACCAGCTGATCTTCTCTCGTATCTCGGTCTTGGATTTGTCGATCGTGTCCTTGGTGTCGATTTCCTGAACGTGGAGGTTGTCCGTGCCGGGGATCAACACGGGCCTTCCGAAGACATCCTGCTGGAAGAGATTGGAGAGGCTGTGGACGGGATTGGTCGAGGCCAGCAAGGTCTTTTTCCCCTGTTTTGCCATCCAAAGGGCTACTGCGGCGGCCACCACGGTTTTCCCGACTCCTCCCTTGCCTCCGAAATAGATGTACCGGATTCCGGGGTGTTCTCTGAAAAAATCATCCATCGTATTCTTCATGACAATGTCTCCTCAAACATCACTTCGGATAGTTTTCGAATGGATTCCAGCCCCTTGATCTCAGAGTCGAACTCCGGCACTCTCGAGAGCACCGAATTCCCGAAGGTCCTGTCGATCAGATCGAGGGAATGGGTCTGCATCTCGATCCTGTTTCTAAGGTAGGCGGGGATGTTCTCCTGAAGAAGGTCCCTGTTGATCACCCGGTTGACGAGGTAGCCCGCCAGGGGGACGTTGTATTTGGCAAAGAGCCCTGCGGCCTTCTCCGTGTCGACAATGGTCATCTCTTCGGGATTGACCACGAAGAAAAAGGCGGTCTTCCGGGTGTCCGTCATGATCTTGGAGGACATTCCGATGCGATTCTTGATGTACATGAGTTCATTGTAAATCTCGTCTTCCTGGCCGTCCTCCTCCCGCTTCATGGTGGAGATGGCCTTGTCGTATTCACGCATCTGTTCCCGAAGGGTTGTGATCTTCTCCAGCCAGGCGTCGTAGATCGAGGCCATGCTCAAATAATACAGGGCATGCCCCAGGGGCACCAGATCGTAGATGTAGTAGTCGAAATCCGCCTTTACGACAATATCCACCACGGCATCGAAAATGGCGCTTTCCTCCATGGCGGGTTCAGCGGAGGAGGCCTTGATATAGCTCTCGATCTCTTCAGGGATCTGTTTCATTCCGTACATGTCCAGAATTTTCTGTCGTATCTCCTGCTGGTAAGCCTGTATCCGTTTGTCTGCATCCACTTCACAGGCAAAAAGATTCGGCATGATTTCGATGTTTCCTTTACCGAATATGTCCCTTTCGAAGATATCGCTGAGAGAGGCCTGCGGGTCCACGGAGAAGACCAGCACGCGTTTTCCTTTTTTGGCCAGATAGTAGGCGGTAGCCGCGGAAAAGGTGGTCTTGCCGAGACCGCCCTTTCCTCCGTACATGATATAACGTCGTTCGGGATACTTTTCGAAGACATCTGCCAGAGACATGATTCCTCCTTTTCAACTGGTCGGCACTGCAAGAGGGAACGAGCCGGAATCCGTTGCTTTGAATTCTCATTCACTCCCGCCTTGCAGGGATCAGGAATGTATTGAAACCGTCGCCCTGCTGATTTCGTTCAAAAGGAACGATTGAAGCGGCGGATCACGCAGCGCCAGACTCGTATTTCACGCTGCTCCGCCCCCTTAAGCGCTCCTTTGATTCCTTCAAAGAGAGTTGGGGTGATCCCGCACCGGGCGCGGGGTTCGGTAGTTCCCATTCAGATCAGTACATGCTGTCTACAAAATCCTTTTCCCTGAGCATTCTCCTTTTCCAGGTGGTAATCTGGGGCACGACATGGGGAAGCAGGCGAAGCGAATAATAGGGGGGAAGGATCGGAATGCCGAGCATGTCCCCCATGGTGATCAGGATAAAGAGATGTTCCATGCTGGATCGGGTCTTCAGGGCATGCCTGGCCATCCCGTGGGTGGCCATTCCATAAGTGAAGTCCCTGAAAAAACCCACAATGCCGCCACCTTTCTTCTTTTTTTTATCCGGTGAGTCCTTTTCCGTCATTGACTGGTCCTTTCAATTTCTTTTGACTTTTTTTCATTCCTTTACAAAATCAAAGAAATCCCTTTCCTTTAGAATGCGTCTCTTCCAAACGCCGAGCCGCTTCATGTAAAAAGGGATCATCCTCAGATGGTAATAATTGAAGAGCCCCGGAAATCCGATCATGGGCCCGAAGAGCCCGAGCATGAACAGATGGTCCAGGGCCCGTTTCTCCCCATGGATGCCTTCCAGCATGCCATAAAGAAAGAATCCCCTGAGATATTCGCCGAGAGTTTTCATCCATGAAAAGAGCATGAAACCGCCCCATGATTCCGAGTTGCGGGTCCGGCATCGCCCTTTCGGGCGCCCGGCACCGATTTCCATCCATGCCCGGAAAATTTCCCAAGATGTCTTAAGCCATCGCCTCTTTCGCTTCGGCCGGAATGGGTTCGCCCTTGTATTTTTTGAAGGCCTTCCATCCGTCATAGGCCAGGATCAGGGCGCAAATAATAAGCAGAATGGCCACTGCCGCGGCGAAAATGTTACCGAAGACCTTCTGCCCCTTAATGGCGGCCGGAATGAGTTGAAAAAACGAGGTGTAGAAAAGGGCGCAGACCGTCGTTGCATACATAAAGAACATCGGATAGATGACAATCTTATAGTTCTTTGCTTTCTGAACCAGGAAGAGGGTGACCAGGAGAAGGGCAAAGGAGGCCATCAACTGGTTGGCGCCCCCAAAGAGGACCCATACATAGAGCCAGGTCCCCGTCTTAACCAGAACAAAGGTGATGACCAGGGCCACGATCGTTGCCACGTGGGGATTCTTGGCGATGCCGAGCGCGTCGCCCAGAAGTTCGGCTGTTGCGACCTTCATGAAACGGAAGACCAGATTTACAATAGTCAGGGCCAGGATGATGATCATGGCGCCTGAAAGCGCCTTGGCGTAACTCAGCGGAAGGCCTATGGAGGTAATGGTGCTGCCCAGCCCTCCCACAAAGATGCTGACCGGGTTGCTCACGCTTTTGATATACTCGGCCTTGTCCGCAAAGGCTGTTGCGCATACGATCACCGCGATGATGGAGATGGTAAACTCGGCAAACATGGCCCCTGCCGTAACGGGCCGGACATCCAGCTCGTTCTCCAGTTGCCTGGAGGTCGCGGTGCTGGATACCAGGCTGTGCCAGCCCGAAATGGAGCCGCAGGCGATTGTGACGAAAAGAATCGGCCAGAGCGGACCCATTCCGATGCTCCAGCTGGTAAACGCCGGCAGCGTCATGGGCTTGGCACCGATCAGGATTCCGATTACGCCGGCGATGATTCCAAAATAGACCACATACACAGAGGCGTAATTGTATGGCTGAATAAAACGCCAAACCGGAAGGATGGAACTGAAGTACCCGAAGATGAGCACACAGATGAGTACCGTTGTGTAGGAGAGCTCGATGCTCCAGACGGTACCTATCCAGATGGACAAAAAGATCAGGGCAATGGCGATCACGGTCGTTCCGATGATATTGAACCTTGCCTTGTAAATCAGGTGTCCCACGAGAAAGGCCACCCCGATGATCATCAACATCGGGAATGGAAGGGCGGGATTCCCGCTGACACCCTTTGTAATGACATGTCCAAAAGCAGTGGCAATTAAAAGCAGGTAGAAGTAAACGAAGGTGAGGAGAATTTTTCTCGCCCGGGGGGAGATGAGTTTGTAGCCAAGCGCTCCGAAGGTATCCCCGTCGCTCCGTATGGAGATCATGGCGCTGGAAAAATCATGGAGCCATCCGATGAAGAATACTCCCAGCCCCAGCCAGAGGACCGCCGGCACCCAGCCCCACTGAAGGGCAACAATGGGGCCGACAATCGGAGCGGCGCCGGCGATGGAGTTGAGCTGGAACCCATAAAGAACATTCTTGTTGGCGGGCATGAAATCGACGCCGTCCATATACATCCTGGCCGGCGTCATCCTCTTTTCATCCACACCGAATACCTTGTTCGCAACGTGACGCGCATAGACCCAATAACCTAGAACAACAATTACTACCCACCACAATAAGACCCAAAGTGAATTCATAACTTCCCTCCTTGGGATTGAAACCCGGAAAAAGGGTGCATTAAGTCTGTTTTGTTATCATCCTTTCATCCTCTGAGAATGACAAAGGGAGCGAAATTCGAGATGTCGCCGTTAGGAGCTGGGACCATGGGTGAACAAAACACGCCATCAATACATAAGGACTTTAGCAGGCTGTTGAAAAACTGCGTCTGAGGCCGCCATTCAGCGTTGCGCGGCTCTCGCCAATGCTCACATATGCTTGAATATGCTGCGCTTGTCGTATCGCCGCGCGCCTTGCCTGACGGCCTGATCCTTGTTTTTCAATACCCTGTTAGACGAGAGGAACAATAATGATTCCGGCAACTGAATTGAAACATCACCTCCTTCTATCGGACGGAAAAGGGTTGTGAAATGAGGTGGACGGCCGACTGGATGCTATGTCTTCATACTTTTCGGGTTTAGGGTGAAACCTCCTTTCCTTATGCCTGAAAAAAATGTTTACCCGGCATACCGATAATGAAATGAAAGAAAGACTATTTTTTAACAGAAGATAAATGCGAATGTCAAGTTCGCCGATTTCAACAGTTCAGGAGAAGGGCGTGAAAAAGGGGACAGGTCTGCTTTTGATTTTTTCGCCGGCAGAAGATTATTTTTGCCTTTTGACTCCTGTGAACAGAATATCCCGAGGCGTCATTATTCGTGCGGGCCTGCCGGAAAGGCTGTTTCGAATAAGGAGGATGGCTCAGTGTTTACGGACATTGAAAATGCGATGACCGGAAACGCGGCCCTGCTTCGGTCCACGCAGGCGACGAAAAAATATTCAGGAGCTCGATGAAACGCCTGAGGCCGGATTCAGGGAAACCCGGCAGACGATCCATTCGAACTTCTATACATCGTTTCAGGCTTTGAGGTGGTCAAGGGGAAACATGACAATGAAAGTTTCTCTATTATTTTCAATAAAGCATGGTATCATGGCGCCCAATGCGGCGGGTTCATTATTTTTCATCGACAAAATGAATAGTTGCAAACTCTGAGGCGGAATCATCCAATTATGGCATTCAACGAGATCGAACTTCATCGAATCAAAAAAGAGGTGGGAGGGCTTTGCCGGAAAAGATCTCCCGAAGCGCTGAAAGACCAGTTGCGGTTTGACTACAAGATCGAAAAATATAATGTGATTATCTATGAAATCCGTCCCCGGTGGGACAATCCAGCTGAAATCACGGAAATGCCGATCGCGAAATTGACCTTTGTTGATAGCCGGAATCTCTGGAAACTTTTCTGGCAGAGGGCGAACGGGAAATGGGAAAAATACGAACCAATGGATTCTTCGAAAAACTTAGGCGATCTGGCGCAGGCAATTGCAAGCGATGTCTATGGGTGCTTCTTCGGATAAACGGCTCGCAACCCGCAAGGCATCATGGAAACCGCGATGCCTGAAAGGGGCCGGGTGTGCGAATTGATGGACAAGGAATACTCGGATTCATTGATTCCGATGGGCATCGGAACGAGTTTTGTTTCGGCTCTGGTCTTCATGCTTTCCGCCGGAGCCGCGGCAGGCTTCCTTTTAAAAGGGTGTTGAAAAACAAGAATCAGGCCGTCAGGCAAGGCGCGCGGCGATGCGACAAGCGCAGCATATTCAAGCATATGTGAGCATTGGCGAGAGCCGCGCAACGCTGAATGGCGGCCTCAGGCGCAGTTTTTCAACAGCCTGTTAAAGGGCCAGGACGATGTTCCGCAGCTCGGGGCGGCATTGTCCTTTTGCTGATATTTATGGTTCTGATCGTCGGGCCGGTTCTTTACAACAAAAAACCATCGCGTTTCGAAAAACAAAGATCGCCGCTTTTCCGAATGGACGGCATCGGCATTACCTGTCCGCATCTGACTCGAAATTCGAAGAACTGGCCCGCCTGATTGAAAAGAAAAGGAATCAGGTCTGCCGTTGACCTTTTCGTTAACAACGGCGGACAATTTTTCCCGCGTCTCGGCCGCTGGCAAGCCCGTCCCTGTTTTCAGATTGAAATTTCTGTCTGCTCCCGCATGAAGCAGCGGGGGTCTTCCGCCAGATAATCGCCGGTGTAAGCATGGGCGCGTCCCCTGCAGCCGCCGCAAACCGTCTTGTACCGGCATTCGCCGCAGAGGCCCTTCAGCGTCTTCTCCCGCCGGCGCAGGTTCCGGAACAGTTCCGATTCATGATAGATCTGATGAAAACTTCTGTTTCGAACATTGCCGCCGCTGACCTCGACAAAGGGGCAGGGCCAGACGTCCCCGTTGGCCTTGATGTAAACAAAACCGCGTGCGGCCGCGCAGCCGTGAAAAACCTGTTCGGCCAGTTTGAGCAGCGGGCCGCCCCGAATTCCGCCTTTCTCCAGCAGATACGGCCAGTACTGAGGGCCTGCGACCGGTTCGATGATCATGCTGCAGGATTTCTGCTTTTCCGAAATCAGTTCGCTTAAATGCTGATTGGCGCTTTTTTTCAACGTGGCCTGTTCGATCTTTTCGCCCCGCCCCACGGCAACCAGCTGATACATCAGCATGATGCCCGCGCCGCAGCGGTCGGCGTAGTCGATGAGCTCCGGCAGATGCGGCATGTTGTATTCCATGGCCGTGGTGTTGGTCTGCAGCATGATTCCCGCTTTCCGGGTGGCCTCGATCCCCCGCATGGCCAGGTCGAAGGCGCCGGCCTTGTTGCGGACCATGTTGTGAACCGACGGATCCGCGGCGTCCAGGCTGATCGCGTGGCAGACCACGCCGTGCTCCTTGAGCTTGAAGGCCATTTCCTCGTCGATGAGCGTTCCGTTGGTGGCGATGATATTGGCCAGGCCCGCCTTCTGGGAATGCCGCAGCAGCTCGAAAATATCGGGCCGCACGAGCGGTTCCCCGCCGGTATAGATCAGCGTGCGGAATTCGCTTTCAGCCGCGATCATGTCGATGAGCCTTTTGCCTTCATCGGTGGTCAACTCGTCTTTGGCGGCCTGGCCGCTGATGGCATGGCAGTGAATGCACCGCAGATTGCAGGCCCCGGTCACTTCCCAGACCGGATGTCCGGGATAACCGATGCAGCCCATGCCCCAGGCGCCGCTTGCCACCGGAATGGATTTGAAACCGTGCCTGAAAAGCCAGCCGGGGAATTTGCGCCAGCGGTTCAGATATCCCATGAGCAGCGTGCTGCCCAGCTGCCGGAACAGCAGGGAGGGCGGATTGTAGAATGCTTTGACTTTATGCTGGAGGGCCATCAGATATAAGCCAGAATGTAGGAAAGGGAGGTTCCCAGATTGACCGAGATGTTCAGGCCGCACAGCACCTCAAGCCTGCGGGCGTCTTGATAACGGTTTTGCAGCATCTGCCAGGCGATGAAAAGTGAAACCAGAACAAAGGGCAGGTAAAGATAAGCCACTATAAAGGGAACGCCCCAGACGGGTGCAATCATCATCGTCGCGCAGGTGAGAAGATTGAAGATGATGAAGACCGCTTTCCCCTTAGGTTTTCCAATGCGGTAGAGCAGGTTTTTCTTGCCCGTCGCGATATCCGCTTCGTAGTCGGGAAATTCGTTGAGCAGGATCACGTTGAAAATGGAAAAACCTATCGGCAGCCACATCCAGTGAATGACCGGCGCGATGGATCCGGTCTGGATATAGTAGGCCGAGGCGACGGGCAGCCAGCCGTAGCAGAAACCGATGAAGATCTCTCCCAGCCCCCTCTTGACCAGCCGGACCGGTTTCGTGGAGTAGAAGAAGCCAGGAAACGCTCCCAGACAGCCCAGCAAAAGCGTATAGGGGCCGGTTTGATAGACGAACTGCAGAATGATTCCGACGGCGGCGGCCGCCAGAATGCTGATGATGCTGGTGGCCAGCGCCACATGCGGAGACATTTTTGTTCTGAGCAGAACGCGGGTGCCGCCGGCAAACGGATTGTCGTGATTGCGGGCGGATATTTCGTCTTCCCTGCGGTCAAAATATTCGCCGGCATGGTAGGTCGAGAGCATGATCAGAATGACGCCGAACACGCCCAGCATGAATACTTCCGGGTTGAAGACGGAATTCATTCGATAGGCCAGAAAGGTTCCCAGTAGAAACGGCAGAATGCCGACCAGATGAAACGGGGGGCGCGAGAGCGCGATCCAGCCGTGAAGTTTGTGTTGGATTGAACGGAGCATGGCATCAACCTTTTCTGTGGAAAACAAAGCCGTTTTTTTCAAAAACGGATTTCGAAAATCATGTACGGGTCCGCCCTATTACTGTCTTTACCAGCTTTTCGCAAAAGACTTTTCAAACATTTTTGGCGAAACTTGTCAATGGAAATGGAGACTTCGGAAGCGTTCTGACATGATTCCCGGAAGAAACCCTCGGGCTAATTTGTGATGATAATCTGGCGCCGGGCAAAGAGCGGTCGCGCCGGCGCCCAGATGGGCAGGCGCTTCAGGAATCACGGTTTGCGCGGGCTTTTTCCATACAGAATGCGCAGTTCTTCCTTGGCCTGCTGCAAGATCTGCAGCTGGTCCCTGTCCAGGTTTGTTCCCGCCCGGTTGATATAGAATACGAGCATCGACATGGCGGAGCGAAACGGCGTGGCCTTGCGGCGGGTGCTGCAATCCGCCGACCGCTTGAGCGACAGGGCAATCTGTCTGGGGTCCGCCCAGGTGAATACGCCCTCCTCCAGGTCCAGCGCATTGCTCTCCTTTGTGACCCGACCGGACCAGCCCTTGCCGGGCGAGGATTTGGATCTTGCAGACATTGATGATACCTAGTCAGAAACCGCCGGATCTCTATCCGGTCGGGTCGGTGCAGATGTTCGATTTTTGGGGACATCTGAAATCATTATTGACTTGCGCCATGGGGCCTGGTTTGCTGTTTTCAAGTCGCACCGGAAACCTTTGTTGAAAGAATTGAACGCCAACTCGGCGGAAAATTCAAGGGCCAAAATCATTGACCCGGAAAAGATATGTTCGATTTTTTGAAATCGGGCGGAAAAAGGTCTTGAAAAACCACGCCTGAGGCCGCCGTGCAGCCTTGCGCGGCTCCTGCCGGTTCTTACATATGCTTGAATGCGTCGAGTTTCTCGTATCGCAGCGCGCCTTGCCCGACAACCTGATTCTTGTTTTTCAATATCCGGCTGTGCTAAAAATCTTTTGGGTTCAAGAATCGACATCGCATGAGGAGTTGATATGAGACAGGGCCTGGTACTAGTCGACATTCAGAACGATTACTTTCCCGGCGGAAAGATGGCGCTTGCCGGCATGGAGCAGGCGGCCGGAAATGCCCGAAGGCTGTTGCAGGAATTTCGAAACCGGCAGTTCCCTGTGTTTCATATTCGACACATTTCGCAGCGTCCGGGTGCGACATTCTTTTTGCCGGGCACTCAGGGCGCAGAGATTCATGAAACGGTAACCCCGAAACCGGTCGAGACCGTTATTGAAAAGCGCTTTCCGAACAGTTTCAGGAATACTTCCCTGCTGGAGCATCTGAAGAATGCACGGGTGGAAGAAGTCGTCGTCTGCGGCGCCATGAGTCACATGTGCATTGACGCGACGGTGCGCGCCGCATTCGATTTCGGCTTCAGCTGCATGGTCATCGAGGATGCCTGCGCCACGCGCGATCTTCGGTATAGGGGCAAAACCGTTGAAGCGGATCAGGTTCATTCGGCGTTCATGGCCGCCTTGTCGGCCCCTTGTGCAAAGGTGATTACCGCAGATGAGTTTTGCATTGCCGGCGAGCGATAACCGTTTTCAGGAGCCGAGGGATCATGAATGCCGTAATCGAATGTGAGGAGCGGGAATACGCGCCCTTTTTCGCGTGGCGCCGCCGCCGGAAAGACGGCTGGAAATTGCGGTTCCATCTTAAAGGTCCATCCTGGCTCGGACCGTTGGGGTATCTGTCCCCCTTTATCGGAATCTGGTGTTTCGCACGTCCTCCCAGACGCCTGTGCGATATTCCGAGAGAAGAATACCTTCAGTGCAAAATCGTGACCACGTGCGGAAGCCTCGGATCCTGCGGAATGGGCGGTCCGGGTTTTTTCGGTCTGCAGTGCCGCAAGAAACGCAATACCTTCTGGATCATCTTCACGCTTCGGGGGGCCGAGGGCTGGTTGACGCTCGATGCCAGGCTGATCGCTTCGAGCCTTTCGGAAGCCGAGAAGAAGACCTACGCCAAGCAGGGGAACATTGCCATGGAGACCGTGCATGGCGGAACCCTTGCGTCCGTAAAGTACCTGCCGTCGAGCATCGAGATCAAAATCCAAAAAGATAACGCGGAGCACGTTCTTGAACTGCGCCGGGATGGAAAGACGGTTCCGCCGTGGCGGGGAAGCGGCGAAAAGAAGAAATTCCGCGACACCGAACTGCTCGAGGACGCGCTCGTGGTCTCACGGCGGGCCGACCTGTGGACGGAAAACTGAAGAGAGAAGACATGAACAGCCGGCAGATGCTTCAGGAATGACTGAGTCTCGAGCGGCCTCTTACCTTGCTCGACGCTTATGAAGTGCTTGGTGCCTGACCCATCCAGATGGCCGGATTGAAATTCCGGATCAACCGGAAACCCTGTTTTTAAAAGAGTGCGACATGACGAATGAATCCTTAGAGAATGAATCCCACCACGCTCCCCTGTCGTCCAGCGCATCCGCTTCGTGCGTTCAGATTCAGCCGTCCGTTGAAACGCCCTCTGCCTGCGGCTGTTCATCCGACAACCAGGTCTGCTGCGGCCCTTCTGCGGGACCGCCCTCTTCGGCCCATGAAAAGCCCGGATACGTCATTCAGGGCTTTGTGGAACGGTTTGCCGAAACCGCCGCCGGAACTGCGCCCATGGTAAAAACCCGATGGGAACCCGCGGACGTTCTCGGCGCCATTCGTGCGCGCATTGGGTTCAGGCGCAACGAGTATCGAATAACGCCCGGACTTTACGGGGTAGGCGCCCCTGGCGCCGATTCGCCCGTCTTCGTTTCCGCGAATTACAAACTCAGTTTCGACCATCTCCGCCGGGCGCTTTCAGGCCGGCCTGCATGGATCCTGGTGCTGGACACGCGCGGCATCAACGTCTGGTGCGCCGCCGGCAAAGGCACATTCGGTACGGATGAACTGGTGGAACGCATCCGGCGAACCGGTCTGGCGCAGGTTGTCCGGCATCGACGGCTGATTCTTCCCCAGCTCGGCGCTGCCGGCGTGGCCGCCCACGAGGTCCGAAAACGATCCGGATTCGAGGTCGTCTGGGGTCCCATCCGCGCAGCAGACATTCCGCAGTTTTTGAATAACGGCATGCATGCCGCGCTTGCCATGCGCGTGGTTACGTTTTTCTTTCGAGAACGGCTCGTTCTGGTTCCCGTCGAAATCAGCCTCTTGCTGCGCAAAGGGATTCTGTTCCTTCTTGCCGCGTTTGTCCTTTCCGGCATTGGACCGCACATTTTTTCGTTCGCACAGGCATGGGAACGGGGCCTGGCGATGAATGCGGCCATTCTCTGCGGCGTGTTCGCCGGCACCGTGATCGTTCCGCTTCTGCTTCCCTGGATTCCGGGTTCCGCTTTCGCCGCCAAGGGTGCAATCGCCGCAGCGCCGGCGATACTCTTTCTGCTCGCGGGCATGGGGTTTCAGACCGGAATAATCGACAGCGCCGGTATGGTGCTGGTTCTGACGGCGATCAGTTCGTATTTGGCCATGAACTTCACAGGTGCGACTCCGTACACCTCTCCATCGGGAGTGGAAAAGGAAATACGCATGACCTTGCCGTTCCAGGTTGCGGCGGCGGTTCTGGGTTTAATCTTGTGGATTGCGTCCCCGTTCATCTGAAATGGAGAGAAGGCATCATGAAGAAATTGCGATACCTGAAAAACGTTTCTACCCTGGTTCTGAATACGGATGCATGCATCGGGTGCGGCATGTGCGTCGATGTTTGTCCTCACGCCGTGTTCGATGTGTCCGGGCAAAAAGCCCGCATTACGGATCGGGACGGGTGCATGGAATGCGGGGCCTGCGCCTTGAATTGCCCGGTTGACGCCATTCGGGTTACGCCCGGAGTCGGCTGCGCCGCGCATATCATTCAGACTCGAATCAGGTCCGGAAACCTCGGTGTCTGCGGGCCGGGCGGCGCCTGTTGCTGAAACGTTTCTTCAATGCCGCCGAAAGCAAGTCCCGATTCTTTCTATGCATCCGCTATTGGCGCTTTAGAAAAACAGACGGGAAGCAACCAATCCGTTTTCCATCAAATAATTCAGAATGGGGTCGCGTCCTTCCAGAACCACTCGTCTGGTTGGCGTTTCCTGCACCACCATCAAGGGCATGTTGCGAAAGCCGCTGTTGCGCATAAAGACTCCGCCTTTGTGCGCAGCCTCGGCGGTCTTGGGCAGGATATCCACGTCCGGCGCAGGTGCGTTCTTCAATACCAGAATCGCACTGAAGGGGTTGATAGCCGCAAGCGGATGGTCCAGAAGCGCGGACAGCATACGCTGGTCGTCCGGCTTTGTGTCCAGCGCAATCAGATGCCAGTCCCCGCCCTGTGGGGGATGAGCCGCCAGGCTGGCCAGCACCCCGGAACATTGGGGACAGTGAAGGCTGAAGAAATAGAAAATTTGCACGCCATTCGGCTGTGCCGGCCGAAAGGTCGTCAGAACGGCCTGCCGAAGGTCAGGGGTTTTCTCCGGAAAGGCGAAAAACGCCTGAGATGCGAATCCCGCACTCCATACGGCTATGCCCATTGCCACGACCGCCACCGATCTGCGCATCCAGCCGAAAGCTGCAAGAATGAGAAGCAGCGATGCGCCGACGGTATAGCACAGCACGCAGGCTTCCTGAATGCCGAAGCGCTGAAACCCGAGAATCCCGCCGTCAAAGGCCAGACCGGTGGTCAGAATTACTGAGACAAGCGTCCACAGCCAGGGCTTATCCAGGCGCTTGCCCAGATACAGCAAGCCGGTCAGTATCCAGAAAAAAATCACGCCCAACCCAATGAACATGATTTCGCCATATTTGACGAATGTGCCGACTACAGCGCACCCGGCCGTAGGACACATGCCTCCATGACCAGCCTTTTGCAACCCGTATTCAAGGCTCAGCAACAGAGCTGCAATGATGGCCGGCGCCAGGGGAACATACGACCGAATACGGGAACCTGCATCTTTTGCTCTGTCGTGGGCGCTCATCTTTCGATCGTGCGTCATTGAGTGAATTCCTTCTTTCTTATTATTCCATTCCTCGTATTTCAGTTCCCCTCAACCAGCAACATCGTGATTGCATGCAGAAAAAAACGGGTTGATTCACTCTGGAAATGATAAACAGACAAAAAACACAGTGGTTCAAAATCAATCGGAAAACCGGGTCAGATTCACTCGAATGAACAGCAGTCATCCTTTGACGGAGGCGGGGCGCCGTCAAGGTTGCCGCACTGGCCCTTCATGCTGCCGTTGACGGTGTTGCCCCCACCGGTGGGAGTAAAAACGTTCTCCTTACACTCTAAGCTGCCGTTGACGGTGTTGCCGGTGATGGACGCTCCGCCGGCGTTTTTAAAAACCTGAAGATTGCCGCCGATCATGTTGTTGGCGACTTTCAAGGGGCGGGTGTTTTCGAGGAAAGAAAGGTCGCCGCCAATTTTCACGCCGTCGATATCTGCTGCGCCCGACTGCTTGACCTGAATATCACCGCCCGCGAATGAGCCGGGGAAAACGTTTATGCGGGATGCTTTTTCAGCCCGGATATTACCGTTTACGTGGATGTTGAAGGCGTCCAGAGCGGCATTCGTTTCCAACTTGATGTTGCCGTCCACACGGATGTTGAAAGCGTACAGCGTGGCGTTTGTTTCCACCCGGATGTCGCCCTTCACTTGCGTGCCGTTTAAGGTGCACGTGGCATTTTGAGGGACGCGCAAGCTATCCTTGGAATCCGCGCCCATCGAAGCGGTACAGGCGCACTCATCCGCCAGGGCGGGGAGACGGACCGAAAACATCAATCCCAGTGACAGGGCTAATACCAACAGCATCGTCTTCCAGACAGGTTGCTTGTTCATCTGCTCTCACTATTTTTACACAGTAATTTCAGGTGGGTTTTTTGCATCAAGCGTTTGTAAATATTGTTCTTTTCCATATTCTCGGGATACGAGAAACATGATCGGCGTTGATGTTTTGGATTTAATTGCCGTTTCGAAGAAAGATGGGCCAGCTCTGGCCGGCCCGTTCATCTGTTTATTTCATTTGTGCTATTTGGAAACAGGATAACCCGCTTCTTCCCATGCAACGATTCCGCCAGGATATTTATAGACGTTCTTGAAGCCGTTATCGGCAAGAATAGTTGCCGCAATCGTGCTTCTTCTGCACGCTACAAATCCGCAGTAGACAACGATTGTCTTCTCTTTGTCGGATCCAGCAACTTTGAGCAGGTTGTCCTTGTCGGCCGCCGCAAGTTCCGCCTCGGTCTTGGGCATGGCGCCGCTTAATGCGCCCGGAAGAGTGCCAAACTGCTTGTCTTCATCAGCGGGGAGTGAACTGATGACGGTAAAAGTCTTTCCCTCGTCATACCATTTCTTCAAATCATCGGTTGCGATGAGATTGAAGCCGCTTCCTTTTGCATCAGCCACGAGTTTCACGGCCGCTTTTTCAATCGGTATTTCCTTGCCTTCGGGCGAGGTGCCGTGACCCGCTTGCGCCCAGGAAACGAAAACAAACGACATGATTGCAACAACGGCGAACATTTGAAATTTCTTCATTGCATCCTCCTGTGAGTTAAATTTAAAAGTCTTTCAAAAAGTCAAAATCGTTATGGTATAATAAAAAGTTCAAGTTCAGGGCGTCGCAAACCCCGAGGGATGGAGCGCAATACAGAAATCGGACTTTTTACGAAGCCATAAAAATTGTGGGATCATAAATAGTAAGGAAGTAAATTGTCAAATAGTTAATGTCGATGTTATAAATAATACATATCGAGTTTAACAATAGCTGGTTCGCCATTTGCCGTTTCCAGCCGAAGGTTCATCCATGGAGGCATCCGTGCTGTTGCGATTCAGTCGATCGGGTGCGGATGGGCTTAAGGTTGAGGCGGCATGCATCGGGAAAAAGTCGTGCCATTGTGCAATTCCGTGGGTCACCTCTCTGAATTCAAAAGCAAGCACGACGTTCCCGGAATTTTGTGACCGTTAATGGTTAATCAATTTGACAGGATTTCCGGCAATGGATATTCTGGCAGAAAAGATCGGGTCATTCAGAAAACGCGAAAGAACGGATCACCCTTTGAGCGGGGGAAAATGCCATGAAAAAAATGCAGCTGATAACCATAATTGTCATCGCGATGGCCCTGTTCGTTCCGGGCTGCTATGTCGGCGTCGAACCGGATTATGACGTCTACAGAGACGGAGGCGCCTACGAACCGCCGCCGATCGCATTTAGTGGGTTTCCTTATTTAGTAGTGATACCAGATACATACGATGTCTACGTGGCTGCCGATATCAGTGTGGACCTGTTTTTCTGGAATGGCTGGTGGTGGCGCCCCTGGGGAGGCCGCTGGTATCGATCAAAGTATTATGACCGGGCCTGGGTCCATTATAATGATATTCCAGGTTTTTATTTTGATTTGGACCCGGATTGGCGGGGATATTACCGGGGCCGTAACTGGCATGGATACCGGTGGGAATATCAGCGGATTCCTTACCACAAAGTTCAACAGAACTGGAAGAACTGGCAGAATGACCGGCACTGGGAAAGACAAAGAACCTGGGACGTCAGGAACTATAAGCCTCGACCGCCACAGCAGAGAGAGGCAATAAGACAATTAAGACAGCAGCAATATCAGCGGAGTCAGCCCCAGGTTCAACAGCCGCAGAGAGAGCAACGGGTTGAGCAACCGCGAAGGCAGCCTCAGATTCAAAAGCCTCAGGCTCAGCAACCCCAGAGGCAGCCTCAGGTAAAGCAGCCGCAGAAGCAGCAACCGCAGCGACAGCCCCAGTTAAAGCAACCGAAGAGAGAGCCACGGGTTGAACAACAATGGAGTCAGCCCCGGATGCAGGATCAGCAGCGACAGCCTCAGGTTCAGCAACCCCAGAGAGGGTCTCAGGTAAAGCAGCCGCAGAAAGAGCCGCAGCGGCAGCCACGGGTCGAACAGCCGCAGCGACAGCCTCAGGTTCAGCAGCAACGGAGAGATCCTCAGGTAAAGCAGCCTCAGAGGCAGCCCCGGGTTGAACAACCCCGGGAGCAGCCTGAGGTTCAAAAAGAGGTCGATCGGCAATAGTGGACAAACAGGCGGACCGGGTTTCCCGAACAGGAAACCGGAATGGATCTTCGGGAAACCGCCCTGATTTTATATGGCATTCCAAACGTAAAAACCGGGACCCAAAAAGAAACACCCGTAACAGGGTGTGGAAAACAAGAATCAGTCAAAACAAACGGTCAATCAGGGCAAAAAGTTTGTAAAGACATGGGCCTCATGTTCCCGGAATGATTCATGCCAATATATCAATGCCCGTCCCCGAGATGCCGTCCCCGAGATGCAATATGGATTGTATATAGGAGGATCAACCCATGAGAGAATTCAGCGTAATAATTGAAAAAGATGAAGATGGCTATTTTGTTGCCTCGGTGCCGGCCCTTCGAGGGTGCCATACTCAAGCAAAATCGCTTGACACGCTGATGAAGAGAATAAAAGAGGCTATTGAGCTTTGTCTTGAGGTGGAAGAGCCTGTTTCCAATGAGTTCATCGGCGTGCAAAAAGTGGCGATTGTCAACTCATGACCCCTTTTCCTTCCATAACGGGCAGTCAGCTGATTCGCGCCTTGCGCCAATTTGGATTCGAGACGATGCGCGTGAAAGGCAGTCATCATTTCCTTCAACATCCAGACGGCCGCTGCACGGTTGTTCCTGTACACAGAGGAGAGGTTGTGGGTCGTGGGCTTCTTGCTCAAATATTACGCGACTGCGAGATTACAAGGGAAGAACTGAAAAAGACGCTTTAACAGGGTGTTGAAAAACAAGAATCAGTCGGAAACCTTTGATTGAAAGAATTGAACGCCAGCCGGGCAGGGAATTCAAAGGCCAGAAACCGGGTCCCGAAAAAATAAGTCAGGCGCTCCAGGCATTTCGGAATTTCAAAGAGGTTCATTTTTGGACAAAATCCATAAAAAGGAACTCAGCGAAACAGACATCTGCGATCTGTTCATCACCCCGGCAATCAAAGATGCCGGTTGGGATCCTATGCGGCAGATCCGCCGCGAGGCAAAGCTCACGCCCGGCCCGGTCGTGGTCAGGGGCAACCTGTCGTCCCGCAACAAGAAAAAGATCAAGTTCGCAGACTATGTTCTTTCCTGGGAGCCCGGAGTGCCGGTTGCCGTTGTCGAAGCCAAGGGCAACAACCACGCGGTGGGTCACGGCATGCAGCAGGCCCTGGGGTATGCCGAAATTCTGCAGGTTCCAAGCGCGTTCAGCTCAAATGGAGAGGCCTTTGCCTCGCACAACAAGGTTCCGGTAGACGGGGAGGAAACCGAAACCCAATTTGCGATGGATCAGTTTCCATCTCCGCCAACGCTCTGGCAGCGGTACAAAACATATCGCGGCATTGACGACGCTTCGGAAAAACTCGTCCTGGAGCCGTATCATTCCGACAGTTCCGGCAAGGAACCGCGCTATTATCAGGTCGAGGCGATCAACCGGGTGGTCGAAGCCGTCGCCAGAGGCCGGAAGCGCATATTGCTGGTCATGGCCACCGGTACCGGAAAAACCTACACCACTTTTCAAATTATCTGGCGGCTCTGGAAGGCAAAGGCCGTCAGTCGAGTTCTGTTTCTCGTCGACCGGAATATTCTGGCCGATCAAACGCTGGTCAACGACTTCAAGCCCTTTGGCCCCGTCATGGCCAAGGTCAAAAACAGGAAAATAGATCCGTCCTACGAAATCCACGTGGCCCTCTATCAGGCCATTACCGGCCCGAACGAGGAAGACAAAATCTTCAAGAACGTTTCCCCTGATTTTTTTGACATGATCGTCATCGATGAGTGTCACCGCGGAAGCGCGGCCGACGATTCGGCCTGGAGAGAGATTCTCGAATATTTTTCCGAAGCCGTGCAAGTAGGCATGACCGCCACGCCCAAGGAGACAAAATACGTTTCCAATCTCACCTATTTCGGCGATCCTGTGTATACCTACAGCCTGAAGCAGGGAATCGAGGACGGTTTTCTGGCGCCCTACAAAGTGGTGCGCATCGATATCGACAAAGACATCTACGGGTGGACTCCGCCGCCGGGCATGAAGGATGATCTTGGCCAGGAGCTCGAAAACCGCGCCTACAACCAGAAAGACATGGACCGGATACTGGTGCTCAATCAGCGCACCAAACTGGTGGCCAGACGCGTCATGCAATTTCTTCGCGCAACCGATCCGTTTGCAAAGACCATCATCTTTTGCGAAGACATCGACCACGCCGAACGCATGCGAGCGGCCGTCGTCAACGCCGCCGGTCCGCTTGCCCTTGAGCATTCAAAATACGTCATGCGCATTACCGGAGACAGCTCCGAAGGCAAGGCCGAGCTCGACAATTTTATCGATCCTGAAAGCCGATTTCCCGTTGTTGCGACCACCTCGGAGCTCCTGACCACCGGCGTGGACGCCAAGACCTGCAAGCTGATCGTGCTGGATAAAACCATCAACTCCATGACGCTGTTCAAGCAGATCATCGGACGAGGCACTCGCATAGAAGAAGAGCACAATAAATTTTTCTTCACCATCATGGATTTCAAAAAGGCAACCGAGCTTTTCAGAGATCCTGACTTTGACGGAGAGCCGGTGGTGATTTATGAACCCGGCAAAGACGACGACCCGGTCCCGCCTGATCCGGAATACCCCGATGACGATGATGACGGCGATGACGAGGATGAAGACAAAGGCATAAGAAAATTCGTCGTCAGCGGCGTTTCGGTTAGAATCATCGCCGAGCGCGTTGAATACTACGGACCGAACGGCAATCTGATCACCGAATCATACCGGGATTTCACCCGCAGGCAGGTTTTGTCCAGATTCGCATCCCTGGACGATTTTCTTCGGCGCTGGCGCAGGGCTCAGAAAAAGCAGGTCATCATTGAGTTGCTCGAGGAGCAGGGCGTCTTCCTGGACAATCTTGCCCAGGAGGTCGGCAAGGACTATGGCGACTTTGACCTGATCTGCCACATCGCTTATGATCAGCCTCCGCTCACTCGAAAGGAGCGGGTCAACAATGTCAGAAAACGTAACTATTTCACCCGGTACGGCGAGCAGGCCAGAGCGGTGCTCAACGCCCTGCTCGACAAATACGCCGATGAGGGCATACGGACGATTGAAAATGCAAAGATTCTCAAACTCAAACCGTTCAGCGACATGGGTACCCCCATGGAAATCATCAACCAGGCTTTCGGCGGCAAGACGAACTACGAAAAAGCCGTTCAGGAACTCGAACAGGAACTCTACCATCGGGAACTCAGCGCATGAGCAACATCTCGGGTATTATTAAATCCATTCAGGATATCATGCGCAAAGACGTTGGCGTTGACGGCGACGCCCAGCGGATCAGTCAGCTGGTCTGGATGTTTTTTCTCAAGATCTTTGATGACCGGGAAGGCGAACTGGAACTGCTCGAAGACGGCTACCGCTCCCCGCTGCCGGAACACCTGCGCTGGCGGTCCTGGGCAAAGAATCCGGAAGGCATGACCGGCGACGAGCTGTCCGATTTCGTCAACCTGCAGCTCTTTCCGGCCCTGAAGAACAAGCTCAACGTTCACGGGCCAGGCGCAAAACGCGCCCAGGTGGTGCGGGATCTGTTTGAAGACGCCTACAACTACATGAAATCCGGCACCCTGATGCGCCAGGTGATCAACAAGATCTGCGAGATCGACTTCAACACCCGGAAAGACCGCCACACCTTCGGCAGCATCTACGAGCAGATCCTCAAAGACCTGCAAAGCGCGGGCAACGCCGGGGAGTTCTACACGCCTCGCGCCGTCACTCAATTTGTCGTCGACCGGATCGACCCGAAGCTGGAGGAAACCGTGCTCGACCCGGCCTGCGGCACCGGCGGCTTTCTGACCTGCGCCATCGAGCACAAGCGCGAACGCTACGTCAGGACCGCCGGAGACGAAGAAATCCTGCAGGCCTCCATTCATGGCGTCGACAAAAAATCCCTGCCGCACATGCTCTGCGTCACCAACATGATTCTGCACGGCATCGACACGCCCACCAGCATCCGGCACGACAACACCCTGAGCCGGCCTTTGCGGGACTATACCGGCAAAGACCGCGTCAACGTCATCGTCACCAACCCGCCCTTTGGCGGCATGGAGGAAGACGGCATCGAAAACAACTTTCCGGCCAGCTTCCGCACCCGTGAAACCGCCGACCTGTTCATGACGCTGATCATTCACCTGCTGAAAGACCAGGGACGCGCGGCCGTGGTCCTGCCCGACGGCTTTTTCTTTGGCGAAGGCATGAAAACAAGGCTCAAGGAAAAACTGCTGGCGGAATGCGACCTGCACACCATCGTCCGGCTGCCCAACGGCGTGTTCAATCCCTATACCGGCATTAAAACCAACCTGCTCTTTTTCACCAAAGGCCGGCCCACCGGGAATATCTGGTATTACGAGCATCCTTACCCGAAGGGTGCAAAAAGCTACAATAAAACCAAGCCCATGCGCTTTGAAGAATTCCAGACCGAAATCGACTGGTGGGGAACCGAGGCCGATGGCTTTGCCGCCAGGGTCGAAACCGAACAGGCCTGGAAGGTTTCCGTCGATGAGATCAAGGCGCGCAACTACAACCTGGACATCAAAAACCCGCATGTCGCCGAACAGGTCAGTTATGATCCGGATAAGCTGCTGGAAAAACACGCCAGGCAGCAGCAGGAAATATCCGCACTGCGAAACCAACTGAAAGCCATTCTGGCCGAGGCCCTCAACAGCGGGGGCGCAGCTTAAAATGGTGAATCGGATCACCGAACATATCGATATCTGGACCGCCGCCCAGGCGCCAAAGACCAACGGCGCAGGGCGGGGCAATGGCGCTGCCAGGAACAGCCTGCACGGCATCAAGAAGCTGCGCGAGCTGATTCTGGAGTTGGCCGTGCGCGGTAAGCTCGTCCCTCAGGACCCAAACGATGAGCCAGCCAGCGAGTTATTGAAAAAAATTGCCAGAGAAAAAGCGCGGTTGATCAAAGAAGGGAAAATAAAAAAGCAAAACCCATTGCCGGAAATCAGCGAGGATGAAAAGCCGTTTGAGCTGCCGGAGAGGTGGGCGTGGGTATATTTATCAGACATTGTTCAAATTGTTGGCGGGGGAACTCCGAAATCATCTGAACCTACTTACTGGGCCGATGATGAAATTAAATGGTTAACACCAGCTGACCTTTATGGCCTAAACGAAAAGTATATTTCTGCTGGCCGGAGAGATATTTCTTCCAAGGGTTTGGAGGCCTCATCGGCAACATTATTGCCAGTTGGAGCTGTACTTTTTTCAAGTCGTGCACCTATCGGTTATGTGGCAATTGCAGGAGCTGAGTTGGCAACAAATCAGGGCTTTAAGTCCTGTGTACCTTATGTGCAAGGTATGAGCGAGTATGTTTATTACTTCTTAAAACGTTCAGCACGAAAAATTGATTCTCAAGCAAGTGGAACAACTTTTAAAGAGATTTCAGGCGCAGGCATGTCAAAGGTGTTGTTTGCATTGCCTCCTCTCGCTGAGCAACAGCGCATTGTCGTCAAAGTTGATGAACTGATGGCCCTCTGCGACCAATTGGAACAGCAGCAAATCGAAAGCAGCGATACCCACCAGATCCTGGTGGAAACGCTGCTTGCCTCACTCACCAACGCCGCCGATCAAAAGGAATGCGCCAGTGCCTGGCAACGCATCGCCAGTCACTTCGACATTCTGTTCACCACCAAACAAAGCATCGACCAGCTCAAGCAGACCATTCTCCAACTGGCCGTCATGGGCAAACTCGTTCCGCAGGACTCCAACAACCTGCCTGCCAGCGACCTGCTGAAAAAAATCGCCAGAGAAAAAGCGCGGTTGATCAAAGAAGGCAAGATCAAAAAAGAAAAACCTTTGCCGGAAATCAGCGAAGACGAAAAACCATTCGAGTTGCCGGCGGGGTGGGTGTGGGTGAGATTAGGAGATATAGCCAGCACTCGACTCGGAAAAATGCTTGATAAGTCGAAAAATCGTGGCAATCCCAGGCCATATCTTAGAAACACAAATGTGCAGTGGCATTCGTTTGCCTTAGATGATGTTAAGGAAATGAGGTTTGAAGATAGTGAACTCGATGAATATAGAGTTCAACCGGGCGATTTATTGATTTGCGAAGGTGGAGAACCGGGTCGCTGCGCTATCTGGGAAGACCCATCTAAAGAAATATATTTTCAGAAAGCCATACATCGTGTTCGACCTTTTTCAGGTGTCGCCGTTGAGTTTTTACAAGTCAGTCTGACGAAAGACGCAAAGAACGGTGACTTAGGTGAATATTTTACAGGCGCAACAATAAAGCATTTTCCAGGTGAAAAATTAAACAGATACCTATTCCCTCTACCGCCTAAAAGTGAACAACACCGCATCATCGCCAAGGTCGACGAACTCATGGCCATCTGCGACGCTCTCAAAGCCCGACTGAACGAAGCCCAAACCACCCAGGTCCAACTGGCCGACGCCATTGTCGAACAGGCCGTTGCGTAAGGAAAAACAGGTAGCGGGGGTTTCCGGGGGTACCTTAAATAATTTCTGGCAAGAGCAATCGGGCCCGGTTTTGTTTCTCATTTTCAAACCGCACCGGAAACCTTTCATCGAAAGAATTGAATGCCAGCCGGGCAGGGAGTTCAAACGCCAAAAACCGGGACCCAAAAAAAAGATAAGTATCCCCGGAATTATAGGCAAACTTCCGATCTAAACATAAAATCACAGACACCCCCAAGTTATCCTGAACATTGTCAAAGAACCAATAAAAATCAGAAAAAGGAGGCGAAAAAAACTTGATTTGAAAGGAACGTCCGAAAACGTTTTTGGAGCTTTTTGAGTGGCTCCATTACGGCGATCATTGACAAGCTATGAGCCGACGAACAGAAACGGCATACAAGGCCAAGGCCTATTCTCTGGATAAGTCAGCACCTGTTTGCATGCGTATACGCACAGACAGTCCCGCATGCCAGGGGTGGTGTGGGGGCTGGGGGAAAAGCCCCGGCACTCGATTGGGCATTGTCTGTTCATTGTTTGATTTGACCCGCATCAGAAGACGCCGCCCATCTTGGCCTGATTCAAGAAATTTTCCAATTCGGATTGCGTCCTCTCCGCCCACTCTATGAACGGCCACAGTTTCTCCCGTGTCAGCAAAGACGAGCTTCTCTCTTCTGATCCCGGGTGCGCAATCTCATTTCGTAGCCTCTCGACTGCCCCACGGAACTTCCGTTGGGTAAGAGACGGCACAGAGTCTTTGATGCTCGTGACTTTGCCTGCAATAGCGAGCTTGTCGGCCATTGTAGTGCATTCCAAGAGCAATGAATCGAATGGCTTACCTTCGCGATTGTCGCGGTAGTTCCGGCGGGCGTATATTTTTTTTGCTTTGTTCAGCCTTCCTTTCGAGAGCCATGCAAGCGATTCACCGGGGGAGAGTGACACGGCGTCCAACAGCATTCTTTCAATGTTGATCAGCAGTGCAAATAGGCAGAGGCGCAGTGGCGGCTTGTGCAAGTCTCTGTAGGACACCCAGCCAACAAAGTGATTTCCTCGGAGCACGAAGAAGAAAGGATGCTGTGTCTTGGAAAACGCGGCCGCTGCTTCCATTAAAGTTGTATCTGCGGTCATTATGGTGTCCGGCGCTATTCGCTCCATACAATCTGAGATGGTCTTCCCGGAGTCGAGCATGTCGAAGCCTACCCATCCTCGGATCTTCTGATTTCCTTCTACTAAAGCAATCTGGTCCATAGGATCCAGGCGCTCGCCGCACAGTTCGACACCCCACTCCTCGAATACCTCTGCAACAAGTCGCTGAGCATCGAACGTAGCGATGAAAGGGGAACAAATGTCCCCAACTGTAATCAGATGGGCAAGCTGACGGAAATGGGACTGTGACACCATATTGACCTCTTTCGCACGTGTTCGTTTCTTCACGAGTCTAATTGTGGCATCAGCCGCGCGCGTAGCGCGTCGGCCTGCATGCACATTGTCATGATGCTTTAAGCCAATAATTGTACATTGTATAACGCTTTCTGGAGAAGTCATATACACTATGATAGAAGTGCATTGAAGGTCTTGAACACTTGCTCGAATCGGTCAAGAGTTGCGTTGACCGCAGGCGTGTCGGCATCGAGCACAGATGGGTTCTCAAGGAGCCAGCGTGATGCGCCGAAGTGATCAAACTCGGCCACCGATGGGGGCATAAGCTTGAACAAGGCTTCTGCCTTCTTGACTATGCGCGGAGTTGGAGCTGCCGCGATGAGATTTGCCACAGTGACCACATTAGCTGCAGGCGGCTTGTATGCGCCGTTCAGCATTTCGACGAAGAGGCCCGGCTCGAAGAGGTCCTCAACATCAGCCTCCGACTGGCCCGTGAAGTCTGCACAGGTATAGAAGTGCCCTGCCTTCAAAATGTCGGCCTTCTTCAAGTTCTCAATCTTGGTCTTGTCCCCATTGGCGATATCCGAGAGCACCGCTGTGTTGATTCGGTTGCCACCGAACAGCCTCACGAAAGGCGCGATCTTGTCGATGCCGCCCGATGGGCACAGTGCCCACTTCGGATCGCGGCCCTCGCGTCGGCGCTTGATCAATGCCTGCGACAGGACTTGCATATAGAGGATGTCGGATGGGCCTTCGACCAGCCATGTGTTCGCGCCGATGAAGAGCGACTGGGTCGCTTCGTAGCCTAATGCCCCTTGCAGCGGAAAGAGAGTGTCGTCGTTGACTTCGAGCACGTCGGAGCGAACCTTGGTACCCTTGACCTCGGGGCGCTTGCCCGGCTTCTCGATGATCATGTCCTCCACGATGCGGACATCTGCGAGGCGGTCTATCGGAACCATGAAGGGCGAGTGTGTAGTGAATATGACCTGATGATCGGGTAGCAACCGCTCGACGATGTAGCGCAACAAGTCGCCTTGGGCCTTGCCATGCAAAGTCAGGCCAGGCTCGTCCAACAGGATGATAGCATTGCTGTTGCCGGGCGTCTTCTTGAGCTGCTTGAACTGGGCAAGAAACGAGAAGAACCAGACGAAACCCGCGCTACGCTCTGATAAGGGCAGCGTGGCCTTGTGGTTGGTATTCTTGATACGGATGTCTGCCACCATGCCGGTGTTGAACGGAGCCGGGTCCTTGGGCTTGCCATTGTCGATCTCGATGACGACTTCCAACGCGTTGTTCTGACTCCAAAACTGGAAGATTTCCTCGGTGATCTCGTTGCTGGCCGCCTCGCAAGTGGCCTTCAGCGCCTCGCGCCGATCCGCCACAAGCAGTTCCTCCAGCGTCGTGCCCGCGTATTCCAAGAAGGCGAGAAAAATCTTGTCACCGACCGATACCGTGTTGTTCTTCTTGTCTTGTTGCAGTTTCTGGATCGAAACCATGCCCGACATCCGCTCGAAGTGCGAGGTGAAGAAGAACTTAGGTTGATGCGCCGAGAGAACATCGATCACGCCATTGGTAAAGCTCGACTCCCTGCATTTTTTGATGTCCTGCAAGAGCGCCTCTTGCTTGGGCGTTCGCTCAGCCAAACCCGATAGAGCTTTGTCGGCCCCAGGTCCGTCGCTTACCCCATGCAAGACGTTGCGATCCGTCGCGTCGAGAGCATGCTTGCTGAGCATGTTCTCCAAGACCTTGGCGCTGTCGACTTCGATGATCCATATAAGACTGTCGTCATACCTGAACCCGAAGTGCGCTTGGAATGTGTCGCCCTTCAAGACCCCCGAACCGAAGCGTTTCTCAACAGCCGCCTTGTCCGCATCTTCAAGCCGCCACCAAGTCCGAATCACTTCTGCGGTGCCATCGGGGTGCCGGTCGTCGAAACGGGTTGAGAAGCGCCTCGGGTAGTCGATAGTCTCGTCAAACTCAAATGGCTGCGAGGGATTGAGCCCACGCATTGCGCTGAGCAGTACTGTCTTTCCCGCCTCGTTCTTGCCAACAAGGCATGTGAGGTCGCCGATTTCGAACTCTCCGCTATCCTCCACTGATCGATAGTTTTGGACACGTACTCTTGTAAGCTTCATTCTCTATTACCTCCATGGCTAAATGCTTGCGAATGGGGTTGACATTCGATCATCCACAAATGAGACATTTGAATCCTTCCGCCTGAAATTGTCACCTGTGGCATTCGCCCCCTGGCTGCAGAACGCCAGCATTGCCGGCGTTTTTCAGAGTGTAGAGAGAGAAGCGAACGGAGCGGCGAAAAACGTTAGTGTTTATGCATTTGTTAGCCAATGAATTCACATATCTCTGTATTTTAAGAATATGTCACCAGTATCGGAAGCATGTCTTCTCTTTCGAAACAGCATATCTTTTAAATCAATTCTATTTTCTAGTACGGCCATAAGATCAGCACCATCCATTAGCAACATTGTTTTCATTGATGATGATTTACTTACATTGTAATCGGCAGTGAAACCATTTATTGAAATGACTAAGCCAAGTGTTAATTTAAGCCTCCCTTCTATTTTTCCACCAAACTTGTAGAGTTCTCCAAGTTCAATTGGTTTTTCTTGCCATTTAGCTTCCAACAAGAAATCATTGCCATCAAAAGTAAAGGCACCATCTATCTGTTCACCAACGATCCTAAATGATTCTTTTGGTTCAAGGTCAAGCAAAGTAAAAAGGCTGTTAAGAAATTTCTCAAATGCAAATCCACGTTTTTGAGCATTTGGCTCAAGTATTAGCCCGCCGAAATCATCCTTTAGAACGCTAATCATATTTGCGAAGTTTTCTTTTTCTTTTTGCATATTTGAGAAGACACTGCGCCTTGCTTCAACCTTTTCTTTTTCTTCTTTGAGCTCAAAATACCCTTCAGCGTGCTTTCGTAGAGCTTCTACAGCATCTTTGGCCCGTCTAATCATTTTTTCAGAATCTTCCCACTGTTTTAAATGTGTAAAATCATTAAAGTGCATCGTTACATCAAATAATTGGAACAAATCTTTTTCATATAAGTCTGGTCTTTCAACCATTCTATCCACAAGAATTCCTGCACTTTCTGCCTTCCTGTTGTTGACCCAATCAATAGTAGATATGAATAATTTATTTTCAACTGTATGATATACAAAGCTTCTTAAGTCTTGCTTTTTCCAATAAATATGAGTGAGCGCTTCTTTTAAAGCTTGTATTGCATTAGGTGAAAACTTCTTCATGATTTTTCCTCTTTCGATCTGGGGCTGGCTAACGGCCGGGGTGCGAGTAGCGCGCCTTGATCAACCATTAATTATCAGGTCAAATAATATGATATTCAGCGTTTTTTCGGGCATATTGTGCCCTTAAATAATAACAAACTGAATTTATCAAAATCGTTTGGCAGTTTTTGTTTGTTTGCCGGTTTAACATTTTGATCCTCGAGTCTGACTTGCTCGCGAATAGGTAATACATTGCTTTGAAAGCTTCTTTGATGCAGAAGCAAGGACCGTTTTCGTCAGAAATCATATTGGAGCTTTTGATGACTTCATCGTACCTGGATTTCAACCAGTACATTTCGCTAACACAAAACATGATTTTAGAGAAGTAAAATTTGCACGCATTCATTGAAGTTGAGCAGCAATCCCGACTTCATGAAATCGCATGGCGAATTTCGGGAGCAACTTGCCGGAAACCTTTCATCGAAAGAATTGAACGTCCGCCGGGCAGGGGATAGCTCGGGATGTCCTTAAATAACTAACTATATTATTTTGTTAAGCTTTATTGTGCATAATTGGTCATCAAAACCCATGCAAAACGGCTTGCCCGGCTTATCCGTTTTATCCCGGAAAATGTCCTGGCGTTCAATTCCCTGGATTATCACGTGGTGCAGAATTCCGGGCGCATCTAATCTGGCTGATCTTGGCATAGGTTTTCAAATATAACAGACAGGGAAATCGTTCAAATTTTTCGTCCCCAAGATGCCCCGTTAATCCCCTCATCACCGCGTCATCAGCGCGAACACGCCCCAGCCCAGGTATTCACGCGTGTAAGTGGCGTGGCGCACGGGTTCCGAGGTCAGTTGGGCTCGAACCTCTTTGGCTAACTCGTCGTCGGGATTGGCTTCAAGCCATCGGCGCATGGTGAGCCACTTGGCCGCCTCGTATCTGTCCCAGCCGTCTTGGTCAGCCAGAACCATTTCAACGACGTCGTAGCCGAGGCGGCCGAAAGACGCGAGAAGTTCCGGAAGCAGGAGAAAGTCGGAGATTGAGTGGGCAAGACACCCCCTGGCAACATCTTCCGTCGGCGGTAACTGCCGCCAGTAGGGCTCGCCGATGAGGATGATCCCTCCGGTGCGCAGGCTCTGCGCCAGAAGCTCGATAGTGCCGATGACTCCCCCACCGATCCACGTGGCACCGAGACAGGCTGCCACATCGGCCTTCTCGCCAGAGATGTAGCCGGCAGCATCGCCATGGATAAACGTGACTTGATCGGCGACGCCGAGTTCTTCAGCGCGGAGTTTCGCTTGCTCGGTGAACAACCGGCTCATGTCGATGCCGGTGCCGATGACGCCGTGATCGCGTGCCCAGGTGCACAGCATCTCCCCCGAACCGCTGCCGAGGTCGAGCACTCGGGTTCCCGTTTCCAGACGCAGCGCCGCGCCGAGAGTGGCGAGCTTTTCGGGTGTGAACGGGTTGTGGATGCGGTGAGCACTTTCGGTGATGTTGAAGATCCGTGGAATGTCCATTGCGGAAAATCTCCTTACGGGTGTGAATAGATTCGGTCACTGCCTGACGCTAGGCATGAGTGCGCAGGGAAAAGCCAAGAAAAACCTTGGAAACTGGTAGTTTTGGGAAGTCTTCAGCTAAAGGTATAAAACGTGCCGGCTTTTCCCAGTCCATCTCAATGCCCTTGTTCGCTTTTGATTATTATTTCAAATAGCTATCAACGAATTCCCGTGGCTTCAAAACTGTAATGCCTTGATATCCTGACACCTTTAATAAATGTTTGTCTCCGCTGATAATTATTTCGCTATTGCTGGCAATTGCGCATTCCATGAACTTATTGTCATCAGGGTCATCACATACAGATATATCAAAACCTTGGGTGTCTATAATTTGCCCATGAATTGTCATAAGTTCAATAATCTGCAAGATGTCGATTGCTGGAAATCTAGCTGCTAAAGACTCAGCAACACGTTGGTATTCATTAAGGATTTCTTGCGAAAGTACAATTTGTAGTCTTGAGTTTTGCCATGCCTTGAGAATTTGAAAAGGAGGGCCACTAAAAAATATCCCAGATATGAAAACATTCGTATCAAGGATGATTTTCATTTCTTCTTCCCTCGAGCTTTAGATATCGCATCCTTAATATCAGACTTTTTTAATCCGGCTTGTTTCCCTTTTTTTCTGGCGTCAGCAATTAGAGCATCAAATTCATCAAGGGATGGAGTTGCTATGGTTTTAAGAATAACAACATCCTTCTCACCGACAACGACAAATTGTGCCCCAGCCTTTAAATTGAGTTGTTTCCGTATGTTTTCTGGAATAACAACCTGTCCTTTAGAGGACATTTTTGTTGTTGATACATTTGCCATAATATGCCTCCCTATAATTTATTTATCTTACTGGTAAGACTATATGGCCTTGATCTTAAAAATACAAGCCTTTTAAATCAATTACGATTATAGAAAGCGACCATTGATTATCAGGTCGATTTGCCCTGATAATCTGTTTGTTTCCCCGGTTTAACATTTTGATCTTCGAGTCTGACTTGCCCGCGAATAGATAAAAAATTGCTTTGAAAGCTTCTTCGATGCAGAACCAACGACCGTTTTCGTCAGAAATCATATTGGAAATTTTGATGACTTCATCGTACCTGGATTCCAACCAGTCCATTTCGCTAACACAAAACATGATTTTAGAGAAGTAAAATTTGTACGCATTCACGGAGGTTAAGCAGCAATCCCGACTTCATGAAATCGCATGGCGAATTCCGGGAACCTTTCATCGAAAGAATTGAATGATAATAGGGCAGGGAATTCAAACGACAAAAACCGGGACCCGAAAAGAAGAATAAGCAAGATGTTCCCGGAATTATCGGCCAACTGCCGTTCTATAGCATAAAATCATAGACATCCCCACATTATCCCCAATTGAACGGATCATCATGATCGGAACCTGTGACTTTCCTGGCGTTGAATAATGTCCATAAACTGTGAGAGGATGCTGGCGGTGATGTGTTTGGGGTTCGAATGCCGTATCGATCGAGCGAACGTTTCGGCTTCTTCGGCCGGGATTCCTCCAACCCTGTGCAATTCGGCGACAAGCTCGAGACCCCACAGCAACGGAACGCCTTCCTGTTTGCAGAATTTCCGCAGGTTCTTGTCGTTGGTTACGCATGTGAAACCCTGCCGTTTGGCTGTAAGAAGGCATAGCCAGTCCTCGAACGATAACGGCCCGGATCGGCTGCCGGCGTCATATGCGTCCTCAATTTCTGGCTCGACGATAATCAGCCCGAGTTCGACCAGTTCGTTTTCGTCATCGATTTCGTGCACCTCGTCGACTACCGGACTGATCACGTGAAGCGGCCCCACATGTTTCACCACAAGTTCCAGCATGGCCCTTTCTGCCTTGATGTAATCAATCAACACGCATGTGTCCATGATCATCAACCTGTGGTGGACAGGGCGGCGTTTCACAGAATGACCTCCCAATTCTGCAGAAGATCATGCATTTCCTCAATGCCGATTCGTAGCATTTCTGCGCCGCGGCCAAGCGATATCTTGTCTTTTTCCACCGCCTCCCTGGTCAGTCGACTGAAACGGTCTTCGAAGAAATCGAATTGCCGCATTCCGAACGGTTCGGTGGGATCGAATCCCATCGGTTCCTGCTTGAAGGGGAGTTTCCTGTTGAAGCGCTGCTGGTATGAGCTGTTGAATTTTGCCCATATGGAACTGTCCACGACCTCGTCTTCCAAAAGGCGGTAAAGCACGGTCTTGTAACTGACGCGGAAAATGCGTTTGACCTTGAAGACTCTATCCACAAAGTGCAATCCCGCCGCTTCATTCCATTCCTTGCGGAACCCGTCGTTTGGCATTAGAAAGTGCCCGGCGAAACAATCGGCCTCGCGCTCTTCCTCTCTGCTTTCTTCGATCCGGCTGACATCGTAGGCGTCGAGATGCAACATGAGATGGCCAAGTTCGTGGGCGGCGCTGAAAATCTGCCTTTCCACGGAAATCCGCTCCCACGCGTTCACGACCACCGCCGGGCCGCCGCTCTCCTCTCCCACCGACATGCCGAAAAATCCGTCGGATGCCATGGGAACCGGAAAGACTTTCACGCCCGCACTTTCGAGAAGGCCGCAAATATCATGAATGGGTTCGGTCGTTTTCAGCCTCAGTTTTTTCCGACAGAGTCCGGCCGCCTCAGATGGACGGTTTCTGGAGCATTGCGCCCTGTCCGACTTGAGGCTGAAGGTCGTCTGTTTGTTCAGAATCTTTTCAAGATAGCTGAAATCGTCGAGCCATCTTGCCACTTCGGCCAGAACATTCTCGCGGTTCTGCATCCGCTTTGCCGAACGAAACCGGACGGCGCGCAATTCCCGGACCGGCAGGAAAAGCTCCTGAAGCTTCACTTCCAGGGCCTTGGCAATTGCCTGCACGGTTCTCATTCGCGGTTCGTTCTTTGCGAGTTCGAGATTCTTAATCGCCGGCAAGGAGAGACCCGCGGTATCCGCCAGCGCACTTTGGCTCAAGCGCTTCGCAGTTCTCAGACGTCTTACATTTTGGGCGAGTATCTGCAGGTTCATGATAATCTCCTTTCTACGCTTTTATTTAAAAATACCATACTTAATTAAATTGTCAAATAGTATATTTTAACAGGGAGGGCTTCACCATGGGCGGCGGGAAAGGGGGTCAGGTCTGCTCTTGACCTTTTTGCTGTAAATGGATTCCGGGAACACCCGGCATAGTTCCTGAGTGCGCATTCACGGAGGTTAAGCAGCAATCCCGACTTCATGAAATCGCAAAGCGAATTCCGGGGACACATCGCCGGGAACCTTTCATCGATCGAACGCCAAGCGGGCGGAAGATTCGAGGTCCAAAAAAACATTGTAATCGAACCGCAACGCGGTATCATGCGGCATGGACATCGGACGGGCTCAAGTGAGAGCCAGAGGAATTATGGAATACGATCTTATCTTGTTTGATCTGGACGGCACGATCAGCGACTCGCTCACGGGCATCGCCAGGTCGATCAACTACGCATTGATCGCATTTGGATATCCGCAAGTTTCTGAGTCTTCTCTGGCAAGGTTCATCGGACCGCCGATTGACGATACGTTCGCACTTCTTGCCGGGACCGGGTCCAGGGAAATGATTGAGCAACTCGTGGCCAAATTCAGAGAAAGGTTTTCTGATATCGGGTACGCTGAGAATCATGTGTACCCAGGGGTTACAGAAGTCTTGGAGGATCTGCATGCGAACCATGTTCCCATGGCCGTTTGCACATCGAAACGCCTTGACTACGCTGAGAAAGTATTGCGCATGTTTGAATTGGATCGCCTTTTCCTGTTTGTGAATGGCGGCGACATGGGTATTTACAAGGGGCAGCAGATCGCCCGGATGCTGTCTGAGGGCAAGGCATCAAAAAACACGCTGATGATCGGCGATAGAGGTATGGACCTGAAGGCGGCCCACACGAACGGAATTTCCTCGGCAGGCGTGCTTTGGGGATACGGGTCGCAGGCTGAACTGGAGAGTGAAAACCCGGCGCATTTGTTTTCGAGCCCTCAGGAATGGGGGATACTGAAAAGGCTCACCCGGCGCTTTGAATTCCGGGAAAGCCTGACCTAATCTTCGGCAGGTCCGGCCGGGTGCGTTATTTTCATGTTGCACCGGAGCCCTTTCATTGAAAGAATTGAACGGCAACCGGGCGGCGAATTCGAAAACCTGGTAATCGAACCGTGAAGCGGCATCATGCCGCATACATATCGAAGGAGGGGAGAGTCATGATGAAACGAATCGGCATTTTGGGTTTTGCGTGTTTTGTCCTTTTGGCGTTCAGCGGTTGCGGCGGCCCGGACAAGGCCGAAAGGGGGGAATTCAAGGCACAGCTGAAACTGGCCTCCCTGACCCCGATGAGTCACACCTACAACCAGGGCGCGTCGAAATTTGCAGAGCTTGTGAAGGAGCGAAGCCAGGGCCGCATTCAGGTGACCGTATACCCGGACGGCCAGCTCGGCAAGGGCGAACGGGAGCTGCTCGAAGCCGTTCAGCAGGGAACCATCGATGTCTATGTCGGCTCGACCGGACCGATCGGCGGATTCAACCTCGGCATCGGAATTCTGGACATTCCGTTTCTGTTCAATGATTACGGGCACGTGGACAGGGTGCTGGACGGTCCCATCGGGCAGCGGCTTCTGGACGATCTGGAAAAGGCGCAGTTCAAGGCCCTGGCCTTCTGGGAAAACGGGTTCCGCAACCTGACCAATTCGCGGCGGGCGGTCCGGGTTCCGGACGATGCCAGAGGTCTGAAGATCCGCACGATGGAGAACAAGATGCACATGGCGGCCTGGGCGGCGGTGGGCGCGAATCCCGTTCCCATGGCGTTCGGGGAGGTTTACGGGGCCCTTCAGCAGAAGATCCTCGACGGGCAGGAAAACCCGGTTGCCGTGATCCATTCGGTGAAACTCAACGAGGTTCAGCAGTTTCTGTCCCTGACCCAGCATGTGTATTCCCCGGCCGTCCTCATCGTGAGCCTGAAAACCTGGCAGTCCATTCCTAAAGCGGATCAGGAGATGCTGCTCAACACGGCCAGGGAGGTCGCCTCGTATCAGCGCGGGCTGGGAAGGGACGTGGAGGAAAGACAGATTGCCGAGCTTTCCGAAAGGGGAATGAGCGTGGAAAAAACGATCGATAAGGCGGCGTGGCGAAGCGCCATGCAGCCGGTGATCGAACAGGCCGCCGGTCAGTACGGCGCGGAAAAAATCGACGCGATTCTGGGAACCAAGTGATGTCCCTGGCGGTTTTGTCAAAAATCAACGCCATCCTCGTCCGGGCTGCATCGGGGATGACCGCGGCGGCCCTGGCGGTGATCGCCGCGGTCGTCCCGTATGAGGTTTTCGGACGCTATGTTCTCGGCGACATGCCGGTCTGGTCGGGCGAGGCGGCCACATTCTCCCTGGTCTGGGCGTCCATGATGGGCGGCGCAGTCGGGCTGAGAAAGGGATACCAGGTCAGCCTGAATCTGATGATGAACAAGCTTCCGGAAATGCCGTATCGGGTCATTGCGGGATGCATGTATGCGGGCATGCTGGTTTTTCTCGGGGCCATGACCTGGTTCGGCATCCTTCAGACCCTTGTCAACATGCACCAGCGTTCCACGGCCATCGGCATTCCCATGAGCCTGCCCTATCTAGCGCTTCCCGCCGGTTTCCTGCTCATGTTCCTGATCACCGTCGAGCAGTGCTGGATGTTTTTTCAATCCGAATCCAGGGGGGGATGAGGTTGCTCTCACTGTTCCTGATCTCCTTCCTTGTCTTCATGGCCGTGGGCATTCCGGTTGCCATTGCCATGGGCGGCGCCGCCATGGTCTACGCGTTTCTGAGCGGCGGCATTTCCCCCACCCTTCTTGTTCAAACGACCTTCGCCGGCATGTCGTCCTTTCCGCTTCTGGCCATACCCCTCTTCATTCTTGCGGGCAACCTGATGAACGAGGGAGGGATCACGGATGATCTCGTCAACTTTTCCCGGCGGCTGGTCGGGCATATCCGCGGCGGGCTGGGATTGACGACCATCGTCGCCTGCGCCATATTCGCCGCGATAACCGGTTCCGCCGTGGCCACGGCCGTGGCGATCGGCACGGTCATGCTTCCGGCCATGCGACGGGCTGGCTACGAAGACGAGGTGTCCTCCGCGATGACGGCCGCCGCTTCCTGCATCGGACCGATCCTGCCTCCCAGCATTCCCTTCATCATCTACGGGGTGATAGCCCAGGTATCCATCGGCGCTCTCTTCGTTGCGGGAATCATTCCGGGGCTGCTCCTCGGCGCGTGCCTCATGATCTACATGGTGATTGCGGCGCAGCGGGGGGGATACGCCAAGGAGCCTCGCGCCCCCATTCGAAGCGTGTTCACGGGCGCCTTTCGAGCCTTGCCGTCTCTGATGATGCCAGTGATCATCATCGGAGGCATCTGGGGCGGCATCTTCACGCCCACGGAGGCGGCGGGAATCGCCGTTGCGTATGCTTTCCTGGCGGGGTTTCTGATCTACCGCCGCCTGAAACCTGGCCGGCTGTACGACCTTTTTCTGAAATCGGGAATAGAGTCCGCCGTGGTCATGCTGCTGCTCGGGCTCTCCGAGCCTTTCGCCTGGGTCGTGGCCGTGGAGCAGGTTCCGCTGAAAGTCATGGAAGCGCTTTCCTGCCTGTCATCCTCCCCCCATGTATTTCTCATGCTCGTCAACATCTTCCTGCTGCTGATCGGCATTCCCCTGGAAACGGCGCCGGCCCTCGCCATTGTGACGCCCGTGCTGGCGCCTCTGGCTGCCGAACTCGGGATCGACCCCGTGCATTTCGGCGTGATCGTCTGCTTCAACCTGGTGCTGGGCCTCATCACGCCGCCGGTGGGGGGCGTGCTGTTTTCCATCTGCGGCATAACCGGACTGTCGCTGGAGAGGCTGTCGCGCGGCATCTGGATTCCCTTTCTGATTGCCGTGGGGGTGTTGATGATCGTCACCTTCGTGCCAGTCCTGAGCACGTTTCTGCCCCGTCTCATTCTGCCGCACTGAGGAAGCCGGCGGACGGTTGAAAACAAGCATCAGGCCGTCAGGCAAGGTGCAATAGACTCGATCACTTGATTTCCGAGCTTAAAAGACGCATAAATAAAAAACGTCTGGTTTCAAAACGCGAGGCAATACGGCATCGAAGCATGCAAAGAGCCGGGCGGTTCAACCCTATGCAACAGGCAGACAAATGATCTGGCATCAGGAAAAAATCAGCGAAACCATCGAACATCTCAAGTCGGCCGCGGAAGGCCTGACCGCATTCGAGGCGCGCAAGAGGCTTGCTCAATACGGCGAGAACGTTCTGATTGAAAAAGAGCGCAAGTCGCCGTTCATGCTTTTTGTCGATCAGTTCAGGGATTTCATGATTCTCGTGCTGATGGTGGCGGCCCTGATTTCGGGTTTTATCGGGGAACCGGCGGATACCATAGCGATCCTGGTGATCGTGATTCTCAATGCCGTTGTCGGTTTTGTTCAGGAATACCGGGCCGAGAAAGCCATGGCCGCGCTCAAGAACATGGCTGCACCTTCGGCCGCGGTTTTAAGGGACGGCGTACCCACTCAGTCGCCGGCCTCGGATCTGGTTCCCGGCGATGTGGTGCTTCTGGAGGCGGGCAATGTGGCGCCGGCCGATATGCGGATCATGGAATCCGTTCATATGCGGATTCAGGAGGCCGCGCTGACCGGAGAGTCGTTTGCCGTTGAAAAGCATAGCCGGGCGCTGCCTCAGGAGGACCTGCCGCTGGGCGACCGCAAGAACATGGCGTACAAGGGTACAACCGTCGCTTACGGCAGGGGCAGGGGAATCGTGGTGGGCACCGGCATGCACACCGAACTGGGAAAGATCGCCCGCCTGCTTCAGCAGGAAGAAGACGACGGGACCCCGCTTCAAAAGCGTCTGTCCCGGTTCGGAAAGAGACTGGCGGTGGCGGTTCTGTTCATTTGCGCTTTTATTTTTGGCGTCGGCCTGCTTCGAAGCGAACCGCCTCTGCTGATGCTGTTGACCGCCATATCGCTGGCCGTTGCCGCCATTCCGGAGGCCCTGCCGGCGGTGGTCACCATTTCGCTGGCGCTGGGCGCCCGGAAAATGGTCGCGCAAAATGTGCTGGTGAGAAAACTTTCCGCGGTTGAAACGCTGGGATCGGTCACCTATATCTGCTCGGACAAGACCGGCACCCTGACGCTGAATCAGATGGCCGTGGAGCGGCTGTATGCGGACGGAAAATGGATGGATGTCAAATCCGGCGAGCCTGAAATTTTCGAAGCAGGGAAGTCTCTGGCGCTTTTGATGAAGGGAATGGCCCTGAACAACGACTGTTACCAGAATGCCGACGGCGGCCTGGCCGGAGATCCGACGGAGATCGCGCTGTATCGGATCGCCATGGAAATGGGTTTTGACAAGCGGGATCTGGAAAAAAAGACGCCGCGAATCGCCGAGATTCCTTTTGATTCGGAAAGAAAATGCATGACCACCCTTCATGCCGTCGGTGAGGGATCGGAAACAGATTACACGCACCTGTCCTTCACCAAGGGGGCGGTGGAAACACTTGTCGATTGTTCGAATCACATTCTGTCTTCCGGGGGCATTCTGCCCATGGACGGGTCGCGGATTCTCGAGGCCGCCGAACGAATGACCGCTGAAGGAATGCGCGTGCTGGGGATTGCCTTCAGAAAGTGGACCTCGATGCCGGAAGAGATTTCTTCGAAGATGTTGGAAAGCGGTCTGACTTTTCTGGGGCTGATCGGCATGATGGACCCGCCGAGAAAAGAGGCGGCAGATGCGGTGGCGACCTGCCGACGAGCGGGAATCCGGCCGGTCATGATCACCGGCGATCATCCCTTGACCGCAGAGACGATCGCCCGCCGGCTCGGCATTCTGGATGAGCAGGCCGGGGGAATCATGACGGGCGTCGATCTTCAAAATACGCTTCCTGACGCATTTGCCCAACAGGTCGAGAACATCCGCGTATATGCCCGGGTTGCGCCGGAACAGAAGCTGAATATTGTCAATGCGCTTCAGGCCAGGGGACAGTTTGTGGCCATGACCGGCGACGGGGTCAACGACGCGCCTGCATTGAAAAGCGCCGATATCGGCATTGCCATGGGAATCACCGGAACGGAGGTTTCCAAGGAGGCCGCTCACATGATTCTGCTGGATGACAATTTTGCAACCATTGTCAAGGCGGTCGGCGAGGGGCGTAGAATCTACGACAATATCCGCAAATTCATCAAATATCTGCTGACGACCAATTCCGGTGAAATATGGGCGCTTTTTGTGGCCCCTCTTCTCGGACTGCCGATTCCGCTGCTTCCGATTCATATTCTGTGGATGAACCTGGTTACCGACGGGCTTCCCGCGCTGGCGCTGTCCGCTGAACCCGCCGAAGACGACGTGATGAAAAGACCGCCGCGGCCTCCGAAGGAGAGCATCTTTGCTCACGGCCTGGGATTTCATGCGCTCTGGGTAGGCATTCTGATAGCGGTGCTGGCGCTGGGCGCCGAGTACTGGACATTGAAAACAGGAGCCCACTGGCGCACGATGGTTTTTACCGTGCTTTGTCTGACCCAGCTCGGACACGCCATGGCCATCCGGTCTGAAAAGGCCTCCCTGTTTCAAATCGGCATTTTTTCAAACAAATATCTCCTGGGCGCGGTGATGCTCACCTTTGCCCTGCAGATGGCGGTCGTCTATGTGCCGTTTTTGAATCCCATCTTCAAGACCGTACCTTTGAGCGGGTTTGAGCTGATGCTGAGCATCGGGATTTCCTGCGTGGTATTTGTCGCGGTCGAGATCGAAAAGCTGATTCGAAGAAGCAAAAGTCCGAAATCCTGATTTCATTTTTCCGGCCGGTTTTCAAGCCATACAACGGAAGCGTCGAGACAGAATCCTGCACCCGCATTGACGCGATCGCTGTTGACGCGATTGCTTGATTTCCACACGTAAAAGACGCATAATATTAATGCCTGATTCTGAGTCCAGCGATGTCGGGCGTTATGGAGCCGCCCCGGCGGTCAGGTCCCGCAGAAATAGTTCGGTATATTCCTGACGTCTTACTTCAGTTCAAACGGATCATTCGATCTAAACAGATGCAAAGAGAAAGGAGGGAATTCAGATGAAATGGAAAAAAGACGATGGTGGATGGAGTCCCTACCTTGCCGGCGCCCTGGTAGGGCTCCTGGCGATTGTCTCAGCATATGCAACCACCCAGTGGATGGGGAAAACCAGTTATCTGGGCGCATCGACGACCTTTGTGCGCGCCGCGGGCATTTTTGAGGAAAAGCTTGCCGCGGAACATGTGGCCGGAAACGAATACTTTGCCAAAACCAAAATCAAGGTTGACTGGCAGTTTATGCTGGTAGCCGGCATTTTCCTGGGAGCATTGATTTCATCTGCCACGGATAGAAGCTTTAAATTCGAAGTCGTTCCTCCGATATGGAAGGAAAGATTCGGTCGATCCTTCGGGAAACGGGCCTTCGGAGCATTTTTCGGCGGAATCGTCGCCATGGTGGGCGCGCGCCTGGCGGACGGCTGCCCGAGCGGCCACGGCCTGAGCGGCATGATGCAGTTGTCTGCCAGCTCTTTTGTCGCACTGATCATGTTTTTTGTCTTCGGCGTCATTGTTGCCAACCTGGTTTACCAAAGGAGGTCCTGATGAGCACAGAACAGTGGCTGGGTCTTCTTACCGGCATTCTTTTTGGGTTTCTGCTGCAAAAAGGCAGAGTCCTCCGTTTCGAAAAACAGGTCGGCGCCCTGCTGATTCGGGATATGACGATCGTCAAATTCATGTTTTCGGCCATACTGGTCGGCATGGTCGGAATTTTTCTTTTGTCCGACCTTGAAATCATCAAGCTGAGCCACAAGCCGATGAACGTCGGAGCGGTCCTCGTCGGCGGGGCGCTTTTCGGCGCCGGATGGGCGATCATGGGATTCTGCCCCGGCACCTCGGTCGGCGCTCTGGGCGAAGGACGCTGGCATGCCCTCTTCGCCATACTGGGCATGATTGCCGGGGCCGCGGTATTTGCCGAACTGTATCCTTTTTTCAAATCAACCGTTCTCGCCTGGAAGGATTTCGGCAAGGTGGGGCTTCCCGACGTGCTCGGAATCTCGCACTGGGTGATTGCCGCCGTTTTCTGGGTTCTGGCCATTTTGCTTTTCGCCTGGTTTGAAAAAAAGAGGCTTTGATTCTGTACGGGCTCGAAAAAATTGCCGCGCCGTGGTGGTTCGATTCGGTTCATTGTTGTACGGAAGCATAAACACAGAATGTCTGTTGCGCGGTGCGTTCGCGCGGCAGGCATACTGACGATGGATTATCTTCGCGTTGGCGCCCGATACCGGGGCAAGTGCCGGAACGTAAAGAGGCATGGCATCTCCGTGGGCTTTTTGGGGGTATGCTTATATGTTGTCCGTGCTTTTTTGTAAAGCAATTCAGATGGCTTGAGATATAATTATCCGGTAAAAATTTGAGATGCCGGCATTAACAGGGTGTTGAAAAACAAGGATCAGGCCGTCAGGCAAGGCGCGCGGCGATACGACAAGCGCAGCATATTCAAGCATATGTGAGCATTGGCGAGAGCCGCGCAACGCTGAATGGCGGCCTCAGGCGCAGTTTTTCAACAGCCTGTTAAAGGGATTGCCATGCATAAGGCTGAAAAGGTTGAATCAGAACGCTATACAAAATTGCAGAAATGCGGGGATCTATGCGCGCAGACGAGAATCTGACCATTACCTGGATTCAGTGCGAACTTTTCTGGGAAAACATTTTGGCCAATCTGAATCATTTTGAAAAATGGTTTGCCAAAATAGATCAACCTACGGATCTGATCGTGCTGCCCGAGATGTTCACTACCGGCTTTACCATGAATGCCGCATCCGTGGCCCAGGAAATGGATGGCGATGCGGTGGCGTGGATCAGAACCCAGGCCCGCAACCTGGGGGCCGACATTGCCGGCAGCATGGTGATTCGGGAAAAGGGCAGGTTTTACAACCGGCTGGTCTGGGCAGGCGCAAATGGCGCTCTTTATACCTACGACAAGCGGCATCTGTTTCGCATGGCCGGAGAAGAAAAGGTTTACAGCGCGGGCCGGAAGCGCCTGACCGTGGATCTTCGAGGCTGGAAGATCCGGCCGTTTATCTGTTATGACCTGCGGTTTCCCATGTGGATGAGAAACCTGGAAAATGCCTATGATGTGGCCATCTGCACGGCCAACTGGCCGGCCGGCCGTTCGGCCCACTGGAAGATTTTGCTGCAGGCAAGGGCGGTGGAAAATCAGTGCTATATGATCGGCGTCAACCGGGTGGGAACCGACGGAAAAGGACTGCGCTACAGCGGCGATTCGGCCGTGATCGATCCAATGGGAAACGTTTTGTTTCAGCAGGCGGACGAGGCGTGTGTGCATACCCGGCAGCTGAGTTTTTCGGCTTTGCAGAAATGGCGGACAGAGTTTCCGGTGTGGATGGATGCGGAAAGCCTTCCATCGGAAATTTAAAAGCACCTCAGGTTCCCGCGATGGTTCGGGCGATGTCGCGCATCGTTTTTAAGATGGCGTCCACGTCCAGGGTCAGCAGCCTGCGGTTTTCCATCACAATCCTGCCGTTGATCAGCACGGTTTGCACATCAGCCCCGTTGACGGCGTATACTATATGAGAGATTGGGTCGTACATGGGCGTCAGGTGTGGCTTTGCCGTGTCGATGATGATCAGGTCGGCCAGTTTTCCGGGTTCAAGGGATCCGATCTTTTTGTCCAGTCCCAGGCAGCGGGCGCCGTCGATCGTAGCCATGCGAAGCGCGGCAGGGGCGCTCATCACCGTAGGATTCAGAGTCGCCACCTTGTGGAGCTTGGCCGCAGTGTCCATTTCCAGAAGCATGTCCAGGTTGTTGTTGCTGGCGCAGCCGTCGGTGCCAAGACCCACGCAGATCCCTTTTTGCATCAGCCCGAAGACCGGGGCAATGCCTGAGGCCAGCTTCATGTTGCTTTCCGGGTTATGGGAAACCTTGACGTCATGGCGCCGGATCAGCTCCATGTCCGCATCAGAGAGCATCACGCAGTGACAGGCGACCAGGTTGGGAGAAAGCACGCCCAGATCGGCGAGATGGGCCACAGGGCTTTTGCCGTAGCGCTGCTGGATGGTTTCAAGCTCGCTTTGCGTTTCAGACAGGTGGATCACCAGAGGCGCATGCCGTCGCAGGGATAGATCCGCGGCTTTTTGCAGAAGGGCCGGGGCGCAAAGATATGTGGAATGAGGCTCCACGGCAATGGTGATCAGCGGATCATTTTGATACGCATCCATCAGTGTCTCGGTGTACTCAAAGCCTTTTTCAAGCGGCCCGTAACTGGGTGAGGGAAAATCGTAGAGCACCTCGCCGACGACGGCGCGGATCTTTGCCTCTTTTGCCGCCAGAGCCACCTGCGCTTCGAACAGGTACATGTCGCAAAAACAGGTGGTCCCGGACAGTATCATTTCCGCGCAGGCCAGCAGCGTTCCGGCATAAACCATTTCGGGAGTGAGTCTGGCTTCGGCCGGAAAAATGTGATCGTTCAGCCATCTCATCAGGGGCAGGTCGTCGGCAAGACCCCGGAAACAGGTCATGGCCGCATGGGTGTGGGTGTTGACCAGACCGGGCAGAATAATGCCGCCTTGAGCGTCTATGGTTTTCGAAGCCCGGCAGACGGCAAAATCCTTCATCGGCCCGACGGCGACGATGCGATCGTCCTTGATGGCCACAGCCGCATTTGGAATGATATCGCCGGTCGCATTCATGGTCAGAACCGTTCCGTTTGAAACCAGAATATCCACGACAGATTCAATCATGGAGCGCCTCCACAAAATTTCGAAGCAGAACGCCCAGTGTTTTTGAGGATTTTTCCGCTGTTGCGATGATTTCTTCCAGGGTGGCCGGCGCCGGATTCTCCGGATCATGCACGTTGGTGATAATGGAGACGCCCAGTATGCGCATGCCGGCATGTACCCCGACAATGACCTCCTGGACAGTCGAAAGCCCGACCGCATCAGCCCCAATGGCTCTCAGGAAGCGGATCTCGGCCGGGGTTTCCAGACTGGGGCCGAGCAGGGCCGCGTAAACGCCTTTTTGCAACGGGATTTGACAGTTTTGCCCGACCTGTTCCGCCAGTTTCAGCAGATCCGGGGAATAAGCGAATGCCATGTGAGGAAAACGAACCCCCCAGCTTTCTTCATTGGGGCCGACCAGGGGATTGAATCCGGTCATATTGAGATGATCTGCGATGAGCATGAGATCTCCGGGTTTGAATGCCGGGTTCAGTCCACCAGCCGCATTGGTGACGATCAGCGTTTGAATTCCCATCTCCTGCATGACGCGAATCGGAAAACTGACCTGAAGCGGAGAGTATCCTTCATATAGATGGAAACGGCCCTGCATCACGGCTACGGGCTGATCCGCCAGGCAACCGAAGACCAGTCTGCCGGGGTGGCTTTGAACCGTTGATGCCGGGAAGTGGGGGATCTGCTCGTAGGCAAGGATTTCGGAAACCTGCAGATCGGAGGCGAATTCGCTGAGGCCGGTGCCGGCAAGTAATCCGATACGGGGTTGCATTCGGATCCGTTTTCTTAGAAAAGCCGTTGCTTCGCCGGCCTTGAATTTCTCTTTTCTCATATCCAGCATGTTTTTACGCCTTGATTTCTATCGTCATGTCCGGGGCGATAAGATCGGTATTTATGAATCGGCTGCCTGAAGCCAGATGGCATCATAATTCAGGGAGTCTGATCCGTCAAGGCGCTATATGGATCGAAAAGCGGCAGCGCATCGTTGGGGCTGAAAAGTTGAAAGAAATTTTTAAGTTGTAATGATTTATCAAGAATTGAATAATGTTTTTTACTTGAATGTGAATCATATTTGGTATAAAGTTTCAATCATCTGTCATCATTTGAAGAAATTATTTCAAATTTCAAAGCGACGTTGACTTTTTACCTGTATTGTGAGATAGGTCCCCAGCATGTAAGCCCTGCACCATGGGCGGATGGTCCAGGTGATGTTCTATGGACCGCTTGCGCCCTGTTGAGTCTGAACCGTTGGGGGACTCCAAGTCATTCCAGCGCCTTTGCCTTTTAAAAGGCGATTCGTCGGGGCAACCAAAACAAGGAGCGATGGCGTTTGCTATGAAGGTGTCCGAAATTAAAGATATTTTAAAGGCAACTCTTCTTTCGGGAGAAGGACAGCTTGACAGAAAGATTATTTCTGGCGGCGCTGCGGATCGCATGGAGGAAATTCTTTCCGGAGTGGCGGAAGGTTCGGTGCTTTTGACAGGGCTTACAACCATCGATGTGATCCGGACAGCCAAGATCTCCGGCGTAGGCGCGGTGGTGATCGTCCGGGGGAAAAAGCCTCCGGAAGAGGTGGTGACCCTGGCAAAATCCTATGATTTGCCGTTGCTGCTGACCTCATATACCTTGTTTGCATCGGTGGGCAGGCTTTACATGAACGGATTGAGAAGCTATGATGGCTCCTGGTAGATATGCCTGAAACGGCTTTGCTTCCGTCTGGCTGATGCGATGCCCGCATCGTACCGTTGTTCAAGAGCAGGAAGGATTTGAGTTTGGCCACCGAGCAGGGGGTTGTCACAAGGGTCGGAATCGGCGCCGCATGGATTAAAACCACCCGGAGCGATGCCTGCAAAGGATGCTCCGCGCGCAACTCCTGTCATGCGATGGGAGGAGATGAGGTCGAAGTCGAGGTCGAGGTCGTCAATGCAGTGAACGCCCAGCCGGGCGACTTGGTGGTGATCAGCTTTGAAACCACTTCTCTGCTGAAGGCCACCTTTCTGATTTACACGTTTCCGATCCTCTGTCTTCTGGCCGGCGCCTTGGTCGGCCAGAAACTGGCGCCCCTGCTGGACTGGGGGGAATCCACTTCCGCGGCGATTGTCGGTTTTTCGGCTTTTATTGTTTCGATGCTGTTTGTGTATTTCAAGGCAAACCGGCTGGCCAAGAAGGATCGATACCGCCCCCATATCCTTCGCATTATAGGGCCTCATGTTTCCGAATCGGAATACACTTCCGCCGGGTAACAATACGCCCGTCCCTGATAATTTTCCACAATGATTTCGCTGCAGGACCTGGCTTTGACATATTCGGGAAGCAGGGGAATCTTTCCGCCTCCTTCAGGCAGATCGATCATGTACTGCGGAACGCACATCCCCGACAGATGTCCTCTAAGCGACCTCATGATATCCAGCCCTTTTTCAATGGATGTTCGAAAATGCCCGGTGCTTCTGACCGGGTCGGCATGGTGCAGGTAATACGGCTTGACGCGGATCCGAAGAAGTTTACGCATCAGGCGTCCGATGGTCTGAGGATCATCGTTGACCCCTTTTAATAAAACGCTCTGGCTGCCCAGCGCAATGCCCGCGTCGGCCAGCATGGCGCAGGCTTGTGCGGCCTGCGGCGTGATTTCATTCGGATGATTAAAATGAATATTGATGTAAACCGGGTGAAACGCTTTGAGCAATTCCGCCAGTGGCTTTTCTATGCGCTGGGGCAGAGTGCAGGGCGCACGGGTGTGGATCCTGATCACTTCCACATGCGACGCTTTTCGAAGCGCCGTCAGAATGCGCTTCAGAGCATCATTTTCGAGCAACAGGGGATCTCCGCCGGAGAGAACAACCTCGCGGACTGTTGCATGGTCATGAATATAGCCGAAGGCCCTGTCCATGACGGCTTCGCTCATTGCAACCGCCGTGCCGATTTTCCTTTTACGCATGCAGAAACGGCAATACATGGCGCACTGGTTTGAAACCCAGAAGAGCACTCTGTCCGGATACCGGTGAACCAGGCAGGGAACCGGCGCCTGTTCTTCTTCCGCCATGGGGTCTTCGTGGAAGATTGTGTCCGTCAATTCCGGTATCGACGGGATGGCCTGCCTGCCCAGCGGGTCATCGGGGCTGCGAATCAGGGACAGAAAATACGAGGGTATGCGCATGGGATAGCGGGCGACGATTTGATCGATGGTCTGCGCCTGAACAGGAAGGTATTTCGCCAGCTCACTTCCTGTGGAAACACAGTGGGATAGTATTTCATGCCAGTCGGAACCATGATCGGGCGGCTTTTGAAGATGAGGGGTCATTTATCGGGGTTTCCGTAAAAATGATTCATTTTTTTAGGTCTGCATGGCAGTATCATGAAATTTGCGGATTGTGAATGAAAACCCGACACCCGCTCGGCTCACGAAAGGATTCAAAACGATGAAGGTGCGATGTCCCTGGGCAATACAGGATCCGTTGTATAAGCGATATCATGACACCGAGTGGGGAACCCCTCTTCATGATGATCTGAAATTGTTTGAATTGTTGATTCTGGAAGGGGCGCAGGCCGGCTTGAGCTGGATCACGATATTGCGAAAGCGCGAGCATTACCGCAAAGCCCTGGATAGATTCGACCCGGTAAAAATAGCCGGTTACGATTCCGGAAAGATCGAACAGCTGATGGGCAATTCCGGCATCATTCGAAACAGAAGGAAGCTGGAGGCGGCGGTGCAAAACGCCCGCGCTTTTTTGCGGGTTCAGGATCGATTCGGCGGACTGGATGCCTATGTGTGGCGTTTTGTCGAAGGAGTGCCTGTCGTTAATTCATGGACCCGCCTTTCCGAAGTTCCCGCTCAAACCCCGCAGTCCACGGCAATGAGCCGTGCCATGAAGCAGGACGGGTTCCGGTTTGTCGGACCGACCATATGCTATGCCTTCATGCAGGCAGCCGGCCTGGTAAATGATCATCTGACCAGTTGTTTTCGTTATCTTCCGCTTGCAGAAGACGCGTCATGCAGAACGCGGAAGGGAGCAGGCTTCGAACCCCTGAACGGTCGAACTTAAAAAATTCAGGATTCCATCAGGCTTGATAATGAAGCGAGGCGACGATGCCCGAAGGTTTTTCAGCGTTGCATCCGGTTCATCAGGCGCTTCTGGCCACTTGCTTTACCTGGGCCTTAACAGCCCTGGGGGCCGCGTCCGTCTATTTGATTCAAACCGTCCGGCAGAAGATTCTGGACGGAATGATGGGCTTTGCAGCCGGCGTGATGATTGCCGCAAGCTTCTGGTCTTTGCTGGCCCCCGCCATTGAAATGTCGCGGGACGGCCCTGTTCCGGAATGGCTTCCGGCGATTGCCGGCTTTCTTGCCGGCGGCTTTTTCCTGGCCTTTCTGGACAGAATCCTCCCCCATCTTCATTCGGGACTTCCCGTGGAGGCGGCGGAGGGAATTCCTACCCGCTGGAAACGAAGCGTGCTGCTGGTTCTGGCCGTCACGCTTCATAATATTCCGGAAGGCCTGGCCGTGGGAGTCGCTTTTGGAGCGGCGGCTTCCGGATTTCCCGGAGCCACCCTGACATCGGCCTGCGTCCTGGCGCTTGGCATTGGAATTCAGAATTTTCCAGAGGGCCTGGCCGTGTCCATGCCGTTGAGGCGAGACGGGATGACGGCAGGCAGAAGTTTCTGGTACGGACAGTTATCCGGCATGGTCGAGCCCGTAGCCGGGGTGATCGGCGCCTGGGCGGTTTTGACGATGCAGGCAATTTTGCCTTATGCGCTTTCCTTTGCCGCAGGTGCGATGATTTTTGTGGTCGTTGAAGAATTGATTCCCGAATCTCGGCAAAGCGGCCATGCGGATCTCGCCGCCGTTTGCACCCTGTGCGGCTTTTCAGTGATGATGTTTCTGGATCTGGCGCTTGGATAGCGTTTGGAGACAACGGGCGAAACTGTTCTGCTGTCGGCCAATGGCTTTGCCTCATTGAATATCGGAGTCACGATGGCGAATTCTTTTTCGGACCTCGGTTCAAGGATCGATGTTTTGAAAGGTCCTGGCCGTCTTATCGCCAAGGTCGGCCTGATATATCTGTTCCTGTTCGTCGAGGATGCTTTTCAATATTTCGATGTGGGTCATCGGATTCATGATCACGCTTCTCAAAACCACGATTTCGTCTTCATACTTCTCAAGTTTCAAGGTGGTCCGCGAGACGAAGCTTTTCCCTGCTTCCCGCTGAAGGCGCTGAATCTTGTGATTGATCAGGTTAAGCTTTTTATTGGTCTGTCGACGCCGGGATAAATCCGGATCATGAAGTTCCGCCTTAAGCTCGGTCGGGCAGAACCGGTAGGTCAGAATGTTAAGTTCCGGATAGGTGGTCAGTTCAAAGTTCGGCCGGCGCTCAATTTCTTCGGCAAACTGCCGGGCCGTTTCAATGCCGTGGTTGATCAGCAGGGCGTAGCCGTTGACCCCCATAATCTTCAACGCGCTGTGAAGAATCAGGGAGTTAGCCTCCCTGGAGCCTGAAATCGATTTGATGCCCAGATCCACCGATCCGGGCCGGTTGACGTATCGGGAATGGTACGCAATGGCATTCATGTGGGCCGGATTTTTGAAATACACCATACCGCAGGTCATGGGCAGATAAAATTGTTTGTGCGCATCGATGGTCACCGAGTCGGCCCGTTCGATGCCCTTGAGCCGGTGGCGGTATTGTTCAGACAACAGAGTCGGGCCTCCCCAGGCGGCATCCACATGAAAATGAATGCCGTGATCCGCAGCAATATCGGCCAGACTCCCAAGCGGGTCAATGGACCCGGTTTCCGTGGTGCCGGCGATTCCGATAATCGCAATGATCCGGGTTTTCACGGGATCATTCTTGAGGGCTTGAACTGTTTTTTCAAGAACCGACGCATTGATTCGGTTGTTGGCGTCCACCTCGATGGGAATGACGTTCTGGTGGCCGATACCCAGAATCCCTCCGGCCTTTTTCAAAGAGTAATGTCCCATGCGGGAAACCAGCACGACAGCCCGTTGAATGTCACAGGCCCGGTAGGCGGCGAAAAGACCCTCTGTCTCAATCCCCTGAAAATTGTTTCGAGGAGCAAAAGCCGTATTGCGGGCCACCCACAGAGCGGTAATATTGGCCAGAGTTCCATCTTCCACAAAAGCGCCGAGGCTGGCGTCTCTGCTCTGAACATGTTGGCGATAAAATTCGTCGCTTTGCCCGAAGATCAGCCGGTGAATCTTGGCCAGGACCTGTCTTTCGATGACCGAAACCACCTTTGAGGTTTCCAGCTTGACCACATTCTGATTGAGCGCTGCGACAATCGTTTTCAGATGAACCATGAAAAACGGAATTGCCGAGGTCATATGGCCTATAAAATAGGGAGAGGCCACATTGACTGCATGTGGGCCGATATCCTCGATCAGCTCCGTGATCACGTTCGCAAGCTTGTCTACTGGGTCTTTGTTGATCGTGGAGTCGGAAAATTTCAGGCTCAGGTCATTTAAGCTGACCGCTTCGGTGATGCCGACGTGTGTTCTGAGAAAATCATGAAGCCCGAATAAAATCTGCTCCATGTATTTGACAAGGGTTTCCCGGGAAGCGTCGTTTTCAGGAAGAATAAAGGTCCGCTTGAGATGTTTCCAATCGGCCACAAGCAGTTTGGCTGATCTATCCAATAATTTTTCAGGCGTCATCGCAGCTTATCGGAACCTTTTCGGTATGAGTCGGGTTCTGGTCATTATGACAGGTTTGCATGAGTTGAACCTCGCAGATTCAATCTTCCCTTTTTGTTTTTGGCAACTCTGCCTCGAAATTGGAGAATTTAGCATTATAGAACGGGAATTCCAAGCAATTAATTTCACGGATAGAGCTTTTGAAAATGAATCACGGTTTTACCGGCCGAAAAAACGAAAGCGCTGAGTTGTCCTGTCTTCCGGGTTTGGATTTCGGCCTTGCGCATATACCTCCGACCTGATCTGCAAGCCAAAGCAGGGTGTTGGGAATCATTCCGGCAAAGGGAACGCCGGAATCAGGCAGAAAGGTTCAAGAAAGCGGGCTATTGGATGATATCAACCGGTAATAACGCATGTGAACACCATGGGAAAACGATTCAGGCGGATCCTTTGACGTCAAAACAGCGCAATTCCGGCAGGGAAGGCGTGTTGAGGCCATTCATTCGGCTGCTTTTTAAATTCATTCCTTGACTTTTGCCGGGGATTTGGATTTTATACTTTAAATTTAAAACAGTTAGCAGAGACAATTCGCTATGCCGAATCGAATAAGCCGTCTTGAAAATCTCGCATAAGGCTTGCGTTATAATGGTTTTCCTGAACCGAAAATTCAATTCAAGGTGTTTATACCGTCTGGCGTTCGGTTTGCTGTGCTTCTGGTTCTGCATGGTAAAACCGGTTGCCGGGCAGGATCTGAAAGCCCTGGTGGGTCCGGAAGACGCCGGCCCATGGAATATCGCGGCTGACCGGATCAGTTATGACGAGCCGGGAAAGGTCTACATGGCCGAGGGAAACGTGGTGATCACCCGGGCAGACCGCAGACTGACCGCCGACAGGGTGCTGTTTGATCACCGGCAGATGAAGGCCGCGGCCGACGGTCATGTGATGCTGATTGCCGGAAAGGACGTGCTGACCGCTGAGGGGATTGATATCGATCTGAACTCGGAGACCGGAACCATTTACGGCGGCAGCATTTTTATTCAGGAAAACCATTTTTACATTCAGGGTGATACGATTCAGAAAACCGCCAAGAACACATACAGTGTTGACAGGGGCAGCTTTTCGTCCTGCGACGGAAAGAAGCCGGACTGGAAGATCACCGGCCGCAAACTGAATGTGACTGTGGAAGGCTATGGCACGTTGCAGCACGGGGCTTTGTGGGTTAAAGACGTGCCGGTATTTTATCTGCCCTATCTTATATTTCCGGTCAAACTCAGGCGCCAGTCCGGCCTGCTGGCGCCGGAAATCAGCCATTCGGACCGCAAGGGGTTTCAGTATGTTCAGCCCTTTTTCTGGGCGATCAATGACAGTTCAGATGCGACCCTGTATGCTGACGCCATGGAAAAGCGCGGCGTCAAGATGGGAATGGAATACCGGTATGTCCTGGATGAAAAATCAAAGGGCGTTCTGATGTTTGATGGATTCAATGACCGGAAAGTAGACGATGGCGTTTCCGCTGACTCGGAAGACTGGGGGTATTCCGGTGACGCGGCTTTCCGGCCCAATTCGGATCGCTACTGGTTTCGAATGAAGCAGGATCAGATTTTGCCTTTCGGGTTCACCGGACGCATGGATCTGGATATCGTCAGCGATCAGGATTACCTGCATGAATTTAAAAGCGGCTATTCCGGGTTTGACGAAACCGACAGATATTTTTCAGAAACCTTTGGAAGGGATCTTGACGAGTATGACGATCCGGTTCGCACCAACCGGATCAATCTGCTCAAGAGCGGTTACGCTTACAGCCTGAACCTGGAAGGCCGATGGTATGATGATGTTGTGAAACGCCGAAGCAATGCGCCCGACGACACCTTGCAGCAGCTTCCCTATGCAGGCCTGTCTCTGGTCAAGCAACGGTGGGAGGGCACGCCATTTTTCTGGAATGGAGAGGCCGCCTATACGAATTTTTACAGGGAGTCCGGAACCCGTGGGCAGCGTATGGACCTGTACCCCCGCATGTACGTGCCGTATCGGTATGGAAACTATGTTTTCATTGAGCCATCGGTCGGCGTGCGTCAAACATCATGGCTTGTTAACCAGTGGGATGAAGACGGGGCCGACGACAACCGCGGTCTTTCCAGAACCCTGTATGACCTGAACCTGGAATTCTCCACCGAGATTGCCAGGGTTTACCCGCAGGGCGGCTCCGATGCGATCCGGCACAGCATTCAGCCGAAAATAGCCTATCAGTATCTTTCCGATATCAACGAGGATGATCATCCTCATTTTGATGAAATCGATTCCCTTTCCGAGCAAAACCGTATCGTGTATTCTCTGACCAGCAACTGGGTTTCCCGCAGCGCGCAGCGGCCGGCGCAAGGCGAAGCGAAAGCATTCCGCGTGAAACGGCACATGCTTGGTGATTCAGAGGCATTCCGGGATCTGAAGGAAGATTTGGAAAACGAGGAGCGGTTGCATTATGATCCGTTTTTGCGGATCAAGCTGGAACAAAGTTACGATATTCGGGAAAGCGAGGAATTTTTGGATGAAGATGTGCTTGATCCGGATTGGGAAAAACCGTTTTCACCATTGTATGGAGAGGTGCGGTGGAAGGTCAATGAATTTGTCATTCTGAAGGCCGATTCAAAATGGTCCGTCTATGATGGAGAATTCCGAACCCGAAACCTTCGCATGATGTTGCGCAATCAGCGATCGGCCCAACTGAGCGTGGAACACCGCTACATACAGAACGACAGCGAGTCGATCTGGTTTGAAGGATATACCAACCTGACCGATTCCTTGGCCCTGTTTGGAGATTTTGAACACAACCTTCATGATGACAAAAACATCTGCTATGGCGCCGGTATTGTGTATCAGTCCCAGTGCTGGGCGTTGGAGTTGCGGTTTTCCGATGAGGAAGAGGACCTGCGGTTTGACTTCAGAATCCGTCTGCTCGGCCTGGGAGAGATATAGACTGTGCGGCCAGCGGCACGCCCAGCGGCTCGAGTGGATTTTCCGGCGGGTGTCCGGTCCGGAAGGGCAATCATGTTCCGGTTGCCGACACGGATTAAATGAAGAACGTTGCATTGAGGATGTTCATACGATTATGATGATCGTCCGCGGCGCGATCCTCTTTCGTGATTTTGCCATGGCCATCTGAAGCCGAGCGATTTCGATATGCCGATAACCGAATCCCTCCGTTCCTGGTATGCCCTGTATACCAGAAGCCGTTTCGAGAATGTGGTTTTCCAGGGGTTGTGTAAAAAATCCATGGAGGCGTTCCTGCCCAGGATTCGGGTCAAGAGCAGACGGCGGGACAGAACGCTGATGATTCAGATCCCGCTTTTCCCGGGTTACCTCTTTGTCAGAACCGATTTGAACCCGAAGGAATATATCGATATTCTTCGAACAGTCGGTGTGGTCCGCATGATGGGCGGCAAGGGGGGGCCGGTTCCTGTCGCAGATTCTGTGATTGCATCTTTGAAAATTATGACCCTTGCCGAAAGTCCGATTATTTCCCGTAATTGCATGCAGAAAGGAGATCGGGTTGTGGTCATTAACGGGCCTTTTGCCGGCGTTGTCGGCGTATTTTTAAGGTACAGGGGAAAGGAACGTGTGGCGGTGAATATCGAAGCTCTGGGTCAAAGCGCAATCGTGGACGTTTCCGCTCAGGATGTTGAGATGGTGCCGCCGATTTCGTCCAATCGGAGCGATTTTATTTGAACTCAAAAGCGATTTGGAGTTCTGTCGGAAAGCAGTGGAAGATTGATCAACCCTCCTTATGATCCTCTTTGTTAACATAACAGCTTGACTTGCCTTCTTATTTTGTTTAATAGAACCTGACGTTCGATGCGCGGATGAGAAAAACGCAAAAGGAGGCGTTATGAATAAACTGGAATTGATTGCCACGTTGAAAAGCAAGGCGGGTATATCCAAATCCGAAGCGGCCACGGTGGTTCAGATTCTTTTCGACGATATGGCCGAAGCCCTGGCCCGCGGCGATCGCGTGGAGATTCGGGGACTTTGCAGCTTTTACGTAAAAGAATACAAGAGCTATCTGGGCCGGAATCCCAAAACCGGAGAAAAGGTCGCGATCAAGCCCAAAAAGCTTCCGTTCTTCAAGTCCGGCAAAGAACTGAAAGACCGGGTGGACCGGTAAGACGATGCACGGCTTTGAATCCGTTATAGATCAGCAGAAACCCATCGGAATTTTGCGGGCGCTTCTCGAACAGTCGTCTGTTGCGCATGCCCTGCTTTTTACGGGCATTGACGGTGTCGGCAAGCAAAAGACCGCACGCATGTTTGCCATGGCGGTGAACTGCGAATTATATCGTGGGGATACAACTTCTCAAATCTCAGTCGATTCGGTGCCGTGCGGACAATGCGTTTCATGCCGGAAAATCACCTCCGGAAATCATCCGGATGTACTTCATATTCAACCCCAGGGAAATCTGATTCGAATCGATCAGATCCGCGCTCTGGGCCGAACCCTCGCCATGAAGCCCTACGAGGCCAGATATCGGGTGGTGATGATTTCAGACGCCCACCGAATGAATCCTGAATCCGCCAACGCGCTTCTCAAGATGCTTGAGGAGCCGCCTGAACAGACCCTTCTGGTGCTGACCGCCTCGGAGACGGCGGACCTGCTTCCGACGGTGGTATCCCGATGCCAGCTCGTCCGGTTCAATCCAATATCGATTCCAAGCATCTGCCGCGAGCTGGTCTCGCGGTGCGATCTTTCTTCAGACGCTGCACGGGTGGTGGCGGCGATGGCCGGCGGCAGCATGGGGCGGGCCATCGCCATGAGCCGGAGCGATTGGCTGGAACGCAGAAACTGGCTGGTACAGGAATTGGCGGGTCTGCGGCAGGCGCCGGTCAGCGTGTGCCTGGCCCTTGCTCAGCGGCTGGCTCAGAATAAGGACCGGCTGGCCGAGTCGCTGGAAGTCATGCTGTCATGGTTTCGAGACCGGCTGGTGGGGCTGTATGACCCCGGAAAAATCATCAATCAGGACTTGATTCCCTCGCCGGATTGTGGTTCACAAAACGAAGATCCTGAAATGCTTCTGGCGAAGATTCAGGCGGTCAGGGCGGCGGAAAAGGCCGTTGCGGCCAACGCAAACCTGCGGCTGACAATCGAAGGTCTGATCCTGCGGTTGTCCGAAATTTAAAAGAGGCATATGCAAAAAGTCGTTGGAGTACGATTTAAACCGGCCGGAAAAATTTATGATTTTGATTGCGGGGCCTTTGTCTTGTCCAGTGGAGACCATGTGATTGTGGAAACCGAACAGGGCCTTGGATTCGGTTCTGTGATCGTTGAGCCGGAGTACCGCGAAGACCCGCTTCCTGAAAAACCCCTGAAGAAAGTGTTCCGCCTTGCCACTCAGGAGGATTTCGAACAACTGGCTCAAAACGTCGAACTGGAAAAATCGGCCTTTGAGTTCTGCCTGAAGAGCATTCAGGAACTCGGCCTTTCCATGAATCTGTTTGCCGTTGAAAGTACCTTTGATCAGAATAAGCTGACCTTTTTCTTCACCGCGGAAGGGCGGATTGATTTCCGGCAACTGGTCAAGATCCTTGTCAAGGAGCTCGGCGCACGGATAGAGATGCGCCAGGTGGGAATCAGAAACCATGCCAAGATGTGCGGCGGCATCGGACGATGCGGACGTCAGCTGTGCTGCTCGCTGTTTATGGAAAAATTCGATCCGGTGTCCATTCGAATGGCCAAAGAGCAGGGCCTGTCTTTGAATCCCACGAAGATTTCCGGGCAATGCGGGCGTCTGATGTGCTGTCTGACGTTTGAATATGAGACCTACTGTGCGCTGAGGGAAAAATTTCCAAAAATCGGAAAAACAGTCAATGCCAAGCGGGGGCAGGGAAAGGTTGTCCGTCAGAATGTAGTCGGCAACCGAGTCGCCGTCCGGTTTGAGGACGGAATAGAAGTTGAAATTGGAATCGACGAGATTACAGAACAGGGGGAATGATAAGATGGCCGAACCTTTTTATGTGACGACTCCCATCTACTATGTCAACGCAAAGCCCCACCTAGGGCATGCATATACAACGATACTCGCTGATGTGGCTGCACGGTTTCATCAGATGTGCGGCCAGGAAACCTTTTTTCTGACCGGCGTCGATGAGCATGGAGACAAGGTGGTTCGCGCTGCGCAGAAGGCGAACATGACGGCCCGTAACTATGTGGATCAGATCAGCAGCCTTTTCCGGAATCTCTGGCCTGAGCTCAACATACGAAACAACGCCTTTATCCGCACCACGGACCCGGCCCATATGGCCGTGGTCGAGCAGATTTTGCAGAAAATTTACGATGCCGGAGATATCTACTTCAGCGAATACGAGGGGCTTTATTGTTTCGGGTGCGAGCGGTTTTACACGGAGCGGGAACTGGTTAACGGAAAATGTCCGGATCATGAAACCGCGCCCGAGGTGATCAAGGAATCCAATTATTTTTTCAAGATGAGTCGTTACCAGGACTGGCTGATCGATCATATTCAGCAGAACCCGGATTTTATCCGGCCCGAACGTTACCGTAATGAGGTGCTGGCTTTTTTGCGCGCCCCTCTGGAGGATCTTTGCATTTCCAGGCCCAAAACCAGGCTGCAATGGGGCATCACCCTGCCTTTCGACAACAACTACGTGACCTATGTCTGGTTCGATGCATTACTGAACTATATTTCCGCACTGGGCTGGCCCGACGGAGCGCTGTTTGAAAAATTCTGGCCCTCGGTTCAGCATATAACGGCCAAGGATATTCTCAAGCCCCATGGAATTTACTGGCCGATCATGCTCAAGGCCGCCGGGCTTCCGCTTTACCGGCACCTGAATGTCCACGGGTACTGGAACGTGGACCAGAGCAAGATGTCCAAGAGTCTGGGGAATGTCATTGATCCCCTGGAATTGAAGAATGTTTACGGCCTGGATGCATTCCGGTATTTTTTGATGCGCGAGATGGTCTTCGGCCTGGACGCCGGCTTCAGTGAGGTGGCTCTGGTTCAGCGGATCAATGCGGATCTGGCCAACGATCTGGGCAACCTTTTTTCCAGGGTGCTTTCCATGGTCCACAAATACTTTGCCGGGGCGGTTCCCGAACCCGATCCTCAGGCTGCGGAAGAGCTGAATCTGGATCTTGAGCAGAAAACGCAAAGCGTGATCGATGAATACGAAAATGCCATGGAGCAATTTGCCTTCCACAGAGCCATGTGGGCGGTGTGGGAACTGATCGGCCAAATGAACAAATGCATCGATGTAACCGCTCCCTGGGTTCTGGCCAAGAACAAGTCCAGTCGAAAACACTTGGAAACCGTGATCTATTATCTGCTGGAAGGGCTTCGGGTTGTTTCCGGACTGCTGTATCCGGTGATGCCGGATACCTCCGCCAGAATGCAGGAACATCTGGGACTGGATTCCAATACCGAGTATTATCGTTTGGAGAAATTGAAAAGAAGCAAGGACCTGCCTTCAGGACTTCGGCTTCCCAAAACCATTACTCTGTTTCCGCGTGTGGAGCCGGAAAGAATTCAAGCGATCAATCAGGCTCAGCGGACGCCCGAGACGTCCGTCAAGCCGATCAAACCGGAAATTTCTTACGAGGTTTTCAGTCAGGTGGATCTGCGGGTTGCAACAATCATTGACGCCGAGCCGGTTGCGAAAGCGAAAAAACTGGTCAAGCTTCAGGTGGATATGGGAGAGGAAAGAACCATCGTAGCAGGCATTTCTCAGAGCTACTCCCCGGATCAGCTCATCGGAAAGCAGGTCGTCATGGTGGCCAACCTGAAGCCCGCAAAACTGATGGGAATTCTTTCAAACGGCATGTTGCTTGCCGCAACCGATGAAACGGGCCTTTGCCTGCTGACTCTGGACGGTACCGTTGCACCCGGGACGCCGATTTCCTGACCCGAACAAACCGGATACATTCGCAATCATCGTTATTCCGGAATTTGGGCATTGTCCGTGGAAAACAGCGAGGGGCCCATCGGGAAAGACTTCATGGACGACAAAAAAATCAATTATATCCCGATTTGTGCGAAAAGACCGACGTGGCGCGTTTATCAGGAAAATCTCAAGCGGAAAAGCGCTGGCAAAAACCGCTTGAAATATCTGGCTTATTTTTCTGTTTTGTGCGCGGTACTGCTCGCCTGGATGGGTGGATCGAGTGTGCGCAGCTGCGGCAAGGCCACCGAAAAGTCTGATGCCGGATATGGTTTAGGCGGGGTCGGCTGTGCGCCGGGCGGTAACCTTGGAAAGGCTGCCGGAAAACTTGTCGCCGCGTTCGGCGATCGGATGCTGGAAAAAAAAGATCTTCGAATTCTCTTTGAAAACCAAGATATTATCAGTCTGACAGACGATAGATTCAGAGTTTTACGCGACGGCCATGCGTTTCATGTGGATACCAGCCTGAATATGTCTCTGCAGCGTGTATTAATGAATAACCTGGATGTCGCCAACTGCCGGTATGTCGGAATAGTGGTCATGGATCCGGACAGTGGCCGGATTCTGGCAATGACCGGGTTTGACAAGACACAAGCATCCTCGAATCCATGCATTACCGGATTTCCAGCAGCCAGTATTTTCAAGATTGTTACCGCGGCTGCCTGTATCGAAAGCTGCGGTTACAACCCTCAGACCATTTTTGTTTTTAACGGCGGAAAGCATACCCTTTACAAACATCAGCTGCAGGAGCGTGAAGATCGCTATTCTCAAAAAATTACCCTGCAAGATGCGTTTGCCCAGTCCGTAAATCCGGTGTTCGGTAAAATTGGCGTCCAGCATCTGGGCCCGGTTTTGCTTCAGAAGCATGCCGAGGCTTTCGGCTTTAATCATGATATTGATTTTGAACTTCCCGTAAGCCCCAGCCGGATAGCTTTTTCTGAAGAGCCTTACCATCTTGCCGAAATTTCCTGCGGTTTTAACCGAGACACCACGATTTCTCCTCTACATGGCGCCATGCTTTCCTGCGCGGTTTTCAATCGCGGGCAGATGATTGCTCCGGGAATCGTTGACGCTGTTGTGGATGAGAACGGTAAAACCTTGTATCAACATCAGCGGGAGATGATCTGCAAAGCGGTATCTCCGGAAACCTCCCGGATGATCGGATCTATGATGGAGGAAACGGTGGTATCCGGAACCTGCCGCAAGAGCTTCAGCGGGTATCGAAATGACAAAACGCTCTCCAGACTGGATATGGGGGGTAAAACCGGATCGATCGACAATGCATCTCATGATGTGCGGCTGGACTGGTTTGTCGGATTCGCCCGGGATAATAACGGGCCGGGCAAGTTGGCGGTATCCGTAGTCGTGGGGCATGAGCGGTACATCGGAACCCGGGCTTCGCAGTATGCACGTATTGCCATTCGTGAGTACTTCGGCAATTATTTCAACCAGACGTCCGGGAAGGCTGAAGACCGGGGATAGGTCGGAATCCCGGTTTCCTTGAACGTATGGCGGATTGAATCCGGGCTCCGAGTCGAACTTAATCGTATATTCATAAGGAGATAAGGAATATGCCGGGTTTTGAGTGGTTTGGAGAGGAAGAACGCAAAGAGGTGAACGATGTCCTTGAGACGGGCGTGTTGTTCCGGTATGGTTTTGACCAGGCGCGCAAAGGCCGCTGGAAGGCGAAGCGTTTTGAGGCCGAGCTGGCCGAACGGCTGAAAGTTGGCTATGCGCATCTTTGTTCCAGCGGAACGGCGGCCCTGAATATTGCGCTGGCCAGCTGCGGAATCGGGGCCGGCGATGAGGTGGTGGTGCCGCCGTTCACATTCGTTGCTACCATCGAATCGGTGCTCAGTGTGGGTGCGATTCCGGTATTCGGGGAAATCGACGAGACGCTGTGTCTGGATCCGGACCGCCTCGAAGATGTGGTCACCACCCGAACCAGGGCGATTCTTCCGGTGCACATGTGCGGTTCCATGGCCCGAATCGATGAGATTGCGCAGCTATGTTCCCGCAAGGGGCTGGTGTTGATCGAGGATGCCTGCCAGGCTCTGGGAAGCGCTTATCAGGGCAAAAGCCTCGGTACTTTCGGGCAGATGGGCTGCTTTTCCTTTGATCCGGTGAAAACCATCACCTGCGGAGAGGGAGGGGCCGTGATCACCAACGATGCCGCTCTGTATGAGAAGGCGCATTCCTATGCCGATCACGGCCATGATCATATCGGGTCGGATCGCGGTTTGGAAGGACATCCCATTCTTGGAACCAATCATCGGATCAGCGAATTGAATTCGGCAGTCGGCCTGGCTCAGCTTCGAAAACTGGATCGAATGCTGGAAGTTCAGCGGGCCGGCAAGGCGGCGATCAAATCAGCGCTGGGAACGATTCCCGGACTGACTTTCCGCAAGGTTCCCGATGAGGCTGGGGATTCTGCGACCTTTCTCTCCTTTTTGCTTCCTTCCGAAGACCGTGCGCGTCAGTCGGCTTTGAATCTTGTTCAGGCCGGCGTGGATGGATGCTTCTACTGGTATGACAATAACTGGCATTACCTGAGACGCTGGGAACATCTCAAAAAGATGGCTTCCGCCTCCAGGCTGCCGCAGACCCTGACAGGGCATTGTCCGGATTACGAACGGGTTCATCTGCCGCAGTCCGACAATATTATTAAAAGGCTGATTTCCATGCAGATCAAGCTGTCCTGGACCGAGGCGGACCTGATTTTGCGCATTGACAAAATGCGCAAGGTGCTTGGCGATTGAAGTCTGTATACTCGTTTCAAAATTTTCCAGGGAATTTGCCGATAACCGAGCATTGATAAGGGGAAACAGGTATGTTTCGAAATTTTAAGATGGTCTCTCATGTCGTTTTCGGCCGGGGAGCTTTCAATCAGCTGGACGACATTCTTCGGCCGAAACGGTTGCGTTCCGATGATTTCATGGTGTTTTTGGTGGATGATGTGTTCAAGGACAAGGCGCTTCGCGAGAGAATCCCTTTGAAAAGTCAGGATATGCTGCTGTGGGTCAATGTCAATGACGAACCCAAAACAAAATACGTGGATGCCCTAACCCTTCAGGTCAGGGAGTTTTCGAATCGGCTGCCTTCCGGAGTGATCGGCATCGGCGGCGGCAGCACCATGGATCTCGCCAAGGCCGTGTCCCTTATGCTGACCAATCCCGGTTCTTCGGCCGATTACCAGGGGTGGGATCTGATCAAAAATCCGGCGGTGTATCATGTGGGCGTTCCCACGCTTTCCGGAACCGGATCCGAAGTATCCAGAACCACGGTTCTGACCGGTCCGGAGAAAAAACTGGGCATTAATTCAGACTTTACGGTTTTCGATCAGATCGTGCTGGATCCGGAACTCACTGCCGGCGTTCCGAAGGATCAGTGGTTCTATACGGGTATGGACTGCTACGTTCATGATATCGAGGCGCTCAACGGCACCTTTCTCAATGCCTTCAGCAAGGCATACGGGGAAAAATCGCTTCAGCTCTGCGAGGAGGTTTTTTTGCAGGACGGACCGGCCGGTGACGACAAGTTGATGATGGCCTCATATTTTGGCGGCATGAGCATCGCGTATTCTCAGGTCGGCGTCTGCCATGCGCTTTCCTACGGGCTGGCCTTTGTTCTGGGTGTGCATCACGGAATCGGCAACACCATCGTTTTTGACTATCTGGAAGAGTTTTATCCCGATGGAGTTCGGGTATTCAGAAAAATGCTGGAAAAAAATGAGATCGAGCTCCCCCGGAAAATTACATCCGGAATCAGCGAGTTTCAGCTGGAAAAGATGGTTGATGTTTCCCTGGTTCTTGAACCTTTATGGGAAAATGCGCTGGGCAGGAACTGGAAAGCCGCCATGACGCGCGATCGCATCAGAGAGCTCTACCTGAGAATGTAAATCCAGATCAACATGGGTGCAAAAAAGGTCCCCGAATGGGGACCTTTTTTGCAGAAGCGCATCAGGTTGATGCACCGAGTCGATCGTGACTTCTGAACAGACGCCGGCTATTCCAGATCTTTGGTTGCAGGCGCTTTCAGGGTTGCGGAGATGATGACCGAAACCGCCACCACGATGGCGCCGATAATAAACGGCATATAGTAGGTGCCGGTGGTATCTTTCAAGTAGCCGCCGACCCAGGGTCCGGCAAATCCGGCAAAGCCCCATGCGGTAAACAGCAGACCGTAGTTGGAGCCTTGAGCGGTCGGGCCGAAGTAAGCAAGACAGGCAGCGGGGAACAGGGTGAACATGCCGCCGTAGTTCCAGCCGATCAGGGCGGCGCAGAGCCACAGCGCCCATTGTGAGGATGCAGCCGGATACAGCAGAAGCATGGCCGCAGTCTGCAGCGCAAACCAGATCACAAAAACCGCCTTTACGCCCACCTTGTCAACAACGAGGCCTGTGATGATACGGGTCGCCGCATTGGCAAAGGCCAGTGCGCTGACCGCGCCGGCTGCCTGCATCGGCGTCAAACCCCGGTCGATGCCGGTGGCGGCGATATGACCGATGACCATAAGACCGGCAAACGAACCGGCGAAGTAGCTCAGATACAGCAGCCAGAATTGAGGCGTCCGAATGGATTCTTCATGGGTGAAATCGCGAGTGGCCTTTTTCCCAGCCGCCGGTGCGGGGGGGTTCCATCCAGCCGGTTTCCAGCCCTTCGGGGGGTACTTCAGAGGAAGGCCGGCTACGACCGCCATGATCCCCATGGCCGCTCCGCAGTACCAGAACACGTACCGCCAGCCATAATCCGGACTGTTGATGATTTTTGTGGCCAGCGGACCCATGAGAAAGGAGCCCAGACCCAGGCCGACCACGGCGAAACCCGTTGCCAGCGCCCTGCGGTCAGGCCACCATTTGGGTGCCGTGGCGATGGGGGGCAGGTAGATGCACCCGCCGCCGAATCCGGCGATCACGCCATAGGTGATGTACAGCTGGAGTTTGCTTGTAATGAAACCGGATAAGACAAAGCCGATGCACAGAATGATGCCGCCGCCGACCACGACCAGTCTCGGACCGTATTTATCGCTCAGACGACCGGCCGGGAAGGTCATCAGGCCGAATATCAGACAGCAGATCGCGAAGGCAAGAGCGATTTCCGAACGGGACCATCCGAATTCAGCGTTCAAAGGTTTGATGAAAACGCTCCACGCATAGAGAAGCATGCCGCAGGTGGTGCTTCCGAGCAGGCCCAGGAACAGATATATTCCTCTGGGCATTTGGGTTTCTACTTGTTCAGCCGCCATATAATTCCCTCCTTGTAATTAAAAACCTTAAGTTGATCCCCTGAGATGTTTTTAATTGGGTTGTCGAAGCCTTTTCTTCCCTCCTTTCATCCGTTGTTTAGTTTTTAAAATTTAAGCGTTGCTTTCAAGCGCATATTTCTGAAAACCGACGCCAGCGCCGGTAGAATAAGGCGCTTCTTTCCAGCTCTGCCCTGAAAAATTTACGAATGTATGGCATGTCTTGGGTCATGATTTCATTTCTGGTGGAACATTTGGTTCGAAGTGCAAGCAGCTATTTTAATAATAGATGAATTATAATCTAAAAAAATGAAAAACAACTGAATACCATTTATTCATTTTAATAGGTTTATATTATGTTGATATCTTATTGTCAACAATTATCATTTGCCTGATACAAATTTATACTCAAAGCAGAGACACAGAAAATAATTCAATGTTATAATCGCAGTAATTTCAAAATGATAGGATGTTAATAAATTATAAAAAAAAAGGACACCGTCATCGAATCGAAAAAAACGATTACATGGCGAATGTCCAAGGAACATATTGTTTGAAACAAACCCCTTGTATTCATAATAACCCCTTGATTTAAAATAAAATACCGAAATTCGAATGTCTCGATCGGCAACAGACAATCCAGCTTGTTTAAGAAACTGATACCGAAAAGTATGATCGAAGAGGTGGAAGTCGAAGAAAAGCCGTCAGGGGATTCGCCACCGCAGAGCAGTATATGGGTAGTTCGGCGTGCCGGTTAACAATATTTTATTTGAACGCCGGAAGAAAAGAACGTTTTTTCCATTGAGGGCTTCTGCGCTGTACCCATTATTCTCCAAACAGCATCCTTGCCGAATCGTCCCCTGCAAAACCGTCTCAATTCTTCTGGAAGATCTGGTCAAAATATACCTCGGGCGATCTGGGCATGAGATAATCCCCGAATCGAAGGGCATCGTTCAGGTCCGCCAGGGCATCGACATCCACCCACCAGTACCAGTAAGCGCTGTCTTCCCGTCCGTATTTAGACAAAACCGTCGGCGGCGTTCCGAATTTGTTCCAGTACAGGAGACGGGTGTAGTTGATATTCCACAAAAGCACGTATGGATAGGCTTCAGCGATGATTCTGTCGATTTCCCGGCAGATCGCGTTTCGTTTTTGAACATCGAAAACCGCCTTCTGGGTTTCAATCAGCGCATCCACCTTCGAGTCTTTAAAACCGGTGATGTTGTTGCTCCCTTTGCGAGCAGCTTCGCCCGAGGCCCACATCCCTTCCGGATCCTTGAAGACGCCGGAGCTCCAACTCGCCCATGTCATGTCGAAATTAAACTCGTCCATGTCCCTGGCCCAGGCGGCCCAGTCTTTTTTGTCGATGATCAGCTCAACGCCCGCATCCTTTAGATCTTCGGCGTAAATTGCCAGAAAATTTTCCGAAGAAGCTTCACGGGTGAGAAAACGAAAAGAAAACCTTTTTCCGTCTTTTTCCAGATACCCTGTTTTCGAATTCACAGACCATCCGGCGGCTTTTAACAGCTCCCGGGCCTTTTGCTTGTCAAGTTCGATTTCGGGATTCTGGCAGGGATGTTGGGCCGAATACAGGTCTTCAAAATAAGAGCGGTGCAGAAAGTACTGGTCGTACATCAGGGTGCTGTTCATCTTCCGGCGGTCCAGAAGCAGAGCCATGGCTTTGCGCGCTCGAACATCGTCAAACGGCGGGCGGCGCATGTTCATGGCAAATCCCTGGAATCCGATCGGCGCATGGTTGTATATCTTTTGCTTGATGATCCAGTTTTTCAGAAATTTTTCGCCCTGAGTTTCATGAACCCAGATACGGGAGGTATAGATGGGAAAAAGATCTATTTCTCCTTTTTTGAAGGCCTCAAAAGCGTTTTCCCGTTCAGCGAAAAATTTGAATTTCATGGTTTGAAAATTGCCGGTTCCTCGATGGCGCATTGCATTTCGGGCCCACCAGTCCTGACGCCGCTCCAGGGAAATCGCCAGACCTTCCTGTATTTTTCCGAGCCGATAGGAACCGGAAACCACGGGAAATTCAAAATTGATCTTGTTGAAATCCATGTTCTCGAACGCATGTTTGCATAAAACATGAAATCCTCCGGCAGTGCCCAGATTTTTCCAGTGCACGTCCCGGGCCGTGAAACGGATGGTTCGCTCGTTAACGACCACCGGCGATTCAAAACGTTCCATGTCGAGCTTGTGCGGTCCGGTCAGATTTTTCGGATCAACGATGATTGCGTAGGTCCACAGGACATCCTTTGCGGTGATCGGTGTTCCGTCGCTCCAGCGGGCAAGCGGGTTCAGGTGGAAGGTAAAGGTTCTGCGGTCCTTCGAGATGGTCCACTTTTCGGCCAGGCCAGGCTCATACTCAAGCGTGATGGGATTGAGGGCAAGCAGCGTTTCATAAATTGCCCCGAAAATTTCTGCGGATAGCACATTGTTGTCCAGGTAATAATTGAGACTTTTGGGGTATTGACCGGCGAAAATGGAAATCTCGCCTCCAACGACTGCGTCCGGGCTGGCGAGGGGATTGGAGCGGTCGGCCCATCCCGCCGGAGGAAAGGTCTCGTCGCCGAAGGCGACCGATCTGATCAGGATGATGAGTAGAATAAGGAGCTTTTTCATGCCCGCTCTCCATTTTCCGGGCGGCAACCGAATCAAGCCCGATGCTGTGTGAAAAGGATTTTGTCAGGCTTTTCTGAGCACGTCGATCATCGTATAAACGCGGCCCTTTTGATCGCCTTTCGCTTTTTGAAAAAGAAATTCCACCGCATCGAACGTGCCTTGAGCATATACGTCTCTGCCGTTGATGTTGTGTGTGAAGCTGAAAGAAACGGTTCCGTCTTCGGAATTCAGCGTATAGGTATGCCATGCATGACCGGATAGATAGGATTCTGGAATTTTCCAGACGGATTTCTGAATCCGCGGGTCTCTTTCCTTGATGATCTGATCTTCGGTGAATGCCACGCCCATTTTGTTGAAATAAGCAACCATGGCCCGGGCCGTTCCGCTGGTATCCGCCTTGCCTTTCTGGTGGCTTTCCCTGATTTCAAGACGGTAGCCTGAGAAAAGGCCGGGAAAATTTTCAGCCGCATACCGCATCATGGCCTGAAATCCGACAATCTGTTTGGCCATGTTCGGCGCGATGACCGCGGAGATTTTTGAACGAAGAACCGTATTTTCAAGCTTCTGCCTATCGCCGCCGGTGGTTCCCATCACAAAATAAAGACCATGTTTGCAATAGAAATCAGCGTTGCCGTTGACCGCGGACGGGTGCGTGAAGTCGACGGCGATAAATTCTTGCTTCCGGTTTTTTATCTGAGCAATGGCCTGATCCCGATGATCCGGATGAATCAGCGAAAAGGTTTTGCCGTCAACGATGTGCCGGTCCTGGGTGATTTCAGGCCCGGTCAGCGAGGCGTTGATGACTTCAAAACGTTCGTCCCTAAAGGCGTGAGCGGCCAGGGATGAGGCCACGTTCCCCGGCATGCCGTTGATCATGATCTTGATGCGCTTCATGATGGTTCTCCCGTGGTGTTGGGGTCGATTGGTCCTGTATCCAGGCTTTCGATCAAAGACCTGAAGTGTTTTATCTCGGCCTCGTCGAAGGTTGCAATCCGCTGCTTCAGGGTAGCCAGGGCAGGTGAAATGTAGGTTTCAAAATGAAATTTGCCCTTGTTTCGGCTCAAAAACGCAAACGCTCCGAGAATTTGAAGATTGCGCGTGATTTCGCAGAAGCGGTATCCACGGACAATTTTATTGGGATCAATTCCGGTTTTTTCCGACAATTTTCCGACCGCGTAGTCCAGTAGTTCTTCTTGAACATCTTGGGTAAGGCCGACATAGGGGTCAATTAAAAGGGATGCCAGATCGTATTGAACAGGACCGATGCGCGCTGCCTGATAATCAATCAAATAAAACCGGCCGTTACGGACCATGATATTCCGGGATTGAAAATCCCGGTGCATCAGCCCGGAAACGGAATACGCCATTGCATTGTCTGCGATAAAGGAAAAGTCCGGCAGAAGATCTCCAAAGCATGCATCGATCTTGAGATATCCTCTGACAAGGGCATCCAGAAAATACCGGCATTCTCTTTCCAGGATCAGACCCTTGTCATAGCGGGGGGTATCACAGGCCCAGGCCGGCTCAAAATCCTGAATTCCGAATGAACTGAAATCCAGAAGCAGGTCGATGACGCAGCGGTAGATTTTTTTTAAGTCGTCCGGAGAGGCGTTTTTCACGTACTGCTGCAGGTGCTGATCTCCGAGATCCTCCAGAAAAACCAGACCTGCAAATCGGTCCGCTGCATAAATCTGCGCCACCGGAAGTTTTTTACGATACAGATGATTGCCGATATCGATAAAGGCATCCACCTCGGCGGTTTTGTTCGGATCATTTCGAATGCCGTGATCCGCTATGATCATGGAATGATTTCCGGATGTCATTCGAAACCACTTTCGATCCGAACCGTCTCCTTGCAGTACAGCAGTTTGAATCGTCGGGCGGAAATTGGGCGATATCCGGTTGAATGCATCTGCGGCCATTCGGTCAAAGGCCGCCTGACGATAGCGCTCCGGAGTGCCGATATCGTCCCAGAAAGCGCTTTCGGCGACATACGCCTGAACTATTCGGCCGTCTGCAATCATCCGCCGGTATGCGTCGATGCTGCTGTAGAACTGTTTTGGAGGAATATAGTCCAGAACCACCGGAGAGAGTACCTGGATTCCGGTGAAGGTGAAAGCATTGTGTTTCGGTACCGGTTCGGCATGAAACCGCGTGATCCGGTTTCGGGCGTCGATTTCAACCTGGTTGAACGCAGGATGGTTGCACAGCGCCAGGGTGGCGTCATTCCCTTTGTGGATATGATGCGCGTAAACCGCCTTCAGATCGATGTCCGTGACGATGTCCCCGTTGATGACCATAAAGGGGTCGGATTCCCAGAAATCCCTTGCATTGCCAATGGCGCCGCCGGTGCCGAGAATGTCGGGTTCAAATCTCAGGCAAACTGGAATGTCGTAACGCTGATGCGATATGAAGTCCTCGATTTTATCATGCAGATGATGTGTGTTGATCATCACGGCCCGGCATCCGGCCTCAATCAGACGCCGAATGGCGATATCCAGCAACCTTTGCCCGCCGATGGAAAACAGGGGCTTGGGCGTGTGCCGAGTGAAGGGAAGCAATCGGGTGCCGAATCCGGCGGCCAGTATCAATGCTTTCATAAGATCCGGTCAGTTGTTTGAATTTCAGGGCAGACGAGACAGATATTCCTGAATCCTGTCGGCGTATAAATTGATTGCCTCGGCGTCTTCGGATCCCTTGATGCCGTTGTAGGTGAACAGATCCACGGCATTGAGGTAATTGATCTTGGACAGGGATTCCTTGCGCTGTATCTCGCCGCGCTTGTACATCCGGGTTCCGCGGGACTGAATTTTTTTGAGGCGGTCCTTGTTGCTGATGGCGCTTTTCGAGTACCGCGCAAACACTTTCAGAACGATCAGATATGATTCAAAATAGGTTTTCAGAAAACCGGCGAACAAATTGAGTTTCTTGTAGCCGACGGCCGTCAGATTATAGGTGTCCGGAAGGGTGGGATGCGGGCTGAGAATGGCATCGTCAATAAAGGCCTTGATGCACTTTCTGACGTTGTATTCCGACGTGTTGTCCACATCGTAGGCGAACTCGTATTTGAAAAGATCCTGCAGAAAGGCATAATCGGCATGCAGATCCACGGACGAGAACTGAAATGCATCCCTCTTGAGAATCGCCATCGCGGTATAGGCTGCCGGTACAAAAAAGGAGATCGCGTTGTTCTTGTAGTACTCCAGAAGCGTGCGCCTGCTTTCCTGAATTTCAAAAACCGTATCGGTAAAAGGGGTGATTTTTTCTCCGGAGACCGGCTCGATGAATTTCCTTTGAATATAGTTGCTCAGAACCTTTTCGACGGCGTTTTCGGGATCAACGACCAGCGTGTCGGCCAGAGTCGCCTTGTGGGAGATCAGAAAGGTCGTGTAGGTTTCCAGGCCTTTTTTGAACTGTTCATAAGAAAATCGTTCTTTTTCAAGATTGAGCAGAACGCAGGCCACCAGAGCGTAAGGCGTGACCACCGATACCTGGTTGATGGCGTTGATCACCCGGTATCCCAGATTGCGGATCAATATGTTCTGATCCTTTGCGTTCATGGTGTGAAGCGAGACGCCCATCTTTTGCTGAAGATCCACGATGCTGATAGGTTCATCGAACTTGACGTAGATTCTCCCGTAACGTTTTTTGAGCACCTTTCGCGCCTTGAACACCTGCATGATGTTTTCGGGTTTTTTCTGTTCCCCTTCAATCTCGCTCAGGTAGGCATTTTCTTCAAGAACCTGGTCGTATCCGATAAAAATCGGGGCAAATGACATGTCTTCGCACGCCCCGTTGCGATAGGCACCCAGCAGAATCGAAAGCAGCCCGAGTTTGGGCAGAATGAGCTTGCCTGTCCGGCTTCTTCCGCCTTCGATGAAAAATTCGATGTTAAATCCTTCCTGAAGCAGTTTGTGAATATATTCCGAAAATACCTTGGAATACAGAGCCGCCCCCCTGAATGTCCGGCGGATGAAAAAAGCACCGCCGCCTCTGAACAGCGGGCCAAGCGGCCAAAAGGAAAGATTCTTGCCGGCGGCTACATGGGGACAGGGCAGGTTGCTGTTGTGCAGGAGGAAGGAGAGGATTAGGTAATCAAAATGACTTTTATGGCAGGGTATCAGAATCACCGGGCCTTTCTGGGCTGCCAGTTTGACTCGGTTCAGCCCCTCTGAATCAACCGTGATTCCCTCGAACATGGCTTTCAAAAACCAGCCTACCACAATGCTGCCAATATTGATGATGGTTCGGTTGTATTTTGCCGCGATTTCATCAATATAGCCGTCGGCCTCGCGCAATACCTTATAAATTGGAATGTTGCGGGATTCGGAATAGTTTTCCATGAACGGACGCAGGCGCTCGTTCATCAGAATGCTTTCCTTGAGCTCCTCGACCGACTTGATGACCGGCCCCGTGATGCTTTGCCGATGGCGGTTGATCTGATGCAGAAGCCGCTGGCGAAGTTCCTGACTCTGCTGGGCGACGGTCCGGTTTCGAATATCCGAATGATCCAGAAAATCTTTAAGAATGACCGGCTGGGAAATTTCAACAAAAACTTTTCCCGGATACTTGAACATCCGAATGATCCGACGAATAATTCCCAGTCGTTCCTCGCTTCCGAATATCATGTCCACCGGCAATATTCCCTGGCGATTGGGTTTTTTGCTGAAAAACATCAGCTGGGGAACAATATATATGGGCCGGTCAATGGACTTCTGAATTTCGATCAGATGGCTGACCGGATCTGATTTGGATTTGACAAAACGCCGGTATACGCCTCGTCTTTCGATCAGGGAAAAAAGTGCGGCGCGTCCCTGAAGCAGCTGTTCTTTGATAAAACCGTTTTTGTAGGGATTCAGCAGAGTTTTGTTGCCAATCCAGTGATCGACATGAGCGGTCAATATGCGGAGAAGTCTTGAAACCGGCTGCCACAGAAAAACCCTGAATCCCATGCCGATCTGCGGTGCCGGAACCTTTTCCCGGCGATAGCGGATGTAATAAAAAAGGTATTCGAAATAGCTCTTATACTGAATGGCGTATACGACAATGGCATCAGCAGGAATTTGTGCGAGAACGGCCAGCTGATCCTTTTCCGTTGTTACCCCGGAAAAAAAGCGGTTCAGAAAGGATGTGGATAAAAATCCGATGTCTTCGGGCAGTTCGCAAAGATAATGATGATGCGTTTTGGCAAGAAAACGGTCTATCCATCGCCGGAATTTGCCTTTTTCGGCAGATGGTTGGGGGTGGGCTTGATTTTCCATGGTATTATCTTGTCAACGGCAGTTTTATGCCGGATTTTATTTGAATTTTCCTAAAACAAAAAATCCACTCTGGGCGTTCATCAAGCAATTCAAACCGTTTGGCTCAAATCTTTAAAAGTTCTATCGGCGGCAGGACCGATCCCTCAATATGGAATCAAAACAAATTAACAGAAAAGGATACTGAATGCAATTAATAATCCCGGAATGAAAGCGAGCGTACCAGTGAGGTTCGGGCGGATAAAAGGTGGTTAAAATGCCGCAGTTTGGTCTAAAAGCCAAGAGAAGTGCCCGCAACTTTTCAGCTTGCATTCAACATTTTGCTGTGTTAATTTAAAATTTAACTTGTTTTGGAAAATATGATTGTATTTTATTGAAATGATTGATTTTTTTGACAATGTTGCGCGGCCTTTTTGTTGCCCTTAAAGGTTTGCAATTTCAACTTAAGTCAAAGGAGGATGGTCTTTTATGAAAACGTTAATTGGTGGAGCGGTTGCAGCTGTTGTCGGACTCATTTGCCTGATCGTCTGGTTTGATGAGTTCCTGAAGTTACTGGCTGGCGCTGTTCCCGTGATGTTGCTGATCGGTGGAGGGTTGGCGGTTTATCTGGGTTATGACGAAATCAAAGACACCTGGAAAAAAGATTCTTCAACGGATGCATCAAAAGCAGGTGATGTCGAAAAGTACAAACAGGAGATCGATGAATTGAAAAAGGAAATCGAGACCCTCAAGACCGACAAGCCGAGTGCATAACCAGTTTTTTTTTAAACCCGGCCCTTCATCTTTCTTCGAGGATGAAGGGCTTTTTTATGGGCTGCCCACAGCCGCTTCAGGAGCGGGATTTGTGTCATTCGTAGAGATGAAATCTGCGGCTTTGATCGGAAAAACTCCTGATTTCCTGTTTCCATGATGCGGCAATGCGCTCAGGAGATTCTAGGGCTTCGATGCGTTGGCGGGTGTCCGGGCCTCCCAGTATCAAGTCAATCGGAAGTCGCTTGAATTCGTACTCATAGGGCGGAGATTTCCATTCAAATTTCCCTGAATGGTTTTGAAATACGGCTTGAATCAGTTTCAGAGTGGTTAAAACGGGTTCAAATCGATCCGGGGCCGTGACATGAAACTGAAACCCCAGGCAGGACTTGCCCTTCCACTTGCTGGATGTGGGCTCAAATACCACCTGCCTCAGAAAAACCCCCGGCTGCCGGTCGCCGCCGATGGCTTCAAGAATTTTGTCCGGATCGATGAACGGAGAGCCGAACAGTTCGAACGGCTGGGTGGTGCCGCGTCCCTCGGAAATATTGGTTCCCTCCCAGATGACCTGGCCCGGATAGACCATGGCTGAAACCGGGGTGGGAAGATTGGGGGAGGGGGCGATCCAGGGAAGTTCTGTATCCTGAAAATACATATCCCGCCGCCAGCCTTCCATGGGAACCACTTCCAGTTCACATCCGATTTCATAATCCTGGTTGAACATTCTGGCCAGTTCTCCGATGGTCAGTGCGTGACGCATCGGAATCGGATACCGGCCGACAAAGGAGCTCCACTCGGGATCAAGGCAATTGCCTTCGATGCGTATTCCGCCGACGGGGTTCGGGCGATCGAGTATAATGACCTTCTTGCCGAAACGCCGGGCTGCTTCCATGCAGTAGGACATCGTGTAAATAAAGGTGTAAACACGGGTTCCGGCATCCTGAAGATCCACCAGAAGAACATCGATGGGTTCCAGCATCTTTCGGTCCGGAACCCGGGTTTCTCCGTAAAGGCTGAAAACCGGAATCTTCAGCAAGGGGTCTATGCCGTGATCCGATTCGATCATGTTGTCCTGCTTTTCGGCATAAAATCCATGCTGGGGAGAATACAGGGCTTTGAGCTGCCCGGGAAATTTCTCCGAAATCAAAACCCGGGCATGTGTGAATTGCCTGTCAACCGAAGCCGGATTGCATAAGAGACCGAGGCGTTTTCCTTGAAACGATGCGGGCGGAGAGGCGATGAACCGTTCCAGTCCGGTTTGAACGCGTGACATGAATGGAATCCTTTATACTTCGAATTTTGTAACGCTTTTCGAAGGCTACCACATTTCCGAAACAAGCGAAAGGCGAACCAGGGTGGAACAGCTGATTTTTGATATACCCTCAATCCGAATTGATTCCTTGACATGAATTAAAAAAGTTACTAAAAAAACAAGATTTTGATGGCTTGGCGGCGTATATTACATGGGTGCGCATGCCGGGCGAAGACGGTTTCAATCAGGTGAGCAGCGGTGAAAATTGATATGAACGGTCTCGTCATTCTGGCCGGAAACTACGGCAGCGGAAAGACAGAGGTCTGTATTAACTTGGCCGTTTACGCAAGGGAATCGGGCAAGCGGGTCCGGATGGCGGATTTGGATCTGGTCAATCCGTATTTTAGAACCCGGGAAGCGCGTAAGGCGCTATCAGAGCTGGACATTGATCTGGTTCTGCCCCCTGAAAAATATCTTCATGCCGACCTGCCTGTTTTAAGCCCTGTCATTTCGGGAATGATTCGGTCTTCCAGCGATCTGATCCTGCTGGACGTGGGTGGAGATGCTGTGGGCGCCCGTGTTCTATCCTGCCTTTCTGATGCGCTTGAGGGTCGAGATGCTCGAATGTTCCAGGTGGTGAATCCATACCGTCCTTACACGGATACGATTCAGGGGTGCATTAGAGTACAGGGGGAAATTGAAGAATCCTCGCGATTGTGCTTTGCCGGCATTGTTGGAAATGCCAACATGATCGACGAGACATCGACCGACCATATCTATGAAGGATATGCGTTCGTCGAAAAACTCAGCCGGAAGACCGGCTTGGAATTGATTTTTATCACGGCGCCGGCCCAACTTCTGTCCAGAATGGATCTTGCAAGGTTTTTCTGTCCGGTGCTGCCGATTCACAGGCAGCTGGTTCCGCCCTGGAAGCGCCCCGAAATGCTGCGAGCGGCTTCAAAAGGATGAAAAGCGGTTTTTTTAAATCGGAGAGAGAGGAGATGGCATGTCTTATCAATTTTCCATCGACGCGGAAAGATGCAAAGGATGCGGCCTTTGCCTGACCGTATGTCCGAAGAAGGTCCTGGAGCTTTCTGATACGGTCAATTCTGTCGGGTATTATCCCGCCTATCAAGCTAGGCCTCAGGATTGTATCCACTGTGCACTCTGTTGCATCATGTGCCCTGATGTCGCGATCAGTATCACGGAAATCCAGGATGCCAAAGATCAGACGGAGGTAAATTAGACATGGGCAAGATTTTAATGAAAGGAAACGAGGCGATTGCAGAGGCGGCTGTCCGGGCCGGGTGCCTGAATTATTTCGCCTACCCGATTACGCCTCAGTCCGAGATCGCCGAATATCTGTCCCGACGCCTTCCAGAGGTTGGCGGTGTATTTTTGCAGGGAGAAAGCGAGGTGGCTGTCGGTTACATGATTTTCGGCGCTTCCGGATGCGGACAGCGGGTCTTTACTTCGACGTCCAGCCCAGGCTTCAGCCTGATGAGCGAGGCCATCAGTTATATTGCCGGCGCGGAATGTCCCGCGGTTTTTGTCAACATTGTGCGCGGCGGACCCGGGCTGGGCGGAATTCTGCCCTCTCAGGCCGATTATTTTCAGGCGGTCAAGGGGGGCGGGCACGGAGATTACCATCTGCTGGTCATGGCGCCGGACGGCGTTCAGGAGGCTGTGGAAATGACGATGATGGCCTTTCCGCTGGCCGAGAAATATCGCAATCCGGTGTTGATTCTTGGGGACGGGCTGATCGGCCAGATGATGGAACCTGTCGAATTTCCGGACAATCTGCGTTCTGAACCCACCAATAAAGACGACTGGGCCAGCAATGGAATGGCAACGAGAAACAGCGATACGCCGAATCTGGTCAAATCTTTGTTTCTGGATCCCAAGGCTCTCAACGATCACAACCTGAAGCTCAAGTCCAAGTACGAGCGCATGAAGCGCGAAGACCTTCGGTACGAAGCTTATAACGCTGACACGGATTATCAGACGCTGATCGTCAGTTTCGGCACCATGAGCCGGGTATGTAGAACCGCCATCGATGCCTTGAAACGGCAGGGTATCGAGGTGGGAATGATCCGTCCTCAGACCCTTTTCCCTTTCCCGGAGGAGGCGATTCACGATGCCGCGATCCGGCCCAGCTGCAAGGCGGTGCTGAGCATTGAACTGAACATGGGGCAGATGCTTGAGGATGTTCAACGGGCGGTATTGGGCAGACGGCCGGTTCACTGGCATGGAAATGCCGGGGGGGATATTCCATCTCCCGAGGACATTATGGACCTGGTGAAATCCTTTTTGTAAGACCGGCGAGTTTGTTTTGCGCATGCCGAAAATTCAGTCTCGGGCAAAAGGTCTTTGGATTCTGAATGACAAACCTGCAGGAGACTGACTGAAACAAGGAGCCTACATTATGGCGAAGACATTTAAAAAACCCGAATCCCTGACAACACGATATACGCATTATTGCCCCGGATGCACTCACGGCGTGATTCATCGGCTGGTGGCGGAAGCCATTGATGAGCTGGGAATTCGAAAGCGCACCGTGGGGATTGCCCCGGTCGGGTGTGCGGTGATGGTGTATAATTACATCGATTGCGATTTCCAGGAAGCCGCGCACGGCCGGGCACCGGCAATGGCTACGGGCATCAAGCGCGTTCGGCCGGACCTGATCGTCTTTACCTATCAGGGAGACGGAGACCTGGCCAGCATCGGAATGGGTGAAATCATTCATGCCGCCAATCGGGGGGAGAAATTTACCACCATTTTTGTCAACAATGCGATTTATGGTATGACCGGAGGCCAGATGGCGCCAACCACCATGCCTAATCAGAAAACCACGACCTGCTCTATGGGGAGAAACGTCGATTTGGTGGGCATGCCGATTCGGATTGCCGAACTGCTGTCGTCGCTGGCGACGCCCGGATACATTACGCGCCAGACGGTGATACGTCCCAAGTATATTCTCAAGGCAAAAGAGGCGATTAAAAGAGCCTTTGCCTACCAGGCGGCGGGAAAATGCTTCAGCCTGGTGGAGGTGGTCAGCACCTGTCCGACAAACTGGGGAATGACGCCGGTCGAAGCGGTGGAATGGACCGAAAAAACCATGCTTCCCTATTACCGATTGGGCGATTTTAAAACCCCCGAGTGAATGGAGGAGGATTCCATGCAGCGAGAAGTGATGTTTGCCGGATTTGGCGGACAGGGAATTTTACTCAGCGGAAAGATTCTCGCCGAGACGGCCATGGCAGAGGGACTGGAGGTGGCTTGGATTCCGTCCTATGGTCCGGAGATGCGCGGCGGAACGGCTTACTGTCTGGTGGCCATCAGCGATCAGCCCATCGGGTCTCCGATCGTTCGAACGCCCTCGCATCTGGTGGCCATGAACCGGCCTTCCCTGGTCAAGTTTGCTCCGACGATCAAACCCGGCGGCGTGATTGTGATCAATAGCTCCATCATCGATATCGGCTCAAATCGTTCTGATGTGGACGAACTGTTCGTTCCCGTCACCGATATTGCAAAGGAGCTGGGCAATGTGCGGGCGGCCAATATCGTCGCTTTATCGGCCTTTGTGGCCCGAAGCCGGATTGTCGGACTGGAGGCCTTTAAGAATACGGTTGATGCAGAGTTTGCCAAAAAGCCGGATTTGCGGTCGATCAATCTGGCGGCGGTTGAGGCCGGAATATCTGCGGCCTTGAAGGGCCGGTAAACGAGTTTGGCCGGCCGGGAGAAAGATTTTTTATGAAAGTATCTGTCCCGGAGTTTATTTTGTCGATCAAGCCCTATGTGCCGGGCAAACCCATCGAGGAACTGGAGCGGGAATACGGAATCGCCGATTCCATCAAGCTGGCCTCCAACGAAAACCCTCTTGGACCTTCTCCAAGAGCTGTTCAGGCTATCGTTGATGCGGTGGGAAAACTTCACCGGTATCCGGACGGAAGCGCCCATGGATTGGTGCGCAAGATCGCCGAAAAATTCGGACTGTCTTCCGAAAATGTGGTTCCGGGGAACGGGTCCGACGAGATCATCGGCTTGCTTGCCCGGGTTCTGCTCAACCACGGGGATGAGGTGGTTCTGCCGTATCCATCCTTTCTGGTATATGAAATCGCTGTCCGCAGCGTGGGAGGGAAGCCGGTTCTGGTTCCCCTCAAATCGATGAAGATGGATCTGGAGCGAATGCTGGACAGCATGACCGACAGAACCCGCATGGTTTTTATATGCAACCCCAACAACCCGACCGGAACGGTAATTTCGAAGCAGGAGTTTGGTTGGTTCATGTCCCGGATTCCCCCTGATGTCTGGGTTGTGATCGATGAGGCTTATATCGAATTCGTCCGGAATCCGGATTGCCTTCAGGGGGTCGGCTGGGTGAACAACGAGCGGCCGGTGGCGGTGCTTCGCACCTTTTCCAAAATTTACGGACTGGCGGGACTTCGTATCGGATACGGTCTGATGCCATCTGCCCTGACTCAGATGATTCACCGAATTCGGGCGCCTTTCAACGCCGGCAGTCTGGCTCAGGCCGGGGCGATCGCGGCTCTCGACGACGATATGTTTGTGAAAAAGACGCTGTCTCAGATCCATTCAGGTCTTGCCTATCTGTATGACGCGCTGGATCGTCGCGGCATCGAGTACCATTCGACAGAGGCAAACTTTTTTCTCATTCGCGTTCAGAATGCCGAAGCGGTTTTTCATGCGCTTCTGAGGGAAGGGGTTATCGTCCGCTCGATGCGTTCTTACGGGTATGCCGACTGTATTCGCGTCAATGTCGGACTGGATGAAGAAAACAGGCGATTTATCGATGCCCTGGACCGGGTGATAGGGAAGATGTCCTGAACCGGCGACGGTTCAGCAAACCGGATCGGCACGGACCTGTGCCTTCATTTTGAATGTCCTCAGGCGGAATGTCATGGCTGTAAAACACCTGCTGATTACGATCGACGGGCCGGCCGGCGCCGGAAAATCCACGGTCAGCCGCATGCTGGCTGATCGGCTCGAATGCCGGTATTTCGACACCGGCGCACTGTATCGGGCTGTGGCATATGAGAGCCTGAAGAAAGGGATTTCCGCAGAGGATGATTCGACTCTCGAAACCCTGTGCCGCGGTCTTCGGCTGGAGCTGGTCCGCGAGGGACGGGAGATGCGTATTTTTTCCAATGGAGTGGATATCAGCGATTTGATTCGAAACGCCGAAGTGACCATGCAGGCCTCGGCAGTTTCAGCCCGACCGGTGGTTCGCGCCTGTCTGCTCGCTTTACAGCGTGAGCTGGGGCTGCGCTACGGCGGTATTTTTGAGGGCCGGGACATGGGAACGGTTGTGTTTCCTGAAGCGGACTTCAAGTTTTATCTGGATGCATCGGTCCGAACCCGCGCGCTTCGTCGGCAAAGGGAGTTTGCGCACATTGATCACAGATCCCTTGAAGCGGTGGAAAAAGACATCCGGCAGCGGGATCAGCAGGACAGCGGTCGCGCGATTGCGCCGCTCAAACCGGCTTTGGACGCCGTAATCATCGATTCGACGGATCTGTCTCCTGAGGAAGCGGTGAAAAAAATGCTTGAAACGATCGCCCGTAAGCATGCCGGCGTCATACCGGCCGAAAAACAGCCCGCTGATCAATAATAGTAGTTGAGTTTTCCAGATTCGTCTGATAATGCTATTCAAATTAGGCAACCGTTGGAGTTGCAACATAATAGGCTAAGGGGGATATTTTTTAATGAACAACATGGCAACAAACGATTCAAACAAAAATTTAGATTTGGATGAGCATTCCGCTGCTGTTTCGCATCCACAGGCAGACAATCAAGGCCCTCAGCCCGGTTCCGACGTTTTGACAAAAGAGGGCGCGGGCGACGAGATGGAAGACCTGATGGTCATGTACGAGGAAAGCTTCCGGCGATTTGCCGAAGGCGAGGTGGTCACGGGTCGCGTGATTTCCATTGATAAGGATTTTGTTCTGGTGGATATCGGTTATAAGTCCGAGGGGCAGATCCGTATCCATGAATTCATGGATGAGAACGGTGAAATGACGGCGAAGGTCGGGGACGTCATTGAGGTCATGGTTGAATGGTGGGACGATGAAGAGGAAGTCGTTGTCCTTTCCAAGGAAAAAGCGGCCAAAATCAAGGTCTGGGAAGAAATCAAGAATGCCTATGACGAGGACGGAATAGTAGAAGGCGTTATCGTTCACCGCGTAAAGGGCGGCTTTTCAGTTGATATCGGCGTTCTGGCGTTTCTGCCGGGCTCGCAGGCGGATCTTCGCCCGATTCGCAATCTGGACGAGATGGTCGGAAAGACCTTTGCTTTCAAGATTCTGAAATACAATAGGAAACGGAGCAATATCGTATTGTCCCGCCGCGCCATTCTGGAACAGGAACGCGAGGCGCAGCGGAGCGCGACCCTGAGCGCCATCACCGAAGGCAAGGTTGTTGAAGGCGTTGTCAAAAACATCACCGAATACGGTGTGTTTGTGGATCTTGGCGGCGTGGACGGGCTGCTGCATATTACCGATATTTCCTGGGGCCGGGTCAAACATCCTTCGGAGATGTTTTCCGTGGGTGATCCCATCAAGGTGAAAATCCTGAGCATGGATGTCGAGAAGGAGAGAGTTTCGCTCGGCATGAAGCAACTGACCGAAGATCCCTGGGTGACGGCTTCGAAAAAATACCCGGTCGGTTCAAAGGTCACCGGAAGGGTTGTCAGCCTGACGGATTACGGCGCATTTGTGGAGCTTGAAGAAGGCATTGAAGGCCTCATCCATGTTTCGGAAATGTCCTGGACCCGCAAGGTGCGCCATCCTTCCAAGGTGGTCTCCGTAGGAGATGAAGTGGCCGCCGTGGTGCTGGATATCAAACCCGAGAACCGAAGAATCTCTCTGGGCATGAAGCAGGTCGCGCCCAATCCCTGGGATGTGATCAGCGAGAAATATCCGGTGGGCACCACTATCGAGGGGAAGATTAAAAATATCACGGATTTTGGCCTTTTCATCGGCATCGACGAGGGAATTGACGGGCTGGTTCACATATCGGATATTTCCTGGACCAAGCGCATTAAACATCCTTCGGAGGTCTGTAAAAAAGGCGATGTGGTTCGTGCCATCGTTCTGGATATCGAAAAGGACAACGAGCGGTTTTCTCTGGGAATCAAGCAACTGGAGCCGGACCCCTGGACCACAGTGGCTCAGCGGTACGAGGTCGGAAAAGAGATTACCGGCACCATTACGAATCTGACTGATTTCGGCATCTTTGTGGAACTGGAAGAAGGCATCGAAGGTCTGGTCCATGTTTCCGAGATCAGCAAGGAGAAGATCAAGACGCCGGTCGGCAAGTTCAATGTTGGTGATTTGATTACCGCTCGGGTCATGAATATCAACAGCGATGAGCGTCGCATCGGTCTTTCCATCAAACGTCTGGAGGTGGAAGATGAACAGTCGATGCTCAATGAATATGTGAGCAAGATGGGTCCGGCCACGTCCAGCTTTGGCGAGATTCTGCGAGAAAATCTTCAGGAAAAACTCAGCGAAAAGTAAGCCTGAACGGGCAAGACCCGTCCAGTATTCTTGAAATGAAAAACCGGGGCGCTTTGCCGCCCCGGTACCGCATTTCACCCTTTTTCCGCTTCAATTCAAATCGTGCCGGTCGGACGGCACGGCGAAGGTCATTATGTTTTCCCGGCGACACCCATATCTATTTTTCATGCTTTGCTCGTTCGGTCTCGGCGTTGCGGGGCTTGCTTTCATTGCCATGATCGTCAAGTCGGCAGCGCGTCCGGACCGATTCGAGGTCGGAGAGAAAATCGGCATCGTCGAGGTGACCGGCGTGATTGCCGATTCAAAAAAAGTGCTTCAGGATATCAAACTCTTTCGAGATGATGACGCCATTCGTGCCATTGTGATTCGAATCGATTCGCCCGGCGGTGCAGTCGGGCCTTCCCAGGAAATATACCGCGAGCTGATAAGAACCATCGGTGTCAAGCATGTGGTTGCATCCCTGGGTTCAGTTGCAGCATCGGGAGGCTATTACGTCGCAGCCGGAGCTGAGAAAATCGTGGCTAGCCCCGGAACTCTGACCGGCAGCATCGGGGTTATTCTGGGATATACGAATTTCGAGAAAATTCTCGATAAGATCGGGTTGACCCCGGTTGTGATTAAAAGCGGCGCATACAAGGATATCGGATCCCCGGTGCGGGAGATGTCCGACTCGGAACGGCAGATCCTTCAGAATTTTGTCGAAAAGATTCACACCCAGTTTATCGATGATGTGGCCAAGGGTCGGAAAATGGAGATCGCAGAGGTGGCAGCCCTGGCCGATGGACGGATTTTTACCGGACAGGACGCCGAGAGTTTCAAACTGGTTGACCGGATGGGAAATCTGGAAGATGCGGTGCGGTGGGCTGCCGATCTGGCCGGAGTGACGGGAAAAATTCAATCCGTATATCCGAGGAGAAAGCTTTCTCTTGGTGAATTGCTGGATACCTCCGCTGTGGAAGGGGTATTGGACCGGGCGCTTCATCCGGAGATCAAGGCTGAATACCGCTATCACCCTGCCGGAGACTGATCCGCTTTTTTAGGGTTCAGGGCTAATTTGCTTCGTGCAACGAATTTTCATTTCAAATATCTGTTTCAGGGTTATTTTATTCCATAAAGTCGATTTTACCCAGACCTTCCCGAATGACCTCGGGTTCGTCGCTGATCAGTGAGATCACGCTGGATGGCTCCGCGGGAACGGTTCCGCCGTCGATGATCAGGTCAAGCCGCTTGCCGAAGTTGTCTTCGATCAGATAGGGGTCATTTAATATGGAGCCGTCGGGTAGGGTTGCGCTGGTCGTGAGAATCGGAGAACCCAGTGTTTCCACAAGTGCCATGCAGATCGCATGGTCAGGTACGCGGATGCCCGCGGTTTTGCGTTTGGTCAGCATGATCTTGGGCACCAGTTTGGAGCCTTCCAGAATGAATGTGTACGGGCCCGGCAGAAGCCGCTTCATGGTTTTGTAGGCATAGTTGGATACTTTCGCATAGTCGCTGATGTTCTTGAGCCCGGAACAGATGAAGCTGAAGGGTTTGTTCTTGTCCCGGTGCTTGATCAGATAGATCCTCTCAATGGCTTTTTTATTCATGATGTCGCATCCGATGCCGTAGTAAGTGTCGGTCGGGTAAGCGATGACCCCGCCGCGTTGCAGGATTTCCACTGCTTTTCGAATCAGTCTCATTTGAGGATTCTGGGAATTGATTTGAACGATCATGCCCGGTTCCGGTTGAATTCATGGAAATATTTAATATTTTTTAATTTGTATTATGGGTTTCGATTCCTTGTCAAGGTCAATAAAACATTGCGAAAGCCTATGGCATTTGCTATTCGATACGGATATATTTGGTATTGTTTTTCCGCGAGCGCAGGGTTTCCATACAATGGTGCCTTATGGCCGATTGTAATGAAATGGCCCCATACAAACGGATCGTTGTCCGGAGGAAGATATGACAAATTTTTCACTCGAAGAAGCGTATTCATTTGACGATGTACTGCTGCTTCCATGCTTTTCGGCGGTTTTGCCCAGGGACGTGAACGTCAGGACCCAGCTGACTAGAAATATTTCTTTACAGATACCGATTGTCAGCGCGGCGATGGATACGGTGACCGAGGCCAGAACCTCCATCAGCATGGCGCGAGCCGGCGGTCTGGGGTTCATTCACCGCAACATGAGCATCGAGGATCAGGCCCGGGAGGTGGATCAGGTTAAGAAATCCGAGAGCGGTATGATTATCGATCCGGTAACGATTCATCCGGACGAGACGGTTCGTCAGGTTCTGGATCTGATGGCCCGTTACCGCATTTCCGGCGTTCCCGTGACCCGTGGGGATCAGCTGGTGGGAATCGTTACCAACCGCGATCTTCGGTTTGAAACCGATCTGGACAAGAAGGTCTCCGATGTAATGACCAAGGATAACCTGGTAACCGTATCCGAAGGAATCAATCTGGAGGAGAGCAAGAAACTGCTTCACAAGCACCGGATTGAAAAGCTTCTGGTGGTGGACCAGCAGGGGCGTCTCAGGGGCATGATTACCATCAAGGATATCGAAAAGATAAAAAAATTTCCGGATGCTTCCAAAGACTCCATGGGCCGTTTGCGCGTCGGCGCCGCCGTGGGGGTCGGGCCGGATATGGAGGCTCGCGCAGAAGCCCTGCTTCGCGCGGGTGCCGACGTGATTCTAATCGATACCTCGCACGGATATTCCAACAATGTCATGCAGGCCGTCAGAACGCTTAAATCCACCTTCTCCGGAATCGAACTGATCGCCGGCAATGTGGCCACGTCCGACGGCGCCGAAGCACTGATTAAAGCGGGCGTGGATGCGGTCAAGGTCGGAATCGGACCCGGTTCGATCTGTACGACCCGAATTGTGGCCGGCGTTGGAGTTCCGCAGCTGACCGCCATCATGAATTGTCGCGAAATATCGCAGAAAACCGGGGTTCCTCTGATTGCAGACGGCGGCATCAAGTTTTCCGGAGATATCACCAAGGCGCTGGCCGCCGGCGCTCAAACGGTCATGATCGGTAATCTGCTGGCCGGCTCCGAAGAGAGCCCGGGGGAGATGATTCTTTATCAGGGCAGAACATACAAGGTCTATCGGGGCATGGGCTCTCTGGAAGCCATGAAGCAGGGCAGCAAGGACCGCTATTATCAGGGAGAGGAACCTGAAGACGACAAGCTGGTCCCTGAAGGCATCGTGGGCCGTGTGCCGTATACCGGCTCGCTTTCGGTTCATTTGTCCCAGCTGATCGGCGGGTTGAAGGCCGGCATGGGATACCTGGGTTGCGCGAGCCTTCAGGAACTCGTGGAAAAGGCGCGTTTTATCAAGATTAGTGCCGCCGGTCTGAGGGAGAGCCATGTCCACGACGTGATCATCACCAAGGAAGCTCCCAATTACCGCCTGGATTAATTCGGATTTCAACGATGAGCTATGAGTGACTTGACTTCGGGTTTTGTTCATCTGCACGTGCATACGCAGTACAGCCTGCTCGATGGCGCCCTGCGCATCGAATCCATGCTGAAGCGTGCTGGTGAATATGGAATGAAGGCTGTTGCCATTACCGATCACGGCACGATGTTCGGCGTGATGGAGTTTTACGAGGCAGCCTGCCGGGCGGGAATCAAGCCGATCATCGGATGTGAATGCTATGTGGCGCCCCGGCGTCTGACGGACAAAACGCCTGCGGACGCCAAGGGCCTGTCTCATCTGGTGCTGCTGGCCAGAGACCGGCAGGGGTATCAAAATCTGTGCAAACTGGCCTCCATCGCGCAACTGGATGGCTTTTACTATCGTCCCCGAATCGACCGGGAAATCCTTCAGACACACAGCGAGGGTCTGATTGCCCTGTCGGCCTGCCTTCACGGAGAGATTCCCATGGCCATTTCGCAAGGGAACCCGGACAAGGCCGCGGAGGCAGCCCGTTTTTATGCAAAGTTGTTTGGAGAAGGCAATTTTTATCTAGAACTTCAGAAAAACGGCATTCAGGTTCAGGACGAGGTCAACGAGGTCCTGTGCGACATCGGCCGGAAGCTATCCATTCCGCTGGTTGCCACAAACGACTGCCACTATCTGGACAAGGAGGATGTCCGGGCCCATGATGTGCTGCTGTGCATCCAGACCGGCAAGACCGTTCACGACGCGGACCGTTTCAAATTCCGGACGGATCAGCTTTATTTCAAATCCCCCGAGCAGATGACCGCCGATCTGGGACGATTTCCCGGCGCAATCGAAAGCACTGTCGCAATCGCCAACCGATGCGATGTGGCTTTTGATTTTAAATCCTACCATTTCCCCAAATTTGAAGACGGCTCCGGTTTGCCGCCCGAAACGATTTTCGAGCGGAAGACTCGAGAGGGATTTGAAAGCATCTGGCGGCAGATCATAGCAAAAAACCCCCAGGCGGATCGAAATGCTTATGAAGAACGTCTGAATTACGAGATCGCCATGATCAACCAGATGGGGTTTTCCGGCTATTTTCTGATCGTGGCCGATTTTATCCGGTTTGCAAAGGAAAACGGCGTTCCCGTCGGACCCGGCCGGGGATCGGCTGCGGGGAGTCTGGTCGCCTATTCCCTTGGAATCACCGATCTGGATCCGCTGGTTCACGGACTGATTTTTGAGCGTTTCCTGAATCCCGCCCGCATCAGCATGCCGGATATTGACGTGGATTTTTGCATCAACGGCCGGGAAAAGGTGTTTAAATACGTGGTCGACCGATACGGGGGCGGGGATTACGTGGCTCAGATCACCACCTTTGGAACACTCAAAACCCGGCTCGTGATCCGCGATGTCGGCCGAGCGCTTGGAATCCCTCTAGCCCAGGTGGACGCCATAGCCAAAATGGTTCCCGATGTTCTCAATATCGGCCTGGATGCCGCGCTGAAGCAGGAACCCCGCCTGGCTCAGATGGCCGAGGAAAAACCTGAGGTTGCGGATCTGATCAGCATATGCCGCGTCCTGGAAGGGCTTACTCGGCATACATCCACCCATGCGGCCGGAGTGGTGATCGCCGACAAACCTCTGGTGGAGTACCTGCCCCTGTATCGCGGTAAAAAAGGCGAGGTAGTGACCCAGTTCGACATGAAAATCGTTGAAAGAATCGGACTGGTCAAATTCGATTTTCTAGGGTTGAGAAACCTTACCGTTATTGCGGACACGCTGTCGCTGATTGCCGCTCAGGGGAAAACGCCGCCGGATATGGCCAATCTGGACCTCAATGATCCGGATACCTATCGGCTGCTTTCGACCGGAGACACGACGGGCGTGTTTCAGCTTGAAAGTTCGGGGATGAAGGATCTGATGATCCGTCTGCGGCCCGAACGATTTGACGAAATCACCGCGCTGGTGGCTCTTTACCGCCCCGGACCAATGGGAAGCGGCATGATGGATGATTTTGTCGAACGCAAGCACGGCCGCCGGAAGGTCGAGTATCTTCTGTCCGAACTGGAGCCGATTTTAAAAGAAACATACGGGGTCATTCTTTACCAGGAGCAGGCGATGAAAATTGCCGGAACCCTGGCCGGCTTCAGCATGGCCGATGCCGACGGCCTGAGAAAGGCCATGGGGAAAAAACTGCCCGACGTCATGGCCAGGCAGAAGGAGAAATTTGTAGCCGGCGCTGAGAATAACAATATTTCGAGAGACAAGGCGGCGACGATTTTTGATCTGATCGAAAAGTTCAGCGGATACGGATTCAACAAGTCCCACAGCGCGGCCTACGCGCTGATCGCTTTTCAAACCGCCTATCTCAAGGCTCACTTCCCCGTTGAATTCATGGCGGCCCTGCTGACCAGCGAAATGCATTCCACAGACGGGGTGGTCAAATTCATCGGTGAATGCCGTGATCATGGAATTTCGGTTCTGCCCCCGGATATCAACGAAAGTGGAAAGGTTTTCACCGTTGTCGGATCCGGCATCCGATTCGGTCTGGTGGCGGTTAAAAACGTGGGGGAAGGGGCTATTGACGCAATTCTCGAATCGCGCAGCCAGGGCAGATTCGGTTCATTATATGAATTTTGCGAGCGTGTGGATTTGCACAAGGTCAACCGGCGGGTCATTGAAGGGTTGATTAAATGCGGGGCTTTTGATTCCACCGGGTCCCGGCGTTCACAGATGATCTCCGTTCTGGACGATGCCCTGGATCACGGGCAAAAGGTTCAGAAGGACAAGAACGACCCCCAGATGGGGTTGTTTGACAATGCGGATCAGGACCTGGTGGCCTTGAATATTCCCCCGCTTCCCGATATTCCCGAATGGGATCCGGCTCAGAAACTCGCATTTGAAAAAGAATCTCTGGGATTTTATATTTCAGGACACCCTCTGGCCAAATACCGCGATACGCTGGAGAAATTCACCAATGCCGACTCTCTGACGATCCGGGAAAAAGCCGATGGGGAAAACGTGCGAATCGGGGGGCTTGTGGACCATGTCAAAACCATTCAGACTAGAAAAAAGGAGATCATGGGTTTTGTCACTCTGGAAGATCTGAACGGTTCAATAGAGGCGACCGTTTTTTCATCGGTTTTCGCCGCTGCCCGGGATTTACTGGCGGATGATTCTCCCGTATTGATTCAGGGCCGGATTCAGAAAGAGGAAAACAGCGTCAAACTGCTGGCCGATACCGTGATTTCAATGGACAGGGCCGAAGAGACCTGGACGGCCAGTATTCATGTGAGAGTGGATGTTTCTCGTGCCGAACGCAAAACCCTTCTTCACATGAAAGAAATCTTCCTTAAATATCCGGGAACCTGCGATGTCTACATATACCTGAAAGATCCCGGTCGTACGGAGACTGTTGTGAGTTTGCCGGATGACTGCCGGGTCAGGGCAGGAGCCGAACTGTATCGGGAGATCAACGGTTTGCTGGGCTTTGGCGCCCTGGCGACCCGATGTCGGCCCGTTGCCGACCCGAATCATTTTTCGGCAAAAGGCGAGAATGCAAAGCGTAGGAGGTTCTCAAATGGCGGATGACCAACTGCCGGTTTATGGGGTGTTGCTGGCAGGTGGAAGCGGAACCCGCTTGTGGCCGGTTTCCAGGGAAAGGCAACCCAAGCAGTTGGTAAAGTTTATCGGCGGGGATTCGCTGGTGCAAAACACGATCAGGCGGTTGGTGCCGGTCTTCGAATCCGAACGGATGAGAATTGTCTGCGGCCGTGAGCATGCGCATGAGATGGCACGCCACATGGAGCGGATCGGCGTCAGCCCGGAGGGCAGGATTATTTCCGAACCCTGCGGCCGCAATACGGCCCCGGCCGTTTTGCTGGCGCTGTTCCACATCCTCAGGCAGGAACCGGATGCGGTGGTATGCATATTTCCGGCCGATCATGCGATATCGGATGTGAACGGTTTCCATCAACGGCTTGCATCGGCTATTTCTCTGGCGCGGCGGGGATATATCGTCACCTTCGGCATCATACCGCATTGCCCGGAGACCGGGTACGGATATATCGAAACCGGCGCCCGCATTGAAGAGGGAGCGGCAAAGGTCCGGCGGTTTGTCGAAAAACCGGATCGCAAAACGGCGCAGACCTATATCGATTCTGGAAAGTTTTTCTGGAACAGCGGCATGTTCGCGTTTAAGGCCACGGTAATGATGGATGAGTTTCAGCGCCATTGCCCGGAGCTTTTTGAAAAGATGCGGTCGGCGATAGAGAACGGAGGCACGTCCGATGCCGTCTATGCCGGTCTTTCGGGTATTTCGATTGACTGTGCGATTATGGAAAAGACGGAAAAGGCCGTGGTCCTGGCTTCTGACTTCGGCTGGAGTGACATCGGATCCTGGAAATCCCTGTATGATTTTCTGCCGAAGGATGAGAACCGGAATGTTTTAAGCGGCGATGTGATTTCAAAAGATACCCGGGGATGTCTGATCCGCGGCGATCAACGTTTGATTGCAACCCATCATGTCTCGGACCTGGTGGTTGTGGAAACCCTGGATTGTGTGTTCGTTTCCGGAATGGAAGAAAGCCGGGATGTCAAAGAGATCGTGGAGGCTCTGAAACAGAGAGATCGCCGGGAATATCACGTTCATGCCACCGAGTTTATGCCTTGGGGGAGTCGGACCATGGTGAATGAGAGCGAATCCGTCACGATCCTTCGCCTGGTGATTGATCCGGGGGCTTCGATCCGCATGGAGGCCCAGGCTGCCTCCCTGGTTCATATGATAGTTGCCGAAGGAACGGTTCAGTTTAAGATAGCCCACTCCGAGCGGGTGCTGACCAAGGGGCAGAACGCCAGCTTTGTCGGAACTACTCCGGTTTTTGTTTCAAACCGTCAAAAGGGTCCTGCAAGTATCCTTCAGGTTGAGATTCGATGAGCAGGACCGTGCTGATGAATTCCTTATGAAAGTCAAATATGATGAAAGTGCCTTTGTTGGATTTGAAACCGCAATACCGTCTGCTTAAAGAAGAAATCCTCAGCGTGACCGAGGAGATTTACGAAAGCCAGCAGTTTATTCTGGGACCCTGGGTGCAGCGGCTGGAAACGCGGATTGCATCCTATTGCCAAAGCGCTCATGCGGTAGGCGTTTCCTCGGGCAGTGATGCTTTGCTGCTCTGCCTGATGGCCTGCGGCGTCGGACCGGGTCATGATGTGCTCACCACCCCCTACACATTCTTTGCTACCGCCGGATCCGTGGCCAGGACCGGAGCTAGACCCGTATTCGTCGATATCGATCCGGAGACATACAACATCAATCCGGAACAACTGGCAATTCAGATTGACCGCATGACGGATTCGGAGCGCAGTCGCCTGCGGGCCGTTATACCGGTTCACCTGTACGGCCAGTGTGCCGAGATGGCGCCGATTGTTCAGATAGCCCGACAGAACCACCTGGTGGTTATCGAGGATGCCGCCCAGGCCATCGGCGCCGAATATCAGGGACATCGCGCTGGATCCATCGGGGATTTCGGATGTTTTTCATTTTTTCCGTCCAAAAATCTGGGCGCTTTCGGAGACGGGGGCATTGTCACCACCCAGGATGCAGAGCGGTTCCAACGACTTTCGACCCTTCGGAACCATGGTGCCCAGCAGAAATACTACCACCAGTTTATCGGCGGCAATTTCCGGCTCGACGCGCTTCAGGCGGCAGTCGTATCGATCAAACTCAAGTATCTGGATGCCTGGACCTGGAAGCGGCAGCAAAACGCGGTTCGGTACCGGGAGCTTTTTGATTCCGCCGGGCTGATGGATCAGGTTCGGCTTCCTCTGGAAAATCAAAGCCGGCATATTTACAACCAGTTCGTGATCCGGGTTTCCGAACGACGGGATGAATTGCGCGGATTTTTATCCGAAGCGGATGTTGGAAACGAGATCTATTATCCTGTGCCGCTACATCTGCAGGCGTGCTTTTCAGATCTTGGATACAGGCCCGGAGATTTTCCCGAGTCCGAAAAAGCCGCTCAATGCACCCTGGCCCTTCCGATTTATCCCGATCTGACCGAAGATCAGCAGGCCTATGTGGTGGACCGGATAAGAGCATTTTACAAGGGATGAGTCCGAAAGCAAATAGACCGCTTTTGTCCTGAATCGAAAAAATCAAATCCTGGAAGAAGGTGTTCGCCGGTCGATCGGAACGCGGCAGAATGCAAAGAGCAAATTTATCCGTGTTTTTCAAACGCCCTGCGGGCCTCGTTTTGCAGGGCGCTTTCATTGCCGAAATAGCGCGGCGAAAAGTGGAACACCTCCAGCCGTCTGACGCCAGCTTGAGCCGCAAGCATTCCCGCCTGAGCGGCGGTAAGGTGAAATTTATTCTTCGCTTGCGGCAGGTCCGCTTCCAGGAAGGCGGCCTCGATAAACAGGACGTCCGAATTCCGGGTCAGCGCGATGATTTTATCGGCATTATCGGCATGAAAGCCCGCATCAGCCACATAGGATATCTTCTGCCCCCTCGAGATGAGGGCAATTTTTTCGGCAAGTGCTTTGATACAGAAAGGTTTGACCTGCCCGGGAGCCCGAATCTCGTCGGCCGTGTTTCCATTGTAGAGCGCCTGTTTAAAATCCTGAAGCCAGGGACCGGTTGAAAGCCCCATGGCCGCCAGGACCTCCTTGCGAATATTGACATGAAAATGTTCCTCCAGGCTGAAGCCGAGACAGGGAATCTGATGATCGAGAATCGTTGTTGAGACCGAAAAACCGGTTTCCTTTAAGAGCGTTCCGTTAAAATCCGATCGAACTTCACTGTCTGACGCAAAACGCCTGTCGCTGGAATACCTTCGCGTGATCCGGTGTTTTTCGTGAATCTCTGCGACAAACAGGTTCAGAATGTTTTCATACCCGTTCACCAGGTTCCAGGCGTAGCCGGCGAGTTTTCCTTCCACATTTTTGAGAAACCCTTCCGGTCCATAAAGATAAAGGTCTTTTCGGCGGCCCAGGCAGAGTCTCAGTAAACGGTCAAAACCGTTGAAATGGTCCATGTGGGCATGGGTGACAAAGACGTGCGAAATCTTGAGCGCTTCGCGTGCGGACAGAGCATGAATGTCGCCCAGATCGAACATCAGGGCTCTGCGGTCGAAGAGAAATGGAATATAAAGTCCGGGATCATCAAAGGGGCCGTTGACCGGCCGAGGGTGAAACAACGGGCGCATTATTCGGGGATGAATTTTTTGACCTGCTGATTGATGCAATAATAGATTTCTTCGTCAGATCCGAAAATATCAACAATATCCTTGTGGCTGATCAGTTTTTCAACAACAAAAGCCGTCAGATACAAACCGACGATATTCGGGTTGGGAACCAGATTTCTGTAGGGCGCCACCTGATAATCAATATCGAAATCGTCCGAACGCGTCAGCTTTTCAAGACATAAGCCGATCTGTTCTTCAATGGCGTTTTTGTTGACGGTTTCAATCAGACCAGATTCAATCAGCTTCATGGCCACGGCATTGCTCAGCGAGTCCTGGCAATCCCGAACGCTGTTGATGGCTTTCCGGCGCATATGCTCCTTGGAGGATTCAATCTTTGACAAAATACTTGATTCTCGCGTGCTCGGCCGAAAAACCTTTGCCATAAAACGAACCTTTTTGTGTATTAAGAGGATTAAAGAACCGCAATTTTTTCCCGTGGCATCATAAGTTCCGAGAATGCAAAATGCAAGAAAAATATTCGGCTGGCGCAACTATTGCAGCCTGTCTGAACTATGTTTTCTCGATAATGATCTGCGGAGAAGAACGGCCATTCCACCGGTTGCGTTTGAGCCGGAATACGAGTTGGTCGAAACCGGGAGGAGCGGAATTTTCCGGATTGACATGAAAAGCAACGGCATCAATGATCCGGCCGCCGTTTGATCCCTGTGAAAGCGTCATGCGGCGATGGGTCTGGCCGACAATCCTGCTGGACACCACCCTAACGTTTTTTGCTACAAAGACCGGTTCGGAATTTTCCGGTCCAAAGGGCTGGAGTTTTTCGAGGTCGATCAGAAGCGGATCACTGATGTCCTGAAATTCGAGTACGCAATCGATTCGGCCTGTAGGGATGAAGCTGTCAGGAGCGGCGGCCTTTTGTACGGCCCGGTCGAAATTGATTCGAAACCGATCGATGTTATTTCGGTCAATGGTCAGGCCGGCAGCCTGCCGGTGTCCGCCGAAGTTTTCCAGATCCTGACGGCACTCGGACAGAATCCGGTGCAGATCGATGCCTGCAATGCTGCGGCCCGAACCTCTGGCCAATCTGTTTTCCGACACGATGAGAACGACCGGCCGGGTAAAATGTTCTGCCAGCCGCGCTGCAACAATGCCGATGACGCCGGGATGCCAGTCGGAACCTTCCAGAACCAGACTGAATGCGCCCATCAGTGCTGGTTCGCTTTTCAGACGGGCGAGGATGTCGTCAAATACCTTTTTTTCAAATTGGCGGCGTTCAATGTTGAGGCGGTCCAGAACCGCAGCTTTCAGTCGGGCTGTTTGAAGATCCTGGGATTGAAGCAGTTCAGCCGCGGTTTTCGCATGGGCGATCCGTCCGGCTGCATTGAGCCGGGGAGCTATGCGAAAGGCGATATCTTCGGCTTCCGGATGGGCTTTGACCGAGCAAAATTCAATCAGAGCCCGAATTCCAGGACGGTTTCCGGACCCGATCACATCGAGCCCGGCCCGTGTGAGAATGCGGTTTTCCCGGATCATGGGTACAACATCGGCAATGGTTCCCAGGGCCACGAGGTCGCAACCGTCTTTCAGGTTGGGTTCGACGGAGTTGGTCCAGAAATTTGACTCGCGAAGATAAGTGCGCAGACAGGCCAGAAGATAAAAGGCCACCCCCACGCCGGCCAGATGTTCCAGATTCGAAGAATCGTCTCTGCGTTTTGGATTGATGACGGCAAACGCGTCGGGAAGTCGTACATCCGGGTCGTGATGGTCGGTGATGATCACATCGATACCCAGGGACCTGGCGGTTTGAACAGCTTCATGGCTGGCCGAACCGCAATCCACGGTAATGATCAGATCCGGTGGAGTTCCTCCGGCCCAGTTCAGTATATGGTCGGATTTCAGCCCGTAGCCTTCTTCGACGCGATGGGGAATATGATAGGATACCTTGGCTTTCAAGGCCTTGAGAAATTCATAGACCAGGACCGCCGACGTGATACCGTCGACATCGTAATCTCCGAATATCATGATGGATTGTTGTTTGAAAATGGCGCGGGCGATGCGTTCAACCGCGATATCCATGTCCTTGAGGCGATGCGGAGAGCTCAGCTGACTCAATGAGGGGTGAAGAAATTGTCTGGCCGCCTCAGCATTCAGGCCGCGGTTATGCAGAAGGATAGCCAGAACGGGTGAACATTGCAGTTCCTGCGCCAGTGCATGTATTGTTTTCGGATCGACCCGGGCGGTTATCCATTGTTTGTCCATGAAAGCCCTATAACGTATTCCGGAAATTTGAGCAACACCAGGTCGTTTCAACCCCTTTATGAAATTTAAAGGCCAGGGGGAAGGTTTTGCATGACAAGGGTCGGGACTTTTCTGTTGAACGGTCTGCTTATTGGTGTTAGGTAGAAAAAGTCGCATGTTCGGGCGGCGCGGAGAAATTGAAACAGTGAAAACCATTCAAAAACACCTTCGAGTCGATAGATCCTTTATTGCATTTTTGCGGTTTGTGCTGGAAGCTTGTGACAACGTTGCCACCATGACAACCCTGGACCCGATTCGCGGAAGTGTTGTCCTGAACATCGCGCCGGGATGCGAAGCGGAAGTGGAAGGGATTCTGAATGGACTTGAGGAACGGATCGCCATGGAACGTTCTCAGGGGGGAGGTAAGGGGTCATGAAGAAGATCGGCTATTGGGTTGCGGCCTTGGCCATGTGCTGCATGTTGATGGGAATGGGAAACATCGGCGGCGACTCGGGGGTGATCAAGATTGCCGAACCTGAAAAAAATTTCAAGGTCAGGCTGGTGGATCAGGAGGATGTTTCCGTTGTCCTGGAGCAGTTTTCCTGCCAGGGCCAGATTTATTTTCCCGGAAAGCGCGGCAAGGCCGAGATATCGATTGAGTTCGAACGGATTGCCCGGGTGGATTTTTTTCTCAAAGACCGGGAACTGTATGCCGATGTCGCCTTAAAGGACGGCGGCAGGGTCGAGATGATCGTGGACCGGGATCGTCCATGTCTGGGAAAGGCTGAGTTCGCCAACGTAAAGATCCGCATGGAGGATGTCAAGCAGGTCGTTTTCCTTCAGCAGGTGATCGATTAAATATATGTACAAGCGCCTTTATATTCACACCATCGGCTGCCAGATGAACGTTTACGATTCACAGCAGATCGCACGCCTTCTCAAGCCTTTGGGTTACGAAACCGCATCGACGGAGGACGATGCGGATCTGATTGTCATCAATAGCTGCTCGGTTCGGGAAAAGGCTGAACAAAAGGCTTTCAGCCTTCTGGGGCGCCTGGCCTCGGTGAAGCAAAAAAAGCCCGGAATAATCATTGCCTTTGGCGGATGCGTGGCCCAGCAGGCAGGGGAGACCGTGTTTTCCCGAGCCCCTCATGTGGACCTGGTTTTCGGAACTCAGGCCGTGAACCGAATCGCCGGACTGATTGAAGCGGTACAGAACGACCGGCGTCCTGTGGTGGATATTTCATTTCACGAAAAACCATTCGGTGGTTCATTTTCTGCGGAAATACAGGAGGCTCGGTCAGGACCCTGCCGTTTTGTCACCATCATGAGAGGATGCGATAATTTTTGCACCTATTGCATCGTACCCTATGTGCGGGGGCGGGAAGTCAGTCGAACGCCCGATGAGATCCTTTCCGAGATCCGGTCCCTGGTACGCTGCGGCGCCCGAGAGGTTACGCTGCTGGGTCAGAATGTCAACAGCTACGGGAGAAAGGACGGCTTGTGCTCTTTTGCTGCGCTGCTGGAAGCAGTCAACAATATCGACGATCTCTGGCGTATCCGTTTTACCACCTCTCATCCCAAGGACCTTTCCGTAGACTTGATGCGGTGTTTTGGCCGTCTTGAAAAACTCTGTCCTCATATCCATCTTCCATTCCAGGCCGGATCGGACCGGATTTTAAAACGCATGAACCGCAGGTACACGAGAGACCAGTATCTTGAGAAAATCGAACGGCTGAGGGATTTCTGCCCGGATATCGCCCTGAGTTCGGATATTATTGTGGGCTTTCCAGGCGAGACAGATGCAGATTTTCGGCAGACTCTGGACCTGATGCGCCGGGTTCAGTATGACAGCGTCTTCGCCTTCAAGTATTCGGATCGTCCCGGTGTGCCGGCGGTGGAGCTGGCCGGCAAGTTGAATGATGTGGAAAAAGGGGCACGCCTGACCGAACTGCTGGACCTGCAAAGAACGATAACCCTCTCCAGGCACCAGGCCCTGCTTGGAACCCTTCAGCCGGTGCTGGTCGAAGGCCCGGGGAAAAAACAGAATATCGCAGGGATGCAGTGGACAGGACGGACGCCGTGCAACAAGGTGGTGAATTTTTCAGGTTGCGGTTCCTGCAATTATACCGGGACGATGCCGCTAGTACGAATCGATAAGGCGTTCGCCCATTCGCTTCGGGGAGAGATTGCTCAGACCTGTCCGGCCGATGGACGTGAAAGGAGCGTTGAAAAATGTTGCAGCGAATGCGCATAGCCGGGCTGACCCTTGACCCGGACTCCAATACGCCGATCGTGATTCTGAGAGCCATCGAGGATGATCGCACGCTGAACATCTGGATCGGCCTGATGGAGGCCACTTCAATTGCGGCGGCCCTTCAGAATATCAGCTTCGAAAGGCCCATGACGCACGACCTTTTCAAGAACTTTCTGGATCTGCATCATTTCCAGATCGCCATGGTCGAAGTCTGCGATATTCAGGACAATACCTTTTATGCCAGAATACACTTTTCCCAGGGCGAGGAACGGTTCAGCATGGATGCGCGTCCAAGCGACGCCATTGCGATGGCTCTGCGCTTTCACTGCCCGATCTGTGTGGATGACAGCGTGCTGGAAAAGGTGAAATCGGGAACCGAGGGTGAGCCGGCGGACAAAAGCAAGGATGGCGAGAAATGGGCCGAATACCTGAAAAACCTTTCCGCGGATGATTTCGGCAAGTACAAGATCTGAAACGCTTGCGCTTATTCGTTTATTTGAAGAGGCGGCAACGATTCCTCATCGACAGACCGACTACCCGATGATCTTCAACCCCACTGTAAAATGCCCTTTGTATTTTCCTGCATCGATTTTTGTGATGTGCTTGATCTGAGTTTTGATTTCAACAGGAGGGCCGGGTTTCTGGGCGAGATATTTCATGTTCAGGATGTCGCCCACTTTGATATGGTTCACGATGTCGGAGCTTTGCTGAACAAGTATACCCATGCCTGTCTCGGACAGTTGCCGCAATGGAAACAGATAAATAGAAGAAAGCCCGGCTATTGAAATTTCAACGCTTTTAAACGGATCGGCCGATACCCGTGGCTCGGATCTGCGTTCAGCTGAATTGTCTTTCACGATAAGCGCCGTGTTCCAATCGTATAGTTCGAAAACAGAGCAGGTGTATTTTTATATAACAAAATAGCCATGTCAATCCACTTGAATGCGACTGTTTGAATACAGGCACTCCTTGATCGGCTAGGGATGGCGAAAGCCCATTTTATTCTTTAACAAAGATGCCGAGAAAAATCAGCAAGCCGCCAAGAACGAGAAGCAGCAGGTATAGGGGCATTGTTACAATATAGTTGAGTCCGGCTTGAATCTGTTCCCAGGGTATGCTCTGGATCCAGCTCATGTTGTCCGCGCCTGCCATATCGGTGAGTGATATGTCGTTCCAGTTTCCTGTTTCGCCCATCAGCATGGATAACGCCTGAAAACCAATCAGAACAATACTGCCCAGCCATGAGAGAAACCCAAACCCGGTCATCTTATTCATCTTTGCCAACCTTGTTGAGAAAATTATATTTGAAGTTGCCTAATATGAAGAACTTTTTATCACTTACAGCTGAATGATTCGATTTGCAAGTAATTCTTTGAAGCCTGTTGTAGAAGTCGATTTTTCGAACTGTCCTTATGGTTTCCTGAAGAACTATTCCAGAAGAGGTCATACCCTCGGCAACACAATATTAGTGCTTGAAAAGGATAGGAGGATTGTATAAATTAAGGTCGATTTCGAAGAATTATTATTTTGAGAAAGTGTCATGCTGACAGGTTTTGAAAAAATTGTCGAAGAAAGAATACGGGCGGCGCAGCAACGGGGTGAATTTGAAAACCTCAGCGGCGCCGGCAAGCCTTTGGCTTTGGAAGACGATAGCCTGATTCCGGAAGAAATCCGGCTGGCATATAAAATATTGAAGAATGCCGACTGCCTTCCACCGGAAATCGAGCTTAAGAAGCAGATCGTTCAAACTGAGGAACTTCTCGCCGGAATGGAAGAAACGGTTGAGAAATACCGCACCCTCAAAAAGTTGAATTTGTTGATATTGAAGCTCAATGCCATGCGTTCAGTTTCGATATCATTTGATATGCCTCAACGCTATGAGCAAAAACTCGTGGAGCGATTTGGTAAAAAAGACCGCCGCTGACCTGAGGGCCTCATATTGGATTTTTGATATATTCAATGCGCAAAGAACAACCGACCGAAAGCTATAACAAGGAAGGCAGCGGGCTTTTTAAAAGCGTTTCGATGGCCTTTGTCATATTGATCCTTCATGTAATTCTGATCATTGCGATCGGCTTGCTGATCCTCTTTTTCAAAGGCTTTGTCAATTACATGGTATGGATTTTTCTGGGCGTTTCCGCCGTTATTTTTTTGGCAACCTACCTGTTTTATCGCCGGATCAAGTCGGAGGGCCGTTCGATTCGGGAAACATTGAATTCCCCCATGTTCCAGGGCCGTCCTGTTGAAGTCAGTTTTCTGGGAGGAGTGGCTTCGATTCGTGTCGGTGCTCCATCGACTCTGCCGGCGCTGGAAGCCCAGAACTATTCCCATCCGCTTCAACTCGAGGATCCGACAACGGTTCGCATCAGAGAACTTACCGAACTTTCCCACCTTTTAGAAAAAGGGCTGATTACCCTTGAGGAATTTAATCAGGCAAAGGGGAAATTGTTTCATGAATGAAGATCACATTTGATTTGGTCTGAAGGTTGGATTCCATGAAAAAACTTACCGTGGCAGTTCTTTCCGGCGGCAGATCGTCGGAGCGAGAGGTATCCTTAAAAAGCGGCGACCAGGTATTTGAAGCGCTCGATAAGCAGCGGTACCGGGTCCTTCGATACGACCCCAGCACGGATTTGAACCAGCTTGTCGCCGATGCCGGGCGAATCGATGTGGCACTGATCATTCTTCACGGAATTCATGGCGAAGACGGGACGGTGCAGGGGTTGCTGGATCTACTGGATATTCCCTATCAGGGCTCGGGCGTTATCGGCAGCGCCATCGGCATGAATAAGCTGGCATCCAAGCGGCTTTACGATCAGATGGGGCTTCCAACGCCCCCTTATATCGCCGTCCATCGAAAGGATCCGCCCGATATCGCGTCCATAGGATCACGGCTTGGATTTCCGCTTGTGGTCAAACCCGTTAACGGGGGTTCAAGCATCGGCATGTCCATTGTAAAATCCGAAGCCGATCTGCTGGAGGCGCTTGAAACCGCTTGGCGGCATGATGATGCCGTTCTGCTTGAATCCTTTGTTAAAGGTGTTGAATTGACCGGAGGTGTCCTGGGCAATGATGAACTGCTGGCGCTGCCGATCGTGGAAATTCTGCCCGGAGAAGGGTATGAGTTTTTTGATTTCCAGGCCAAATATACGCCCGGAGCCAGTCGTGAGATTTGCCCGGCGCGGATCGACGAAGCTCTAACAGAAAAGGCGCAGACCTATGCCAAAATGGCCCATCAGGCCCTGTTCTGCAGGGGGTACAGCCGAACTGATATGATTCTGTGCGATCGTGATATCTATGTGCTGGAAACTAATACCATCCCCGGCATGACGCCGACCAGTCTGTTTCCGCTGGCGGCCAGGACCGCCGGCATCTCGTTTCCCGAACTTCTGGACACGCTGATAGATCTGAGCATTCAGACCCATAAGGATCGATAAGACATATTTCCAGTAAAGACAGCAATCTCAGCGGTTTCGCTTTCCGGACAGCCGGAAAAGCCCGCCAGGAAATGGAGGTCGAATGAGAGTCTTGGTAATAGGCGGTGGTGGAAGAGAGCACGCGCTGGTATGGAAAATCGCACAAAGCCCCAGGGTCAAAAAGATATTCTGCGCGCCAGGAAACGCCGGAATTGCTGACTTGGCCGTTTGTGTTCCCATTGCGGCGGAAGATGTGGATGCCCTGTTGGCCTTTGCAAAGGAAAACAGAATCGATCTGACGGTGGTCGGGCCCGAGGCGCCGCTGGCCATGGGAATTGTCGATCGGTTTGAAGCTGCCGGCCTGAGGATTTTCGGGTCGAGCCGAAGGGCCGCCGAGCTGGAGTCCAGCAAGTCCTTTTCAAAATACATCATGACCCAGTACGGAATTCCGACGGCCCAGGGTCAGACATTTACCAGCTATCGCAAGGCCCAGGCCTGTATTCGAAAGATGGGGGCGCCCATCGTGGTCAAGGCCGACGGTCTTGCGGCCGGAAAGGGGGTGATTGTCTGCGCTTCCGAAACCGAGGCGCTGGAAGCCCTGAAAAGCATCATGATCGATCAGAGTTTTGGAGATGCGGGCAAAAAGGTGGTGATCGAGGAATGTCTGACCGGAGAAGAAGCCTCTTTCCTTGCCTTTTCCGACGGTAAAACCGTGTTGCCGCTTCCTTCCTCTCAGGACCACAAGCCCGTTTATGACGACGATAAAGGCCCCAACACCGGTGGAATGGGCGCATATTCCCCTGCCCCGCTTGTGGATCGCTACATGCACGACCGGATCATGAAAGAGGTGATGATTCCGACCGTGCGGGCCATGGCGGCTGAAGGGCGGCCTTACAAGGGAATTCTGTATGCCGGATTGATGATTTCCGAGGACCGGATCAAGGTGCTTGAATACAATTGCCGATTTGGAGATCCGGAGGCACAGCCGCTTCTCATGCGCGTCAAAAACGATATCGTTCCTTTAATGGAGGCCGTGATCGATGAGCGGTTGGAGCAATGCCGTCTGGAGCTCGATGAGCGAGCTTCGGTATGCGTGGTGATGGCCTCGGGCGGGTATCCAACTGCTTACGCAAAGGGAATGCCGATCTCGGGCCTCAAGGAGGCCCGGAAAATTCGCGATGCGATGGTGTTTCACGCCGGAACCAGGCTTGACGGGGACTCCGTGGTAACCAGCGGAGGCCGAGTTCTCGGCGTCACCGCTCTGGGAGATACGGTTGAAGAAGCCATCTCAAAGGCATACGCCGCCGTTTCAAAGATACAATGGGACAAAGTCCACTATCGAAGAGATATCGGACGTAAAGCGTTGCGCCGGTTGAACCGGAAACCGCTGGCAAGCATCGTTATGGGAAGCGATTCGGATTTCAGCGTCATGAGCGAGTCCGTGGCGGTCCTCAAAAAATTCAACATTCCCTTTGAGCTTCATGTGGCATCGGCACACCGTACGCCGCGCAGAGCCGCCCATCTGGCTGAAACAGCCTCAGATCGCGGGGTTCGAGTCATCATCGCCGGCGCCGGTCATGCGGCCCACCTGGCCGGCGTGCTGGCGTCCCATGCCGCAGTTCCTGTGATCGGCGTGCCGATCGATTCCTCTTCCCTCAACGGACTGGATGCGCTGCTTTCGACCGTACAGATGCCCGCCGGCGTTCCGGTGGCCACTGTATCGATCGGAAAAGCCGGAGCGAGAAATGCCGGCATTCTGGCGGCACAGATTCTTGCCCTGTCCGATCCGGAACTGGCGCAAAAGCTCAAGGGATTTAAAGAAGAACTCGTGAAAAGCGTTGAACGGAAAGACAAAGAACTTAAAGCATTCTGATAAGATATGTACAATTGATCCTGTCAGTCCGCAGACGGATCTGATCCGGCAGGCTGCAGACCGCATTCTTCGGGGGGGCGTGGTGGTTTTTCCGACAACCGGTTTGTACGGCCTGGGTTCCGATGCCCTGAATGCGCAGGCGGTTTCGAAGATTTTTGCGATGAAGGGCCGGTCTGAGGCCAAACCGATACTGGTGCTGATATCCGGAATGGATATGCTGGAACTTCTGGTGAGTCATGTGCCGCCGCCGGCGCGCAAAATTATGGACGCCTTCTGGCCCGGAGGCGTGACGATTGTTCTGAAAGCAACCCCAGGGCTTCCCGCCAATTTGACCGCCGGCACCGGAAAAATCGGGGTGCGTGTGCCGGCCCATCCCGTGGCGGCGGCTTTGGTGCAGGCTGCCGGCATTCCCATAACAGGTACCAGCGCCAATATTTCCGGATCAGGGGGCTGTTCAAGGATTTCCGAGATTAATCCTCTGCTTGCCGATTTAGTAGACATGATTCTGGATGCCGGCCCTTTGAAGGGTGGTGCAGGCTCTACCGTTGTGGATGTAAGCTCGGGTAAAGCCCACGTTCTTCGGGAAGGCGCAGTTCGGAACGAAGATATTTTTGCGGCGCTTGTACCATGAGGGGTGGGCTGCGGTTTGATGAAACCGTCAAACGAAAACCAATTGTATTGACAAACCAGCGGGGTTTTGCTTATAAAACTGAGAAATTAAGCCGGAGTGGTGAAACTGGTAGACGCAGAGGACTCAAAATCCTCCGCCCGCAAGGGCATGTCGGTTCGATTCCGACCTCCGGCACCAGATATTCAAAAAGGGACAGCATGTTGAAGGATGTCCCTTTTTGCATTTATTGAGTTTATAAGTCCGCGGATGGATCGATATTTCCTCAGGATCTTTATGGATGCTCGTTCAGACAAGACCGGGCAGGTAGGAAGAAATAAATCTTCTGACCGATTCTTTTCCACGGAAAATTCCAAAATGCCCTTCACAGAGTATGTCGGCGTTCAGACTTAAAAGAAATTCGAGCGACCTCGCGTATGCCTGAGCATCGGATTTCAGATCCTTGTGCAGGGGACCATGGACGTCCTGTCCGAAGAGCACTTTGAACCCGTTTAATTCAGCCGTATAAACCAGAGATCCCGGAGAGTGCCCCGGGCAGAAATAGGCAATGATCCGTCCCTCTCCCACCGTAAATTCAGCCTTCCGGGCATCGATCTTCTGATCGATTGCGATCCTGTTCTGTACGGTGCCGTACCATTCGGCGGCTGTGGTTAAACCATCGCCGGTTTCAAGAAAGACCGCATCATGGGCGTGTGCGACGATCCTGCACCCGTAATGGTTTCGAATGCCTTCCGCGCCTCCGGCGTGATCGTAATGGCAGTGGGTCAGGAAAAGGTATTCGACGTTCGTTTCGAAGGGCAGACATGCCGAGATGTTCCGAACCAGCCGGTCATGGCATTTCCCCGTTCCCGCATCAATCAGGGCCGCGTATTTTCCGAATCGAATCAGATAGCTTGCTGCATCTTCGGGAGCGGTTAATCCATCTCCCGCAACCTGCCACAGATCGTCCATAATTTTCATGCGATCATTCATCGGGCCCTGAATCCCCTTCCTGGGAAAATTTACAATGTTTTATACTAAGAGGTTTGGCCGAAAGATGCAACAAAGTTGAATCAACGCGAAGCTGAATAAACAGGCTGAAGATCGGAAATTTCTCATAGGAATTACAAGGCGATTTTTATTTTACGAGTTTAATCCCCATAAAGTCATGCAGTATGGGAGTTTCCCCTATATAAATTGAGCCCTCACCCCTATATACTTTCGTTTTTAAACAGTGCTAAAAGAAAAACATTGGCATCAGAAAAAAATGAATGGAAGCGCTTTGAGAAGTCATTTTTAATCCCTTACAGAAAGGAGGACGGTCATGATCGCGTCTCCCTGTAAAAGATGCTCTATGAGAAATCAGCCAAAGGATCGATGCTTTAAAAATTGCAACATGCTGCAGTCCGTTCAGGAGCTTTACCTGTCTTTTAAAGAGGGAGGGGAATCGGAAATTGCCTCTGCGATTGACTACTCCGACGAAGGAAGATTCAGTATCAACAGCCGGGCTGCGGTATAGCCGGAATGTCAGGTGCGTTGATCCATCCTTTCGGTTCGTTCTGCGCCATGAAAGTCTTCCCGATACAAGGTGATGGACTTTTCTTGGCTCAATTCATGTCATCATATCCCTGAACCAGTACCTCTCTGGTTTTGGCGCCGTCGGAAGGTCCGACTATGCCTTCCTTTTCCATCATCTCGATAATTCTGGCCGCACGATTGTAACCTATTCTCAGGTGGCGCTGAATCATTGAAATCGAAGCCTGGCGCGTTCGCGTCACCAGTGCTACGGCGTCGTCATAACGTTCATCGTGCGCGTCCGGATCTGAAGGATCTTCCGGTCCGGTCTCCGGCGCTGTAATCACGCTGGCGTCGTAATCCGGCGGTGCCTGTTTCTTGAGAAACTCTGTAATCTGTGTGATTTCAGGCTCTGAAATAAAGGCGCCGTGAATCCGTTGAAGGCGGCCCGTTCCCGGAGGCAGAAACAGCATGTCGCCGTTTCCGAGAAGATTTTCGGCGCCGTTGGCGTCAATGATGGTGCGCGAGTCGGTCTTGGAAGACACCTGAAATGTCAGGCGCGTCGGAAAGTTGGCCTTGATGATTCCGGTGAGCACATCCACGGAAGGCCTCTGGGTCGCGAGAATGAGATGAATGCCGGCTGCTCTGGCCATCTGCGCCAGACGGGTCAAAGCAACCTCCACATCCCGGGACGCCACCATCATCAGATCGGCAAGCTCATCGATGATGATCACGATAAAGGGGAGTTTTTCCGGAAGAGGCTCATCGGCACCGGGCGTTTCCTTTTCAATCTTCTGGTTGTACTGGGCGATATTTTTTGCTTTTTTTTCGGAAAGCAATTCATAGCGTCTTTCCATTTCTCTGACCGCCCAGTAAAGGGCGTGGGTGGCCTTCTTCACATCGGTGACAACGGGTGTGATCAGATGCGGAATGCCGTCATACATGGAAAGCTCGATGCGCTTGGGGTCCACCATGATGAATTTGACGTCCGACGGCGTTGATTTGTACAGAAGACTGCAGATCATCGTGTTGAGGGCGACGCTTTTTCCGGTGCCCGTGGCGCCGGCGATCAGAAGATGCGGCATGCGTTCCAGTTCGGCGGTGACGGGACGGCCTTCGATGTCTTTGCCCAGGCACAGCGTCAACCGGGATTTGGATTTCTGAAATGTATCGGATACAATGATGTCCCGGAAACGGACAATTTCGCGGACGGCGTTGGGGATTTCGATGCCGATGGCGGCTTTGCCGGGAATCGGCGCGACAATGCGAATGCTGATCGCCCGCAGGGTCAGGGCCAGATCGTCGGACAGGTTGGCCACCTTGTTGATCTTTACTCCTGAGGCAGGCTCGTATTCAAAGGTAGTAACCACAGGTCCGGGAATCACCGCAGCAACCTTACCTTGAACGCCGAAATCTTCCAGCTTTTTTTCCAGCAGCCTGGACTTCATTCGCAGGTTCTCGTCGTCGGCCGTTGTTTGAACCGGTTCGGACATTTCCAGAAAGGCAACTGAAGGCAACTGCAATCCATCTTTGCCCGTTTCCTTCATGAAAGGGAACACTTCCTGTTTGGGGACCGGAATATCTTTGATGGGCTTTAGCTCCGGTGCTTTTATGGTGATCCGGGACTCTTTTGCGCTGGAGGTTGATTTTTGCTTTTTTTCTTCGAACTGCTTCCGCGTTCTTTGTTTGCGTTTTTTCCAGATCTGAGCCAAATGATTGAGCTTGTCCGGCGCCTGAGCTGTGGATTCCGATATGCGCCTGAGAAACTGCATCAGGGAAAAGCCGGTGGCCAGAATCAGGCCGATAATCCAGACAACGATCATGATCATCGTACCGCCGGCCACGTTGGCGTATTTGGCAAGGAGGGATTTTAACGGAAGACCGACAAGACCGCCCGAGGTGAACCGGATACCGAAAATGACATAGTGATCCTGCTGAAAGGCCAGCAGACTTCCGGTGCTGATAATCAACAGCATGCCTCCGCCTGCGGTCAGCCAGATGGCGCGAGCCGGATGATCTCCGAAAATGTGAAGGCAGATGAGTAACAGCAGTATGGGAATCCAGAAGGCGCCCAAGCCGAAAAGACCGATCAGCAGTCCTGAAATGTAGGCGCCGACCACGCCGAACAGATTGTGCACTTTTTGACCTGCGCTGACATGCAGAAAGGAGGGGTCTTCCGGGCTGTATGAAAGCAGGCTGATCAGACAGAAAATAACCAGAAAGAAAACAACGATGCCGATAATTTCTTTGCGCATGTTTTTGGGCATAATCAAACTGTTTTTCGGGTTCGGTTTACTCAGCGTTCCGTCTTATACCTCCAGAATGAACGGCAGAATTACCGGCCGGCGGCGGATGGCAAAATAAAAATATTTTTTCAGAACCGTTTGCATAGCGGCTCGGATTTTTTCAATCCGGTCCGGAACGTCGGGATCTGTTTTGCCGACGATTTCCAGAATTACCTGCTTGGCGTCTTCCAGAAGATGTCCGGTCTCGCTTTCAAAGACAAAACCGCGGGAGACGATCTCCGGACCGTATACCACAATTCCGGTTTCACGGTCAAAAGCCATGTTGACCACCACGAGGCCGTCTTGTGATAATACGTGGCGTTCCTTTAAAACGCTTTTCCCCACATCTCCGACGCCTTTACCGTCGACCAGTATGCGGCCGGTTGACACGCTGTCCTGAATCCTTCCCCCAGCCTCGTCAAATTCAATCACCTGGCCGTCCTCGGCCAACAGAATTTTTTCGGGGGGTATGCCCACCTGACCGGCCAGACGGCTGTGAAGCAGCAGGTGCCGGTATTCTCCGTGAATGGGAATAAAATACCGGGGCCGGGTCAGGTGAATCATCATCTTGAGTTCTTCCCGGAACGCATGGCCGGAAACATGAATCGCGGAGATTTTTTCATAAATGACGTCGGCGCCAAGCTTGTAAAGCTTGTTGATGATGTTTGCAATGGCCTTTTCGTTTCCAGGAATGAATTTGGACGAAAGGACCACCGTGTCGCCGGACTGGATCTTGATCCGCTTGTGGTGTCCCATTGCCATGCGCACCAAAGCGGACATCGGTTCCCCCTGGCTGCCGGTGGTGATGATGACGATGCGTTCTTCCGGGAAATTTTTGACCTGGTCGATATCGATTTCCATCCCTTCCGGAATCTGCAGATAGCCCAGGGATCTGGCGATGCTGACGCTGATTTCAATGCTGCGTCCGTTGAAGATCACCTTGCTTCCGGTTTTTTGCGCGATCTGAATGATCTGCTGAATCCGGGCGATGTTTGAGGCGAAGAGGGCGACGATCACCCGGCCCGCGCTGTTGTCGATGATGTTTTCAAAGGTTTCGCCGATCTGCTTGTCCGAGATGGTATAGCCTTCTTTCTCCACGTTTGTGGAATCCGACATGAGGGCCAGAACCCCTTTTTCTCCGGCCCGGGCGAATTTGCTCACATCGGTGAGCATGCCGTCGATGGACGTATGGTTGATCTTGAAATCTCCGGTATGCACGATCAGTCCCAGAGGCGTGTGAATGATGATGCCGACTCCGTCCGGCACGCTGTGACACACTCGAATGAATTCCAAATCAAACACGCCCAGCTTCAGGCTTTTCTGAGGGGATATCTCGAAAAGCCGGGTCTGAGCCAGTAGTTCATGCTCTTCGAGCTTGTGGCGGACCATTCCCAGGGTGAACGCCGTGCCGTAGACCGGAACCTGAATATCCCGCAGCAGATATGGCAGGGCGCCGATGTGATCCTCGTGGGCGTGGGTTAAAATCACTCCGGCGATTCGGTGCCGGTTTTCCCGAAGGTATTCCATGTCCGGAATGACGAAGTCCACGCCCAGCATGTAATCTTCGGGAAACATCAGGCCCGCGTCGATCACGAGAATGCTGTCCCGGTATTCGACGACCATCATGTTCAGGCCGATTTCGCCCATTCCACCCAGGGGGATGATCTTCAGCATGCTGGCCGCTCCCTGTCGTATTTTTCAAATCCCTCCCGAATCGTTTTTTCAATGCGCGCTTGAAGCAAGTCCTTGTTTTTTCGGGTAAACTCCGAGGCGTTCACCGGAGGAAATATCTCCACGTAAACAGGTCCGGGCCGGATCATGAGCCGCTTTTTCGACATGATCGGCCATGTGCCGTGAATGACGATGGGAACCACCGGAACGCCCGCGTCCACAGCCAGAATGAACCCGCCCTTTTTAAAGGGCTGAATGCGTCCATCGAGGCTTCGCGTCCCTTCGGGGAAAATGCTGACAGAGGTTCCCGACCGAATGATGGATGCGGCTTGTCTCAGGCTGTCAATGGCGGCCCTTCGGTTCGACCGGTCGATGCTGATATAGCCCGAACGCTTAATGGCCAGCCCGAAGATCGGTATCCTGAAGAGTTCGGCTTTGGCGAGCCACCGGAAAGATGCGCCCAGGTGGGCGATCAGAATCGGAATGTCGAAATTGCTCTGATGATTGGCCATGAAGATGTACGGACGGCCGGACCGGATATGGGACAGCCCGCGGACGTTCACCTTGATGCCTGTGGGGAAAAGCAGAGTTCTGGCCCAGAGCCGCGCCACACGGAATGCCCATTCCCCGCTGGAATCCAGAAATGAGGCGAAAATGGCCGCCATGCTGAAAAAAACGGTGACCGCCAGGGACCATAGATTGATAAAGAGGCTTCGTAACATGGCGTTATCCTGAGACTTCAGGCCTATGTGATGAGTCCGAGTTCTTCCATCAAACGGTCGGCAAGCTGCATCAGCCAATCCCGCTGAAATTTCGTGGCATAGGCAATGCAGCTGCACCGAATACGGTTCTGGGAGCGGACCAGAAATTCAAAGGAGATCCGGTCATGCTCCAGATCGACGGCGAAGTAATGCGGCCGGCATTCCGTATGAGACGCCTGCGCCTCTGAGAGCAGATCGTCCGGAATCGGTATCCAGTAGATTCCGCCCATGCGGCACGGGCCGTAGCGCTCGTTCAGACACGCTCTGAGCGTCTCGCAATCCTTGGGCCTGATTTCATCGATGACGTAATGTTTCATGGAAAGGAAACCTATCACAGTCCTGAAAGAGTTACAAGCGATATGCCATATCCGATTTGATCCGAAAATCAATAGGATGAATTCGAATATTGCTGCTTTATCTTGCCGGGAGCGGATTCGGAGCGCTCAATCTTTTATCCTTCGCCCGTATGCAAGGACTCAGGATTAAGGGATAAGGTGAGCTCAAAGCCCAAAGGGGAAAGGGATGAGGACTCAGGGCTGCGAATCCAAGATCCAGAACTCCGAACCCAAATTAAGCATGCGTTCAAGGGTGCGTGTCGTCGGAGCAGCTTTGCGATTTTCTCACCCGACTCATGCATGGCGCCCAAAAGCCTGTTTTTTATTAGCTGTGGTTGTTTTTTTCGTCTCAAATGGTGTAAATCAAAATCATTGGCGTCCGGTTAAGATCCAAATAAATTCAATTGGATAGGCCAAGCAGTAATTTTGTTTTTGCAACGTTCATCCGTAAACACGCATGAAATAAGGGTTTTCTCAAAAAGAGCAATGCTTAAAATCTGTAATATTGTGTAGAGGCTCTGATCCAGGTTCAACTTCTTTTTCATGATGGCAACCATCAGATACACAGAAATTGCGATCCAGATTTGGGTCTTGACGGCCGTTTCCGACGTTCCGAAAAATGATTTGATCCGCAGATGCTGCTTGATCCATTTGAAGAACAGTTCAACTTGCCAGCGATGCTCGTACAGGTCGGCTATGGTTTTAGCTTCCAGTGCAAAATGATTGGTTAGAAACGTCAGGCGTTTTCCGGTTTCACGGTCATGATACTTTATTCGTCTCAATTTATCGGGATATGCATCCGCCGAAATTTCTCTGGCCGGTCGAACGATTTGATCGCATATTACCCCGGTTGATTGATCAACCTCGGACGAATATAGTCGCCGCAATTGGGTATTGGTTTTGGATCTCAGGATGAAGAAGGACAAGCGCTGATGCATGGCGTAAAGCCTCTGAAAATCGAGATAGGCTCGATCCATCACATATATCGATCCTGGTTCCGAAACCAGTTCATCAAGGATGTTGACGTCATGAACTTTGGCGTCGGTAATCGAAATGAATGATGGGATGTTGCCTCTCAAGTCAAGCAACGTGTGGAGTTTTATTCCGCTTTTGGTTGACCTGAAATGCGCCCAGGGGAAGAGCGATCGGCATAGATCAATGGTAGAGGCGTCCAATGCATAGACCGTCTGATCGAGTTGAAGGCCGAAGTCGTCATCGGCATAAAGTCTGCGCGCTTGATCAATCAACACTTGAGCGAAGTCGGAATAAATGCGCCAGTCGCGCTTTTCGTTTGCGTCGGCAAGCGTGCTTCTGGAAACCTTGGTCTGGATGCCGACATGGTGAAGTTTGTCTTGCATAGCTCGCAAACACGTAACCGTATCTCGGAGACTTTCGCGATATGTCAGCTGCGCAAATGCCATACAGACAAACTGCTGATAGCAGGGGAAGGATCGAATGCGGCAATTCCCCTGATAACGATCAACGCATCTGCGGAAACTCTTACGAGGCATGAAGTCCAAAACCTGTGAAAACACCGTGCGCCCTTGATACATGGCCAGCTCCCTTCGCTAACGTTCTATGCGAAGGGGTGTGCCGGCCTAATTCTCGAAATTCAAGAGGGTTCCCGCTGTTTTTTGTTAATATTGGCTTATATATCATTTGGTTAACGCAATTTTCGATGAGCTTAACCGGACACTAGTGAATCAAAATATTATTTATTTTGGTACTACATAGGGATCGTGTGAACAATCGGGCATCTAAATTTTGGTGGGAGAGTTGATCTGGAAATGCTGGACAGCGACGTCAGCGGGAGACATGCGGTATAAAGAACTCAGGGAAGTATCTCACATATCGATTCCTGTTTCGTGTTCGAAGAGCACAGACCACCTGTGTTGATGATCCGGTTGAAAACGCGCTGCGGTTATCCCTCGAAGGTTCTGCAAAAGTTGACCAGCCGGCCGATGCCCTCGATTTCGACGATCACCTCGTCTCCGTCCTTCAGGTAAATTCGAGGGTTGCGGAAAACCCCCACGCCGGACGGCGTTCCGGTCAGAATCAGGTCGCCGGGCATCAGGGTGAAGTGACGTGACAGAAAACTCACCAGAAAGGGAACCTTGAAGAACATCTCTCCGGTATGGCTGTCCTGAAGGGTTTGGCCGTTGAGATGGCAGTAGATCTTAAGATCGTGAGGGTCCGGAATCTCATCTTTCGTCACGATCCACGGACCCAGCGGGCAGAAGGTGTCCAAGGATTTGCCCCGGACCCACTGTTTGTCTCCGAACTGCAGGTCCCGGGCGCTGACGTCATTGGCGCAGGCATAGCCGAACACAGTGTCCATGGCCTGAGCTTCCGGAATGCAGCAGGCCTTCTTTCCGATCACCACGGCCAGCTCGGCCTCGTAGTCCACCTTCTTCGTGATGCTCAGATTCCAGGAGACGGTCTGGCCCGAACCGATCAGGCTGTTGGGAAACTTGGCGAAGATCAGGGGCGCCTCCGGAACCTGGGCCTTGCCTTCCACGGCATGATCCGGGTAGTTGAGCCCCAGCGCGATGATTTTGGTCGGGCGGGTCACCGGAGCGGCCAGCCGCACCCGGTCCATGGGGATCGAATCTCCCGAAGGCGAGACTTCCGGCTTCCGAAGGATGAAATCGATCATGTCGCCGTCAAACTTGATTGGAACCAGGACGTTTTCCTCAACGATTCCCAGGCGAATCCGGTTGATGTCAAAATACTGGGCGATTTTCATGGGCGTTGCCTTCCTTGTCAGCAGGCGAATTTACCGTTTTCATAGATGGTTACCGTTCTGCCCGAGACCAGCCTGGCGCTGACACGCTTGGGCTCGGTGTTGACCAGGTCCCAGTGCAGGGCCGAGTCGTTGAAGCCCAGCGACTTTTTGGTTTCCGGGGTCAGCTCTTTCGGGTCTCCGGCATAGGTGTCCGAATACGAGGCGCCGACGGCCACATGGCAGTTTCCGTGTGTGCCGCCGAAATTTTCATCGTACAGGGTGTTGGCCATGAACCGGTCGATTCTTGAGAACCGGATGTCGGTGAGGGAAAACTCTCCCAGCTTGTTGGCGCCCCTGTCCATGGCCAGCTGGGTCTTGAGAAATTTTCCGCCGGTCATAGCTTCGGCCGAAACCACGGTGCCTTTTTTGAATTCCAGCCTTACCTTTTCCACGTAATTGCCGTTGCGGAATGAGGGCTGGTCGGCGAAGTAAATCCCCTCGGTTCCCCGCCAGTCCGGAGAAATGAACAGCTCGAAGCTGGGAATATTATGACCCGAGATGCCGATCCACCGGCGCTTTTCTCCCGGCGTGATCACCAGATCCGTGCTTTTGGATTCCACCCGGTAGGACTGAATCTTCATGCGGTTGAGCCATTTTTTAATGGCCCCGGCGTTTTTATGAATCCCCTTCCACTGAGCCACGGGGTTCTCGCTGTCCAGAAAGCAGGCCCGAACGATCTGTTCGGCATATTCCTTCAGGCTCATTCGGGCATGACGGGCCAGTTCCTCGGTGGGGCTCATGCAAAGGGTCCATCCGTAAATCCCCTCTTCTTCGCGCCGGGTCAGAATATCCCGCAGGGGTTTGCGTGAGATCAGGGCCCGGGCGATTTTTTTCGGATCCACATCGGCCAGATGGGTGATCGATTCGGGCCCCAGCAGGTGAATGCTGGCGTTGAGGCTGTGGAAAAGTTCTTTCTGACCCGGAGGGTGAAATTCCAGCTGCCGGGCGCTGGCGTGTTCGTAGAAGCTTTTTTCCATCCGTTTTCCGGCATTGATCCGTTGAACCGGATGCATGCCGGCGTCCAGAATTTTTTCAAACAGCCTTTCGCAGAGCCCGAGGGCGGAAAGATCGTATTGAATCAGAACAATGTCGTTTTTGTTGTATTTCCGGGTCCGGGCGGTCCGGATTCCCCACAGGAGCACGTCCGCATAGCGGTCCAGCTGTTGATCGTTGAGCATCGTTCCTCCTTCAGCCTTCTGCTTCCTTCAAAAACAGCCGGTGGTACTCGGCCTCGCTCAGGTGATTTTGCAGAAGTTCGGATATCAGGTTGAAGATTCGGGAAAGCTCGGGGTCCGAAAGCTTTTCCAGCAGATGATCCATCAGCGCGTCATCGGAGAATTTCTGAAGATAATACCGGACGCAGGCCTCATCGGTTCTGCGGTCCCATCCAAAGGCCACGGGTCCGGAGTAGGTCTCCACAAACTCGTGGCGATGTTTTTTTGCACAGGGCGGTTGACTTTTCATGGCAATCTATTTCATGCTGACAAAAATTTCAGTCAGCATACTTGAAAAGACGGCGGCGGTCAACGAATTCGGCCGTCTTCTCAAATTCCTGAGCCCTGAACGGCGCAAGGTTTCTGAAAGGAGAAAAATGCGGCATCCGGTGATCGATATGCTGAATATCGGCGGCGGGCTGAAAATGCGATACGGCATATGGCCATTTCCCGGTGCCGAGTGCCGGGGCAGCGTTCTGCTGCTCAACGGGCGCGCCGAATTTCTGGAAAAGCATCTGGAAACCGTATGCGATCTGATGGAACAGGGATTTGACGTTTACAGCCTGGACTGGCGCGGTCAGGGGCTGTCTTCCCGCATGCTGAAAAACCCCCACAAGGGGCATGTGGCCTGCTTTGAAGATTATATTCATGACCTGGAGCTTTTCGTCCGGACCGTGATGGGGACGGCAACCTGTCCCCGGACGATTCTGGCCCATTCCATGGGCGCGCATATCGCGCTTCGCTTCATTCGGAAGCATGACGGCTTTGCGGACCGGGCCGTGCTGGTTTCCGCCATGTGTGACATACGTACCTTTCCCCTTCCGGGGGTCCTGGCACGCCGGATTGTGAAATGGGCGGCGCACAGTGGTCGAAAGGACCGTTATCTTCCGGGAGACGGCGATTACCGGAAGAAACCTTATTTTGCCAATCCCTACACCTCGGATCCGGTCCGGTTTCAGGATGAACACCGCGCCATTGCTCTGAATCCCGCCCTGGCCCTGGGCGGTCCGACCTGCGGCTGGGCGGCGGCGGCTTTTGACTCCATCGATCAATTGCAGACCCCCGGATTTGCCGAAGCGGTCCACACGCCGGTTTTGATGATTGCAGGACTGAAAGATCGGGTGGTCCGGCTCGATGCCATGAAGGAGATTTCCCGCAAGCTGCCCTTGAGCCGGCTTCTGGTGATCGAGAACGCGCGGCACGAGATTCTCAAAGAAACGGATGCGGTTCGAAAGCGGTTCTGGGAAGCGTTTGACCGGTTCTGTAGGAAAGGGCTGAGGGATGAAACCTGAAACCTGAAAGAGAAGTGCTGAGGACTCAGAACTGAGTCCAACGTTTCCCTTGATATATCCATGTGTTTTGTTCTATCTTGAAATTTAATGCCGAGGCGGTCTGCGCTGAGGGCCGGGGAAATGAATCTTATTGGGAGGTGCGCCATGTCCTGGAATGATCCGGAAAAAGAAAATGAGATCGAGGGTGTCGATGTGGAGGATTTTTACGATACAGAAGGGTATTCGAGTTTAAAAAAGAAAAAAAAGGGCCTTTTCGGCCTGGGCGATGGTTTTCCGGGTTTGCCTGATAGGTTCGGCAAGTGGGCCGGCATCGGAGCGGCGCTGGTGGCGGTCATGATTCTGGTCATGGTCTTGGCCTCAAGGGATTCCAACACGGTCCGGATCGATCCGCAGCTCTACCAGCGAGCCGATGCCCTTCAGGCCCGGATTGAAAGCCTTGAGGATGCGGTTCAGAAAATCGATACCCTGGAACAGCAGGTGGCCGCCCTTCAGCAGTTTCAGCGAAGCGTCGATGTGCGGGAGTCTGATCTGGTCACGCGCTTGGATCAGCTCGCAAAGGACATGGACAGGTTGAGCAAAAGACCCGCTCCTCAGGTTGCCGCTCCAACGGTCGCCCCAGCGCAGTCCAAACCGGCTGCCGGCGCTCCGGCAGGCGCGGGCAAATATCATGTGGTGCAACAGGGCGAAAATCTCTTCCGCATCGGCCTGAAATACAACCTCAGCGTTCCGGAGATTCAGAAACTCAACAAGCTCGGCCCCAATGATCCAATTCATGTCGGCCAGAAACTTCTGGTTCAGCCCGCCAGATAGCAGGTAAAAAAATCAAACGGCCGGAAATCGCCGATGATCGATATCAAAGAGATCGCACAAAATCTTCAGCCCCGTCTGGTGGAGTGGAGGCGGCATTTTCACCGTCATCCCGAACTCAGCTGGCAGGAGCATGAAACCTCGCGAACCGTCGCCCGCATGCTGACGCAGATCGGCATTTCCGTCCGCATGGCCTCCGGCACCGGCGTGATCGGCAGCATTTCGGGGAAAAAGCCCGGACCGGTGGTTGTCCTGCGGGCGGATATGGACGCACTCCCGGTTCTCGAATCCGGCGACCTGCCCTTTTGCTCTCAAAACCCCGGCGTAATGCACGCCTGCGGCCATGACGCGCATACGGCCATGCTGCTCGGCGCGGCTCACGCGCTTTCGCAGTGCCGGGACGCCTTTTGCGGCGAGGTCCGGCTGATTTTCCAGCCGGCCGAAGAGGACCTGACCGGTGCTAAGGCCATGATTGCCGAAGGGGTTCTGGGAGATGCGGGGGCGATTTTCGGCATTCATGTCTGGTCTCATCTGGATGCCGGAAAAATCGCCATCGATGCGGGCCCGCGCATGGCGTCTGCGGACAAGATCGTGATTCGAGTTCTGGGAAAGGGCGGCCACGGCGCAGCTCCTCACCACGGCATTGACGCGATTCCGGCCGCCGCCTCGGTCGTCTCAAACCTTCAGACCATCGTCAGCCGGCATACCAGCCCCTTTGACACCCTGGTGATCACCATCGGCAAGATTTCCGGAGGAACGGCCTTCAACGTGCTCTGTGCCGAGGTGGAGATGGAAGGAACCGTCCGCTGCATGAAGCCGGGCGTCCGCAACCGTATTCCCGAGGCCATCGAACAGGTGGTCGTGAATTCCTGCAAAGCCCATCGGGCCGAGGGCCGGATGGAATACATCGTCCGAACCCCGGTGGTCGTCAACGACGGCGATCTGTCCCGAATCGGCCGCGCGGCCGCCGAATCGCTTTTCGGACCCGAAACGTTCTTTTCCATGGGGCCTTCGATCGGAAGCGAGGATTTCGCCTGGTACGGAGAAAGGGTTCCGGCTCTCTTCGCCTTTCTGGGCACAGGAAAGACCGCGGAAAAGGTGGCTCCCCACCACAGCCCCGGCTTTGATCTGGACGAAAGTGTTTTATGGATGGGAACCGCGCTTTACGCCCGGTTCGCACTGGATTATCTGAGAGCCCATGAGAACCGTTGATGAATCGGAAGGGATTGGCGCTTCAGGTTCGTTACACCATTTCATTTCCCGGGAAATAGAGAGGTGTCGGATATTAGAAAACTCAGATGGCCTGGTTCCATTGGGCAGGAAACAGTGATTTTCAAGTGGGGAACCGCCTTTATCCGAAAACCTGCACTGAGGTCGGTCGTCAATAGCGGACACCAAAGCTTTCATGCTGCCCATCGTTCTTTGAAATATTTTTTCTCATAAGCGGCAGGTGAAAGGTACCCAAATCTTTTCTGACACCTTTGGCGATTGTAAAAGATCTCTATGTATTCCGTTATTTCTCTCATTGCCTCTTGTCTGGTTGAAAAACAGCAACGGTGGAGCGATTCGTTCTTCAATACCCCCCAGAAGCTTTCAATGGGGGCGTTGTCGTAACAGTTTCCTTTACGACTCATTGAGGCTCGTATCCCGAACTGGTCAAGCAACTTCCGGTATTCAGCGGCGCAGTACTGGCTTCCCCGGTCGGAATGATGAATCAGTCCTGCTACCGGACGTTTAGCCGTCACAGCATGAAACAAGGCTCGGGAAACAAGATTCCTGGTCATCCTCTCACCCAGTTTTCAAGGGTTGATTTCGGCAAGGAAAGTCGATGGGATGCTTCGTAGGCAGATATGCCCCCTTCGACAACCATCTTTACCGCCTCGATACGAAATTCTCTTGAATATCGGCTATTGTTCTTTTTGTCATGTTGACACCTCCGTTTATTGGGATTTAAACATTGGTGTCCGTTTTTTTCAACTTACCTCATTCCTCCCATGGCACGAGGGTTGAACACGGATGCAACCCGCTCTCCCCTCGCAGTTAGGTTTTATTTGACGCATACACAAAAAGTTGACAGCCTCATTTTGGGTCATATCCATACACTTCCAAATTGACTCCGCAAGGCCGATAGGGTCAATGTTGGTCCAACAGCCAACGATTAAGTCGAAGTTCCAACTCCAAGCAAATCAGAAAGATGTGGAACTCGTCAAGACCGTCAACAAAGCACGTTTCAAAAAAGTCGCAGTCAAATTTTTGTCGAATTTCTGTAGGTCATGCCCATAACAATCCGGTGTGAGTACAATTTTTGATATAATATAGCACATTGCTTATCCCGCGGTCAAGGGAGCCAAAATTCTGACTTACGTGCACTCAAAGCTCACGAGCAGGCATTTGCAAATCTGAAACCATGGTCATCATTCAGCGTTGCCACTGCTCACACGTGCATGATGCCGCGCCTGCCGGACCGCCCGTGACCGATTTATCAACATTCTGCCGAACTTCGAGCTGTCATGCTTTTCCGATGTTTTGCTGGCGCGTAATTTGCATTCAATAATATGGGATTCATAATAAACCCGACCCAAAAACGAAATATCAGGCAAAGAATCGTGATGGGTTTTGCATAACCAACTTTGCTGCGGCCGGTTTCCGGCACGTTTCGGGCACAAAGGAAAAGATCCGTTGCTATCTGAACATAAAATGCGTGGAAGGGGGTGCAAAGGCAATCCCGCGGGCCGATGGTTCGGGATCTCATTCCAAACCCCCTGCTTCGGGGGAAACACGCAAAACACAGTTTCGAAAAATACTGAAACCTGCCGACAATGATGGATATTATCGGCTACACACAAACCGAATTCTTGCAGATCAATGCATGGTTTATTCGGAAGAGAAAATTCAGTACTGCCGCATGGTAAATCAGTTCTGAAAAGGGCTGGTTCTTTTTTTGCCGCAACAAAAAAGGAGAGATAAATATGTTTAATTCCATGAAACTGAGAACGCGCCTGCTTTTTTTCGGTATCGTACTGACCGCGCTTCCCCTGCTGGTCGTGTCAGGCCTGACCTATCTGCAAAACCAGAAGATGGTGCGCCTGTCCACTGATGAAATATCCAAGCTGGCCTATGCCGACATGCAGCATGTGCTCGAGGGCATATACGGCACATGCTCCACACGGAACCATGCCGTTCAGGATCATGTCAAGGCCGGTCTCAATGTGGCCAGAGACCAGGTCCGGAAAACAGGAGCCGTGTCATTTTTACAGGAAACTGTGAAGTGGAACGCGGTGAACCAGTTCAACAACGCATCCCAGCCGGTTGAGCTTCCCAGGATGATGCTTGGAGACACCTGGCTCGGACAGAACGCCCGCGCCGGAGTGAAATCTCCGGTGGTGGACGATGTCAAGGATATCGTCGGAGCGGTATGCACGATTTTTCAGCGGATGAACGATGCCGGAGACATGCTGCGGGTGTCGACCAACGTGGCGAAGCAGGACGGGACCCGGGCCATCGGCACCTTCATTCCTGCCACTAATCCGGACGGCGTTACAAATCCGGTGATTTCCGCGGTGATGCGCGGAGAGGTCTATACCGGCCGGGCTTTTGTGGTGGACGGCTGGTATATTACCAGCTATGAGCCGATTTACGGGCCGGGAAACCGGATAGCGGGCGTCCTTTTTGTGGGAATTCCCCAGGATGCGGGTCAGCGGATCCGCCAGGATATTTTAAAGACCCTGGTCGGCAAGACCGGTTACGCTTATGTGCTCAATTCCAAGGGCGATTACATCATATCCGGCGGCGGCAAGCGGGACGGGGAAAACATCTGGAACACGCGGGACAGCTCCGGAAACTACGTGATACAGGAACTCATTCGAAAGGCCAAGGCGGCGGGAACCGGAAGGTGCGCCACCATGAGCTATATGTGGCAGAATCCCGGAGAACCTCAGCCGCGGTCAAAGGCGACCGCCATGATGTATTTTGAGCCGTGGGACTGGGTCGTCGGAATCGGGGCCTATGAAGACGAGCTGCTCGAGGCCCGGAATCTTGCGGCCGAAATCGGGCAGAGAAGCAATATGATTCTGGCTGCCGTGCTCGCTCTGGCTCTGCTGGGTGCCGCGGCGGTCTGGTTTTTTGTGGCCCGGGGTATCGGCGAACGGATCAACCAGGTTTCCAGACGGCTGAATCTGTCATCGGATCAGGTGGGCGAGACTTCGCAGCAGGTGGCTTCCGCCAGCCTGACGCTTTCGGAAGGCGCTTCGCAACAGGCCTCATCTCTGGAGGAAACCTCGTCATCCCTGGAGGAGATGGCTTCCATGACCCGCCAGAACGCCGACAACGCGAAACAGGCCGATCAGATCATGAAGGAAGGCAGACAGGTCGTGGACAAGGCTGATGCCTCGATGCAGGAGCTGACTGTTTCGATGAACGAAATCGCCCATGCCAGCGAGGAAATATCGAAGATCAACAAAACCATTGACGAAATCGCGTTCCAGACCAATCTGCTGGCGCTCAATGCGGCGGTGGAAGCGGCCCGGGCCGGAGAGGCCGGCGCCGGATTTGCCGTGGTGGCCGAAGAGGTGAGAAACCTTGCCATGCGTTCGGCCCAGGCGGCAAAGAACACGGCCGGCCTGATTGAAACCACGGTCAGAAAGATCCAGACCGGAACCGCGCTCGTATCCAGGACCAATGACGCATTTACCGGAGTGGCGGCAAGCGTTACCAAGGTCGGGGAGCTGGTCGGCGAAATCGCCGCGGCCTCGACGGAGCAGGCACAGGGGGTCGAGCAGCTCAACAAGGCGGTGGCCGAGATGGACAAGGTTACCCAGCAGAATGCGGCCAACGCCGAGGAGACGGCCAGCGCTTCCGAGGTGCTCAAATCCCAGGCCGATGAGATGAGATTCGTCTTAAAGCAACTGATCGCGATGGTGGATGGTAAAAACGGGCAGAACCGATCCGCAGGCCAGACCCGGAAAACGGCCGTTCCCGGCGCTTCCCGCAAAGCGCTGTCGGCGCCTGGAAAGAAATTGACGGGCAAAGCCGGGCATGCCGCCGAAGTCAGCCCGGAACAGGTGATACCCCTTGAAGAGGATGAGTTCCGGGATTTCTGACAGGCTGCTCCGTCAAACCGGCTGAATGGAACCTCATGCCGCCCGCTTTCATGAAAGCGGGCGGCTTTTTTCCGGCTTATCCGCCGGCATTTTGTTTTGCCTTTTCAGCCAGGATTCTGATCGCATCCATGTAGGCTTCAAGCCCGTGCTGAAAGATATCGTTGTGGTTGGCGCCGGGAATTTTGAGCAGGGTCTTGTCCGCAGACGTGCATGCGTCAAACAGTGCCTGGCCGTCCGAATAAGGAATGATGTGGTCGAACTCGGCGTGAATGATCAGAACCGGTCCCTGATAATTTTGAATCTTGTCCAGATTGCCCATGCCCCGGTTTTCCATTGAAGCGATTCTATGGGTGTCCACGCCGAGGGTTCTGAGCAGCGCGGCCGTGTCGGCAAATCCGCTTTCGATGATCAGGCCGTTGATTTTCCGCGCATGGGAGGCAGACAGTTCCAGCGCGCTGGCGCTTCCCAGAGAGCGTCCCATGACAATGATCGGACCGGTGTACTGTTTCCTGTTGAGAAACCGGACAACGAATTCAAAGATGACGCCCGCATCCCTGAGCATCGAGGTGACGGTCGGCGTGCCGTTCGATCGTCCGTATCCGCGGTAATCCACCGGCAGGAAATTCAGGCCCTGGTCGTTGTATATTTCCGCCAGATCGTCATAATCGGCGACGATCTCGCCGTTTCCGTGAAAATACAGAATGTTCGGCGCTTCAGGACCGGCGAGGTGAAACCTGGCGCCCACAACCGTATCGTTTTCCACGGGAATCATCAGGTCCTGAGTGAAAAGACCGGACGGTCCCTGGTCCCATTCCTTTCTCGGATAAAACAGAAAACGCAGTATCTCGGGCTGATCCAGTGCCGCATAATTCGGGATCATGGTCTGTGCCGCCTCCTTTCTGATGTGTATTCATGCGTGATGAATGAACGCTGAATCGTTACGTCGTGCTCCGGCATTCGGGGACGCGCCAGCCGGTGTCAAATCCCAGGACCTCGAGCCGCCGAATGCCTTCGGCGATGCCCGCGCCCGCCGAATCGATGCCATGGGAATCATCTCCGGGAACCACGCTGATTCCCATTTCAAGGGCTTTTCGAAGAATCAGCTCTGAAATGTAGGGCTCGTCGGCGCCTTTTAAGAGCGCCCGGACATTATAATCCAGAATCAGGTCCAGGTTTTTGATCAGCTCCAGGTTCCGAATGATCCTCTGAAAGATTTCCGGTTGCATGATCCGTTGCCGATACCGGGGGTCAAAGAGCCTGATCAGGTCGAAGTGGCCCACCACCGCTGGCCGAAGCGTTCGAAGCATTTCATGCTGCTGGTCGAAATACCGCATGTACATCGCGTCGATTCCGCCCAGAGACGCCGCGGCTTGAAGGTATTGCCCGGAAGAACAGTCAAATCCGAGATCGTCCACATGGTGCAGGGAACCCACGATATAATCAGGTTGGAACGCCGCTGTCAGCCGGTCGATGAAATCCGGCGAGCCGGAACAGGTTTCGGATTCAAATCCGACCAGAATCCGTATTTGTGAGCGGTATTGCTCCTGAAGCCCGCGCGCGGTTTCCATGTACCGGGCAAAGCGCTGATACAGGGCATTTGCATCGAGTCCGGCTCGCGCTTCTTCGGGATAGCGGAACCGGTTTTCCAAAGGGGGCATATGCTCGGTGATTCCTACCCAGACAAAGCCCTGTTCAATGTAGCGCCGAATAATCGCTTCCAGGCTGTCCTGAGCATGACTGCAGAATTGGCCGCTGTGTCCTCCATGAATCGATACCAGAGCGGCCGGAGATCTGTTTTTCATAAAAGGCGTTCCTTTTTTCCGCCAACAGTTTTTTCACCCGCATCTTCCAGCTTGAGCAAGAGGGCGGGGTGAGGGATCATTGAAAAACCTTTTTGAGCAGATCCGTGACCCGTGCGGTGGGGTTTTCGCGGATCTTTTTTTCTTCCTGGGCCAGCATGAGGAAAAGACCGTCCAGGGCGCCCTGCGTCACATATCCATCCAGGTCGAAACTGAACTTGTCGGCAAGGGGAAAGGTCTGCATCTTGGCATCCAGGTCCTGATACTTTTTCGTGACGCCCACCTGGGCCATGGTGTCGTGAACCACGGGCTTAAAGATCTCATGAAGCCGGGTTTCGGTTTTGCCCTTGAAATAAAGGGTGGCTTCGTTTTCCCGGCCGTTCAGAATTTTCTGAGCGTCCGTAATGGTCATCTGGCTGACGGCGTCCACAAAAAGGGACTTGGCCTCCGGGGCGGCTTTTTCCGCGGCCAGGTTCATGCTCTTTTCAAAAGCCTCCATCTGGGGACCGTAGCCGGCGATTTTCAACAGGGATTCAACTTTTTTGACGGTCGGCGGCAGGGGAATGCGGATCTTTGGGTTGTTCAAATAACCGCCGGCAGCCGAAACGTTTTCAACGGCATTTTTTGTGCCCACCTGAAGCGCTTCCTTCAAACCCTGAATGATCTCGCTTTCTCCAAGGGTGGCGCCTGTCGAAGTCGTTCCGCCGACGGTTTTTTGAACGCTTTTCAATATATCGCCGAACTGGGCCTGAGCCGTACCCGTCACCCCAAAAAGCATCAGAACGAACAAACATACGCATCTTTTTTTCATCATGTCGCCTGCCTTTCTGTTGAAGCGGTTTGAATCCTTAAACCGGAAACTCTGTGTCTTAAGAAGGAACGGCCCCGGAATCATCCGGCGGCAGCGCCGGCCTGACCTTGATCAGGTTCTGCCTGCGGATTTGAACGGTACCCGGCCTGGCTCCTTTTGGCTTGCTGACATCGCGTGCACGGGTCCATGACACGAAGACCGATCCCGCGTTTCTGGCCTTGCTGTGGTATGCGGCGATGGCGCCCGCCTGAGCGAGAATTTTCCGGTCCGGCGCCATGTCTTCCCTGGCCTTCAGAATCACGTGGCTTCCCGGCATGCCGTGAATGTGAAACCAGTAATCATCAGGCCGCGCAAGGCGCAGGCTCAGATAATCGTTGGCCGCATCGGTTTTCCCCACCAGCACCTGCCACTGGCCTTTCAGGTAATAGGTACGAATGTCGGCTTCCGCCGCCGGTATTGTTTTTTCGAAATCTTTCACGATACTCCGGTATGGCCTCCGGTTGCTTCGAGCTCTTTGCGCTTTTATGAATCTTAAGATGAAACGAGGCATTTTGCAAGGCGCGGCAGGCGGGAGGTTCGAACGGCTGAATTTTCCTTGCAAGTTTGGGATTATCGGCTAAGCTGGGTCATCAACCTTGATGCGGGAAAAGGGCGGTATTGAATGTCCACAAGTATTTACCATAAGGTCGGCGTTGCATCCCTGCTCATGATGGCGTCCGTTTTTTTGAGCCGGGCCATGGGGCTTTTCCGGGAAATGCTCATCGCTTATGCGGGCGGCGCCGGCGCATCGGTGGATGCCTACCAGATCGCGTTCGTGATTCCTGAAATCCTCAATCATGTCGTGGCCAGTGGTTTTCTGTCCGTAACCTTTATTCCGATATTTTCCGAGTATCTGGCGAGAAACGAGGAAGACGAGGGCTGGCGGATATTTTCCATCATTCTGACCGGATTCGGCGCTGCGCTTCTGGTTCTCATTCTGATCGCCGAGTTCTTTGCTCCGGATTTAATTCGAATCCTCGCCCCCGGTCTGAAGGACCCGGCCGTCAGAGACAGCGCCGTGACGATGACGCGGATTATTCTGCCGGCCCAGTTTTTCTTTTTTGCCGGCGGACTTTTCATGGCCGTGCAGTTCGCCAAGGAAAGATTTTTCATTCCGGCACTGGCGCCGCTGATCTACAATCTGGGCATCATGACCGGCGGCGTTGTGCTGGGACCGTGGCTGAAAATGCACGGATTCGCCTGGGGAGTTCTGGCCGGCGCCTTTGTGGGAAACTTCTGGATTCAGTATGTCGGCGCCAGAAAGGCGGGCATGCGCCTGAAGCTTGTTTTCGACTTCAAACACCCGGATCTTGAAAAGTACGTTTTGCTCACTCTGCCTTTGATGCTCGGGCTGACCATGACCTTTTCCACAGAGATTTTTTTCAAATTCTTCGGTTCCTACCTGCCGGAGGGAAGCATCGCGGGCCTGAATTACGGCCTTCGGCTGATGCTCATGCTCGTCGGTCTGTTCGGGCAGGCCGTGGGGGTGGCCTCCTTTCCCTTCATGGCGCGCCTTGCCGCCGAGGGAAGACTGGATGAAATGAACCGGCTCCTCAACCAGACGCTCCGGTATCTGGCCCTGGTGATTCCCCTCTGCGCCCTGTTCATGGTGCTGAGAAACGAGATGGTGGTTGTCATATTTCAGCGGGGGCGATTCGATGCGCAGGCCACCGCCCTGACCGCATCGATTCTTCCCTACCTGATGATCGGCGCTTTTGCCTTTGCCGCGCAGACCGTGGTGGTCAGGGGGTTCTACGCGGTTCAAAACACGATTTTCCCTGCGGTTTTCGGAACCATCGCCGTGATGGTGAGCATTCCGCTGTATGTCTACGGCATGCATGCCATGGGCGTGAGGGGTGTGGCGCTGGCCGTTTCCCTGGCCGCGCTGGTTCAGAATATCCTGATCTATGCGGTCTGGAACCGGAGAACTCGAAACTATGAAAGCCGCAGCGTGTACGGCTTTGTTCTGAAGATGGCCGGGTTCAGCCTGTGTCTGGGCGCCGTCCTGGAGGGAATCAGAAGCGTGTTTCTTTCCGGCCCGAAGCTGAACGGATTTTTCGGCAGCCTGATTGTCTGCGTTATTGTCGGATCCTTATTCGGTCTGATTCTGGTCGGCGCAGGTTATCTGCTGCGCATTCAGGAAATCATCGATATGGTCCGGCGCATCGCAAACCGGATACGCAAAAATTCCCCCCGGCGTCCGTCCGCTTGATCGAAGAAAACGGATTTCGTTTTCTAAAGCCGTTCAGCAGCGCCGAGCGTCAGAGAATTGAATCCTGAATCCGCGTATCAAACACTCTTTTACTTTTCCGTTCCGAGCGGGGCAGCGCCCCGTAGGCCACGATCTGAACTTCCGGTGTGATCATCAGTTTCTTTTTGACGGTGCTGATCAGAGTTTGAGCCAGCCGAGGGGCCTGATTTTCGGCAACGGTTTCCGCCCGTTCCACCTTCAGAATCATCTGGTCCCGAAGGGCTTCGTCGCGGGAAAGGTGGATCTGGTATTCCGAACCCAGTTCCTTGATTTCCGAAATAATGCTGTCGATGCTGGAGGGGTAGATGTTGACCGCCCGGAACTTGAACATGTCGTCGGTGCGCCCGAGAATGCGCGAGTGCCGCGGCAGTATCGATCCGCAGGTGCAGGGGCCGGGCAGAATCCGGGTGATATCCCGTGTCCGGTACCGGATCAGGGGGACCGCCTCCTTGCAGAGGGTGGTCACCACCATTTCGCCCCATTCGCCGTCGGTAAGCGGCTCCAGGGTATTCGCATCGAGAATTTCCAGCAGATAGTAATCGCTCCAGTAATGGATGCAGTCATGATCCGGACATTCGATGCCGGTTCCCGGACCGTAGAGTTCGGTCAGTCCGGGGATGTCGAACAGCTCCGCGCCGCCGAGAAGCTCGCTGATTTTCTGCCGCATCGAGACCGAAGAGCGTTCCGATCCGTAGATGATTTTTTTCAGGGCGATTCGGTCGCCGATGCCCCGCCGGTTGACCTCTTCGGCCATCAGAAGCCCCATCGATGCGGTGCAGCACAGTACGGTGGGCTGAAGATCGACGAGGAACTGGCACTGAAGGTCCACGTTCCCGGGCCCCAAGGGAAGGGCCATGGCGCCGATCTTTTCACAGGCGGCCTGAAAGCCTGCGCCGGCTGTCCATACCCCGTAGCCGACGGCGATCTGGACCCGGTCATGGCATGTGACGCCGGCCATCTCATAGGCTCTGGCGAAGAAATGGGTCCAGTCGTCGATGTCCTTCTGGGTGTAACAGAGATTTTTCCGGGTTCCCGTGGTGCCGCTGCTCGAATGAATGCGTACGACCTTTTCTAATGGAACCGATACCAGGGGAAGCGGATAGCCGTTTCGCAGATCATCGGCGGTGGTGAAGGGAAGCCGGCCGAGATCCTCCAGACTTTGAATGTCCGAAGGGCGGATGCCGGCGGCATCCAGTTTGGCCCGGTATGCGGGCGATCCCTGATAGGCATGGGCGACGGTCCATTTGAGCCCTCGAAGCTGGTGGTCCCGCAGCTGGGACTCGTTTTCAAAGGTCGGCATGAAGGTTTTCTTCGACATAACGGTTCTCCCTTACCCGTTTTATTTTTCAGGTTTTATCGTCCGGATTCCGGGTCCGATCGGCCATCAGCAGCGAACTGATGGTTTTGGCGTCCTGAATCCGTCCGTCCAGAATCATATTCATGGCATCTTTCCAGGCAACCGAATGGACTTCCAGAATCTCATCGGCGTCCGGATCACCGTTCGCTTTTACAAGATCACAGGCCAGGTAGAGATGAATGCGCTCATTCGAATAACCGGGAACCGGAATCAGCTCGCCCAGCTTGCGCCAGCTTTTGGCGTCAAATCCGGTTTCCTCCGCAAGCTCCCGCCGGGCGCAAGTCAGCGGATCCTCGCCCCGATTCAGGGTGCCTGCGGGAATCTCCCACAGATAGCCGCCGACGGCATGGCGGTACTGGCGCAGCAGGATCACCTGGTTGTCTTTGGACAGGGGCACGATGGCCGAGGCGCCCGGATGATTGACAAGGTCCATGTCCACGGTAATCCCGTTTGACAGAGTGACGTTTTCCGTTACTACCTGAAAAACCCTTCCTTGATGAATCATTCGGCGCGCATTGACAGCGGCTGTCATGTACTCTCCCTTCATTTGCGTCCCGTGAATCAAAGGCCGACTTTACCAGCAAGCGCCGTTCATAGCAAGTGATTTGGAAAGCTGAAAGCTCAAAGAGGAGGGCTGAGGGCCGAAACCTGGGACCTGAGGGGGGAAGAAGCTGAAAGCTCAAAGTTGAAAGCTGAAAGAGAAGGACTGAGGACTGAGCGATGAGGGCCGAAACCTGGGACCTGAGGGGAAAAAAGCTGAAAGCTCAAAAAAAGGACTCAGGACTGAGTTAACGTTCCAAACGTTCTAAACGATCGTAACGATCCAAACTTTTGCTCGTGGAAACTTTTGTCTTTCCAAATTCGAAGGTCGCACAAGGATGTTCGCCGGATATCGGCAAACCCGGCAAACGTCCTTGCGGCTTTTCATGATTTTCCGCCTCTTCCATCATCGCAGGGCTCATCCTTATCTGTCAGGCGTTGATGCTCGGGATCAGGGGCGATTTTGCAGGGTTCCATTTTTTCCATTTCTTGGGATTTTTTCGGTTTTGCTGTCTGCTTGGATTTCTCTTTTTTCATCGTTTCCTCCTTTTGTTGGATGGCAACTTCAATATCAAAGTCAAGCATGCGTTCCGGGTTTACGGCCGGGACACAGTCGAAATCATCGGAGAATATGTGCACTGAATCAGACCCCGCAGCGCAGAAATTTTTCAGCGGGAGAACCGGAAATTATTTGAGGAGATATCAGAAATATAACCGGACTGAATCCGGTTGTCAAAATTTATCTGCTAGAGATACGGCGTGAACAGCCAGGCCAGGGAATCGCGGATGCGGATGGGCAGCGGGCGACTTTCGACATCTTCGAAGCGGATTTCACGGGAACGTTTCCTGACGGCGTCGAAGTGCCGTGCCATAACGCCGGCAAAGGATTCGGCATAAACCTCCACGGCTATCTCGAAATTCAGCCGAAGACTTCTCGGGTCGATGTTGGCCGAACCAATCTGTGAATAGATGTCGTCCACGATAAACAGCTTGCTGTGCGCGAAAGGCGGCGGCTGATAACAGACGCGGACCCCGCGCTGAAGAAGCTCCCAGAGCATGTTTTCGGTCGCCCATTGAACAAATGGTAGGTTGCTTTTTTCCGGAAGTATAACTGTTACATCCACGCCGCGAAGAGCCGCAGCCTGCATGGCGCCGATCAACGGGCGGGGTGGAAGAAAATACGGGGTCATGATTCGAACGCTGTTTCGCGCCGCGGAAACGGCGCCGACCAGAATGGCGATCAGTTTGTCCAGATCCTCGTCCGGGCCGTCGATGATGGTTCTGCAAAAGGCCTTTCCTTCCAAGGGCGGCTGAGCGCTGGACGGCAACAGTACTTCTCCTGTGGTAAACCCCCAGTCATCGATAAAAATCTGTTCCATCTGGAACGCCGCCGGGCCGGTGATTCGAAAATGGATGTCCTGAATGCATCGTCCTTTACCTGGGCAATGGACCAGATGGCGGTCGCTGATATTCATGCCGCCGGTAAAACCGGTTTGGCCGTCTGCGATCAGGAGCTTGCGATGATTGCGAAGGTTGATGTCCAGAGTCGGCGGAATGAGCCGGGGAGGGATGAAACGGGCCGCCGGTATTTTTCTTTTTCGAAGTTGGCGGAAAATAGGCGGAAAAGAGTACAGTGCTCCGAAACCGTCGACTAGAACGCGGACTTCGACGCCCTTGGATGTGGCGCGTTGAAGGGCTTCTACAAAGCTTTTTCCCGTCGAATCGTTGTCAAAGATATAGGAAGCCAGAAAAACCCGGCGCTGCGCATTTTCTATGGCTTCGAGCATGGCCGGATAGGCCGCCTCTCCATTGCACAGCGTTTCGATCCGGTTTCCCGGCGTCAGGGGACGAAGGGTAATCCGGTCTGCAATGCGCACCAGCCCCTGATACAGGTGCGCCGGTCCGGGAAGAGCTTCGATGGCCGTAAGCCGGCGATCCTTTTCGTCCGTTCCGGTTCGACAGACAGGGCCGAACTGATGGAGTTTTTTGGCCTTGGTCTGAATTCGGTTGATGCCAAACAGAAAGTAGAGCAAAGGGCCGAAAAGGGGAAACATGAGACAGACGGCGATCCAGCCCATCGAGGCCCTGGGGTCGCGTTTGGAAATCAGCGCATGACCGGCGGCATAAACGCTTGCCAGCGTGCTGAAAATCAGTATGAACCACTGCAACACGGTCATAGCAGAATTTTCATATGTTCAGAGGATGCAGGAATTTAAACCAGGCGCTCACGGCCGTCTAATGCCTGTCGCCGTCGATGAGCCTTCGAATGATCGCGGGTTTTTCAAGAGAAACGATTTCGGGCTCAATGCGCTTGAGCTCTTCAATATCCCATACAGGCTCCGTTTTGAGCAGCTCCAGGGCCTGCTCGCAGGATTCGGCGGCCACGATGACCTCGGCCGTGAAGTAGCCTTTCTTATAGATATTGGGTTCGTTAAACATCGACCAGCTTGAATATGTTTTGTTGTGTCTCCAGATAAAGATTTTCATACGCTGCTCCTTCAAAACGAGAGGCTCTATGAAATCAGCTGATCCGAGCTTCTGACCCCCAGGGACTCGTAAATCTTCAAAGTCGCCCTGGAACTGTTCAGTGTATAAAAATGGATCCCTTTGACTCCGTGATCCAGAAGATCCCGTACCTGTTCCGTGGCCCAGTGGACGCCTACATGTTCCACATATTCCTTCTCCTTAGCTCTGGCTACGGCCTTGATCAGCGGCGCGGGAAAACGTGCCCCTCCGGCCAGATCGGCCATCCGCTCCATCATCTGGCAGCTGGTGATCGGCATGATGCCGGCCAGAATGGGAACATGAATTCCAGCGATCTCGCAGCGTTCGCAAAAGTCGTAAAAATCGCGGTTGTCGAAAAAGAGCTGGGTAACGATGTAATCGGCGCCGGCATCGACCTTCCGCTTCAGATATTCGATTTCTCTGAGCCGGTTGGGGGTTTCCGGGTGTCCTTCGGGATAGCCGGCCGCCCCTATGCCCATTCGAGGAAAATGCTTTTTGATAAAGGCCGCCAGTTCGCTGGCAAAGGCGAATCCGTCGGGCGGAGGCGTCCAGCCGGTTTGCCCCCTGGGCGGATCCCCGCGCAGGGCGAGAATATTTTCAATGCCGCTTCGGGCGTAGGATTCGAGTATCCTGTAAATTTCGTCTCGCGTCGATCCCACGCAGGTCAGATGCGAGACCACGGTCAGATCGGTTTCCTTTTGAAGCCTTGCCACCATCTTGTGCGTGTTTTCCCGTGTGGTTCCGCCCGCGCCGTAGGTTACGCTGACATAGGACGGCTTTAAGGGCACGAAGTCTCTGGCGATGATTTCAAAGAGTTTGTCCCAGTTTCCTTCGGATTTCGGAGGGAAAAACTCAAAGCTGAACGTTGTTTTTCGGGATTGAAGAATATCTTTAACCAGCATGGCGCATCCAGGTCGTATAAATTTAATAACGATTTCAACTTTTTTTCATGACTTGCCGCCTTTTGTCAAGGGGATTGAACGCGAGGGAACGGGTGAATGCATCCGTTCCCTCGTCGTATCCCGGTGCCGTAAGGCATTTCAGCGCGGGCGGTTCAGAAGCATGCCGGGCGGAAAGGAGGATTTGCGAATGATTGGGTCAGTAAGGCAGGCAACAAGGTTTCAGGGAGATCTGAACATGAAATATACCGCTCCGACCATGCAAAGACCCGCATACACAAAATCAAGCTTCATGCTTTGCTTCATGAACAGGATCGAAAACGGAATAAAAATGGCCAGCGTAATGACCTCCTGAAGAATTTTCAGCTGAGGCAAAGACATGGCTGTGTATCCGATCCGGTTGGCCGGCACCTGGATCAGGTATTCGAACAGCGCGATTCCCCAGCTGATCAATGCAGCTACGTACCAGGCCCTGGTGCTGAGGTTTCTCAAATGACCGTACCAGGCAAAAGTCATGAATACATTGGAAAGAATCAGCAATACCGTGGTTTCCAGGATAATCGGCGGTTTCATGGCGGATTTTTGTCTGACCTCACTTCATGGATCGAAACGCTGCTGACCAGATGCCTTGTTACAAGGTTTTAAGCAACTGGTTTTTCAGGCAATACTTTCGTTCAGTCTCGTTGATCAGGCCGTCATATGACAGTTTTTTTTGCCTTTTGCAAGAAAATTTAAGGGCTGGTGCGGTTTTGAAATGCAGTGCGGAATAAAGAATAAAAAAAACCGATAAAACAATGGGTTAACAAGGAGTTGAAAACCGGTATCAGGTTGTCGGACAAGGATGGTAGCTGATGGATTGATACAGAAAACGAACGTTCACTTTCCGGCCCGTCTGCCAACATCTTGGAAAAGACTGATGCGCAGGCCCGCTCATGGCAGACAATATCCGGAAACGGCTAAACGAGATTTCTTCATTCCTGACCGCCCAGCATACGGCGGCCAGGAAAACAGAAGGGCTGAATAAGTGCGGCTGTTTCAGGATTCCGGGGAATCAGGCGGCAGTATGTCTTCCAGATCGTTGGAGACCTTTCGAATGATGCGCAGAACAAAAGGAATGGTGATGCACACCGCCAGGACCATGAACATGAGTATCCATTTCTCGGTGCGCTCCAGCTTGAACAGGGCGCGATCTACAGCTTCCTTTACATCCTGGGCCGCGTAATGGCTCTGGTCCGCATTCTGAGCCAGCAGTCCTCGAATGTCCCGATCCATGGACTTGAGGGTATAAAACCCGATAAGCCCCATCAAAATCATGATAATCACGACCGGCATGAACCCCATCATAATTCGATGAGAAATGCCCATTCGAAGCAAAGCCGACTGATTTTTCTCCAATTCGTTCATTCCATCTCCTTCGGGATATTGATTCATCGAATCACTCTGTCCGTTCCACCTGATCGCCGACCCAGTCGAGAAAATCCGGATTGCCGTCGCATACTGGAAGAGCAACAATGCAGGGGCAGTCGTAGCTGTGCATTGCCTTTACCCGCGCGATGAGCTCCGAAAGGCGCGAAGCGGTGGTTTTGGCAATCAGCGCCGCCTCGGCATCGTCCTGAATCCTGCCGTTCCAGAAATAAATGGACTGGACCTGCCCGATGATGTTTACGCAGGCGGCAAGCCCTGATTCCACAAGTTCGCGTCCGATGGAACGTGCTTCATCCAGAGAACCCGCGGTTATATAGACAAATTGAATCTCCATAACCTTCTCCGGCCGGCAGAAACCCTCTTTTTTCCATGTTTCCGGACCGCTTCAAGGAAGCTAGAACCATGCCTGCTGCTTCAGAACGGCCTTGAAGTTTTGCTGGGCCTTTAAATTTTTAACCGTCGATGCGCAGATCTTCAGCCACGCGTCATCGCTCATGCCTAAAGGGGTTTCTCCGGAAACCAATCGGTTCAGAATTTCGCGTCCCACCGCCTCGGGAGAATCATAAACCTGCACGGCAAAATGCCACCGGGAAGAATTGGCCCAGCGCTGGTTAAAGGCCTCGGCAACGGCGTGCAACTGGATGCGTATCTGGTCGTTGTCCATGTCAAACAACGGGTCGATCTGCAGAATGATCTCCCGCATGGCGGGAATGTCGTCCTTGAAATGGCATTGCGCTGAAAATTCGGCATTTCCGAAAAGTTCTTCGGCCCTGACATACCTGTCCGGATTCGCATCCCATTGAGGGCGCATCAGGGAAAACTCAAAAAACAGCGGGAAGACGACATAACGCAGGAATCCAGCCAAAGCTCCGGGGCAGGGCATGCAATTCCACATTCCGTTGACCGTATCATGATGTTTCGGAGCACCGACCTCCACCCATAAAAACATCGAATCGTTTGTGATGGGTTCATCGACAAAGGGGCTTTCCAACGAAGGACCGCGACCTTTAAAAATATCCGCCCAGACCCCAAAGTTTCCCCAATTTTTTTCAATCATGCCCGTTTCCTCCTGTGGAACCAACCGGTCTGCATTGATGTAAAAAAATATACCTATCGTTATGCCGGAAACATGTCAAATCAAAACCATTGAAAATTATCTTCAGCCGTTTTACGCTGGCATCTTCCAGCAGACAAAACATGAAGATCGAAAGAAGACGGAGAAATCGCATGCCTGCCTGGGTCCAATGGGTCGCGGGATTGTTCGCCCTTTATGCCCTCTACTGCCTGAGTATTTTTCTGCTTCAGCGTCCGGTTCTCTTCCCCCGGCGTCTGATTGACATGCAGGCCGTGTCGGGCATCCCGGTTCCGGATCATGAAACATATCTTTTAAATACGGAATACGGGCCGGTTGAAGCCTGGTTCATCCCTTCCGAAACGTCTGTCAAACCCGCTCCCGTGGTCATCTTCGGCCATGGCAACGCGGAGGTCATCGATTTCTGGCCGACAATTCTTGAGCCGTTCACCCGATGGGGAATCGGGGTTTTGCTGGTGGAATACCCCGGATACGGACGATCGGCGGGAACGCCCTCGCAAACCCGTATCTCCGAGGCGTTTGTCGCCGCCTGGGACGTGATTGCTCAACGCCCCGACGTGGATTCGAAAAAAATTTTTCTGTTCGGCCGCTCCCTGGGCGCTGCGGCCGTATGCGATCTTTCTCTGAAACGTTCCTCCTGCGCCCTGATTCTGATGTCGGCTTTCACCCGTGTTCGGGATTTTACCGATCGCTATGCATTGCCCGGATTTTTCGTAAGAGACCCGTTTGACAATCTTTCGGCGGTCAAACGCTATTCAAATCCAATTCTGGTGATTCACGGCGAAAACGATGAAATCGTCCCCTGCGCTCACGGTAGAGCGCTGGCGCGCAATGCCCGGCAGGGTTGTATGATTACATATGCCTGCGGCCACAACGACTGCCCCCCGGATTGGCCGCGATTCTGGAAGGACATCCGGCCTTTTGTCATGGAAGCGCTGAAATCTTGCGAATCGGCCTTGCCTGCGGACTAGATTTCTGCCCGAAAATTCTGGTTTTTCAGCAGCCCGGCAGGTCAATTTATGATATCATTTTAATGAAACAGGCTGTAGAAAGCGCTTGAGAAGGAATTCGCCTTGGCCATTACGATTTTCAGCCATCCTTCAGATATCGCAAAATCCGCCATCCGGTATATCGCCTGGGCGCGCGGACAGGTCAAGCCCTCGCCGTTTAAGGGAGAAGCCATGCCCCAGTTTATGAAACGGGTCATTGCATGGCGGCGGGATCTTGAACGGCAGGCGGATATCATTTTTATGTTCGTGGAATATCTGAGAATCAGCAGCGGTCTTTCGACAGATCAACCGTTGACCATGAACTGGGCCGAATGCGAGCGCAGAACGATTTCCGAGTTCGTCAACCGGTGGCTGCCATCAAAAGTCAAAACCAACACCATCGAGATTCATGCGCCCGCTGTCTTGCGCAAATGGCTCATCTGGTGCCGAAAACGCAATATTCTGGGAAGAGAGCACTTCAATGAACTGATCCGGTCGCTTCCCAGGGGCAAGGGAGATGAAATCCGGAGGCTTCAGCGGGCCGGAGAGCTGCTGTTCAGGCTGCACAGCCCGGTTGATGAAGGCGGCCAGTTGTCCGAGCGCCGGAATATCGTATCGATCAACCACCGCAGGCAGCCCGTCGAATCCAGAGAAGGCTACATGAGGGTGCGCTGGATTGGGGAAAACATTTTGTACCTTGAAACCATGGACGGCGTTCTTGTGGGCCCCGTGCTCGTGGGGTCGGAACTGACTAAAACGCTTCGAATCGGAAACGTGATGTTTGTTGAACTTGGACGATACGCACGGTGCTGGAAGGTGCTTAAAAGCGGAAATGTATATGCCGAAGACGTCATCGGATAAATTCCATCGGCATCGATGCAAATACGCCTTGACTTTTTTGACGGAGCGCCGCTAAATTTTCAAGCCGGTACGCTCCGGCAATACAGGCGCTGCAAAGGAAATGCCGCATGAACTTTGTTCCGAAACTGATACACGACGAAAGAGAGGTTCGACAACCGCCCTACTGGTTCCTGTTCCAAAATGAACGGCTGCTGATCCATGAAACCGGACCGGCCTTTTCGATTCCCTGCATTCCGGATCCCACGCTGATCGATTTGACGGTTCTTCATCGCCGGCATATCGGGCAGATCAATGGCCGACCCTGTTATTCGGCTGCGCTTGCCGAAAACGCTTCTCCCCCTGAAGGAATGCGGTTCGAGGCTTTGCGCAAGCTTTTTTCCTGCCTGGACGAACCTCTGACCGTTGCTGCTGGCCGCGCGGCCGAACTTCTCCGATGGGACCAGACGAACCAGTACTGCGGCCGCTGCAAAACGCCGACCCAACACCATCCGACCGAACTCGCCCGTATCTGCCCGCAGTGCAACCTGATTGTCTATCCGCGCATCTCGCCGGCGGTCATTGTCGCTGTCATACGGGGCGATGAAATTCTTCTGGTGAGAACCCGGCGGCATGGCCCGGGTCGTTTCAGCGTAGTCTCGGGATTTGTTGAACCGGGAGAAACCCTGGAACAGTGTGTGGAACGCGAGGTTATGGAGGAAACGGGAATTGCCGTGAAGGATCTTTACTATTTCGGCAGTCAGGCCTGGCCCTTTCCGGACTCTCTGATGCTCGGATTCACCGCCGGTTATGCCGGGGGCGAGGTTATGGCCGACGGTTCAGAGATTCTGGAAGCAGGATGGTTTTCCGCCGGCAATCTTCCCCTGCTTCCCGAACCGGTGACGATCTCCCGGCGCCTGATCGACTGGTTTGCAGGCCGGTATCCTGCATAAAACATCTTAACCAGGACTCGGTTTGTATGAGAGCGCTTAAAGAACATCCCTCGAATATCGCACGCGCTGCCGAGCGTTACATCGAATCGATGCAGGCGGCTGATAATGTGTCGCCCGGTTTTCCCCAGGTGCTTTATCTGTTTATTGAATACTTGAGTCTTCATATAGAGGAAAAAACGGCACACAATCCGGACCGCATTCTTTGCAGCAACTGGGCGCAGTGCTCAGCGAAAATTATTTCCAGTTTCACTGACCACTGGATGCCGCAGGTGATTCTCAACCACGTCCTGGCGATTCATGCCCCGTCTATACTGCGCAGATGGATGATATGGTGCTATAAACAGGGTTATTTCCCCCGATCGTCCTTGAAAAATTATCTCAGCGTTCTTCCCAGGGAAAAGGGCAGGGATATTGAACGGCTTATCAGGGCCGGAGAACTGCTTCATGAACTCCATTGCCCGGACAAGGCTTTGTGGAAAGAAAAACGCGACAAGGTGATTCAACTGAATCTCAGAAAATCGCCCCAGGAAGAAATGTCCGGCCGCATGATCCTTACGGCGCTGAATGTGGATAAAGCCTTTTTTCGAACTCAAGAAGGCATGGCCGTGGGACCAGTTCTGCTCGGCAAACCCCTGGTCCGGCTTTTAAAAATCGGGGATATTTTACAGGTTGAAATCGCACGTTTCGGCGCCTGCTGGCATGTTCTCAACAGCGGCGCTGTGTTTGCCGGGGATGCCGTATTTGCCCGAACGTTTTTCGTCAACACCGAACCGGAGCCTTAGATTCTGTTGCATCAATGGCATTCCTGAACCGATACGTCCGTTCAGGGGTGCGGCTTACCGATGCTTTTCGCGATTCCGGTTTTTTTTCCTCAGCACGATGTTTGAAAAAGCTCCTATCCGGTTTTGCGTCATTCCGCTTCAGATGAAATTCTTCAGCGGTACTGATCGCACTCGCTTTTCTCAATTCATTACGCACAATAGATAATGACAAATATGCAATAAAACAACCTTTTACAAACAAAAGTGTTTGTTTGTTCTAAGACCTGCGACTGTTTAAATTTAGTAACTATTTGATAAAACAATTAATATGTGTTTTGGCAAGTCCTTTGCAGTAAGTGCGGTTGAAGACTGAAGATCGGTTGAAGACTCAAATTTATTGACTGTAAAAGGAGGTTGCAAGAGCATGATGAATTCCGGGGATACGGCCTTTATGCTTGTTTCGGCCGCGCTGGTTATGTTCATGACGCCGGGTCTGGCGCTTTTTTACGGCGGCATGGTTCGGTCGAAAAACGTGTTGGCCACCATTGTTCAGAGCTTCATCTGTCTTGGCGTGATATCCATCATCTGGGTTTTTTATGGGTATTCTTTGGCCTTTGGTCCGGATGTAAAGAGTGTCATCGGAAATCTGGACTGGGCATTTCTCAGGAAGGTTGGGAGCTTATCGGGCCCTTATGCCGAAAACATTCCGCATCTGGTGTTTTGCGCCTTTCAGTTGATGTTTGCCGTTATTACACCAGCCCTGATCACGGGGGCTTTTGCGGAAAGAATGAAATTTTCCGCGTTTCTGCTTTTCAGCATCCTGTGGACCACACTGGTCTATCTGCCGATATGTCACTGGGTCTGGGGCGGCGGGTGGATTGGAAAACTCGGCGCTCTTGATTTCGCCGGTGGAACGGTTATTCACATCAACTCCGGCGTCGCGGCGCTTGTATGCGCCCTGATGATCGGAAAACGAAGGGGCTGGCGGCGGGATATCTTCATGCCGAACAACCTGTCCATGACCGTGCTGGGCGCGAGCATCCTGTGGTTTGGGTGGTTCGGATTTAATGCGGGCAGCGCTCTTTCCGCGGGCGAAACCGCTGCAGTGGCGTTTTTTACCACCCAGGTTTCCGCCGGGGCAGCGGCGGTATCCTGGGTTATTACCGAGTGGGTTCTTCACGGCAAGCCCACGACGCTGGGGGCGGCCTCCGGCGCAGTGGCCGGTCTGGTGGCCATTACCCCCGCCGCGGGTTTTGTCGGCCCGGTTCCAGCCGTCCTGATCGGGCTTGTCGCGGGCACCTTATGCTATGTTGCGATCATGCTGAAAAACCATTTTGGTTATGACGATGCCCTGGACGTGGTGGCTGTTCATGGCGTGGGCGGTTTCTGGGGTTCTGTGGCAACAGGCCTTTTTGCCTCTACAGCCATCAACTCAGCAGGGGCTGACGGGTTGGTTTACGGAAACCCGAAACTGGTCGTTATTCAGATCGTGGGCGCTTTTGGCGCCATGACATATTGCGCACTGATGACCTTTGTCATCATGAAACTTATCAAGGCCTTCGTGGGAATTCGGGTTTCCGAAGAAGAGGAGGTGCAGGGTCTGGATCTTTGTCAGCACAGCGAAGTTGGCTATAGCTTATAATTTAAAGAAGGAATCGTTATGAAAAAAATTGAAGCAATCATCAAACCGTTCAAACTCGATGATGTCAAGGCCGCCTTGAATGAAATCGGCATTCAGGGCATGACCATTCAGGAAGTCAAGGGGTATGGCCGTCAGAAAGGGCACAAGGAGATCTACCGCGGGGCGGAATACTCGGTCGATTTTATTCCCAAGGTCAAGCTTGAAATCGTTGCGCCATCTGAAATGGCGCCGGGAGTGATTCATGCGATTCGACAGGCAGCCAACACGGGAAAGGTCGGAGATGGTAAAATCTTTGTTCTGCCCGTTGAGGAGGCGATTCGCGTTCGTACCGGCGAAAGAGGAGAGAGCGCCCTTTAACAGCCCGTAGTGAAAAAGCCGGGGGATATTCCTCCGGCTTTTATTCAAACTCGAACCTCATCGAATGACCACTCGTTCAAAAGAATTCGTGCAATGGATTCGACGTTGGTCACCAGTTGTAGATGATTTCCCATTGATCTTCAAAAGCCGGATCACTTAGGCTGTACTGAAAGAACTGCGTTTTTCCGGTACCCGGTCCGGCGCCCGAATCTTTTTCCCAGTAGCGCTGAACGATAGCGGGCAGCGGACGATTCTGTTTCCCGTTACCGAAACTTTCTTCTGAGGGTCTGAGCCAGATTTCCTTTTCTTCGATGACCTTCCACATTCTTCCCGTTTTTTTGTTTCGAAGCATTTCCCCCACATGGGGAAGTCCTTTCTGGGCACGCAGATCCTTGAATCGATAAGGCGACTGATCTCCGTAATCCAGAATTTTTTCACCGAGAATCTGGGTCGCTATCGCACCGATCGGAGCGGTGAGCAGAATGGACAGGACGGCCACGGCCAGAATCACCTCGCCCGAGGCCATTCCGGCCGCCAGAGGAACGGCACCGATGGCGGCCTGTACCGTTGCCTTGGGAACGTAGGCCACCACGCAGAATATCTTTTCTTTCCAGTTCAGGGGAGTTCCGAACAGGGAAACCCAGGTGCCGACGCTTCTGAAAATCAGGCCGAAGAGGATTACCAGGCTGCCGGCAAGCCCGGCTTTCAAGGCGACTTGAATGTTGACCTGGGCACCGACCAGAACAAAAAGCAGAAGCTCGGCGAACACCCAGAGCTTTTTCAGCTTCTGCGAGATGATATGGGCGATGGCTTCTGATTTTTCGAGGATGATGAAGCCGATGGACATTACGCCCACCAGGCTTGCCATGGGAATGATCCCGTGCCCGATTTCTTCCATCCAGGTGAGGGTGATGGCAACCCCCATCACCAGCAGAGTTCGCTTGGGCGGGCGCCAGTCGTATCGGCAGAAGAGTCGATAAAGACCATATCCGGCCAGCAGTCCGATGGCGACGCCGACGAGAATGGATACCGGAATTTCGGCAAGCTGAACGACAAGACGGTTTTCCTGGCCATTGTGCATGCCGAGAAAAGAGGTGAACAGCACAATGACGAAGACGTCGTCAAGGGAGGAGGCGCCCAGTATCAGGGTCGGAATTCCCTTCTTGGCGCCTCGGCCGCGATCCATAAAATCGATCATCAGAGGGACGACCACCGCCGGCGATACGGCGGCCAGAATGCACCCCAGTATGGCTGCGTCCAGCAGGGTGATGTTCAGCAGGGCCGGTGCGATCAGCATAATTCCGAAAATTTCGAAAACCGCCGGAACACAGCTCATGATCAGTGCCGCGCGTCCGACCAAGTGCAGGGTGTCGCGGCGAAGTTCAAATCCGGCGCGCAGGAGAATGACGATCAGGGCGATCTTGCGAAGGTCTCCCGATACTGTCATCATTTCCGGTGAAATAAGTTCCAGGGCATAGGGTCCTGCCAGAATTCCGACCAGCAGCATACCGACCAGTCCGGGAAGTCTCAATTTTCTGAAAAGGTGGTCTGAGAGCAGTCCCAGAATGATGATTGCCGCCAAACTGAAAGCCATGTTAAAACCCTTTCCGCCTGTTCCTTTTCCGATTGGGGCGTTTTATAATCGCTGGACGATCGAGTCAAGCCGATTTCCAGGCCGAATCAATAAAGATTCTGATCGTATTGAAAAAACGGAACAGATGCGGGATGTTAAAACATTTCGAAGAAGTGTGTGGGCAGGATGGGGGATTCCATTGTTTTGATATGATTCCGCCGGGCTTGAAAATCGGACCGTTCAAGACCGGCTGTCAGACCCAATAAAAAGTCCGGCCTGCGCCTGAGACAAACCGAACTTGTCAGCGGGTTTGAGAATTGAATTCTGGATATGAAACGAATTGGATTCAGAACATTTTTTCTACTGCCAGCTTCATGTCCTTCCAATTAAACCGCTTGGCCAGGTCCACGGCCTCGCTTTCAGAATTCTCCTGGTATGAGATGGTGAAAATCGCGCCCTGAGTTTCTTTCTGGGTCAGGAAAACCGTCACATTGCCGGAATTTTCCTGTTTATCGTGAACACTGTAGACCTTGAATCCGTCAATCTGGCGCATATTCATGACCGAATCATCGGATTCGGCATGCATGGTTTCCATCGGGCCCTGGGGCATCGCCTGATTGCCGATCATGATCATGGCCTCAAGTTCCCCGGAATTTCGGGAATAACTTCTAACAACGTTGATCATTTTATATGCGCCCATGTCCATATTCATGCCTTCGGCCGGCTCCGCGTTCCAGCCTTTCAGATCAATCAGCAACGGGATGAGCTGGTGATAATCTTGGGCGCTGACGAAGACCGGCGCTACGGTTAGGGCAAAAGCAAGCAGCAGGACGGCACTTTTGAATCGATTCATATCCTTCTCCTGTGGTTTTGATATGTGTTTATCTGGAATTATTTATGAGAAAAAAACTATAATTGATTTTCATGCGGAGTTCCAGAAAAACTCACCGGCCCGCTTGAAAGCGTGCGGTGCATACGGAAGCATGAGCGTACTTTGCCGGTTTGGTTTGCCAGTGTTTCCGCTCATGGCGATCATCGGGTTTCCGACTAATGAGCGGTGCGCCTTCATATCGGCCGGAATATGCATGGCGCCGCAACCGTGGATGTTTTACCAGACGATCTGATCATGCACCAGTAACTTTGCGCAAGAATCCTGACAGATCCTCGAAAAAGAAAGGGGCGGATGGTCCGCCCCAATTTCGATACGGATTATCGAATACGACGAAATCCTTCGCCCCGACGGCATTTCCGGGCTTCCCTCCACCGGTCTTCTCCGCTTCCCAGAGAGGGGTCGATTTTTTTGATTTCAAGACGGTGCTCCAGCCACATCTGGTCCATTTTACCGTTGAGCTCTGAAATTTCTTTCTGAACCGAAGCCGCTGTGGCCGCATCCGGAATTTTTTTGGCCAGTTCGGCTCTCAGGAAAAGCTTTTTTTCATGAAGCTGCTGGCGAATATCCCGGGTTTCAGAATAAAAGTTCGCTCTTTCTTCATTCAATTTCTGAATCTGTTCATCGGTTAATTGGATTCCTTTCATATGGGGACATCGGCTATGCCATTCCCGGTCATCTCCTCGCCGATCGGCAGCGGCCACGGCCGCTGAACCGATGATGGCAAGGACGGCCAGCAGGGCCAGAAACTTTCCTGTTATTAATTTCTTCATTTCATACCTCCTTTTTTGAAAGCGATTGAATGACCTTTTGATTTTAGAGATTAGCAACGGGCGTGCCATGGTGAAAAAATAAGCTAACACATTGAAATAAAAACAAAAAATCATTTAAACTACAAAGGCTGACCCGATATCGATGGAGAAACTGGATATTTTATATTCATTTTTGGGTTTGGATTGTAAAAACTGGATATAAAATACCCATATTGATCAGTAATCCGAGGAGGATGGAATCGTGAGCTCTGTTTGAAGTCGCTGAAAAGATTTCAGGAACCGATCCATTAAATGCGGGTCGGTCAGAAGACATGGAATCGGGGACGGAAGTATGTTCTTTGATCTCGCCTTTGGCCGGATATTACACGGTTTTTATTTGAAAAACATGTTGACAAAACGGGTTTGCGCTGTAAAGAAAACCGGTGAAAAGCCATTTTTCAGGATCGTTCTGAAATGAAAAAACGGTTTCGGTAGTGATTCAGAAGGCGGCCAATGATTTCAGCGGTCCTTGAATCCGCTAGATGGAAATAAAAGGTGTGACTGCTTTTCTGTTTTATGAACCAACGAAAATAAGCCAAAGAATCAGCGCAATTTAAATTGCGCTGAATAGCTATCAGGAGGATTGATGATGAATTCCGAAAAAACCGCCGACACCCGAACAGCAGACGACGCCGGCAAAAATCTGGTAAAAAGAGGGCTGGCCCAAATGCTTAAAGGCGGAGTTATCATGGATGTGGTTACGCCTGATCACGCTGTTATCGCAGAAAAAGCGGGTGCTGTTGCTGTGATGGCGCTGGAGAGGGTACCGGCCGATATTCGTGCACACGGCGGCGTGGCCAGAATGTCTGATCCCGGACTGATCCGGGAAATCATGCAGGCTGTATCCATTCCCGTAATGGCCAAATGCCGTATCGGTCATTTCGTCGAGGCACAGATTCTTGAAGCCATCGGTGTTGACTATATCGACGAGAGCGAGGTGCTGACGCCGGCTGACGAGATGTACCATGTCAATAAACACAATTTCAAGATTCCGTTTGTCTGCGGGTGCCGCAATCTGGGCGAAGCACTGCGCCGCATCGGTGAAGGGGCGGCGATGATTCGAACCAAGGGCGAAGCCGGAACAGGCGATGTGGTGGAAGCGGTCCGTCATGCCCGGTCGGTTCTGGGTGAAATCCGAATGCTTCAAAACAAGGCGGATGAAGAACTGATGAGCTACGCCAAAGAGATCGGTGCGCCTTTTGAGCTTGTCAAGGAAACCAAGGCTCTCGGACGACTGCCTGTAGTCAATTTTGCCGCAGGAGGAATAGCGACCCCCGCTGACGCCGCTTTGATGATGCAGATCGGTGTGGACGGGGTGTTTGTGGGTTCCGGTATTTTCAAAAGCGGTGATCCGGCCAGACGTGCCAAAGCCATTGTGGAGGCGACAACCCATTATATGAATCCCGATATTCTGGCCAGAGTCAGTGAAAATCTGGGGGAACCCATGGTCGGGATAAATGTCGGCAGCCTGGATCCGAAAGAGCAGCTGGCTCAACGTGGATGGTAGCACGGATTGAATTCCATGAAATCCTGAGGATTGATTTGCCAGGCCCTGTCGGCAATTCGGGATTAAACGGTTTTACTTTTGAAGAAGACAAGCGGAATGTAGCATGAGGATCGGTGTATTGGCGCTCCAGGGGGCGTTCAGAGAACACATCGTGATATTGCGCCGGCTCGGCGTGGATGCTGTTGAGGTCAGACTGCCGGAAGAGTTGTGCGATATGGATGGATTGATCCTTCCCGGCGGCGAAAGCACCACCATTGGAAAACTTGCGGCGGCGTATGGCTTGATCGACTCCTTGAGGAGGTTTGCCCAGGACAGACCGGTCTGGGGGACCTGCGCGGGAATGATTCTAATGGCCAGAAAAATCGATTTAGACCAGCCGTGCTTAGGATTCATGAATATTGTGGTGCAAAGGAATGCCTTCGGCCGGCAGATGGACAGTTTTGTGGAGGATTTGCGGATTAGCGTTTGGAAGGATTCTGGACAGCAGCCTTTCCCGGGCGTATTCATCCGGGCTCCCAAACTGATTGAAGCCGGCGAGGGGGTTGAGGTGATTGCACGCTTGGGTGACGGAACAGCTGTTGCAGCTCAGGAGGGAAAATGGCTGGCAACGGCTTTCCATCCGGAATTAACGCAAGACATGAGGTTTCATCAGTATTTTACTGATATCATAATAGATAATCATAAATAACGGCGGGATCATAAATTCGGATACCGCACGGACCTTCGGCGCTGAAGCGTTCATCGGGGGAAATTTGGATAAAAAAGTATTTATCAGGTTTTTAGACGGAGCCAGGACCGAAGGCTCACTCGTCGGCCCATTTAGCCCGGATGAAAATCAGTTCGTCATATTCGACTCGGAGGGAAGCAAACAGACCCTGTCCCTGGATATGATCAGCACCGTGTGGATGACCGGTGAATCGGAACACGATGCCGCCTCTGTCAATGATACGATGATAGAAGAGGTGGAGACCGTTGCCGGTGTGCATTATCAGGTCCGGATTCCTGAGCGGAAACAGTTTGAAACGGGTTTTTTCGGTTATCCGATCGAGCCTCTGGGACCCTGCAATCGGATATTTTTTACTTTCGCAGGGCTTAAATCTCTCCAGAAAAACGAATTTATAGGTGAGATACTTGCGAGGAAAGGGACGATATCCGAGACCCAGCTCATGGATGTTCTGGATGAACAGAAAAAGCTTAAACACAGACGGCTTGGTGAAATTCTGGCGGATTCCAATAATATCGATCAGCAAACCATTGAGGGTAAAATCAGCGAAACCCGGATTTCGGGAAAATTTCCATTACGGGCAAGAATCGGCGAAATACTGGTCTCAGCCGGGCTGGTGACCCAGAAACAGGTGGAAGAAGCCCTGGCCAGTCAGGAAGCCGGGAAAAAAAAGAAGATCGGAGCTCTGCTGATTGAAAAAGGGCTGGTGACCGAAGAGCAGCTGCTCTCGGCTCTTGCGGTCAAGTTTCGAATGCGTTTTGTGAATCTGGAAGACGTCGCTCCGTCTCGTGCGGTATTGAACGCCCTGTCGCTGAATGTCGTCAAACGGATGCAGGTGTTTCCGGTTGAGCTTCATTCCGATCGCCTTGGGGTGGCCACGTCGGATCCGACCGATCCTTTTATCGTTGATACCCTGAGATTTTATGCCAACAAGAGAGTTGATCTGGTCGTGGCCACATCCGGGCAGATTGCACAGGCCATTGAAAAATACTACCTGGCATCCAAGGATTCGGTTGAAGAAATCATCGGAGAACTGTCAGAAGAAGATGTCTCGGTCGAAGAAGAGATCGAGGACGCGCAGTTTGATGAAACCGATTCTCAGGTGATCAAACTGGTCAACAAGGTTCTGGTCGATGCATACAAGAAAGGGGCTTCGGATATTCATTTCGAGCCCGGTCTGGGTCAAAAACCCTTTAAAATCCGGTATCGCATTGACGGCGTATGTCACGAGGCTCACAAGATTCCAAGCAGTTACAACAAGGCGATCATTTCGCGGATCAAGATCATTTCCGGCCTGGATATCGCCGAACATCGTAAGCCTCAGAGCGGAAAGATCGGCATTCGATACCGTCAGAAAAAAGTGGAATACCGGGTGGAAATTACGCCGACCATAGGCGGCAACCAGGATGCGGTTTTACGGATTCTCAGCAGTTCCAAGGCGATCCCCCTTGAAGAGATGGCTTTTTCACCGGAAAATTACCAGGGATTCAAGGAAGCGCTGGCCAAGCCTTACGGAATCATCCTCTGCGTCGGGCCGACCGGGTCCGGAAAGACCACCACACTGCACGCGGCTCTTTCAGTCATTAATTCGCCGGAAAGAAAAATCTGGACAGCTGAGGATCCTGTGGAAATAACCCAGGAAGGTCTTAGACAGGTCCAGGTGCATTACAAGATCGGATTTACATTTCAGGAGGCGCTTCGATCTTTTCTGCGCGCGGATCCCGATGTGATCATGATTGGCGAGATGCGAGACGCAGAAACGGCGAAAACGGCCATTGAAGCTTCTTTAACCGGCCATTTGGTCTTTTCCACCCTTCACACCAACAGCGCTCCGGAAACTGTGGTCCGACTGATCGAGATGGGAATGGATTCCTTTAATTTTGCCGATGCCTTCCTGTGCGTGATAGCACAGAGACTGGCCAGAAAACTCTGTTTGGAATGCAGAAAGCCATATCATCCAAGTCGAGAAGCTTACGAAGATCTTGTCCGGACATACGGAAGAAAATGGTTTGAAAAAGACGGGCTTCCCGAATACGGTGAAAACCTGGAGCTGATGGGGCGTGCTGAATGTCCGGCCTGCGGTGGTATCGGTTATCAGGGCAGAATTGCGCTGCATGAGATGCTATTGGGCATTCCCGAGATCAAAAACGCCATCAAACAAAAGGCAACCATGGAAGAACTTCAGGGCATCGGACTGGAATACGGCATGCGAACTCTGAAAATGGACGGTATCCGCAAGATCTTTGAAGAACACACCGACCTGTTGCAGGTTCTCAAGGTGTGCCTGTAGACAGGTGCCCGATTTCAAAGCATCCAATTCTTTCTTTTGTATCCGGTGGGGATATTAAATAATGAAGCGTATTGTAAATCCTTATCTGGTTGTCAGCCTGTTGTTTCTGGCGATCGTTCTTGTGGGAATTCGTTACTGGGATTGGGCACAAAGAGAACTGGGCTTTGCGTTGCTTCTGTATTTTGTCGTTTTACTGGGTGTCCGGCTCGATGAAATGACCCATCAGTTGATAGAGGTCAACGAAAACTGTCGGCGCCTTCTGGCAGCCCTGAATCAGGCGAATGAAAACACACGAACCTTTAAACCCTGACCCTTGAGATCATGACCGATCCAGACGGACTTGCATGAATCCGTCTGAGTTGAAATCCACCCGCTGAGTTCTGGTGGCGCATCACCTTTGTTCAATGGGAATATAGGGGGTCAGTGCCGGACCGCAATAGACCTGCCGGGGTCGGGCGAGCTTCCACTCCGGATCATCAATACTTTCCTTCCACTGGGCGATCCAGCCGGGAAGCCTTCCGATGGCAAACATCACCGTAAACATATTGGTGGGAATTCCTATGGCTCTCAAAACAATGCCGCTGTAAAAATCAATGTTCGGATAAAGGTTGTGTTCAATAAAATAATCATCCCTTAAAGCGGCCGTTTCCAGTTCCTTGGCAAGATCCAGAAGCGGATCATGAATGTGCAGCTTTTCAAGCAGATTGTCGCATTCGCGCTTCATGATTCTGGCTCTGGGATCATAGGTTTTGTACACACGGTGGCCGAATCCCATCAAACGGAAGGTTTCGCTTTTTGTTTTTGCCTTTTCAAGAACCTCTTTAACCGGAATGCCGTTTTCCAAAATATGGGTGAGCATTTCGATAACTGCCTGATTGGCCCCGCCGTGCAGAGGACCCCAAAGAGCTGTAATTCCGGAGGAAATCGAGGAATAAAGATTGACGCGGGCGCTGCCGACAATGCGAACGGCCGTAGAGGAACAGTTCTGTTCGTGGTCGGCGTGTAGTATCCAGAATACATTCAGCGCACTGACCCGTTCGTCGTCGATCTGATAGGGTCTGACCGGCGTGTCAAACATCATGTTGAGAAAATTGGCGCAGTAACTCAGATCCGGTCGCGGATACACCACCTTATGGCCTTTGGATATCTTGTAGGACATGGCGGACATGGTGCGCACCTTGGAGAGCAGGCGGGTGACGGTTGTATTGATTTCTTCTTTCACGGCCTGAAATTCGGGATAGAAACTTTTCAGCGCATTCACCATGGAAGACAGAATGCCCATGGGATGCGATCCGCGGGGATAGTTCTGGAAAAAGATCTGCATATCCTCGTGGACTAGGGAATTATCATTCAGCATGACGGAAAAGCGGTTCAATTCCTTGCGTTTGGGCAGAACGCCATTAACGAGCAGATAGGAAGTTTCCACAAAACTAGAATTTTCGGCGAGATCTTCGATCGGAATGCCGCGGTAACGAAGAACTCCCTTTTCGCCATCCATAAAAGTGATGCTGCTGATGCAGCTTCCCGTATTGACAAATCCAGGGTCCATGGTGATCAGGCCCGTCATTCTGCGCAGTTGAGAGATGTCAATGGCGCGTTCGCCTTCCGATCCCGTGATGATTGGAAACTCGAAGGTCTTTCCATCAATGACGAGTTTTGCATATTCAGACATGGCGTGTCCCGATCAGTTTGATTTTGTTTTGAATCGTGAACCGGATGGCTTTGACTTTTTTTATAAATATAGAACTGTCTGCAGAATGCGTCAAGCGGCGCAGAAAACATTTGACAAAAATCGGTGAGCAATCGCATATGGTTTTTAAAGGCGTTACAGTTGCGGCCTGCTCTCAGCATTTCATCAACAGGACTGAAAAATATGTCATTTAAAGAAAATCTATTAAAAAAAATAGAGATCAAGCGACTTTCCGAAAAGGTGATCCGCTCTTTTGAAGTGATTCCATCCGAGGACAGTCCTCCGAAGGCCGACAGAGAAACCATGCGTAGTCTGCTTGCATCCAACGGATTTGAGGCACGATTCGAGCGGGATCTCGAACTCTACATTCTGGATGGCAACACAGACAAAGGCAGAATTCTGGTCTTAGATAATGTGATGTCGATTTATCTTACTTCCCTTGAGGATGTTCTGATTCGAAAAAGTCCTACCATTAAGGAGATGGTCAATATCCGCAATGCGATTAAAATCATCAAGGATCAGGATGTGGTGTTCAGCAAGAAAGCCGCATCCGTTGAGATCATACGCGATCTTTGCATCAATCGTCTGGATCTTAGAATGACGATGGCCGATCTGGATCAGATTGAACGGGAAGGTCTTGCGGCTCTTGAAAACCGTTACGCTGAAGGAGTTATTGAAAGTATCAGTCTTTTTGCCGAAATTCTGGGTTACGCTCTTGTGCCGAAACCTTTTAGGATCAAACATTTCGAGATAATGGGATGTATTTCGTTGAACGAAAAAGGCGAGCAGACGGTCGGGCCGATTGTCCTCTACAGCCTGATTCAGAATGAACTCAAGCTGATTGAACACAAGATCCCGGTTTTCAGTAAAGAGCAGGTGAGACTGTTTCACGAGATCGCCGCCGGCAATCAGGATCCCGCCAAACTGGGCCCTGATGTTTTAAATCGCCTCAAGCAGGAATCGTCGCTGCTTATCAGAGAATAGCGAGGCGCCTGCGGGACAAAATCCCATCCATCTTCGGGAATTTCCCCAATAAAATGAATTTGTACCCCTATGGACAAACCTGCATGATACCGTAATATTTTTAAAATATAACTGCGGCATCAATTTTTATGACAGCGAGGTATGCAGGGTATGTGTCAAGATCTAAAATTTGAAATATCCAAAGTTCCCAAGGATAAAGATCTTCTGTCCACAGCTGCGCCCGAGAAAAACGGTGGTACTTTACCCAAAATAAATGTGGATCTTACGGCCCTTATTCGAAGCGTCCAGCGCTCTGAAGGCAACTCCGACTGCTTTCGCCGGAATAAGGGGTATTGCGATCAACTCGGTTGCGCCTGGCGGTCTTATTGCCTGCCATTGCAAGGTGATGCCCAGCAGGACCCGTCCAAATCAGCTTAGAGTGTTTAATTAAGGCGACAAAACGGCCTCGTCAGCCAAGGTACGCTTCGAGCGGGGTTGCTGATGTCGGTTGCAGACTTGGTTCTGAAAATCAGGCCGCACTCAGCCCGCAAAACCCTGACGGGGATTTCTACAGCCGGTCTCTTGAATTTTCGAATTTCAGCAAGGCCGTGATCTGTATACGAGAGGGTCATGTCAAACTTCGGAATTTTTATACACCGCAATGAAGACGTTTTGCATATTAAATTGATGGGAGATTTCGATGAATTATCGGCCATTCAGTTGATTCATGCGCTTGAAAACGCATGTGCGGTTATCCGGCGCGTCATGATTCATACCGATTGTCTGAAAAACATATCCTCATCGGGTCTGTGTTTATTTAAAGAACGTTTTTCGCAATTAAACATGCCTTCCTTTATGATTTCCTTTACAGGCAAGAATTCAAACCGGATGATGCCGGTTGGCGCACTGACCTTTTGATGTTCGATGCTGCTCGTACCGGTTTTTGTGGAACCGGTCATTGCGGCAAGACATTCGTTTGCGGAGTGAGAAACCTGTTTTGATTGTGCCATAAAACAAATTTTATCAATTTGAACCGGGCAATAGTGGGAGGAATGGAATGAAGATGCACGAAATCAGAACGATGGCAAAACAGCTTGGTGTCAAGTCGTTCGGTAAGTCCAAGGTGGAATTGATCCGGGAAATTCAGAGAAAAGAAGGTAATTTTGATTGCTTTGGTCGCGCCTCAGCATACTGTGACCAAACCGACTGTGCTTTTCGTGCCCTGTGTTTTCAGGAAGGATCTGCCTGAAAGCTTGAACACGGCACGATTCATCAGAATATTCAGTCGGCAAAGGATTTACGAAACACCGCACGCAGCAGGGGCGTTTTAAACGGAGAAAGCCGGCGTCCGCAGAATTATTGAGACAACGCCTCATTCCTGAATTTCAATTGACAGAGGGATTGTATCACCCTACTATAAGCTTCGAATAATTCGGCAATTTTTTATTCAATATTTTCCCGGTATCAGAAGAACTGGCGCGTTAACTCTATGAAACCATTGAGCGGGCTTAGACAGGAACCCGATCCCGGAGCCTGTTTGTTGCATTTCCGGGGTGATGCGCTGGTTTTTACACTCAGCGCGCCATCCCTGGAAACCGGAAGCGCCTGGGTGCGAACCAATATCGGTCATGCCCGTGCAACCCGGACCGAGATTATCAGGCGGGTCAATTGTCAGGAAACGTCTCTGGGCAGGGACTGGTTCGATATTCCGATGCGGCGCATCGACAAGGGCCGTTTTCAGGCCAGACTTCCCCTCTGCGAGGTGGGACATTTTCAGGCCAAATGTTACTTTCTCAAAGACGGCGAAACCTACCCGATGTGGCCCGAGGGCCCCAATACCGTTATTAATGTGGAACCGGCGGAAACCTGTTGCGCCAATATCATTTACAACGCCTTTGTCCGGCAGTTCGGTCCGAACAAGGCGGGAACCTTTCTGTTCCCGGTCGAGCAGACCTGCATTCAGGCGTTGGACAATGCCGGATTTACCGTGATCCCTCCCTCCGGAACCTTTCGGGACCTGATCAGGGAACTGGATTTCATCATCGAAAAGCTGGGCTGCCGCATCATTCAATTGCTCCCGGTCAATCCCACGCCTACCACCTATGCGCGAATGGGCCGGTTCGGCAATCCTTATGCTTCCCTGGATTTTACCGGCATCGATCCCGCTCTTGCCGAATTCGACCCTCGGGCTACCCCCCTGGAACAGTTCTACGAACTGGCGGATGCGATTCATGCCCGGAATGCCAGGCTGTTTCTGGATATCGCCGTAAATCATACCGGTTGGGCCGCGAGCCTTCACGAATCCCACCCTGAGTGGCTGTCGCGTTTTCCCGATGGCCGTATCGAGGTGCCCGGCGCATGGGGCATTATCTGGGAGGATCTGACCAAGCTTGACTACCGGCATACTGATCTCTGGCAGTATATGGCCGATGTTTTTCTGACATGGTGCCGTCGCGGCGTCGACGGATTCCGGGCTGATGCGGGCTACATGATTCCCGTGGAAGCCTGGAAGTATATTGTCGCCGCTGTCCGTGAACAATATCCGGATACCGTGTTCTTTTTGGAGGGGCTTGGCGGCAAGATCTCCGAGACACGCCATATTCTTGACGAAGCAAATTTCAACTGGGCCTATTCCGAACTTTTTCAAAACTATGACCGGTCCCAGATAGAAGGATATCTTCCCGGCGCCATAGAGATTTCCCGCAGCCAGGGGATCATGCTGCATTATGCCGAAACCCACGACAACAACCGAATGGCGGCCGTCTCACAGTGCTTTTCCAGAATGCGAACCGCCTTGTGCGCACTGTGTTCTCAACAGGGAGCTTTCGGATTTGCAAACGGCGTGGAATGGTATGCGACGGAAAAAATCAATGTTCACGGCGCATCTTCTCTGAACTGGGGTGATTCGGCAAATCAGGTGGATGAAATTCGACGGCTGAATTCCCTTTTAAGGGTTCATCCGGCTTTTTTTGACAATACCGATCTTTCAATGATTCAAAACGGGCCGGGCAATTTCATTGTCATGCGGCGGCATCACCGGCCGACTGAAAAAAGAGTGCTGGTGGTGGTCAACCTGGATGCCGACCACCCTGTACATGCCGCCTGGGATTCGGATCAGGCCGGAATCAAGGAAAACGTTATGGTGGATCTGCTCAGCGGCGTCGAAGTCAAACTTCAGGTTTCAGGGAACCGTCGTTCATTAAACCTGGATCCGGGTCGGACCCTGTGTCTGTCTGCGGACTGGGCCGATATGGAGCTTCTGTCCCGGTACGGCAACCGGTTCTGCCGCATGCCCGAGCACGCGGCACGACGCAAACTGGCGGCAAAGGCGCTCGAGGTGAGGGGATACTATCGCGGAACCTGTGATCTGGGCGATGAGAACATTGATGAAGCAGCCCGTCTGCTTGCGGAACATCCGGCGGCGTTCTGCCGCAAATACAACCCGTACAGCGAGGAATCCAGGGTAGTGATGTGGAAATGGCCTCAGGATCAGAAGCGTCAGGTCATGGTTCCTCCGGAACATTTCCTGATGATTCAAAGCGCAACCTACTTTCGGGCCAGCATCATCCAGGAAGATCGATGTTTGGCAGCCGAAGATGCGGCGATGCGATCCGACGGAACTTTTTTTGCGCTCTTCATGCCCCTGCCGGCGCCCAAGGATTTTTTTTCCTGTTCCCTGAAAATGCGGGTCTATACTCCGGAACACTGCCAGCACGTGGAATCCCCGCTTCTGTATCTGCCGTATCCGGCAGGAATCACCATCCGGCAGCGGTTTTCCCGACATGAGCTTCTCCAACATTCTCCCCGACTGCTGGGGACCAATGGTCATGGCGGCATGTTAAGAGCTAATGCGTCATGGGGTGATCTGGCCAGCCGATATGACGCGCTTCTGGCTGCCAATCTTTGCACGGATTTTCCAAAAGACCGGCAGATGCTCTTTGCCCGGTGCCGGGGCTGGATCGTGTATCAGGGGTTTTCACGGGAAATTAACATCGATTGCCTGGATGCATTTGACTATGAGTATGAATCCCGGGGGTTCTGGCATTTTTACATTCCAGCCGGACAGGGGCAGCATCTCTGGTTGAGCATCGGACTGGAGATGATTCCCGGAAAAAATGCGGTTCGCATGGTTTTTTATCGACATCACGCCGGTTCGGATGCGGACCGGCTTTCGGATGAAAAATCCGTTGCCCTGATTCTGCGGCCGGATATTGAAGACCGGAATTTTCATTATCTTACCAAGGCTTATGTGGGGCCGGAACATGAATGGCCCAAGGCGGTCAGGTCTTTTGATTCAGGATTTGAATTCGCTCCCGCTCCGGATCACCGGGTGAGATTTGAAATTGCACCGGGAAAGTTCATCACGGCGCCTGAGTGGCATTATATGGTCTATCGCCGGCTTGACGCTGAACGGGGACTGGACCCGGATTCGGATCTTTTCAGCCCGGGTTATTTTCTGGTTGACCTGACTTCCGAGGCGACGGTGACGCTTTCCGCCGCCGTGGAAAGCATTTCAGATCTTCCGGAATCGGATCTGGCGTCGAAGGTGAAGGGCGCTTTTAACCGCCAGGGTTTCTGGAAGCCTGAAGCGGCTTTTCGAAAATGCCTCGACCATTATGTTGTCAAAAGGGGAAATTTTAATACCGTGATCGCCGGTTATCCCTGGTTTCTGGACTGGGGCCGCGACACGCTGATCGTCGTTCGCGGTCTGATCGCCGCCGGAAGGCTGGAGGAATCCCGTTCCATTTTGAAACAGTTTGCCTCTTTTGAAGAAAACGGAACTCTGCCCAACATGATCCGGGGGCTTGATGCTTCCAACCGGGACACGGCCGATGCGCCGCTGTGGCTTGTCGTCGCCTGTTCGGACCTTTTGGCCGCCGAAAAAGACACTTCCTTCCTCAGGGAGCCCTGCGGCGGGCGAACGATCATTCAGGTGATTTCAGACATGGTCGGCTCCCTGATGTCCGGCACTCCTAACGGCATCAAAATGGATGCGGCTTCCGGCCTGCTTTTCAGCCCCTCGCACTTTTCGTGGATGGACACCAATTTTCCGGCCGGTACTCCGCGGGAAGGGTATCCGGTTGAAATTCAGGCCTTATGGTATTTTGCTCTGGCCTTTCTTTCCCGGAACCTTCCGCATCGAAACGGTAAGGCATATGAAGATCTGGCCGAGCAGGTCAGGGCTTCGATAGTTGAGCTGTTTAATCTTGAAGGTTCCGGGTATCTGGCTGATTGCCTTTACGCAAAACCCGGATTGGCCGCCGCCGCCGCCGAACCCGATGACGCACTCCGGCCGAATCAGCTTTTTGCCCTGACTTTGGGGGCCGTAACCGATCCGGCTGTGGGCAGGAGTATTCTGGACCATTGCGCGGAGCTTCTGGTGCCTGGAGCTGTCCGCAGTCTCGCGGATCGTCCACTGCGCCGCCCGCTTCCCATCGTTTACAACGGGCGTCTGCTGAACGATCCCTGCCGTCCATATCAGGGAACCTATGCCGGGGACGAGGATACGAGCCGTAAGCCCGCATATCACAACGGGACGGCCTGGACCTGGCTGCTGCCTTCTTTTTGCGAAGCCTGGGCGTTGATGTATGCTCCGAATGGAAGCGATACGGCCCGTGCCTGGCTCGGCAGCATGTGCCGGCTCATGAATTCGGGTTGCGCCGGACATGTTCCTGAGATTCTCGACGGGGATTTTCCGCACAGGCAAAGAGGATGCGATGCGCAGGCGTGGGGTGTCAGCGAACTTTTCCGGGTCTGGACACAACTATCCACAGGATCGGTCTGAAAGGCGCTGATGACTGATTTCAACCATATCAAGGATGATGGCTTCGTAACAAAGTCCAATTTCTGCGTCGCGCTGCACGCCCCATCATGACGGCGTACGCTGGGTACGCCTCACCCCTCGGAATTCGCGGCGCCTTGAACTTGAACTTTTTACCTTGTCATCACAATTTCGACTTTTTACAAGACCATCAAGGATGAGCAATATGGGTCACTTGCAGGTTTATGAAGTATTTCCAGCCATTCCCGAGCGTTTAATGTTCCTCGAAACACTTTCCCGGAATCTCTGGTGGTCGTGGAACTTTGAGGCCATCGATCTTTTCCGCCGTATCGACCCCCGTTCCTGGATGCAGGCCAAGGGGAACCCGATCGTATTCCTGGCCATGATTCCGCCGGAACGATACGATGCGATGTCAAAAGACGAGAGCTTTCTGTCGCATCTGGAACATGTCCGTCAGAATTATGAAAAAGAGATTCTCGCTTCGGTCGAACCGGAAGGCTATTCCTTCTGTCCGGACGAATTTGTCGCCTATTTTTCCATGGAATTCGGAATCGATGCCAATCTGCCCATATTTGCCGGCGGACTGGGAGTGCTTGCCGGCGATCATCTCAAGGCATCATCGGATATGTCTTTTCCGCTGATCGGCGTAGGTCTGCTGTATCGGGAGGGCTATTTTCAACAATTTATGGATCAGGATGCCTGGCAGAAGGAAGAATATCCCGAAACGGATTTTTATCATCTTCCCATTTCCCGGGCCCGGGATTGCTCCGGAAAAAACCTTGCGATCACCGTCAGCGGGCCGGATGGAGACATCCATGCAGCCGTATGGAAACTCAATGTGGGGCGTGTTCCACTTTATCTTCTGGACACCAATATCGGTAAGAATTCAAGGGAGCATCGGGATCTGACTTCCAGACTTTATCCCGGCGAATCCCAGCAGCGTCTGGCACAGGAGATACTTCTGGGCATCGGGGGTATGCGTGCGCTGTCCCGGATGGGGCTGGAACCTGCCGTTTGTCACATGAACGAGGGGCATTGCAGCTTTTCGAGTCTGGAACGACTGGCCCAGACCATGCAACGATACGGGGTGAATCTGAAAACCGCAAAAGAGATTGTCTCTCGAACCACGGTATTTACCACCCACACCCCGGTGTCCGCCGGATATGACGAGTTCTACCCGGATATGGTCAAGCCCTATCTCAAGGACTTGGAATCATCTTTGGGCATTCCGGTTGACCAGATTATTACCTTAGGGCAGTTGAAGGATGCCGGCCCCGGCGCTCAGTTTTCCATGTTTATTCTGGGATTGGGTATGGCGCAGTACTGCAACGGCGTCAGCCAGCTTCACGGATCTGTCGCCAGAAAAATGTGGCGCCATATCTGGCCGGGAAGGGGACAGGATGAGATTCCGATTTCTCATGTGACCAACGGGGTTCATATCCCCACATGGATTTCCGAGGAGAACTACCAGCTTTTTGAAAGATACCTTGGCCCGGAGTGGATTAAACGGCTGTTGAAGGAGGATATTGCCTCCAAAATTGATGAGATTTACGATGAAGAGCTCTGGCATGCCCATGAATTGAACCGAATGCGGCTGATCCGGGTCTGCCGGGACCGTATGGCCAAGCAGTATGAACGGATCAATGCCTCCAGAAGGACCATTGAAGATGCGGAAAGAGTGCTGGACAAAAATGTCCTGACCATCGGATTTGCCAGAAGGTTTGCGACCTATAAACGGGCCAATCTGATTCTGCAGGATCCGGAACGGCTCGAAGCGCTTTTGACCGACAAGGACCGTCCGATTCAGATTGTCTATGCCGGAAAGGCGCATCCCAGGGACAACGAGGGAAAGGAACTGCTGCGTCAGCTCCTCCGGTTTATTCAGGAGCCCAAAATCCGCCGCAAAATCATTTTTCTTGAGGGATACGACATGAACATGACCAAGCTGCTGGTCCAGGGAGTGGATGTGTGGCTCAACACGCCCCGGCGTCCGCTCGAGGCCTGCGGAACCTCGGGCATGAAGGCCGCTTTGAACGGCGTTCTGAACCTCAGCATTCTGGACGGCTGGTGGTGCGAAGGGTATTCGCGGGAAACCGGATGGCGCATCGGCAACGGAGAAGAATACAATGACGCCATGTTTCAGGATGCCCTGGAGAGCCGCGCGCTTTACAATATTCTGGAGAACGAGGTGATCCCCTGTTTCTATGAGAGAAAGGACGGCGACATTCCGGTGGAATGGGTTCGAAAGATGAAAGCCTCCATGAAGATGGCGCTGAAGGGTTTTTCCAGCCGGAGAATGCTGGCCATCTATTATGAACGCTATTATGCGCCGGCGGTTCAAAGGCGACGAGAGCTGACGGCCGACGGAGCTGCCGAAGCCCGGCTTCTGGCCGATCGCACGGAAAAATTCCGCACGCTCTGGAAATATATTTTCGTTGACGCCGCGGTCAAAAGCGATGAAGGTCCATTTCGGGTCGGGGATTACTTTTCGGTTGCCGCCGAGGTGTATCTGGGTGACATTCGTCCCGAAGAGGTGGATGTGGAGCTTTACTACGGCCGTTACAAGACCATCTACGCCGTGGAGGTCGGGGAGACTGAAATCATGGATATGACCGAAAACATGGGGCATGGGCGATACCGCTACGAGGGCCGGGTTCGCTGCCGGGTCTCGGGACGTTACGGTTTCAACGTAAGGGTGGTGCCGCGGGGAGACGATCAGATCAAATATTCGCGGGAATTTATCACCTGGGCTGAAAAGTCCCTATAAAACCGGTGTCCGTTGCGGGTGCAGCTGAGGATGAAAAAGTTCAGAGCTGTTTTCGTATCACAAGGAGTTTTCAACTATGAGCGGGTCTGCAAAAAATCCCCGCGTACTGATTGTCACGCCGGAAGTCACCTATCTCCCCAAAGAGATGGGGCACATCGCCGTCGGCCTCAGCGCCAAGGCCGGAGGCCTGGCCGATGTGTCGGCGGCGCTGATCAGCGCGCTTTTCGATCAGGGCGCCGATGTCCATGTGGCGCTTCCGAACTATCGTTCGCTGTTTAACGCCCAGCTGGCGCCGATACTTACAAAAGAGCTGAGCATCATTCGGAAAAAAATGCCAGACGACCGGATTCATCTGGCCGAAGACCGGGCTTTTTTCTACATGCAGGGGGTCTATTCCAGTTACGGCGAGGAAAACATCAAGATCGCGCTGGCCTTTCAGCGGGAGGTCATCAACAACATCCTTCCATTTGTGCGGCCCGATCTGATTCATTGCAACGACTGGATGACCGGTCTGATTCCGGCCGTCGCCAGAAAAATGGGCATTCCCTGCCTGTTCACCATTCACAACATTCACACCGTCAAGGAAACGCTGGCCCGAATCGAGGATATGGGAATCGATGCCGCCTATTTCTGGGAACACCTGTATTACGACAACATGGCCTACGATTATGAGCGAACCCGGAGCGTGAATTCCGTGGATTTTCTGACCAGCGGCGTGTTCGCGTCTCACTTTGTCAACACGGTCAGCCCGACCTTTCTGGTCGAAGTGGCTCAGGGGAGACATCATTTTATCAAGCCGTCTCTTCAACAGGAACTGGCCAACAAACTCTACGCCGAATGCGCGGTCGGCATCCTCAACGCGCCGGATCCGTCGTATGACCCATCCACGGACACCTCGGTTTTTCAGCAGTACACCGCGGAGAATGTGATGCCGGCAAAGCGCGCGAACAAGCGGCTGCTGCAAAGGACCATGGGGTTGATCGAGGATCCGAGGGCGCCCGTATTTTTCTGGCCTTCCCGTATGGATTCCGTTCAGAAGGGATGCCAGCTTCTGGCAGAGATTCTGTACGCGATTGTCTCCCGTTACTGGAAGGAGAAGCTTCAGGTCGTTTTTGTGGCGGACGGAGAATTTAAAAAGCATTTTGAGAATATCGTCCGGATTCACGGCATTGGAGACCGGGTTGCGGTCTGGGGATTCGACGAGCGCATGGCCCGGCTGGCCTATGCGGGCTCTGATTTTATACTGATGCCCTCGCGTTTTGAGCCCTGCGGTCTGCCCCAGATGATCGGCCCCCTGTACGGAGCGCTTCCCGTGGCGCACGACACCGGAGGGCTTCACGATACGGTGGAACATCTGGATGTGGAGCGGGGAACCGGGAACGGCTTTATCTTCAAGCATTATGATTCTCAGGGCCTTTCCTGGGCCGTCGACCAGGCCATGGCCTTTCACAAGCTCCCGCAGTCCGTCAAAAGGGCTCAGATACGAAGGATCATGAACCAGAGCGCGGTCCGATTCACCCATGCGGTGTGCGCCCGTCAATACATCGAGCTTTATGAAAAAATGCTTCAGCGTCCGCTGATCGTCAATCAGGGGCAGGGTGCATGAATGATCCGCGGATCGATACGGAGCTGCAAAGACTGATTGCGGATGATTCCCTTCTGGATTTATATCGGGATGCAATTCGCCGGCGTCTGGAAAAGATTGCCGAAACCCGTAGCCGTCTGACTTCCGACAGGATGTCTCTGCCTGATTTCGCCTCGGGCCATGAGTACTTCGGCCTGCATTTCCGGGAAAACCAGTGGATTTTCCGGGAGTGGGCGCCGAACGCCACGCACATCTTTCTGATCGGACAGATGACGGACTGGCTCGAGAAACCATCCTTCCGTCTGGAAAGAATCAGCAACGACGGGGTCTGGGAATTAAGGATTCCGGCCCAGCGGATTTGTCACAAAGATCTGTATCGCCTGAAGGTTTACTGGCCCGGCGGCCGGGGAGACCGGATTCCCGCCTATGCCAGGCGGGTGGTTCAGGATCCGAATACGCTGATATTCAACGCCCAGGTCTGGGCGCCGGATTCTTATCCATGGCGGTGCCTGAATTTCAAGCCGCCCGAAGGTCCGCTGCTGATTTACGAGGCTCATGTGGGAATGGCCCAGGATGCCGAACGCATCGGCAGCTTCGATGAATTTTCCGGGAAGATCATCCCCCGCATCGTTGCCGCCGGATACAACACCCTCCAGCTCATGGCCGTTCCGGAGCATCCCTATTACGGGTCGTTCGGATACCACGTATCGAACTTTTTCGCCGCATCCTCCCGGTTCGGAACCCCGGAAGAGCTGAAGAATCTCGTCGATACGGCCCATGAGGCCGGGCTGCGGGTGATCATGGACGTCATTCATTCCCACGCCGTATCCAACGAGGTGGAAGGCCTGAGCCGTTTCGACGGAACCTCGTATCAGTACTTTCACGAAGGCCCCAAGGGCCGACACCTGGCCTGGGATTCCCGGTGCTTTGACTACGGAAAGCACCAGGTGCTTCATTTTCTGCTGTCGAACTGCCGTTTCTGGCTTGACGAGTACCGTTTCGACGGGTTCCGGTTCGACGGCGTGACCAGCATGCTGTACTGGCATCACGGGCTGGAAAAAGCCTTTACCAGTTATGCGGATTACTTTGATTCGGGAGTGGATGAAGACGCCCTGACCTACCTGGCCCTGGCCAACGAGGTGATTCACACAGTGAAACCCGATGCGGTGACGGTTGCCGAAGACATCAGCGGAATGCCGGGGCTGGCCGCTTCACGGGACAGGGGCGGAATTGGCTTTGACTACCGGTTCGCCATGGGCGTTCCTGACTTGTGGATCCGTCTGATCAAGCACGTTGCCGACGAGAACTGGCCCATGGGAGGGCTGTGGTACGAGCTGAACAACCGGCGTCCGGAGGAGAAGACCGTCAGCTACGCCGAATCCCACGATCAGGCCCTGGTCGGCGACCAGACCCTAATCTTCCGTCTGATCGGATCGGATATCTATGAATACATGCATGTGCGCCATAAAAGTCTGCGCATCGACCGGGGCATCGCCCTGCACAAGCTGATCCGTTTCATCACCCTGACGACCGCGGGCAGCGGGTATCTGAATTTCATGGGAAACGAGTTCGGACATCCCGAATGGATCGATTTTCCAAGGCCGGGAAACAACTGGTCTTACCGGTACGCACGCAGGCAATGGCGCCTGGCCGATGCCGAGGATCTGAAATACCGGTTTCTCGGCCAATTCGACCGGGACATGATCGAACTGGTCAAGGCCCGCCGAATCCTGGAAAGCCCCTGGCCCCGGCTGCTCAAGGAGCATGACCTGGACAAGGTTATCGCTTTTGAGCGGGCCGGTGTGATATTTGTGTTTAATTTTCATCCCACCCGGTCCCATGTCGACTATCCGGTGCCGGCCGCTCCGGGAAAGTACCGGTTGATCTTCGACAGCGACCGGCCTGCTTACGGCGGTCATGACCGGCTCGTGCCCGATCAGTGTCATTTTACGCTCAACGGAACGGATCCCGCCTGTTTTCTGAGCCTTTACATTCCCACCCGGACCGTCCTGGCGCTTTGCCGCGAGGCCTAGCAGGGGACGTTCGTTCGAGATTGCTTCCAGTCTTACAGCCCTGTTCTGATGCAATTCCTCACACCAGGATCGGTCGGTTATCGATATAAAACCATTTTTTAACAGGCGCGCGGGCCCGGCCGTACAAGCGATGCGAACTCCAGGCCTTTCGCGGGAAATGTTTTTGCTTGACGGTCCTTAAGATGGGTTGTAGGAAATGCTTTGCACCATCCATGCGCCGCAAGATTTCTCAATCCGTTCCATTGCAGCACTATTTATGATCTTGAAAACGTGAGGCTAAGGCATGAAACACGTACTTGTGGGATGCGCCTGATGGGATATCAACACCTCGGCGCTCCGCGCCTTAGGAACCAAACGTTGGACCGGCAAATTTTCCCGAATAACAACCGGCAATCGACTTGCCGTTATCCGGTGAAAATTCGCCCGTCAACTCGGCGTTATGGGTGAAATTGATGAAAGCATTAAAACGGCAAAGCACAAGGCTTGAATCAGAAGGAGCTGAATTTCTTGTTCTTGGTCATTTATTGATTCTCGGCATCCCAGCTTATAAAAACTATACAAATATGCCGGGATATGATCTCGTAGCTACCAATCCTGACAAAAATATTTCAAAACGTATTTCTGTGAAAAGCCGATGGACGACTACTGCAACTGGATTCATTATTAAGAACTTTGATTGTGATTTTGTCGTTGTAGCAAAACTTAACAGAGGTTCAAGAGACGGTAACGGTAAAGTGCTGCCACCTGAGTTTTACGTTTTGCCAGTTCACATTGTAGAGGATGCACCTCGAAGCAAGGGATGGAACAGAATATCATTTGGTAGAATTCCTAATTTCCAGTCTTATCGGGATCGTTGGGATCTAATAAGAAAATCTTTGAAATATTGATGGAATAATTCCATAACAAAGTCAATACAGCCGATCACTTCGCTCCGGCTGATTTTTTCGTTGGCAGAAAATAAAATATGGCGAATGAGATAATTCCATATATTGAAATGTGTCGCCGTGAAGGTGTTAGCCTTCAGCGCGGTATGAACTTCGGTCTTGGAAGAAACCATTCTGTTATTCTCATGTCTGTCAGTCCGGGCGCACCGTATGCAGATAGATTTGAGGATGATGGTTCCACCATTGTTTACGAAGGGCATGATGTTCCCCGGTCAACGAATAACCAAAACCCCAAAATAAGTGATCAGCCTGAGTTCTCACCATCTGGTAAACTCACCGAGAACGGAAAGTTTCATCTTGCTGCACAAGAATATGTTTCCGGCAAAAAACAACCTGAAAGAGTTCGTGTTTACGAAAAGATTAAACAAGGAATATGGTCGTATAACGGTGTCTTTCATCTTGTAGATTCATGGAGAGAAAAAATCAACGGTCGCTCTGTATTCAAGTTCAAACTTACTGCAGTTGAGGGCGAAGAAGATTTCACTTTACCTGTACCTGAACATTCAAAGGTACGCAGAGTCATACCTACATCGGTTAAGCTTGAGGTATGGAAAAGAGATGGTGGTAAGTGTACGAAGTGTGGCGCTACGGAGGACTTACATTTTGACCACATTATTCCTTGGTCAAAAGGTGGTTCATCAAACACAGCAGCGAATATTCAATTGTTATGTGGGAAGCACAACTTAGCAAAGCATGACAAAATTGAATAAAGCGGCCAACCAGTCGCTACAGCGGATCGCGCTCCCGCTGAGCTTTTCGTCGGCCAGGAGATGATGTGGAGAACTTTCTGGAAGCAGACTACGGACTCGGCCCTCTGCGTGATGTTGAGGCCGCGATCGAGGCAGGGGTGCAGGCGTTGTTTCGGCGCAACAAGGTACAGCCATGGTTCGACGGTCTGTGGATGAACGAATGCGGAGAAGTACTTCATGGCGCACTTCTTGTCGCCGCACAGGCATATTGTCTGTGCACAGTAGCCGACACGAACGAGATCAGGAGAGGCAAAGGGCTCGAACCAGTCGACAAGATCGCTGCGTACCACGCTCATTCGGTCGTGCGGAGCGATCATTCAGTCGTGGAACTCGTCAACGCCGCCGCGAACTGCTTCAAGCATCGTGATGAATGGGGCGACAATTGGCCGCACAATGGGACGACACGCGCTCTGGCTGCCTACTCAATAACCCCGGCTACAGAGTTTCCTGTGAATGAGGCCATTGTGATCATCACGACTGAACTCGGGTACCTACGGCTCTCAGACCTTCTCTCGGAGTGGCGCGAGGGGCTGATTCTGAAATCAAAGCAGGAAGGCCAACAACGCCTTCCATGCGACCGTTAATCCGCGCCAGCGACGGTGCGTCTCCTCGGCGCATGAAGGCGGGCGTCCGTCGAAAATAGGGAGATCGCATGAAAGTATTCACAATTGGATATGGCGGGCGAGGCAAAGATGACTTCTTGATGCTATTGAAATCCAATGGCGTAAAGACCATCGTTGATATTCGCTTGCGTCCTGATCGTGCAAGTATGGGAATCTGGGTAAAGGCGAAGACGACCGACAAGGGTATCGAGAGCTGGCTCCGAGAGGCAGGTATTGGTTATCGCTCCCTCATTGAGCTAGGTAATGTGTTTCTCGATTTTCCGGACTGGCAAGATCGTTACCGACAGTTGCTTGATTCTGCGGGAGAATTGCTGACCGATCGGCTCAAAAGCGTTCCCGGGCCGATTTGCCTGCTCTGCGCTGAAAAGCGAGTTGTGGAGTGCCACCGACGGCAAGTAGCTGAATACTTGGCTGATCGAATGGGGGCACAGATCCAGCATCTGGAGTAACAAATACCCCCAGGTGCTGAATCCGATCGTGTCCCTCACGGGCCATCGCTACCCTACCGCTTATTCGCGCCGCGATTGCTGCCGCAGTCCCCGTTGTTTGCGCCGTCAGCCCGTTCTTTTTCCAGGACAAAAGAATCGTAAATTTCCCCTCTGGCATCATAGGACTCGTACTGCAGGCGGTCTTCATCCACGCTGATCACCTGAAACAGCTGACGGCCTGTTCCGGTCTTATCCATGATGTCTTTGTACCGGTTGTCTGTTTCATAGTATTTCGGGCCGCAGACCGAGATCACATAGACCGTTCCTTTTTCAGTATCCGGCACACGGATGCTGTTTTTGAGCCTAGCGGAACGGCTGTAAACATGATCATGGCCCTGGAGCACCAGATCGACTGAATATTTGTCGAAAACAGGAACAAAAAGATGGTGGAGAGGGGAATCCGCTTTTGCTTTGCGTTTTTTTCCAGTCGAATAGACGGGCTGGTGAATTGCGGCAATGGTCCAGCGCTGAGGATTTTCAGACAAGACGCCGTCCAGCCATACGGCCTGTTTCTCAAGCTGTTCATTGCCGTTGAGCATCACAAGCCTGACGCCCTGATAATCGATGAAATAAACGGTTTCCTTCAAGCCCTCCGGTCCGTTTTCAGGGAGGGTGAAATGGGGTCGCCACAGCGGAAACAGTTTAAAGTTATCGCCATGAACGGTTCTTTTGTCGGGATATTCATGGTTTCCGGGCAGCATCATCATCGGGGTTGTTCGCGGAATCCAGCCAAAGGCGTCAAACAGCCCGGCCCATTCTTCATCCTGATCACCATTGTCCACAAGATCGCCGACGAAAAGCCAGAAGGCCGCGTCCGGCGCTGTTTGATACGCCGTACGAAATATTCGGGAACACATGGAACGGACTTCTTCCTGAGGATCGCCAAGATATACAAATTTAAATGAAGACGGAGTCTTGCTCGCTGTTTTGAACTGATTCCACTCGCTCCAGAACGCCCCGTCGCCGACCCGGTAGGCATACAGCGTATCCGGCAGCAGGGAATCGAAGATCGCCGAATAATGATACGCCGTTTTCCGGTCGTGTATGGCAACCGGTTCCTTGTCCGCCTGAATTGTCTGTGCTGTTTCGATCAGATCCGATGATTCGTTCACCCGCGCAATCTGGGCCTGGGGGCTTGAAACCTCGGATATCGTTCGCCAGGTAACCGCCTGGCTGAACCATGGCTGCTGAGTCAGATTCAATATGATTCTTTCGGGCAGAAGCTGATGCGGGCAGGCGTTTTCTGAAAAGGCTTCCGGGTTCAGGCATGTTCCATCTTCCTGTTTGATAACACCCAGACAGCCCAGCAAAGCCAGAATCAGAATGCCCGCACAGACGCTCAAATATCTGCTGGATGCGCGATGAATATTTTTCATTTTATTTCTCTTTCAATTTGTGTCGTCGAAGGTAAGAATTTAAATGTCATTTCAGAACGCGTCAAGCCCATATGAGTTTATGAGCGTGAACAGTCAGGCAAATTCTGCTTGCAGGAATCGAAAAAATTGAATTGATTCTGAAAGCTGTTCTGGTAGATATTCGTATTTGAAGACACATAACGCGATGGGTTTTCAGCGGGCGTCACCATCAACCTGAAAGTGCAGATAGAACTCAGGCGGGCCTTTGTATGACAGGTGATCAGATTGCATTTGTTGCGGTACTGGTGTCCACTCTGCTCATGTTCCTCTGGGGCCGCTGGCGACATGACATGGTTGCCATGGGCGCGCTGGTCGTTTGTGTGATTCTGGGCCTGGTGCCGGCCGGAGGAGCTTTTGCCGGATTCGGCCATCCGGCGGTGATCACGGTCGCCAGCGTGCTGGTTCTCGGGTATGGCCTGCAGATTGCCGGGACCGTGGATGAGCTCGCTAAGCGGTTTTTGCCGGCATCTGTGGGGCCGAGTTTGAGCATTCTGGCGCTCATCGGCCTGGCGGCGGTTCTGTCGGGATTTATGAATAATGTCGGTGCGCTGGCGCTCCTTATGCCGATCGCTATTCAAATGGCGGATAAACAGAATCTGCCGCCCGGCAAAGTATTGATGCCCCTGTCATTTGGATCGATCCTGGGCGGGATGACGACGCTGATCGGAACGCCGCCCAATCTGATCGTGTCGGATTTTCGCGCTACGACCGGAGCGGGTCACTTTGCCATGTTCGACTTTACGCCGGTCGGTGTTTCCGTTGCAGTCATCGGGATTGTCTTTGTGGGGCTGGTCGGCTGGCGGCTGGTGCCCGCACGAAGGCAGGCGGATGCCGGAAGCTTTGACAGCGGAACCTACTTCAGCGAGGTACGGATCGTCGAGGGCAGCAAGGCAGTAAACAAGAGCTTGCGCGAGGTTGAGCAGATGATGTATGATGCCGACGCTCAGATTATCGGCATGGTGCGCCGCGACATCCGGATTTCCGCACCGAACCCGAGGCGGATGCTGCGGGACGGTGATATTCTGGTTATCGAGGTCGAGCCCGAGTCTCTTTCGTTGGCCCTCTCAAGCCTGGGGCTCGAGCTTGAAGGCGATGTCCAGGCCAGAACCAACGGCAAAGGCGAGGAAGAGGGCGGGGAAGCACGACAGAACGGAAAGGAGGAAACTCAGGACGACAGTTCTTCGGATGAAAAAAAGAACAAGGGAAAGGCCCGGGCAGACGATATCCTTATTCAGGAACTGGTTGTGATGCCGAACGCGGCCCTGGTCAACCGGTCCGCCGCCCAAATTCAGCTGCGCACCCGATACGGCATCAATCTTCTGGCCATATCGCACGGGGGGCGGCGTTCGATCAAACGCCTCCGGTCAACCCTCATTCAGGCGGGAGATGTCTTGCTCATGCAGGGTATGCCCGAAGCCCTGTCCGGCTTTGCCGCCGAATTTGGCTGCCTGCCGCTGGCTGCGCGCGATATCCGGGTTCCGAAAAAAAGGCAGGCTCTTACCGCCGCACTGGTCATGGCCCTGGCGGTGGGCGTTACGGCGCTGGGGCTGATGCCAGCAGCCGTGTCGTTTGCCGGCGGTGCGCTGGCCTTCGTTGTTTTGGGGATTGTTCCGATCCGTTCCGTCTACACGGCAATCGACTGGCCGGTCATCGTACTGCTGGGGGCGATGCTTCCGGTTGCCGATGCCATGGCGTCAACCGGCACGGCCGATCTGATCTCGCGCTTCCTGCTGGGCACCTTTGCCCATGGACATTCCATCGGCGGACTCATGGTGGTTCTTGTGGTGACCATGTTCCTGTCCGACCTTATGAACAATGCTGCTACGGCGGCGGTGATGTGCCCGATTGCCATCAGTACTGCAAATCAGCTTGGAATCAATGCCGATGCTTTTTTGATAGCAACTGCGGTAGGGGCCTCCTGCGCCTTTCTGACGCCCATCGGCCATCAGAACAACACACTGATTCTTGGCCCGGGAGGATTCCGCTTCGGCGATTACTGGCGTCTGGGCCTGACCCTCGAGGCCATCGTGGTCATGGTCAGCGTACCCATGATTCTTTGGGTGTGGCCGCTCTGAGTCCATGTTCGAACTGCCGGCATGGGCTTGGGATGGAGAACACACCCATTGAGTTATTCGGAAGTCATGGCAAGTAATAGACGCTCGAATGATGTAACTTATTTAATTCAAAAGAAAAACATAATTATTGGCCTTTGTGAAAAACAGGTCTCGGATCGGCATTATCTCTTTAGATACTTGAAATCGCATTTGAGATTTCTCGAAAACACGGGATGCATGGCGTTGAATCTTTAGAAAGATCAAAAAAACACTTTAAAAATACTGTATGTTGGTATAACGTAACAAGGCAGTTGAATGATCCAACAAGCGGTTTGCCGCCGATACAAAGCCGGCCCTTTTATTGATTTTCTAGTTTTTTGTGGAATGGATGTTGCGTTCGGCGTGTTATGGATAAGGACGTTTTTTGAAATATTCACAGGTGGTATGGCGCTTTCGAACAGGGCGCCAGGATGATGAAACGGCGATTTCATGAAAGGAGAGGGAATGAATAAGAGTGATTTGGTCAACGAGATAGCCAAGGTGGTCAGCACGAAAAAAGAAGCACAGGCAGCAGTGGATGCCGTATTTGCAAGCATCACCAATGCTTTGAAGAAAAAGGAAAGCGTTACGCTGATCGGCTTTGGAACCTTCAAGGTTGCGGAGCGCAAGGCCAGAACCGGCAGAAATCCTCAGACCGGCGCAACCATTAAGATCAGCGCCAGAAAAGCGCCCCGGTTTATTCCCGGCAAAGCCCTGAAGGATTCCGTTCAATAATAATATTCCGGGTGCCGTTGGTCCACCATCCCGGATTCCACCGTACAAGCTAAGATTTTCTTCTGCTCCGGTATGGGTTGAGCTGTTTCACCAAACACATACCGGTCATTGAAGAAGCGGCATGGTGATGATTCCGGGCGGGGAATTTAAGGCATACCGGCCCTTTCTCAAGTTTCTCTGCATTCAAAAAGCCAACCCGCGGCTGAAACATTTCCGGTGTTATGTTGACCGGAATTTTGGCGGGGTTGGCTTTTTTTTATTAAAACACCGCCACTCCATGCCTGAAGGCGGGATATTCGCTTTTACAAGGCCGCATGCCTGTAAGATACTATTTATCTGATGCGCGGTTGATGACGGACGCCATATAGCCTGCTCCGAAACCATTGTCGATGTTGACTACCGCCACATTGGAGCTGCAGCTGTTGAGCATGGCGAAAAGGGCGGTAAGCCCGCCGAAGCTTGCTCCGTAACCCACGCTGGTGGGAACGGCGATGACGGGGCGATCCACCAGCCCTCCGACCACGCTGGGCAATGCACCCTCCATGCCCGCGACGACAACCAGCACCGATGCGCGGCTGAGAAGGTCTTTGTAAGAAAGCAGCCGATGAATGCCGGAAACTCCCACATCAAACACGGATTCAACATTGTTTCCCATTGCCTGAGCGGTCAGGCAGGCTTCCCTGGCGACCGGAATGTCCGAGGTGCCTGCGCAGACCACCACAATCAGACCCTTGCATAGAATGGAGACCTTTCGGTGCTGAACAATCAGCATTCGGGCGTCTGAATGATATTCCGCCTCCGGAAACCGCGCCATAACCGACCGGGCTTTTTCCGGATCGATGCGTGTCGCCAGAATCACATCCTCCTGAGGCTGCATGCGTTCGATGATGCCTACAATCTGGTCGGCGGTTTTACCCTGGCCGAAAATAACCTCCGGAAACCCCTTGCGCAGGGAACGGTGATGATCTATATGGGCGTAGTGAATATCCTCGAAGGCAAGGTGTTTCAGCGCATCGGCTGCGTCATCGACACCGCGCTCGCCTTCGGCGACCGAACGTAAAATTTCATGTAATGATTCAAGATTCATCGACATTAACCCGCGCTAGGCGTAAAAGTCAGAGCGATATGCATTGCCTGGATAGATAAAACAGACGCAGGCAGCAGGTCAACACAAATTCGTTTTGGCGATGAAGACGTCATCATAGAGATAAAATTTAAAAAAACAGGGCACTTTATGAAAACTGTTGTCATTATTCCCGCTCGATATGGTTCCACCCGATTTGAGGGAAAACCTTTGGCTCAAATCGCTCAGAAACCCATGATCGCCCATGTCTGTGAGCGATGCGGCCGCGCGGACTGTGTTTCGGAAGTCGTTGTGGCTACCGATGATTCCCGCATCTTTGATGTCGTCACCCGCCTGGGTTGCCGGGCTGTGATGACCGGAGAGAAGAACCGTTCGGGCACGGATCGCGTGGCCGAAGCTGCCGATCGAATGGGTCTTGGGACCGATGATATCATCATCAACGTTCAGGGAGATCAGCCTCTGATCGATCCGCGATGCCTCGATGCGGTAGCCGCACCCCTGCAGGAAGACCCTTCTACGGATATGAGCACGCTGGCTTTTAAAATCGTCAACCCGGAAGAAATCACAAATCCCAAGGATGTGAAGGTCGTCTTTGATTATCAGGCGAGGGCCCTGTATTTCAGCCGCTCGCCCATCCCCTGCGCACGGGATGCCTCTGAGGTTTTCGACACATTCAAGCACCTTGGGGTGTATGCTTATACGAGGCGGTTTCTCGATATTTTCAGAAAGCTGCCTGAGGGGGTTCTGGAGAGAATTGAAAAACTGGAACAGCTTCGGGCCCTGGAGCACGGCTATACAATTCGGGTGGTTGTCACGCCATATGATTCGCCTGAGGTTGATATTCCGGCGGATATCGAGCGGGTCGAAAGAAAGATCAGGGAGCAATGAAAGAGGAGAGCCGGTTCGCAAGGTCCCGGCTCTGAAAATCGGAGTGTTCGGCCGGGAAGATCCGACCTGATTGGTTGCTCGGTATATCTACCCTTACAGCCGGCCTTATTTTTTGACCCGTTCAACGTATTGCCCGGTGCGGGTATCCACGCGGATCATTTCGCCCTCTTCCACAAAGGGAGGCACCTGAACCACGTATCCGGTTTCCAGTTTGGCGGGCTTAGTGCTTCCCGCCGCGGTATCTCCCTTGGCCCAGGGTTCTGCGCTGATGATTTTCAATTCAACAAAATTAGGCAGAGAGATGCCGATAGGTCTGTCTTCGAAAAACAGGATGTTGCAGATGGTGTTTTCCTTCAGAAAGTTTTTAGCCTCATCAATCTGATCGGCTGAAAGCAACTCCTGCGTGTAAGTGGAAGTGTTCATGAAACAGTACTGGTCGCCATCGGCATAGAGATATTCCATCTCGTGCTCTTCGAGTCTTGCCTCGTTGAATTTATCGCCGGATCGAAATGTCCGTTCAAACTGGGTTCCGTTCACCATATTCTTGAGCTTGCACTTGTAAAGCGCCTGCCCCTTGCCCGGCTTGACAAAGGAAAACTGGGTAATGATATACGGGTCGCCGTCAATTTCAAGCTTCAGCCCTTTTCTCAGGTCGCCGGCTTCATACATGGGTTTCTGGCTCCTTCCTTATTGGATGCTTCGGTTTACAGTTTTCAACCGTTGTCGACTTCTGGACGCGAGACAGCCTTCTGCGCCTTGCGGACCGCCTCAACCAGCAATTTAACTCTTAGATGATCTTTTTTAAAACGAACGGGACTTCCGTCGGCGTCGCTTGCATTGGTCTGAGTGCAGCTGTCGACGCCCCGGGGTCGCACCCTTATAATTCCATCATAGACATTTTCCGGCGATATGCCCCCGGCAAGCACAACCGGTATTCGAGTTTCCCTGACCAGTCGCGCAGCCGTCGGCCAGTCGCAGGTTTTTCCGGTGATGCCGACAAACCCGCTGACCGGTTGAACATCGGCCGGGCCGGACGAGGCTTTGATCAGAAACGTGTCTGTCAGAAAACAGTCGCTGTATTGTTCGAACATGCGCGCCAGATCGAGGGTGGGAATCCGGTTCGCGGAACCGGGCGGTCCGATCGGAATGGAGCGCATGATTCCGGTTTGCGGAAAGCGTTTTTTAACTTCCTTTTGAAGGGAAACCAAACGGCGGCACGAAGAGGAAATGCCGTTCGCGTCCGCCAGGGTTTCACAGAAATGAACGTAGTCGGGCCGGTAGTACTCGATGACTCGAAAGACGGTTTCCGGTGCAGTGAACAGCGGAATCAGGCTGCTCTGCGCACCGCAATCCCTGACCGCATCGATGGTGTTTCGAATTTCTGGAATTTTCCAGTTTTCGGCGGAAGTCAGAACGCTTCCGATCCGGTCCACGCCGAGCTGAACCATATGAACCGCTTCCTGGGGCGTTTGAACCTCATAAATTTGAACGATAATGTGCGGCATGAATCCCGTGCAACCTGGAATATCTTTAATCTCCTCCGAATCATTCGAAGAATCGGCGGAACCGTTTTCGAACGGATATCTCCGCTTCCGTCCGGCCGTTAAAATCCGATTGACTTTTGAAGCGCTCTCTAACATATTCACCTTATTTTCGCAAACCGTTTAAGGCTTTTCTTGCACATGGAATTGCCGGAAATAAATTGTGCCCCGCTCAAGAGGTCTTCATGATTCTGATCGTTGATTTCGGTTCCCAGTATAATCAGCTCATTGCCCGACGTGTCCGAGAGGCACGGGTTTATTGTCAGATTGAACCGCCTTCGATTCCGGTGGATCGCATTCGGGCTTTAAATCCAAAAGGAATTATTTTATCCGGAGGTCCTTCGAGCATCTATGATCTCAACAGCCCGAAGGTTGATAAGGCCGTTCTTGACCTTGGCATTCCGGTTCTCGGAATCTGCTACGGCATGCAGTTCATGGCCGATGCGCTGGGAGGCGCCGTGCAGCGTGCGGAAAAACGGGAATACGGGTTTGCGGAACTTTTGATTATCGATGAGGCAGCTTTATTTAAAGATATTGAATCTCCCACATCCTGCTGGATGAGCCACGGGGATTCTGTCACAACGCTTCCCGACGGTTTCCATGCGACAGCCTGCACACCCAACACGCCAGTTGCGGCAATGGCTGATCCGCAGAGGAAATTTTTCGGACTTCAGTTTCATCCTGAGGTGGATCACACGCCCCTGGGCAAGAAAATGCTGGCCAATTTTCTGTTCGAAATAAGCGGCTGTTCAAGCGACTGGACAATGAAGAATTTTGCGGTTGATGCCATCGAAGGGATACGGGAAACCGTTGAAAACAAGAAAATCATTCTGGGACTCAGCGGCGGCGTGGATTCTTCGGTTGCCGCCGTATTGATTCACAAGGCCGTCGGAAAGCGCCTGACCTGCATTTTCGTGGACAACGGACTGCTGCGGAAAAACGAAAGAGAAAAAATTCAAATGGTTTTCAGGCAGCATCTAAATCTGAACATCCGTTTTGTCCATGCAGGGGCCCGGTTTCTTGCGGCTCTGGCCGGAGTGACGAATCCAGAGAAAAAACGTAAAATCATCGGCAGGATTTTCATGGATGTCTTCGAGGCCGAGGCCAGTAAAATTAAAGGCGCAGAGTTTCTTGCCCAGGGGACCCTGTATCCGGATGTGATCGAATCCATCAGCGCTTATGGGGGTCCCAGCGCCATGATCAAATCTCATCACAACGTTGGAGGTCTGCCCAAAAAAATGAAGCTCAAACTGGTGGAGCCTCTGAAGTGCCTGTTCAAGGACGAGGTCCGCCTTCTGGGCAAAGAACTGGGGCTTTCCGATGAACTGATCTGGCGTCAGCCCTTTCCGGGTCCGGGACTCGCCATTCGAATAATTGGAGAGGTCACTCGAAAGCGTCTCAAAATCCTGAGAGAGGTGGACGCGGTTCTGCTGGAAGAAATCCGCGCTGCCGGATATTATCGAAAATTATGGCAGTCCTTTGCCGTTCTGCTGCCGCTGAAAAGTGTCGGCATCATGGGTGATCAGCGAACCTACGAAAACATTGTCGCCATTCGCGCCATGACCAGCCAGGACGCCATGACGGCCGACTGGGCCAAATTGCCGCACGATCTTCTGGGGAACATATCAAACCGCATCATCAACGAGGTCAAGGGGGTCAACCGGGTGGTGTACGACATCAGCTCCAAGCCCCCCAGCACCATTGAATGGGAATAGACGATGGCAGAAAATCAACTTCCCCCATCCTTCAAGATCAAGATGGATTTAGAACCTGAAGAGCCTCCATATATGGAGGATTTCAAAGAGAAGCGCACGGAAAAGTCCGGCCGGAAAATCACCCTGATCTCGATTCTGATTGCCTGCGTGATCGTGGCCATTCTGCTGGCCGGATATTTAGACCTCAAGGGCCGGATATCGGGCCTTGAAAGTGTCGGCGCCCAGCAGAGCCAGAACATTTCCGAAACCCTGGAATCGCGGTTTTCCGCTCTGTCCATCAAACAGGCCGCTCTGGAAGAGGCTTCGGCCAAAAACATACTGTCCGTTCAAACCGCTTTGGCCGGCATCAGGGACAATCTTCAGAAGAACAAAGCGTTATTGGATCAAACAGCCGCTGCCAAGGCCGATCGAAAAGAAATCAGCCAGATTCAGGCGGACCTGAAAAAAAGTATTTCTGATCTGAATGCGGTGATCCAGAACCTTGAAGAATCCCGCCTTGCGCCGATTTCGGCCCAGGTCTCAAAGATTGGCGCTGATCTGAAAACGTCTCAGGCGCAGGTCAATGGAATGGAAGCTGCCGTTGCGGATCTTTCGAAGACCCGGGTTGATCGACAACAGTTGGTCGCCCATGTTGCGGCCAGCGAAAAAAAGATGCTTGAAACCATCACCCAGATTCGAAACAGACTGGACGTCGCGATCAAAGACCTTGAAAAAAGGATAGACAGGGTTGCTGCCGCCAGCAGCCCGCAGCCTACCGTGCCGGCATCGGTCGGTTCTGACGGAAAAAGCATTGATGACAGCACCTCGAAGCCTGGAAGGATCGTCGAAGAAAATCTTCCTTGAGCGGACGCCTCTGAAATCTATGTAGCAGGCTGTTGAAAAACTGCGTCTGAGGCCGCCATTCCGCGTTGTGCGGCGCTCGCCAATGTTCACATATGCTTGAATATGCTGCGCTTGTCGTATCGCTGCGTGCCTTGCCTGACGGCCTGATTTTTGTTTTCAATGCCCTGATAGAGAAGAGAATAAGTGTTGCGCCGGAAGGTTGTTTCTGCATCGCCATATGCCCGCCGTCCCGACACGGTTTGTTTGTCAGTTAACGCTGTTGACTGGCGGGCCGACATAATAAAATGGGGATGATGGAAGGCTCCGATCGTCCCGCCATCATCCCCGGTCAGTTTCCAATCAGCTTCTAATGGATGACGTTAATCTGAACACGGCGGTTCTGTGCACGCCCCTCATCCGTATCATTCGAAGCAACAGGGTCGGCAGCACCGTAGCCGACAGCTTTCAAACGATCGTTGGCAGCACCCTGCGCAATAAAATATTCCATGACGGCATTGGCTCTTCTTTCCGAAAGCTTCTGATTGTATGCCGCCCCGCCAATCGAATCCGTATGGCCCTGTATTTCAAACATAATATCCGGATACTGTTTGAAGCACTCTGCTACCTGATTCAGATTGGCGGTATATTCGGGTTTGATGTTCGCCTTGTCAAAATCAAAGTTAATCCCTTCGATCACCCAGCAACCTACCTCGTTGACCGTTGCGCACTTAGGCGTCCCGGGGCATTTGTCCAGATCATCCGGCACGCCATCGCCATCGGAATCCAGTGGAGCCGCGGGAGGAGCAACGGGCGGGGGAGCGGGAGCGCTCACAACTTCGGACAGGAAGACCGATTCGACAAAACCGCCCATGCCCACATCGGCGTATATTTCATCGCCATTGGCGGCGAAACCGCATCCTGCTGTCTGAACTATTCTTTCCTGAAGATTTTTACCATTGGCATTATTGCCGATCAATACCGGGTAAATGCAGATCCGGCCGGAGTACTGGTTTTTCAGATTTTCAATAGCCTGAAGGGTGACCTCTTCATTCTGAATGAAGTCGCTGAATATGATCAAGGCAATCGGCCCCTGGGTCGCATTGAGATCCTCGGCCGCCGCATTCAAAGACAGATAAAGAGGACTTACGCCTCCCGGAGTTTTGATCGACTTGAGTCCGCCTTCAAATCCCTCAGGCGTATAAGCCGCCACACCGTAAAGCAGCTCGGTGTATTCTCGAAACGGGCATGGGGTGGTGCCAAAGGTGCGCAAGGCGCCAACCAGCGGAATTTCCGGAATAGTCTCATTCAACCGGTAAGCCAGATTCCATGCAAGATTAAATTTTTTTTGCCCTTTATACGAATCGGTCATGGAATTCGAACCATCCAGAATCACCAAAAAGTTATCCACCTTGGGCGCAAGCTGGCCGGTTTCAATTTTAGGGTACAGATCAAGGGCCTCAAAGTCAGACGGGGTCGGCGCTGCCGCGCACCCTGCAAAAAAAGCCATCAGAGCTGCAACAAAAAATACTCCAAAACACTTTTTGCCCATTTCTCTCCTCCTTTGTGTTTTCAGCCTTTTTAAAAAAAATTGCGTGATTTGTTGATAAAACAGAACTGGCAGGCAAACAAAAAAATTGAAGCCTGAATTTCTACAAATTCGACCCGGACGTTTCCGAATCCGATTTTTACTTTTTTGTGATGAGTATTTTATGAGCTATATTATTGAACCTTTACACCCTCGTAATATCAGGTGTCAAGCAATGTATTATTTTGTCGAATACGATCTTCAATACCACAAATGCGGAATTCGGCGCGTTTGCCGGATAAGACAAGAAAAAAGGAAAATACTCCTGATGATCGCAATCCATCGTTCTTTATTAAGGTTTTGGCATGATCCGCTGCCTTTCAAGAATTTGAGGCCGCGAGCATTCGATAAATATTCTGGAAGCGCAGCGCCTGCATTCATCCGGATCGAGCCTTTTGAGTATTTCTTCGATAGCCTGGGCTTTTGAAACAAATAAATGCGTGTTACCGATGGCTTCCAGATATCCGCTTTTTTGAAGCATGCGAAGCGGTTCTTTCTTGAGACCGCAGAAATACAGACCGCCGCCGATTTTTTTTCGTCGGCGCGCTTCGTGAGCCAGCATTTCGGCGCCGGACAGATCGATGAAATTGATACCGTTGGCGATAATCAGGACGTGTTTCAACATCGGGCTTTGCATATCAATGGCTTGCAGCTGCTGCTCGATGTGGTGGACCGCGCCGAAAAACAGGGAGCCGTCGATCCGAATCAATTTGAGCTGGCGGCATTCGGGAAGAGATCTCCCCTCGACTTCGATCAATCGGCGATTTGAACACTGAGGGTCAGGGGAAAGGCTCGCAATGCTCGGCCGTCCGGTGCGGTTTAGATAAAATCCCAGTGAAAGCAGAACCCCTGCGAGGATGGAAAATTCCAGTTCCAGAAACAGGGCTGAGAAAAAGGTTGCCAGCAGGACGGTTGCTTCCGCTCTGCTAGATTTCATGATCGACCGGATATGTTTGAGGTCGATGAGATGAAAGGCTACCAGCAGAATAATTCCGCCCATGGCGGCGGATGGAAGATAAGCGCTGAGGGGGGCGATGAGCAGAACAATCAGAGCCAGGAAAGCCGCGGAAAATACAGCGGCCAGCGGGGTCTGCGCGCCGGCTTGGAAATTGATCGCCGATCGGGTGAAAGACCCTGAACCCGCGTAGCTTGAAAAAAAGCTTCCCACGATGTTGGACAGCCCCTGGCCGATGAATTCCTGGTTTACATGGATACGCTGGTAAGACAGCATGGAGATGGAACGGGCGATTGAAACGGCTTCGATCAGACCCAGCAGGGCGACGGCCATTGCCTGGGGCGCCAGTTGGCGCATGGTGCCCAGGGAAAAATCCGGAAGCGACAACGGCGGAAGCCGGACGTGAAGCTCTCCAACCAGATGAATGCCGCGTTCCTGTCCCCCGAGGAGAAAACTGACTATACCGCCCAGGATCATGCCGATCAGCATATGTGGCCATCGTGGGAGAAACCGGTGCACCAGCAAGGCGCAGATCATTGTGGACGCTGCTACAATCAGCACATAAGCATTGGTGTGCGGTAGCTGCCTTATGAATTCGGCCCATGTTTGAAAAAATGAACTTCCGTCTCCCATGGCGATGCCGAAGACGTGCTTCAGCTGGCTGGTTGCGATCAGAATGGCGGCGCCGCTGACAAATCCGATGAGTGCCGAGTGGGAAATAAAATTCACCAGCACACCGAGACGTCCCAGCCCGAAAGCCGTCTGAAACAATCCCGCCATCAGTGTGAGGGAAAGCGTCAGGCGAATAAAATCCGCAGAGCCGGGTTCCGCGTACGGGCTGATGGATGTAAACACCAGAATGGAAATGGCCGTCGTCGGGCCGGAAATCATATGGTGAGAAGATCCGAAAAGGGCTGCCACAACCGGCGTGATCATGGCGGTATAAAACCCGTACTCCAAGGGAAGACCGGCGATCATGGCAAAGGCCACACTCTGGGGCAGAACGATCACCGCGCTGGTAAATCCCGCGAAGAGATCGGTCTTCAGGCTTTGCGCGGATATGCAGCGGACCCATGTCAGAAAGGGCAGCGCAAAGCTTTTTTCCGAAGAAGGAATGGTCAAGTTGAATCAGTTCCTTTTGTAAGTGGCGCAAGAATCATGTTATTTATTGCTACCACAGCCTTCCGTCCTATGTCAAAATTCCGGAACCGGATGCTTCTGTCCGCCGCATTCCGATTTCTTATCGAAAGTCTGCATGAATCCAAAAAAATGAATGGAATTAAATGATTAATATTTATTTGGCTGACTGATTGTGAATTGATATGAGATAAATAATGATTATATGACAAACGCCGTGCTCACATCCTTCAGGTGGTCCGACAATACGATGCTAAGTAAATAAATTAAAAACAGTATGTTAAAAAGTATTTATGGATTGATCTTTCAATTTTTGGCAGTGGCGGATCAAAAAGCCCTTGACAATTCATCCGTACTGAATTACTTATCAAATCGTCAAAAGGAAATAGTAATAAAATTCAAAAACAAATATTATCAATGTCATATAAAAAATTGGAGTTTGAATATGAGTCATATTCAAACCGGTGGCGCTTCCGGCTCTTTCGGGACCGGTTGCATGATTTGAATTCATTGATCAGAGGAGCATTGAAATGTCCATTGCAGAACAGATGATGGAAATAATCGCGGAAAAACTCAGCGTCGATATCGAGGATGTGACCCCTCAGGCCTCTTTTGTAGAAGATCTGGGCGCCGATTCTCTGGACCTGGTCGAATTGATCATGACCATGGAAGAAGCGTTCAATATCGATATATCCGATGAGGACGCGGGCAAGCTGGTCACCGTTCAGGATGCGATTCAGTATGTTGGCGCACATTGACCAAAGGATTTTTTCTGGAAAAGGAGGCTCTGTATTGCGGAGACGTGTAGTTGTGACGGGTCTGGGTCTAGTGACTCCGCTGGGCACGGGTGTAGAGAAGACATGGGCGGCGATATGCGCGGGGGAGTCGGGCATAGGACCGATCACGCGTTTTGATGCGTCGGGGTATGCCACGCAGATTGCCGGCGAGGTGAAGGATTTTTGTGCGGAGGATTATCTTCCGAAGAAGGAGGCTGGTCGCACGGAGCATTTTATAGCCTATGCGGTGGCGGCTTCTCGAATGGCGCTGGAGGATTCGGGTTTGAAGGTTGACGGGTCCAATGCGTCGCGGGTGGGGGTATTGACGGGCTGCGGACTGGGGGGGTTGTCGCTTTTGGAGACGACCACGCGGGTTTTGGATGCGCGGGGTCCGCGCCGGGTCAGCCCGTTTTTCATACCGATGATCATCGGGAACATGGCGCCGGGGATGATATCGATTTATCTGGGGGCCAAGGGTCCGAACGCGTCGATCGCGACGGCCTGCGCTGCCGGGACGCACGCGGTGGGCGAGGCGTACCGGATGGTTCAGTGCGGACAGGCGGAGGCGATGATTACCGGCGGGGTGGAGTCGGTGATATCGCCGACCTGCATAGCGGGTTTTAATGCGATGAAGGCGCTGTCGACGAGAAACGATAATCCGCGAAGGGCGTCGCGTCCGTTTGATCGGGACCGGGACGGTTTTGTAGTGGGCGAGGGTGCCGGGATGCTGGTGCTGGAGACGCTTGAGAGTGCGCGGAATCGGGGGGCGCATATATATGCCGAGGTTCTGGGGTTTGGAATGAGCGGGGACGGTTTTCACATGACGGCGCCGCCGCCGGACGGAGACGGAGCGGTTCGCTGCATGCAGGCGGCTCTGGACGATGCGGGAATAGGACCTGAGTCGGTGGACTACATCAATGCGCACGGGACCTCGACGCCGATGAACGATCTGTACGAGACGCGGGCGGTGAAGACGGTATTTGGCGAGCATTCCCGGAGGGTGGCGATCAGTTCGACCAAGTCGATGACCGGCCATCTGCTGGGGGGGGCCGGGGGGATCGAGTCGGTGTTTACGGTGCTGTCCATCGACCGGGGGGTGATTCCGCCGACGATCAACCTGGAAAATCCCGGGGAGGAATGCGACCTGGATTATGTTCCCGGCAAGGCCCGAAAACAGAAGGTCGAAGTCGCCATGAGCAATTCCTTCGGCTTCGGAGGAACCAACGGAACGTTGATTTTCGGCAGCTTGAATAACAGAAGGAATGACGAATGAAAAGGAACTGGGGCAACATGGCCTATGCGACGCAAATGATCGGAACCGGATCCGCTTTCCCGCAAACAATAATGACCAATTTCGAAATTATTGAAAAGCTGGCGGCAATGGGCATTGAAAGCAGCGAAGAGTGGGTCCGGGAACGAACCGGTATTCGTGAAAGACGGATTTCCGACCCGGACAATCCGCTTGAGCGCAACTCGTCTCTGGGCATGTGTGCGGCGCAGGAGGCTCTGGATATGGCCGGGAAGACACCGGCCGATATCGATCTGATTATTTACGCCACCTGTTCTCCCGACACCAAGGTGCCCTCCACGGCATGCTGGATGCAACACAAACTCGGAGCGGACCGGGCGTGGGCCATGGATATCAACGCTGCCTGCTCGGGATTCGTGTACGCGCTTTCGATTGCCGAGAAATTCATATTCTGCGGGCAGGTCAAAACGGCGCTGATCATCGGCAGCGAGGTGCTTTCTTCCTTCATCAACTGGGAGGACCGCAACACCTGTTTTCTTTTCGGAGACGGCGCCGGTGCGGCCGTGCTTGAACGGGCGCCATTGGATTCAGATCACCGCGTCCTGTACAGTCATCTGTATTCAAACGGCCATTTCTGGGAACTGATTCACGTTCCTGCCGGAGGATCCTCCATGGAGCTGACGCCTGAGCGGTACGCCCAGAAACTGGGCAAGGTCAGAATGAACGGGACGGAAGTGTTCAAGATCGCGGTTCGAACCATGACCGATCTGGCTAATAAAGCCCTGGCCGATCAGAACATGACGACCGAAGACCTGACCGCCTTTGTTCCGCATCAGGCCAATATTCGGATCATCGATTCCGTGGCAGGGCGTTTAAAAATTGCTTCGGAAAAGGTGATCGTGAATTTGGACCGTTTCGGCAACACCTCGGCGGCCACGATTCCGACGGCTTTGGACGAGGCGGTTCGGGACGGGCGCGTCAGATCCGGAGACGCGGTGCTTATGGACGCCTTTGGCGCCGGATTGACCAGCGGTTCCCTTCTTATGCGCTGGTAGCTGCACTCAAATCCTGACTTTTCTTAGAAAAGCATGAAACACCGGTGAGCCCGGCGGATAGTCTGTTTCAGACCCAAAGCCGGATCATGCGATGGCCTTGTCCGCGGTCAATTGCACCAGTTCCAGGACGTCTTTGGCCAGAAGCCGGCTCACATGATGATACCGTGCGCCCAAAGCCCTGGCGACCTGTTGCATTTCACCGGAACTCTGTGACCGAGGCTTGGTGTCGATCGCCACAGATGCGATGCCGTCCTGTCGGATATGATCGGACAGCGCAAGCACCTCATCCATGATCTTGCACCCCTTTTGAAGGGGCACGTTGGCCTCCCCGTCCGATATCACCACCAGAAGCGGATTTAAATCCGGGTCCTTGGCGCGTTCGGCCTTGATCAGCTGCCAGGATTTCATCAGGCCGTCGGCAAAAGGCGTCGCGCCGCCGGTGGGAAGACGCTGAAGCCGTTCGCGGGCCAGCGTGACGCTGGAAGTGGGCCGCAGGAGAACCCGGGCCGATTCATCGCGAAAGGCCACCACGGCGACCCGGTCCCGCTTTTGGCAGGATTTGGCCAGCAGCGCCAGCGCCGCACCCTTGGCCGCGCGCATGCGAACAACGGTTCCACCGCCCATGGAATCCGATGCATCGACGGCAAAGACTACAAGCGCATTCTGGGGCCGTTTTCTGATTTTTTTGCGAAGGTCCTCGGCTTGCACGCAGAACTCGCCGTTGGCGCCTTCCTGGGCCTGGCGCAACATGGCCGCGCGCATCGTGGCGTCAACGGCCACGTCAAATCCGTTTTCCCCTTTTCGAACCGGGACCGAGCGCACATATCGTCCTGTCCGGGCCTCGGTCGTGTTCCGCTGCCGCCTGCCTCCGTAACTTCCGCCATTGGCTTTGACTTCTTCAAGATCGATCTCGTCTACGATGACGCCTTCGTCCGGATCATGGGTTTTTTCTTCTTTTTTTTTTAAGAAGGAAAACAGCGAATTTGTATAGCCGGCCCCCATGGCGCCGGGAATGTCCCGGTCGATCTCGAAAATATTGTCCTCGTCCTTTTCTTCGGCGTCCTCTTTTAAAGACGGATCATCAGATAGCACCCGTTTGATGGCCGAATTAATTTTTTCAGTCAGTTGGGCGGAGGCAGAGAGCGAGGCGTTCTGAATGCGATGGGGAAGTACATAACGCGCGGCTTCCGCAATATGGCCGTGTTGCACCCGGGTTCTTTCGGTCAGGGCCGCCAGGGCTCGAGCGGTTTTCAGAATGGCGATGTCCGCCCGATGGCCGTGTACATCGACCTCGACGGCCAGTCTGACCGCCATTTCCAGTAGATCGTCCGGAATTTCGATTTTTGCAAGGTTGTTCCGGGCGTATAGAATCTGTCCGGCAAGCAGGTCTTCCACCGGCTGCCATTTTTTCTGAAAACGGTCGGGGTCCTTTTCGAATTCAAGACGCTGGCGAATGACATCCTGCCGTTCCTTGACATTGGTCAGACCGGTTACGGTAACATTGAGACCGAACCGGTCGAGGAACTGCGGCCGAAGATCTCCCTCTTCGGGGTTCATGGTGCCGATAAGCATGAAGCGCGCGGGATGCACATAAGAGATGCCTTCGCGCTCAACCACGTTGACTCCGGATGCCGCGGCATCCAAGAGCATGTCCACCAGGTGATCGTCGAGTAGGTTGACCTCGTCCACGTAGAGAATGCCCCGGTTGGCGGTTGCCAGAAGTCCGGGTTCAAATTTTCGGGTTCCGGTTTTCAGCGCGTGTTCAACGTGCAGCGCGCCGACCAGCCGGTCTTCGGTTGCGCTCAGGGGAAGTTCCACCACGGGCATGCGGCGGAAAACGGTTTCAAGTTTTTCTCCGGACTGGAACCGCGCAAGGCATTCCTCATCCATGTTTTCAGGTTCGGATGGAGAACAGTGATACGGACAGCCGGCGACGACCTCTATGGGGGGAAGAATCTGCGCCAGGGCACGAACGGCGGTTGATTTTGCAGTGCCCTTGTGGCCGGAGATCAGAACGCCGCCGATGGACGGATCGACGGCATTGAGAACCAGGGCCGTCTTCATGGATTCCTGACCGACAATTGCGCTGAACGTATAAATATGGCGTTTCATGATGTCTATTTCCTTGCATAAATCGAATCTCGTTTACGATAAAGGCCTATTTATATATTCGGAGGCTATTGGATGCAAGGGCAAATCGGCGAAAGGCATTTTTTCGGCGTATCACCCGGACGATTGAGCGGATCTTTCGCAATCCGGACTACGGTCTGCCTGATGCTGCCTGAGATTTCGAGGAATGGTTCTGCGCGACAGGTTGTTGAAAAACAAGAATCGGGTCGTCAGGCAATGCGAGCGGCGATGCGACATGCGCAGCATATTCAAGCGTATGTGACATTGGCGGGAGCCGTGCAACGCTGTGGCGGCCTTAGAAGCGGTTTTTCAACAGCCTGCTAAACCGGATTCCGCACTTGAATCAGGGGCGGTCTCGTCCGCAGAAGGCGGAGGTAAGGGAAGGCATTACAATCTCTACAAAGTTTCCCGGTCTCTGAATCCCATCAGATACAGGATCCCGTCGAGTCCCAGGGTGGAGATGGCCTGTTTGGCCGATTCCCGTACAAGGGGTTTGGCGCGGAAGGCGATTCCCATGCCGGCCCGGCTTAGCATGGGAAGGTCGTTGGCGCCGTCGCCCACGGCGATCGCCTGTTCCATGCGGATATTCTCCCTGCTCGTGATTTCTTCGAGCAGTTCGGCCTTCCGGTTTCCATCAACGATCGGACCGAGGATGTTTCCGGTCAGCCGGCCGTCTATTATTTCAAGCTCATTGGCATAAACATAGTCGATCTGAAGGCGCTTTTGAAGTTGGCGGCCGAAATAGGTGAATCCGCCTGACAGAATGGCGGTTTTGAAACCCAGATTTTTCAGGGTGCCGATCAGTTTTTCAGCGCCCTCAGTGAGCTGAAGACCTGCTGCGACCTTTTGCAGAGCGGTTTCTTCAAGGCCTTTGAGCAGGGCAACCCGTTTTTTCAGACTGGCCTTAAAATTAAGTTCTCCCTGCATGGCCCGGGCGGTGATTTCGGATACCCGGTCCCCGACGCCGACCGCTTTGGCAAGTTCGTCGATGACCTCCGATTCGATCAGGGTCGAGTCCATGTCAAAGGCCACCAGCCGGCAGTTTCTGCGGAAGAGGGTGTCCTGCTGAAATGCCAGGTCCACAGCCAGCGTTTCAGCGGCCCTGAAAAGATCGGTCCGCATCCTGTCGGGATTTTCAGGCTGCCCCCGCAGGGAAAACTCCACGCAAGCCTTGGTCCTGCCGGTGGTTCCGGTCAGAGGGATTCGTCCGGAAAGCCGGCTGATCTGATCGATGTTCAACCCGTTCTGAACCATGATCGACGTAACGGCCGAAATCTGCTCAGCCGTAATCTTCCGGGCCAGCAGGGTGATGATGTACCGGGGTTTTCCCTGAAGACCTACCCACTTCCGGTAGGTGTCTTCGTCGATCGGAGTGAACTGCGTGCTGACGCCGAGCTTGTGGGCGCAGAACAGAATGTCTTTTAAAATCGGGGCGGACTCGGATTCGGGCGGAACCTCTACGAGCATCCCCAGCGAAAGCGTGTTGTGAATCACCGCCTGACCGATATCCAGAATATTAATCCGGTATCTGGCCAGCACGCCGGTGATCGCTGAGGTCAGACCCGGTTTGTCCGCACCGGAAATGTTGATCAGTATGATTTCTTTCATGACCTTTTAACGGGGTTCGTCTTCGGCCGGTCGCCATTCGTGAAGTGTTTCGCATATCGTCAAGAAATTAACTCCGAATTCGCACGAATAATCCAGATATTCGTTGTAGCACATGGGTTTTTCGGCCTCGGATTTTCCCTCCATGGCCTGGGTCGGAAAATTGAGGGCCCGGGCGACCTTGAACAGGGCCTGATTGAGAAATATGCGTTTGAGGTGATCGGGCACATCCCGGCTCATGAATTCCTTGCCTGTGGAGAGCATGTGGCGAAGAATCTGATTGGAAAAATCCGTGTTCTTTTTTTCCATGCGGTCTTCAAAACTGTCCCGCTCCTGGGCGGCGACATGTTCTTCCTGGATCATGGCGTCTTCCTTTCTGAGGTATTGAACGGTAAAATAACGCCTCGCATCATACGCATGATTCGAAGGCATGACAACATCAAATGCGCCGGAGCGGTTTCAAGCCGGACAGCCGGCCTTACTCGAAATCCTTCAGAAAAGCATCGGCTTCCTGAATCGATCTCGTCATATCGGCGATCAGTACGTCTACATCGGTTTCAATACTTCCGGCCTCCTTCTGGAGTGCTCCGATGGCCTGAGCGTTGAGGTTGTGCTTCAGGTACAACACATAATCATTGAGCTTTGCTATCACAGGCTTCATGCGGTCTCTTGCCGCCACGGTGGTCCTGCTTAGCTGGGCATAGCGTTTTTGGGTGTCTTCAAGAGATCGCCGGCTTTGTTGCTTGAAATTTTCATTGGTCATGGCCTTGATTTCAGATTCCCATTCCTTGAAAAGATCCTTTGCGATGCGTTCCATCTGGTCGATACGTTCATCGATGATTTTGGCCCGTTCCCGGCAACGGTCGTAGTCGGCTTTGAGCTGGTTGTAATAGCTTTCCATGTCTCCGCCGCTGAATCCGTAAACCTCCTTGACACGGGTCAGCGCGTCCTTGAACTCTTCGGAGGCTTTTTCCTGATCGTTTCGAGCGTACTGGACATGGTCTTTTAAAAGATGTCGCTTTTCCTTTCCCAGCTGTTCCCATACCTTATAATAGGTGGTTTGGCATCCCGCCAACATGGCCGTGGCGCAGAACAGAGCTGAAATTTTTACGGCAAACCGGGTCACTTTTACCTCCTTCTTCGGTGTGGGTGGGGTGAAATACATTGTGAACCTTGGCAGCGTTGTGGCCGAAATATATCATGCGGGGCGGTATCCTGTCCATTTGGGTTTTCAAGGCTGCACGATAATGGGATGAAACTGAAACAATCATTTTGCTTGATAAGCCCTTACGGGTTGCCGTAGAACGAACCAGCGGATGATGAAGCGATATTCCCATTCGGAAGGCGACCGCGCATCGGGCGGCAGCTTTCCAGTGCAAGAGTCGCCCGCAAAGAAATTCAGGCAAAAACACCATTGAACTTCTGATGAATAAGATCAATATTTACATCATAACAAAAAGATTTCATTGAGAATCACAAGCATGATGCTTTTCTATACAAGGAATATTAACCTTGACGCCAGCGGAAGATTCGGTTCTGAATAACAAAAAGCCCTTTGAAATCAAGCAGGTCAACCGGCTGGGGACGGCCGCTCTTTGCGTACTGATCGCCGCCATAGGATTTGCGACAATGGCCGCGTTGATCAAGCTGGTTTCGCCGATTCTGCCAAACCCGATGATTGTGTTTGCCCGGAATCTTTTTGCCCTGATCGCGCTCCTGCCCTGGATCCGGTTTCACCATCACGGCTTGAGCCTTCGAACCGGATGTCTCCGGTACCACCTGATTCGATCCGTGTCGGGTCTTGCGGCCATGTACCTGTTTTTTTACACCATCGGGCACATGCATCTTGGAGAGGCTGTATTGCTGGGCTTTACCTCTCCGCTGTTCATTCCCCTGATCGCCTGGATCTGGATCAGGGAGCCCCTTTCAGCCAGGATCTGGGCCGCAGTAGGGGTGGGCTTTGCCGGCGTGGTTCTGATTATGAGGCCTGACAGCGGGATGTTTCAGCCGGTCGCTTTTCTGGGACTGATGGCTGGCGCGTTTGCCGCCATTGCCATGGTGAGCATTCGGCGCATGTCTGCATCAGAACCCGCGGTTCGAATCGTATTTTATTTCAGTCTGCTTTCCACGGTAATTTCGGCAATCCCGGTGCTGAGCGCCTGGCAGCAGCCCAGTTTGGACATTCTGGCCACCCTGGCTCTGATCGGCATGCTGGCCGCCTGGTCCCAGCTTATGCTGACCCGGGCGTACAGCCTTGCGCCGGCGGCACAGGTCGGGGTGTTCGGATATTCCAACGTGGTGTTTTCTTCGCTGATCGGCTGGGTTTTCTGGGAAGAGCGACTGTATCTTACAACCATTCTCGGGGCGGTTTTAATCGCCTTAGCCGGAGTGATGATCTCCTATGCGGCCGAAAAGAGAAGATGATATTCGGAATTCTGAAGGAAAGACAGCCGGATGAATACCGTATGACCCTGGACCCGGCGGGCGTTGAACGCCTGGTTTATGGTTAATGTACTTTTTTTACTTGCGCCGATTTTAAATCCGTGGCACTGATACCCACTTTTAAAAAGAAACGGGTATTGTTGAATGTTGAAAGCCGTCTGCCGGTTTAAATATTTCTGCCGCAAGCCTTTCCTCGAAGCATAAATTTCCCATACAACCGTTTCCATGATGTCCGAAAGCTCCGGAATTATTTAACTATTTCAAGGTATTGAATTATATGAAAGCAAAAGCGTCGAACCGGTTTCAAAAAAACCAAGCCATCAGAAACATCGCGATTATCGCTCACGTCGATCACGGCAAGACCACCTTGGTGGATGCCATGTTCCGGCAGAGCGGACTTTTCAGGCCGGGCATGGATGTGGATGAACGCATCATGGACAGCATGGACCTGGAGCGGGAAAGAGGCATCACCATCGCCGCCAAGAACTGTTCCGTTCAGTGGCAGGGCGTCAAGATCAACATCCTCGACACGCCCGGTCATGCGGATTTCAGCGGCGAGGTCGAACGCGCCCTGTCCATGGTGGACGGCGCCATTCTGCTGGTGGATGCATCCGAAGGGCCGCTGCCCCAGACCCGTTTCGTGCTCAAAAAAGCACTGGAAAAGGGTCTCAAACTCGTTGTGGTGATCAACAAGATCGACCGGAAAGACGCCCGCCCGGACGAGATTCTCGATGAGATCTACGATCTTTTCATCGATCTGGACGCCGATGAGGAGCAGCTGGATTTTCCCTATCTGTACGCCATTGGAAGAGAGGGAATCGCCAAAAGGGATCTGAAAGAGGAAAGCAAAGATCTTCACGTCCTCTTTCAAACCATTCTCGAACAGATTCCGGCGCCCGAATTTGATCCGGCGGCGCCTTTTCAGATGCTGGTTTCCGATCTGGGGTATTCGGACTATCTGGGCAGGCTGGCCATCGGAAAGGTTCACAATGGAAGAGCCCAGGCCAACGAGGCCATGGTCTGCATCAACAACCGGAACGAAAACATGCCGTTCAAGATATCCAGGCTTCAGATCTATGAGGGCATGAAGCTTTCCGAGGTCGACAGCGCGGATACCGGAGATATCGTGGTGCTTTCCGGAATCGAGGATGTCATGATCGGCGATACGATCTGCATTCGGGAGTTTCCCAAGTCCCTGACGCGCATCACCGTGGATGAGCCGACGATCTCCATGGAATTCACGATCAACACCTCGCCCTTCAGCGGCAAAGAGGGAAGGATCGTCCAGTCCGGAAAGATCCGCGAGCGTCTGATCAAGGAGACCCTGAAGAATGTGGCCATCCGCTTTGAACAGACCGATGACAAGGACCGCTTCATCGTCAAAGGCCGGGGCGAGTTTCAGATGGCCATTCTGATTGAAACCATGCGGCGCGAGGGATTCGAGATGAGCGTCGGGCGTCCCAAGGTGATTTACAGGCGGGAAAACGGCAAAAAGCTCGAACCCATCGAAAGACTCTTCGTGGATTGCGAAGAGAACTTTCTGGGAATCGTGACCGAAAAAATGTCCCTGAGAAAGGGCCGGCTGACCAACCTGGTCAACAAGGGAAGCGGAAGAATACGGGCCGAGTTTTCCATTCCATCCCGGTCCCTGATCGGTTATCGGAATGAATTTCTGACGGACACCCGGGGAACCGGCATTCTGAACACCCTTTTTTCGGGATACGAGGAATTTCGCGGCGAATTTCCCACGCGGTTTACCGGATCCATCGTCTCGGACCGGCAGGGAAAAGCCGTTGCCTATGCCCTATTTCACCTGGAGCCCAGAGGACGCCTTTTCATCGAGCCCGGTGAAATGGTCTACGAGGGCATGATCATCGGAGAGCACAGCAAGGACTCGGACATCAACGTGAATCCCGTCAAGGAAAAGAAGCTCACCAACATGCGGGCCGCGGGAAAGGATGAGAACACGGTCTGCTCGCCGGTTCAGCCAATGACCCTGGAACGGGCGATCAACTTCATTCGGGACGACGAGATGGTGGAGGTGACGCCCAGATCCATTCGGCTGCACAAGCGTGTACTCTCCGCCCAGAAACGATACACGATGCGTTCGGCGGCGTATAAGCAGGGGGAAGAATAGATTTTACAATCGACCCGAATCGTGCGGACTTTCATCAAAAAAGCAGCCGGCCTTTCATGAAAGCCGGCTGAAATTTTTAAGATGGTCGGGACGACTGGATTTGAACCAGCGACCCCAGCGTCCCGAACGCTGTGCTCTACCAGACTGAGCCACGTCCCGACATCGGTTGCCCTTTTATGTTACTTGGCGGGCGGTTGTCAATCAAAAAAATGCGGTTTTCCGGCCCCTGTCTCATTTGAACGGCCGGTTCACCACGATGGTGGCCTCTCTGCCCGGTCCGACGGAGATGATGTCGATCGGCACTCCGGATTCTTTTTCGATGAATTTCAGGTAATCCTGGGCGTTTTGGGGAAGATCGGAGAATTTTCGAACGCCGGAGATATCCTCGGTCCAGCCCGGCAGCGTGGTGTACACCGGTTTGCAGTCGCCGAGGACTTTCAGATCGGCCGGAAATTCCTGCATGATCTTTCCCCTGTATTCATAGGCCGTGCAGACTTCCAGGGTCTTCTGGCCGCAGAGCACATCCAGCTTGGTGATGGTCAGCCCCGTGAGACCGTTGAGCCGGACGGCATTCTTGAGAATGACGGTGTCCAGCCAGCCGCACCGGCGCTTCCGGCCCGTGGTGGCGCCGAACTCGGCGCCTTTCTGCTGCAGGGCTTCGCCGACCTCGTCAAACAGCTCGGTGGGGAAAGGGCCCTGTCCGACCCGTGTGCAGTAGGCCTTGACGATTCCGTTGACTCCGTCGATGGCAGTGGGGCCAAGACCGCTGCCTGAACAGGCGTTTCCGGCCACGGTGTTGGAAGAGGTGACAAAGGGATAGGTTCCGTGATCGATGTCCAGGTGGGTCCCCTGGGCACCCTCGAACAGAATGTGTTTTCCGGATTGAACGACCTGGTTCAGGGCCACGGAGACATCAGTCAGATAAGGTTTCAGGCGCACGGCAAACCGGCTGTAGGGCTCGATAATTTCCTCGATACTCATAGGTTCTGCGCCCAGATATCCTTTGAGGTAGAAGTTCTTTTCCTCGAGAATCTTCGACACCTTTTCCCGGAAGGTTTGCGGATCGATCAGATCGACAAAGCGGATTCCTCTGCGGGTCGCCTTGTCCTCGTAGGCGGGACCGATGCCCCGGCCCGTGGTTCCGATGCGCTGGCCGCCCTTCATTTTTTCCCGGGCCAGATCGATCCGCTTGTGGTACGGCATGATCAGGTGGGCCCGGAAACTGATTTTGAGATTTCCCGGTCCGGTATTGATGCCTTTTTTGTATAAGGAATCCAGTTCGGAGATGAGCACTTCCGGATCGATCACCATGCCGTTTCCGATAAAGCAAGTTTTGCTCTGCAGGATGCCCGAAGGAATCAGGTGGCTGATGAACTTTTCCCCCCTGACGACCATGGTGTGGCCAGCATTGTTGCCACCTTGGAACCGGACCACCGCATCGGCGTATTCGGCCAGAAGATCCACGATTTTTCCCTTGCCCTCATCGCCCCATTGCGTTCCGACAATAACGATATTTGACACGTGACGCTCCTTTGGTCAGAGGTTGCCGGCAAAGCGGATTTCGAATCTGACGCTCGAATCAGACTCCGTTTCGCTTTTCCCTAAAAAACGACTGAATCAGGTTTCTGCACTCGTCCCGGCAGATGCCGCTGATGATTTCCGGTTTATGGTTCAGCCCGGCATTCTCGGCAAAGTTGTACAGGGATCCGGCAGCGCCCCATCTGGGATCCATTGCGCCGAACACGACGGTCGACACCCTGGCGTGAATGACGGCCCCCATGCACATGACGCAGGGTTCCACCGTAACATAGAGCACCGTGTTTAACAACCGGTAATTGCCCAGAATTTCCGCGCCTTGCCGCAGTGCCAGCATCTCCGCGTGGGCGGTCGGATCGCACAGGGAAATCACCCGGTTGCGATCCCTGGCCAGAACGTTTCCGAATTCGTCGATCAGCACCGCGCCCACCGGAATCTCCTCGGCCCGAGCCGCCATGGCAGCTTCCTCGATCGCCAGTTTCATATAAAGTTCGTGGATATTAAGCACAGTTTTCACCGGTAAAAGCGGTCTCTGTTCGACGGTTGCAGAATGGAACCAGCGAAGTTTTATATTCGGATTCGAAAATAATCAAGTTATCATTGACAATCTGCAGCAATTGGCTTAAAAGCAGACCGAATTTACAGATTGACTTATATTGCGCCCGTAGCTCAGCTGGATAGAGTGCCGGACTACGAATCCGTAGGCCGCAGGTTCGAATCCTGCCGGGCGCGCCAAATCAAGGGGTTACAGTCTTACGGTTGTAACCTCTTTTTTGTGTGTGAGAATCGCATGCAAGCCGCCGCCTTAATCGTTATTTTATAGATATCATGGCGATTCAAAGTCATCCAGCACTCGGTTCTACAGAGGCTGGATTTTTTTGTCTCCCGGTTCAATGGGTCCGGTGTTGCACGAGCAAAAAAAATGATGCGGAAAAGTTTTCCGCATCATTTTTTTGCGCCTTTGCAGGAGGGTTTTAGTTCGAGGTTTTGGCGGTTTCGCCGGTCGCAGCATAATACGCTTCGGGCGACCGGTATGCGGGAGCAGGGATTCCCCCGCCGTGGGTTGAAAGCACTACGTAATCCGGATATGCATTTCCGCCGTGTTCAGCGCCGTCCAGGCCCTCGATTTCTTCTTCGGCCGTTACTCGAAGCCCGAGGGTTTTATCGATGAGTTTGAAGAGAATGAAAGCGGTTGGAAACACCCAGATAAAACAGGCTCCAATTCCAAGCAACTGCGCCGAGATGATTTTCAGGGATGTTCCGCCCATATTAAACAGGCCGGCTCCCAGGGTTCCCCATGCGCCGCACACCCCGTGAACCGAGATGGCGCCGACAGGGTCATCCACCCGAATTCTGTCAAAGAAGAGGATGGAAAAGACAACGATCACGCCGGCGATCAGGCCGATCAGGACGGCGCTTGCGGGCAAGACGTTGGCGCATCCCGCGGTAATGCCGACAAGACCGGCCAGGGCGCCGTTCAGGCTCATGCCGATTTCCGGTTTGCCGAACTTGATCCAGGAAAAAAACATGGCCGCAACGCATCCGGAGGCCGCGGACAGATTCGTGTTTACAAAGATCATGGCGATGTCTTTGTTGGCAGCGGTTGTGGACCCCGGATTAAAGCCGAACCATCCGAGCCAGAGAATGAAAACCCCAACGGCCGCCAGCGGTATGTTGTGACCCAGAATGGGTTTGATGGAACCGTCCTTTCCGAATTTGCCGATCCGGGGTCCGAGCACCAGCGTTCCGGCCAGAGCCGCCCATCCGCCGACGGAGTGCACCACCGTGGAACCGGCAAAGTCGATAAAGCCGAATTTTTCAAGCCATCCGCTTCCGTTAAACAACCCGCCCCAGGCCCATCCGCCGAAAATCGGATAAATCAGGGCCGAGATAAAAAAGCTGTAGAGCAGATAGCCGGAAAACCTGGTGCGCTCGGCCATGGCGCCTGAAACGATGGTGGCTGCCGTGGCGGCAAAAACTACCTGGAACATCCAGAAGGCCAGAACCCAGGGGTCGCCTCCGACTTTGAAGTCGCTGAGAAAGAATCCCGATGTTCCGATCAGTCCGCCTGCGGATGTCCCGAACATCAAACCGAACCCGATCGCCCAGAACGCCAGAGATCCAACGGAAAAGTCCATCAGGTTTTTCATCATGATGTTGATGGCGTTCTTGGCGCGGGTGAATCCCGCTTCGACCATGGCAAAACCGGCTTGCATGAAAAACACCAGCGCGGCTGCAATCAGGGTCCATACGTAATCGGCATGGGACTGAACCAGTTCGATGGCGTTTCGATTGGATTCCGGGGTAGGGGGCTCGTCACCCGCCCATGCCTTTGCCAGGCAGAAAATCATGATCAGAAGAATGGGGCCGATTCTTTTTGTCATTGATTTGATCCTCCTTGATCGCAGTTGAATTGTTTGCCCACATATAGAGCAAGGAGGGTGCCAGTTTTGCAGAGAGCGTTATTTGTCTGTATAACCACTTGGAATAAAACAACAAAACCATACATTGGAAATGGCTGTAATGGGCTGCTAAAGATTACATAAAAGTAACAAATGCAGATTTATGAAACCAAAATGAAATATAGCGGGTTGCGTGTAACAAAAAGGTGATCCATGGAGCCGGTGGAAAGCAAAGGCCGCCAGCCGGGGCCGGCATCGCTGAAAAAACGTGTTTCGTTTTTTCTCTGAACCGAACTCCTATCGAAAATCCTTAACATTTTTGGCGAACTGATCGAGCTGCGAATAGATCCGCTGATGGAGGGTGTTTTCAGGAAATTTTTCCTGGGAATCGGGTTTGCCGGCAACTGCGCCGGTCAGTATTTCCAGGGCCTCGTCCACGGTTTCGACGGCCCAGACATGGAAAAGCCCTTTTTGGACCGCATTGACCACGTCATCGCGAAGCATCAGGTGGGCCGTGTTGCTTCTGGGGATCAAAACACCCTGGCCGGGTTGCAGCCCTTTGGCCTTGCAGATGTCGAAAAAGCCTTCGATCTTCTCGTTCACGCCGCCGACGGCCTGAATCTGGCCATTCTGGTTGACGGATCCGGTGACGGCGATTTCCTGGCGGATAGGCGCCCGGGCAAGGGCGGAAAGCAGGGCGTAAAGCTCGGCGGATGAGGCGCTGTCGCCCTCAATTCCCTGATAACTCTGTTCAAAAACGATGCGGGCGGAAAGCGAGAGAGGGAATTTGCGGGCATAGGTTTTGGTCAGAAAACCTTCCAGAATATGGATGCCCTTGCTGTGAACGGGGCCTCCGAGTTCAACCGCCCGTTCGATGTCGATGATTCCGCTTCTGCCGGGTCCTACGCTGGCGGTGATTCGATTGGGTGTTCCAAAGCAGTAATTGCCGAGGCTTATAATCGACAATCCGTTGATCTGTCCGATGGCTTCTCCGGCCACATCCAGAAGCAGGGTTCCCCGGACCGTCATTTCCCGAAGGTGCTCCTGCATCTGGTTGGACCGGTAAATCTGCTGGTCGATGGCCTTTTGAATATGCGTTTTCGAAATATGGTCTGCTGCTTCCTGCCCGGACCAGTAGTTGGCTTCCCGGATTACATCCGCCAGAGCGCCGAAATGGGTGGAGAGTTTTTCCCGATCCCCGGAAAGACGCAGCGAGTATTCTAGCAACCGGGTCATCGCCCCGGAGTTCAGGTGTTTCAGGGATTCCTTTTCACAGAAGGATAGCGCGAAGGCGACCACGCTTCGAACATTTTCATCCGTGCAGGGCATCGAGGTGTCGAAATCGGCCTTGACCTTGAAAAGTTCGGTAAACTCTTCATCCTCTTCCTGAAGCAGATAGTACAACAGGTGCCGGCCGATCAGAATAATCTTGGTGTCAAACGGAATCGGTTCGGGGCGAAGGCTTTTGGTGACAAGGGCGCCGGCAAGCTCGGCGGGCTCTTCGATTTGAATCATTCCGCTTTGAATCGCCCTTTTCAGGCCCTGCCAGCTGAATGGGTGGGTCAGCAGGCTTTCGACCGGGAGTACCAGATAGCCGCCGTGGGCGCGGTGAACGGCGCCGGGCTGGATCATCAGAAAATCGGTGTGAAGCACGCCGTATCGGGTTTCCTTCTCGATGCGTCCGAAAAGGTTGCCGTAACTGGGATTCAGTTCGATCACCACCGGCGCTCCGGTCTTGCGGCTGTTGTCCACAAATACGTTGACCTCGTATTTTCGAAGATGCCGTGACAGGGCCGTGGCCGGGGGAACTGGCACCTCGGGTTCTTCGGTTTCGACCTCTTCTTCGCTTTGAGTTTCGCTTTGAAACAGGGCGATGTTTTCCAGGACGTCTTTCAGCACGGCGTTCAGATAATCGACGACGTCCGGAAAATCCTGATAAAGCTGTTTGACATCTTCGATCGGATCCTCGACCGCCATTCGGGCGATTTCCCGGTCGAGTTCCTGAAGTTTGTCCTGAATCTTGCGCTGCATTTGACGCAGCTGTTTCATCCCAGCCTTGATATCGGCTTCCAGAGCCTCCTGGCGCTGCTGTAGATTCCTTCGATCCGCAGCGGACATCTGGGCCACCTGATCATCGGTCAGGATTTTTCCGTCTTTCAGGGCGATGATCAGGATACCCAGTTTTCCGTTTTTGATGCGCATGTCCTGGGCAGCCGCCTGTTGGTTGAGCGTTTCTATAATCTTGTTCTTCTCATCGGAAAACTCCTTGATGACCGCCTCGCGCCTGCTGCTGTAATCCTCGCTTTCAAATGCCCTGGGAATCGCCGAGCAGAACTGGTCGATCAGACTCTTCATGTCCTGCTGGAACTTGCGGCCGCTGCCCGCAGGCAGCCTGCAAGACCGGGGTTGAGACGGGTCCTCGAAATGGTTCACATAGCACAGATCCGGCGGCGGAGATTTTTCACAGGCGTGCTGTTTCAGAAATGATTCCACGGCGGTCATCTTGCCGATGCCCGGCGGACCGGCGACATAGATGTTAAATCCCTTTTCTTCGATTCCCAGCCCGAATTGAAGGGCCGCAACGGCCCGATGCTGACCGATGATTTCGATCAGCGGCGTGAAGTCCGCTTCCGCGTCGATTCCCAGTTCCGACAGATCAAACCTTCTTTTAAGGTCAGAGGCGGATAACTCCCTCGATTTCGCTGGACCCATTGGCTGCCGTTCTCCTTGAGGCGCGAAATGCGCCGTTTATTAATGCAAGCCGTTCGAACCGCCATAAAAAGCCTTTTTGGCTGTATCACACGATCCGAAAACCGACTGAAGCGGAAGATGAGCCGGAATGCTTCAATCAGATGGACATTTGTATCAGCGCTTTGCATCCGGGTCAAGAGCGCTTCCAGGCGGAGCGCGTTCCAAAGATGGCAATTGCACAAATCATAAAACCGATTCACAATATTTTATTGTCAACTGCAATCCGGATGCATTAAAGAGGATGTTTGAAAATCGGTCCCGGTTCCGGCGTATTGCCTGAACTCTGCCGCGGCGGCCGATGATTTTGGATTGATCTTTTTTGAAAAGGCCGGTTATGATTTACAGGCAGAGGTGAGTCCGGGACTATGCGAAAGAGAGCTTATACGCTCAAATTCGGGCGACAGGATAAACTGTATGATGCTGATTTTCCGTTGGTTTATATTATCCATTTCGATTATGGCGGCGGCCTATCTGATCGACGGCATTCAGGTCAGCGGTTTCTGGGGCGCATTTTTGACCGCAGCCATTCTGGGCCTGCTGAATACCTTTCTGCGTCCGATTCTGCTTCTGCTGACGCTTCCGATCAATATTCTCAGTCTGGGGTTGTTTACTTTTGTAATTAATGCCATGCTGCTGATGATGGCGTCGGGCGTGATCGCCGGATTCGAGGTTCGCAGTTTCGGTTCCGCGCTGCTCGGGTCTCTGGTCATCAGCAGCGTCAACTGGATTTTAAACATTCTGGTCAGCGAAACAGGATATCCGGCCCGGGGGCAATCTTCGGGCAATGGCCCGTTTCAAAAAAGAACCGACGAATCGAATGATTACATCGATCTGGAAAAAAAAGATGATGACCGATGGGAATAGAATCATTCATCTGATTGATACCGCGCAGTTTCGACATAAAGGGTTTTGAGACGCATGAACGACAAAGAACGGCTGGTTCGATTTTCAGACAGTATTTTAAATGATTGCGGTTACTTCGAAGAAAATTCTTTGAAACGCATTGCCAAGACGTGCACCAAGCTGATGATCAGTGAAAAATTTGACGATATCTGCCAGGGGAATTTCGATCTTCCCACGTCCGAGGAGATCGAGGAATGCGTGATCGAGGAGATGCGGCAAACCTTTGATGAAAAAGTGGTGGCTGCCGTTGAAAGCGCATTTCCGGATATGGATGAGGATGACATGGAAAAATATCTGGCCGAGATCGAAAACAGCTACCGGAAACTGCACGACGAGAAGTTGAGATCCGCCGTAACTTCCGTGTCCAGGGAGTTGCAGGTCCAGGTGCAGTCGATTCAGGAAGAAATCCGAGAATTGAAACGCAAATACACGGTCTGATGCCCGGCAGGGTTTCAAAACAGTCCCCCTATTTTCATAAAATCGATTCCGTCCGTCAATCACATTCAAACTTGGCCGAATGAAAGAAAATATTCAAAAAACAGCTGCCGGTCTGCGGACCGGTCCTTTTGCGATGAAGCCGGTGAAGGAAACCGGGGGTGCGCACGGCCATGAACATGGCGCTCCCGATGAGGGACCGCGTCTGCTGATCACCCTGGGGCTGAATTTCATCATTCCGGCGATTCAGATCACCGGAGGATTTTATGCGCACAGCATGGCCCTGATCTCGGACGCGGTTCACAATTTCAGCGATTTCACCGCGATCCTGATCGCCTATGCGGCATACCGCATAGGTCGCAGGGGCCCGACGGCTCGGAACACCTTCGGGTATCGCCGGGCCGAAATCATCGCCGCTTTTCTCAATGTCGGACTTCTCACGGGCGCGGTTTTCTTTATTCTCTATGAAGCCTTTCTTCGGCTGCAGAATCCCCATGCGGTCTCAGGCCATATTGTTGCCTGGGTCGCCGGCGCGGGAGTTCTGGGCAACGGTTTTTCGGCCTGGATGCTTCATCGGGACGCCAGGCACAGTCTCAATGTACGGGGCGCATTCCTGCACATGATCGGAGACCTGCTTACTTCCGTGGCGGTGGTGATCAGCGGTCTGGTTCTCATCTTTAAACCCTGGTACTGGCTCGATCCGGTTCTCTCGTTTCTGATCGCGGCCTTTATTCTGAAGAACTGTTTTTCGATTTTCAGGGAGTCTGTCGCCATCCTGATGAACGCAACTCCCAAGGGGCTGGATCTGAATCAGATCAACACGTTTCTGAACCAGATTCCCGGGGTCTGCGGGGTCCATTATCTTCATGCCTGGAATCTGAGCTCAAAAAGCGTGGCCTTTTCCTGCCATGTGGTGGTGCCCGACCAGCCGGTGAGCCAGGCCGAGGCCCTGGCAAAAACCATTCGCCAGGCGCTTCTGGAGCGCTTTGACATCGATCATCCCGTCCTGCAGTTCGAGACCGCTCAATGCGGCGAGGGAAACATCTTCTGCGAGATATCCTGCGGTCCGGCTTCAAAATCGCCGCAAAAGAATTCGAACTGCTGAGCGGAATGGCGGGCAGGTCACTTCTTATTTCTCTGAATCCGCGATAACGACCATTTGAATAACTGCACGGATCTTTCCTCTCAATATCATCATGCCTCGTGAGATAAGGAAATCTCCTTGACACTCGGAGGAATTGTCGCTACCCTTTCACAATTTCATAAATAAAATCCGTTTTTTGGAGGATTCCATGGACTATAAGGCAACACTGAATCTACCGGTAACCGATTTTCCCATGAAGGCCGGTCTGGCCCAGCGTGAGCCGGGTCAGCTCAAGGCCTGGGAAGACGAACGTTTGTATCACCAGATCCGACAGGCATCCAAGGGCAGGGAGCGTTTCATCCTTCATGACGGCCCTCCGTATGCCAACGGTCATATCCATATCGGCACGGCCCTGAACAAGATATTGAAGGACATTATCATCCGTTCCCGCCAGATGAGCGGATTTGATGCGGTTTATGTACCCGGGTGGGACTGTCACGGTCTTCCCATCGAGCACAACGTGGACAAGGAGCTGGGCGACAAGAAGAAAGATCTTTCTCTGACGGAGATTCGAAATCGCTGCCGGGCCTATGCGGAAAGGTTTATCGACATTCAGCGGGAAGAGTTCAAAAGACTTGGCGTCATGGGCGAATGGGAAAATCCCTACCTGACGATGAGCCGCAACTATGAGGCCTCGATCGCCAGGGAATGTGGAAAATTCGCTCTGGACGGAAGCCTGATTCGAAGCAAAAAACCCATATACTGGTGTCCGCAGTGCCGGACCGCGCTGGCCGAAGCCGAGATCGAATATGCCGACGAATCCTCTCCGTCGATATTTGTCAAATTCCGGCTTCAGGACGACCTGAGTTCTCAGGTTCCGGACCTGTCCGGAAAAAAAGTTTTTGTCGTGATCTGGACCACGACCCCCTGGACCCTGCCGGCCAATAACGCCGTGGCCCTTCATCCGGATTTTACCTACGCGGCGGTGGATGTCGGGAAAAATGAGGTCCTGATTCTGGCCGATGAACTGGTTTCGCACTGCATGATGAGCTTCGGAATTTCCGACTATCAGGTGGTTTCGAAGATGTCCGCCAGAAGCCTGGAGGGCAAAAAATGCCTTCATCCCATGTGTGACCGGACCTCTCTGATCATCCTGGGCACCCATGTTACCTTGGATGCCGGCACGGGATGCGTGCACACCGCTCCCGGACACGGCCGGGAAGACTACGAGGTGGGGCTTGCCTACGATCTGGATGTGTATTCCCCGGTCGACGAGTATGGACGCTTTACCAGCGATGTGAAGGATTTTGCCGGGCAGTTTGTGTTCGACGCCAACGCTCCGATCAACGCTCAGCTCAAACAGAGCGGCGTTCTTCTGGCCCAGGAGGACATCGTCCACTCCTATCCGCACTGCTGGCGGTGCAAGAAGCCGGTGATTTTCCGGGCAACGCCTCAGTGGTTTATTTCCATGGAAAAAAACGGTCTCAGGCAAAAAACACTGGCCGCGATTGATGCGGTTGAATGGATTCCGCACTGGGGACGGGAACGGATTTACGGAATGATCGCCAACCGTCCGGACTGGTGCGTTTCCAGACAGCGCGCCTGGGGGGTTCCCATTCCGGTATTTTACTGCAAGGACTGCGATCAGCTCCTGATCAAGCCGCAGGTCTATGAACGGATTTTTGAACTTTTTTCAGCTCACGGCGCGGATGTCTGGTTCGATAAGCCGGCCGCCGAGCTTCTGCCGGCCGATGCGGTCTGCTCAAAATGCGGCGGCAGAAACTTTGCCAAGGAATCGGATATTCTCGATGTCTGGTTTGACTCCGGGGTCAGCCATGCGGCGGTCTTGGAACACCGCCCATACCTGAAATGGCCGGCGGACCTTTATCTGGAAGGCAGCGATCAACACCGGGGATGGTTTCACAGTTCGCTTCTCACCGCGGTGGGTACCCGAAGCCAGGCGCCGTACCGTTCTGTTCTGACGCATGGATTCGTGGTGGATGCCGAGGGCAAGAAAATGTCCAAGTCCGTGGGCAATATCGTTGCGCCCAGGGAGGTCATCGACAAGTTCGGGGCCGAGATTCTTCGGCTCTGGGTGTCGGCTTCCGATTACCGAGATGATATTCGAATCTCGGATCAGATTCTCAAGCACCTCAGCGACGCCTACCGGCGTATTCGCAATACCTGCCGGTTCATGCTGGGCAACCTCTATGATTTTGATCCGAAGACCGATGCGGTGGCGCTTTCCGATATGCCGGAACTGGACCGTTTCGCCCTCTGCCGGCTTCAGGACCTGATCGAAAGAACCCTGACCGCATACGAAAAATACGAATTGCATGTGATCTACCACTCGTTGCACAATTTCTGCACGCTGGATCTTTCGGCGTTTTATCTGGACATTCTCAAGGACCGCCTCTACACCTCTCCGCCAAGGTCGCAGGCGAGGCGAAGCGCTCAGACGGTTATCTTCAAGGTTCTCGATTCCATGGTCCGGCTGATGGCGCCGATTTTATCCTTTACCGCCGAGGAAATATGGAAATACATGCCCCAATGGGAAGCGAAAGAACATAGCGTCCATCTGGCCGCTTTTCCGCAAATCGATCCTCAATGCTGCGACGGCGGTCTGGTCGAAACCTGGAAACGTCTGCTGGATGTCCGATCCGACGTGACCCGCGCCATCGAACAGGCCCGTGCGGAAAAACGCGTGGGACACTCGCTGGATGCCAGGGTGACCCTTGCGGCAGATCCTGCGCTGGCGGAATTTCTGAGGCCCTATGAGCCGGAGCTTCGATCGATATTGATCGTATCCCAGGCGGTTCTGATCGACGGCGCCGGTGCTGACGACTCTTTCCAAAAGGGAGATGTTGAAGGGCTCGCCATCCGCGTGGAACCGGCCAAGGGAGAAAAATGTCAGCGTTGCTGGATCTACGATGCATCGGTTGAAAGCGATGCGGACCATGTGTGCGCCCGGTGCAGGTCGGCGCTTTCCGATTTCTGAGCTCACGTTAAGGCCGGAAAAGGAGGGCGGATTGAAAAACAAACACCGAATGCTGGCGGCTGTTTCCGGCGCCGTGATTCTGGCGGACCAGTTCACCAAGATGCTGGTCGATAAAACAATTGACCTGCATCAGAGCATCGAGGTGATACCCGGCTTTTTCAGCCTGACCCATATTCTGAATCCCGGCGGCGCATTCGGTTTTCTGGCAAGACAGAGCGCTTCCGTGCGCCGGCTGGTCTTTCTCGGGGCAACCCTGGGCGCCATGGGCCTGATTTTGTATCTGTACCGGAAAACACCGCCAACCCACAGCTGGCTGCTGGCCGGATTCGCCCTGATTTTCGGAGGCGCCGTCGGCAACCTGATCGATCGGATTCGAACGGGGAAGGTGGTGGATTTTCTCGATTTTTACATCGGGACCCTGCACTGGCCGGCATTCAATGTGGCGGACAGCGCAGTATCGATCGGCGTAACGATATTTCTGTTTCATCTGATTTTCAACAAACTCCCCGATTGAATTCGGTCTGCGGAAAGGGCTTTATGTATCCGGTGCTTTTCAGATTCGGCGGTTTGTCCGTCTATGCCTACGGCCTGTTTGTGGGCATGGGGTTTCTCCTGGGCCTGTATCTGGCCAGGAAGGAAGCCGTCCGGGCGGAGTTGGACCCGAACCGGATTGTCGACCTGTGTTTTTATATCCTGATCGCCGCCATTATCGGTTCCCGTCTGTTTTACGTTTTCACGCGCCCGGATATCTTCATGAAGGATCCCGTGGAGATCTTCCGAATCTGGAACGGCGGGCTTGTCTTTTACGGCGGCTTTATCGCCGCCGTGATGACAGCCGTGGTCTACCTCAAGCATCAGGCCCTTCCCCTGTGGAAAACCGCCGACATACTGGCGCCCGCTCTGGCCGCCGGGCATTTCATGGGGCGGATCGGGTGCTTTTTTGCGGGATGCTGCTACGGCCGGCCCTGCGATCTTCCCTGGGCGATTACCTTTACCCGTCCGGACAGCCTGGCGCCGCAGGGCACTCCGCTTCACCCCACGCAGCTTTACGAATCCCTGAGCAACCTGGCGCTGTTCGGAATTCTCTGGGCGTTTCGCAGACATACCCGGTTTGAAGGACAGCTCTTCTGGATTTATGTGCTGCTTTACGGCGTTATCCGTTCTGTCGTCGAGCGCTTTCGAGGCGATTTCCGGGGAGCGCTTTTTTTCGGCATGTTTTCCCCCTCCCAGTTCGTCGGAATGTGCGCGGCCCTGGTCGCTGTCTTCATGCTGATTCGTCTGAGCCGAAGATCCCGGGTCGGCGTTCGAAACAACCGGGCCTGATCGCTCATGACCGCGATGGATTATTCCGCTTTTAAATCTTATATCAAAGATCTGACCCCTGAGCAGGCAAGGGCAATCTACCTGGTCCACGGCCAGGAAATGCTGTGCGGTACCGTTGTTCAGGAGCTGATTCAGGCTCTGGTGCCCGAATCCGATCGTGAGTTTAACTGTGAATACTTCGAAGGCGAACATGAGCGTGTGGTGGAAGCGGTTCAGAAACTCAGAACCTTTTCCATGCTGCCCGGTCCCAAACTAGTCATCCTTCAGGATCCTGAAATATTTCAGGGGCGGCGGGACCCCTCTTTGTTTTTCAAAAAGGCGAAGGATGCCCTGGACAAGGAAGACATAACCCGGGCCGCCGGCTATCTGGCCAGGGCCCTGGCGCTTCAGGGGCGCGTCTTCGAGGACCTGAGACCGGGACAGAGTGAGAAAATCTTCGATTCCGCCGATCTTGCCGAAGATGAAAGCTGGATGGAAACCCTTGCCGCCCATGCGGTCAGTCACAACATCGCGGTGCCTTGCACCGGAGATACGGCCGGACTGCTGGAAAGGGTTATTGAAAAAGGTTTTCCGCAGGGAAACCATCTGATCCTGGTGCTTCAGAGCGTGGAAAAGCGAAGCGCGCTTTTCCAGGCCATTGAAGAAAAGGGCATGGTCGTTGACTGTTCGGTTCCGGCCGGGGAGCGGAAGGCCGATCGAAAACTTCAGGACGCGGTATTGCATCAGCAGATGTCCGAAAGGCTTCAGAAAAGCGGAAAGCAGATGGCCCGCGATGCCTATGATGCACTTTTCGACATGACCGGCTTTGACCCGAGAAATTTTTTCAACAACCTGGACAAGCTGATCGATTTCACCGGGGAGCGAAAGCGGATTACCGTCGCGGATGTGCGGGCCGTTCTGAGCCGCACCCGGCAGGATCCGATCTACGCTCTGACCGGCGCCGTGGCGGAAAGAAAGCTCGCCGATTCGCTGGCACTGGTTGACTCCCTGCTGAAAACCGGCCTGCATCCGCTGCAGATTCTGTCCGCCCTGATCAATCAGGTTCGAAAGCTGCTGCTGATTCGGGATTTCTCGGAAAGAAATCCACAGATCCGCAAACTGCGGGATCAGTCCTTTCCGGTATTCAACAGCCAGGTGGCGCCACTGATGGCATCCTACGATCAGATGCTTTCCGACCGCCTGAATCACTGGCAGGAAGCGCAGGCAGAAAGCGCAAACGATTCCGGATCCAAATCCAGGCGTCGCAGACAGCCGGCTTCGGATCTTTTTATTGTCAAAAATTCAAAAAGTACTTATCATATCTATTCCTTGTGGCGGCTTTCCTACAATTTTTCCCGGGCCGATCTTATGGCCGCGGTCGATTGCCTGGCCGAGGCGGATTATCAGCTCAAATCCACCGGACAGGCCCCGAAGATCATTCTGGAACACGCGCTGATGCGGATCTGCCTGCCTGCCGGCGCGGAGGCCGAAGGATGAGGCCGCCGGTTTCAAAGGGAGGGTGATCATGCCCAAAACCAAGATCGTTTGCACCATCGGCCCCGTCAGCGAAACGCGGGACATGATCCGTGAACTGGTTGCCGGCGGAATGGATGTGGCCCGGTTGAATTTTTCCCATGGAACGCATGCCGAACATCTTGAAAAAATTCGAATCATTCGCGCGGTTTCAGAAGATCTGGGAAAACCGGTCGCGATTCTTCAGGATCTGTGCGGCCCGAAAATACGGGTCGGCGTGATTCCGGAACCCGGATTGCGGCTTTCGCCGGGGCAGACATTCGTTTTGACCGGTGATCCGGTCGAAGGCACTTTGGAACGCGTTTCGGTTTCCTACGATGATCTGTCCAAAGAGGTCCGTCCCGGAGATTCCATCCTGATGGCCGACGGGATGTTGGAATTAACCGTGCTGTACTCCGCCGGGCCCGACATTGTCTGCAAGGTGATCACCGGCGGTGTTCTGACCTCTCACAAAGGGGTCAACCTGCCGTCTTCGACGATATCGGTCGACGCCATGACGTCCAAGGATTACGAGGACCTTCTTTTCGGACTGGAAAACGATGTGGATTTTGTGGCCCTGTCTTTCGTGCGCAGAGCCGAGGACATTCTTCATCTGAAACGCATTATTTCGAAGAACCGGAAAAGCGTGCCGGTCATCGCCAAGATCGAGAAACACGAGGCCCTGGACAACATCGAGGCAATCATGGACGCGGCTGACGGCATTATGGTGGCCCGGGGGGATCTGGGTGTGGAGATCGCGCTTGAAAGAGTGCCCGCCATTCAGAAAATGCTGGTGAAAATGGCGAACAAACTGGGCAAGCCGGTCATTATCGCCACCCAGATGCTTCGATCCATGGTGGATTCTCCCCGCCCCACCCGTGCGGAAGCGGCCGACGTCGCCAATGCGGTTCTGGACGGCGCCGATGCGGTCATGCTTTCCGAAGAGACGGCCTCGGGAGGATTTCCGGTCGAGTCGGTGAAATTCATGGCGCGCATCGCTGAAAACGCGGAGAAAAGCTTCGACCATGAACGGTATCTGAAGATGATGCCCGAAAAGAATATTTCCGAATCAGTGGCCTATGCATCCTGCATTCTGGCCGATCACCTGAATGCCGCCGTCATTGCGGCCACCACCCGGTCCGGATTCACGGCGGCAAACATATCCCGGTTCAAACCCCGTTCCAGGATTCTGGCCCTGTCGCCGGATTTACGCACTGTCAGACGTCTAACGCTTTACTGGGGCTGTATTCCCAGTCTGGTTCGGGAAACCCGGGATACGGACGAAAAAATCGAGCAGACCGCCCAGACAGTCTGGAAGACCGGATTGGTCGGCAAAGGCGATCTGGCCGTCATTACGGCCGGTCATCCGGTATGGGCGCAGGGCACAACCAATATGCTCAGGGTCAAACAATTCTGAACCCCGGTGGTATGGAGGAAAGGACGGCAATGGGATTTGTCAGAAATCAGGAAGAGAAGCTGGCGATGCGGCTGCTGGCATGGAAATATCAGAAGGCCGGCATGCCGCTCCCTGAACTGTCGGTGCTTCGCGAGCAGGCGGCCGGCGTGGTGGACGAGGCGCATCAGATTGCCAAAAAACACGGACAGAACGTGATGTCTATTATTAAAGATCTGACCTCGAATTTGACCCAAAAACATCCTGACGCATGAAGCCGTGCGTCGACCGATACGGTTGCACCGGCATTTTGCCGTGCGCCGTTATTTTGAAGGAGGAATTTTATGGTGCGAGTCGGTGTGCTGGGCGCAACGGGATATGCCGGCGCAGAACTGGTTCGATTGCTGATCGGGCATCCGGATGTCGAGTTGACGATCATTACCTCCCGGCAGTATGCCGGAATCCGGCTGGACAAGATATATCCGGCCTTTTCCGGGTACGTGGATCTGGTCTGTCAACCGTATTCCGAAGAAAAGGTCAGCGAAATGGCCGATGTGGTGTTTACCTCGCTGCCGCATCAGCTTCCCATGGAACTGATTCCAGGGCTGATCCGCTGTCAGAAACGGGTCATCGATCTTTCGGCGGATTTCCGGTTCCGGAATCTCTCGACCTACGAGGCCTTTTATCAGCCGCATGCGGCAAAGGAGTTGACCGAACAAGCCGTGTACGGCCTGAGCGAGGTGTATACCGAACAGATACGCAAAGCGGACCTGATCGGAAATCCGGGGTGCTATCCGACCAGCGTGCTGCTGCCGCTGGTTCCCCTGATTCGAAAGCGCATGATAGACCTCGATCACATCATTGCCGACTCCAAGTCCGGGGTCAGCGGCGCGGGGCGTTCGCTTTCCATTTCCAGCCATTTCTGCTCGGTCAATGATTCGTTCAAAGCGTATAAGGTCGGCGCTCACCGGCATACTCCGGAAATGCAGGAGATCCTCGGCCGGGAGGCGGGGAGGCCGGTGCCGCTTTGTTTCGTGCCTCACCTTGTGCCCATGACTCGGGGCATGCTCACCACCCTGTACCTGAGGCCCGCGGGCGCGGTTTCCGCTGAAGCCATGCGGAGCTGCATCAGCGAGGCTTACGCGGGAAGACGTTTCGTGCGCCTCTGTTCGGATGATCTGATGCCCGATACGCTGAACGTTCGCGGAACGAACATCTGTGAGATCGGCGTTCGAAAAGACAAGAGAAGCGAACAGATCGTCCTTGTCTCAGTGATCGACAACCTGGTGAAAGGCGCGGCCGGACAGGCTGTTCAGAACATGAACATTATGCTGGGGCTGAATGAGGCCCGGGGGCTGGACGCCGTCCCTTTTCCGCTTTAACGGGTCGCCGGAAAACTGCGCCCGACGACCGGATTCTTGTTTTTTCAACAGCCTGTATTACAGTTTTTTCAGAAACAACGGAGCCGAAGTCCTTTAGGGACCTCGGCTCCGATCGTTTTGTCGACGCGTGTATTTTACCGTATCAGACCCGGCAGGTACAGGGCGATCTGCGGAAACGGAATCAGCAGAAAGGTTCCGATGATCAGCGCAATCAGAAAGGGCACCACCCCCTTGAAAATCACCTCAAGCGGAACGTCCCTGGCCACGCCGTTGACCACGTAGACGTTGATTCCCACCGGCGGGGTGATGATTCCGATCTGCGTGATCAGAACGATGATCACGCCGAACCAGATCGGATCGTATCCGAAGTGGGTGATGACCGGATAGAAGATCGGAACCGTCAGCATGATCAGGGCCAGGGCATCAATAAAACATCCACCCACCAGATAGACGAGAATGATGAAAAACATGATTACGTAAGGCGGCAGATCAAAACCCGATATCCAGTTGGCGATGTCAAAGGGGATTCTGGATACGGCCAAAAAGTGGCCGAATATGGTTGCTCCGGCCACGATGACCAGAATCATGCACGAGATTCGCGTGGTTTCAAACAGGGCGGCAATAAAACCCTTCCAGGTCAGATTGCGTTTCACGACGGCCAGCGCCAGCGTGCCGAAGGCGCCGATGCCGCCGGCTTCCGTGGGCGTGAAGAAGCCGGCAAAAAGCCCTCCCATCACCAGCAGAAACAGGACCAGGGTTTCGACCAGACCGGAGAGAGAAGCGATCATTTCCCTGAAGCTTGCCCTTTGCGCGCGCGGCGCGAGCTCGGGTTTCAGCATGGCCCAGACAACAATGGTGACGATGAACAGCAGGGTCAGCAGGATTCCGGGAATGATCCCTGCTATGAAGAGCTTCCCGATGGACTGTTCGGTCATGATTCCATAAACGATGAAAATCACGCTGGGAGGAATCAATATGCCGAGGCTGCCGCCGGCTGCCACCACGCCGGTGGCAAGGCCGGCCTTGTAATTATACCGTTTCATTTCCGGCAGGGTGGCTGCAGCCATGGTGGCCGCCGTCGCGTTTGTGGAACCGCAGATGGCCGAAAACGCGGCGCAGGCCCAGATGGTGGCGATCGCCAGGCCTCCGGGCAGATGGCCCATGAATTTATAGGCCGTGTCGAACAGACGCGCACTGATTCCGGAATGAAAGGCGATCTGACCCATGAGCACGAACAGGGGAATGACCGTCAGATTATACGATCCGAATACCGCAAACACATCCCTGGCGATCAGGTTCAGCGAGGCTTCAAAGGATACCAGAAAGCCGAAGCCGACGAAACCGATCAATGCCATGAGAAATCCCACCGGCATCTTGGAGAATATCAGGATCAGCAGCGCAGAAATGCCGATCAGGCCGACGATCGTGGGGCTCATTGAACGATCCTTCTGATTGATTGAATCAACTCCAGCAGCAGCACAATGCAAAGCGCCGCGCATCCGATCGCGATTCCGTACACAAAGGGATAAATCGGCATCTGAATGGTGAGGCTGACCTCGCCGCTCTGTTTCAGGACGCCTGCATACACGACGCATTGCCGGCAGATGAAGAAAAACAGAACCAGTGAAAGAAAATCGTTTGCCGCGGCAACGACTGCCTGAGTCTGTCGGGACAGCTTGCTCACCAGAAATTCAACGGCGATGTGTCCTTTTTCCACGGAGGTGTAGGCCAGGGAAAAGGAAACCGCGACGACGCCCAGCAGACCGACGATCTCGTAGACTCCGGGAATCGGCGTCGCCACCAGCCGCATGATTACATCGGTCGTGGTCAGCAGCATCATGATCACAATTGCAATGCATGCGATCCAGTTGAATCCGACGGCAAACGATTTGGTTTTTTGATACGCTCGGTCCATGAAAGCATTCCTTACGGATTTTGATCAGTGCTTCCGATATTTTTCAATCAGGGCCCTGACCGTTGCGACGGCCTTTTCACCGTCCAGTCCCTTTTCTTTCTGGGCATTGGCATACTGATCGATGATCGGCTGAACCTTTTCGGCCCAGCGCTTGCTTTCGGCATCGGTCAGCGGAATGATCGCATTGCCCAGGCTCTGAGTGTAGTTTCGACCCTCGATGTCCAGGTCATCCCAGATTTTTCCATGACGACCCACCCATTCCGAGTTGATCTCCTCAATCGTCTTCTGAATATCGGCGGGCAGGGCGTTCCACTTGCTTTTGTTCATGACCACATACATCGCAGTGGTGTACCCCACCGAGAAGCTGTCCGTCGTGGAGCGGACCACTTCGGCCTGGCGCCATCCCTTCAGGGTTTCGATGGGCGTGAAGGTTCCGTCGACCACGCCTTTCTGCAGCGATTCATAGGTTTCCGGCTGCGGCATGGCCACGGGAACTCCGCCGAGCGCCTCGACCACCTTGGCGCTGAGCCCGGTCGACCGGATTTTCATTCCCTTGAGATCCTCCATGGTTGCAACCGGCTTCTGCGTGTGAAGCAACCCGGGGCCATGGGCGTGAATGTAAAGCACCTTGACGTCATCCAGTTCCTTGGGCGCCATGGTCCTGGCATATTCGTCGGCTACGCGGGTGGCGACCTGACCGCTGGGATATCCCATGGGAAGGTCCACGGCCTCCATCAGGGGAAACCGTCCGCGGTTGTAGGCAAAACAGGACATGCCGATATCCGAGATGCCGTTGACCACGCCGTCGTAGCACTGATCGGCCTTGGTCAGCGTTCCGCCGGGAAAAACCGTAATCTTGACCGCGCCGTTGGTGCGTTTTTCAACTTCCTGGGCCCATTCCACACCCGCTTTGCACTGGCCGTGGGTCGGGGGAAAGAAAATGCTGTAAGTCAGGTTAAAGGTTTTGCCCTCTGCGGCAGATGCGAATCCAGGCATCAGGCAGGCGGCGCCGAAGACAAGGACCAGACTCAAGAAAAGCAGACGTTTCATAAATTCCTCCGTTTAAAGTTGGAAGTTTTATCCGTGGATAGAAAACTCGATCCAGTGGGTTGTCAAAAAAGCCTTGCGGCGAAAAACTGCGGGGAAGCCTGCTCACCCTTGGGGTTCAGGGCGGCAGGCATTAATACTTGTAGGTGTATGCGATGTGGTGCCTGATCTGCATGGTTCTCTGCTTATGCGCAATCCATATTGCTTTCAATCATTCGTTTCCCTTTAGGAAGTTTTCCGGAATCTGTCAAGACAAAATCACCACCATCACGACGGCTTCCGTAAAAGGCCAGCCGGGGATTGCGCGACGCATCCCGTCACCGGGGCCCGGAAAGCGCTTTCAGTCTGAACTTCAGCGAGTTGAGGGTGTTTCTCATCAGCATGGCGATGGTCATGGGTCCCACGCCGCCGGGTACGGGCGTAATAAAGCCCGCAATCTTACGGGCCTCTTCAAAATCCACATCTCCGCGCAGCATCGCTACCTTCCGGCCGGTTTTCTCGCTGATCTTTTCTCCGACCCGGTTGACGCCCACGTCGATCACGCAGGCGCCCGGCTTGATCCAGTCCGGCCTGACCAGACCGGGCATACCGGCGGCAACGATCAGAATGTCCGCTCTGCGGCAGTGGGCCTCTGGGTTCCGGGTGCCGGTATGAACCACGGTGACCGTGGCGTTGGCGCCGTCCGCTTTTTGAAGCATCATGTTGGCGATGGGTTTGCCCACGATATTGGAGCGCCCGACCACCACGACTTCGGCGCCGTCGGTAGAAATTCCGGCCCGGCGGATCATCTCCTGAATGCCGGCGGGCGTGCAGGGCAAAAATTTCACGTGAGAACCGCCGATGAGCAGCCGCCCCAGGTTGACCGGATGAAAGCCGTCCACGTCCTTGTCCGGATCAATGGCGTTGATGATCGCATCCGCATCGATGTGGCCGGGAAGCGGGAGCTGAACCAGAATGCCGTGAATGCTTTCGTCCCGGTTGTAGCTTTCGATGATCGCCAGCAGATCCCTCTGGCTGATGGTTGCCGGCTGGTTGTCCTGGACCTCCTTGAACCCGACCTGCCTGGCTGTTCGAATTTTCAAGGATACATAGGAAAGCGATGCGGGGTTGTCTCCCGCCAGAATCGTCGCCAGGCCCGGAACGATGCCGTGTTTCTCCTGGATTGCCCGAACCTCCGAGGCGATTTCATCGATGATCTCTTTTGAAATTTCCGTGCCGCTGAGTATTCTTGCCGACATAACGGTCTCCTTGTGTGCAGAAATTAAAACGGCAGGCGATCGCCGCGTCTGTAACGAAGTTTGTTTAAGCCAATGTCCGGCTGATGTCAAGCGGGCGCCGGCGGATAGCATGCCGCCATATGAAAGCGCCCGGAAATGCCGCGCCGGTTTTTCCTTCTTGCTTAAGTTCAGCTCTTTTGCTAATAAAAACAAACCCGTGCATCATTTCCGGGTCCGAAGTTCAGCTCCCGGATCGGATCAAGACATATGAACGCATCGGATAGCTATCGAAACAGGCTGATTGAAGCCAACCGGCGGGAATACGCCACAGATTACGAGGACCTGCGATGGCTTTCAATCGATGAGGCCCTTGCCGCAGAGAAACGTCGCGCCGGCATTCTTTCCGATCTGCAGGGGAGGGTGAAATTCGGCTGCCGGGACACCAAGCTCGATTGCGCCCGGCTGTCTTCGGGGTGCGAAATCTGCGGACAGGGCCTGTGGTCCTGTCTGTTTATCAACGGCAAATGCAACTGCCGCTGTTTCTACTGCCCCACGGAACAAAGCGGGGTCGACGTTCCCACCACTCAGACCGTGCAGTTTTCCAAGCCTTCGGACTATGCGGACTATATCGAAAAATTCCGGTTCAGGGGCGTGAGCATCAGCGGCGGAGAGCCCCTGCTGACCTTTGAGCGGAGCCTGAGCTATCTGGCCGCCGTCAAGAAAAAATTCGGCGCCGGCATCTACGCCTGGCTGTACACCAACGGAACCCTGGCAACACGGGACATGCTTTCAAGGCTTCGGGATGCGGGCCTGGACGAAATCCGGTTCGATATCGGCGCCGTGCAGTACTGCCTGGAAAAAGCCGCATCCGCCGTGGGGATCATTCCCCGTGTGGCCGTCGAGATTCCGGCCGTTCCGGAAGATTCTGAGCTCATGAAGGCGAAGATCGTGGAAATGGCAAACGCCGGAATCGATTTTCTGAATCTGCACCAGCTTCGGCTCACGCCGCACAATTTCAACCAGGTGGTTCGAAGAAACTACACCTTTCTGCACGGGGAAAAGGTTACGGTGCTCGAATCCGAACTGGCGGCCCTGGAGCTGATCCGGTTTGCGAGGGGCAGACGAATCGATCTTCCGGTCAATTACTGCTCCTTTGTCTACAAGGACCGGTTCCAGAAGGCGGGGGCTCGAAGGCGAAGCGCGGCCTGGACGAAGAAGAGCCACGAAGACGTCACGGAAAACGGATATATCCGCGCCCTTTGCCTGAAGGGCGACCCGAATGCGCTTCAGATGCAGGCGTCCCGTTTTCAGGCGGCCGGTTGTGATAAAACGCTCTGGTCTGTTTCCGGCGACCGGCTTTACTTCAGCGCCCGCCTGTGGCATCTGGTGGATTTTAACGGTTTAGAAGTTCGGGTTTCTTATTTTGAAGCCAGAATTCTGCCTTCCATGACCTATCGGAACTTTTTCGTTCCGGTCTCCCTGAACCGGGAAAAGCAGGTCGTGGTTGAAAAGATGCGGGCGAGCCGGGAGCTGACGCTTTCCGGCGAAGATCGGATCTTCTTTGAAACGCAATTTGTTCACGATGAACGGAAAACCGGCATGGATCAGATCGACAACAGTTCGAACGGGTCCGAAATTCAAAGTTTCGAGTCCGTTGTTTCCGGATTGCAGGCATATTTCTGACTCCAGCCCATGACGGAATTCAGGGACATCGCCGATGGCGGGGTCCTGCCGGAAAAACCCTTCCTTCGCTCCGAACCCGGCGGACGGAGGACAGACCAAGGGGGTCATTCAGGGGGCGGGGGTATACGGTTTTTGCCGCCGTGCGTGTTTTTCCACGCCTTTCTTCGTTCTTCGAGCTCCAGCCGAAGCGCATCGAGCTTTTCGCGCTGTTCAGGGCTCAGAATCCGTGCCATCTGCGCAAAGCTTCCGTCGATAAAGCCCTTCATTTCCGCTTCATGCTTTTCAAAGCTTTTTCCGACCTTCTGCTCGGTTTCGTTGATAATGCTTAGAAATACGGATCGTTGCGCATCCGTGAGCCCGAGTCTTCGGTCGAGCCGTTCCAGGATGGAGGCTTTTCGACTTTCGGGGTTTTCTCTGAACCGGTCCAGCCGGTTCCGCAGATACATGCCGGTTCCCCAGGAGCCGACGACCAGTCCCAGAATGAATACCAGCAGGATTCCCGCGATCAAACGCCATTTTTTCATAAGAACGCCTCAGATCGTCCAATACCGGGCGATGCCGTCCTGGTTGAATCCGTTGAAAAGACAGTGAACCATTTCCGAATCCGGTATCAGATCCATGCTGAACAGGGCAAGGGTGAAAAGAACAACCAGCGCGGCGGCGGCCGGCGCGAATTTCCAGACCAGCGCTTCAAACGCGGCCAGGTGGTTTGAGCCTCGGAAATGCGGCAGGCGCCGGATGGCCCGCATCGTGTTCTGTTCCCACCGATCGCCGACAGGAAGTTTTTCCTTTTCAAGATAGGCTTTTCGCAGCAGCGCTTTCAGCGCATCGTTTTTCATGACAGCCTCCCTGGTTTGGATAACAGCGAGTGGAGTTTTTTTCTGGATCTGAAGGCCCGAACCTTGACGTTGACGATGGACCATCCCAGCAATTCGGCCGCTTCCCTGCAAGACAGGCCTTCCAGATAAACGAGTTCGAGCGCCATCCGGTCTTTCGGTCCGAGATGATTCAAGGCTTGGTCCAGCATTTCCCGGACTTCCCGACGCGCATTGTCTTCGATCCAGTCCTGATTCGATTGGCTGGACAGGATCTGATCCAGCCGGTTGCATTGTTCGGTGGAAAAATTCGAGATCGATATTTCTCTGGACCGGTATTTCTTACGCCAGAAATCGCAGCAGGTTTTCACGGCAATGGAACTCAGCCAGTGTTTGAACCGGTCCTGTTTTTCAAGCGCCGGCAGCGATTGATAGGCGCGGATAAATACCTCCTGGGCGATTTCTTCAACCTCGTCGTACGGCGCATGTTTCCGGACGATGCCAAGAACATGATGCCGGTGCCGGGTCAGCAGGATCGCAAAAGCCTCCGTGTCGCCATCCAACACCTGCTGCACGATGAGGGCGTCCGCCGCCGCAGTCAGATCCATAAGATCCATTCAGAACAGAGCCGTCGCCAAAGTGATTGTATTTTTGTCAGCGCCGCCTTTCGCGCGGCAGCCCTGCATTCTCAAATTCGTCCAATTTCAGAACGCCGTCCGTGTTTTGGCCCGGACGTTTGAACATATCATCGGGCGTCCGCCTGAAAGGAGAAAACTTTTTGAACGCTTCCAGGCTGATTTTCCCGTCTTCATCCGTATCGAACCGGTCGAAGGCCGGCCTGCCCAATCGATCCGAACCATGAAACTCATTCGAGCAACCGGGCGGCAATCATGTGCAAAGACCCATAATCATTATAAATACCGATAGCCCGGTAATCATTGCACATACCGCTATGGATGTCATCAGGTTTTTCATCATTGTCGTTCGCGCCTTTCTTCGGTGCGTCGGGTTGTCGGCGGCCGTGGCATTATTCTGAAAACTTTGTCGGGGAAACGAATCAAAAGGTTACAGGTTGGAATCGATCCAAAAAGAAAACCGACTTTGCATCAAAAAACTTCAGAATAATCGAATTTCCCGGACTGTGGATGGCCTGCATTCAAATTGATTCTGTAACCTTGTGCACATGAAATGCGACAACAACAAAAGCCGTTGATGCCGAAACGGTTGCGGCGTATTCATGAAACAGGGCGATTCGTCCTTGACGAACCTTCGGCGCATGCTATTGTGTGGTTGTTCAAAAAGTCCTGTAAAGCAGAGGGGTTTGGAGTTTAAATGAATTCTCTTTCTTCGAAAGATTCAGACCCGATTGCCGATAAAATCGGAATCCGCAAGTCCGCATTCGGCCGGAAAAGAATCCTCATCTGGAGCGCGGTTGCCGTCCTGCTGCTTGTTGCCCTTGTCCTTGTCAGACATTATGGTTTTCAAAGCCGGTCGCCGGTCCGGTATCAAACCGCTTCGGCAAAACAGGGCCGTCTGGCGGTGACGGTGACGGCAACCGGCACCATTCAGCCCGTCAACAAGGTGGAAGTGGGCACGGAGGTGTCGGGCACGGTCAAGACCGTGATGGTCGATTTCAACGATACGGTGAAAACCGGGCAGGTGCTGGCCCTGCTGGACGCTTCCAAGCTCGAGGCTCAGGTGCTTCAGTCCAAGGCGTCTCTGGAGTCCGCACGGGCCGAACTGCTTCAATCCCAGGCCTCTGTTTTCGAGGCCCGCAGCGAGCTTGACCGTCTGAATCATGCCCGGGAACTCAGCGGCGGCAGGCTGCCCTCGCTTCTCGAACTGGATTCGGCTCAGGCGGCCCTTCAGAAAGCGCTGGCCGACGAGGCCGCCGCTCAGGCCGGGATTACCCAGGCCGAAGCGGTTCTGAACGAATATGAGTCGGATGTGAAAAAAACCGTTATCCGTTCTCCGATTGACGGGATCATTCTGGAGCGCAAGGTTGAACCCGGCCAGACCGTGGCGGCATCGTTCGAAACTCCGGTTCTCTTTACCCTGGCCGAGGATCTTTCCCGAATGGAACTTCACGTGAATGTGGATGAGGCCGATATCGGACAGATTCGGGAAGGGCAGGAGGCGGATTTTTCCGTGGATGCCTATCCGGACCGGTATTTCAAAGCGCGGATTGTGCAGGTACGGTATGCTTCCAGTACGGAAAGCGGCGTGGTGTCTTATGAAACCGTCCTGTCGGTCGAGAACCCGGACATGCTGCTGCTGCCCGGAATGACGGCAACGGCGGACATCATGGTTCAGAACCTTGCCGACGCTCTGCTGGTTCCCAACGCCGCGCTGCGGTTTTCGCCCGCGGAACCCGAGGAAGCAAAGATCGAAGAAAGCCGCGGATTTCTGTCCAGACTCATGCCCAGACCGCGCCGGACCCAGCCAAAGGACAAAAGCGCCGGTTTGCCGGGTGACTCAAACATGCGCCGCGTCTGGATTCTGAAGGACAACGCGCCGCTTCCGGTGTCCGTGACCACCGGCGCAACCGACGGCAGCATGACGGAAATACGGTCCGGCGAAATTCATGCCGGCGACCTGCTGATCATCGACATGGAGAAATCCTGATCATGAATGAACGGCTTTTGCAGGCGGTCGAGCCCGAAGCCGGGGTCCCGCTGATCGAACTGTCCGGCATCACCAAGACCTATGGCCACGGGCAGTCCGTCCTGCATGCCCTGCGCGATGTCGCCCTGCGCATCGAGGAGGGCGACTTCATGGCGGTGATGGGGCCCAGCGGTTCGGGAAAATCCACCTGCATGAACATTCTCGGCGGTCTGGACACGCCCACCAGCGGGTCGTACCGGTTCAAGGGCGTTGAGGTCGGAGGGCTTTCGCGCGATCAGCGGGCCCGGCTTCGTCGTCACTACCTGGGGTTCGTCTTTCAGGGGTTCAACCTGCTCAAGCGCACTTCCGCCCTGGAAAACGTGGAACTGCCGCTGATTTACCGGAAACTGCCCGCTGGAACGCGCCGGGAAATGGCACTGAAAGCGCTCGAGTCCGTCGGTTTGAAAGGCTGGGAACGCCATACCCCCGGAGAGCTTTCCGGCGGGCAGCAGCAGCGCGTCGCCATTGCCCGGGCCATTGTCACGGAACCGGCCGTGCTTCTGGCCGACGAGCCCACCGGGAATCTGGATTCGGCGCGCAGCCGCGAGATCATGGAACTGCTGTGCGAGTTTAACCGCAACCGGAGCATCACCATCGTCATGGTGACGCACGAGCCGGATATGGCCCGGTATGCCGGAAGAATTGTTCGATTCATGGACGGCGTCATTCAAAGTCAGGATTAGATCAAGGACGCATTATGGTCTGGAATTCGTTGGTGCTGGCGCTGCGGGAAATCCGGCGCAATGCAATGCGATCCCTGCTGACGATGCTGGGCATCGTGATCGGCGTGGCCGCGGTCATTGCCATGGTCACCATCGGCGGCGGCGCCACGGCCCAGGTCTCGGCCGATATCGAAAAGCTGGGAAGCAATCTGCTGGTGATCCGGATCGGGCAGCACCGCGGTCCAGGCGGCAGTTCGGCCAGCGCGAGCCCTTTTGACGCAAAGGACGTTCAGGCCATTTCCCGTCAAATCCCCAATCTGGCCGCAATCGCCCCGTCGGCATCCAGCTCCGGCACGGTCGTATTCGGAAATCAGAACTGGTCCACCACGGTGACGGGGACGGACAACGGTTTTTTCAGGGTTCGGGACTGGCCCCTGGAAACCGGGCGGCAATTCACGGAAAACGAGCTCAGATCCGGCAAGGCGGTCTGCATTCTGGGAGCCACGGTGCGAAAGAAGTTTTTCGGAACCCAGGATCCCACGGGAAGCAAGATGAGAATCGAAAAGATTCCGTGTCAGGTTATCGGCGTGCTGTCGTCCAAAGGGCAATCCGGGTTCGGCACCGATCAGGACGACCTGGCGCTGATTCCGCTGCGGACCTTTCAGCGGCGCATCGCCGGCAATCAGGACATCGGCATTATTCAGGTTTCGGTGGAAAAAGGCGCCTCCACCGAGAAGGCCGCCGGCGATATCGCCGGACTTCTGCGGGAGCGGCGCCGCATTCCGGCCACGCAGGATGATGATTTTCACATCGCCGACATGAAGGAAATCGCTGAAACCCTTACCGGAACCACCCGCGTGCTGACCGCGCTTCTGGGCGCCGTCGCCGCGGTCAGCCTTCTGGTCGGCGGCATCGGCATCATGAACATCATGCTGGTTTCCGTTACCGAACGCACCCGTGAGATCGGCATCCGTCTGGCCGTCGGCGCCCTGGAACGGGAGGTGCTGCTGCAGTTCCTGATCGAGGCCGTGGTGCTTTCCTCGATCGGCGGTGTCATCGGCATTGCGCTGGCGCTGGTGTCCTCCGCAGTTCTCGTTCGCATTCTGCAGGTCCCCTTTATTCTGAACACGGGCATCATCGCGCTGTCCTTTGTTTTCTCGGCGGCCGTGGGCGTTGTCTTCGGATATCTTCCCGCCCGGCAGGCCGCGCGGCTGGATCCGATCGAGGCTCTGAGGCACGAATGACGTGATCCGGAAAATAATGATAAAATCGTTCTCATGGATCTGCCTGACGGCGTGTCTGCTGTTCTGGGGCTGCGCGGCCGTGGGGCCGGATTACGCGCCTCCGTCACCCGCTGCGCCGGAAAGGTGGAACAACCAGCCGGATACCGCATCATCTCCCGGTTCCGAATCGGTGCAGTCCTTTGTCCAGTGGTGGACGGTCTTTGATGATCCGGTTCTGACGGATCTGGTCGAACAGGCGGTTCAAAGCAATACCGATGTTCGAAAGGCCCGCGCACGAGTGCTCGAGGCCCGGGCACGCAGAGGAAAGAGCGCATCGGAACAGTATCCCGTTCTCGACGCCTCGGGTTCGGCGACCTACAGCGGCGCCCGACAGTCTTCCGGCGGATGGCGGCATGACGAGTCATACATGCTGGGTTTCGATGCGGGCTGGGAGCTGGATTTCTTCGGAGGCGTTCGCCGCTCCGTCGAGGCGGCGCAGGCGGATCTGGAGTCGGACCAGGAAGCCCTGAACGATGCGTGGGTGAGTCTGTCCGGCGAGGTGGCGCTCAATTACGTGGATGCGAGAACCCTGCAGGCGCGACTTCGCTCCGCCGAAGCCGGTCTGCGGATTGCGCAGGAGCTTTACGATCTGGCCATGATTCGATACCGGGCAGGGCTTGCAAGCGATCTGGACGTGCAGCAGGGCAGGGCGTATCTGGAAGATGTCCGGTCCGGCATTCCCTTGCTGCGAAGCGATATCGAGGCGGCCGAAAACCGGCTGGCCGTCCTGCTGGGCGCTTATCCCGGAGCGGTGCGCGAAAAACTGGTCGAGTCTCAGCCCATACCTGCCGGCCCTCACGAAATCGTCTTGAAGGCGCCGGCCGAGGTGCTGCGAAACCGGCCCGATGTGCGCCGCGCCGAGCGGACCCTGGCCGCGGAAACGGCGCGAATCGGCGTTGCCGAGTCCCGGCTTTACCCGCGGTTTTCGCTTTTCGGTTCTCTCGGGCTGGACGCGCCGAACCTGTCGACGAGCGCGAATCGATATTACAGCTTCGGGCCGCAGTTTTCCTGGAATGTTTTCGATGCGGGCGCCATTCGCCGGGACATCGAGGTTCAGGACGCCGTCCGTCTTCAGGCGCTGATCGAATACGAATCCGTGATGCTGGCCGCCCTGGAAGAGGTGGAAAATGCCCTGAAGGCCCTTGCCGAGGAGCGGGCGCGGCTGCAGGCACTGGAGGCGGCGGCGGATGCCTTCGAACAGTCCCTGGCCCTGGCCCGGAACCGGTATTTTGCCGGATTGATCGATTACCGGGATGTTCTCGATATCCGCAGGTCCCTGCTCTCGTATCAGGATCAGGCGGCGATCAGCCGGGGCGCGGCGGCCTCCAATCTGATCCGTCTTTACAAGGCTCTTGGCGGAGAATGCCCCGATTCGGCGTCCCCATAGGTCTTGCAACGTTTGCGATTCTTGTCAAAGCGGGTTATGCCGCGTTCGAAGAGACCGGCCGGGTTTCTCGAATTCTTCTATTGACCCTTTGCCCAAAAAAAATTATCAGCAGAAGGATTCGCCGCGGGGTTTTGAATCCGGCGGTCGAACCTGAATTGAGCGCGAGTGTTTTTCGGCGCGGAACATTGTGAACAGGAGGAAACGGGTGAAAATCTTTGATTCATTCAGGAAAAAGGGCGGGGCAAACGACGCTGTGGAGACGGAGGAAATTCAGGATCAGGCCAAGCTGCAGGCCGAAGCGGACATATCTTCAAGAGATACTTTAAGTTCGGCCGTCAGAGAGACCAGAAAGCAGGCCCAGCTAAAAGAACACCGGTACCGTGCCGGCGTCATCAGCTTCGTGTCCGTGGTCATGGATGACCTGCAATCGGCGAGTGAAAAGAACTACCCGGCCGTGATCAGCATGACCGTGGCGACGCTGAAACACTTTATCGAAGCGGAAAGCAGCGCCAATGCCGATCTGCTGGCTTTTCTGAAAGATTCGGAATGAGCGGGACGGGACGGCTGCCGGAATGCGGACCAATGCGGGAGTGAGCCCATGAAAGGAAACAAGGAAGATCGCGCCTGCCTGCTCGACTCGATTCGGGTCGTAGAATGCGGGGTGTTTCATGCCGGCCCGGGCGCCGCCGCCATTCTGGGAGAACTGGGGGCCGAGGTGATCAAGGTGGAAACCCTGTCCGGTGATCCGGAAAGAACCTGGTACGGCCTGGGTCATATCAACCTCAAGGCGCCGGATTCCAATTCCATGATGTTCGAGGTGTCCAACCCGAACAAGAAAAGCATCTGCCTGGACATCGAACATGCCCAGGGAAGACAGGTGTTTGAGGAACTGATTCGAACCGCGGACGTGTTCATCACCAATCTTCGCCAATCGACCCGGATTCGCCTGAAAATAGATTGCCCGTCCCTGGCAAGAATTCGTCCGGAACTGATCTATGCCGGCATTTCGGGCTTCGGTCCGAAGGGCCCGCTGTCGGATGCCGGCGCCTTCGATCCCATGGCCCAGGCCCGTTCCGGCATGATGTTCGCGACCGGAAACGGCGAACCCCTGGTGATGCAGCTCGCGGTTCTGGACCAGGCCGCGGCGATTTCCGCATCCCAGGCGATTCTCGGCGCTCTGTTCTACCGGGAGCGGTTCGGCACGGGGCAGGAGGTTCATGTCTCGCTCTATGGAACCGCCCTGTGGCTGATGCAGTCCAATGTGACGATCCGGGGCATGTTTTCCCTGGATCCGGCCGTTCTCTGGGCCCGCGAAAACAACTCCCCGCTTCGAAACAGCTTTCTGTGCAAGGACGGAAACTGGATCATGGGAACCCATCATCCCGAGGAAAGATACTGGAAGCCGTTCTGCGAGGCCACCGGCCAGAGCCGGCTGCTCGACGATTTCCGGTTTTCCGATGAAGCCGGCCGCCAGCAGCGCTATCCCGAGCTGGTCGCGATTTTCGATCCGGTGTTTGCCGGTAAAACCCGGGATGAATGGATGGAGATTTTTCCGGCATACGGCCTGATGTTCAGTCCGGTTCTGAGAATCGAAGATGTGCTTTGCGACGACCAGGCCCTGGCCAACGGCTATGTTCGGAGTTTTGAGCATCCGGTTTACGGGGAGGGCAAGGCCGCCGGCTTTCCCGTTCACTTCGGCAAGGCCCGCACGATTGCCCGAAAATCCGCGCCCGCGCTTGGCGAGCACACCCGGCACGTTCTGGGCGATCTGGGGTATACGGAGCGGGAGATCGACCGCCTTTTTGCCGTCAAGGCCGTCGGATGACCGCCGAAAAAGGGGTGCCTTCCGCCGCCGCGGTTGACGGCGGAAGGCTGGAGGAGGAAAAAATCAGCGGGTCAGCGTAACCACCCTGAATCCTTCGCGCGGTCTTTGAATCAGAAGGGATGTGGACTGGTCCTTCTGAATCTTGTCCATTCGGGCCGTGAAGGTTTTGATGTCCGGGACCGGCTCGTGATCCATTTCCTTGATCAGATCTCCCCGCTGCAGGCCGGCTTTTGCCGCAGGACTGTTTCCGCTCACGCCGGTCACGAGAATGCCGGTTTCATTCTTTTCCAATCCGAACTGCCGTTTGATCTCAGGGGTGAGCTCCGTCACCGCCAGGCCCCAGTCGTCGCTTTGATCCCGACTCCTGGCCGGGCGGGATGCGGTCTCGGCCCGCTTGGCCAGTTTGACCTCGATGGTTTTCCTTTGTTCATTTCTCACGACGGAGAGCTTGGCCGCATGGCCGACCGGAAGATTGGCGATGAGGGCGGAAAGCTCCCGGCTGGTTGAAACCGGTTTTCCATCAACGGCAACGATCACGTCGCCCGCCTGAATTCCGGCTTTGTCCGCCGGGTCGTCCTTGAATACCTCGGTCACCAGAACGCCCTTTTTCTCGCTGATCCGGTAGTATTCGGCGAGCTCCGAAGAAAGATCCTGAATGCTGACGCCCAGCCAGCCCCGTGTCACCTCTCCCTGGGTCTTGAGCTGCGCAATGATGCCCTGGGCCAGGTTGATGGGAATGGCAAAGCCGATTCCCTGGCCGCTCGAGACAATCGCCGTGTTGATTCCCACCACCTCTCCGTCCATGTTCACCAGCGGGCCGCCGCTGTTTCCGGGGTTGATGGAGGCATCGGTCTGAATGAAGTCGTCATAGGGTCCGGAACCGATCACGCGTCCCTTGGCGCTGACGATTCCCGCCGTAACGGTTTGCTCCAGGCCAAAGGGGCTTCCGACGGCGACCACCCAGGAGCCCACTTCCAGGGCGTCGGAATCGCCCATATTGAGAAAAGCGATGTTCCCGGGCGCCTTGATCTTGATCAGCGCGATGTCGGTGTTGGAATCCCGCCCGACCAGTTCCGCGTCGAACTCTTTTTCATCGGCAAGACGGACGATGATCTCATCGGCGTTGTCGATCACGTGATTGTTGGTCACGATATAGCCTTCGGCATCGATGACGAATCCGGACCCCAGGCTTCGCTGCTTGAATTCCCGGCCCTGGTCGTTTTCGGGAAAGAGATTGAAAAAATCCTCAAAGGGGTTCTTGCCGTCGAATTGATCGCCGAAGCGGTCGCCGAAAAAATGCCGGAAAACGCGCCCCCCTCCCTTGATGGTTTTGACGGTTCGAATGTTCACCACGCCGGGGCTCACCTTTTTGGAAAGCTCGGTAAAGCTTTCCGGAACCCCGGCCTGCGACGCATCGACCCATGGCGAAAACGCCCCGAATCCCGTCAGCATGAGCGAGGCCAGCAAGACGGAAATCGATTTTGAAAAACGCTTCAGTGGATTCATGATGATTCCTCCTGTAAATTGATTCAATGATTCATAACGACCCGGCAGTTTCGTTTTCCTGCCTGATCGAACCATAGCACGCAAAGCTTACCGCAATATGACCGAAACATTACCATTTGGTCATGTTACCGCGAATCCGGATTTTTTTCGAAAGCATGCCGGTTCTATGCGGTTTTCTGCACCGGATTTTTCGGCAGAAGAATCCGAATGCGAGTTCCCCGGCCCGGCGCACTGTCCACGGCGATGTCTCCGCCGTGAAACAAAACGATGGCCCTGACCAGGCTCAACCCCAGTCCGCTTCCGGGTTCGGACCGGCTTCGATCGCACCGGTAGAAGCGTTCGAAAACATGCGGCAGATCTTTTTCCGAGATGCCGATGCCGGTGTCGGACACCTCCAGGCGGACATGGTCGGTTTCCTCCGCCAGGGTCAGGGCCACGGAGCCGCCCGAAGGCGTATATTTGACGGCGTTGTCGATCAGGTTGGCGACCATGCGCTGAATCTTTCCGATCTCGCCCTGGATCACGGCCCGATCCGGCGCGATGCAGGACAGGCCGACCTTTTTGTCTTCGGCAAAGGGCTCGAACAGTTCGCAGGCTTCCCGGACCACGGCCGCCATGTCCAGGGATTCGGGCTGCAGCCGCTGAACGCCGGCCTCGGTCTCGCTGATGACCAGCATGGTGTTGATCATGTCCAGAAGCCGGTCGCATTCCTCGACCGTACTGGCCGCCATGGCTTCAAACGCGGGAAGGGACCGGTCCGTGGTCAGGGTGACCTCGGCCAGGCCGCGGATCCGGGTGACCGGGCTCTTCAGGTCGTGAGCGATATGGTCGTTCATTTCACGAATGCCCGATACCAGGGCCTGAATGCGGTCGATCATCTCGTTGAAGGTGGTGGCCAGCCGGTTGATCTCGTCTTGTCCCGGCAGGGAGGGCACCCTTTTTTCGAGCGCTCCGTCCGCGATCTGGCGCGCGGTCCGCGTCACCGCCTCGACCCCGGATACGGCCCGTCGCGCGATGAACCATCCGGCCAGGGCGGCCAGCACCACGAGCAGACTCATGGTGGCGATGAATATCTTTTTAAACGCCTCGATAAAACGGGTGTATTCCTCCATGGACTGCCCGAACTGCAGCAGAATTCCCGGACCGATCATGCCGTAGCAGACCCGGATCTCCGATTTGCGTTTGGCGATGACCATGGTGTCGAAAACCGGGGCGCCCCGGCTGAGAACCTGATCCAGGGCCCCGCGGTTCACATCGATATCCTGCCAGTAGGTCATGTTGGAGGAGGAAAAGATCTCTCCGTTCCGGTAGAGCAGGCGGATGAAGATCTTTTTGACCCCCGCGGCCTGGGCTTCCAGAACCGCGACCCGCTTGACCGCATCGACGCCCTTGACGGAAAGCAGGGTCGAAAACTGGTTGACCTGGCTGAGCAGATCCGCATCGACCCGCTGCCGGATCACGGAAACAATCAGCATGTAGAACATCAGGAAGGCCACGCAGGAGGTGAGGGTGAATATTCCCGCATGCCAGAGGGTGAGGCGGAAGGCCAGGGTGCGGCGCAGTCTATTCGGCTTTCTTGAGAACATAGCCCACTCCCCGCACCGTGTGAATCAGCCTGGGTTCCACGCCCTTGTCGATCTTGTCACGCAACCGGCAGATTCTGGCTTCCACCACGTTGGTCTGGGGATCGAAATTGTAGTTCCAGACGTGCTCCATGATCATGGTTTTGGAAACCACCCTTCCGGCGTTTCGCATCAGGTACTCCAGAAGCGAAAACTCCAGGGGCTGAAGATCCAGCTTCCGGTTCTTGCGAAACACCTCCCGGGAGAGCAGGTCGATGGTCAGGTCCTCCACGCTCAGCCGGGTCGGATCGGATATGCCGCCGGCCCTTCGAATCAGGGCCTGAACCCGGGCGAGCAGTTCGGAAAAGGCGAACGGCTTGGTCAGGTAGTCGTCTCCGCCCGTCTGAAGCCCTCGAACCCGGTCGTCGATGGATCGCCGCGCACTGAGAATGATGACCGGAATGTTGATCTTCTGGGCGCGCAGGCGTTCAATCAGGCTCAGGCCGTCCAGGCCGGGCAGCATGATGTCGATGACCGCGGCATCATAGGGACAGGTCTGGGCCAGGTGCAGCCCCTCGTTTCCGTCGGCGGCCGCATCCACGGCGAATCCGGCGGCGGTAAACCCTTTTGTGATGAAAGAGGCGATCTTTGAATCGTCTTCGACCAGAAGAATGCGCATGCACGTTCCTTAACGGAAGTTTTTTGAAGAATATATGCATAAAATGACGCGTTGGCAAGGAGGTTGATCAGGGAGTCGAAGCTCAAAGCTCAAAGCTTCAGGTTTCAGGTTTCATCCCTCAGCCCTTCTTCCTCAGGTCTCAGGTCTCATCCCTCAGCCCTCAGTCCTTCCCCCTCAGGTCTCAGGTTTCAGCCCTCAGCCCTTCTTCAAAATCTTTTCCTTGACCCAAAAACAACATGAATTGTA